>CAVSHN010000009.1:0-731694 GCA_963727755.1 uncultured Chloroflexia bacterium
CTTGCAAAGGTAGTAGAACGGCTATCCTCTGGATTCGTAGTAAAACCAAGCTGATTGTTGGCAATAATATGGATGGTACCTCCAACCCAATACGCATTGAGGTGCCACAAATTGAGAGTTTCAGCTACGACGCCTTCTCCAGGGAAAGCAGCATCACCATGAATAAGAATGGGCAGTATTTTATCAATGTCTTGCAATGGAGTGCCAGCTATAGAACGTATCTCTTGCGCAGCACGTGTCATTCCCTCAATGACTGGATTGACAAATCTAGATGGCTAGGATTAGGAGCGAGCAGAACCTTAAGATCTACAGCCGCCCCTTCTCCCAGCATCTGCTCAGCTCCTAGATGATACTTGACATCGCCAGTCCACCCAAAGCCAAAGCTATCGGTCGCAGGTATCCGTTCTTCTTGCTTGCTCACATGAGCAAACTTTGCCAGGATGTTCGCATAAGGCCTGCCAAGCACATGTGCCATCACGTTAAGACGCCCCCGGTGTGCCATGCCAATAATGACTTCCTTCGTCTCGAATCGATAGCCCCAGAGATAATCTCGTCTAGCATTGGCACAAGCACATCAATTCCTTCAATTGAGAACCGCTTCTGGCCGGGAAAGGTCTGGTGAAGATAGCGCTCAAGAACTTCTACTTGAGTGAGTCGTTTCAGAAGCTTGCGTGCTTCAGTTGGAGGAGGTGTGCGGTGATACTGATATAAACCTACCGCATCACGCAGCCATGCACGCTCGTTCGCACTTTTGACTTGATCAAACTCATAGCTGATCGTACCAGAATACATAGCACGCAGAGCGTTGATTGCCCCTAATGCGTTCTTAGCTCCTTCGGCGGCATGCCCTCCAATCACCTGAGGTGGTAGCAGCGCAAGATGGTCGTTAGTGATACCATGTTTCTCTGGCAACAGAGCCGGATCTCCCAAAGGTTCTTTCCCTAATGGGTCAAGATGAGCACCTAAGTGTCCCCGCTCCCGAATAGCATGTGCAAGAGCTGATGCCGCAACGATATCCGCTACCTGTTCCTGATTTAGCTCAGACGTTTGTTTTGCTTTTCACGCTCGTCTAAGCTGCTCACGCCATTTGTATGAAATGGCGCAACTGTTTCTTCTTTCAATGGCTGTGCCAGTGCCTCAGCATCAGGCGACCATCTTGCAAAGAACTCACGCGTGTCAGGGCTGACCGTTGCAGGATCTTGTATATAGCGCTCATAGAGATCTTGCACGTAACCTGCATTAGGTCCATAAAAATTTTCTAGAATGTTGTTCATGAGATATCACGGCGCAAAGGTCAATTCTTCTCAATAAGATCAGAGGAAGCGCCGCTGCTCCTTTCGTATACTGATACCCATTAGCACATTGGAAAAGCTGAAAAAGGGTACAATAGCATACACGAACGCCCTGGAAAGTTTCGACCACTTTTGAGCAAAAATTACACCCTTGCAAGTACATATGGTCCTAGCAAGATCTAATTGGCGTCCAGGGCAAACATCTGTAACATTAAAAATCCCTTTATTGAATATTCTTCGGCGAAAAATCCTTTATTGAATATTCTTCATCGGATATTCCTTATCGCAAGGCCCTTAAGAACCCATTCATAGTCTAGCACAAATCTGTACATTTTTTTAGCACAAATTAGCACAAATTTCTAGCAAAAATGTAATCTGATCTAGCCCTGAGCCAGCTTTCTCAGAGGGTTGACAGCAAGTAAGTCTGCTGTTATACTACAAAATATCTCTTTGTGAAAGGAAAAACATTATTTATGCGTTTGTTAACCTTTCAATCTGTATCTGGTCCTCGTCTTGGCATTAAGACCTCACGCGGCATTATCGATGTCAGTGCTGCTCATGATGCCTTCAAACCGGTACTAGATGGTGTGGCAGTTCCAGAGACAATCGAGACGTTGTGCAGTAACGGCGAGACCGCCTTGCAGAGCACTGCGAAGCTTAGAACAGTTTGCTAGCCAGGAACAGAGTGCTCACTGGCTATTGGCTGAGGAGTCCTTGCAGCTTGGGCCTTGCATTCAACGACCAGAAAAAATTATTTGTATTGGGCTTAACTATCGTGGGCACGCTCACGAAACTGGCGGGACAATCCCCAAATCGCCAATATTGTTTCCCAAGTATGTCAATGCGCTGGCGGGAGCTAACGAAGTTATTCCTTTGTCATCGCATGCTCAAAAGTATGATTACGAGGCAGAATTGGCTGTGGTGATAGGCCGACGCGCTCGCAATGTCGGTATCGACGACGCACTGAACTATGTCCTGGGCTACTGCAATGCCAATGACTTGAGTGCTCGTGATTTGCAATTCCGTACCAGTCAATGGATGCTCGGCAAAATACTGGATAAATTTTTACCTCTTGGACCCTATCTCGTGACCGCTGATGAAATTCGCGACCCACAAAATCTGCGCATTCGTTGCTGGCTTAATAGCGAGAATTCGTCAGGATTCTAACACTAGCGATATGGTCTTCTCGGTTGCCTATCTCGTTAGTTACCTTAGCCAGTATATGACGTTGGAAGCTGGCGACGTGATTTGCACGGGTACGCCCGAAGGTGTCATCCTTGGTAAGCATGGCGCAGGCAGAGTCTGGATGAAAGCTGGCGATGTGGTCACAGTTGAAATCGAGGGTCTGGGCCGACTGACGAATGTCTTGTGCTGATGCTGGCTCCGAGTACTCTTGCCATCTGTCGCATTTTCAGGTAATATAGGTCTATGTAGAGAGCGAGATAATCTATTCTCGTCTCAGGATAGTAACTAAGAGGCGATGATAGAGAGAGTCAGGAACCCCACGCATAAAAGCGGGGGCTTGAGAGCGCAGCTCCAACGTTGCTTGGCAAGCTCACCTGACCAGACTCAGCCAGGCGCCGTATGGCGCATCGGGCTACGTTATCGACGAGAGTTCAAGTTCCTACCTGCACGTGCGACGCCAGCGTGCTGCTCTAGAACCGATGGGTTAAACGGTAATGCATTCGGTTCCCATACAACCTTTAAGGATGGGGAAGCGAATGTATTATATACGAGGGTTAAGCCAGTGCTCATCGGAAAGTACCGGGTCGATAACATTGTCGAGGCGAACTTCACCTGGGTTTCCAGGGGCTCGAAAAGAGCAGTTTAACGTTGTTTCCGTAGTCAGAAGCTTCAACGGGCGGATGGCTACGGGTACAGCTATCAGAGAGGTGAGAAGTGTGCGCGAGCTGCACACGTCGCCCTCGTTCCCAACCACCATAAAAGGAAGGCCTCTTTCATTCGCATGTCTAAAGCCAGGGGCTCTCAGAGGCCGAGGGTGGTAGGCCACGTTGGTACCTTCCCGTTATCGTAAAGGCTTGTCATCCGGTCGCGCTATGCTTCCTAATTATCGCTCTTCCAGATCGGATCACAGATTAAAAAGTGAGCCAGTGCACTCTTTGTACGTATGCACTGTGTTAATTGTGGGTGGTACCACGGGAATCGCTCTCGTCCCCAGATGGACGAGGGCTTTTTTGTTGTTTTTAAGGAGAATACAGGCAATAATGAAAACCAAGCTCCTTTACCATACGAACAGCTATATGTACAGAGTGTACTGCAAAAGTTGTTGCCGTTGAAGGCGACGATGTTGCACTAGACGCTACCATATTCTACCCAGGTGGTGGTGGTCA
Source organism: uncultured Chloroflexia bacterium (assembly GCA_963727755.1). GTDB lineage: Bacteria > Chloroflexota > Ktedonobacteria > Ktedonobacterales > Ktedonobacteraceae > DASYAN01. The sequence continues at coordinate 3,644 of CAVSHN010000009.1, forward strand.
AATGGCAGATCACGGTGTGATTTCGTGGGAAGACCAAGTCTACCAAGCTACAGTGCTAGCGGTGAGCAAGCGCGACTCCGTCGTCTGGCATACACTCGACTGTTCTCTACCTCACGTAGGGACTGAAGTTGTTGGCACCATTGACTGGGATTTCCGCTATCAGATGATGCGCACTCATACTGCGCTCCATATTCTCTGTGGTATCATCTGGAAAGAATTTGGGGTCCAGGTCACTGGTGGCCAGATGCACCTGGACAGAGCACGGATGGACTTTGCAATGGAGAGTCTGAATAAACATCGCATTCAATACATTGAAGATAAAGTAAATGAAGCAATTGAGGCAGATTATCCGATACGTGTCTATACATTACCTCGGGAGAAAGCCCTTGTCATCCCAGACTTGGTGCGCACCAAAATCAACTTGCTGCCAGCGAATATGGAAGAGGTCCGTATTGTCGAGATTGTTGGGCTTGACCTGCAAGCTGATGGAGGAACACATGTTAACCATACGAAAGAAGTTGGTGGCATCCGGATTACCAAAACAGACAATAAGGGCAAAATCAATAAGCGTTTAGAGATCGAACTTAACGATCTTTATCCTGTTTAAGAGTAACAAGCAGAATATTCTAGTATAGCGTCATGGAGACAGAGGAGGACACAATGTCTGTGAAAGCAAGCGTATTCAAACCGGTCGTCGCTGCCGACCGCGTTGATTATCCCGCATTGGAACGTACCATTCAGCAATGGTGGGAAGACCGAAGTGTACGTCAAATGTATCTGCAACGCAATGAGCGCAGTGACAAACAATACTCATTTCTGGATGGTCCAATCACCGCTAACAATCCCATGGGCGTTCATCATGCCTGGGGACGCACTTACAAGGACCTGTACCAACGCTTCAAAACAATGCAGGGTTATAAACAACGTTATCAAAATGGCTTTGACTGTCAGGGACTCTGGGTTGAGGTTAACGTTGAGCAAGACTTAGGGTTGAAAACGAAACGCGACATCGAAGCATACGGCATCGCTGAGTTTGTTGAGCGGTGTAAAGAGCAAGTTTTCACGTTTGCTAAGCGGCAAACTGAGCAATCCATTCGCTTGGGCTATTGGATGGACTGGGGTCACGACTACTATACTCTCTCGGATGAGAATAACTATACCATTTGGTCGTTCCTCAAGAAATGTAGAGAGCGAGGCTTGATCTATAAAGGGCGCGACGTTATGCCATGGTGTCCGCGCTGTGCCACAGGTATCTCCAACATGGAGATGGAGACCGAAGGATACAAGGAAACATCTCACTTGAGCCTCTATGTCCGCTTCCCATTGGTCGATCGCCCAGGCGAGTATTTACTTCGCGTGGACGACTACTCCTTGGACTCTGGCCGCAAACGTCGCTGCTGCCGTTAACCCCGATCTTCCTTATGTCAAGGTTGAGCAGGATGGAGCATTCTATTATCTGGCCGAAGAACTCCTGCCTATTCTGAAAGCGCTTAAAGGGCGCGACAAAGGCGATTACCGCGTTGTGGAGACGCTCAAAGGCAGTGACATGCTTGGCTGGAACTATCGTGGTCCTTTCGATGAGTTACCAGTAGCACAGGGTGTAATCCATACAGTCATATCCTGGAAAGATGTCAGTGCGACCGAAGGTACAGGTATCGTCCATATCGCTCCTGGTTGTGGTCGCGAAGACTTTGCCCTTGGGAAAGAGTTCAATCTGGCTGCTCTTGCCCCTGTCGACGAATTTGGCGTGTACATACAGGGATATGACTGGCTTACAGGCCAAAATGCCGCTGAGGTCGGACAACAGGTTGCCGAGAATCTGACACAGAAAGGACTACTTTATCGCCCACAAAACTATCGCCATCGTTACCCAACCTGCTGGCGCTGTAAGACTGAATTGATTTTCCGTTTGGTTGACGAATGGTTCATTTCAATGGGAAAGCTGCGCTATGAGATCATGGATGTAGTAGGTCAGATCACATGGATTCCATCTTTCGGTTACGATCGCGAGATGGATTGGCTACGGAATATGGATGACTGGATGATCTCTAAGAAGCGTTATTGGGGTCTGGCATTGCCCATCTTCGACTGTCATCAGTGCGGCAATTTCGAGGTCATTGGCAGTCGAGAGGAGCTGAAAGAGCGTGCTGTCGCAGGTTGGGAAGTCTTCGATGGTCACACGCCTCACCGTCCATGGGTTGATGCCGTGAAGAATTCGCTGCTCGCAGTGTGGTGCTGAAGTTTCTCGCCTTAAAGATGTGGGTAATCCCTGGCTCGATGCTGGTATCGTTCCCTATTCGACATTGCATTATCAAACTGACCCTGACTACTGGAAGCAGTGGTTCCCTGCAGATTTTGTCACAGAATCGTTTCCAGGACAATTCCGCAACTGGTTCTATTCAATGCTGGTGATGAGCACTGTCTTGCAGAATAAACCGCCATTTCAAACGCTCTTCGGTTATGCAACATTGATGGCAGAAGATGGTACTCCAATGCATAAATCTAAAGGGAATATGGTCGTTTTCGATGAAGCGGCTGATCGCGTGGGTGCTGATACAATGCGCTGGCTCTACACCAATCATGTGCCAGAGCAAAATCTCAACTTCCCACGTATCCCCACAGAAGAGGATATGCAGAAAAGTGCTAAGACGGGCGTGCCTGTCCGTTTGAGTGAGAAATGGATGCTAGTACGCAGGACCTTGGATAAGATCTGGAACATCTACTGGTTCTTTGTGACCTATGCCAACATTGACCAATTTGATCCAACTCAGCATCACTTGGCAGTTGCACAGCGAACCGACCTCGATCGTTGGATCATTTCCGAATTGCAGCAGACCATCCGCGAGGTTACGAATGGGTTGGAGCAATATGACACGGTAAAACCGACCGAAGTCTTGCAAGCATTCCTGGATGACCTCTCCAATTGGTATCTACGCCGCAGTCGTGAGCGCATCTGGAAACCCGAACTCGACGATGACAAACTGGCAGCATATCTGACACTTTATGAATGCCTGACGACGTTGGTAACCTTGCTCGCACCGTTTATCCCCTTCTTGACGGAAGAGCTGTACCAAAATCTGGTATGTAGTGTCAATCAGAATGCACCGTTCAGTGTTCACCTCAATGATTGGCCTGAAGTACAAGAGGAATTGATCGATGAGAAGCTCACTAACGAGACACACCTCGTGATGCGTATCGTTGGTCTTGGGCGTGCAGCACGCGAAAAAGCACAGATCCGCGTACGTCAACCACTCAATGCACTGTATGTGCATGTGCCAACGACAGTTGAAGAAGAGGCTCTGCAACGTCTGAGAGGTCAGATCCTTGAAGAACTGGATATCAAGCATCTGGAATTAATGAGCAGCGATAGCGATATGATCGCATATACTCTGCGCCCTAATGCCAAGGTTCTTGGTCCCAAGTATGGCCCATTGCTCCAAAAAATCCTGAAGTACTTCAAGAACATCGATACACATCTAGCACAGATAGCTGCCAGCAAGCTAAATACAACCGGGAAGCTAGAAATCATTGTTGATGAACGGCAGGTGACTTTGACAGCGGAAGAGGTTGAGGTCATCGCTACGGCACGTCCAGGTTTTGTCACAGCAGAAGAACGCGGCTACATCGTGGCACTGGAAACTACCATCACTCCGCAACTGCGTAGAGGAAGGATTGGTTCGCGATCTGACTCACTTTATACAGGATATGCGTAAGAAGGCTGGCCTGAATATCGAAGATCATATCGGTCTGGCACTCTATACTCAGGCAGAGCTGGCTGCAATTCTGCAGGACTATGGAGATGAGATCATGGCTGAGACTCTGGCTGGTAATTTGCTCATCTCGATCCATCAGGAGCAAGATAAACCCTCATTTGAGGAGATTTACCGAGAACGCATTTCGCCAACTTCACAGAAGAAACTGGAAGGCTATACAATCGAAGTTGTGCTAGGGAAGATCTAGACTGCTAGTTTGTCTCTGCCATACAAAGGATGCCTTGTTCTAGAAAAAAATTACATAGATTTAGGCATCCTTTTTCTGTATTAGCAAGTTTGCCATTCTATCAAGCTAAAATCGTAAGGCATGCGTCAAACCTGGTTGACAGTTTCTGACAAACTAAATCGCAGAAAGTGCCTTGCCAAGAGGCTTTAGAGATATCTGTGACTCTTCAAACTGTCAACTCAATCTACCCTCAACTTGACGCTTGCCTAACTATCTTTCACATTCAGTGATACGCTCATTTTGCTCTATATCCATTTATTAAGAGATTTCGATTTTAGGTGTATTAAACGCTCTCTAATTAGCCTGAGGGTTATAAAAATACAAATTATTGATTACTTTCGATTTTATCAGTACTTAAAATGGTGATAGAAATAGAGCCTCTTGTAGTAGCCTATTGTTAATTTTCATTTAAAGTGAATGGTGGCATATGGCTAGTGGCAAGTAGGTACAGAGTATAGATTCGAACAAGAAAGGGAAATACTAATGAGTCATTTTGTTGCTAGAAAGTATAGCTATTCTGTTGTATTAAGTAGCTTGACAGTATTGCTGTTACTAGTTGGTATCTCAACGCCAGCTTTAGCTGCAAGTAAAAAGGCAAATGCAACAGAGATGTGCACTAGGATTCCAGGAGCCGATACGCCGAACACGCCGAACACGCCGAACACGCCGAACACGCCGAACACACCGAACACACCGAACACGCCGAACACGCCGAACACGCCGAACACGCCGAACACGCCGAACACGCCGAACGCGCTGGGCACACTGAATGCATCGAATACGCCAAACAATCTAAAGTATTTCCAGAATATTCATTATATCCAGAAAACCAAAAGATATGGTCGTACTGTTTGCTTCAATCACACAAAAAAATCTCATAACACCCGGTACTCTTGGTATTCCCATGATGATTGGTTTTCTCAGGAGACTAAGTTTTCTCAGAGTACTCGATATTTATGACTACGTTGGGACGTCAGAAGCTGCCGGGCGGCTAGCCTGTGCGGAGTGTCACAAAGTCGGAAGTATCTTGGGAAGAGAATGGAACCGAGAGCTATTTGTCACTCTCGGTTCCATTCATACCTGTCATCTTTGTTATGCAGTGTAGTCCAAGCAAAGATTCCTCGAACTACCCTCTAGCTTGACGTATTTAGTGTGTTTGGTCCTTCCTACCATCCAGGACTATTTGGTGTGTTTGGTGTGTTTGGGCCTCCCCACCCTCCAGGACTATTTGGTGTGTTTGGTGTATTTGGTGTGTTCGGGCCTCCCCACCCTCCAGGACTATTTGGTGTGTTTGGTGTATTTGGTGTGTTCGGGCCTCCCCACCCTCCAGGACTATTTGGTGTGTTTGGTGTATTTGGTATATATTGAGCGTGAGACTGAGCATGAGCATGAGCATGAGCATATGTAGGAGTAGATATGCCTACTAGAAACGCTATCATCAACACGCTACTCAATACGGCAAGGCAAGCGATCTTTCTAACGATAGAAAGCCTCATGAGATATCCCTTTCTCGTTCGAACCTTAGGTATAGTTCCAATGAATATGACACCTTCCAGATCGGTAATCGCGACTTGAGACCCTCTGATGAGGCTGTGCACAATTCTTAGATCTTTCGAATTGTCACATTGGATTCTGCTAAGAATGAACTTCACCTTCGTGTTCAAACATTTTCTTCACTTAGGAAAGCCTAAAGCTTACTTCCAAGTCCTGATGATCAGAGTTGCTAGCAAAATGCCAGAACTTTTTTCTAAGGTATCCCTTCCGGTTGACCTACTATGAAGCGTTATCAAGAAACTATCTACTAGACAAGCACTACTAAAACTATGCTACAATTTCAAATATATATTACAAATAAAATATATGCAAGCTCAAGAATATTTTATGTAGAACAATGGACATATTATTTATCGATTTTATGCCATAAATTTTGCTACTTTACCATAAAGATGCCTGAGAATGAAATCATGTCTGAGACTCTAGCTGATAATTTGCTCGTATCTCTCTATTCAAGAACAAAACGAACCCTCATTTGAGGAGATCTACCCGGGAACGCATCTCCCCAACTTCTCAAAAGAAGCTGGAAAGTTATACGATCGAAGTTGTGCTGGGGAAGATCTAGTATAACTGCTACTAATTTGTTCCTCCGCTATTGTAGAGGATGCCCTGTCCTATTAGACAAGGCATCTTTTTTGCGCTCAACATGTCCTAAAGGAACAGTAATGATTCAATTGCCTTGGTATCATCTCAAACGACGAAAACTAGTGAATCCTCTGGTTAACGTCGGTCTCATTCCCCCTATTCTTCCAGGGAAGCCACCGGTGACGGCAGGGGCTGAGACGGCAGTGCCACCAGGGAAGCCACCAGTGACGGCAGGGGCTGAGACGGCAGTGCCACCAGGGAAGCCACCGGTGACGGCAGGAGCTGAGACGGCAGTGCCACCAGGGAAGCCACCGGTGACGGCAGGGGCTGAGACGGCAGTGCCACCAGGGAAGCCACCGGTGACGGCAGGAGCTGAGACGGCAGTGCCACCAGGGAAGCCACCGGTGACAGCAGGAGCTGAGACGGCAGTGCCACCAGGGAAGCCACCAGTGACGGCAGGAGCTGAGACGGCAGTGCCACCAGGGAAGCCACCAGTGACGGCAGGAGCTGAGACGGCAGTGCCACCAGGGAAGCCACCAGTGACGGCAGGGGCTGAGACGGCAGTGCCACCAGGGAAGCCACCAGTGACGGCAGGAGCTGAGACGGCAGTGCCACCAGGGAAGCCACCAGTGACGGCAGGAGCTGAGACGGCAGTGCCACCAGGGAAGCCACCAGTGACGGCAGGGGCTGAGACGGCAGTGCTACCAGGGAAGCCACCGGTGACAGCAGGAGCTGAGACGGCAGTGCCACCAGGGAAGCCACCGGTGACAGCAGGAGCTGAGACGGCAGTGCCACCAGGGAAGCCACCGGTGACAGCAGGAGCTGAGACGGCAGTGCCACCAGGGAAGCCACCAGTGACGGCAGGAGCTGAGACGGCAGTGCCACCAGGGAAGCCACCGGTGACGGCAGGAGCTGAGACGGCAGTGCCACCAGGGAAGCCACCAGTGACGGCAGGAGCTGAGACGGCAGTGCCACCAGGGAAGCCACCGGTGACGGCAGGAGCTGAGACGGCAGTGCCACCAGGGAAGCCACCGGTGACGGCAGGAGCTGAGACGGCAGTGCCACCAGGGAAGCCACCGGTGACGGCAGGAGCCGTTACGGCAGTGCCACCAGGGAAGCCACCAGTGACGGCAGGAGCTGAGACGGCAGTGCCACCAGGGAAGCCACCGGTGACGGCAGGAGCCGTTACGGCAGTGCCACCAGGAAAGCCTCCGATCCCATCCGCTGCATAAGCGGTGCTACCCAAACCTGAAAGGACAACGCTTGTCAGGATAGCAATAAAGAACCCCACTACGGATAGAGCGGCAAGTCGAATCAACCGCTTACATAGCAAAGGCTGTTCCTCCTGATAACCTTCGACTGATGTTTGTACCATTAAGTTTCTCCTTTTTGCAATCAAACAGGAAGTTCTCACTGACTTTCGGACTTTCTCAGTTCTTATCGAACGGTTGACATGATGATCGTAATCAAGAGAAGCTTGTCGCTCCTCCTAGGAAACTATAACATATTTTTAATTATATATCTATCTCTTATACATCGATAAATACATCCATTGGAATATTGTCGAATATATTTATAATAGTTTCTCTTTGGCAAGAGTGTGGGGATTTTCAGAGCGCAGGAAGGCAGAACCGCTAATTTGCGTCCTCTAGATTCTGTGATGATGGGCAACAACGAGATTAGGCAATATTCGTGCATCCCTTCCTTGTTTCTTCCAAGGGAGCATAATGTTATTGATGAGGTAGATCTCTTCCCACGAAGGGAAAATGAGAGTAGACTATTGTTCGTTAAATCAGTGGCTATCAACTAGGACTAACTCAAAACCTAATGTGTAGGCTTGGCTTCGTGCTCAAACGTATTTAGGAAGGAAATGGCCTCTTCATGTCTATTCGTCAGGCTTATGACGCCATTGTCGTCGGTGCAGGTCCCAATGGCCTCTCAGCGGCAATCGTACTGGCCCGTGCAGGACGTTCTGTCCTTGTTGTTGAGGCTAGGGATACCATTGGTGGGGGTACACGCTCAAAAGAGTTAACATTGGCAGGCTTTGTACACGATGTTTGCTCTGCCATCCATCCACTAGGCTATTGTTCCCCTTTCTGGCGTACACTTCCGCTCGAAAGAGTATGGACTGGAATGGGTATATCCACCTGTAGCTCTGGCACATCCATTTGATGATGGAACAGCCGTGCTCTTGAGGCGCTCTATAGACAAGACCAGTGCCATGCTTGGCTCTGATGCTGCTGCTTACAAAAGGCTTCTGACACCCTTTGTTAAGAACTGGAACGCCATCGCTCGTGCTTTCCTTGGACCACTGCGCCTGACCCCACTCCTCCATCCCGTAGTCCTTGCGCCATTTGCCTTCTCTGCGGTGTGTTCTGCCCAATGGCTAACTGAACATCACTTTAAGGGAGAGCGGGCACAAGCTCTGCTAGCTGGCATGTGTGCACATTCCATGTTACCGCTTGAGCGTCTAGCAAGCGCTGCCCCAGGACTAGCATTGATGACAGCCGGGCACATCTGTGGCTGGCCATTTCCTCGTGGCGGCTCACAAAAGATTGCTGATGCTCTCGCCGCTTATCTGCGCTCTCTGGGAGGAGAGATAGTTACCGGGTTAGAAGTAGAAAACATTGATGCACTGCCATCATCGCGTGTAGTCTTGTTTGATGTTACTCCACGCCAGTTGCTACGCATCGCTGGACATTGCCTGCCTGAGAATTATAAGCGTAGTTTGCAGCGTTACCGCTATGGTCCAGGCTCTTTCAAGGTCGACTTTGCGCTTGCAGGTCCTATTCCCTGGAAAGCCCAGGATTGCTTGCTGGCTGGTACTGTGCACGTTGGAGGCACATTTGCGGAGATTGCAACGTCTGAACGTCAGGTTTGGCGAGGGCAGTTACCTGAACATCCCTATGTTTTAGTTGCACAACAAAGTCTTTTTGATCCTACACGTGCACCGGAAGGGAGGCATACAGCCTGGACCTATTGCCATGTCCCTCATGGTTCAACCTTTGATATGACCAGTCGTATTGAGGCGCAGATTGAGCGCTTTGCTCCGGGGTTTTGTGAGCGCATTTTGGCCCGTCATGTTTTTACACCAGCAAATTTAGAACAATACAATGCTAACTATGTTGGAGGAGATATTAACGGTGGAGCGCAAAGTATATGGCAAATCTTTACACGCCCTGTGTTTCGCTTAGTACCATATAGTACTCCAGCAAAAAAAATCTTTCTTTGTTCAGCATCGACTCCACCGGGTGGTGGAGTTCATGGACTGTGTGGTTACTTCGCTGCGCAGGCAGCATTACGCTCTGCTCTTTAATGCTGCTTGTCTAGTACTTTCCTGCTAGTCCACAGCAGCAGGTGATAGTAAAATAGACGCCCTTATGCTAAAAAATAAGTTATATTTTTTTCTAGGAAGAAGGGTTCTATTCGGTGAAACTAGACCGTTTTAATTATATACGCAAAAGTGGTCGTTCTATTGGCATAAACAACATAACCAAGTCTTCGACCGTACAAATTGTAGCCAAGTTGAAAGTGTTGCTCGCCAAAAAGAGTTCCAGGCGATACCAGCAGACACCTTACCGAAGAGTACTGCCTACTATCCGCGTCATTTCAACGGAAACCATATATTCGTTGCAGTGAATATTTGCGAATAGCCATTGACCGACTGGATCGAAATCATTGTCATATATAATCCTTGCTATTTCTTTTTAAGGAGGAACTGACAATGTATGATCGTGTTGGTCAAAAACTTGGCAATTATCTACTAACCTGCTTGCTCGGGCGGGGAGGGTTTGCTGACGTCTATCTAGGTCAGCATATCTATCTCAATACTCAGGCCGCTATCAAGGTGTCGCTTGAACAGATGACAGCTCAGGACTTCCAGAGATTTCTCAAAGAGGCACAAATGGTTGCTGCTCTGAAGCATCCTCATATTCTACGAGTACTGGAGTTTGGTCAGGAGAATGCTACGCCTTTTCTGGTCATGGAGTATGCCGCTCATGGTACATTGCGTCAGTGCCATCCTCAGGGCACAACAGTTCCACTATCGATAGTGGTATCGTATGTGAGGCAGGTGGCATCAGCACTGCAGTATGCCCATGACCAGAAAATTGTACACCGGGATGTGAAGCCAGAGAATATGTTAGTAGGGGACAAGGGCAATATTGTCCTCAGTGACTTTGGCACTGCTATCGCTGCCCACAAAACCCAATCGCTCAATACACATGATGCTATGGGCACTGTCTGGTATATGGCACCTGAACAAATTCGAGGCAGAGCACGCCCAGCCAGTGACCAATATGCATTAGCTGTAGTGGTCTACGAATGGTTATGTGGGACATATCCATTCGTCGGTGCAACACCTATCGAAATTGCTCTCCAACATCTCTCCGAATCCACCACCATCACTGCAAGCCAGAGTTTCCTAGCATCCCACCAGTAGTAGAGCAGATCATACAGAAAGCGCTAGCCAAGGACCCACGGTTGCGTTTCCCTTCCATCCTAGAGTTTGTTTCTGCTCTTGAGGAGGCATGCCCGCCTGAAATGCAAACAAAACTGCTCATATCCCCTCAACAAATATCTACCCAGGAAGGTCCGTCAGGCGGATTAGCCGTGCCAGTGGTATCTGCTCTATCTGTACCGTTGCCACAGCGAGCTGTATTGACGTCGTTTGTTGGCACACCGATCTCTACCTATCGTGGTCATACTCATTTTGTAGAGGCACTGGCATGGTCACCAGACGGCTCTCGTATCGCCTCTGGAGGTTGGGATGAGAAAGTCCATGTCTGGGATCATACAAAAGTAGAACCTATTCTGGTCTATGATGGTCATGCATCTAATAAAGCTGTGTCAGGGGGAATGCCTGAAGGAATGATATTTGCAGTGGCTTGGTCGCCAGATGGGACATCTATCGCATCTGGAAGTTGGGACAAAATGGTGCAGGTGTGGGATGCTTCCAATGGAAGACGAATCTGGATCTATCGCGGCCATCTTACCAGCGTGCCAGCATTGGCATGGTCCCCTGATGGTAGATGCATTGCCTCAGCAAGTGTTGATGGGACAGTACAGGTGTGGGAAGCTACCACAGGTAGACATATTCAAACCTTTGATGGTCATCATAGCTATGTGTACGCAGTAACATGGTCTCCAGATGGTAGACGCATTGCCTCGGGTGGAAACGACCGAAAAGTGCATATATGGGACGCGGTCACTGGTGAGCTGCTTCTAACGTACGAAAATCACGTCAGTGACGTTACCGCAGTAGCTTGGTCGCCAAATGGCTATTGTATCGCATCTGGAAGCAGCGTTTATGAAGGAACTGTACAGGTATGGGATGCTACAACGGGAATGCAAGTTCAAATCTATGAGGGACATAGCGGAAATGTGAAAGCAGTATCCTGGTCGCCAGACAGTACACGCATTGCCTCGGCAGGCACCGATGGGACAGTGCATGTGTGGTACGCCTCTACCGGGTCACACATTTGGACCCATAGTGGTCATTTTGATCAAGTAAATGTTGTACAATGGTCTCCGGACGGCATTAGCATTGCTTCGGCTGGCAGGGACACGACAGTGCAAATATGGCATGCATAGGTAGTAGTAGAAGAAAAGTGACCTTTCATCTCAAATCGATCATCATGGATAGGAAACGTTGCACCTTTTAATGGTACAATGCTCTTAGGCAAACGGCCATCGATATAGAAAGAACAGCTTCAACTCATATTCAACGGAGAATGGGTATTTGCATCACAAGAAAGGTAGATAGAGATGGATGTTCCGATTATGACGCAAGAACTGTCAGATCGAATAGAGCAGTCGAAAGCAGGCTATATCGAATCATGGATGCAGGGCATGCGTGAGCAACCAGGTAACCCCTTCGGGGTCGTAATCCAACATTTTGGGAGAGCGAGGGCCTTCGCGGCTCGCAATCTCGCTCATGTAGGTCTCTTTAATCGTGTGATAGGCATAGGCCCAGAGCATGCGGCTCAGCTCGCTGATATCATACGCTTCTATGAGGTACAGGGAGTGCCATATCGTATTGATCTCAATCCCTATCGTGTCAGCCCTGAACTGCTTACAGGTCTAACTGACTATGGATTTCATGAGTCCATGTTTCAGAGCATGTTATACGGTGTTCCCTCAGCAGTCCCGCTGGATCCCCCTCCCTCTGTGGCCATCGAGGATGTCTCCTTTGAGCGTTTGGTGTGCTTTGTCGACGTATACATGCATGGCTTTCAGGGGGCATTGCATGGACAGGGAAGTGAAGTAAAGCTTCTTGCGAGCGCCCTCGAGGTGCTCTATGGACGTGCAGGATGGCAATTCAGTTTGGTAAGCGTTGATGAGAAACCAGCTAGCATTGGTCTACTCTACATTCGGGATGGGATCGCGTCATTAGCTGGAAGTGCCACTATTCCCTCTTTCAGGAACCGGGGATGCCAGACAGTAACGCTTGCCCAGCGTTTTGCTCTTGCTGCTGAAGCGAAGTGCACCCTGATTGTTGGGCAAACGGAGGCAGGCAGTGTGGCTCAGGCCAATATGGAACGTATGGGGATGCGTACAGCCTACACTCGTGCAATATGGACCCGAGTACGCCCTGCCAGAACATGATTGTAGCACCTATGTGAGCGGCTTTTCCGGAGAAGCATGTTCTCCTGGAAAAGCCCATGGTTTGGCCAAATTTACCTTATACTGGACTGAGAAGTTGTTCCACTGTACAGTTATTCAAATCTCCTATGTGGTCAAATACCCTATCTGGAACGAAGTTCTCTGGTGGTTGCTGGGCTGCATATTTGCCTTGTTTGACTAATACTGTAGTGACTTTTGGTCCTAGCGCCTTTTTTGTATCTGCAAGAATGCTCGGTTTGTCGTCAATGATGACATAATGAGCAGCGGGATAAAGCCTCATGATTTCGTCTAGATGCTCTTGCTTGTGGGTATAGAGTAAAACCTTGCCCTCTACGGCGTCAGCCAACGCGCTGTTGAAAATCTTCTCTGCCTGGAAATGCCGGTCACCATCGGAGATAATCACTACCTGTCCTATGGTCTTGAGATGTTGTATAGTCTCCAACGCGTATGGATAGAGTGCTCTATCGAAAGGATAGTGCTCGAATAGGGAGCAGATGTGCAGGTAGGTTTGTTCATCCATGTCAGCAGTTGAAGTCTGTTCACGGAATTTAGCGAGTGCTGCTGGTATGTCTACAACGTCCTTCTCTTTTCGTACCTGCTCGTAGATATCCCAAAATTGCTGAGCTAATTGCGGTCCAAGGGCTGCTTGGAGGTGCTGATCTAGGTCTGCCTTGACACGATCATTGTCTAGGAGTGTATTATCGACGTCGATTAAGAAAACCGTGCGTGGCATAGAATATCTCTCCCATTCCCTTTATGATCATTCGTGTATACGTTGTTAGGATGATAGAAGTTTCTGGAGCCGTTGCCAAATTGATAGGTAAAATTCGTGACAGAAAAAGGGCTTGAGCCCGCCGCAAGCTATGGGGGACTTCAGTCGAAGTCGTGGCAAAAGCTACGAAAGCCCGTTCGCATATGATTCTGTGGAATATTCCAATGTTACATATTCAACTATGCTTCGTTCTAGATTAGGAGAGTAACTTTCTTTCCCCCCACGGGATTTGGGTGGGTCCCCTGAAAGGTTCTTGTGGAGGTTTTTCTGTGTCCTCGTCATTTGTATCCTTTGGAGGTGCGCCGACTTCATTTTGCCAATGTTGCCGCAATCCACTTCCTCCAAATAGTCTTCAGTGTGGGTATTGTGGCTACGACAACTCGTCTGTACAGGCCTTCTTCCCTCCAGCTTCTCTACCCTCTAATGCAATATCATCAGCATTTATCGCTCCGCCTCAGACTCCAGAGATCTCGCTATCTATACCAGAACAGCGCCGTATCCTGAACATGAAAAAGGTGGTGGGTCTTATCATCGTGCTCTTGATGCTTGTTGGCGGTAGCATTGCTGGTTGGACATTACTGGTTTTGAGGCAAACAGCAGTGCATACCACTACTGTATCCACCAGCTATCCCATACCGAAAGCTACACCACTCTTTGCTGAAACATTCATGAATAATAGCAAGCAGTGGAATATGCAAAGCATGCAAGGAAGATATCTGGTGTCTATGAAGAAGGGCAACTTGCTTCTGGAAGATGATGACAATAGGATCTTCCCAGCAATACTTCCCAGTAGCAAGCCCTTCGGCAATTATAAGTTGATTGTTAATGCAAATCTTTCTAAGGGCGACCGACAAAATGGATATGGCCTGTGTATTCGAGGAACTACCGATGCTCAAGGCAATCTTCTTGCTTATTATCGCATTGAATTCTATGGTAATGGCACATATATGATTTTCAAGGTGGTGACAGATGCTAGTGGGAATACCAGCTCCACGACGTTGGTAGGTGCTACAGCGCATGTAGCTATCCAGCCTGTGGGACATGTCAATCAGGTTGTGGTTATTGCCAATGGTTCAAAGATGACTTTGATTGTTAATGGGCAGATGGTACGAACCTTCTCGGATGCCAGTTATACCAGTGGTGTCATTGCACTCTTTGTCTCCAACTTGTCTAGTGCTCATCCAGGAGCGCAGGCAGCATTTTCTCATCTGGCGATCTATGCAGTAAATGCAAAGTAAAAATATCATACAGAAGAACTTGGTGTATACGAAAGATGAACGGTGCGTTGCCGTGGACCATCCAGCTCAACCAGAATAATGCGTTGCCACGTGCCTAGAAGCAGTCTATGATTGGCATAAGGTATCACGAGGGATGGGCCAATAATAGATGAGAGAATATGATCAGATGTGTGCGAAGGATCATGGGGATGGCGATACCTGATCTGTGGTAGCACACCTCGAAGTGCGTCAAGAAGATCGAGGTCAGTTCCTGGGTCTAAATCTGCCGTAGTAATTGCACAGGTTGTATGTGCTACAAAGAGCATACACATGCCTTGCCCATTTTTAACATCCTGTAAATGTTTTTCGACTGTGCCAGTAATATCTACAATTTGATCTTTCTGTTTTGTCCTTACACTGATGGTTGCCATAGGAATTTTTTCTAGCTGCCTTTCTGATGGGATAGTAGTTGTTTTGCTAGTCTAAGCATATCACGTCTATGCTCAGTAGGGAATGGGGCGTCCTCTGAGCAATTCTGGGACTCGGGCGTGGGTACTAGAGTAACATTTCCCTATGCCGTGATCAGCAGGGATTTTGCTTCTCTGATGGTGAGCATTGGTCTGGTATTCTCTTGCTTGTAGATTGTCAATCACCTCATATAGTATTGCTCTTAGGCTTTGCAACCCCCGGCTAGCCTCAAGCGTATGAATGGTATGATGAGATTGTGGCCCAGGCAATACGGTTGTGTTATTATCACCGCACTGCTGAACTCAAATTGCCTTGGATCGTCGTTGAGTTTGGAGTGGAGGGTGCTGGGTCTGGAAGGAGTCTTCTGTATATGTCCACTGCTCAGCCAAATGTGCGACGGCGTTTCCCGGGCATAGATCCGGTTGCTCTGCAACATCCCTATGATCGAGCTGCACTTGGTGCACTCCAGCGAGTGCCTGGGTTGGACATAGTGGTGCGCAAGTTTATCGAGCTATTTCCCGAGAAAGTTGCCTACATTCAAAATGTTGCCCAAACAGTTCGTATTTCTGCTACCCAATGCCCTCAGCTTTATGCCTCGCTGCAAGAAGCTTGTGCCATTCTAGATGTGCCTGAGCCAGAACTCTATGCAGCACAGCATCCAGTGCCCAATGCCTATACGAGTGGTTGTGAGCGTCCTTACATTGTCGTCACAACAGGCCTGCTGGATTTGATGACTGAGACCGAAGTCATGGGAGTGATTGCCCATGAACTTGGTCATATTAAGTCGGGTCATGTGCTTTACAAGACGATGGCTCGCTGCATCAGCTTGCTTCTTCAAATTATAGGTGATATGACATTAGGTCTTGGACGTTTGATTGGTCGTTCTCTAGAGGCGGCTCTGTTAGAGTGGGATCGCAAGTCGGAGTTCACTGCGGATCGTGCCTGTTCACTAGTAGTCCAAGATTCAGAAGTAATGCTGTCTTTGATGATGAAGTTGGCAGGAGGGACGCTTTTCCAGCGTGATCAAATGAATGCACGGGAATTTCTCAAGCAAGCGGATTTATATCAAGAAGTTGATGCTAACATGCTTGACCGGATATATAAGGTGTTAATGGTCAGTGCAGTCAGCCATCCACTGATCATCGTGCGGGCACGTGAAAGTGTTAATTGGTTTGAGAGCCAGCAGTATAAAGATATTCTGGCGGGTCGCTATCCACGTGTTCCTGCTGTTGGAAGTAATGGAAATAGTAAAAATGGCAGTGGCAGGCAAGCAGAAACTGGACCAATCTCAAGTTCTCCAACAACATCGCCCTCCGCTTCTGAACCAAAGTTGGTCCGTTGTTCCCGTTGTGATCGCGAGCAGACCAATATGCGTTTCTGTAGCTTTTGCGGTGGTGCACTAGAATAGTTTTTAACGAGGGAATCTCGTTCGACAAAGCCCTGTTTATGACAAACAGGGCTTTGTAGGCTCTTCGTCTCTGTCGAATGTGCTTAGATTAGTTAGTTGCGAGGAGGTGTCATTGTTATGAATCGCAACGGAAAATTCAATGGTAATAGTCGCCGAGGGGCAAAGTCACGTTATAAATCTCTACGTAATCAAGGGCGGGGTCATGTTGTTACCGAAGATGAGCGTCTCCTGGTTCGACCAGCGCAACCTCTCGTTAGTCCAAGTGAACCAGTGCCTCAAGAGCAGGTAGAACAAGAGCATCACGCTTTTGAACGTGCGCTCAATTTTGATTTCACGATTACTGATCCCTGGCGTCTCATGCGCATTATGAGTGAATTTGTGAATGGTTTTGATGCTCTGGCTCATATCCCTCCATCTATTGCCATCTTCGGCTCTGCGCGAACGAAGCCGCATGATCCCGACTATACAGCTGCTATAACGACAGCACGCTTGTTAGCGAAGGCAGGTTTTGGCATCATTACTGGGGGTGGACCGGGGATTATGGAAGCTGCCAATAAAGGTGCTCAAGAGGGAGGAAATCTTTCAATTGGTTGTAACATAGAGCTACCCTTTGAGCAAGCGTCAAATCCGTACCTAGACATCTCGCTTGATTTTCGTTACTTTTTTGTGCGCAAGACCCTGTTCATCAAATACTCCAACGCCTTCATCATTTTTCCTGGCGGTTTTGGTACAATGGATGAACTTTTTGAGGCCTTGACGCTCATCCAGACGAAAAAGGTCAGCAATTTTCCCATCATCCTCTATGGCTCTGAGTATTGGAGTGGATTAATCGGTTGGCTGCGTGATACCATGCTCAAACTTGAGAACATTTCTCCGCTGGATTTCGAGCTACTGCGCATGTCTGATAATCCTGAGGAGATATGCCAGTGGGTCTGTGATGCCTATCAACGCAGTGGATACCTGGAAAAGGTCAATCACAAGCGCGAGACATCTATTCGCTAATCCAGTCTTCAAGTCCAGCCCTGGCCTGTAATGATAGCTTGCAAGAGGAGTAGGCAAGTGGTTGGGACCATATCGCCCACATGAGCGATATGGTCGAGGTGGCAAGTGGATGCAACAATTAAGATAGCTGCACAAACTTTGAAGAAGGTTCAGAAGGTGTAAAATTGTCCCTCCTTCCCCCTGGACGAGCAAGAGAACAGCAGCTATCATTATCTCAGGGACATTTCTGAAATCGAAGGTCTCCATATAACGTAGAGCAACTCTATCTAGGGTGAGATTTGTATTGTCCAGTGGATGTGCTCAAACAACGGACGAATTTGAGCACAAATGAGAGTGTCTCCACCACTTACTGTAGCTGCACCGCACTCCGCTGAGTTGTGGTGGAGTCTAGACACAATCTGACCGCTTAATGCGGCAGTAGCAAGGTATCAAGAAGGAAGGAACCAAGATGAAGCGCTTTATTCTGTCGATTATGTCCTTAACTGCAGTACTGACTCTAGGTACAATGCCAAGCTATCTAGCATATGCTGCATCCAAATCTATCATCGGTACGTCTGCCTCTACGTCTACTTCTAGTAGATCCGTAATCCCCACACCCGTAATCTCCACACCTGTAATCCCCACAGTTATAAATAATGTAAAGGTTGACGGAACGGTAACTATCTTTCCTGATGATAAGGGAGGTCCACTAATGAATGCTATTCACCATTCGCAAGATAAATCTGGCTCAATAAGTTCTTCAGGCTTATCAGGTTTGTCAGGTTTGTCAGGTTTGTTAGGTTCGTCAGGTTTGTTTGGATCACAATATTCACTATTTTCAATAGAGAGACCTCTCCACACAACAGCCAAACTTGTAAAAGATCCTACCAAAGGCATTTATAATGTAACGTTGACCGAGTTGTCTATCCCATGGTTCGCCGGTACTGCCTTTACGATCCAAGATGGTAAGGTAGGTAGTGGCATTTTCCAACCATCGACGAATGCTGTGAGTATGAGTATCCCCGTTCAAAACAAGATCTCCAAAGACCTTAAAACCAAGGTCTCCCAAGACCTTGAAAAACAAATCCCCAGTTTCCTTCGAAAAGGTGTTTCCCAAGTTGCCTCCAAGATACCCTCAATAATGACGTTCCAACTCAGTTTAAGTACTAGTGGTTCAATTAAGACATTGACTGGGCGCACCATCCATGGAAGTCCTATAGATTTAGAGGGAAGAATTGTCCTGGCTGGGTCAGCAGTGCCTTCTTCGTCTTATGGGTCTCCCGACATGGGCCATCAACCTAAGATCGTGGTGCAGGCCACCGTATCACCCTGGCCTTTCACTATTTCACCTGCTCCTACCCAAAAACCCACTAAGCATCTTTCGTAGCCCGGGATCAATAAGGTAGCTGCACAAACTTTGAGGAAGGTTCAGAAGGTGTAAAATTGTCCCTCCTTCACCCTGGATGATCAAGAAAAAGACTGCTATCCTTGTCTCAGGGATCTTTCTGAAATCGAAGGTTTCCCTATAACGTGTAGAGTCACTCTATCTAGAGAGTCAGTCAAGTAAAGCCCAGAATGTTCTCTTTAGGTACTCATTGAGCTTGAAATTACCAGAGCTTATCAGTCCATTTTCGATTACTTGACCGACGTTCTAGGGTGAGAGCTGTATTATCCAGTGGATGTGCTCAAACAACGAACGAATTTGAGCACGAATGAGAGCGTCTCCACCACTTACTGTAGCTGTACCACACGTCTGTCTAGGTATGCTGAGTTGCGGTGGAGTCTAGACACAAGTCCCTGGCAAAAGCCTGCGGATAATTTGACCGCTTAATGCGGTAGTACCAAGGTATCAGGAAGGAAGGAACCAATATGAAGCGTTTTATTCTGGCGGTTGTATTTCTAGTTGCAATAATGACTCTAGGTACAATGCCAAGCCATCTTCTTGCAGCATATGCTGCAAATAGACCTCATTCTGGTAAAAACGTATCCACCCTAAGTGTAAAGGTGAAAATTAACGGATCGGTAACTATCTGGTCAAATGTCTCCAGACTCATAACAGGTTTCAATAGTCCACAGAAGGATCCTCTCAAAGACGTATCAGCCACGTGTGTACAAGATCTTAGCAAAGGTATCTGGACTATAACGGTACCCAAATTGTCTATCGCATGGAACTCCCAGAGAAACCTTGTGCTCCAAGACGGTAAGGTAGCTAGTGGCATTTACCGATCATCGACGAATGTAGTGAGTCTGACTGTCCCCTTTAAAAACGTTCCAGTAGTCAATACCATCCAATTCAATTTAAGTACCGATGGTTCATATAAGACAACGGATGGGACAACTATCAGTGGAAGTCGTATAGATAAAAAAGGACATTTTGTCATGGTCGGGCAACAATTGAATATTGGGGTTCTCAAGAATCAAGCTCAGGTCCGCATGGAGGCTACCGTATCACCCTGGCCTTTTGCTTCCACTAAACCTGCTATTGCCACTAAACCTGCTATTGCCACTAAACCTGCTATTGCCACTAAACCTGCTATTGCCACTAAACCTGCTAAAAAAACAAGCTGAGTGTATCCATCTGGTTTCGGCAATAGAGAGGGGAAATCTTTCAATTGGTTGTAATACTAACCAGCCTTCAAATGTGATGCATTGTATGTTCGTTGGAAGCTAAAGACGTTGCATAATGGAACGCAGGTTAGTATTACATTGAGCTACCCTAGGAGATATGCCGGTGGGTCTGTGATGCCTATTGGCGCAAGGAACCAATATGAAGCGATTTATTCTGTCGATTATATCCATAGCTGCAGTAATAACTCTAGGTATAATGCAAGGCTGTCTCATTACAGCATATGCTGTATCCATACCTAATTCTAGCAGCACCGTTTCTAAATCCGTAGTCCCCAAAGTTGTAATTGTAAAGATTAATGGAACGGCAACTATCTGGTCAGATGCCATAGGTTTCAGCAGTCCAAAGAAGAAGCCTCTCCACACATCAGCTAAATTGGCACAAGATCCTACCAGAGGTATTTGGAATATAACGATGACCAATTGGTCTTTCTCATGGAACACCCGTACTACCCTTACGCTCCAAGACGGTAAAGTAGCTAGTGGCATTTACCAACCATCGACGAATGCAGCGAGTCTGACTATCCCCCTTCAACACGTTCCACTGGTCGATACTATCCAATTCAATTTAAGTACCGAAGGTTCAATTACGACAACGACAGGGCAAATCATTCGTGGAAGTCGTGTAGATCGAAAGGGAAGAGTTACTCTGATCGGGTCAGTATCGCATATTGGGTTGTTCGATAATCAAGCTCAGGTTAGCATGCAGGGCACCCTATCACCCTGGCCCCTTCCTAACATTATACCTGTTCGTAGCACTACCCGTACTAAAAACCCCACTCTGAGCTGAGTGTACCCATCTGGCCTCGGCAATAGAGAGGGGAAATCTTTCAATTGGTTGTAATACTAACCTGCCTTCAAATGTGATGCATTGTGTGTTCGTTGGAAGCTAAAGACGTTGCATAATGGAACGCAGGTTAGATTACATTGAGCTACCCTAGGATGATATGCCAGTGGGTCTGTGATGCCTATCGGCGCGATGAGTATCTGGAAAAGGTCAATCACAAGCGCGAGACATCTATTCGCTAATCACATTTCGAGAAAGATTTTGCTCTCCCAGCATGGTCTTATATTTGTGGTACTTGTCGCTTCAGTATAGTTGTACTGAGAGGTGCAAGTGTAAGCAAGATCGAGTGCGGGCATGATTGCCAGTAGATGGGACCGCTTGGCATTGGCTGGCTGTTGAGCAATCCGCTGCCACCATAGCGAGTATCATCGCTATTAAGTACTTCATAGTATTCGCCAGCCTCTGGTACTCCGACACGATACCCATGGCGTGGGACAGGGGTAAAATTACAAACGAAGACTAATGTATCCTCACCAAAGTGGCTACGCCGCATAAATGAGATTACACTATTATCCGAGTCATGGCAGTCGATCCAGGAAAAGCCTCCGGGATCGCAATCGAGAGCGCTGAGGGCTGGTTCGCTCTGATAAAGCTTGTTGAGTTCGCGCATGAAGTCGTATAGCTGGCTATGGAGTGGATCGCTTGGAGTTTCTAATAGGTGCCAATCGAGGCTTTCTCTATAGTTCCATTCACTCCACTGTCCAAACTCGCCGCCCATAAACAGCAACTTCTTGCCAGGATGCCCCCACATGTAGCCATAGAAGGCTCGTAGGTTAGCAAACCGTTGCCAGAGATCGCCCGGCATCTTATTGGCCATAGACCCTTTGATATGAACCACCTCATCATGTGAAAGGGGCAGGATGAAGTTCTCAGAGTAGGCGTACATCAGCGAGAAGGTGATGTTATTATGGTGATAGCGCCGATGGATAGGGTCCATGTGCATATATTCCAGCATATCATGCATCCAGCCCATATTCCATTTAAAGCTGAAACCTAGGCCTCCGACATAGGTCGGTCGAGATACCAACGGCCATTCACTCGACTCTTCGGCAATGGTGATCGTTCCCGGAACTTGTCCATAGACGGCTTCGTTAAGCTGGCGTAGAAAGTCGATTGCTTCCAGGTGTTCGCTCCCGCCGTGCTGATTGGTGATGGTCTCGCCCGACTCGCGCATATAGTCAAGGTAAAGCATAGAGGCGACCGCGTCGACCCGCAGGCCATCGATATGATATTCACGGAGCCAGAACAGAGCACTCGCAATCAAGAAGTTGCGTACCTCACTGCGTCCATAATCAAAGACGTATGTTCCCCATTGTTTATGCTCTCCTTTGCGGGGATCAGAGTACTCGTAGAGGTGGGTGCCATCGAAATAGCTGAGCGCGGGACCATCTTTGGGGAAGTGTGATGGTACCCAGTCAAGGATGATGCCAATGCCCTCTTGATGCAGGTAATCAACAAAATATTGAAAATCTTCTGGTGGGCCAAAACGGCTCGTGGGAGCATAGTAGCCTGTGACCTGATAGCCCCAGGAGCCATCAAAGGGATATTCCGTAATCGGCATGAGTTCGATATGTGTAAAGCCTAAATCTTTCACATAAGATGCCAGTGCAGGTGCCAATTCTCGGTATGTCATGAAGCGATCTTCTTCTATCGCACCATCTTGATGTCGTTCTGGTATATGCCGCCAAGAACCAAGGTGGACCTCATAGATAGAGATTGGTGTGTTGAATTGCTGCTTCTGTTCGCGTTGTTGTATCCAGGCGTCGTCATGCCAGATATATTGATGGATATCGGCGACAATGCTGGCTGTATTGGGGCGTAGTTCGGCAGCAAAGCCGTATGGATCGATTTTATCCACCGTATAGTGGTTGAAGCGTGAATAAATAGCATATTTATAAAGGGCACCAACTTGCAGATTGGGGATAAAACATTCCCAAACTCCCAGATCATGGTGACGCAAATGCATCAGATTCTCAGAACGATTCCAGTTATTGAAATTGCCAATCACCGAGACCATGCGAGCATTGGGTGCCCAGACGGCAAAGTTTATGCCAGTTATCCCGTTCACAGTGCGCAGATGGGCTCCCAATTTCTCATAGAGGTGGTAATGTTTTCCCTGCCCAAATAGGTGCAGATCAAAGTCCGTAAAGATCGATGGTATTTCAGTTTCCGTTAGCGAAGTATGCTCAGCCTGATTATCGGAATGTTGTGGAATATGAGATGTTGTCATGTCTGTGTGTATCCTTCTACCTGCATTATGATGATTTCTTAAACCTAAGCATAACGTGTTGACGAGGTTTCGTCAACACAAGGATTTTTTAATTCTTTAACTCTTTAACCCAAGTGATGTTTGCCTCGACAATGTTATCGACCTGGTATGCGTCTCGATGAGCACTGGCTTAACCCTTGTACACCTGTTTAACCCACCAGTTCTAGAGTAGCACGCTGGCAACGCACGCAAAGCCTAACTCGCTGAGGTAGAGCAAGCTCTCAAGCGTATTGGTGAAGGTACCTATGGGCGCTGTATCGTTGGAGGAGAACTTATTCCTGAGAAGCGTCTAGAGGCTATTTCCTGGACATCTCGTTGTGTGCAGCATGAAGAGCAGATGGAAGAGAGGAAACTGGGTGGATAGACAAGCTCTGGAAAAAGCTGTATCATGTAAAGAGTGCTAAGGAGCTAATTTTTGAGTGAAGAGGAAAAAAATATCGTGTCAGCCAAGCGTGCGCGTCTCTATGATGCTTTTGCACTTCTTATTGTCATGATTAGTGTATTACTAGATCAGTGGACCAAGCATCTGGTTGTGCAGAAGCTAACTCTGGGAAAAGTGGTCCCATTTCCTTTTCTTGGACATTATCTGGTTTTTGAGTATACGCAGAACAGCGGGGTTGCCTTTAGCATGCTTAGGGGTAATGACTTGCTGGTTGTCTTTATTCTTATTGCCGTTGGAGTTGTAGGCTATTTCTACTCGCGGATATATAATTCTGGTCCATTGAGCTACAAACTTGTCTTTGGCCTGATCATTGGTGGGGCGCTGGGAAATTTGGTAGACAGAGTCATTCATGGTGGCTATGTTGTCGATTTTATCTCCTTCCGTATCCCGGAGATTAAATTTTATTTTGCCATCTTCAATATAGCTGACGCCTCGATCTCTATGGGCGTGTTGTTATTATTTATACTAGCCGTCCTTGGTGGTATGGACCGTAAAAATGCTGATAGCAAGAGCAATGATGCAGTTCAAGAATCAGCAGCTGATCAGGAGGCATATTCTAGTCAAGAATCAGCAGCTGATCAGGAGGCATATTCTAGTCAAGAATCAGCAGCTGATCAGGAGGCATATTCTAGTCAAGAATCAGCAGCTGACCAGGAAGCAGCCTATGTCGTAAATCAGAAGGAAACATCCTAGTTGTTATCTCAGGAGGTTTGTCTGAATCAATTATCTGGGCTTGATGAACAGCGACGGACTGTTCAGTCTGAGCAGGTTGGTATGCGACTTGATCGTTACCTCACTTCGCTGCTCGAAGAACTTTCGCGCACGAGTGTGCAACAGCTTATTGCCGAAGAGGCGGTGCTGGTAAATGATAAACCAGCCAAGGCTAGCTATGCACTTAGGTTGCATGATACCGTTCATATTCTGCATACTCTGCGGTCTGCACCACGAAGTGGCATTATACGGCAAGCGCTACCGCTGGAGATTGTCTATGAGGATACTGATCTGCTGGTGGTAAATAAAGCTGCTGGCATGGTTGTGCATCCTGCGCCGGGTCACCACGATGATACGCTGGTCAATGCTTTACTGGCACGTTATGCTGAACTACAGGTAACTGAGGGCGATCTGCGTCCTGGTATTGTGCACCGTCTGGATAGAGACACCTCTGGTTTGTTGGTTGTTGCAAAAAATATCCGCACACAAGCAGCCTTGATTGAACAGATGAAACGTCACGAAGTGGTGAAGCGCTATCTTGCCTTGGTTGAAGGGATAGTTGCTCTTGATAGTGGGACCATTGAGGCGCCTATCGGGCGTAATCCTCGTCATCGCCAGCAGATGGCGATTACCGCATCGGGTAGCCGCGAGGCCCGCACCCATTTTCGTGTGCTTGAGCGCTTTTCCCAT
This sequence comes from uncultured Chloroflexia bacterium, assembly GCA_963727755.1. Lineage (GTDB taxonomy): Bacteria > Chloroflexota > Ktedonobacteria > Ktedonobacterales > Ktedonobacteraceae > DASYAN01. Next base: position 28,836 of record CAVSHN010000009.1, read on the forward strand.
TATACTCTACTTCTCGTGCAGTTGGAGACTGGGCGTACCCATCAAATTCGCGTCCATCTGAAAGCTATTGGGCATCCTGTCGTTGGTGATTCTGTGTATGGGTCTGGACGTAAACATCCTGACCTTCTCCCGCAACGCCAGTTTTTACATGCCTACCAGTTACAATTTACTCATCCGATAACTGGCCATGCTGTAGAGTTCGAGGCTCCTATTCCGACTGATCTCCATGTTGCCCTCGATTTTTTACAGAACGGGCAATAAGTTTGCCTAACAAGTTATTGCCCGTAGGGATGTATAGGCATCTCTAGTGAGTAGTTAAGATACCATTTTGGTGTAATTTCGTTTCAAGTGCCGATGGTTTAATCTTGTTGCCTGCTGAGTGTCCCTGTGCGGCCTGGGAGAGCACTGCGCCGACCGAGAAACCGACGCGTTTGCGAGCAGGGATGATAATCTGATCTCCTCCGCGAATAGACTTGACCCGCCTTGGAGCGACATCGCGCAGATTCCAGGTGCCAAAGCCCATCAGACGTACCTCATAGCCTTTAGCTACACCTTCACGGACAACCTCAGTAAATGCATCAATAACTTTGCTGGTCTCTTTCAGATTCATACCAGCCTTGGCGGCAATTTGGTGAATCAACTCATCCTTCCCAACAACCATATGCGCTTTATCGGATGAACTTGTTCTCATAGGAATGTTACTCCTCACAAATGTAGTGCTGCAGGGGAGAAAAGTCCCTCTGCGTATACTTTCAACGCGCCCTGGCAGCCTGTGGAGTATTGTCTTATCTTGATTCACAGACTTATCATATCAGAGTTACGCGCTGGCATGGTGTTATCTTCCAATTCCAATATACCGAGGTCCACCAAATGCCACCAGCTAGGTCTGGTTATGTTGCTCTAGTTGGCTGCAAATTTTGGCCATGCGGAAACATTGACATTTTTTTCGCAGCATGCTATTCTAGTCTCGCTGTAGTTTAGAGGCGCTTTCATACGCTATGTGAAGTAGTGCGCCATTTAGATGACATATCCCATATAATTGGGTGAAGAGGTGGAGTTTAGTAAGCATGACTGTCAAAATTCGTTTAAAACGTACGGGGATGAAGAAAGCCCCTAGCTATCGCATTGTAGTCGCTGATTCGCGCTCTCCTCGCGATGGTCGTATCATCGAAAACATTGGTTGGTATAATCCTCGTGTTGAGCCATCCGCTGTGAATGTTAATGAAGAGAAGGCTCTTTATTGGCTAAAGAATGGTGCACAGCCAACCGATTCTGTCACTATTCTTCTCAAGCGCATGGGTGTTCTGGACCGCTTCCAAGCAGCGAAGCAATCGGTAGGGGCTACAGAGCAGGCTGAATAAATTGGCTTGAAAATGTGTGTGGCTCTGACGAGATGGAAACGAGGATTTAAGATATGCGTAGTCTGATTGAGTATATTGCTCAGTCAATGGTTGATGATCCTTCGGCTGTCGCGGTGCGCGAAATTCGCAATGATCGCCATGCCTTAGTCTTAGAGCTTCACGTTGCACCTGATGACTTTGGGAAAGTTATTGGTCGTCAAGGTCGGGTTGCCAAGGCTATGCGTACTCTCTTGCGTGTTAGTGGTACACGCGAAGGGCGTCATACCTCTTTAGAAATACTCTAAAATGTAGATGTTCTGGTGCCCAAGGTCCAAGAAAGGAAGACCTGTTCCTGCCTACATTGCAATGTAGGAGTATTCACGGGTCGAGTTTGATGAACAAGACGACAGAATGGGCTACTATCGGAAGAATAGTGGCCCCTTTTGGTATTTGTGGGGAGCTTAAGATACGACCTTTCACTGACATTCCTGACCGTTTTGTTACGTTGGAGGCTGTCTATCTCAGTTCTGATTATTCACGTCGTGCGATCAAAGGGATACGTCCCTATAAAGGCGAGATGTTTTTGCTTAAGTTAGAGGGCGTCAATGATGCCACGACTGCTGAAACTCTGCGTGATTGTAGCCTTTGTATTCCAGCGGATGAATTGGCGGAACTGCCTCCCGATGCGTACTACCAGCATGACATTTTGGGCTTGCAAGTCTTTCGACTCGATGAGCGGTTTGTCGGGGTGATCAGCGAAATTATGCCCACTGGTAGCAATGATGTCTATGTCATTAAAGCAGATGATGGACGACAATTTCTTATTCCCGCTGTTAAAAATGTCATCAAACAGGTTGACCTTGTCCGGCGCGTAATGTATATTGATCCTATCAGGGGGCTGCTGGATGAGGACGCAGAGGTGGTTAATTCAACAGAAGAGGAGGATGAGTGATTAACAATATGTGCCGATAGAAGGTATCATCAAGGAGGTGCCTTTTAGCTTCTGTAGCTGGGAGTATAGTAGCTCTGAAGCGAATATGTCTTTTGAAACGTGTTATCGGTACATAGCCTGTACGTGTCTGTTCTAGCGCGTCACAGTATTCTGGAGGGAGGTATCCCATGTTTGACCAGATCCTGACTCTTGCTGATGTGTGTAGTGCGATTGCTGAAGGCCGCTTGGCGGCTACTTCCGATGGGCGGGTTTATGAGGTGACCGCACGTGAATTACGTCGCTATTTCAACGAACGTGATTCTTTCCCCCCTCTTACTTATGTGCAAGTACTCTCTGGCGGTGGTTTCAATTCTAGTGCGTCTTCTCTTCGTAGTTTCTCTAGTCCCGGCCTCTAAGGCCGTTTTTTTGTGCTTCTGTAAAGAGGCATTGCATTCATGAAAAGGGGAGACTATAATTTCAGGGACCCCTTATTCTATTTCTAACAATAGGCGAGGGGCTATAGTGTCTTTCCCGAATGCGTCAATGGGACGAGTCTCCGTTCCTGCGAGAAAAATCCCTGATCGTGCAGAAAGGTTTTTTATGGAGCCACTCAATTCGGATTACCAGCATGTCGTTTACCGAAGCGATCCTAAGACGCGCTTCAACTGGTTATATGTTATCCCAACGCTGGGTGTCTTGTGGTTGGTCTATCTGTTTGCAGCAGCAGCATTTCAGTTCTCAGTCTCCAGTGTAGTAGATACTGTTATGGGACTGATGTTGCTAATATTCTTTGTTACTGCTGGGCTGCTGTTCTGGGCTCTAGCGCCAAAGGAAAACAGATAGTTCTTTCTGCGTCTTTGATATAGGGCATGGATGGTGCTGTATGGCTATTTGTAGCATCGTCTATGCCCTTTTATTTTGTCCTCTTTCGCCAACCATCTTTCCGCTTGCAGTTGCTTTTGAGGAACCCAGAAAGCGATAAAGTTTTCCTGAAGGAGACGACCAAATAAGTTTGAGTCTCCTATCAGTGAGCGTGGCTCGCCAAATCCGTTGTCCTTCTTTCCCATAGTTGGGAGTAAATAAAATGTAGGACACCGAGTAGGTCTGTGCCACATCAAGGGTGGTAGCAAGGTTCTGGGTTGGCCACAAAACTGCATGCTGACCAGTAGCATAGTAATAATCTGGCGGGTCTGCTACCATAACTATGGGTTGAACAGAGTTATGAAGCCTGCTATGTGCTTTGTAATCACTTGCAACAATCTTCCCTACTTGTTGATAGAGAGTGGGATCGTTAGACCCTACAATCGCAGGGAGCACCGTTTTCCCCACAATAATTATTGCGATAATCATAGCAACTGCAAGAAACACCACACTTCCATTCTTCAGCAAGAATTTTGCTAAACCTTTGAGGTGTAGAGTGTCAAAAACATTTTCTATTTTTTTGGTGAAAGGATGCCTTTTAGCCAATTGCTTGCTTATGTAGGAAAGACTTGTGTCTATACCGCTTATGGCCCATGCATATAAAAATGGAACCAGTGCTACCAGTGAATGAAAGAATGTTCCATGACTACTGGTAATGGTAAGAACAAGTGCTAAGGTGCTATACATTAAAATAAGGTAAAGTAAGAAAGGAAGTAGTTCGGCCCGTTTTTTCTCAATCCACATACCTAGCATGACAAAGCCAAAGGGGATATATATTACATCATTGAGAAGGAGGAAATGACCAATCAAAGTTTCTACCTTTGACCATAAGATGTTATTCCATCCCCAACTCAAGTAGGTCTGAAGGGATATGATTTTGTGAAAGCTGAAGAAGTCACTATAGTTGGTGAGCCAAATTGTTGTTGCTGCCCCGGTTGGCAGTGGTGAGCCAACGAGTACAATATTGCGTACGAACCAGGGGGCCATGGTCAAAAGATAGAGGCCCAGCATGCCCAGAAGTGCTTGCCAGGGAATGGGATGAAGCTCAGTGTGTTCGCTTGATTTCCAGAGGAAATTGCCTTTGTGCTTCTTCTGCGAGCAGAGCCAGATAAAACAACCAACAGGAAGTAATAGGATGCCATCCTGGCGCGTGAGGTGTGCAAGCCCGATAGCTATGCCTGCGAAGGCAAAACGCCAGGGATGTCCATGCCATCCCTGATACATTCCCACAAGTGCGAGCAAACTAACCCAACTGTAGAGAGCAAGGCTGTCAGTGGCAGCAAAGAAAAAAGGATAGGTGTAGCCTCCAAGAATCATGAAAATGCCCATGGCAAGTGCATATCGACGACTGCGAAAAATATCCCAGCCGATCCAGTATGTAAAGAGTGGTAGAGGTATAGAGAGCAGGATGATGGGAATCTGGGCGATGCGCCAGCTGATGCCGAATAGAGCCAGGAATGGAGCGATAATGATCGAGGTCAGAGGCATCCAGTAAAAGTTGCTGGGGTGAACCACACTGGTAGCAGGTGTGAGGTACATGAAGATAAAATCTTCGGTGAATCCGTGCCCACTCGCCAGATTTTTGGCCACATCAAAATAATAGGCTGCATCGAGATACCATGGTTGAGATGCCCATTCTGCCATTATAACCCGAAAAATGAGTGAGAGGGCAAACAGGATGATGAGATCGCGTCGTTGGTTCTGGTTGATCTTGCGTCTAAACACCACTCTCAAGATGCGTCCCGCCTTGCTAGCCAAATCTTTGGCAGTTTTTTGACCTGTTACGGACACTTGATGCTTCTTCTTCTGTTTGGCTACATTGTAAGAGAAATGCAAGGGCTCCTCCAGGGGGAAGTAGGGACAGTTTTAATCTTTAGTTAGCAGCAATTAGCGTTTCTCTTTAGTAGTACACGATACTTCAGCTTGCAGTGGCTTTGACTGATGGTCTACAATAGAGCTGGACCCCTCCGAATATAAAGCGATATTAAGAATAATAGAGTCTTGTAGAATAAGGAGTGAATAGTCAGGAACTCAACCCCCGTGATCGGGGGTGAGCTTGTGAGGTCGCCCACGCTATCTCATCAAGCCCACCTGACCAGACTCAGCAGAGGCAACTCTGCTACGTTAGGGGTGAAACTAGGTACGTTGGGGTGCGTTGCCAGCCTCAACCTCTACGGCCCGTAGTTAAACAGGTGTACAAGAGTTAAGCCAGTGCTACGAGCGTTAAACCACTCTATAACATTGTCGAGGCACACATCACCCGGGCAACCGGAGCGTTCGAAAGGACAAACACTTGAGTAAAGTTTTTGTAGTTGATACCAACAAACAACCGCTAAGTCCGGTTCATCCAGCACGGGCAAGGAAGTTGCTTTCTGCTGGAAAAGCCGCTGTACTGAAACATTTTCCATTCACGATCATTTTGAAGGTCGCTATCAACGATCCTGTGGTGGCAGAGCTAAGAATTAAGCTTGATCCAGGCTCCAAAACCACTGGTATTGCCATTGTCAACGACCAGTCAGGAGAAGTCGTTTTTGCGGCTGAACTCTCCCATCGTGGGTACAAGATCAAAGAGAGCTTGGATAGTAGAAGAGCCATCAGAAGAAGCAGACGCAATCGTAAAACGCGCTATCGGGAGGCGCGTTGGCAGAACCGCAGACGGAAGGCAGGCTGGTTGCCTCCATCTCTGCTAAGCCGGATTGCCAATGTACTCACTTGGGTGGCGCGACTTTCACGTTTGTGCCAGATCACAGCCATTAGTCTTGAGCTAGTTAAGTTCGACATGCAACTCTTAGAAAACCATGAGATTGGTGGTGTTGAGTATCAGCAAGGCACATTAGCGGGATATGAGGTGAAGGAATATTTGCTGGAAAAGTGGGACCGTAAATGTGCCTATTGCGGCAAGGAAAATATCCCTCTGCAAATTGAGCATATTGTCCCACGTGCCAAGGGAGGCTCAAATCGGGTGAGCAATTTGTGCCTTTCATGCGGGAAGTGCAACACGGCCAAGGGTACCAAGGATATCAAGGATTTCCTTAAAAAGAAGCCGGACCTACTCAAACGCGTCTTGGCTCAAGCTAAAGCGCCACTTAAGGATGCAGCCGCTGTGAATGCGACTCGTTGGGAACTGTTCCAGCACTTGCAAGGTACGGGCCTCCCCATCGAATGTGGTTCTGGTGGACTCACCAAGTTCAACAGAACGATGCGCAACCTGTCTAAGACTCATTGGTGTGACGCTGCCTGTATGGGGCAGAGCACTCCAGGGCATCTCTGCACAAAAGATGTGCAACCGCTTTTGATCACAGCTAATGGTCATGGATGCCGTCAAATGTGTTGCATGGACAAATATGGCTTTGTACGTACTGCTTCTAAAGAGTTTAGGTTCGTGAAAGGCTTCCAGACGGGAGATATTGTCAAAGCCATTGTCACCAGTGGCAAGAAAATAGGGACCTATACAGGACGCGTGGCAGTGCGTGCTACTGGATCATTCAATATCACAACTGTAAAAGAAACTGTTCAGGGAATTAGTTTCAAATATTGTAGAGGCCTTCATCGTATGGATGGCTATAGTTATCAAGTAGGATAGGAATTTACAGCCCACTTCCTAAAAGGAGGTGGGTCTCCAGAAAAGGGACGTTATGACAACCACTGAAAAAAGTTCACTGGTGCATCAGTGGACAAATCTTGCTCAGCAGTTGCGAGTAGATAGCATTCGTTCGACAACGGTAGCTGGCTCAGGACACCCGACATCTTCGATGTCGGCGGCGGACTTGATGGCCGTGTTGATGATCGGCCACTTGCGCTATGATTTTGCTAATCCCCAGAACCCGAATAATGATCATCTTATCTTCTCCAAAGGTCATGCATCTCCTCTGCTCTACTCGATGTACAAAGCAGCAGGAGCAATTAGCGATGAAGAGTTGATGACGTTGCGTAAATTTGGCAGTCGTCTTGAGGGTCATCCCACGCCTGTCCTGCCCTGGGTAGATGTCGCGACAGGCTCTCTTGGACAGGGTTTGCCAATTGGCGTTGGCATGGCGTTGGCAGGAAAATATCTCGATAAATTGCCCTATCGTATCTGGGTTCTGCTTGGTGATAGCGAAACTGCGGAAGGCTCGGTTTGGGAAGCATTCGATCATGCCTCTTACTACAAGCTGGATAACCTAATTGCTATTCTGGATTGTAATCGCTTGGGTCAGAGGGGTGAGACTGAGCTTGGCTGGAACACAGAGGCCTATGCTGAGCGTGCCAAGGCTTTCGGCTGGCGGACTATCATCATCAATGGCCATAACTATGATCAAATAGATGATGCATATACACAGGCAGAACAGTTTGCTGGGCAAGGTGTTCCGACACTGGTCATTGCTAGGACAGTCAAGGGGAAAGGTGTCTCTTTCTTGGAAGATAGGGATGGTTGGCATGGCAAGGCGCTCAACAAGGAGCAAGAAGAGAAAGCCATGCAAGAATTGAATCCTGTACGCAGCCAAGTTTTCCCTGTTCAGAAGCCTGCTGATGCTGAACCTGCACCTCTACCTGCAAAGAAGCCTGTGGATCTTCCCCGCTACAATCTCAAAGACTCTGTCGCTACCCGAAAGGCCTATGGGGATACTCTCAAGGCACTCGGTGCAGCTGATCCAGAGGTTGTTGCGCTCGATGGTGAGGTAAGCAACTCAACCTACGCAGAAGAATTTGCTAAGGCCTATCCCGATCGCTTCTTCGAACAGTACATAGCTGAGCAGCAACTGGTAGCAGCAGCAGTTGGTATGAGTGTTCGTCACAAAATTCCTTTTGCTTCAACCTTTGCAGCTTTCTTCACCCGTGCCTATGATTTTATTCGTATGGCTGCCATCTCGCGTGCCAATATCCGTCTCGTCGGTTCTCATGCCGGGGTCTCAATTGGTGAGGATGGACCATCTCAGATGGCCCTGGAAGATCTAGCAATGATGCGGGCCGTATTTGGCAGTACGGTGCTTTATCCTAGTGATGCTAATCAAGCTGCCCAGTTGGTAGCTGAGATGGCGACGCATGGTGGGATTGTCTATATGCGCACAACTCGTGAGAAAACGCCAGTGATTTATAGCCCCGATGAGAAGTTCTCCATTGGTAGAAGCTACGTGCTGAGGCAGTCGTCAAAGGATCAAGTCACAGTTGTGGCTGCCGGCATTACCGTCCATGAGACGCTCAAAGCTTATGAGCAACTGCTCAGTGAGAATATTACGGTGCGTGTGATCGATGCTTATTCGGTAAAACCCATTGATGATGAGGCGTTGCTAGCAGCTGCACAAGAGGCTGGTGGTAAGATTATCACTGTCGAAGATCATTGGCCTGAAGGTGGTCTGGGTGAAGCTGTTCTGCAAGTCTTTACACAGACAAATGGCCCGTTGCCGCGGATCATTAACTTGGCGGTACAATCCATGCCCGGTTCTGGTACTCCAGCCGAACTGCTTGAAGATGCTGGTATTAGTGCCTATCATATTGTGCAAGCGGTAAAAGTGCTAGTTAGAGGTGGCGCCATTTAACGTTTGAGTTGCGCTTCCAAGCATTAGCTATCGCTGATGGCTAGGATTTTCAATGAGCCATCAGCGACGAGTGTGTATGAGCTATGATTGGCTGTGGTAGACTGCAACAGGATACTATTGAGGACCATTTGAAAGGATGGGTTTGTTATGCGTTACCATTTGCGTGAGCGTGCTTGGCATCTCACCGAAGATTTTCTGGTGCGTGATGATGCTGGTCAAGCGGTGTTTGAGATACGAGGGAAGTTTTTTCATATCGGCGACAATTTGCTGATGTTTGATCGCAAGACGAGGGAAGAAGTGTTGCATATCAAGCAGCGAGTTCTATCCCTGCTGCCACATTATGATATTTATCGTGAAGGGGTACGTTTGGCAAGTGTCCACGAACAGTTTCGTTTTTTTGGCGAGCGCTTCAAGGTCGAGGGCGATAATGGGATGGTCTTCCATGTCGATGGCGATATTTGGCGCTGGCACTTTACAATTAGCGATAACTATGGCAATCTCATGGGACAGGTTAGCCGCCAGTTCTCTATTTTCCGCGACAGCTATGCGATCGACGTAGCTCCTGGCGTCGATGCATCTTTTGTCATAGCTCTTGCAGTAGTCATCGAGATGGTGAAAGAGCATCATGAGAAACATAAGGAACATGATTAAACTTTGAAGGAGCTGTAAGCTCCATTGGAGAAAATATAGAAATTACTGTATATGAAAGGTCATAAGTAGTGAGTGAGATTCAAAAATCCCTAGAATGGCGTTCTGTTGTCAATGCTGTTCAAACTGCCAATGTTCGTGCTTCTCTCCCGACATTGGAGCAATCCGGTATGGTTGCTTATACGGATGGTGCATGTCTCAAAAACCCTGGTGGACCAGCAGGTTGGTGTGCGTTGCTTTGGGCTGCTGCTGATGCCGTAGATGGTAATATCCGTGAAGATGCTGCTTGTCTTGAATTGTATGGTCATATTCCTAGAGCAGGAACAACCACGAATAATCGAGCTGAAATTGCAGCCGTCATAGCTGTACTTTCGATCGCTCCGCCTTCATTGCCTCTTATAATCTACAGTGATAGCGAATACACGATCAATGTAGCTACAGGCACTTACCAGATGAAAGCTAATCCTGACTTGTGGGAAGTCTATCGCAAACTACTCGGCTATCGCAAGCAGCCTCCCAAATTCATCTGGGTGCAAGGCCATGCCGGACACTTGCATAACGAACGTGCTGACGAACTTGCAGGCCTGGGTGCCTGGAATAATGATCGTGAAGCATTTGATAAATGGCAGGCATCGTCGTCTCCCGAAGCACGCAATGGCCTCCCTCCTGCTCAATTAGCAGCATTGCGGGAGCAGGTTCAAAAGCTCAAAGCGCTTTTTGATACCATCGCAGTTGATAGCCCGCAGGTAGGCTCACAGGAACGCAAGTTTATCAATGATATGGCGAAACGCTTGCAAAAGAATAAGTTTGTCCCTTCTGACAAGCAGAGTGGGTGGGTGAAGGGACTGGTGGCAAAGTACAAGATTTAATTATTAGAAAAGTATTTAGAGAAAAAGTTGTCTGAATGTCAAGTAAGACTCGCCTCTACAATTTCCTATAGCCATAGGATACATACAGATCCACATGTGAGCTTTGATCAAGCTGTCGTGAATTGCAAAACAGTTACGGAATGTGGAGCAAAATCATAGGCGAATGAAGGGCTTAGGTTGTTTAGTTGGTGAACTACGGGAACAACTTTCGTTGGGTTGGTGAGTGAGTTTCGGTCAGTGACGTTGCCTGAAGTCAAAACTGTTGCTCTTCCATGCTTGCCAATTTTAGCCACCCCCTTTATCTCGATTTGTATATTTTCTGCGGTTGGCAAGGTATTGACCACTTTGAGGTAGATTATCCCTTTGCCGTTCACTTTGCTTGTGACAAGGTACAATCCGTTGTCCCCACCGCTCAAATTCGTTGGTAGAACAACATCCCCGTGATATAGGCTAAACAACTTTTGCACATAGTAGGATGGTGAGCCATAGCTGTTGAGGGCATCGTAACCAATCAGGTTGTTTGGCCACGATGGGGCATTGAGATTGACCATGAGCGGTGCATAGGATGCCAGAACAACTACGTCGGAGTTGCGCTCCATGCCCGTCATCCATGCAGCGTCACCCAGGGCATCATCGAGATCGGGTGTGGGATTGTCCGGATGCGCTCCGAAACCTCCTTTCATAGATGCATATTCCCCGACAAAGACTTTTGGGCCATGGCGATCATAGGCGTCATAATGACCAGTGTTGCTCTCAAACCAACTCGGCTCATTGTAGTAGTGCTCATCATATACATCCGGTTTGCGACTCGTCACCGTCGTGGTAGCAATGAGCTTGATGTGTGGGTATTTCGCTTTGAACGCGTCATAGAAGGCGGCAAAGCGATCATTGTAGCTTCCGGATTTATCAAAGAAATCCTCGTTGCCAATCTCCACATACTAAATCTTGAATGGAGCAGGATGCCCGTCGGCAGCCCTCTGGTTTCCCCAGTGAGTTTGAGTACTACCTGTTGCATATTGAATTTCGTCTAACGCATCTTGGATAATACTCTGGAACTGTGGTGTTCCGACTGGAATATGTGAGCCATCCAGAGAATACCCTGCGTAAACTGCCAAGACAGGTGCCATATGCAGATCTTCACACCACTCTAGGTATTCCAGCAGGCCTAATCCATCAGTTGAAAGATATCCCCAAGTATCAGGGTGGCCTGCCCGTACTGCAAGGCTACCGACGGTCTTCTTCCAGTCGAAGTGACCGTCGAACGTGCTACCTTCAACATAATTGCCGCCAGGAAAGCGCAGAAAACTGGGATGCATGGCGTTCAGTTTCTGCATCAGGTCGACACGTAAGCCATTGGATCGATGATTCCAGGTTGGAGGGAAAAGTGAGACGAGGTTGAACCAGACTGTTCCTATAGCATCTGTAGAGATGACAAAGCGGTTATCTTCCGAAGGTTTGACCTGAGAACCAGTGGTTAGTTTGACTGTATAATGTTTCCAGGAGGTTCCGATGGTCTTGACCGTGGCTCGGGCATAAATCGTGCTACCACTATTGCTCTCGATATCAACTGTGAGCGGTTCGGTGAAATGTGGACTTGCCATGGCATAGAAGGAGGCCTGATAGGTTGTATGTGGTAGGACGGGGATGCCCCAATAGCCTGTATTGGCTGTACCCACACGCTGGCCTTTACTCACCTGTGTGATCTCTAGCTTGAGGCTAGTAGTCAGCGCCACTTTATTCACTGGATGATCTTGGTCGAGTGAAATAGAGCCTTGTGCCCCATTGCTAGTAACTACTGACCAGCTCATGGGACCGTTCTTGAAGGCGCGATTGTTGATGAGTTCGGCATAGAGCCCACCATCACCTGAATGACTGATGTCTTCGAACATGAGCCCATACAGGGTTGGGCTGATATGTGCACCTACCTGATTGGCCTGAATGGTTAATGTGGCATTACTGTGAGGCAATTGACTACTAGCTAATACATATGAAAAGCCTATGAAATGCGCATTAATAGCAAATGAGCATGAGATGCATAAAATAAGGAATACCAATAATAAGCGTTGCATATTCCTGTTATCTCCTTGGCGGCTTTTCTAAGCATAAGCATCAGCTAGAAAGATAAGTTACTGGCAAAGGGATATCCGGCTATCGGTCTCTCACGCTTCAGCTATCACCTCGTTATAGTACCATAAGAGGTGCCCATTGCTTGGTGGAAAACAGGGACAAGTCTGCGGGTCGATCAAGCACTTCAGATCGTCCACCAGTCTTGCTGAGCAATAAAAAAGAAGCCTCTCCAGCATTCTTTTCTATGGAATGTTGTGAGGTTATCTATAATTTTATGAGATTATGCTATCTACTACATCTTATTCAATTTTTGAATAATTTGATGATGTAGTTTTTTGTTGCCTGCGATCACCAATGAAAACTTCTGGGTCAGGCTAGTAATTGGGCATAGTGGGTCCCCTTTATAATCGCTAATCACGCCACCAGCTTCTAGTACAATGCTAGCTGAGGCCAGGAATGACTCGCCTGTAAGTGTGTTACCAATATCGATATAAGCGTCGTAGGTATTGCTGGCTACGTAGATGCTATCGATGGCTGGACTGCCGGTGCATCGTATCGTACTCGTACCTAGAGGAGGTTCTTCCATGAGCAGTGTCTTGAGGCTGTGGATGTTGCATCCATCCAGATTGAGACCAACTATACAATCACGTAGGCTGGATGCTGTACTTGTTTGACAGCGACGTCCATTGCGAAATGCTCCCCCACCACGCTGAGCCTCGTAAACTGTTCCGCTGAAGAGTTCTCCTACCAGAGCCCACTGTACATTTTCGGGAAGAACAGGTAGGTCTATGGGTAGGACGGCAAGGGCTACTGCAGCAGTCGTGATACTGCGTTCAAAGTTGATCGAGCCGTCGATAGGATCAACGACAATTCGATAGGGAGGTGTTTCGGTAGTGCTAAAGGTTGGCCGTTCCTCCGTGATAATCTCGAAGCCGATGCCACTCTCTGTAAGCCCGTTGATAATGATATCTTCAGCATCACGATCGAACTGCATTATTACATGCTTTGGTGACTTGGCATAGACCTGTTTGAGGTCATAACGCTCAGATTGCGCATAACTGCGAACCTGCCGAAAGAGTTGTTCGAGTAGTTCTAACATTGCTAATCCTGTGTCTAGTTTTCTTGGAGAATGACGAGATCTCCTCAGGTTGTGTTACGTGAGAGTCGGTTTACCTAAAAATGAGCTTACATTTCAGCTCCCTGTTGTAGTACGAAAGGACAACGACGTTCCCGTAATAATAAACGCTCACAAGATGTGGTAATAGCTATTTCGCTCTTATCACATGCAATCCAGCGGCGTCCAAGTTGCTCTGCAACCACCGGAGTCACACCGCTTCCACAGAAACAATCAAGTACAAGATCATCCTCTTCTGAGGATGCAAGGATAATACGTTCGAGCAAGGCTTCTGGTTTCTGAGTTGCATAACCTGTACGTTCAGGGTCTTTTTGATGAAGGTGACTAATGTCGCTCCAAACATCAGCAAGTGACATCAGTTTATCTTCGCCATAAGTATAAACGCGGCCAGCAGTGTGAATGGTCCAAGCAATGCGCCCGTCGGGTCCAAGCTCTTTGCGCATATGGTTGCGCTTGAGTCTTCCCCGTCGCAGGCCTACGCGTTCGCTATGAAAGCAGTAGTCTCCAGATTTAGTGTAGAACAAAAGAGTATCGTGTTTGCGCCCATAGTAGCGCTGTGAATATCCTCCAGACTGATAATGCCAGATAATTTCGTTCTTAAAGCCAGGGCCATGGAGAGATGTGCGGGAGCCAAAGATTTCGTCCAAGATAATTTTGGCATAGTGGATGGTTCGCCAATCCAGATGGAGGTAGAGACTTCCATCTGGAGCTAGTAGCGTATATAATGCTTGGAGCGTTTCGTATAGCCATTGGAGATAGGTATCCAGATCATTGTTCCAAGTGTCCCGATAGGCGATATGATCATTATTGCTAAATGTGCGGCCAGTCATAAATGGTGGATCAATGTAGATAAGATCGACGGCATTGGTAAACTCTTGCTGCAATGCGGGGAGTATGGATGCCTTATCTCCTCGGATCAGACGATTATACCAGATATCTGGTGAGATCTCCGAGCCAGCTTCAAGGGGGAAATATTGAGCTATGGTAAATACTGCATTTCCATATTCTTTCTGTCTGCCTGCAATGGATTGAATAGAGTTTACTGTTGTGTGTTTGCCTTTCCATATCAGTTCTGCCATAGAATCGCGGCGTGGGGACCCACCCCCTTAGAGGGTTGGGAGGAAACGCCGCACTCTCCTTTCTCTAGAAACTGTAGCCGTAGCCGTCTGCTCGTTGGAGCTTCTGGCAATAGCGACTACCAATGTCGGTGATGATCTTTGAGCCTGTGGCAATGGTAAAAGAGCCACTGGCCTTTGCCGACATGCGACCAACATGAATGCCAGCATTCTTAAGGTGCGATGGTACAACCGCTTTCACGATATCGCCTGTGAGGAAACCGTGTGTCCCCTTTTTCTTAGCTGTTGTGCGTGGGAAGCCATACTTTGTCATCATGAAACAAGCTTACGAGCTGCTCCACAAGCCGATCCCCGTCATGCGGGGATCGGGTTCCTGACATGAATACTCCTAGATGTCTGTTTCTAGCTTATTGCAAACTCTAACATATGGGCAATGGAATAGCAATGACCTTTGGGTCTTTCTCATGGTTTTTCCTTCGGAGGAGGAGTAAAAAGACAAGCGATTACTTATCTAAAGATAACTAGATGATAAAAGAGCAAATGAATATTTAAACAGATACAGAACCTATATATCCATATACTATTCGTCTTGTCAACGTACTATTGCCGTGGTAGCATAGGGCTACGCAAAAGTTAAGGACAACTAGAGTCGATATTCTATCTTTGGCTAAGGGTTGGTTTGGCTTTGCTAGTCCTTTCAAGCTCAATTCGCAACTCCAAAAGGCCGCACCGATACAGTATCTCAGATCCTTGCTTGGTACGATATAGCGGCAGGATGGTATTATAGATTGTATAGAGGCAATTCTTATGGATAATGTAGTAATTTCTTTGCTCAGTGTTTTTGCCTACATCGTAGGTTTGGTGATCATATCGAAGATGACGCCAAGATTGCTCTCACACTCATTTGACGAGCTTGTGTTTGCTGGGATTGCAACACTGGATATTTTAGGAGCTTCTTTAGCCTTTGGTGCTATCGTGATAACGCTAGGACTATTTAATGGATCAGGAGCGATTAAGCTTATAGATTTGTTATTGTTGGTTGGTATTTTCGGCGTCTCTATTAAAATGGTTTCGTACTGTTTGCGCCCTGGTGTCAAGGCGTTCTGGCTTTCGCAATGGCTGGCTGGGGCTTACTGCTTATTTCTTGTTTGTGCCGCTAGCTACTATACGATTTAGCTTTTTATCATGGGACAATAAAGCTCAATGTAGCTATTTTGGTACTTGTGCTCTTACCCCATAATTTGCTAAAGAGAGGTGCAATACCCTTCTAAATAGTACCAATTATGGGCAATACGCTTTTTATAAAAAAGCAGTTGTAAAGGGAAGACATTGTGAAAGGAAAGATACGCTGTGAAAATTAAAAAACGTTCACAACGTCACTTGCCAAAAAGCAAGCATATTCAGCAGGCAAAAAATATGAGAAAAGCATATCAAGTACCTGCTCCACCTTTTGGTCCACCTGAATTCGATGGGTTGGTAGGCCCTGGAACAAGCCAGAGCCTACCGCTGTTCTTGCGGGGACTTGTGTCAATGATTAAGAGACTGTTTAGCCGTAAGAAATGAATTTGTGCTTTTGACTCTATCTGTAGTGCTGTCAATACTAGCATTGACAGCACTACAGATAATAGATAGTAATACATTGCTCAAGAAAAATTTTAGACGAAGCGATCAAACCATTCGATCGTGCGGCGTAAGCGATCAACGCGCTGTTTTGGCGTGCCGACGTTGGGCCAGTCCATCATATGGCTGACATTATGGTAGCGTACGAGTTCGACGGTATGCTTGCGCTTACGTAGGGCAACGAATAGCTGTTGGGACTCACTGAATGGGCACCTCAGATCCTGGTCCGCGTGCAGAAGCAGTAATGGAGTTGTAATCTGATCGGCGAAGGTGAGCGGGGAGCGATCGCGTTGGAATGCTTCACCTTCCATCACTAGATTGAGCCAGATTGTCTGATCGGACAGCCGGGAGGCGGTGGCAAGGGAACTGATACCATTGCGAGTAACTGCAGCTTTGAAGCGGTTGGTTTGTGTGATTGCCCGGTTGGTGAGGTATCCACCGTAGCTCAAGCCACTGATGCCTAGGCGTTGTTCGTCGATTGCCTCGTTAGCAATCACATAATCGATCCCTGTCATCAAATCCTGCAGGTCACCTCCTCCCCAGTCGTTAAGCACTTTCTGGGAAAACGCTTCGCCATAGCCAGTACTGCCTCGTGAATTAGGCGCGAGTACTGCATAGCCGCGTCCGGCTAGGACCTGAAATTCGTGGATGTAGCTATCACCCCAGGCCAATGAGGGGCCACCATGAGGGATCAGGATGAGTGGAACCTTGGTCTGCCCTGCTTGCGGCGGAAGGTACAGCCATCCTTCAATAGCTGTGCCATCGACACTCTGCCAAGTAATGCGTTTAGGTCGGATAAGCGAATGATTTTGCAAGATAGCATCATTGACTCTTGTGAGCTTTCGTAAGTTATTGCCTGTGCTATCCATACTCCAGATATCGCCGGGCGTAAACCAGTCGGTGCGTATCATTGTGATCATTTGCCCATTTTTGCTAAGTTGTGGACTGGCATAGCGCCCATTCCCACGGGTAAGTTGCTGGATGGTATGGTGTTCTCTATCCAGACGATAGAGATGGACCTGACCTCGCTCCTGCACGGGAATGAGAAGCGATTTGCTATCTGGATACCATTGTGGGCCATCGATGTGTTCAGGATTCAATTCATCAAGCATCCATGCCTGACAAGTAAAATTCTCTGCTTCAGGAACGGCAGCTTGTGGGGCACTATAACTGGAGGCCGCAACAACCCAGGGAGACATATTACTTGCTTCGGTCTGGTCTGGTGAATAGAGATATGCGATCCATTGGCTATCGGGAGACCATGCTGGTATCTGGGCAATTCCCTCTTCTGGTGTCAGACAACGTACCTGACCAGTCGCTAACGTGAGCACCCATAGAGCCATACTCTCACTTAAATCGGGATTAGAACGACGATTGGCGCAAAAGGCAATTTCGGCCCCGTCGGGAGACCAGCAGGATTGGACAAGATCAACTGGTTCGGAGGTGAGACGTGTTGCTTTACCTCCCAGAGGGATGAGCCAGAGTTGTAGATGACGTCCTTGTTTGTCGCCAATGCCGTCCCATTGTTCCCCCAGATGCTTGTAAGAGGTTACTTGTTCCGCAGCTTCTATTTCCTCCTGTTCGTCAGTCGGTTTCCAATAGCTATGGGCAAGAAACGAGTGTCCACCGGGGTGCCAACTGTACTCAGTGATGCCTTGGGGTAGTGAACTGACCTGCTGGGCTTCTCCACCGGACATCGGAAGTAGGTAGAGTTGTGGTTTGCCTGTGCGATCGCTCAAGAAAGCGAGTGCTTGCCCCTGAGGAGACCAGCGCGGAGCCGTATCGTGATATCTGCCACTGGTCAGTTGCCTGGGAGGATTATTTTTACCTGCTGTGGCACTAACAAGCCAGATAGAACTTCCTGTTGTATTTTGTTCAATGCTATTATGCTGAAGCACAAATGCGATCATCGTACCATCGGGTGAAATTTGGGGGTCACTGACAATCTTAAGTGCAAGCAGGTCATCGATGCTCATATATGGCAGAGTGGGTTTTGCAGTGGCATGTATAGTGTTCTCTGGCTGCGCCGAGATGGTTGGGGCTGGGACCGGAGCTATGGCTACAGTGGACGCAGTTTCTGCAGAATCAGAAGCCGCTTGCTCCGATGGGGTTTCTGTCTTTGCTGGATCAGAGACGGGTTCGCTGGAGATAGACTGTATTGAAGTTTCCTCTCCTGAAGGCTGGATTGTAATCTCATCCTCCTCTGAAGAGTCAACGTTTGGCTGTGGAGGATGGTGTGGGTATGAGCTAGTTTCTTCTTCCTTTTCTATCATGAGAAATGTCCTTTCAGCTATGTTCTATCTAGTTATTGGATGGTTGTGACCTTTGCTTCCACTAGCTTTTTTTAACACGTTTGTGACGACTCCCCTGCATAAATGCTAGGGGCTTCTACGCAGTAGCCACACGGAACGTACCCATGTCGACAGTTTCGCGTGGGCTCCGTCCAAGCCCTCGGTCAAGGATATTCACAGCCGCATTGTGATCTCGGTCGAGCACAACCCCACAGTGGACACAGATATGTGTTCGTGCACTGAGGTCTTTGTGTTCACCCTCCTTCCCACATGCACTGCAAATCTGGCTGGTTTTCTTTGGGTCCACTTGCATGACGGTGACACCGGCCCATTCTGCCTTGTGCTTAACCAGTTCGATGAAGCTTCCCCATCCAGCATCTAAAATCGATTTGTTGAGACCAGCTTTTGCACTGGCCCCATTTGGTAAGTATTTCCCATTCTCGTCCTGCTTGGCCTTTGGTCTTTGCACCATATGGTGCATTGAGAGGTCTTCAAACACGATCATCTTAAAGGTATCAACCAGAATACGAGCATGTTTGTGGTGAAAGTCACGCCGCTGGTTAGCCACCTTTTTATGAGCCTTGGCGACCAGCTTCATGGCTTTCTTGCGTCGATGGCTCCTCTTCTTTTTCTTGGCGAGCCTCTGCTGCTTTTTCTTCAGCCCCCCATGAGACTTCCTGAAGAACCTGGGGTTATCCACCACATCACCGTTTGAGTCGGTCATGAAATGTTTGAGTCCCATGTCAATCCCGATTGGAAGATCTGTGTATGGCAGCTTTGTTTGAGCTTCAATTTCGCAGGCAAATACTACATACCAGTGCTCACCCTCTCGCTTGACCGTGCAGGTTTTGACCTTCCCTTCCAGAGGTCGATGCTGCTTGACTTTGACATGGCCGATCTTGGGAAGGATGACCTTCCCATTCTCGATCCGTACCGTTGGATTGCCTTTCAGTTTCTCAATTTGAGGATAGGTGAAGCTGTCATAGCGGTCATATCCTTGAAATCTGGGATATCCGGCTTTTTCTCCTTTCTTCACGCGCCGGAAGAAGGCCTTGAACGCTTTGTCGACCCGCTTCAAAGTGTCCTGCAAGATCTGAGAATAGATCTCGTTAAACTCAGGACAATCCTTTTTGATGTCAGGCAATTGAGCTGATTGCATCTCAAAGGTGACGCTGACCTTGCACAACCGCCAAGCTTCACGCCGTTCCTCAAGGGCCGCGTTATAGATTTCACGATTGTGGTCAAGAGTGAACTGGAGCGTTTCGCGTTGTTTGCGTGTGGGGTAAAGTCTGTACTTAAACGACTTCATCATGTTTGTGGCCTCCTTTCTTGAATATA
Organism: uncultured Chloroflexia bacterium; assembly: GCA_963727755.1. Lineage (GTDB taxonomy): Bacteria > Chloroflexota > Ktedonobacteria > Ktedonobacterales > Ktedonobacteraceae > DASYAN01. The sequence goes on from CAVSHN010000009.1 coordinate 48,588, forward strand.
GATATATTCATACCATATATTTGTACGTATGTCAATAAATAAATATTCATACTATAAAACAGATAAATTAACATTTTGTCATATAGAAAGAGTACCCCTATGCCCCAGCCCCACAAAAGGAACGGCGCTCTCATCCCCCGCTTAAAAGACGGGGGTTTTCCCGCGCCCGTTGTATAATACGTCTCAGACGAGCTTTTTGTTGGTACTCACCATTTTTTTGTTTTCTAATCCTCTCCCAAGCGATGGGATAAGAAACCTTGGGGAAAGTGAAACTTCTCTCTTCTATTAATCGTACTAAAAGCAAACATGAGGGTGAATAGTTAAAGCAGGAGCGTTTATGTGGTATGCATCCAGAATATCTTTTGAAGAGGATAATACATTAGATGACGAAATTGATCAACTTTTTTCTCATCTAGAGCAATTCGAACCACCAGCCGATTTTGTTGATCGTGTCATGACTGAAGTGTCGCGTCTCCCGCCTCATCAATTCACGTCAACTTCAGTGGTAGATGATGATGAGTGCGGGGTGAGGCATTTGCAGCATAAAACGCCTGCTTCATGACTTTATGGCCAAATAGGGATAGATCAAAGGGATAGCCTAAATGCCATGTGCCAATCCTGTCCTATCTTTCGTTGGATGAGCACATGGCCACTTCTGTCTAAAAAAGCATCGTTTGGAGAAACGAACAGCTTGATCGCTGAATTGCTCATGCGATCTGGTCACTGATTTTGCCAGTTTCAACCATCCATTGATAAAATTCCAAGCGGCGACGATCAGCTAGAGCTTGACGTACTTCCTTCTCGTTATAGTCAATGCGGAGTTTGCTCAACAGGATTACCTCATTTTCAGCGAATCCATTTTTGCGCAAAATCTCGCGATCTTCCTTGCGGCTGTTCATATGCGTCTCCTTTTAGACTGAAAACAACTGTTATTTCTGCTTCCCCTTTCCATCAGTGCTACCCTATTGGCTAGCAACAGGCTTGCTGCTTCAAATTGGCTGACTATAAGCCAATTGCAGTGAGAGTACCATCTGAAGGTTAGGATCGCCTCAGGAGGTCATCGGCAACATACGTTTCACACGCTTGAGAAGTATTTGCATTGGATATGGCTTAGGTAAATGGTCCAGTGTACAACGTGTCTCGCCGCTATCACGCATGTATGTTCTCACAGCCACGGCTGAACTTGACGTAATGAGAACGGGGATATGGGCGATAGTACGCAGTTCTTGCAAGACCTCCCAACCATTGATATTGCCGATAAGTTCAAGGTCAAGTACAACAAGATCAGGGATAAGATGACGAAGTGTTGTAATGGCAAGTTCGCCACTGTGTACTGTCACAACGGTATAGCCATGAGCTGTTAAAACTTCAACTTCCAAGGCGGCAAGCGTAGAGTCATCTTCGACCACCAGTATACGTTGGGTAGTTTGCATTTTAATCCCGAATGGTCTACTGATAGTTCTACCCCGCTTCTGAGATAGAACTTCTGAATATATAATCCATGCCCCGCTTCCGCTAGAGGCGTATGACCATTTGCCAGTGGCTGTATCACCAGCCTCTGCACATAGATTACCTCATAGGTAGTGACAAACTCGTGAAAATTGTCAGTTAGGTGTTAAAATCGTGTGAAAATTTCAAGGTCGTGGAAATATTGCTTGTTTCTTTTCAAGAAGGCATGGTACCCTCTACCCTCTATCGTAATCGACAATGTTACACAGTATCTTCTTACTACAGTGTAGTGGAGTTTGGCCTATTTTTCCAGGGGGAAACAGGGACAATTCTCACATTCAGTTAGTTAAAGCAGACGTGTCTACATCAGCTGGTGGCACATGGTAGCCAACGCCCAATTCGTTGAGTAGGAAGCGTGGCTGTGAAGGGTCTGGTTCTAGTTTACGGCGTAGGTGGCGTATAAATGTGCGCAAGTAGGTATTCTCACCACTGTAGTCTGGTCCCCATACGCGTTGTAGTAATTCACGGTGGGTCAGGACTTTGCCTGCGTTGCGTGTGAGTTCACAGAGCAGGTCATACTCTATGGGTGTGAGGTGGACCTCGTGGCCACTGGAGCGTACGGTGCGGTGGGCAAAATCGACGAGCAGGCCATTCTCGCCTCCGCAGCGATACACAGAGCGCTGTGTTTCCTTGCCAGTGACGCCGCTGCGTAAGCGTCCTATTTCCTCGGCGCGGCGTAAGGCCACACGCACACGAGCTAGTAATTCATTGAGGCTGAACGGTTTGGTGAGATAATCGTCAGCTCCCTGATCGAGTGCCTTGATTTTTACTGGCTCTTCATCATGGGCGGAGAGCACAATCACAGGTGCGCTACTCCATTCACGCAGGCGGCGTAGGAAGGTTAAGCCATCGAGCGTAGGGAGAGACAGGTCGAGTAAGACGAGGTGCGGTTGAAAGATTGCTGCTAGGTCAATGGCTTGCACTCCATCGCGTACGGCTTGGACATGGAAGCCACGAGCTTTGAGTTGGGCAACGAGGAAGGTACTCATCTGTGGGTCATCTTCAACGCACAGGATACGAGTCTTTTTATCGGTACTCGACATGTTATTTGCTCCCCTCTAGGAAGAAATCCTGACTTTCATAAGCTTGATAGCTTTGTTCAGGCTTCCCCTTGAATATAGGCAGAGTGAAGGCAAAGATTGTCTCCTGACCAGGATGGCTCATGAGCGTTAATTTGCTGCCATGAGCTTCGAGAATACCCTGGCTGATGTAAAGACCTAGCCCAGTTGTAGGACTCCAACGTGTCGTTTTATTCATTCTGCGGGGCAATGCTGGAACTGGTTGTCCTGGTCGATGGACCGAAGGTCGGTGCATAGCTGCAAAGGTACTAAAGCGTGTGAAGAGTGTGACCTGTTGTTCTGGACTAATCCCAGGTCCCCGGTCAGTAACACTGAGGCTGACATCGGTTATCTGTTGTAGATCGTGGTCGTAGGAGAGCGGTGTGGCACTGATCTGAACAGCATCACCCTCGGGAGCATAGCGGAAAGCGTTGCTGAGAAGATTGGTTAGTACACTCATGATCAGCTCGTAATCTCCGATAACGGCTGGTAATGAGGAGGGTAGGTTGATCTGCAAGTGGCGATTTGAAGAGGTGATCAGCGCGGCAAGACGGTCCTGGAGGTCTTCAAACAGCTCTGGTATAAAAATAGGCTCTAGTGCAAGGCGTAATGCTCCAGCCTCAACGCGTGAAGCATCTAGGAAATAATTGATCATACTAACGAGCCGTTCTACCTGCTCATCTGCAGTCTGTAAGAAGTCGTATTGTTCTTCGCTAGACCATTGCAGATCGCGTGCCAGAAGTGCGCTCAGGTGAGCACGGATATTGGCTAATGGTGTTTTTAGCTCATGTGCCATCGTGGTGAAAAAATCTTCGCGTGCACACTCCAGTGCATTGATTCTGGTGATGTCCTGGAAAACGAGGATTGCGCTAGCGACTGTGCCATCATGCGTGCGCAAAGGAGCTGTATTGACAAGCAGATAGATGGGTTGCCCATCGGTTCTTGCCACTTGCAACTCGGCCTCGCTGGTCTTGCCAAGAATCAGAAGCTTGATACAGTGGTTGCTCTTCGTAGGGAATGAGTGTGCCACTGGTAGTACGGATGGGTAGAGGGCGTAATAACTGCTCACAATTCATGCCAATTGCTTGTCGCCCGGCTTCATCAGGGTCATCGAGGGGTTCTAATGTGACACCAAGGCTTTGCAATATTTGCACCGCTTGGCGATTTATTAAAGTAACTGACGAATTGCGAGAGCTTACAAGTACTACGCCAGAAGGGAGGTGTCTCAAGAGTAAGGCCATACGTGCATTGGTGAGATCTTGTGCTGCTTTAGCCTGCAGAAGTGCTGCATTGCGTTGTTTGATTTCAGCTGTGCGCTCAATGACTTTAGCCTCAATGCGTTCCCGTGCTGCAATTTCCTGGCGTGCCAAGTGGTCAATACTGCGAAAGAGACGAGCATTTTGAATTGCTAGGCCTGCTTGTTGAGCAAACTGCTCCAGCAGCTCTACCTCTTCAGCGGGGAAACCACGTGCCCGGCGGTGGTAGACTTCGATTGTTCCCAGAACCGTATTGGTATTGACAGGAATGCTTTCGGTTTGGTCGTTAAGCGTGACCGTAGAGGCGCTTTCGAGACGTGGCTCAAAAATTGGGACGCAGAGTACTGAGCCAGGGGGCAGGGATGACCTTTCTTATCGAGGAGTGGAAGTTCAATCTCTGGTGTTGTGCTAGTATCGGGGATAATGATAGTGTGGCGCTCTCTGACGGCTCGACCAAGCAATGTATGTTCGTTAACCTGTGGGTGCCAGTCTTGTGTTTGTTGGTGAACTCCATGTTGAGCGGCCATAGTCCCGCTGTTAGGGAGATCGACGGGCCGATGTGAGGTCTCTCCTTGTCCCCAGGGATAGATTTCTGTACTTGGTAGAGATTGGTCCATCAGGAAGACTGCACAGCGTTTTGATCCTACCATCTCATGGAGAGCTTGCAGAATCCGTTCCAGCACGAGGTGAAGTGAAGACGGGCCAGCAAGAGCCGAAGAGATGTAGTGAATGGCGTTCAGATGCAATCGTGAGCGAACAGTTGTTGTCACATCCTCAATGGTGATAAGGAGTGCGGGCAGGGGATGTGGTGGATTCTGGCTGTCACCCTGCTTAAAAGAGGATATATACTCGATTGCTACACGCCAGTAGGTGCGCCCCCGGCTTTCTAGGAAGCCTTCATAGGGAACTTCGCTATGATGGATTGGTTCTCTGCTCGTAGCAACCTGTTTAAGAAGTGGGATGGCGATCGTGCTAAGTTTGGCAGGGATGACCTCCTCTGCACTATAGTGTCGAAGGTCTTGTGAACTCCAGACCTCGTTTAACAAAGAATGAAGGTATGAATTGACATAGAGAATACGTAGGCTGGTGGGATCAAGAATCGCAACCCCAACCGCCACGTTTCCAAGGATATACTCAAGTTGTTCTACTCGTCCAGGCTCCATAGCTGCGCTTTTTCTCGTTAGCTGTCTGCTTACACGCCACTGCCACCATTACTACCAAACTGGGGGTAACCAGATTTTCTTTCGATCACCGCTTCTCGTCTTTTTTCTTTATGGTGGATGACTATCCCCTGTGGTCTTATTATAGCCTTTTTTATGGCTTGCTGTCACGTCTTTTATGAGGCTTCTCTTTTGACGTAGCCTTGCCGTTGGGCGTACTGCCAGAGAGATTTCTGCAATTGGCGGCGAGCACGTGATATACGGCTCATGACAGTTCCAATGGGAATCTGCAACGCATCAGCTATTTCTTTATAGGAAAGCCCTTCGATATCAGCAAGAACGACAGCCATTCTGAAATTAGGGGGCAGATTATTTAGAGCTTCATAGACATCTTCATCTAAATACTGGTCCAATACCTCTTCATCAGCGCCTTGAGTCAGTTCTTGTCCGCTGAGGTCGCGGATGCGATTGTAGAGATAGAAATCTTCCCCCTCGGGCAGTGATGCTGGTATGGGGTGAGTTGCCTGCTTGCGATAACGATTGATGGCCGATGTATTCAAAATGCGGAAGAGCCATGCACGCAAATTTGTACTTGGTTGGTAGGTATGGGCGAAACGAAACGCTTTCAGCATTGTCTCCTGCACTAAATCCTCAGCTTCCTGGGTATTGTTTGTCATGCGCAATGCTGTACGGTAAAGGCTATCCAATTGTGCAAGAACGCCTGCCTCAAAATCTTCATTTGATGTATTCGCTATATGGGTATTTTTATCTAGGCTCTGCTCCTGAGCCACCGGGTCTTGGTTTAGATTATCGGGATGGTCAAAATTTGGCTGTTGCTGCATGCATTGCTCCTCTAGACAAGGTGCCTAGTTATGCCGGGCCCCCTTCGACTTTCTTTGGGAAAGTGATTTCAGTATATCTCACAATAGGTGGGAATGAAAGACCCTCGTTAGCATGTTATGGTACTATGAACAAATCCGGTGGCGAGCTAGCGTAGGAGAAGGTTTTTATGGAATGTTTGGACTGCGTCCAAATGGCGGCACGTCTTCACCCCTATATTGATCGAGAACTCAGTGCAGAGGAGACTGAGATTGTACAGCAACATCTTATAGCATGTTCGCAATGTGAATGTCGCTTTCATTTTGATATGATCCTTAAAAAAATAATTCATGAACGCTGTACACTTGTCCATGCCCCCGGGTCTTTGCGCGAGGCCGTGATGCGTTTGGCTCATGGTGAGCAAGTATCTATTGATTTAGAACTAGAAATGGGGACGCGGGCCGATCTTGAGAGCCATTGACGATATGCTCTAGTTCATACTTGACTAGCAACTCCACCGATCTGGCTATCTCAACGCTAGGAGGGCTGAAATATGCGTTGCAACCAATGCCAGATACCTTGGCGATCTCTCTCTTTTGGTTGTGAAGGAGAGGTGTGCATTTCTCCATTGCCAGCAACTGTTTCACTTTCTTCTGAAGGGAGAGCAGAGTGATAGGAATTAGTCTGGTATGACTGATTCTGTCCTTCTCTATCTATCACTACCTTCTGGTCTACTTGGCGAGAGGTAGATATGAAAGAAATAGTGTTGTCATTAAGTTCAGGTAACCCGAAAAAAGGCGTTGCAGGTGGATGTCTTTCTGTGTTGGGGTAGATTGGACGCTGGGTCGGTCGTTGGGCAGGTTGGATGATAGCTGCCTGGGAATAACTACCTGCCAACTGGGATACTTGTGTCGACGAAACGGAGAGGAGAGGAGAAATTGGCTCAACTATTTGTGTTGCAGGTTCCAACTTGAGCTTGCGTAAGTCTTGTGCCATGAGAGAGGCTTCACTGTAGCGTTGATCGCGGTCGCGTGCTAATGCTGTCAAGATAATCTGTTCGAGTTGGCGCGAGAGTTCTGGATTATAGAAACTGGGCGGTTGTAGATGTCCACTGGTAATAGCGTGAGTCAGCTCAGAGATTGAACGCCCATTAAAGGGACGCCGTCCAGTGACCATTTCATAGAGAACAATACCAAGCGCATAGATATCGCTTCGGTTATCTAGTTCTATGCCCCAGATTTGCTCTGGTGAGGAGTAATAGATACTGCCCACAAGCGTCTTTGCCTCCGTAATGGTTTGCAGACCTGGAGCACGAGCTAAGCCAAAGTCCATCACCTTAATCTTGCCCCAACGGTTGAGCATCAGATTTTCGGGTTTGATATCACGATGGATCACATTACGCTCTCTATAAGCCGCGTCAAGGGCATCAGCAATTTGAGCGGCATATTCAGCAGCCAGATGCTGTAAGATTATGCCATCGATCGAGAGCAAACTTGCCAGGGTAGGTCCCTGTACAAGTTCCATGACAAAATACAGCAAGGTCTGGAGTTGTCCTGCATCATAGATGTGAACAATATTAGGGTGATTGAGGCCTGCAATGATCTGTACTTCGCGGATAAAGCGAGCAACGTAGGAGGGATCTTTTGCCAGCTTTTGGGGTAGCACTTTGATTGCTACTTCGCGTCCCAGCGCAATCTGTTTCCCTCGATAGATGACTCCCATTGAGCCTCGTCCAACCTCTTCTTCCAAGAAGTAGCCACCTATGTACTGACCGACCAGTTCGTCCATCTTGAATGACGGCAAGATGTTGCTACCTGTACTTTTGAGGTATACAGAGCAATGCCGTTTCCTTTCTTGTGATTTTCCCCATTTGTCTCTTACTCGAGATAGTCTTTGAGAATGCGACTCGCAGCGGGATGGCGCAACTTGCGGATTGCACGCTCTTCGATCTGACGCACACGTTCACGAGTGACTTTTAACTTTTTACCCACTTCTTCCAAAGTATGATCGTGATCATCAACCAGACCAAAACGCAATTCAATGACTTGCCGTTCACGCATAGTAAGTTGCCCAAGGACTTTACGAATTTCTTCGCGCAAGAGTTGTTGGTCTGTGATCTCCGATGGCCCTCGTTCATGCATATCTTCGATGATATCACCTAGCGTATTTTCTTCCTCTTCGGAAAGAGGAGCATCGAGAGAAAAGACTTTCTCAGCCCAAATGAGTAGCTCACTCACACGTTCCCCAGACATCCCCAGTCGCTCTGCAATACTTTCAGGGGTAGGTTCGCGTCCAAGTTCCTGATACAATTGGCGGATTGTACGTTTGACGCGCATAACCTCTTCCATGATGTAGACAGGGAGACGAACCACGCGATTTCCTTCCAGAATAGCACGTGTAATAGCTTGCTTAATCCACCAAGTTGCGTAAGTGGAGAAGCGAAACCCCTTTCTAAAGTCAAACTTGGTGACAGCTCGGATAAGTCCGATATTGCCCTCGCCGATCAAATCTTCCAGGGAAAGCCCCTGGCCGACATACTTTTTGGCAATGCTTACTACCAGCCGTAGATTTGCTTCAATCAGGTGATTACGCGCATCCCTGTCGCCTTGTTCGGCTAACTCTGCAAGGCGAACCTCGTTGGCCGCTGAAAGCAGAGGAATACGTGCAATCTCGCGAAGATAGAGGCGTAGGCTATCGCTTTGAGCCAGACCATTGAGGTCTGTTTCTGGTAGCTGATCGTTTTCTGTTTCTGCCGCTTTGTCACGGTTAGGATCTGCGTTAAACATCACATTTTGTCCCAAGTGCTTGCTCTCTTCTTCTGCAACATGTGCCTAGATTAGTTCAGTCTTGGCTTATTGTATCATACGTAGATGGTATTGCAAACGGCGTTGTCTTCCATTCTGTCTAGTTCTAAGAAAGTCTTTGGTTTAGTTTGTGCTAATTTTTTTGTCGACGCCAAAACGATCTTCAGTAGGTTTCTGCCTAGACGAGCCCTTGTCTATGGCTTGATCTTTCCCTCTCACTTTCTTATTGCTTGGAGCCAAAAGGCTTGGGCCTGTAACTATACCTAATATTGTATCGTAGATGGTTTAAAACGTCTATATAATTGGGAAACTTTCAGCGATGTTATGTGGCCCGTAGAGGGAGGTGCAACTCTACCATGAACTTGCCAGTAGCACTTACATCAGGAACGGTGATCGGAAGCCAGTATGTCATTGGTGATTTGATTAATCACGGTGGATTTGGTGCTGTCTACCGTGGTGCTGATACCAGCGAGGGAAATCGCCCTTGCGCTATTAAAGAAACCTATAATGTGACTCCGGCAGCACGTCGGCAGGCCTTGATGGAGGTAAGTGTGCTCTTGACAGTGAGGAGCAAACACCTGCCAGAAGTTTATGATGCCTTTGAAGCAAACGGGCGTTTCTATCTTGTGATGCAACTGATAGAGGGAAAGAATTTTTTGCAAATCCTGCGGGATCGTGTACCTAGTGGCCTTGTTGGAGAGAGCGCACCTTATCAGCAGACATCTGGTCCATGCAGTGAGTCAGAAGTGCTAGCTTGGCTGTTGCCGATTGTAGATGTCTTGCAAGACTTGCACAGCCGCAACCCACCGATTATCCATCGTGACATTAAGCCGGGAAATATCATCCTGACACCTCAGCAGACATCTGTACTGGTCGATTTCGGTCTGACAAAACTCTATGACCCTGTAGAAACTACCCGTACAATGATCAAGGCAGTTTCGGAGGGATTCAGCCCCGTTGAGCAATATGTGGGCAAGACCTGCCCGCAATCTGACATTTACTCTATGGCGGCGACGATGTATCTTTTACTCACCAACAAATTACCTTCCTCTTCACTCAGTCGCGCCATGCATGACGATTTGATGAGTCCTCGTGTGCTTAATTCTGCTCTCTCTCCGAAAATGGATCGTGCGCTGCTGAAGGCACTAGCAGTAAATGCTGACGAGCGGCATCAAAGTATGCGTGAATTCGCAGAAGCATTACGTGAACCTATATTCAGTGCCTATGCAGATATAACCGTTGCCTTTCCTCCAGTGCAAGCAAACTCAGGGATGGGACATCCGGGATCACATCCTTCCTCCTATACGAACTCTCCGATCCCGCCGCCGCCGCCTGCGTTTGGAAGCAATGGCTCTAGTGGCCCGGCTTATCAGCGGCTATCTCCAACACGACCCGGAGCAAACTATCAGATGCCCCATCCTGTCAGTTCTAGCCAGCCACCCCAAAGAGCAAATGGCAGTCCAGGACCCTGCATGGCTCCGCCCATACAGAAACGTCGCCAGCCAGCCAGATCATGGCGTCGGCTTCCCGACCCCGCTAATCAGGGATGTTTGTGGGGAGGATTGCAAGGTATAGTGGGTGCTCTAGTCGTTTTATCTGGCAGTAATTCGGGTTTCTACGTCTCTACCCTGATGGCTCTCTTCTGTTATGCCTTTGCAGGCTTTATGACGACCAGACGGGGTGGTGGATTTCTCCGTGGGGGGCGGGCAGGCTATCACACCTGTATTATCGGAACTCTCTTCTTCTGGATTTCGCTTGGAGTTGGACTGGCTATCAGGTTTGGGCAAGTATTGAATGCTAGTAACATTTCCTCTGGCGATGGCTATCAAAACTCCTCTCAAATAGCCAATGCTGTCTGGAGGAATATACAACCATCCTGGCATTCCTTGCTGATCATGCCCGGGGAATCTCCTTTGACCAACGTTTTGATTTGGGTTATTGGTGGCATCATACTTGCTTGGGTTCTTGGTTGGATAGGTGGTTGGCTGGGCACTATGAGATACCAGTCGAGGTCATGCATGAGACATCCCAAACACTGATACTTATCGCTGATGCGTCTTTTCAGTCTAACTAGGAGGGATCAACAGCACAAAGGGGAAGCTAATTTGGTGCAAAAGCCCTCGCCTCAATTACTCAGCTAGCTCCCCTTCTTATGGCGATAGCGCATGCGGAGCTTAAACAAATTCCACTGTGTTTTAAGGATGGTGAATGGATTGCGCCGTAAAGGTGTGATCGTGACATTTCCATAGCGGAACGACTGTGGACGGCGCGGCTGCAAAATGAATTGTGAGCATCCAACTAGGATAAGGGACACAACTGCTACAAGCACGAGAACAAACGTGAAAAGGTCTGTTTGTCGGGTCTCGTATGCATAGCCTCCTGCTATCAGTGCTGCGATTATTGCAGTCAACAGCAGTCGTTCTGATAATGAAAGGCGCACAGAAAAGTGAGGTTGACTCATGTGAACCCCAGCCCTTTTACTAGATTGCTCTCTTGACTTGACCCCACGACTATCTCTGGGTTTCGTCTGTTCCAAGTTGCGTAGGATCTCTTCGATCTCACGTTCATATCTATTTGGCATAGCCGCCCTGCTTCCTTGAACTTGTCAGGACCCTTCTCGCTTGCAATCATACCAACTTTTTTGCCTAGAGACAAGTACTTTCTGGCACAATTTTAAGATGTCTCCAAAGTATTCTAGCATTCGTGATGCTTTGCTTTTACAAGAGACGTTGCTTTCACCTATGTCATCATCTTGCATCCTCTGTGTCAATGTGATAGACTTCTTTTGTCTTCTGACACTCCCCCGCATAAATGCTGGGGGGTTCTTCCTTCAACCAGCCTGCTTACCACGTCTCCGTTTGGAGGTCGTAGCAGAGGCAGTCTGTCCAGAAGCGTTTCGAGACTTCTGAGAGTCCCTGGTTCCCGAGTGCCCCTCGGTACCTTTACAGGGGTTAGAAAGGTTATCTAGCGCCTGATGCAGGATATTCAGAGCCGCATTGTGATCACGATCGAGCACAACACCACAGCCAGTGCAGATGTGTGTCCGAATGCTGAGCGATTTCTTGACGATCGTGCCACATTCGGAACACTTCTGGGAAGTCCAGTGCGGTGGGACGGCGATGCACTGCGTTTCGTGCAATCCTGCATAGTATCTAACCCATTGGAGAAATATCCCCCAACCTGCATCATGGATCGATTTTGCCAGCTTGCGATTGCGCACCATGTTCTTGATTTGAAGGTCTTCATAGGCAATCAGGTCGCTAGACGAGACATACGCGTTTGCCGTCTTTCTGGCAAAATCTTCACGTTGCCGCTGAACCTTCAAATGTTGCTTGGCAAGGGCTTTCCTGGCCTTCTTGCGGTTAGCCGATTTCTTCTGCTTGCGGGAGAGGCGTCTTTGGAGACGTGCCAGCTTCTTCTCAGCTTTGCGGTAGTGTCTGGGGTTCTCAACTGTGTAGCCGTCCGAGTCGGTGACATAGGCTTTGAGTCCAACATCAATGCCAAGCTGCGAGCCTGTTGGAACATGTTCAACCTTGCGCTCGGTGTCGACACAGAACTGGCAATAGTAGCCGTCTGCACGTCGAACAATACGAACCCTCTTGATCAAGCTGATGGGGAATTCTTGGATACGCTGATCAGGATTGCCGACCAGCTTCAAGCGACCAATCTCACAGCCATCTGTGAAATTGATATGACGGCCATCGTCAAGAAGCTTCCAACCCGTGGTTTTGTACTCGACGCTGCGGTTGTCGTGCTGAAACTTGGGGAAGCCTTTCTTTCCTGGTTTCTTGTTCTTGCAATTGTCGTAGAACCGTTGGATAGCAGACCATGCACGATCAGCATGGGCTTGACGAGCTTGGGAGTTGAGCTTAGCAGCAAAGGGATATTCTTTAGCGAGTACAGCACAGTTGGTCTGCAAGTCGTTTTTGGAGACTTTCTCGCCGTCCATCCACAGCCGCAAGCTTTTGTTACGGACAAACTGGGCAGTGCGAATAGCCTCGTCGATGGCGGCATATTGCTTCTTGCTACCAGCGAGCTTATACTCGTAGACCAACATAGCTGTTACTCCTTTCCTTTTGTTTTATCGGGTTTGTACCCTTCAACTTTAGCGTACTTCCTGAGCAGGAACCTTACGGCCATTGCATCGCTATCCAGATCGTACTTCTCTCGAATGAAGCGGATGATTTTCTTATCCTCTTCTTCAATATACATATTTACTCTTACTTTCATACTCATATTATACGCAAGATATGAGCATATGTCAAGGGGTTTTGGGACCAATTTTGAGCTGATTGGCTCGCAGTTTTTCGTGCTTCGCACCCGCCTACGCGGCCCCTATGCCCACTCCAAAAGGTAGGCCCATTCATCCCCCGCTTGAAAGACGGGGGCTTTCTGGGCTGTTAACTGTAAGGCCAATTCAGTATCATTCTTTCTGAAAGCAGCAGAAAATCCATGGTTACATCTCCTCCCACTTGGACAATCGTCCTTCAGGGCATTATTAAGTCGCCATCAGAACGGCAGCGACTTTCGGTAGCTCTTGGCGTTACTGGTATGACGCTTTCTCGCTGGGCTAATGGCGAATCCAGGCCACAACGTACCCACTTGCTCCATTTGGTACAGGCAGTACATCCAAATCAACGCCAGGAGTTGTTAAATGCACTGGAAAAGCAGTATCCTGATATACAAATTTGGATAAATGAAGTATCTTTAAAACAAATTCCTTCTGAATTCTTTGCACACATTCTTAATATACGTACTACGACTACTGATACTCTACGTTTCTGGCGTATCGGTGATGAAGTCTTAAAACAGGCACTGCTCCAGCTAGATCCCAATCATTTGGGTATAGCTGTAATGGTTGTTCAATGCATGCCACCATCTCCCATCAATGGGAAGATTTGCAGTTTGCGTGAGCGTACCAGGCAAGGAACTTTCCCTTGGACTGCCAACCTAGAACATGACGCACTCTTCCTCGGGTTAGAGTCGTTGTCTGGCTATTCGGTCGAGGTGCGTCATATTGTGAGCGATGATGACTTGCGCCACAGCAAACCTTTTCCAGCTGTGCGAGGCAGCTACGAAGTTAGTGCGGCTGCCCACCCTATTCGTTTTGAGGGACGTATCGCAGGCTGTTTACTTGTATCGAGCACACAACCCAAATATTTCTCACAGGAACGCTTGAATCTCCTTACCGTCTTTAGCGATCTGATTTCACTGGCATTTGATGAGAAAGATTTCTATCCAGCTAGTATGATTGAGCTACGTGTGATGCCAGAACCAGAGATACAACGATCAATTCTTGCCACATTCCATCAACGTGTGACTGCTAAGTTGCAACAAATGGTACACCCGCCGCAGCAATTGAGCAATATCCAAATTGAAACGCAAGTCTGGCAAGAAATTGAGACTGAGTTGCTCTCGCATTCTTCTGAAGAGGCATCTCAATCTCATGCTGTCCACGGTCCAGATGAGAACTAAGCACAACGGACACCTCTTTGACAAAATGGTCTGCTTTTAATCAATGCCATGTTTGCGCATGAGATAGCGGAGCTGGTCAACTTTGGTAAAACCAAGCAATGCAGCGGCCCGTGTCCGGTTATGACCCGCTGTCTCCAGTGCCCAACGAATCAAATGTTGCTCGAAAACGTCCACTGACTTCCTCAAATGATACTGGTCCCGCTGGTCGTAGGCCGAGCCATTGTTCCCAGGGGTCAGTTGACTTCAATTCGTCCAGCCCTTTTGTACCTGCAATCTCATAGGGAAGATGTGCAGGTAAAATTTCATCATTGCTACTCAAAATCATCGCTCGTTCGATCACATTCTTGAGTTCACGTATATTACCAGGCCAGCTATATGCCAGCAGTAGACGTTGGGCCTCCGGTGAGATGCGACGAACGTTGCGTCCTAGCGATTTATTGTAATTGCTGATAAAGCGTGAGGCAAATAGCAGGATATCTTCTGGCCGCTCACGCAAAGGAGGTAGAGTGATCGAGAGCACAGCCAAGCGAAAGTACAGATCAGGACGGAATGAGCCGTCGAGCTTCGCCTGCTCTAGATCTCGATTCGTGGCAGCCAACACGCGAACGTTGATCTTGACTTCTTTATTCCCTCCCAGGCGAAAAAATGAGTGCTTTTCTAGGACATGTAAGAGTTTGGCTTGCATATCAAGTGGCATCTCGCCGACCTCATCTAGGAACAGTGTTCCTCCCTCTGCAAGTTCAAGCAGGCCACGCTTCTGCCTCTTGGCATCGGTAAAAGCGTAAGGCTCGTAGCCAAAAAGCTCACTTTCCAACAGGTTGTTGGCAATGGCTGCACAATTGAGAGCGTGGAATGGTCCCTTGGCGCGGGCACTCTGCTCATGGATGGCGCGTGATACAATCTCTTTGCCAGTTCCGCTCTCTCCCATAATCAATACTGAGGCATCACTTTTGGCTACACGCGCCACCATTTCAAAGATCCCGTGCATGCGTTCGCTATGCCCAATGATGTAGTTGAAGTGATACTTGTCGCTGCGCTCACGCCGCAATTCGCGCAATTCACGCGACATGGCACTGGTCTCTAGGGAGCGTTGAACAACAAGTAACAGCTCATCCAGATCAAAACCTTTGAGCAAATAATCACAGGCGCCTAGTTTCATTGCGGCAACAGCGGTCTGCACATCTCCGTACGCTGTTAGTATGACTACTGGCACATCCTGATCGATTTTCCGTATCTGGGTAAGCAGATCTAAGCCACTAATCTTCGGCAAGCGCAAGTCTAGCAATATCAGATCAATAGTGTTACGTTGTATCTCGGCTAGACCAGCTTCTCCATCGGCGGCTGTACGGACTTCATAGCCATGTTCATGTAAGTAGCGTGCTAGTTGATGTGGTAAGTATGGCTCATCATCAATGATAAGAATCGTTAGAATCATAATATTAATCTGCCTTTCAAGAGAGGAGAACCATGCATTGGCAAACGAACCGACACAGTTGCCCCATAGCCTAGCTGGCTCTTAATAGATATTTGACCTCCGTGGTCCTCAATGAGACGGTGCGTAATTGGCAATCCGAGGCCAATCCCATGTGCTTTTGTCGTATAAAAGGGCTGAAAAACATTGTGTAGGTTTTCAGGAGCGATGCCAACGCCAGTGTCAATCACAACAAGGTCTAGCCATTGCTGCGTTATATGCAGTCCTTGGCTTTTTTCTGTACTGCTATAGCTAGTTTTCGCAACGGCGTTTGGGGTCGCGCATAACTTACTTCTCGTATCCTCAGCTGAGGTGCTGCGGCATGCTACAGTTAAAACTCCTCCCTCTGGCATGGCCTGAATGGCATTTATGAAAAGGTTGAGTAGTACTTGCTTCATTTGTCCGATATCTACCCACAATGGTGGTGCGTCTTCGTAGAGGCGATGGACAACAATGTTGGCCTCAACAATTTGTGGCTGAAGCTGATTGAGAACCTGATCACTAAGTTCGGGAATGTTACACAGTGCTCGATGAAGCTGATTTGGCCGAGCAAAGAGCAAGAGATCGCGTACAATTGCGTCTAGCCGCTCTACTTCTTTGAGCATCACGATGATTGATTCTCGTACCCGGTTCTCGATGTCTTTAGTGGTTTGTTCACCGAGCAGTAGACTTTCTGAATGGAAGAAATGACTTTTTGTCAAATCATCGCGTAACATCTGGATGGAGGTCTTGATGGATGCCAATGGGTTGCGTACTTCATGTGCAACATTAGCTGCCATCTCTCCCAGGGTAGCAAGACGATCTAGGCGGCGTTTCTCTTCCTCCAAGTGATGGATTGAGGTCAGATCGCTCAGTGTCGTCAGTGTTCCTACATGCCTGCCTTGGTCACCATACAATGGTACAGACTGTACTTCTAGTATGCGTTTACGTTCGAGGCGGTCGCTTATGACAACTGTCTGCTGCTCAACTTTGTGAGATGGTTCATCCGCAACTGAGGAGGTGGATGTCTGCTCGGGAGAGCCAAACTCCTTGTTGGGGAGAGCGAGAAATTTCCGCAAAGGCAATCCGAGAACCTCATAGGGATGATAACCAAGCATAGTGGCGGCAGCTCGATTGAAGATAGTGATACGGCCTTCCTGGTCAGTGGTAATCAATCCGCTAGGAATGCTCTCTAAGATAAGCTCTTTCAGGCGCTGGTCATCCACTACCCGGCGTAGAAGCATGCGTGCTTCGTTGCGAGCCTCGATGACTTCGGCCATGAGGTACATACTTTCCAATGCTGCTCCTGCTTGACTTGCTAGAGATTGCAGTAGTGCTAGTTCCGTCTGTTGCACCTTTCGAGTATCGTGATATCCGCCAGCGATGATACCAAGTATGTTTGCGGCAGATGAAACTTTACGAGCGATAGATAGCTGTCCACTATTTTGTTTGTCAGGCGTGTGAGCATTCAAGAGGGGTAGAGCAATGAATGTTTTGATGCTCGTAGGTAATAGAGCAAAATAATGGTCGAAATGAGAGCCATCTGTACTCCTGTGTCGCTCGATTACCAAGGGCACTGGAGCATGTTGTGTACGGTACCATGCGAAAAGTTGCTCGTGTAGTGCAGACGAAACCCACGAGGAGATGTCTGGCGGGTGAGTTGGCTCCAGCATTTCACACAGGTCAGCAGCACAGATCTCTTTTGTTCTCTGTATGATAATATTGCGGAGATAATCCATTTCATACAGCGAGTTCATCTGGCTGCTGATGCTATTGAGTAGCGACAGCTCGTGAATGCGTTCACGGTCGTGTTCTAGTAGGCGGGTGTGTTCAAACAGAAGCGCAATAACACCAGCAATGGCTGCCAATGACTCTACTTCATCGGAATGCCAGCAAACAGGTGCCCCGGTTTTGTTCTCGTTACAACCACGTATTGCTACCAAAACACCAATGCTTTGTTGGCGATAGATAAGCGGTGTAGCGATTGAGGCCAGTTGTTCATCTGATATGTAGACAGTGTGCTGATTGCGCCAAGCGCGTGCCTCAGGCGCAGTGCTCTCTATACTAATAATAGGATTGGGATGTGCTACTGCTGACCATGCAGAGGGCCAGCCAGATTGGTCACCGCATGAACTGGATGCCAGTTGCAGTGTATCATTGACGCGCAGATAGATCAGTACCGTGTGGCACATGAGTAGCTCAACCAGTCGATGAGGTAATTGCTCACGTAGAGTACTGTAATTGGCTGTGGCACTAAATTCCTGTTGCAGCGTGGTCAGTACAGTGGATATGTTGAACATCTCACAAGGCCGTTTTATCATATCATAATTCCCCCCTTCTATCTTTTCAACAGTCTATGCCTTCTGCTTTGAGTACCAGAAGTTTTCGAGCATGCTTGCTCCGAAAGCCTCTTCTACTATACCATACGTGATTACATTTTGCAGCAGTTCATGCATTTTTATGAAAAAACTGTCATTTTTTAGCGGGTGAGAAAGAAAGCCAAAATTGACCTGTGTTTTCAGGTAGTTTGAAAAGGTATAGTGAAAACCCTAGACTTAGGCACGGAAAATCAGTACAATATATCTTATAAGTTATAGACAGAGTATCCATAGAAGGAATTTATTAGAAAGAGCGACCAATGTCGTGACGCTCGGCGCCATCATATTGGTCGCTTGTTTGCGTAATGCTTTTATTAAATACTGATCTAAAATCAGGAGGTTACATGTCTCTCAGGGTTAGTACCAATCATCGGCACTCCATTAACTCTGTTGATCAGCAGGAGTTGCTAATGTTCCAGCAAATCAGCGAACAAAACAAACAGCTACATAGCGAACTCGAGATGCGTATCCAGGAGAACACTTTACTCAATGAAGTGATCTCGACAGTCGGCTCAACGTTGAGGCTTGATGAAGTGTTACAGCACCTTGTGGACATTGTAGTTCGTGCTACTTCCTGTCAGGTAGCCTTTATCTACCTCTATGATAAGGATAAGGAGCGTCTTGTGCTTGCCAGTACTAATGAGGAGTATCGGCATCTCGAAGGGAAGATTTCGATGGCCTTAGGAGAAGGCATTGCTGGTTGGGTGGCACTCCATAGCAAGCCAGTCTTTATCAAAGAACAGGCACGCGACGATCCTCGTTTCTGCTACTTCTCCGAACTGGAAGAGGAAAAGTTTCAGTCCATCCTGACAGTACCAATTATTGCGAAGACTCACAATCTGGTTGGCGTCATTACTGTCCAGTCTATAGCCCCTCGTGAGTTTACCGAGCAGCACCACACGTTTATGAATAATACGGCAGCCCTAGTGGGAAGTGCCATTGAAAATGCTCAGTTGTACGAGCATACTCAACGCAAACTGAGTACTTTAACCTCTCTAGCGATCCTAAGCCAAACGATTAGTTCCGGTCTCTATCTTGATGATATGCTACGTTCCTTGACAAACCTGACTGTACAAATCATGGAAGTTGATCTATGCGTGATAATGCTCATGGACCACCTCCATGAACGTGAGTCCGAGGGAGGGCATCATGCTTGGCGTCTAACAGTGCGAGCAACCTCTCCCAACTTGAACGATCGAACCCAATTTCACTCAGTCGACGTAGATCCCCAGACACTGGAACAGTTGCGTAGATGGAATGAGAAGTCATCACGACAAGAGGCTACTGGTCAAAGTGACTGGGAGTGCAATGATTATACTCTGGAACATCTCAATCCAATCAAAGACACGCAGTATCGATCTTTAATCTCTGTTCCCTTGATTGCTGGTACCGAACAACTGGGTCTGATCAGCTGCTATTCCAATAGGCAACGCCGTTTCTCCGCCGAAGATCAGACATTGTTAGCAACAATTGCTAATCAGGCTGCGATTGCAATAAAGAACAGCTATCTGGTTAATCAACTGGCACAGAAGAATCTAGTCAAAGGCTTCTTTGATGATCTGATGCATGGCACAAACGAGTCTGAAATTCATTACGCCAGCGTGCTCACTTCCTGGGTTGTGATCTGACGAAACCGCATGTACCAGTCATCATCGAGATTGCCTATATGGAAACTTACTGGGAGAATGCTTCTTTGGCACAAAGGGGTAGTAAACAGGACAGTAAACGTTTTTCGGGTATCCAAGAGGCATCTGAAGGCAATAGTAGTCAAGGAGCATCTTTACAGGCAGATTACAAAAGAATGTGTAACATTGTCCGACGCCGCATCCAGGATATTTACAGTACTCCAGTAATATACGAACACGAAAACCTAGTAAATTGTATTATTCCTTTAGCAAAAAATTCCGGTATCACTCGTCTAAAAGCATGGTTAGAAGATTTCATACAACAAATGAATAATGAGTATGGTGTCTCCTTAGCTATAGGTATTGGTAACGCCTGCCTGCACACCAGCGATTACCGACGTGGCTTTGCTGAAGCCAATGAAGCATTGCAGATGGGGCAGGATCTCAGTGCTCAGAAAGGCAATGATAGCAAATGGCAACCATTTGTAACGCATTTCAATGACTTGGGCGTCTATCGTTACCTCTACAAGATTGCACATATGGACGATTTGCGTGATGTCTACCAGGACCAGATTGCACACATCGTCAATTATGACCGCAGGAAGAATACCGATCTGCTAGAGACACTAGAGACCTACCTAGAGTGTGCAGGCAACCTTACTAGGACTGCAGATCGGCTCTTTGTTCATCGCAATACGCTGATACAGCGTCTGGATCGCTTACAATCGCTCTGTGATATTGAGCTGCAGGAGCGTAGCAACTGGCTTACCTTGCAGGTCGCCGTCAAGGTGTACAGGCTACGCAATAGTGGTGCCTAGTACTACAGTGGTAACTAAGGAGCAGCAGCGAGATGGCACTGGTAGTGACAGTGGCGAGCAAGAGCCTGATGAGCGCGACGGAAAAAGGGGTGGATGAGGGGGTCGCTCCAGCAGGAATTATTTCCAACCCTTTGTTGCTGCTCCGAATTCTCTTCTCTCGCATGGTTCTGCCAGTGCCATTTGTCTTAGTCGTAGACCCACAATTCCAATTTATATATTACTCGTCAACATAAGGTTCCAATTTATACCCTCTTGCCCCCGCTCTTAACTTCTTGACTTCCTTTCTCCGCGCTAAAACCTGTTTTCTGTGTTTTCTACTTAAAGTGTCAACTATGTCTCTCCTTCTCCCTGCCAGAGTCCCGAATCGCTTGTGGAGGAAGCGCTAGCAGAGAGGTCGGGCGTGGTGCCGAAACCGAAGGCCGGATGGAGAGCTTCGTGGTCACTCTCCTCATCAGAGGGTATGAAGTCGCTGTCTGGGTGCTGACCATGACTTTGCAGTGCAAACTCCAACCTTGGGTCACCGTGCGACGACCCCTTAGCGTCTTCAGGCTCCTCTGGGTAGATGTACTGCTCTAGTTCCCAAGTTCTTGGACCTGATTTTCCTGTTGGCTTCGCCGTTCCCTCTCGCAATTTATCTATACGAAGTTTTCGCTCCATGAGTTTGTCCTTTCTTGGAGAATAAATCTCAATGGTATGTGCTCAAATGTCTCTACATTTCTCATTCATACGAAACGTTAAAAAAATTCGCATTGTAAAGTTCTATCAAACACTGCTTACTTGTTAGGAATTATTTCCGACCCTTTATTCACGCTCCAAAATCTCTTCACTAAGCCCAATGCTCCTTCACCTTGTGCTTACCATGACATGTCTCCTCGATAATATGAAGGTCATGCTTATTCCGGCGATCAAAGATTATTGTGACCCACTTCCTGTCGTCTCTGCACCCTGCCAGAGTCCCCAGATCGCTTGTGGTGGAAACGCTAGCAGAGAGGTCGGGCGTGGTGCCGAAACCGAAGGCCGGATGGAGAGCTTCGTGGTCACTCTCCTCATCAGAGGGTATGAAGTCGCTGTCTGGGTGCTGACCATGACTTTGCAGTGTTGACTCCAACCTTGGGTCACCGTGCGATGACCTCTTAGCGTTTTCTGGCTCCTCTGGGTAGATGTACTGCGATAGTTCCCAAGTTCTTGGACCTGCTTTTGCTGTTGAATTTGACGTTCCCTCTCGCGATTTATCTCTCTGGGATATTCGCTCCATGAGTTTGTCCTTTCTTGGAGAAGAAATTTCAACGGTATGTGCTCAAATGTCTCTACATCTCTCATTCATACGAAACGTTAAAAGATTTCACCATAGGATAATCAAAAGTTGGCGTCTGTTCTCCTTGATCTCCCCGCAGGATTTTCCCATACCATCATCTGTTTCCGCTGGCGCCACATCAACATCCTCTTCTGGTCCAATTGTCTCTACTACCTCCGTCTACTCCTAATGCGCTGATCCCACATCCTCTCAAAAGCCGCCTCGCTCTTCCGTGCCTCCTCCACCCACGACGTTCCTATCGCCCCATATGGATCTTTAATCCGCCGTCGCGTCCCATGCGAATTACCATAAGCATGCCTAAGATCCCCTGCCAGAGTCCCCAACTCGCTTGCGGAGGGATCGCTAGCAGAGAGGTCGGGCGTGGTGCCGAAACCGAAGGCCGGATGGAGAGCTTCATGGTCATTCTCCTCATCATGGGGTATGAAGTCGCTGTCTGGGTGCTGACTTTGCAGTGCAAACTCCAACCTTGGGTCACCGTGTGACGACCTCTTAGCATCTTCAGGCTCCTCTGGGTAGATGTACTGCTCTAGTTCCCAAGTTCTTGGACCTGATTTTCCTGTTGGCTTCGCTGTTCCCTCTCGCGATTTATCTATACGAAGCTTTCGCTCCATGAGTTTGTCCTTTCTTGGAGAAGAAATCTCAATGGTATGTGCTCAAATGTCTCTACATCTCTCATTCATACGAAACGTTTATAAATTTCACGATACGATAATCAAAAGTTGGCGGATGTTCTCCTGAAGGTCAAGAAGCCATACACATCAACTGAAGGTCCCCCCACCCCACAGGGGACGAGCAAGTATGCGAGACCGTGAGAGAGCAGGCTCCCGACACGGTACCACTTTGAGGTAGGCCCAAGATCCATGGAAAAACCACTCATTCAGCAGTTTACTTGGCTGCACCAATTGGTGAGGATCTTAGCCTTACCTCCTATGCGCTTGCTAGATTTTCCTACTCTGGTATATTTCAATCAGGCTATTTAGGATACCTTCTCGTTATGTCTCCTATGTCGCTCCCAAACATTTTTAGGCCAGGCTTTGCTAGAGTTCGCTGGTATTGCAGGTCACTAAGATTGCCAAGTTTCCCTAATGCCTCTGTCTCGTACCATCTATTATCATTACCTCTTCTCTCTCCACGATAACCAGTTATGTACAAAGGAGGAACATACCCTGGCCTATATCCTGCCAGAGTGCCCTGATCGCTTGCGGAGGAAGCGCTAGCGTTGAGGTCGGGCGTGGCGCCGAGACCGCAGGCCGGGTGGAGAGCTTCGTGGTCACTCTCCTCATCATGGGATGTGAAGGTGCTGTCTGGGTGCTGACCATGACTTTGCAGTGCAAACTCCAACCTTGGGTCATCGTGCGATGACCTCTTAGCGTTTTCTGGCTCCTCTGGGTAGATGTACTTCGCTAATTCCCAAGGTTTTGGGCCTGCTTTTGCTGTTGAATTCGACTTTCTCTCTTGCGATTTATCTCTCTGGGGTATTTTATCCATGAGTTTGTTTGTCCTTTCTTGGAGAAGAAATTTCAATGGTATGTGCTCAAATGTCTCTACATTTCTCATTCATACGAAACGTTAAAAGATTTCACCATCGGATAATCAAAAGTTGGCGTCTGTTCTCCTGAAGGTCAAGAAGCCATACGCATCAATTGAAGGTCCCCCATCCCACAGGGGACGAGCAAGTATGCGAGACCGTGAGAGAGCAGGCTCCCGACACGGTACCACTTTGAGGTAGGCCCAGGATCCATGGAAAAACCACTCAGAAAGCAGTTTGCTTGGCTGCACAATTGGGTTAGGATTTCCACGAAAGCTTCTCCTCAAGCCTCTTCCTCTGAAATCCCCTCTGATCCGCCTTCAGCCGCTTATTTTCATTTTTAAACCGCTCTTGCTCAGTTGTATTCTCGGAGGCGTTGTATCTCCTTGTTACAAATCTGTCCCCCAGGGGGAACCCTGTAAAGGGCGGACGAGTCGATGATATTGCCGTCCACCACCCTGCCAGAGTGCCCAGATCGCCTGCGGAGGAAGCGCTAGCATTGAGGTCGGGCGTGGTGCCGAAACCAAAGGCCGGGTGGAGAGATTGGTGGTCACTCTCCTCATCATGGGGTATGAAGTCGCTGTCTTGGTGCTGACCATGACTTTGCAGTGCAAACTCCAACCTTGGGTCACTGTGCGACGACCTCTTAGCGTTTTCTGGCTCCTCTGGGTAGATGTACTGCGATATTTCCCAAGGTCTTTGACCTGCTTTTGCTGTTGGCTTCGCCGTTCTTCCCTCTTGCGGTTGATCTCTCTGGGGTATTCGATCCATGAGTTTGTCCTTTCTTGGAGAATAAATTTCCACGGTATGTGCTCAAATGTCTCTACATTTCTCATTCATACGAAACGTTAAAAGATTTCACCATAGGATAATCGAAAGTTGGTGTATGTTTTCCTCCTTTAAGAAGGAGTTACACCTTGACTGTCAACTCTGACAAATCGAGTACCTAGTACTAATTATACATGAATGAATCTCCATTTGTCAATAGGGAATTGACTATTTATTGTCACTCCTTGATACTAAATTCTTAGAATGATAGTGTAAGGAAACTACTCTCAAAGTAGCACTAAAAAAACAATCTTGTTCGCACCAAACTTTTAAGGGTTGACTTAGCATTGCGAGTATTTCAGGTTCAATTCCTAGTGACGAAAGAGAGCACTCTGAGAGCATAGTACAGAGGTTCCTAGTCTTTAATGTTTGGAGTGATACTCTCACCAGTCCAAACTTCCTCCCATACATCCAGAGCTACCTTATAAGGTTTATTGTAAGAGCCGTCACGGATATAAACAAACGGACCATTCCCATGCCTATCCATTCCAATCTTATCTACCACTACCACATGTTGACCGGCTCCATCCCTTCCATTGATTGTTGCAACAATAGCATAACTAGAGTTGAGTGCGTCTTTAAGATATTCAATATTCGTTCCTCTTGTAAATTGATATTCAAGAGATCCCAACTTCTTAAGAGCATCAGGCATTTTTCCAGTGTAGCTCCCTTTTTCAGCATTGTACTCAAGTTTATTAGCTACTTCTTTATCATCTACATAAATTCCTTGATCATGAAGGAGCATTTGAGTCGCATCAACGACACATCCAAAGGGCTCACGTATGGTATATACCTCCGATCTCAATTGGATTGTGGTAGCGGCATACATAGTTTTAAAATAGGAGCTATATCTAGGCAGAGGTTTAGGATGATGGATTGGTACTAACTCTTTAGCAGCGCGGCATAGCTGCGCTATCCTGCGGAGAGGATATCCTGCTGTACCAATAAGGAGTGTCTTAACCTTCCCAATATCTTGGAATAGCGTAGTTTGAGATAATCCATTTGTTGTTTGATACCATCCTGTCCACTGAACTGTTCCTGAGACAACCCTTTTCCCGGGTTTATAAGCGTTATCTATCAATTTATCAATTGCAGCAGCTACAACCTGAGGGCGTTGGTTATCAAATAGAGGTGTTATCCAAGAAGATACCATCTCGGGGATCTTGTATGATTTGAGACGATAGGCTAGCTCCAATGCTTCAGCAAAGGCCGTTACATTACGATAGCGGTCTTTCGGGTCTTTTGCTAGACCTTTGAGAATAACCTTGTCGATTGCGCGTGTAACGCCTAGGTTCTTGTCGTAAAGGGGCTCAGGGCTGTTATTAAGGAGTTGGTAATGGATATTATGCTGCCTTCTTTCCACATTTGAAAATTTGCTCTCAAAAGGGCAATGGCCACTGATCCATTCATAGGTCATAACCGCAATTGAATACAGATCGCTAGCATAGGTAGGGTTACCATTTAGGTACTCAGGGGCAAGGTATTCTGTAGTACCAACTATCTCATCGTCATTAGTGAGTTGAAGAGGTTCAGACTCGACAACTCTAGCACAACCAAAATCGCCAATTAAGAGTTCTCTCTCTAAGGGTTCTCTCTCTCCTTTCAGAAAAATGTTTGCAGGCTTGAGGTCTAGATGTATCACTTTTTGCTTGTGTATATCATCTACTGTAGTAGCTATCTGCTTCACATAGTAGATAATCAACTTTAGATCCAAGCACTCGTTTTCATTGTGAACATCGTATAGTGTTCCACCTTGAGCATAGTCCATCGCTAAGAAAGGAGGTGTCCCGTATTCATTAAAATCCTGGTAAGACACAATATTTGGGTGGTCCTTAAACATCTTTAGGATCTTAGCTTCGTTCTTTAATCTATCTAAGTCTGCTTCCGAATGAAACCGTGGTGCTTTGAATACCAATTCTTGATGACCTTCTTTGTTATCTGATGGAGAATCTCTTTTTGCAAGATAAATAATATAATTAGTCGCATCCGATAATGTCTCGGTCATTCTGTATTCCCCCAAAGCGCAATGAATTGTTGAGGGCATATTTACATCTTGTACACTAGTGCTCGCTGAGTCGGCTTTTGTTTCAAATTGAGCTGGAGGCTTTGGATCTTTTTCAATCAGAGCTAGAAGCTTGGTACGCTCATCATCATGTTTATCAATCAGAGCTAGAGGCTTGGTACGCTCATCATCATGTTTATCAATCAGAGCTAGAGGCTTGGTACGCTCATCATCATGTTTATCAATCAGAGCTAGAGGCTTGGTACGCTCACCATCCTGTTTATCAATCAGAGCTAGAGGCTTGGTACGCTCACCATCCTGTTTATCAATCAGAGCTAGAGACTTGGTACGCTCACCATCCTGTTTATCAAGAGCTGGAGGCTTGCTAGTCGATACCTCTTCCTTGTCTGTGCTACGTGAAGATGTGTCCAATTGCCTATTGGGTTGAGCTTGGTCTAAAGCTTTCTGTGTCTCTTGGAGTTGTCTCTGCAAGCGAGCATTTTTTTGCTTTTCTAGGGTGAGTTCTTCCTGAATCTCTTGCCGTTTCTTGTCGTGCTCTTGCTGTGTCTTTATGGATTTGCTTCCCCGCCCGATTGAGAAGATGCCTTTGCTTTGTACTTTGTTGCGCTCCTCTTGGAGTTGTCTCTGCAAGCTATCGATGTCTTGACATGCTTGGTCAAGCTTTTGCTGTACATTTGTGAGTTGTTTCTGATACTCTTGTTGTATATTTGCTAGCTGTTCCTGATGTTTTTGCTGATCGTACCCTCGCTGTAGTTGCTGTATCAATTTCTTATAAGTGGCTTGCCCATGTTTGTACTCCTGTCTCGCCTCGTCGTACTTGCCCTGCATCATGTAGCAATCTGCCAGATTATGGTGAGAGTTTGCTACCTCGTGAGACTTAGGGTTGAGCTGCTTATAAATGGCAAGAGCTTCCTTGCACGGCTGTTCTGCCTCGCCGTACTTGCCCTGCATCATATAGCAATCTGCCAGATTATGGTGCCAGGTTGCTACCTCGCGAGACTTAGGGTTGAGCTGCTTATAAATGGCAAGAGCTTCCTTGCACGGCTGTTCCGCCTTGTCATACTTTTTCAGCTTCATGTAGCACTGTGCCAGATTCTGGTGACAGATTGCAGCCTCGCGAGACTTAGGATCGAGCTGCTTAAGATTAAGAGCTTTCTTGTACTCCTGTTTCGCCTCGTTGTACTTTTCTTGCTTCTCGTAGCACTGTGCCAGATTAATGTGACAGGTTGCTGTAGTCTCGGGACGCTTAGGGTCGAAATGCGTAGAAAAGTTGCAAGCATGCTTGTACTCCTGTTCTGCATCGCTGTACTTTTTATGCGTCATGTAGGAATATCCATTAGTGGTATAAGTACTTATAATCTTGGCAACGGTCTCATTTCTTTTGCTGTTGTCCTCAGAAAGATTGGTCCCGTGTGTCTCCCGTGATTTCGTTTGTTTTGAGGGATCAGGACTTTGGCGAACCTCTATAGGTTCCCCTTTCGAATTTTTTGATCTCGTCTTCTTCTTTTTCTTCTCTGTATCTAAAGATGGGTTGTCTGATGGATGGTTAATACGAGGTATGGCATCTGACATGGTCTTTTTCCTTACATTGTGATAGAAACATGTGATGTTCAAAGAGTTTCTTGCTATACATACAAGAATCATAAAAAAGAAGGTCGTCTTCCGCTCAAGTGGTGGTGGTGAGGGTTGACTCTCACTGGAAGTTCTGGCACTTCGGGCTTATCAACACTCTCTAGGGAGACCACTATAAGTCGCGAGAAGAATTTTCTCGAAAAAACAAACTCGTTTTTTGTTTTTTTTCCTTCTTACAGTCCGCAGGGCTTGTGATTCCCGAAAAGGTGCCGTTTGTCTCATTCAATGCATCATGTATGAGCAACAGGAGAGGTTTTTCTCCGAGCATTCACAGACCCTGAGAAGAGAAAAGAGCTTGAGTCTGATCCTCAGTCTCCTTTTTTGTCGATTGTCAGCGGCGTCGTGCTCTCTTGTACACCAGTTTTGGATTATGAGGGATTCGGTTTCGTCTCAGGTTGGTTTGGATGGTAGTTGAGGCCTGCTCCTCCTCTGAGGTTGAGATGCTTTTATACCACTCTTCCTCTGCGCCATGTCCTTTTGTTGTCCCATCTGCTGAGGCGGTTGCCCCTGCTGCTGAGGCCTCAAGTCCTTTTGTTGTTCCAGCTGCTGAGGCGGTTGCCCCGGCAGCTGAACAAGTCTCCTAGCCTGCTGCGGCAGACGAGGTACCAATGCATGTTTCAGGTCAAGGATACTCTGCTTATCATTCCTAATTTGATCGGCTAACATCATGGATTTTCGTCGTTTCGCATTCAAATTTTCTTTTAGATACTGGACTTCTATGTCATGCGCTTTTTGTACCGCTTTATGATATCCTTTATATGCCGTGGTAAAGGCAATAGCTAATCCACCAATAGCTAATCCAATAATCACAATACTCATTGACATGTATGCATCTTGAAATCCTTGCTTGTACTTTTCTTCAGATTTAGCCGTTGAATCTAGGTCATTGTCAGGGGCTTGTAGTAACCTTCGCCCAACTCCTTTTTGCCTTTTACTTTTAAAGGATTTCTGCGTTGTAGTATCTAAGTTGTGACCACGAGCCTCTTCTGGTTTAGCCTCTAAAACGCGTTGAAGATCTTCAAAGAATAGAGGGCGGATACTGTCGATAAATTTCTCATCCGTTACTAGATCAGCAAAGGTGTCCTTAAAATTTGGATCACGGCACAAATTCCTAAGAGCTGTTATGCAATCCTTGTCTTGGAACATAGAGCAGAGGATATTATGCGCCGCTGCCACATATTCTGGGTTCTGGCACGCAGATAGGATCTCCTCCCTCTGAAATTCATGATCTTGTAGACGCTCGATATCAGTCGTTGTAGGCTGATGCCACTCGCCATTACTTACTTGCCACTGAGAAAATTCATCATGTTCTATGTTCTGGTATTGACGCCAAGAGTCGGGAATAGCAATACCTGTGAACTCTAACGGATAAGGCAAAGTATCCCTTTGGCTAAGCATGGAATTATGACCATATACCATGCTTAGATCAGTTGTGGCTTTATCTTGTCTCATCAGAAGAAGACCACCAGTCGCCAATGTCGCTGTTGCTAAGCTACCATATGTCAATATATACTTGAGAGTAGGTACTCCATATTTCTGCACATACTCTATAGCTGTTTTTGTATACTCTATACCTGTTTGTGCAGTTGTTTGTGTATAATCCATAGCAGCTCGTGCAGTTGCTTTTGTATACTCTATACCTGTTTGTGCATAATCCACAGTAGCTTGTTGATACTCTTGTTGATACTTTTTCAGAGCTATGCATCTTTGCCATGAATTCCAAGATTTAGTGTTCCCTATCGTAGCATCTTGCTTTGATGTTGATGCATCCTTAGCTGGCCTATCCGTCGTTCTGTTACTATATCCTATTTCTTTCATTCTGATCAATACTCCCCAGACTCTTTGACAAAGATTTAATGTATCATCTCAAAAAAGATGGGACCGATCCATTGGTGAAGCCCTGACAAAAGCTCGTCAGCGACTGTTTCCCAAAATATTGAGAAGATACGATTTAATCTATTAACGCCTACTAAAAGTTACTATTCGAAAAAAGATATCTTACTGGAAACTTACAATCTATAATGTGACGCAAAGCGAAGAGCGTGTACATGAAGAACACTCTGTGAAGAACTCTTGAATATCCTATGCATAAACATCCCCTTTAGAATTTGAACAAAAAGAATAGAACTATCGTTCGATTCAAAGACAACACCTTTTTGGAAGCAATTCATAAGAAGGCAGTAAGAGTGGGGAGAGAAGCCTTTCTTCTTTCTTCCTTACGAAGAGATTATAAGAGATTATCATCGATTTTGTCAAGTGTTAACTTTACACATAATTGCAATATATGACTGTAATTAGTTATAAGGAGGAATAGGCAAGGGGAGGAAAGGATGAGCAAATGACTGTAATTAGTTATGAGGAAGTAATTTTAAATTACGAAGCGCCCTCTTGACAAAGATAAATTCGTTTGAGTATACTCAACATTAGATACTCGATCTGTTAATTTTGACAGACAAGTTATAGTTCCAATTCTGAAAGATTTAAGCGTTTGGCTTAAATGGACTGATCTTTTGATATAAGGATTTTCTGTCGATTCAAGACCCTACATGCAGTAGGCATCAGGCTGATTACCACAATATGTTGTGCTTTATAGGCTTATATCAACATTTCAGTTAAATGGGAAAGGCGTATCTCTCACAAATTGATGTAAAAGAAGGCCAGGGAAGCCTAATAATTAATTACAAGCAGTATAAGCTTTTTTTGCTTATTGCGGTAATAAAAGGAGAAAAAGATGGACCTTAAACGGCTTGCATCGATGGAAGTAAATATCAAACGGAAGGACGCTTTAGTCCCTAAGACATCTATTGATCTTGTGAAGGCTTTTGCAAAAGAAAAAGACAAAGAAAATGCAGAAATAATGCTTAATGACAGTGAAAGGCTTATGTGTAGTAAAGTATTTGATACTATAGAAGAAATAAAACGAGAACTAGGGGAAGAGCGATATCTCAATATTATGTATATGACATCGGTGAAAATTAAAGAAAATTGGCAGCAAAAGGAAAAAATGGCTCTCCGTTGGAAGGGAGAATTTGATACCTTTACTAAGGGATACGTTAAATCGGCTAGAGAGAAGATAGTGAGTGCTGATCAAAGCCTAAGAACTGCCATTGCGTATTGTCGAAAACACACAAGAGATGCAACGCAAGCAAATAAGAATTTATTGGACGATGTGAATGCGATCATCAAATATATTGAAACGAATAAAATGATAGGAAATGTATTTAAAGCAAGTAGTTATGCTAAAGATTTAAAATTCCTGCCTACATTTTTTGAAAAATGTCGTAATATAGTTAATATCCAAAAAAGTATTGATGAATACATGTCTTCCTGGAACCTTAGTGCAGAAGGTTCAAGACAAGAACTATCCGAAGGAAACAAATTAATAGATAAGCTCGCACTAGAGATTGATGAAACCTGCCTCCGTCATCAAACGATATTGCCACCCCTACTTCTTACCCTCCGAGGCAAGACCCCCCGCCTCTTTGGCGCCTACTGATCCTTGTCTTGATGACACAGCAAATCTACGCCGCGATGAGAAAAACCGTCGAGATGTAACCTACAAGTTGCATAGACGTATGGGTGAGTACCTACCAAGGATAGAAGATGAACTCATAAAATGTCTGCGGGATGCTACCAGAAGTCATGGCGAGGTGCTTCAAAAGTACAATAATTATCAACTATCTTGTGAAGGATATGATAAAGCACTTAAAGAGCAGGAACGAAAGCAAAAAGAATTTGATACACATACCAAAGAGGAAATACTAGCACATGAAGCACTGAATGCAAGTAGTGCTAACTATCAGCTAGTGCTTCAAGTAGCTCAAGAAGAAAGACGCGTAGAAGTACCAGTGGAAGATGTCATATCACCAGAGGTGTTACTGGCGATGTTCAACAGCATGGAGATACCCACAGAGGAGGACAGGGGGGGGGGAAGGACAGGCTAATGAAACTAGTGTATCGGACGCGGTGGCAGGCGGGGTGTAGACTGAGAGCGAGATGTTGTTGTCAACCCTTTTCTCTCAATGCTGATCTTTTGATATAAGGATTTTCTGTCAATTCAAGATCCTATATGTAGTAGGCATTAGGCTGATTACCACAATATGTTGTGCTTTGTAGGCTTATATCAACATTTCAGTTAAATGGAAAAGGGATTAAAAGGCGTATCTTTCACAAATTGATGTGGGAGATGGCTAGAGAAGCCTAATAGTTAATTACAAAGCAATAAAAGCTTCTATTGCTTATTGCGATAATAAAAGGAGAGAAAAGATGGACTTCACACGTTCTACATCGGCGGACGCTTTAGGCCCTCGAAAAGTTGTTGATCCTTTGAAGGCTTTTATACAAGAAAAAGACAAAATGATGCTTAGTGCCGATGAAATGCTTGTGAGTAGTAAAGCATTCAAAACTGTGAAAGATATAAGACAAGATATAGATAATGAAGAATGGGATTTACCTACTATGTTCCATGCATTAGAGAAAGTGGAACAAAATCGGAAAGAAAAGTACGATATTCTTGAAGGTCGGAAGAATGAATTTGCATCCTTTAATGATGGACACTTTAAAACGGCTGGAGAGAAGATGGCGAGTGCTGATCGAAACCTAAAAACTGCCATTATGTATTGTCGAAAACACACAAAAGATGCATCGCAAGCAAATAAGAATTTATTGAACGATGTGAATGCGATCCTCAGACATATTGAAACGAATAAAATGATAGGAAATGTATTTAAAGCAAGTAGTTATGCTAAAGATAAAGATTTAAAATTCCTGCCGACATTTTTTGAGAAATGTCATAATATAGTTAATATCCAAAAACGTATTGATGAATACATGTCTTCCTGAGAATCTTAGTGAAGCAGGTTCAACACAAAAACCATCCGAAGGAAACAAATTAATAGATAAGCTCACACAAGAGATTGACGTAACCTGCTTCTTCATCAAACGATATTGCCACCCCTACTTCTTACCCCCCGAGGCAAGACTCTCCGACTCTCCGAAGCCTACTGATCCTCGTCTTGATGACACAGCAAAGCTAACCGCCGATGAAAAAAACCGTCGATTGGTAACCTACGAGTTTGTATAAACGTATAGGTGAGTACCTACTGAGGATAGAAGATAAACTCTATATAAAATGTCTGCGGGATGCTACCAAAAGTCATGGCGAGGTGCTTCAAAAGCACAATGATTATCAACCATCTCGTGAAGTATATGATGAAGCACTTAAAGAGCGGGTACAAAAGCAAAAAGAATTAGAAGAATCTTTCAAAGAGGAACTACTATCAGAAAAAGCAAAGGAAGTATGTTACGCCAACTATCAGCTAGTGCTAAAATCACGTAAAAGAGAAGACGAACTAAGAAAGGAAGACGAACTAAGAAAGGAAGACGAACTAAGAAAGGAAGACGAACTAAGAAAGGAAGACGAACTAAGAAAGGAAGACGAACTAAGAAAGGAAGACGAACTAAGAAAGGAAGACGAACTAAGAAAGGAAGACGAACTAAGAAAGGAAGACGAACTAAGAAAGGAAGACGAACTAAGAAAGGAAGACGAACTAAGAAAGGAAGAGGAAAAAGTAAAGGAAGAGGAAAAAGTAAAGGAAGAGGAAAAAGTAAAGGAAGAAAAAATTGTCAAAAATAAGATTAAAGAGACAGACCTAAACCCATTTCAATTAGATTTTAGAGATGTAATACTGGAAACTAAGCGCATCAATAAATGGGCTTTGGCTAGTGAAGATTGGCCAAACCCAGCAAAATGGTTTGATCTTCATGATGATTGGGTAGATGTAAAATTCATAAATGAGGGCATCGAAGAGATCTGTATAAAGCATCTAGAGAATAAACATGTTCAAAATATCATCGCAGATCAGCGTGATGCAGAAGAAATAGCATATAATTGGCCACCAGAAGAGGTAGTAAGAACCTATGTAAGTTTAAAGCGGGCTAATCAACCCTTAAAGCGGATCTATGAGCAATGCAAAGATGGTATCCCTGCAACGGGCGTGCCCAAATGTATCAATGGCCGAGACGTTATTAATATTCCCATTACTACGGAGATGAATTGCCTAATTCAATCCTTAATGTTGATGGGTAAGCCAGAAAAGGGAGAGGATTGGGAGGAGATAGAAAATAAGGCCACTGTCATAAGAGATATGTTGGTGGAGGAAGATCTGGCAGCCAAGAAAGGGTTCTTAGATCTGGAAACAGTGGGACCACGAGTCTTCAAAGAACTGATCGCGGAGAAATGGCTCGAACCTGACCGTGGTTTAGTCGTGTATCAGGCTTCTATAGTGGGTCCCAAACTTCATCGCGACTTACAAAGACTTAACAATGAATGGAGACTAGAGGAAGGGTGCAGGATAGTAGTGTACTATTCTCATCAGCGCCTGGATCCTGAAGTTGAACCAGATCCCAGTAAGCCTGAGTACGCCTTGTTCGTGAAAGGTCAAAACCATTTTCAACCAATGTCAAAGCCAAAGAAGAAGAGGTAAAGCTTTCCTCCTTAAAACAGAGAAAACCAAGATCTTGCAATAGATGACTCCCTTGTGGTAAAGGATAGGGTATCTCATCTGTTGCTCGCTTATCGTGAACAGTACCTAGATGCGTCTTACTTAGAAATTGTACGAATAGTTCTCTGTCAACCAGTGAATATCTGTTATTTTGATATTCGTCATGAATGGCATAATGACAGGCTTAGCACTCTGCCATTATGCCATTAAAGTAAATATGCATGACAGCCTGAACCAAATCCTCACTAGAGAAGTGTTCTTCATCTCTGAGGCGCTGATAATTGAGTGGTGAAAGTAAACTGAAAAACGAGCTAACTAAGATCGGCGTGGGAATTGCCGTGGTGAATTCTCCAGCTTTCTTCCCCTCATCCAGCAGTGAAGCAACAACTTTCGCCTGTTTACGCCAGAGTTCACGTATACGGCTGCCTTTTTGTGTAAAGAGGTTCATTAGCTCGACACAAGTATGGATGGAAGAGAGCAATTGTGCCCGTTTACTAAAGAATCCGGTATACATAAAATCCAGCAAGGCTTCTAGTTTGGCACGATAGGTCGATTGAGAGGCGATGATGCCATCCATACCCTCTAAGAAGGTTTGCATATTGCGAGCAAAGATAGTAACCACCGAATCTTCTTTGCTAGGGAAGTGGAGATAGACAGTTCCTTTAGCAATACCAACGCGTGTGGCAATTTCGTCAATCGATGTGTCGGCATATCCCTTCTCCAACAAGACTTCCTCTGCTACCTGGAGTATGAGGCTTTCACGTTCTTGACGCTGCTTTTCTTTGAGAGAGCGATGAGTGCTTTGCATATATGCACCTCTGTTTGATGAGTTTATGAACGGTCGCGTTCCTTGCTCAATGTATATAAGATGACTGGTCTGTGAAAGTTATGACTATTTAGTCAATATTTTACTCTCTAGTCAGAAATTTGTCAAGGTTGGCAACAGGGTACATATCCTGTTACATCGATCGTCCTAATGTGCGTTGATACAATGGAGAAAGGCTATAAAAGCATAGCATATCTTCAATTTGCTGTTTGGATCAAACGCAAGAATTCCATGCGTGTGTCGTATTCTGCACGAAAAATCCCTCGCATAACAGAGGTAGTCATAACGCCGGGAGTACGAATGCCACGTGAGGACATGCAGAGATGCTCGCCTTTGAGGACAACTGCGATGTCCTCTGTGCTCGTGAGGCGAGCAACTTCATTGGCAATCTGTTCTCCCAGACGTTCCTGCACTTGGAGCTGATGAGCAAATTTTTGGGCAATCCGTGCAAATTTCGAAAGACCAAGTATCCTGTCAGTTGGGATATATCCAATGGCGACGTCACACCACATGGGTAAAAGATGATGCTCGCAGAGCGAGAAGACGCGTAGCCCAGAGACACAGACCATCTGATCTGTCGAGACACTGGAGAAAACGGTATCAGTTGTTCCAGGATCGTATTCGATAAATTCCCGCCACCAGTCCGCCCAGCGACGTGGAGTATCTAGTAGTCCTTCGCGGTCAGGATCTTCGCCGATAGCAATTAGCAGTTCCCGCCCTAACTCTAGTAGCTTGGGATAATCAACTTTCTTTTCGAGTTGTTGGGCATTGGCCTTGG
Organism: uncultured Chloroflexia bacterium; assembly: GCA_963727755.1. Taxonomy (GTDB): domain Bacteria; phylum Chloroflexota; class Ktedonobacteria; order Ktedonobacterales; family Ktedonobacteraceae; genus DASYAN01. The sequence continues at coordinate 84,373 of CAVSHN010000009.1, forward strand.
TGTGCCCATTGAGACGCGCTTTTTCTTGATCCATAAGTCTTTTTTTTGTTCCTTACTTCGTCATGTTTTTATTAGAGAGCTAATCCTGAAAACGTGAATTTTAGGATATATCTACTACGTTAGAGAACATTAATCTGCGGTTTTCCTATTCCTGTGTGCATCCGTACCGAGCTTTTTTACCATCTCGAACACAAACGAGAAGTCTCCAGCATCCTAGGTGTCACACTCCTTGCTTATTCCCCCATAACAGGATGTGGAGCTGAGGTAAAACCGTTACGTTATACCATTTTTCAGCCATCACGCGCTCAATGAGCCAGTTCATCCTACGCATAAGACCGACTACATCGACATCCTGTGCCACATGAGGGGGAGTATGATTTCCCACTTGCAAGTACAAAGGGACATCTGGATAGCGTTCAGCAACATATCTCGCGTACGCGAAATCCTCCTCATCGAAAATAACGATTTTGAGGCATACCTGAACTTTATGACCGTCATTTTTTCCTGTTGCATAGGCTACGCAATGATCGAGACGGTCCCACCGTGTGACTTGCTTGCTACTAGGCGGCTTAGGCGATAACGTGAGATAGTCCAGACGGGCGAACCAAGGCTGAGCGATACTGCCCTGTGTTTCGATTGCGAATGTATAACCATCGGCGTGCCCCAGGTCGATTAGATCACCTAACGGTTGGATAGCTGGGTTACCACCAGAAAGCGTCACTAGAATGGGTTTGTTGCCAGAGAGACGCTGCACTTCTGCAAACACTTCTTCAGCGGTCATAGGATGCCAATCAGATTTGTACTCTGGTAGCACAGCATAGAGGGTATCACACCAACTACACCTATAATCACATCCGCCTGTCCGTACAAATACAGTTGGTTTCCCAATAAGAGCACCTTCCCCTTGTATTGTTGGACCAAACAGCTCTGATACCATGATAGTACGCGTTGTTCCCATTGTGTCTTTGACATGCTGCGATCCTATTGCCATCTCCATCTTCTTATAATTTATATCCCTTCTCGTTCCGCATGTGTAATCTCTACAAAGCCTTTTGGCGTTTCCCATAACCTGATGCAATAGAGTAAATGATCCGGTACTCCACCAGCGACTAGGGCATCCCAGATCCAGTGAGCAAGATTCTCAGCTGTAGTGCGAATACCAGTCAGGCTATTGAGATCATTATGGTCCATGCCTCCGTCTTCACTAAGTTTGCCTCTTGGTGCAGAGTCTGGTAGGCGCTCTAGGATCGTGGTATTAACGATCTCCTTAAGATCATCGAAGTCCATCACCATTCCATCGTCGGACTCTGCGGGTGCCTCAATGATAGGGCCACGCAAGGAAACTTGCAAGCGATAAGAGTGGCCATGAGGACGCCTACATTTGCCCTTGTGTCCTGGAAGATGATGTGAGGCTTCAAAGGTAAATTCTCGTGTGATGATAGCATATCGCGTCATGGTTTTTCCCGCACTCTGGTTTCGATGTGCACCAATATTTCACCTCAAGTACATTTTCTACTTGAATAGGGGCCTGCATTTTCCAGAAGATAGATAGCTCAATGATCTCACGAAGAAACAAAACTATCATAGCATATTTCCTATGACCCCGCTAGCTTCTTCCCTTCGTGAAACGGAGTTTTATTCGCGTAGATGGTGGGATCAGCAACTCCTGCAAGCAAAAAGCTCTCGCGCCTTTCCCAGCAGGTACCACAAAGTCCACAATGTTTATCATCGTAGCCTTCGTTGCCGCCTTCATAGCAACTCCAAGTCAACTCGAAGGGCACGTTAAGGCTAGCTCCTAAACGAGCAATTTGAGCCTTACTGAAGTACATGAAAGGAGCCTCAACTTTGATTTCTTGCCCAACCATCGCCGTGGCAAGCATATGATTGAAAGCATCGACAAATAGTGCGCGGCAATCGGGATATTGCGCATAATCGCCGTGGTGGGCGGCAAAGGCCACCACAGTGGCATGCTCATTCCAAGCAACAGTGGCAGCTTGTAACAACATATTTGGATTGCGATAGGGCACAACAGTAGCTTTCATACTATCATCCGTGTAATGCCCATATGGCATCTTGACATTCTTGTTGATAAGTGCAGAATCCAAGTTGATTAGCAGACGGGCGATGGGAAGCTCAATGATATCGAATGCAATGCTGATCGCATTGGGACCTCGACTGTAACGCTCGCGTAGATCGGTCACGTAACGTTCGGCATAGCTCAGTTCTTTGACATGTTTCTGCCCATAGTTGAATGAGATCAGGTGCAAGTTCCAGCCTGCCGAGGCATAGTAGTGGGCTAGTACGCAACTATCCATGCCTCCACTAACGATTAAAACAGCTCGTCTATCTAACCTAGTAGACATATCTTCCTTCTTCTATAACGATGTGCCCCTTCCCTGCTAAAAGAGGACGTTGAATGGACAAGTCTCACGCTCAGCTAGAGGGTAAGTATCGACGAAACTCCGGGCGAGGTCCATTATAGCCGGGCTGGACATGTTCAGTAAAGATGATCGTTTTGATATTGCCACGAACCGTGAAATCGCCTACCACACGCATCCAACGCGGAGCAAGAAGCGCGACGAGATCATTGAGAATGGTGTTAGTCGCTGACTCATGGCTAATTTGACGGTCACGATAGCCATTAATATACAGCTTCAGGCTCTTGAGTTCAACAATGTGCTTGTCAGGCACATAATCAATGATGATAGTAGCAAAATCAGGAAAGCCTGAACGCGGGCAAAGACAAGTAAACTCAGGAATTTCAAAATGCGTGATGTAATCTCTATCCTGATGCGAATTAGGCCAAGACTCCAACTGATTGGCCTTGATCTCGTCTAATCCATATTGACTAGGGATACGTTGCTGATCTCGATCTTGCATGGGGACTCCTTTGACTTGGGAGAAACATTCTTTGCTTATCATAATAGCATAGGTAGGCTCTTCTTGCGAGGTGACACTCTGCACGGACTAAAGTCCGGCAGCTTCTGACTCCCCAAGGTAGTCTGTTCCCTGGGCAAGCGGATCGTAGACCCAGCCCAATGGGGACAGTAGTGGCTCGGTGAAATCGTGAGCAGTCCCAGCCAACCCTGGGTGACTGCTCTGGGCGGTGCCATGCCCGTTGTCGCTCTCGTGCCGGACCCTTTGCGATGATTGGCGTACAGTTGGAACTTTGGCGTCTTGGAGAGTAACAACACCTGCTGATTGCTCGGCTCTCTCCGTCGCCGGAGGAGTTGGAGGCTTTTCTTCGAGGATGATGCCGTAGCGGGCAAAGAACTTGTTCCCGATCTTGAGACTGGCATTTCTATCGCTATTATCATTTCTTGCGCATATAGTGCACTTAGATAGTTTAGCACCCATCTGATAACCCTCAGGCTTTTCTCCCTCGTTATAGCGAGCAACTGGAGAGCCGCATTTGTAGCAAGTACGGCTAGTATCTCGTGGATTGACTCGACTCGTGAGTATGCCCACATTATACGCTTTGTACTTGGCATATTTGAAGATACGGCCTTTCATCCAGAATGCACGCTTCTGGTTACCGCGTTTGCTATACTTGCCTTGCTCAGGTTTAAGGTTACCGAGGTGCTCGAACACTAACACACCTGCACCGTGTTGCTGGGCGAACTGGACAATGCGGGCGGAGATCAGATGAGCGAGCGAGTCGTCGTAGTTCCTGATCTTGTTCCACAGGTCTGCATTGTCCTGTACACCCTGTTCGATAATGCCAGTTTGGGACCGTTTGCGTGCGATACGTCCGAGATATAACTTCCTAAAGCCTTTTGCCCGTTGTCCACTACCGATAAACTTAGTGGCAAGGACCGAGCCTTCTGCATCTCTGATTGTACACACTGCTAATGCACCATCCATGTTGAGATCGATGGCACAAACTTTTATATCTGGATTAGTTTCGATTTGCTTCTTGATAGTGAGTGGATTTTTAAGCTTCTTCTCAATGGGAGTATGCAAATACCAATGCTCACCCCTATGCACCAATTGCGGACTGCAAGCCTCGAAGCCTTCAGGGATATCTCGTCCAGTGAGGCGTACCCTGATCCAGTTCCAACACGAGCCAGTCCAAACCTTGATTAGTATGGAGGAGTTCGTACGCTCTTTGTGCATGCCTGCGTAAAGGGTGGCTGACTTGTTCCAGGAACGAGGGGGAACGGGCGGGCGATCCTTGAACTTCCTCTTGCCTTTCGCCTCGGCCTTCTCTTTGCGTTTGCGCCACCGAGCCAGATTGCCATAGAAGGAGCGAGCAGAACCAAGAGCCGCATTGATAGCCGCACGGCGAAACACATTTGGAACATATTCGGCAACATCCGCAAGAGGCATAATCGGGTGAGGATTGCGCTCTGTCTTGTGTGTGAGCTTTTCCAGAGCGGTGAGAGCTTCCTTGTTGGAGAGGTCCAGAATGCCTGCGTGAGCCTGAATGACCTCGAAATAGAATGCCGCAACTTTATTGAAAAGAGCATGGTTGGCAGCCAAGTACGATTGCACTTCTAGTTTGGTGTTTATCGTCTGCCGAATAGTGACGGTGGCCTTTGCCATGTGAACCAGCTCCTTTCAATTTTTGTTCTCTACTATTTACAACGAAGCATATTCGAATAAGTAACATTATAGTATTCCGAACTGCCAATTGGAATACGGAAATCTAGCCAAAAGTGCTATCAGCTAACAGACTCTCGGCTAAAGCCACGACGCCTACCCGCCAGGGTTTTAACCCTGCGGCTCGCGGACGGGCTAAAGCCTCTACAAGGTCGAATTTTTGCTATCCCCAAAGGCGGGAGAGCAAATACCTACGGCTTAGTTACTATCATAGGCCTGCGTAACGTGCTGTAGGTAAAGAGGACAACAGGTATCGGGCGGGGTAAACTATCCAGTTATTGTCCTCAATTTCCCAATACTGCATGATAGCAACTATGCAAGAAGGAGATGAAGATGTCAAATCTCGAAGACCAACAGTATCTTTTAAACGAAGAATATAAGAGTGCATCCAGACTTAAGACACGCCTCCAGTTCCTCCAGCATTTTAGCACAAGTGGGATCGATCAATACCGCTGGATCTTTGATCACTTCGATCTCAAACCGAATAGCCGTATTCTTGAACTAGGATGTGGATTAGGCACCCTGTGGCAGAAAAATCTGGATCGTATTCCAGCGGACTCGACTATTACACTATCCGACTTTTCGCCAGGGATGCTTCAAGAGGCTCAACGCAATTTGCACGGTAGTAGTCCAAGCTTCACCTTCCAAATTGTCGATGCGCAATCAAATCCCTTTGAAACTGCCCGTTTTGATACTGTGATTGCCAACAATATGCTCTATCATGTACCTGATCGGCAACGGGCTCTCTCAGAGGTCCACCGTATCTTGAAAGGAGATGGCCGCTTCTATGCATCTACATTTGGACAAGCATCTTTCTCTGCGATGAGAAGGCTGGTCAATTGTGACAACACAAACCTATGGGCAGAGCCGCTAGGATTTAGCCTTGAGAATGGTGCCGAGCAGCTATCCCCCTGGTTTATACATGTAGAGCTTTATCCCTTAGAAGATACACTCGCAGTTACAGAAGCTGAACCGCTTTTGCAAATGATGCGTCTGGGAATAGGTGGATCATATCCTGATGAAAAGCAACTTCAGTATGCGCAAGAAGAGATAATGCAAGAACTGATTCAGCATGGATCTATTCGGATAGAGATGCATTACGGGCTTTTTGCGGCATATGGCCTAAAGTAACATGAATGCTGTTCATTAGCTAGATTGCAGGCATAACGGGTAAAGCTGCCGATGAGGCTCCAGAGACTCCTGCTACCGTGATCCTGATCTGGTTAGGATCATTTGGCAACGTATCGCCGCTGTCTGCAACATCAATTCTGGCTTTGGCAATCCCGTTGTAGTCATTGAGCAACTTCTGAGCTGTTCCACGACTGGCATTAACCAGTTGTTTAGCAAGGGTCTGCTTTTGGCTATCAGCGAACTGGTAGTACCAGATGCCTGCCGCTGCAACTTGCAACGTGATGATATCATCTTGCACGTCAGTTACTGTCAGCTTCGTTATGATTGTACCAGCGAGCACGTAACCTTGTCCCAAACTGCTAGCTTTCCCTATGAGGAGCTTCTGCGCAAGCGTTCGTGCCCCACTCGCGTCATAGACCAAACCCGTACAGGTTGCACTGATCGTGACGTTGGCAGAAGTGACGTTCTTTCCCTGTTTCCCTATGGGCTGGTCGGCCTTCGACGTCGTCGTGCATTGTGGGGTACCGACAAGTTGCTCATTCGGCTTGATTTGACTATTGAAGCCCTTCTGGGCCTGCTGGGAGAGTACAGGCTTGAGCTGGTTAACAACATTGTCAACATCGCTCTGTTGAAGATAGGTGTAGTTTTCCCCATCTTGCCCACCTGTAAAGGCAGCGCTTACCACTTTAATAAAATCACCTGATACACAACAGCTTTCGTTGATTGCACCATCTGCCATATTTCCGTTTGTGCCAGAAATAGTGGCATGAGCATCAACGGTTGTAGAACCAACATTAGGAAGCTGAGCGGAAGGAACGTGTACCGGCTCATCAGGTACCACAGACACACCATTTGGACCAGCAATGGTAGTATCAGCGCTTATCCAGTAATCCTGAGCAGAGCCGTTATAAAAGGTGAGTTGTCCTGTCGCGGCTTTCGCCATTGTCTTAGCATGGCCTGTAGCAGTAACCGATTTTGATTGCTGCGGTGGCGAGAAGGTCAATTGGCGCAATGAGACCTGTCGTTTAGCGAGGTCCACATGGCTTGTGACAGCCTGGATCACATAACTATCCTTCTCAACTTTGCTGCGTGGTGTAATAGTAATGACTGTCTTGGCGCTTGCAAGCGGGTTGAGGAGACAGCTTGCTATGCCAGCGACGATCAATAGGAGAACAGCAATCATGGCAAAGATCACATTGAGATTGTTAGAACTGGATCTCTTGCGTGTAATTCCTGCTTGTGTAGATTGATTGCCACGTACAGAAGAACGACCCATACCTACTTTCTGTTGTACAGGAGCAACAGCCTTGGTACCAATCATCGCTGCTGTTTTTCCAGTATGGTGCTCCTGAGAAGAGCGGTTATTAGCCAGAGGTGCTATCGAGGGTTGTTCTGTACTTGTAGCTGTTGACTCTGCTCCCACTGTGGGCGGTTTGGCAGTAGAACGATCGGGTGAGACCTGTGGTGATGGTGGCTGTTCGATGATGCTCGGCCCAGCTTCAATTGTAGAATCAGGGGTCTCCGGCATACTTGAAAGCGTGCTCGAAGGTGTTGTATCAGGCGGCAAGCTGGCTACTGGCGCATTCGTTTGGGGAGAGGACACTAATGAGGCGGGAGGTAGTGCATCCCAATCTTCATCCATAGATGTAGAAGGCACATCTAGAGCTACAGGCTGTTGAGTATCATGAGTGATCAGATCGGCAGCACCACTACTAGCGGCTGCCACGGAGTTTTTGTCTGTTGTGAGTGGTGAACTTGTATCTATTGTACCTGTAGCAGATGTGGGCAAGGATGAATCACCACTTCTCTGTGATAATGGTGCTTGCTGGCTCAGGTCGACAGTGGGCAAGTCTGCATAGGGTGAATGGGCATGATTAGATCCATTTTTGGCTATTGTATTATTAGGCGTTGAAGGAGTAACAGAAAATGATCGATCATTTTTGCTTGAAAAACCTATAATTGCGGCTCCTCCTGCAATAGCTGTTGCCAAGGGAACAGCCTTTTCGCCAAAACTAAAGAGTCGTCCTTTTTTTTGCTTGGTGGGGGTCTCGTTAGGCGATTGTTCCGCACGCAAGGCGTTGGTATAGCTTTCTAACGAAGAATAAACGCTGAAACGGCGCTGGCGGGCAAACTCCGCTGGGCCAGTGCCTGGTGGCGCTATAAATATCAGTTGGGCACGCAGCCTGCGCCGGATGGTCTTAAGATCATCGAAGTCCTGTGGGCGCTGAAAAGCTTTATTTGGTTGGTTTTGTGGCAGAACAATTGCTATCTGCTTACGACCCAGTTTCTCCTGTGTGAGAATAGCAGTCAGTACATTCTTGCGATCATCACTGGGTCCAACATAGATGATGCCAATTTTCGTACTCCGTGGATCTTTCAGACCCAGCAAATCCGAGCCATTTCCCTGTCTCATAGAAAAATCCCTCTTCCAAGTTAGTGGTTCTCGCTTCTGGTGCTATTGTACACTGTGACATCTCCCCATGACTAAAGTCAGGGGCTTCTCATCCTCACGAATGAGCTTTCCTGCTTCGTTGGGGGTTGCCAGTGCGAGCTTTCGCCCGAGCGGGTCTTACACTCCCTCCACAGGCCGACACCGAGAGCCCCTCGGCCAGAATGTTTCTACTTGCGTTGATATCCCTGTCGTGGCATTTGCCGCATTTCGGGCAGACCCATTCACGCACATCCAGCGGGAGGTCTTCTACCACATGCTTGCAATCATAGCACGTCTTACTCGATGGATACCAACGATCAATTTTGACGAGGGTCCGTCCATACCACTGGCTCTTGTACTCCAGTTGACGGACAAACTCACCCCATCCGACATCACTGATCGCTTTTGCCAGACAGTGGTTCTTGACCATGTTCTTGACGGCCAGACTCTCCACGCAAATCACTTGGTTTTCGTGCACAATGCGTACCGAAAGTTTGTGCTGGTAGTCGCGGCGACGGTCATTGATACGAGCGTGAACACGGGCCACCTTGCGTCGTGCTTTCTCCCTGTTGTTTCCACCCTTTTTCTTCTTGGCATGGCGACGCTGGGCTTTTGCCAGCCTCTTCTCGTCTTTGGCATAGTAGCGGGGATTGCCCACAGCCTCTCCTGTGGAGAGGATCACCATCGACTTCAAGCCCAAGTCAAGTCCAACTTGTGCGGATGTTTCTGGAAGCGGTTTAATTTCCTCTTCAACCAGCAGAGAGACAAAGTAGCGATTAGCACAGTCCTTGGAGACGGTGACCGAGCTTGGTTTGAGCCCTTGGGGGAATGCTCGGTGGAAGGTGATGGCAAGAGGCTCATTGATCCGGGCCAAGGTGAGTTGACCATCCAAGAGGCTCAAAGCAGTCCCAACGTAGGTTGCCGACTGATTGCCTTGCTTACACTTCCAGGTGGGATACTTGGCACGTCCCTCAAAGAAGTTCTTGTAGGCACGGTCCAAGTGACGAAGGGATTGCTGCAATGGAACAGCCGCAACATTAGCAAGCCAAGGATGCTCTTGCTTCAAGTAGGGCAACATAGCCGAGAGGTCGTTATAGGTCAACTTCTGCCCATGTTGGAAGTAGGCCGTTTTGCGGGTGGAGAGTCCCCAATTGTAGACGAAGCGGCAACATCCGAATGTTTGCGCAAGGATACGCTTTTGTTCGTCGGTTGGGTAGAACCGATACTTGTATGCTCGCTTCGTCTTGCTCACGGCCTACTTTCCTTTCTGACTTTCTACATAGCGTTTCACCGTTTCGATGGTGACGCCGCCAACTGTCCCAACATAGTAGGAGTTCGTCCACAAAGAGGGAAGTTTCCTCTTGAGTTCAGGGAACTCTGCTCTCAGGTCATGAGATGTCGATCCTTTGATGAGTTTGACCAGCTTGTGGATGCCAAATTGTGGATCACATCCAACGATCAGATGCACATGGTCAGGCATCTCTTCCACCTCAACCAGCGCCTGCTCCCACTTCTAAACACATTCTTGGATGAGAACTTTCAATCGCGCATCAATCGGTGGGAGCAAGACCTTTCGCCTGTACTTGGGGCAAAATACGATCAAGCACAATCACGTTGCTCAACATCTTGTGGCAATCGGCCCCACGCCTCGATCTTGAATGGGCCCAATCCTTTATATCAAAATAGTTCTTTTGCCAAGCTTACCAGAACAGTTTTCCAGGTTGAGAGCATACATCCGCCTCTCCCCTTAAGGTTGCACCTTTCTCGCGTCTACCCCTCCATCGATACTTTAGCATCCTATTCCTGAAAAGTCAAGTGCCTAGATAGGTAATTGTCAACTGACGTTTTGATATAAGCCTGCCCCAAGCACAATCATGCTGCTCAACATCTTGTGGCAATCGGCCCCACGCCTCGATCTTGAATGGGCCCAATCCTTTATATCAAAAGATCAGGTTCCATTATAACTAACTTGACATTCCCTGAGAAGAGAAGGGTACAATATACTACCTGCCTTAGGGTAGTATGTGGATCAATCTAATGTTCTACATCTCCATCCCCATCTAAGGGGATAGTAACTCCAGAAAGGATTTTTATGATAATACTTGTTGGTGATGTCGGAGGGACAAAGGCTCATCTTGCTATTTTTGTGTCTAAGGATGGATTACGTACTCCAATGCTAGAGGCCAAATTACCCAGTGCACACTATCCAAGCCTGAGCAGTCTGGTCAAGGACTTTTTATCCAAATCGAATATGAGGTCCTCAATAGATTATGCTGTCTTCGGTGTGGCTGGTCCAGTTGCCAACGGCAAAGCTAAAATTACAAATCTTCCTTGGGTGATAAAAGAGAGGCAATTGCAAGAGGAACTTGATATTCCTATCGTTCACTTGCTCAATGATTTGGAAGCCATGGCAAATGCAGTTCCCCTGTTAGAGCCATCAGATTTGCATATAGTGAACCCAGGTAACCCTGTTCCCCATGCACCGATAGGAATAATTGCGCCCGGTACTGGTCTGGGGGAGGCATTCCTAACCTGGGATGGGACACGATATCGTACCTATCCTTCAGAGGGTGGCCATGTTGACTTTGCTCCAAGAACCCCTTTTGAGAGTGGCTTGCTTGTTTACATGATGGGACATTTCCAGCATGTAAGTTATGAGCATGTCTGTTCTGGTATTGGCCTACCAAATATTTATGCCTATCTTAAAGAGTCCGGTGCGTTTGAAGAACCCGTCTGGCTGGCTGAGCAGTTGTTAAAGGCAGAGAATTCACACTCCTGTCATTATTGATACTGCACTCAGTGGACAAGATCCATCTGGCATTTGTGTAGCAACGCTCAAAACCTTTGTCAGTATTCTAGGAGCAGAAGCTGGCAATATGGCATTGAAGGTGTTGGCTACTGGTGGTATCTACCTAGGCGGTGGCATTTCCCCACGCATTTTGCCATTCCTCAAAGGCGAAGAATTTACCAAGGCCTTTAAAAATAAAGGTCGCTTTAGCGACCTGTTGGCCAGCATTCCGGTGCAGGTTATTCTTAATCCCAGCGTAGGCTTGATAGGAGCTGCCGCCCACGGCTTTGACATTGAGAGGACTCCCGAGCGTCGGTGACAACTGGTGACTGCTGATAAGCCATGCTTCTTAAGACACTGGGACAGTTCGCTCGGGTTTCCAGTGAGAGGCCATAGTGGCTCGCAGCAATGGACGAGCACGCTGGAAATAGGTCTTGGCCGTCGCCTCTGGCATATTGAGAACTTTACCAATCTCCGAAAAACTCAACTGGCAGGTATAACGTAAGAGGACGACAGAGCGAAACTTTGGTGGTAACGAATTAATTGCCTGATGCAGTTTCTCCTGGAGATCATGTCGCTCAGCCATCTCATCAGGCAGAGGATGTGTATCAGGCATAATTGCTAATGGGGAGAGATCGTCCTCATCATTAGATGTCTCCAATTCGGAGAAGTGAATTGCCTGTTTCCGGCGTAGCTCATCCAGACAGCGATTGCGTGCAACTTGGAAGAGCCAAGCTTTCAATGGTTCATCTGTGCGCAACGTTGGCATGGAGAGATACAGTTGTAAAAAAACCTGTTGTGCAACATCACATGCTGAGTCATAATCACCTAGGCAGTGACGGATAAAGTTGAAGAGGGATGTGCTGTATCGCTTCACTAATATTGCAAATGCATTCTGGTCACCTGCTAGTGTCTGCTGGACAAGCATGCCATCAGTAATTTCTCTCAAATTCTCTACTCTTAGGCGGGGTTGTAATTGCACTGTTTACATGCTCCTTTCTTCTCACCTCTCTAGGATAGGTTTTCGGATTGGAAAATACAAGCATTTTTTGTGCTTATAAGCTCTACCGTAAGCAGCTCTAAGCGTAAAATAAATATGCTAAGGATTCTCTAAAAAAAGCAGATGAATTGCCTCTGCTGTGAAAAATGCATGTTTAACTTGATAATAATATCACAAAAGTAACAATATTGGAATTAGATGCACCCTGGCTAGAAAATTGCCAGGGTGTTTTTTTAGGACTGTCGGCTAAGCGCAAATGCTCTGCTTTCGTTCTGCAAACACTTGACATTAGCTGCTTATATGCCATAATTACTTGCTGGCTGGCTAGGAAGAAGACGCCTAGCAACAAAAGTTGTGCCATCAAGAAGGAGGGGAAACGTCGCTATGCATTCACATAATTGGATCATTGAGTTTCGGCATAACAACCGAGCGAACATGTACAGAGTTTTACAAACTGTGGTATCTACAACCTCAAAGTATCAGGAAATTCTCATCGCCGAGGTTCAGGGATTTGGCAGAGCATTATTTTTAGATGGTATACCTCAATCTTCCGCTTTGGACAAACATATTTATCATGAGGTACTCATCCATCCCGCGCTTGTAGCCCATAAGCATCCCAAAAAGTCTTTGTGGCTGGCGGAGGCGAAGGTGCCGTCCTATACGAAATCCTCAAACACAATACCGTCGAGCGGGTCGTCATGGTTGATATTGACGATGTAGTAACCGATCTGGCAAGAATACATCTTAAGGATTGGCATCAAGGTCTGTTCGACGATAAGCGTGTAGAGGTGATCAATGGTGATGCTTTAGCATACTGGCAGCTTCAGAAGAGCTTTTTGATTGTATCATTATGGATCTGACAGATCCTTTCGAAGATGGTATATCTCGATCGCTTTTCACTACCGAGTTTTCAATCTTGTCAAATCGCGTCTGACAGCGGATGGCGTCCTTGGTATGCAGTCAGAAACAAGTGTCTATGGCGACCACAGTGATTTCGTGAGGATAGGAAAGACCTTGCAGAGTTGCTTCCCGTCAGTTCTATCATACCAGTCTTTTATTCCCTTCTACGGCCTACCATGGGGATTTGCTGTTGCAGGCAAGCAGGACTTGCATACTCGCTTTAGTCCTCAAACTTTGATGCAAACTCTTCTTGACCGAGGCTGTACAGATCTCAAATTCTACGATGCTGAAACGCATCAGCACCTGTTTTCTCTTCCAAAGTACTTACGCGAGGAATTGAGCAGCCAGGATGCTACCATAACTATTAGCAACGATCAGAAATTAGCGGTAACACGACCGTTTTCGTAACCTTGACTTGAAAGGAACAAAGAACAAAAATGACCATGACACCTCCTGTGGGGATACACATTCTTTCGTCACTCTATTCATGTGAAAAAGTCAACAGCCTTGATAAAAAGGCCCTCAGCGAGAAAATAACGCAGTTGCTCCACGATAATCAGTTAACGAAATTAGGCGAGTTCTATCATGAATTTGAGGGCGGAGGAGTCACGGCCTTGATTGCGTTAGCAGAAATCACACCTTGCTTTACACACTTGGCCTGAACTTGATTATCTCACACTCGAGATCTATGTTTGTAATTATTCCCGCGATAACTCAGAAGCTGCAGAAGGAGGTCCATTCAGGCCTTGTCTCTTTCCTAGAGCCGGGGAGGATCGAGACGCACCGCATCCACCGCTAAAAGAAGTTCTTTGAGAACCAAAATTGCGCTATCAACGCCGCCGTATAAAACTCCTAGAGAAAGCCTTGAGGAGAGAGGCGGCGTTCCTTTTTTTCGAGGCTATCCCAAAAAGCCCTGAAATCGTCAAGATCCCCCTTGTTTTTCCCAAATTTGTTTGCTATACTTCGGTAGAAAGGTTAGTGTACAATCAACACTTTTTCTTTTTTGCCAGAGTAGTAAGTGTACTTAGTACACTTATTGATAAGGAGAGATGCGTCAGGAACCCCATGCCTCTGCGGGCAGGGGCTTGTGAGGTAGCCAACCGCGATCTTACAAGCCCACCTGACCAGACCCAGCCAGGGCCGTAAGGTCATCAGGCTACGTTATCAGGAAGTGTTCAAGTTCTGACCTACGGGTGCGACGCCAGCCTGTAGCTCTCAAACCTCCAGGTTAAACAGTAATGCATTCGGTTCCCATACAACCTTTAAGGATGGGGAAGCGAATGCATTAAGTACAAGGGTTAAGCCAGTGCTTGGAGGATGTGCCGCCTGATAACTTCGTCGAGGCGAACATTACCTGGGAAACCAGCGTCGGTTTAGTCGTTCCAACCAAAAACGGCTCCCCGCAAGGGGACAACCGAACAGAAAGGAAAGCAAGAGATGGTGCGATCGCACAAGTCTAGCTGGCTTAAGCCGCCACTAGCCTTCCCCTCCGCCCATGCATACAGGGAGCCATTCCTCCCCTAAGCTTTTGCCAGGGGTTTCCTTGCACAAACTGATGACTGACAGTCAACCATTTGATGTCGCGATAATTGGAGGTGGCATCGCAGGACTCTCAGTAGCTTTGCGGTTGCCAGAGCATCTACGGGTGGTGCTCTTCACCAAAGGACAATTTGGTGAAAGCAACACTCGCCATGCCCAAGGCGGTCTTGCTGCGGCACTGGGAGCAGATGATGGTCCCGAACTACATTTTCAAGATACTCTCGCAGCAGGCGCAGGGTTATGTCAAGAGGAAGCGGTACGTATCCTAGTGGAGCAAGCTCCCGCTGCTGTACGTTGGCTTATACAGATGGGTGTTCAGTTCGATCGTGCGCAACCAGGAGAGGGTGCTCATACAACACCGGATGGGCTGTTGCTTGGCCGTGAGGGGGCACACAGTCGCTGGCGTGTGCTGCACGCAGGTGGAGATGCTACAGGTGCGGAAATTGAACGAGCACTGATGGCTGGGTTACATACTCGTTCTTCCATTACGCTCTATGAAAAAACGTTTGTACAGCATCTTCTCGTACAGGATGGACATTGTGTTGGTCTGCAAGCAATTGATCAAGAAGGTCATTGTTTTACAGTTCAAGCGCATGCAACCGTCTTAGCGAGTGGGGGTGCAGGTGGACTCTGGCTGCATACCTCAAATCCTGCTGGTGCTACTGCTGATGGGTTGGCTTTAGCTTGGCGGGCTGGTGCTGCCCTTGCCGATCTGGAGTTTCATGCAGTTTCATCCAACGGTTTTGGTCGCTGATGGTGCTTCTTACTTGATCTCTGAAGCTGTGCGTGGTGAAGGTGCATATTTGCGCAATCACGCAGGTGAGCGCTTTATGCCTAGCTATAGTTCCCTGGCCGAACTTGCTCCCAGAGATATTGTTGCACGAGCCATTTTACAAGAGATGATAGTTGAGCAGACTGATTGCCAATATCTTGACTTGCGCCATCTTCCGGCAGAGAAAACATATACACGTTTCCCTACCATTTCTGCTATTTGCCATCGCTATGGGTTAGATCTTGCCACTGACCTACTACCAATAGCGCCAGCAGCTCACTATTGTATGGGGGGCATTCTGGTAGATACCTATGGGCGGACGACGCTACCTGATCTCTATGCAGTGGGCGAGGTTGCATGTACTGGTGTCCATGGTGCCAACCGTCTAGCTAGCAACTCTCTACTGGAAGGGCTTGTTTACGGTATACGTGTTGCAGATGTGCTTACACGGAGAGACATCCCTGCTGATTGGCACCTCTTACATGATGGGATTTCTTTCATTCCCTATGACAATACGGAAAACTGCTCATCGGGTAATGCGGATGGGCTTGTAACAGGACAGATCAAGAGTGAGTTGCGTAAGATCATGTGGCAGTACGTTTCTCTTTGTCGTGACCGTGATGGACTGTTAGAAGCGCGTCGCATTGTACAGTCTTTGTATCAGCGGCTTTTAAAAAGTAATGGATATCAATACGAAAAAGAATGCTTGGAGACTTGTAATATGCTCCAAATTGCAGAACTGGTTATTGCAGCAGCTTCTGGAGCGTCGTGAGAGCCGGGGGAGTCATTGGCGGCTAGACTACCAGTTTCTCGATGAACAGCTGGCAAAGCGCCACTTTGCTTTTCAGCCTGTGTATATTGAAGCAAATGGATTTGGCAACCACACGAGGAGGTAATTACTCATGCATAAAATCCCGGTAGATCTCATCAAGCAATCGTTAGAGGAAGATGGAGCATTTGCAGATATCACGACTCTGAGTACGGTTCCAGCAGATCGGTGGTCTACAGGAACTATCATTGCTCGACAAGCTGGTGTTATTGCTGGGCTTGCAGTTGCTGCTGAGACATTTCGTGTTTTTGATGAGCGCATCTCCATCAAGCTGCTTGTCGAGGATGGAGCTTCCGTCGAGGCTGGCGACGAACTGCTTCATTTGCAAGGTCCAGCCCAATCACTCTTGGGCGCTGAGCGTGTTGCACTCAACTTTCTTGGTCATCTCTCAGGCATTGCAACCATTACAGCGTATTGTGCTCGTGCGCTAGAGGGCAAGCAAACACGTATCCTCGACACACGCAAAACTACCCCGGGGTTGCGAAGCTTGGAGAAGATGGCAGTTCAACTAGGTGGTGGACAGAATCACCGTTTTGGTTTGAGCGATGGGATATTGATTAAAGATAACCATATTAAGGCCGCAGGAGGAATTACCCAGGCTGTTACTACTGCGCGACGTGTTGCTCCGCACTTGCTCAAAATAGAAGTTGAGTGTGAAACGCTTGTTGAGGTACAGGAAGCTGTGACATGTAGTGCCGATGTAGTGTTGCTGGATAATATGACAATCGAGATGATGCGCAAAGCCGTTGAATCCATACGCCAAAGTGCTCCTCATATGCTCATTGAGGCTTCTGGTAGCATCGGTACAAATACTGATCGTTTGCTAGCTATTGCTGCAACTGGCGTTGATTTCATCTCGCTAGGTGCCTTAACACACTCAGCGCCACGTTTTGATGTGTCATTAGAGTTTGTCTAATACAATCTCAGAAAGAGAGGGGATCTATGGCTATAAAGACAGCATGTACCGAAAGTCAGGAAGTACGTGTTTTGCCTTTGATCAATCCACAGACCCGTTCTAAACATGATCTGACTAAGCGCATTGATACTATTCCGCAGTTCTATGCTGAGATGGATGGAGCAGAGTTGGATCGCCGCATTACGACCGCGAAAGCTGCTCTTGGCAAGCGTTTAGTGATGCTGGGTCACCACTATCAGCGTGATGAAATCATTCGATATGCCGATTACCGAGGTGACTCGTTCAAACTTGCACAACAGGTAGCTGGTCACCCTGAGGCCGACTATATTGTCTTCTGTGGAGTCCATTTTATGGCTGAAAGTGCTGATATTCTCAGCGGATCTCACCAGAAAGTGATCTTGCCCAATCCTACCGCTGGTTGCTCAATGGCTGATATGGCCAATATCGCTGAGGTGGAAGAGTGTTGGCAAATGCTTCATGATCTCCTTGGAGAGGATGCTGGCATTATTCCCGTGACCTATATGAACTCTGCCGCTAATCTTAAAGCCTTCTGTGGTCGTAATGGAGGTGTCGTCTGCACATCCTCGAATGCTCCTAATGTTGTTGCGTGGGCTTTTAGCCGGGGTAAACGTGTATTATTCTTCCCAGATGAACATCTCGGACGCAATACTGCTCTGAAATATGGTATCCCAGAGAGCCAAATGGCGGTATGGAATCCCAAAGATCCTATGGCCTCAGAGAAATCTAGAAGAAGAGATTGTGCATGCCAGGATTATTCTCTGGAAAGGCTACTGCTCTACTCACATGCGTTTTAGCGTACAACAGATTGAAAAAGCTCGTGCGGACTATCCTGACATTAGAGTCATAGTCCATCCCGAGTGTCGCCGTGAAGTCGTAGCAGCAGCCGACCTCTATGGTTCGACGGAGTACATCATTCAGCGGATCGAAGATGCTCCTGTAGGTACCAAATGGGCGGTTGGCACTGAGATTAATCTCGTGCATCGCATCGCGCAAGAGCACCCTGATCAGTTCATTTTTTGCCTGGACCCGATTGTTTGCCCTTGCTCAACCATGTATCGTATTCATCCTGCATATGTTGCTTGGGTGCTGGAAGAGCTGCTTGAGGGTCAGATCATCAATCAGGTGAGTGTTGATGAAGATACTGCTCATTGGGCGCGTGTTGCTCTTGAACGCATGCTCTCACTTGCAGCGTAAACAAGAGGTGTTATAAGCATATCCTTTGCTAAAGTTCGATATATCCCTCGATCAATGTATCATCACCGATGAGCTGGCTGCGCATATTTTGCAGGCGGAGCGCATCTTTCATCGTAGCCAGCCCATGTCCTTGCATTGGCGAGGGAGCACCGCCGCCGCCAACAAGCTTGGGAGCAATCAAGACTGCTACATGGTCAATCAAAGACTGGTCGAAGGCGCTACCAAGCAGCTGAGATCCCCCTTCTATTAACACGTGCATGATGCCCCGCTGCCCCAGTGCAGTCAACGCGGAGCCAAGATCAACGTGTCCCTGGGCGTCGAGGGCAACTTGTATTATATCAATGCCCCGCTCTTGTAAGGAGAGACACTGCTCACGATCATAATTCTCGCCGACTATGAGACACGTTCGTGAGGTATCATCAGGCTGAAGCAGCTTCAAATGATTGGGTAACAATCCACGTGAGGTCAGCACAACGCGTAGAGGACCCTGGCGCGGCGAACGCTGATACGTCTTTTGTTCGGGGGTCAATCTGACCGTCAGGAGGGGATCATCTATACGGGCAGTTCCAGCACCGATGAGAATAGCATCAACTCGATCACGGAGATTGTGAACCCACACACGAGCCGATGGCCCACTAATCCAGTATGCATCCCCAGTACTTGTTGCTATTTTCCCATCTAGAGTCATGGCCCACTTAGCCGTGATATAAGGGCGTCCCTTGGTAATAAAAGTAGCAAAGGGACGGATGATGTCCTGAGTCTCCTGGGCTTCGACTCCCATGACTACCTCGATACCAGCTGCACGTAGCTGATCAATGCCAAGCCCGCAGACCAATGGATTGGGATCTAGTACCCCCACAATTACGCGCCGAATGCCTGCCTTGATAATCGCATCTGTACAGCGTGGGGTATGAGTAGTCACGCAGCATGGCTCAAGGGTCACATAGAGATCTGCATCCTTTGCCCCATGTCCTGCTTGCTGTAATGCATGGACTTCAGCATGAGGCCCGTAAGGCGGCGATGTAGCTCCTTGCCCTATGACTATCCCATCACGTATAACAACTGCTCCAACGGGGGGACGTGGGCTTGTACGGCCCTCAACTGTATGGGCACACGCAATAGCCAATTGCATTGCTTCCCTATCATCCATCGTAACTATTCCTCTCACTCAACAATATTTCACAGGAAGAGGTCAGGTGGTAACCCTGGTGGTACATAGTGTCTTACATCAGGAGCCTCCACAGATGATTTCGTAACTCCAGGCGTTACTTGCTGTTGTTTACTTCCCTGCCATAGCTGTTGCGGTTGTTTGGTTATGGGTTCCTGCAAATCTGGTCGTCCTCTTCCACGAGCTTGTGCTCGACGACTTTTTTGCCTCTGTATAATGGCTGGCAGGTTTCTCACAATCGGGTAGAGGACCGCGATCACAGTGAGTAAACCTAGACAGAGCCAAGTAATAGGTGACGGGAAAATTACAAGAATTACTACAAAAACGAATCCTATAAAGACAACAGCTATCAGAAACCATAACCATTGTTCAATTGATTCTGGCATATCACGGATCTCTCCTTGTTGATTGTTACTTGTAGCTAGCTAATTTTCGGCCACACTATCCATTTCCCTTGCAAGATAATTCTACCATAGAAGGATGAGTGAGGAATGACGTCAGGGCGGAGGTTGGTGCCTATGATTAGCGAAGTCCGAAGTTAAATTTTGTTTAGCTCTAGAGTACACTAGAAATTGTCCCTCTGTCTCCCTTGATGGGAGGGGTATCACCATGCTACTCTTGCCTCAAGAGCGTCTACGAGGTATTTGTTATGTCATCAATGATTGTTAAGCTTGGTAGTGGCCCAGTCGAGGTGGGCAACGCGAAATCTGAACATGGAACTTGGAGAAAACTATGAGGTATGAGAGGTTTTATTTACTTGCAATCAGTGCTCCTATGTTGCTATTGCTTAGCCTCCTTTTGCCAGCAAGTGTTGCCAATGCTGCAAATGTAAACATATCAGCTCATGCAAACCCATCTGCTAACAGGCTCAGTTGGTTTTTCCCTTGTTCAGATATACGCAGTTCTAAGGGTGGCGCTTCACTGCCATCTGAGGCTGTCATCAAAAAAGACTGGTTGTCAGGTGATAAGGGGCATTTTAGCAATACTTATACGGCAGATACCTATCAATTTCCACAGGTCAGCATGCTTTTTGGCTATATGGAGGTGTTTGCATTCGTATTAATCATCCCCTCAACCTTGTTGTTGGGGTATCAGATCATGATGGGAGCATCGACATTTCGCTATGCAAGCGCACTTGAAGGGCTTTCACGTGTCGTGCTAGGTGGGCTAGCGGTGGCCGCCAGTTTCGCATTTGTGCAGATGCTGATCAATTTGGAAAATATTCTAACCACAGCGATCGTTCTATTGCATAGTGAACAACCCTTTCCTCTAAGCACTATCTCTGGTGTTCCAGTTCTCTACGCGCTTCCCGGGGAGCCTGCAGCATCATACCGGGCAATAGTTATGCCCATGAGTCGGTGGGGATGTGCTGTCGACGATTTTGTGGGTATTTTTTCACCAACCTTAATGCGGGATATTGCCTCAAATATGCCTCTCATGCGTCAATTTATACCTCTTGCCGGGTCTGCAAAAAATATGGCTGATCTGATACATCGCCTTGGTGGGATGGGTCTGATGGCCTTATCAATCTTGTTGTGGATGCAAGTGTTTGCTCGTATCCTTCTACTCAATTACTATATTCTGATGGCTCCATTGGCATTTGGCTGCTGGGGATTACCAGGGGGAGTAGGACAAAATGTAGTGCGTCTATGGGCGAAAGGATTTCTCTCTGTGCTCTTTGTGCAGGCAATTCAGCTCTTCATTCTCACAACCTTGCCCTTGATCCTGCCATCCCTGCCACAAAGTTTTCTCAGCCTCGGGGGTGAGGGAATCTTGCAAACTCTGTTGCTGCAATTTCCGCCCATCCTGACCTTATGTATCATGTTGATGGCACCAACCATGGTTGGTGCATCTATAGGTCAATCCTTAGGCTCGGCTGGCTCAGTAGCGAAAGAGATTGTTGTTGCCGTTGGGGCTGGCGTTGAAGCTGGTAGACAATCAGTTAACCCAAAAAGAGAAACAGATTCTGGGAAAGGCACTGAAGGGCAGTATGCCCCAGGTGAAAAAGGGGCTCTGACCAGAAGGTCGCAGAAAAAAAATCAGCTCAAAAATCAGCGCTCGGAGAGGAGAAATTCCTCTTTGGCATATCCTAAGCGAGGTTATCCATCATCTTGATTGATGATCAACCCACTCCGCCCCCAAGTAGGCTGGAGCTATGCTCCAACCGTCCCAGGGAAGCGACTATGTTGGGGTGTCAGAGGTTGTGGGGCACGGGAGTGTCACGCTCGTCTTGCCGTCAGCAGTGTGCAATGGTATCTGTGGCGAATCTCTTCTGGATAAGCGTTGATAGAGTCAACGGACCCAAAGGAAATGTGAGCGGATAGTTTGTGAATGAAGACGCCTGAACAGTTACGAACGTTGGTACCCTCTCATGTGGTCCCAGGCTTTGGAGCGTAAAGTATTGATCGCCAGCCCACAGAGACGTTGTACTGCAAGTGATAGAAGCATTGCCTTGCTGCTTGCCGTCAGGTCAAATCTTAAAATGAACCATGTAGGATGTGCGTGTGGCAGGCTTTCGTGACTCTGTTGCACTCCAATGCGTTACTAG
The DNA here is from genome assembly GCA_963727755.1 of uncultured Chloroflexia bacterium. Taxonomy (GTDB): domain Bacteria; phylum Chloroflexota; class Ktedonobacteria; order Ktedonobacterales; family Ktedonobacteraceae; genus DASYAN01. Next base: position 106,212 of record CAVSHN010000009.1, read on the forward strand.
CCAGCGATCATTAGTCTCCTTATTTTGTACCTGCAATGCATGTTGATCTAATAAATGGATATCACGCGTGAACGTTTGTGCTGTAGGAGCAATCCCGGGCCTAGCTGTGAGAACGAAGAGATCGAACGGTACACTGCCCAGATGTCTGGGTTGATCTACTAATGTTGCGGTTGCATAGTGACCAAGAATGGCATTTACCTGTGGATCGGAGGGCTGTGAGAGAAGTATAACAGGCTCAGCACTGGCGGTGGGTAGTACCACACAGTACCGATCATCAAAGGCCATGATAGGAGTCCGTTCCTGTTCCATCAGATAGTGCATAGCCGAAGCAGTCGAAAAATTCGTAGCTACGTAGATGCGATGAATGTGTCGCTCTTGTGCTAACTGATCAGCCTCTTGAAGAGCATGTTGCATGGAAGTGAGGTCGTTGTAAACCACGGGAAAGGTCGCTTGCCCATCGAAATTCCCATTGACTCTATCAATTAGTGCGCTGATGCTACCAATCAATTGTGCACCAATGATGCAAACTATCAGGCTAGCCAAAGCGTAATGGGCTATTCTCTTCCATTTGGGCCTATGAGATTGAACAAAATCAATTGCCTTGGCTATGAAAATCCCGATGAGAATGAACTGTCCTGGTAGAAAAATAATGAAATAGTGAGGAAAAAGCCTAATAGAGTGATGGAAAAGTGTTGTAGGCAACAAAACTTGCCAGATAAGTAAGAGTAGCAATCCTTGTCGATCTGGTGTTACCCACAAGTCGCTTAGCCAGCCACGGATGCCACCAACCCTGCTGGCTGTTCCTGCAATCTCTTCCTCTGTTTGCCGATGGGGTTGTGGCCATAACGCCAATAAAGCTGTAGTTACTACACCGCACAGAAGCAACCATGGCATCAATGCATACTCTAGACAAAGGGAGCTTCGTAGATGATGTAGGGGAGAGTCCACTAGGATTGAATGGGGATCAGTTGGCAGGAGATCTGCGCGTGAGCCGTCCTGCATGTAGGGGCTGAGGAAAGATTTATAAAATCCCCATGCATCTAGATCGAGACGTGCAGGTGTCTTTGATGCTTTGAGTAAGATCGCCACATCGGCAAAGTGGTTTTGCCACTCCCAGAACAGGTAAGGGGAACACATTACCCCGAGCACTACAGTTGCAAGAAGAATTCTCATGCCAGCGAATGGTCTTAAAAGCGAAGATACAAGAGGCAATTAGTAGGCCAGCAAGCAGAAGCGAACTCCCATGCAGCTGATAGAGTATTCCGAGGAGCAAGATGGCAGGGAAGAGCCATCCCTGACGTCGTTCAACTACTCCTTTAAACAGGCAAAATAGGAAAAGCATAACCAGAGGAGGTAATAGATTCTGTGGCCATATATCACCGCTATAAGCAATAGTCATCACAGAAGTAGCATAAAGGAAACCAACAATTGCTCCGGCTAGTCGCCCGTAATAACGGCGAGTGAAAAAATATGCTAGCAATACAGCGATGGTGTTGAGTAATCCCACCATTACCTCCGCCCACAAAGGATTTGAGCTAAAGGCTGCGGGTACCATAAAGAAATAGACAACAAGAGGGAAGTTGATATTGCCGAGTGAGGCTCTATTACTTGTAATTGGCCACAAACCATGCACAAAGGTGTCACGTGCTATTTGAAAGACAACAGCCTGATCTTCAGAAAATATCACAGTGTCGATGCGATACAGACGAAGAAACGCTGCTATCAATAGGATCGGGTAAAGCTCCCATATGCGCAGCGACGCAAAAGCTTTGTTAAATAGCTTTACCACTGTTTTTTGTTCTACTTGGACGTTCCGTTCATCGGTAATGGTAATTCCCATAGAAATGCGGCACGGGACTCCATACCCTAAAGGCGGATCAGGAGGAAGCGCCGCTTTTCTCCTTTCTGATAACTAAGGCACCCTGGTGCCCCTGCCCCAAAAAAGGGAGGCCCATTCATCCCTACGTAGAGATGCGTGGGCATCCTGAGCGGAGCCGATGAGAATGAACTCAAAAGCTCAAAGCTTACTGGCTATTAGGCAGTTTCACCAAGTAGCTTGCTAAGCGTCTCCCGCTTGATACGATATCCCTGCCGAGTGTTGACATGAGGCAATACTACAGCTTCAAGAACGCCTTGCTTAACCCAGCGGCGTACTGTTGTGTCATCTACGCGCAGAATCTGAGCTACTTCAGCAACTGTCAGTAATTCGCTCAGTATGGGACTTGGCTGGCTCTGTTGGCTTGGTTGATTTATTTGTTCTCCACCTTTCAAAACGTAGTAAAACAGATTGATTTCTGCACTTCAATGTGAATAGGCCTCAATAGCCTTACGGCTCACACATCCCTGCAGTACATTGCACTCGTTATTGAGTGTGTGGCCCTAGCCGGGCAAGGTACCTGGATGGTATCCAGTCTTGTACCTTGTTGGTGTTGACAAGCTTCCGTTCTTCCAAGAGGTATATCCGTGACCTACTGTTGATCTCCTTCTTTTGGTAATGTACACATTTTCATCCATATCCCAATCAGGGGAAGAGAAAAAAGTGTAGAACCAATCAATTACCATAAGACTATGGTAGTATTGTATAACATTGTCAGTCATGTGTAAAGCCCTCACATACCAAGAAATAGGAAGAATTACTCTGTAGTTCTAAGACAAAGAAATTATCTCACTCTGGGGGAGAACATTTAGAGAATGGCTTGAGAAGTGAAGGTATGTGTGAGCCAAATTAGAGAAAACTCAGGACTAATTCAAACCATTCCCAGAACTACTAATGATACCGTTGATGATAGCACAAACCAACTCCATATGCAGCTATCTATTACTTGCTTTGTTGTTTTTCCTAGGTACAAGCCAGGACCTATGTGCATGGGGGGCTTCACTTTTTGGGGAAGCTAGCGGCACTCAGAGCCTCAAGAGCCTGTTTTGCTCGAATCAGCCATCCATTCTAATTGAGGAATTTGTCGGTTGCGTATTGCTTTGTCCCCTGAGCGGTCAATTGATGTGGCACTTAAAACAAGGATGAGCTATGAGCTAGGATGAAATAAAGAGCGAAGCCAAAAAGAACTATGGTAAGAGCAAGACCTATGAGACTGCCAATGCCATTGATGACACAGTATACCCATGGTGGTGATAACCATTGATCGAGGATCTCATACCATGGTAGTTTAGGATGTTTCCGGGATTTCTTCTGAGATGGCAATCGCTTCTGCGCTGATTTATCAATGCTTGGCATAGAATGTGACTCTTTATGTGGTGATAAGTAATAGGGTTTGTATACATCGTTGCTATTCATCAAGTCTCTCCCATTCAAGTTATATTAAGAAAGATGCTCTCTACTTGTCATAGTATATCTGATCAATGTTGCCAATACAACGGCAACAGAGGGACATTTTGGCAGAGATCGGCCTTGCGTCCTTGCACGGTAACTTGCAATGTAGAGGACTCAGAATGTATTGGGAACGTTCATTGAAATTATAGCGTATCCATGATTATCCTTGACAATCTTTGCATGAGATATTCAATGTTACTTATTCGAATACGCTTCGTTATAGGCAGTAGACACAAATCTCATTAGGGCCTTGCCAAAGACCTTATAGATGATGGTGAAAAGCCAAACGGGTGCGTGAGTACAGCTTGCTCTGTGAAGTCCTATAGAACGTTAGCAGGTGGTCTATAAGCGAGGTAAATGAAGAGAGCCTAACATGAGAAAATAGGTCGAAAAGCACTCCCAAGTTCCTGCAAAGGTCATGGGATAGAGGATGTGAATAAGGCGCTTGCGTCTTTAGTAGTGCATCCTGAGAGGATAGTCGTTCCCCTCCGAACTTGAAAGTCTAGCATTCGCTAGAGTTTTGGAACTATCATAGACAGGAATAGTTTCTCTTTCCTTCCACCCCGTCAACGGGATGGGCCCAAAGACAAGGATTTTGTGTCAGGAACCCCACGCATGAATGGAGGGGGCTTGTGAGGAGCCGCAAGGTTTTCTCACAAGCCCACCTGACCAGGACCCAGCCAGGCGCCGTATGGCGCATCGGGCTACGATATCGACGAGTGTTCAAGTTCCTCCTGTGGGTGCGACGCCAGCCCGCTGCTCTAGAACCGATGGGTTAAACAGGTGTACAAGGGTTAAGCCAGTGCTCATCGGAAAGTACCGCGTCGATATCATCATCGAGGCGAACATTACCTGGGCAACCAGTGTCGGTTGAGCCGTTCCGCTCAAAAACGGCTCCCCGCAAGGGGACAGAACAGAAAGGAGGGCAAGAGAGTGCCTATGCACAAGACAAGCGAAGCTCTCAACCCGCCGCTTGTCTTCCCCGCATCCCCATTGCGTGCAGGAGGCCATTCCTCCCCATGCCTAAAGTCAGGGGTATCCTTGCCAAGATTTTGATGACACGACAACAGAAACTCACCCTGCCTCTGATTGGTACGGCTTTGCTTTGCTTGCTTGTGGGGATATACCTGTTTGCATGCAAGCGCTTTTTGAAATCAAAGCGTTCGGCCACCATCATCAGGCATCAGATAGATACTCAATCTGATGAAACCCTCAAGTATTGGACAAAGGACAGAATGCGTAATGCCGAAGCTACCAATATGCCGCATGTTGATACTCTCGACCCAGAGAACCAACACTCGCAACGTCCTCCGTCTAGTCCGCATCACGCTTGAATATGAAAGGGAGGGGCATAATGCCACGCCCGCGTAAATTTATCCGGTTGCCCCTGGTTAGCACAACAATTCTGCTTTGCTTACTGGCAATTGTATATCAGGGATACCTCATTGCCCTCGTGAGTTTCTTATATACTTCAATCTCGACTCCATCGGAGAAGATTATTGAACACTCACAGGATACAAACCCCAATGTCGTCCTCCACTATTGGACAGTGGACAAAATGCTCAATGCCATCGAGGCCGATCGGCAGGTTGATACTACTCCCAATCTGAGACAAGGGAGTGCTAACCCAAGTCTGGACAAGGGAGTTTGGCAACAGGGACAGTCTCCCCGCGATGGAGATCCCTCTTATCCCCTCACGACCGTTGGGAAGATCTTTTTTACCAATGCGTCTGGTCGGAACAGCGCTTGCTCTGGTACTGCCATTGTGAGCCTCAATCGGAGTGTTGTCGACACTGCTGGTCACTGTCTCTACTGGGGTGGGGGGTGGTCAAGCAACTTGATTTTCTGTCCTCTTTATGATAGTGGTAGTACCCCTTATGGCTGCTGGGCTGCTCGCGATTTAGAGGTTCCATCTGACTGGAAAGACGGTCAGTCAAATGCCTTGTATCGTGACCTTGGCATGGCTATCGTTGCTGCCAATAGCGAGGGGTCCCTGACGGACGTAGTCGGAGGCACTGGTTGGGCATATAATCAGCCTGCCAATCAACCCTTCTTTGCCTATGGCTATCCCGCTGCTCATCCTTTCGATGGTCAGACCAGACAGTCCTGCGAGGGTTTGGGCAAAGTCAGGCAATTTGGTGCTGGTACCGTGGTTGCTATCCCCTGCAATATGACTGGTGGCTGTAGTGGTGGCCCCTGGTTCATTAAGATTAATGGCAAATTGTACCTCAACGGCCATAACGACTTTACCAGCAGTATGGAGCCCGGGCATATGTTCTCCCCCTATTATGACGATACTTGGTACACTCTTTACGATAAAGCCCAGCATACCTCCTAAAGATGTAGCAAGAAACTGCCAACTTGGCTGTCCCTTGCATGTAATGCTAAGCTGCTCCTGAGAGGAGAACCAAACCCTCTCAGAAGCAGCAAGCTTTCATCATTGGAGTTGCAAGGACAGGAAGAGATGGCTATTTTAGAAACACACATAGACAGAACGAGCACCGAATTTCAGGAGAATACGCAGTACTTTCTCGCATTACTAGATCAGCTTCGCCAAAGGGTCCAGCAAGTCCAACAAGGAGGCGGTGAAGAGGCCATGGCCAAACATCGCAAACGCAACAAGCTGCTGGCTCGCGAACGTATTCAGTTGCTCTGTGACCCTGACACACCCTTTGTGGAACTGAGCCCGCTCGCCGCATGGGACATATATGAGAATGATGCACCTTCTGCAGGAATTGTGACTGGTATTGGGCTGGTTGAAGGGCAAGAGTGTGTAATTGTTGCTAACGATGCCACAGTAAAGGGCGGCACGTACTATCCAATGACGGTGAAGAAGCATCTGCGAGCCCAGGAGATTGCCGAACAAAATCACCTGCCCTGTATCTATTTAGTCGACTCTGGTGGTGCCTTCCTGCCATTGCAGGCCGAGGTCTTTCCTGATCGCGATCATTTTGGACGGATTTTCTATAACCAAGCGCGGATGTCAAGTATGCGTATCCCACAAATTGCTGTTGTGATGGGCTCATGTACAGCAGGTGGAGCGTATGTGCCAGCGATGAGCGATGAAACCATCATTGTCAAAGGCAATGGCACCATCTTTCTGGGAGGGCCACCGTTGGTCAAGGCTGCAACCGGAGAAGAGGTAAGTGTCGAAGACTTAGGCGGTGCCGATGTCCACTGCCGTACCTCAGGGGTCACCGATCACTATGCTGTGAGTGATGAACACGCACTAGCCATTTGTCGCAGTATCGTGAGCCATCTCAACCGTCGCAGATATATCCCGTGGGAAATTCGTCCAGTGGTTCCACCCCGCTACGATTCCAACGATTTGCTTGGCATCGTACCCAAGGATGGTCGCAAGAGCTATGACGTACGCGAGGTGATTGCTCGCTTGGTCGATGACAGTGAATTTCACGAGTTCAAAGAACTCTATGGTACAACGCTAGTTTGCGGCTTTGCTCGCCTCATGGGCTACCCTGTTGGCATCATTGCCAACAATGGTATCCTCTTCTCCGAGAGCGCACTGAAAGCTACTCACTTCATTGAACTCTGTGTTCAGCGACAGACACCGTTGATTTTCCTGCAGAACATCACTGGCTTTATGGTAGGTCGCCAATACGAAAACGGGGGGATTGCTAAGGATGGTGCAAAGATGGTCATGGCCGTAGCCAATGCGGCGGTCCCACGCTTTACAGTCATTATCGGTGGCTCATTTGGAGCTGGCAACTACGGAATGTGCGGACGCGCTTACTCGCCTCATCAGTTATGGATGTGGCCAAATGCACGAATCTCAGTTATGGGTGGACTGCAAGCCGCAACAGTCCTAGCAACTGTACGCAAAGATGGGCTAGCAGCTCGGGGCAAAACGATGAGCCCAGAGGATGAGAAGGCCTTTATGCGACCCATCTTGGACAAATATGAGCAAGAAGGCAATCCCTATTATAGTACAGCCCGCCTATGGGATGATGGAATTATTGATCCACGAGACACACGGACCTTGCTTGCTCTGGGCATCGCTGCATCCCTAAATGCTCCAATACCAGACATTCCTTTTGGCGTTTTTAGAATGTAGACATCTATGACCTAGATCTTCATCGTAATAACTATCATTTTGTCTCAGCAGTTACTTATACACATATTCCTGCAAGCACATCTAGTCAGGCATGTACAGGGCACGCAAGAGCGTAGGCCGATTTTAGTTGTTGATAATTTAAGTCAACTATGTCAACTTTATACATATGATAAGCAAAATTAATGATACTAATAACCTTCCATAAACAAGCCAGCTTATGGTATTGTTTAGTTAGGGTGGAACGAAGCAGATAGACACTCTTAAAATACTTTAGCTTGCAAGGAGACGCAGTTTAATGAAAGCAATTTCTCGGGATTATCTACACAGCTTTATCTTTCTTCTATTGTTCTCACTGACCTTGGGAGCATGTGACAACAGAACGACCAGCCATCCTAATCAGAGTAGCGGGGCAATCACTGTTCATCTGGCCTATTTTCCTAACCTCACTCATGCTGTTGCACTAGTCGGTGTCGCACGTGGTGCTTTCCAGAAAGCTATTGGATCGAATCATCTTGATACCAAAACATTCAATGCAGGTCCCAATCTAATTAATGCCCTGCTTGCAGGGTCGGTTGACATTGGCTTTGTTGGTCCCAACCCAGCCATTAACGGCTATGCCACCAGCCATGGAGGACTACGGATAATCTCTGGAGCTTCGAGTGGAGGCGTACTCTTTGTTGTTCGACCAGGAGCCAATATCAAGACGCCACAGGACTTGAATGGGAAAAAGCTTGCGGACCCGCAAAGTGGTGGCACGCAGGACATTTCGCTCCGCTACTACCTGCAGCAGCATGGGCTAAAAACAACAGATCAAGGTGGAACTATTCAGGTCATTCCTACTGACAATTCAACCATTTTAACGGAATTCAACCAGGGACAGATTGATGGTGCATGGGTGCCAGAGCCCTATGCCTCACGTCTTGTTGTGCAAGACCATGGACAGGTCTTTCTTGATGAGCGAGATCTCTGGCCTCACCACCAATTTGTAACCACCAATGTCATTGTACGTACGGCATTTCTTGATCAGCATCCTGACATTGTGAAGGAGTTCTTACAAGCTAATGTCGAGACTGTTCAGTACATTCAGAGCCATCCTGACGATGCTAAAAAACTCGTCAATAGCCAGCTTCAAATACTCACAGGTAAGCCTCTTGCATCAGCGGTCTTGGATCAAGCATGGCAGAACCTGGATCTGACGTACGATCCGCTTGCTGCAACGCTCTTTCAAGCTGCTGATCATGCTTATGCGTTGACGCTCCTGAAAGTCAAACCAGATCAAGGAATTTACGATCTTGATCCTCTTAACACAGTTCTCGCAAGTAAAGGGTTACCGAAAGTTTCCGTGTCCTGAGGGGGTGTCCATGGGTCAACAGGTAGCAACTATATACAAGCATTTTGAGCATTACATGGGGGAAGAGGTACATGTCCTCCCTACAAGTAATCATGTGCTCCACATCATGGATGTAAGTAAGACTTTTATCAGCAAAGGGCGTATCGTCGAGGCACTACGTCCGGTCGATTTGGAGGTTGCCGCAGGCGAGTTTGTCTGCTTTCTTGGTCCTAGCGGCTGCGGAAAATCAACCTTGCTGAGCATTATTGCTGGCCTACAAGAGCCTACGACTGGTCAGGTCTGGGCTAATGGGAAACAAGTCAAAGGCCCCGGCACCGATCGCATCTTACTCTTCCAGGAAGCGGCACTCTTCCCCTGGCTCGATGTTCAGCAGAATGTCGAATTCGGTTTGCGGCAAGCTGGCATCAAGGCTCGTGAGCGTTGCGCCATTGCTCATAAGTTCATCGAAACTGTGCACTTAAAGGGCTTCGAACGCAGTTACGTTCATCAACTTTCCGGAGGCATGCGTCAGCGTGCAGCTATTGCCCGTGCTCTGGCTATCGACCCCGCCATTTTATTGCTGGATGAGCCCTTTGGCGCATTAGATGCCTTTACTCGCGATCGCTTACACGCTGAACTAGAATCGATCTGGGCTGAAACACAGAAGACTATCCTGTTTGTGACCCATAATGTGCGTGAAGCAGTTGCTCTTGGTGATCGTGTCATCGTCTTTGCTCCACGCCCTGGACGTATTGTACGCGAATTTCGCATTGATCTGCCCCGTCCGCGCAGTCTGGAAGATCACAACCTCGTAGATCTATCAGCTGAGATTCTGCAGGTATTGCGGAGTGAAATGGTTGCTAGCGAAGAGGAGGAAAACCATGGCACAGGTCATTAGTGTGACAATGCAACGTTCAATTCCTCGAAGGTGGGCAAAACTGCTGCGACAGATGGTGTTTTATCTCGTGCTCCTCCTCGTCTGGGACAGGCTTGCCAGGAGCAATCTGTGGAGTGCTGGGACTTTTGCTGGTCCTTTTGATGTGTGGGGCACGCTGGTTGAACGCTTTCAGGATGGCACATTGATGACAGCCATTGCTGTTAGCCTGCGTCGTCTTGCGATCGGGTATGCGATTTCTCTTGTTTTAGGCATTCTGCTGGGCTTGATGATTGGTCTGAACCGTTATCTCGATGAGACCTTGGGCTCTCTGATCCTGGGCTTGCAAGCTCTGCCAAGTGTGTGCTGGACCCCATTTGCGTTACTCTGGTTTGGTTTGAGTGAGCAAGCTATGATCTTCGTAGTAGTTATGGGGGCCTTGTTTTCTATTACGCTCGGTGTCGATGCAGGCATTAAGAACACGCCGCCAGTCTATATCCAAGCGGCTCGCAATATGGGTGCACGCGGCATTGCTCTCGCTACGCAAGTTATTCTACCAGCAGCTTTACCGAGTATGATCGTAGGCTTAAAGCAAGGTTGGTCATTTGCTTGGCGCTCGTTGATGGCAGCCGAACTGATCTATGTCACTCTCAGTCTGGGTGGACTGCTAGAGAATGGGCGCGATTATGTCGATGCTTCACTGATGTTTGCCATCATGCTAGTGATCATCATCCTTGGAGTACTGATTAATAGTGTGATCTTTGGCCCATTGGAGCAAGTCCTTCGCCAGCGCTTGGGTTTCCAAAAGTGATAGTATAAGGGGGAGATGGTATCAGTCATCCCAGAGTGCAGAACAAGGAGCGAACTATGCAATGGGCAGTTGCTTCGGCATCATTCCTTGCCTCAGCAGTTGAATTTGTTGAAGCATTTACAATCGTTCTTGTGGTTGGAGTCACGATAAATTGGCGAAGTTCGTTGGTTGGAACATTTGCAGCTGTTGCTACTCTTGCACTCATGATTGCAATACTCGGTGTTGCCTTTGTTCAATTGGTTCCGCTTGCTATGCTTCGTCTGGTAGTTGGCATCATTCTAATACTCTTTGGCTTAAAGTGGCTCAAAAAGGCCCTTCTCCGCTATGGTGGACTCAAGGCGTTACACGATGAAGAGGCTATTTTTGAAGAGAGTATGGCCGAGCTACGTGCACGAGGTGAGAGAGCGACCTCACATTTACAGCCCTTTGGTGTGGCAATGTCTTACAAAGCGGTTTTGCTCGAAGGGCTTGAGGTAGCCTTTATCGTTATCACTTTTGGAAGCAGTGTCGCAACTAGTGCCACTTCTAAGGCGAGCGGCATAGCTTCTGCTGCTATCGGAGCAAGTATTGCAGGTCTTCTTGTTATTCTGCTTGGAGTTCTGGCGCGAGCACCACTCAAGCAGGTGCCAGAGAATACCCTCAAGTTTGTGGTCGGTATCATGCTTACCACCTTCGGGACATTCTGGGCTGGTCGGGATTCGGTGTCCAATGGCCCTCTGCCGATCTCTTCATTCTTGCCATAGCTGCTATTTACCTGCTAGCTTCTTTCGTATTGGTCACATGGCTCAAACGAGCCAAACTGCGCCAAATCACTTATGTAAGAGCAAGCCAGGCATCTGTATCAGGTCCACTGATAAACGTCGTCAAAGCTATTTACAACTTTGTCGTGGGTGATATGATCATTTTGATAGGAGTTATCATCACCATCGGAGTTCTTGCATTGGCGAATACTATTGACCAGTTAGTCGCATTCAAGACATTTTCTGGGCTTATTCTGATGGTTGCTATTCTCATCATTCTAACTGCAACACTAAATCACGAGGCAATCCCTGCGAAGAAGCTTCCTTGACCTTGGTTCAATTCCATAGTATGATCCAGAATAGCTAGACGAGTAGTACCCCTTTCGTGATAACCCCCGCAGAAATGCAGGGGCTTCTCGCGTAAAAGGAAGCGCCATTTACCCCCGAGGCTCTCGGATAGGGGTCTTCTGGCTTGGGTCTTGATAAAGTGTAAATTCTCCTCTAGAGGAGGATCGGAGATCATGCAATATATTCACAATATTCAGGAGAATCTATACATGGGCTTGTAAAGATTAGCGAGAGGGGAGACGCATGGATATGCCACCCAGGTCTGGGTCATCTATTTCTTCACGACCCTCCCGTGATGCTATTCCACGTCGTCTGATCGTGACGGCTAGTGTTGTTGCATTTGCCATCCGTGACTGGTCGCTCTGGGTTTTGCTTCGTGATGGTCCCTGGGGACCACCGATGCGGCTCGTGCTAGGCTCAGAGGCGGTGACAGATGCGGTAGAACGCATACTTGATGCGCTATTACTGTGGCCTGATCGAGCCCCGCTTTTCCTATTAAAAGCAGGGTGGCAAGAGCAGCAAGTGCAGGTCTGGGGAAGTTCCGAGCAAGGATCTGCCGTTTCGCTGATCCATAATGTCCTATTAAGGGCCAATCGGGATGAGCTGCAACCGAATTTACGTATCCAGTCGGTGCCCAGTCTGCGTGTCAAATGGATTCCTGTAGCAGATGTTGAGTCAGGGCAATACCCTCTTGCTTCTGAGGCTCTACCGGGAGTCCTTTCAGCATTACATATGTTGCGTTCGCATGTCCAGCGTGATCCTGAAGTAATTCTGCGCTATCTGGCTGATATGGGAAAGATGAGTAAAATTCAGCCTGAGGAAGACTGGTGGCAGAAGGATAGGTCTTATGCTGGATCTCCAGCGAGCAAAGATACCCTTCCCTTGAGTCTAGTCAGGGAGCCAGAAGCGGGAGATGGGATATTGACACTCGCAGAGGCAGTATTGCTCTATCGTGCCTTCATTCTACACAATGAGCAGGTTGATCTCTCTAGCTTGCGACGACGTTTGCTGGCTACTAATAAACTAGAAGCAATTAACGAGGAACGCCCTGTCCGTGGTCGCGAATTGGAGTGGCGGCGGGTCAGCCGTGCATATCGCTATCTCGGTTAATCCAAGTCAACAGTTTCTTCATCGGCAATTGAATGGGAAGGTTAATGTGGTGTTACAAGAGGCAGATAATCAAGCAAATATTGATATTGTTAATCAGGACGAAAAAAATCTATGTATAGTTACAGATGAGAGAAAAATAGTATGTGAAGTAAAAACTAAACAATTAGATATTGCAACAAATCGTATGTGTGAGTGTGAATCCACTCACATCAATTGTCTTACTGCCAAGGATTGGATAAAATGCCAGTTGGGGGTATGGCAGTTCTATTATGAGGGACGTGACATTCGGGACAAGACTAAACATCCTGCTACCTATCCTCTTTCCCTAGCACGCAAATGTATCAAACTCTTCTCGCATAAAGGAGAGCTTATTCTCGATCCATTTGCCGGAAGTGGTACAACTCTCGTTGCTGCACGCGATACTGACAGAAATGCAGTTGGTTTTGATATTCATCCTGATTACATCGTATTGACACAAGAACGTTTGATGCAAAAGTCGCTTTTTGGTGGAACGCAGCAAATCCCTCTCTTAGATGATGCCAGGAATATTTCTCAGTATCTTCGTGAAGAAAGCATTACTTGTGTTGTTACTTCTCCTCCTTACGCCAATCTACTCAATAGGAAGCGTAAAAATAAAAGTCGACGTGGTGATGAGAGAAAAAATGAGCAATACGAAAAAATAGAACAATATAGCCAACGTCCAGAGGATTTAGGGACCCTTGATCTTGATGCCTATGCCGAGGCTATGGCCGAGATATTTCAAGGCCTCCTACCGCTGATGCGAAAAAAAGGGCACTGTGTGATCAATGTTCCTGACATGTGGTGGGAGAATCAGCGTATAACTATCCACGTTGCAGTTATTGAAGCTTTGCGATCGGCAGGCTATGAACTGCGCAATACCATTATCTGGGATCGCACAAACATTGTAAATAATATTGGTATCTTCGGTTGGCCGAGTAACTATATCACCATGGGAACTACCTTTGAGTACCTGCTGGATTTTTGGCGTCCATAGAGGTTTGAATTGTCCAAAAGAGGGACATTTTGAGGATGTTGAGAAAGCGAAGCCCCATCGTCTCTCAGATACGTCACAGAAGAGAAAGCTTCTCAGATTTTGTTAGCTACTTCACACTGTGAGAGCAGTAAACGAGGCGTAGGTAGTGATAAAGCAATAAATTGTATTGCCTCCTGAAACAGTATGGATGATATGATATTTCCAGGGAGCGGGAATAGTCAAGTTACGTTGTATCAAGTCCATAGGGAAGATTAAATAATCGTAAGCAGGAAGTTGTGTATTAGGGTAGACTGCGACCAAGTGATATCGGGCAAAGAAATCCTTGTTATAGGAGTACCAGGAAGTATCCTGGGAATTCATTGGTACTAGTGAGAGTGTAACAAGCCCGATGCTTGCTGTGCCATGTGTATGCTCTGATAGCCATTGCAAAGCGTCACGATAGCCAGGGTAAGCTACCTGTAGTGTGGCGTTCTCTCCGTCAAAAAGTTCACTGCTATAACCCTCTGCATCAGGGATACTTATCAGCCCAATAAAATGTGGAACGGTCAAGGCTGTAGTAAGTACAATAACTTTTGCAACACCACCAAAGTTCAGCTTTGACTTAGAGAGTGAATGTGTTGTCTGTGCTTGTGTTGCCTCTTGGGATGCTGGTTCTGAAGTGGGTAATGAGAACAATTGTCCTCGGCGATAGCGCAACAATATTGCCAGTCCATAAGCTCCTGCTAGTGCTACTGGGGGAGCAGCTGGAAGCTCGTAGTGAGTCCCAACAACAATGGTGAGGAGGCTGAACAATCCTATGATGCCAATAAGCCAGAGAAGAATAAACGAGAGGAGCGTCGCGTCTGAAATCTGGATGCTGGGAGCGTGCAAATGGAATCGAATTAACTGTACTAGAGCATAGCATGCGCAAAATGCCGCAAATGCTGTAACAAATATGCTTATCTTGGTAAGAAGGATGTAGAGAATAGCCCAATGGGGGGCATGTGTGCTGAATTGCCCTGCCATAAAGGTTGGGTGTCCTTGTGCGGCATGATTCCACTCAAAGGTAAAGCTATGGATAAGCAAGCCATAAGGAGAAGGCCAGATTGCTGGATCTGCCGCTAGAAAAGTTAGAGGGGCCAGAATAACGGAGCCGATCCACCAGCCCCAGGGCATGCTGGAGCGCTGCTCCACAGGCAGATGAGGCCGAATCAAGAAGAAGTAATAGACGGTGAAAAGAATCATACTTGGAACAGCCAGCACAGCTGGATATTTATTGGCCGCTGCCAATCCTACCAAAACTGCGGAAAGTAGGTAGAGTGCAGGCCGTTGAAGAGCATGCCAGCATAAAAGATAAGCAATAGTAATCAATGCCGTCATTGGTATATCTAGATAGGCAATGGCGCTAAAAAATGCTAGCCAGGGGCTAAAGGCAAGGCAGAGGGCAGCAACCAGAGCTACAACACGTCCTACAGGAGCACGTCCTAGCCAGTAGATTGCAACCACAAGCAAGGTACCCATGATAATGCTGGGGATTCGTGCGGCTAATAGTTCCTCTAGGGGATGGGCGAGAAAGGTGTTTAGGTAGAGAGTCAGGCCGATGAGGAGTTTGACGAGCGGAGGGTGCTCGTAATTAATGTCCCATCCACTTGCGCCTATTTTTAAATGTTTTAAGAGCGGAAAATATATCTTGCCAGCATCGATATAGACAGGTTCGTCAGTGACCATGTCAAGTTGCAATGCGAGCATGACACGTGGAAGCAGAGCAGCGAAGGTCAGTCCTATGAGAATGTTGAGATCGATCAAAGAGATACGAGACTTTCTCTGTGTCAGGCCAATTGGGGTTGCAACAGCTTCTTCATCCTTGACAGTGCAGTCAAACTCAATAGACATTGTCTACCTCGAAATATGAAGGGATAGAAGCTGAGTGGAAGCGCAAGGAGAAGCTTGGTGATCCTATTTTTCCTTTTTTGAAAGAAAGGGTGACCGATGGGGATTGAACCCACAGCCGCTGGAGCCACAATCCAGTGCTCTACCATTGAGCTACGGTCACCATACAAAGGGTCTTCTCAACACCTCTGTCAGTATAGCGAACCTCAAGCGACTTGTCAATAGGCAATTTCTCGCGTTCTCACGTGCATTCTCGCGGCCCCTATGCCCAAGTCCCAAACAAGGAATGCCAGTTCATCCCCCGAGGTATTCGACGAGGGCTTTCTGGGCCGCATTCTGTAACAGTTTGGAGTTTAGCGATCTAGTTAATGAGATTGCAAAAAGGATAAATCATCAATGAGATCCCGAAAAAGCAATGGTATCAATTGTCTAGAGATAAAGAGGAGCCATATTATGATAAGTCACCATGAAGAGTCCGCTCCCGGAGGTATAAATCAACGGGGTAGATTGGTTCTCTAAACAACAGAATGATTATATTATACCTGAGACATGCATGATTGAGGATTTCCATAGTATATATGGAGAATGTATGAACATACGAGATTGTATTAGGAAACGTCTGGCCAAGAGTGTCGCAGATAAAGCTGCTCTTGAGCATAAACAATCAAAAACGAAGAGTGAAAGGCCTGCCCTCATCAAATTTGATAAGGAGCATCAAATAAGAGAATTGGACCTTTACGCTGAATACCGTAGGCCGCGGTTGGAACTGGCAATGGAGGTTTGCTTTGCTGTGCTCCTTGTGGGTAGTATGGTCTGGCTCTCGTCCCTTGCTCGCTCGCTCCAGGCAAACACAATCTCATCCGATAGCATGCTGGGTTTCCGAACGTTGGCAAAACCAGTAGCAGTTACCCCACCGAAGATGGCATCAGGTGTGTATGTCGATGACAAGCATAGTGTCATGAGGCTGGATGCACAAACAGGCAAGGTCATCTGGACATATAACTCAGCCTTGTCTGTTGTAAAAATTATTCCTGCTAATAATATGATCTACCTAGCATTTGCGGACGGCGAGGGCAAGGCAACTGTCGTGGCTCTCGATGCCGATAGCGGAAAGCTACGCTGGTCCTACCAAACTTCCGTTCGCCCTCCATTGGGATTCAGAGATCCCGGTTACACGGACAGAATTATCAGTTTGGCTGTGCAAGATAGCTCTGTTTATGTGAAGACCTCGACGGACAAGGGGAATGTGATACACAAACTCGATGCAACAAGTGGGAGCCAGCTGACTCAATTTTCTATTCCATTTGGCATCGAGGAGATGGAAGTCACAAAGGATATGCTCTACATTACTGCTTCTGATGGTCTCCATGCATTCGATACCTCGAACGGCAAACTCCGTTGGCAGGTGAAGATGCCTGCGTCATCTGCATCATCTGTAGAAAAAGCCTGCATATACGGTGAAATGGTGCTTACAACTATTTTGACTCTCAAGGATGATGTTTCGTCAAACGCTCTTTTGCCATACACTGTACTTGCTGCGTTCGATGCGCGTACAGGACAAAAGTGGTGGCAGTCACAGAGTCTCTCAGGATATATGTCTGATCTAACCGTAGCCGACAATACCATCTACGTTGGGACGGAAAAACTAAATCAGACAAAGTGGATAGATGCACTCTCTGCATACGATGCTCGGAATGGAAAGCTGATGTGGGAAAGTGATTCAGTAGGCGATAAAACATACGCACCGACTGCTGCAAATGGAGTTGTATACTACTCTGCTTCTGACTCGGTGTTTGCTGCGGATGCAACGACTGGGAGGAGCAAATGGACACACAAAGGGATAACGACAAGTACATCTATGCATGTCTCCAACGGGGTGCTCTATGCGATGGATAATAGCTCAGTGTATGCGCTCAAAGCCTCAGATGGTACTCTCATGTGGAAGTTCGCGCTAAACGAGAGGCCATCCCCATTTGATTGACCGGGCTCTCCTTTGAGATCGTGGATTGAACCCTTGACAGTCAGGATTTCCTGTCCTACACTTCTCAAAGAGAGCATTTTTGCCAAGGTCGATGCTTGCCAATAGGGAAGGAAATCAGGAATGTCACAAAAATTCAGAGGTGCGGGGAAGCATACAGGATACAGAAAATGTTGGGAGAGAGCAAGAAGAGCGTAGCAACGAAGCAGATTTATCAGCCCTTCCCGAATTACCCCCTGGTGTCTCGATGCCGGCCCCTAGCAAGACTCCGCGCCGCAGGACGCGCTGGCCGGATGCCATCGACGTCATTTTCGAGAAAGATCCTGCATGCAAAAATATTTTCGAGGCCCTTATCTATCAAGGACTCTGGGCTATTTTTTACCATCGTATCGCTCATGTTCTTTATCAAGCGCATATACCCTTTCTTCGCGCCTAATCTCGCAATTTGCCCGTTTTTTGACAGGTGGCATCAATGCATCCTGGTGCTCAGATTGGTAAACGCTTTTTCATCGACCATGGTGCTGGTGTGCTCATTGGTGAAACGGCGGTGATCGGTAATAACGTGATGCTCTACCACCAGTCACACTGGGGGCAACTGGTTGGTGGCATCCCAGCCCTGGGAGGAAGCAGAAGCGTCACCCCACTCTCAAGATGATGTAACTGTTGGCGTTGGGGCTGCTATTCTCGGACCAATCACCATTGGCAGAGGTAGCAGGATTGGTGCTATGGCGCTGGTACTTGAGTCTGTTCCTGCAAATTCAGTAGTAGCCTCCAAACCAGCCGAGTTGCTTGTGAAAGGCGGCAAAGCGCTTGAAAAGCACCAAGAATTGACACAGGGCTGGAATGGAACTGATCCTTGGGAGATGGACTATCAAATCTAGTTATGCCATTCCCTATAGTGTAGTACGTTATTTTTTTCGTGTTTCTTGGGAAACAGGATTGTATTGCTAGTTTGGAGTATGTTGTGTCATCAAAAGTATTAGGAAATCTCATCATCGGACAATCTGGTGGGGCTACTGCGGTAATCAATGCCAGTCTAGTTGGGGCTGTTGAGGCGGCGTTTGCGGATCAGCGCCTTGGAGCTATCTATGGGATGCTGCATGGCATCGAAGGACTGCTCAAAGAAGAACTGATTGATCTACGTCAACAGCCAGTGGGTATATGGCAGCAGCTTCTTCAGACTCCATCGGCGGCCCTGGGTTCCTGTAGATATAAATTACAAGATCATGATCTTGGACATACAATCGAGATTTTGAAGCGCTACGACATACGCTATATGCTTTATATTGGTGGCAATAATTCGGCGGATACAGCCCATCGTCTGGCTGAAGCGGCGCAGCAGATGGGCTATGACCTCTCTATTCTTAGCATACCCAAGACCATTGATAATGATTTACCTTTCACCGATCATTGTCCTGGCTACGGGAGTGCGGCCCGCTTCATTGCTCAGGCCACCCAGGATTCTGCTTTGAACACAATCTCTATTCCTTGGCACTATCCTGTTAAAATCATTGAGACGATGGGACGTGATGCTGGTTGGTTAGCTGCCGCCTCTGCTCTTGGGAAGCGTGATGAGAGCGATCCGCCGCATATTCTTCTTATTCCTGAGCAACCTTTCATTGCCGAGCAATTCCTGACTCAGATTGAAGAGGTCTACAAGAAGCTTGGTTATGCCATCGTTGTCGCAGCAGAAACCATCAGGGATGACCAGGGGCGAACACTTGGCTCGGTAGGGCAAGTTGGTGTTGATGCCTTTCAGCATCCTTTACTAAGTGGAACTGCCCAATATCTAGTTGATCTGGTTAAAAGAGAGCTAGAACTTCGTGCTCGCTTTGATAAGCCTGGAGATTTGCAGCGTATGTCCTCTGTCCATATCTCTGTGACCGATCGTGATGAAGCTTACCTAGTTGGCAAAATGGGTGTGCAGGCACTGCTCAATGGTGAGAGCGATAAAATGGTGACGCTCATCCGCGATGATCAACCGACCTATCATTGTGTGACGGGATTGGTAGAACTTGAGAAGGTAGCAAATGTGCAACGTCTATTACCAGATAACTATTTGAATCAGAACAAGACGATGGTCACACCTGCATTCTATGATTATGCCTTGCCTTTGATTGGTGGACCGTTAACACAATATGCCCGATTTGAGGTGAATTGAATGAGGAGTGGCTTTAGTGCTAGATTGAGGGTAGCTTTTGATATTAGAAAAGGCGGTCGTAGTCTGTGTGGCTTCCTATCCAGTACCAGCGAATAATTCCATTCTTGTACCATCCTACAGCGCGGTAGTGCAAACCGATGCGAGTGGAATAGATAGGATCTTGGTCAAGTTTTCAGAACTAATTTGAAATATGCGTAGTAAAGGTTGGCTAAATCTGGTAGAATGTCAAAGGGAGAAGTGTTTATGGTGGTGAAATACTTGAAGCTGAACAGTGTCTTGCATATTGTGGCATGGGATCTATTATAACGGATCTTCAACGAGAGAGTGGAGTCAGGAACCCCACGCATAAATGCGGGGGCTTGCGAAACGGCTAGCGCGACGTAAGTTCCTGTCTAGTGGGCTCTCATGTGAGAGAGCAGCAGCAGTACGGGCTAAGAAAGAGCGGAAATTCACAGGCTCAAGTGCTAGGGAAAGTAGCGAAAGAGCGTTTGGACGTCACCCTAATCTAAACCACCTCCTGCCACGCCGAAGCAGACGGGATAATCCCTATGCCTGTGCTGCAACCACGAAGGGTCATTGAACCTAGGCCTAGACCTAGTGTGCTCAACATCGAGCAAGAGTTTTCGGGGCTTTCTCCTAAAAAGCCCGTCCCGCAAGGGAGAAAGGAAAGCCTGTGAGAGTGCCAGTGGTTGATATCGGCGGCATACCACTTATGCCATGCAAGCCTGTAAAGGCGCGTCTCTTGCTCAAGGAAGGCAAGGCTAAGCCAAAGCGGAACAAACTTGGTTTGTTCTACATTCAGCTCACATACGAACAAGAACCAAGCAATCAGACACTTGTTGCAGGTGTTGATCCTGGTAGCAAATTCGAGGGCTATAGCATCGTTGGTCGTAAAGACACCGTTCTCAACTTGATGGTGGAAGCGCCTGATCATGTTAAGAAAGCCGTTGAGGCACGACGAAACATGCGACGAGCAAGACGTCACCGCAAGTGGCGTAGACCCGCACGCAACGACAACCGACTCGCAAACCAGAAGCGCATCCCGCCATCAACCCGTAGTCGCTGGGAAGCCAAGGCCCGCATCATCCGAGAGCTTCTCACCATCCTGCCACTGACAGATGTGGTGGTAGAGGATGTCTGCGCAGAAATGCGTAAATGTGGCAAGAAGTGGAACGGAATGTTCAGTCCCATCCAAGTGGGTAAAGAGCATTTATACCATTTACTCAAGTGTATGGGGTTAAACGTGCATCTACGCCAGGGATACCAAACCAAAGAATTGCGCGAGAAGCATGGGCTCAAGAAGACGAAGAGCAAGTCCAAGCAGGATTTCTCTTCCCATGTCGTTGATGGCTGGGTTATGGCTGCATCCGTCAGTGGTGCGCAACATCCAACCTGGACGCGACTTTGGTACCTTGTCAATTCATGCTTGCATAGACGGCAGATCCATCGCTTCGAAGCAAGCAATCGTGGTGAGCGAAAGCCCTATGGTACTACGCGCAGTCTTGGTTTGAAACGTGGCACGCTTGTCAGGCATGCTAAATACGGATTGTGCACTGTTGGTGGCTTCGATCGCAAGAAGCAAACCATTAGCTTGCACGCCTATCGTACAAATAAGCGACTCACACAGGGGGCGAAGGTCAAGGATTGTCGCGTCTTGACTTGGGTAGCATTCCGCTCTTGGTTGGTTGCGAACATCGAACCGAAGAAAAAGGGCAAAGGAAACGGTGAGCAAAGTTCACGCCGCCGACGTGGCCCCAGCCCAACCGCCAAGAAAGGAGGGCCTGCTTCCTCCCCATGCTTCAAAGCAGGGGTTTCCGCAGGCCGACGTTGATGAAAAAAGCTACAGGTTTGCTTCTGCTTGGCGAACGTGTCTATCTGCGTCCTCCGACGGTAGATGATGCTACCAACGTCTTTCATTGGGAACGCGATGATGAGGTGTGGCGCTACGATCCTCATCGCCCATACTCACATACCATGGCTGAGTTCCTTCCAAATTTTAAGCGCAACTATGTACGCGGTAGCGGGCACCAAGTCTGGTTTATCATCGAAGATGAAGAGCATACTCCTATTGGGACTATCACCTATTTTAACCTTGATACGCGTCTAGGTCAGGCTGAGATTGGCTTAGGGCTAGGCGATAAAACCCGTTGGGGGCAAGGATATGGTCCCGATGCTATTCGTACGCTGGTGCGCTATTTATTCACGTTTCCACAGATTGTACGTCTCTATGCCGAAACAGCTGTTGCCAACAGGCCATCGCGACGTGCTTTTGCCAAAGCTGGTTTTGTCGAAGTTGGTCAAATTTTCGATCCCCGCAGTAGTGGCCAACCATGGCTGTTGCTGGAAGTATACAAATCAGATACACACTAGTATTTGAAGACTCAAGAAAGGAGATAGATGTTTCTTGTCATAGATATAGATAATATGTGCAAGAAATGTCTTGTTGATACTATCTATGAGTACGTCTCACGTAACTATCGATCCCTCTATTTTCAAAGCATATGATGTCCGTGGAGTCTATGGGGAGACCTTGAATGAGGAGGTAGCTTATCGCATTGGGCGAGCGGCTGCTCAGTATTTGAACGTCTCGGAGATCGCTGTTGGTCGCGATATGCGTTCATCCTCGCCACAGATTGCCGCTGCTCTGATTACTGGCATTACCGATCAAGGTGTTAGCGCTATTGATCTTGGTCTGACCACCACCGATGGGCTCTACTTTGCTGTCGGCAAGTTTGCCTATTCTGCTGGCATCATGGTCACAGCCTCTCACAATCCAGCTAAGTATAACGGCATGAAATTCTGTCGGGCTGAGGCTTTCCCTGTCAGCCTAGATACTGGTTTGGCTGACATCCGTGATCTTGCTATCAGCGGTGCCTTTAGTGAACCGTCTCGCAAGGGAGAGGTGACGAAACGTGATATCACTGACGATTTCGTCAATCATGCTCTCTCGTTTGTTGACGTTCACAAGATCAAGCCACTAAAAGTTGTCATTGACGCTGGTAATGGCATGGCAGGTCTAATCATGCCACGTGTTTTCAAGCATCTGCCCTGTCAGCTTATTCCCCTCTATTTTGAGCTAGATGGTAGCTTCCCCAATCACCCTGCTAGCCCTATTGAGCCACAAAATATGGTAGATGTGCAACGCAAGGTGCGTGAGACTGGAGCTGATGTGGGTGCTGCCTTTGATGGTGATGCCGACCGTATGTTTCCTGTTGATGAGCATGGCAATCTTGTCGATGGCTCTCAGGTTACTGCAATGGTCGCCAACAGCCTCTTACATAAGCATCCTGGTGCAACCGTTCTCCATAATTTGATTGTTTCAAAAAGTGTGCCAGAACTTGTCGCCAAACTGGGTGGCAAAGCGGTGCGCACACGTGTTGGTCACTCATTCATCAAGGCTGACATGCGTGCGGTCAATGGCATCTTTGCAGGCGAACATTCCGGTCACTTTTTCTTCCGTGACAACTGGTATGCAGACTCTGGTCTGATTGCTCTCCTGATTATGCTTGAACTGATTTCGGTTGAAGGCAAGCCCCTTTCAGAGATCATCAAGCCCCTTGATACCTGGATACGCAGCGGCGAGATTAATAGTACAGTAGCCGATGCACATGTCAAGCTTGATGCGCTAGAAGCACATTTCAGCAAGGGAGCACTATCTGTTGATAAGCTGGATGGCCTTACCGTAGATTATGGTGACTGGTGGTTTAATGTTCGGGCGTCTAATACTGAGCCACTGCTACGCTTGAATGTCGAGGCTAAAGATCAGGCTGTGCTAGAACGAAAACGGGATGAATTGCTCGCATTCATCCGTAGTTAACAGTCGAGATTTTATCGCTTGGTGGTCACCACTCATAGACAAACAAGCCATTTGCTACTCGACGTTCGTGGCGATCTGATGGATGGTTAATCACCGACACGCTCGGTTGTCCCCTGATGCGGGCAACCATCTCAGACGAGCCTCCTCCATCAAATAACATCGCCTGATAGGCACCATGTGCTAGCAAGTAACTGGCCATTTGTGCCCGTGTTAATCCCCGACTCCGGCTGGGGCCTGATAAACGTCCATCGAAGACGACGAAAAAAGCGTACGTCTTCGTCCTTATTCACAGCTATTGCTGTGAGAGGATTTCGCATCTTGCCCTCAGCTGGGGCAGGGGGATTAGGGTCCTTGTAAAGCGCACCATTCTTGATCAGTACAGGGCCACCGCCGATGGCTTGAACTAGGTTAGGGTCAGGCACAATGCGCTCAGTGATAGTGATTTGGTTACCAGGATGCAGATTATGGACTAGCCATGTGCCCGCTTCACCGCTTCCCACTAGTGTGTCCTGATTTGATAGTCGAGGAAGTGTAGTTGCATTTGATCGGATGGCCTGGACAATGTAGGAGTTAGCAGAGGCTGTGACTGGCCGCAGTGTCGCGATTGTATCTTTTAATCCAAATAGAGCAGTCCCTAGAGCTGGTGTGAACAGTGTTAACTGACCATTGTGAGTATCTCCATGGTGGTTGATTGAGTTTAATACATGGCTGGCATGACCGTTGGTAATGCAGCCAGACAACTTTTCCTCGCCCATCGTGATGTGCTTGGATGCTGTTATTCCTAGCACTGCATAATAGCCTGGACTTTGCACAATTTGCCCGTTAATTTTGACCAACCCGATAGGATTAACCATTCCATCAAAGAAGTCACCATTGATACCCGCGAGTGCATGGGTACGATTGGCCATTGAGCTTAGTACTTCGCCAGTACTTGACAGGTGGTTGTTTGCCAGAACGACACCTAGGTGAATGTGGGGATTGGTCAAGTTAATATTCAGCCAGCTAACTCGTTCGGGGCCTGCTATCATCTGCAAGTTTTGGGCAGAGAGTTTCTATATCGCTGCTCGCGATCTGTTCATGGATTGCATAGTTGTTCATTGTCAAAGGCTGTCTGGCAGCGGCGAGCACCTGATCTGGATAGGTAGGTGGAGTGATGGGACGTCGGCCTCCAAGCAGCATGAAAATGATCAGAGGTATGCCCAAGATTGCCAGACAACCTTTGATAGGATGACAGGTCCTGCTCAAAGGAGGATGACTAAATTCATGTGAGAGAAGATTGTCCCGTCTCAATCAATTTATAACAGATGATTCCTATTCACTAGATGTGGTAGCAGAATAGCTCTTCCTTTTTCTATCGGCATTCTTGTGCTTAATGAATAGGGTACGTCCTACCTCTACCCGATCCTTGCAGATCCTTTTTCCTTCAGCCGACTTTTTTGATAACCAACCCAATCTTTTTTTCTGTGGTATACTGTTAATGTTCGCTACACAGCTCCAGGAAGAGATTTTTCTTTGTATATTGTTCTGTTTATAGAACGCTTCTATGCGTTTTGGGAATTGATGGAAAGTCTGTTAAGGGAGGGCGTGTAATGCCTCATTTTGATGCTTCTGCAAGTCGGGACAGGGCGAAGAGTACGTCTTTAAATCCTCAACCTCCTGTAGAGAATGTACAGCCGCCGATTGGCACGATATTTCCACAACTGCTTGCTCGTGAGGCAGCTGATGGATACAGAGGTGCAGCTTGGCGGTTACTACATCAGATTATGGGGAATGATCTAGATGCAATCAAAGCAGCTACTTCGCTAGATGATGACCGACTGGCGTACCACCTTCTGGAGTTTTATTGCTCTGGGTACCTGGGCTGGTAAGTCCTTTGTTGCTCCTTTGTCTGTGCGCACTGCGCATGCCAGGATGCGCCTGAGAACTCTTTTTCTTTCCGATTCTGGTATGAGTTATATGCGTGTAATGCGTGTGTTATTAGATGCTGTGCATGATGATCGTCATGCTATGCGTGAGGCTGCTATCTCTATTCTGGGAATGGTTGGTGATCAGGCTGTGATTCCTGTTCTACTGGAAGCCTTGAATGATCCAGTGCAAGGTGTGCGTTTGCAAGCAGTAAGAGCCCTGGGACACAGTAAAGATCCTTCGGTGGTGCCTTTCCTCCTGCGTACTTTACACTCGGCTGATGAGCAACTGGGGAGCCAGATTTTTGCCGCTCTGTTGCAATTGGGATCGGCTGCTGTGCCTGTTTTGATCGCTGAGAGTAAGAGTAATTCGGCCTGGATTTGCTGGCATTGTATGCATGCTCTTGGACAAATCGCTGATGATCGAGCATTGCCGATCTTGTACATGCTCTCGCCGACCAAGATCATGCTGTTGCCTGGGTAGCTGCTAAGGAGCTGCCAAACTTTGGCAAGATGATTATTAGGCCAGTATTACATTTGCTTATGACAGAGGAGGTATTGCCCTGGTTGGAGAAACAGCTTCTTATGTGTTAAATGATCAATGCCAGCACTATAGGGAATTCCGGTGCTATTTGACCGTTGTGCTTAAAGAAATGCATAGTGTAGGATTTCGTCTGAACACTCCTAATGTTGCGCGTAAAGTTTTAGATGAGCTAGAAGAGAGTGGTCTGCTAACTTCTTCTCAAGCAGGGGGAGGAATTGAGAGTTCTATGTAGTTCTGCCTTTCTTGACATCAACAGAAAGGGTGTGGTACTCTTTTACTGAGTAGATTTTATAGTAACTTGATCTATTTAGTCAATAACGAGGTGAATAACATATGGGTGAGGCTTTTTGTGAGATCATAAGGCAGGCACGCCAGCAGGTACCGGAGTGGTCTCCCGCACAAATCAATCAGGTCCTTGACCATCGAGAGCAACGCGAGGAGAATTTTGTGCTCGTCGATGTGCGAGAAAAAGTTGAGTGGGACGAAGGCTATATTCCCGGTGCAGTTCATGTTCCTCGTGGGCATCTCGAATTGCGTATAGAAGAGGTCATCCCAGACAAGTCAAAAAAAGTTATCTTGTATTGTGCTGGTGGCATACGCTCACTGATGGCTGGAGCAACCTTGCAGAAGATGGGGTATGCTGATGTTGTTTCTATGGCTGGTGGCTTTGGTCAATGGAAGGGGAGAGGATATAAGTTTGTAGCTCCTCGTACGTTGACTGAAGCTCAAGCCAAGCGTTATAGCCGTCATCTGCTCATTCCCGAGGTTGGTGAAGAGGGGCAATGGAAATTGCTGGATGCGCGGGTTCTATTTATTGGTGCAGGCGGTCTAGGATCACCAGCGGCTTTATATCTGGCTGCTGCAGGTGTAGGAACTATCGGTATTATTGATGCTGATGTTGTTGACGGTAGTAATTTACAACGTCAGATTTTGCACAATACTGAGCGTATTGGGAAATACAAGGCTGAATCTGCGCGTGAAACGATCAATGCCCTCAATCCTGATGTGAATGTCATCACCTATACTCATCGTTTAGATGAGACTAATGTCCGGCAGCTTGTGGCTGAGTACGATGTGATCGTCGATGGCACTGATAATTTCCCTACTCGCTATCTCTTGAATGACGCGGCCATACTAGCCAATAAACCAGTTGTCCATGGTAGCGTTTTTCGTTTCGAGGGCCAGGTGACTATCTTCAAGCCATACGATGGTCCATGCTATCGCTGTCTCTACCCTGAGCCCCCTCCTTTAGCTCTGGCACCGAGCTGTGCCGAGGCTGGTGTACTTGGTGTACTTCCTGGCATTATCGGAATATTGCAGGCAACTGAAGCAGTGAAATTGTTGCTGGGAATTGGTGATCCGCTCGTTGGTCGTCTCCTGACCTATGATGCGCTGGCTGGTGAATTCAATGAACTGCGCCTTTTCCGTGATCCTAAATGTCCAGCGTGTGGTGAGATGCCCATCCTGGGGATCTGCCAACGTATGGAGAAGTTTGTGCCGTGCCTGAGCGGACGTGATAAAAAGTATGGAGAACATCAATTATGGCAACTGTTCGTTTAGCTCCTGTATTGCGCTCTTCTGCAGATGGATCAAAACTGGTCACTGTCGAGGGCAGTACGCTTGGTGAGGTCTTGTTGGCCCTATATCAACGTTATCCAGCATTGAAAGAGCAGATTCAGCCCGAGCAAGAACTGAGTCGTTTTGTGAATGTGTATGTCAATGACCAGGATGTACGTTACTTGCAGGGGCTTGATACGGCTGTTGGTTCTAATGATACGGTTATCCTTTTGCCTGCTATGGCGGGTGGCTACTAGGAGAGACCTATGTACTACAGTAGCATACTAGAGACTATTGGGAACACTCCGCTGGTACAATTAAAGCGCTTCAGTCCTCATCCGAGCGTAGAGATTTATGCCAAGCTAGAGGGGGCCAATCCTTCTGGTAGCATTAAGGATCGTGTTGCTAAGAAGATGATTGAGGAGGCTGAGGCAAGTGGCAGGCTCACCCAAGGCTCTATCCTGCTAGAACCGACCAGTGGCAATACGGGCATTGCTTTGGCGATGATTGCTCGCATCAAAGGCTATCAGTTTGTGGCCGTGATGCCTGACAACGTTACCAGTGAACGTTGCAAGATACTCCAACTCTATGGAGCACAAATCATCTTCTCCGACGGGAAGTTGGGAAGTAATGGAGCTGTTAGGCTGGCCAAAGAGCTGGTCCAGCAGGACGAGCGTTACGTCATGCTTTATCAGTATGGCAATCAAGCCAATCCTCGTGCTCACTATGAGGGTACTGCGCTGGAGATTATCAAAGATTTGCCGGATGTAGATATATTTGTGGCTGGTCTGGGAACGGGTGGAACGCTCACGGGCACTGGTCGTCGGCTAAAAGAATACAATTCAGTGATTAAGGTTGTAGCAGCAGAACCTTTACAAGGCGAGGGTGTGCAGGGATTGCGTAGCCTGACGGACGGGTTTATTCCTCCCATCCTGGATATGTCTGTGCTTGATGCAAAGATCCTCGTTTCAAGCATGGATGCAATCCGGCGTACTCGTCAATTGAAAGACGAGGAAGGAATCTTTGCTGGCCCATCGTGTGGTGCGGCATTGCATGCCGCTTTACGGGTTGCAGCCAGCTTAGAGCACGGTAAGATTGTGACCATCCTCGCCGATGGTGGCTGGAAATACCTAAGTGAAGATCTATGGACATCTGAACTGGAAGATCTGGAAGATACATTAGAGGCAAAAGTCTTATGGTAGCTGCAAACAATTTTGTTCTCCATATCCCCGTATCAACCTATAACGAAATGGTTAAGCATATTCTTACAGGCTATCCTAACGAGGCATGTGGAGCCTTGGGTAGTAAGGGAAATCAAGTTGTCAAGCACTATCCCACTGCCAACGCAGCCGCTGATAAAGGGTATCGGCCTGATGATTTCTCGATTATTAGTGAAGCTGATATGGTTCGTATCTACAACGAAATTGATGACTATGATGGTGAACTGATATACTATCATTCCCATCCAGTATCTGAGGCATATCCTTCGCCCCGTGATATCGAATGGGCAAAAGTTGGTGGCTACCTGTACCTCATCTTCTCTCTGCAATATTACCCTAAACCGCCCTATGCTCGTATCTTCAAGATCGCTAGTGATAGTACGGTCACAGAGGGGAGTGTTGAACTCGTTTAGCTCGTTCTAGGGGTCAGCTGTCATTTTGCTCTTTTCTGGTTGAGCTTGCTTGGACCAATCCGGTTTGGGCCAGTTCTTGTACTTTTCTGCCAGTTCCCACTTATTGTTGAACATGCGATTGCCGCTATAGATATTCCGTTTCTTGAACTCTTCGGGCGTCGTGGCGATAACTCTATCAAGTATATGCTCTGGGTGGTCTGTATACCAGGGAGTTGCTAACACATACTTTGGGTCATGCACCCATTCAGGACAAGGCTCATTATATTTTGCGCAGAGATGTTCAACGGAGGCAGCACAATATGCGGCCCAACGCTGGCAGTACTCATTGGCTGGGGCCTCTGGCAGCGGCTCACTCACCAGATCGTAGCGGTGATCCTTTGCGTCATCAAACCAGTAATTCAGAAAATTTCCCAACGCAATCCACGGCCCTTCACCTGCACAGATATTTTGAAATGCCCTGCTCATGGTACGCAGAGGTGGACGGGGACGAACAGTTTGCATAGGTATCTCCTTGCATTCTTCAACCAGACAACATCTTCCTGTCTAAGTATAGCAGATTATCCTGCTATTGTTCAGCACGGAAAAGGTCGTCGAGAGTTTCTTGGACCCCTTCACTTTCTTGGATATCCTTGTTTGTGATATACTTGTCTACAATCTTTTGCGCTTGCTCGCGTGTCGTGACGTGCAGACTAAGCATGAGCGCTTTGATATCCTCCCTATCTTTTCGCCGTCCAGCAACCAGCTTATGAGCTAAAATAAACTCTTTCGGCGGAATATAGACCTCCAGATAGTGCCCGAAACGTCGCCATAAAATCCCCTTGGGTACGGGCCCTGCCATGCGTAAGAAGTCGCCAATATTGTCGCTTAACCATGAATGGCTCAGTCCAGCATCGTATGCGACAAAGTGTACTGCATTCCTGAAAATGCGGTAGTCGTCGGAGTGCTGTGGATCGCTGATATCTACTAGCACATCGACATCATCGGTCGTGGCCCGGTTGCCGATCTGGGTCAGCATAAATCCACCACCAATCATCAGCAGCCGAATGGTCGTTTGTATGCCCAAATCTTCTAAATGGCTTCCTAGCAGGGACAGGTTATGTTCAATGTCTTGCTTTTGCATGTTGCTACTCCTTGTGTATATCCGCTTGAGGCCCTATAATCCTGAAATTAGGAAAAATAACAAAATAGCCACTCCAAAGAGTGGCACGCGAAGCAGGGAACTAAGGTAGAGTGATGTGTATTATCTGACTTTAGTTGTCTTTACTAGATAGAATATTGAAACACTATTCCGTTGTCAGTGTTCTGTGAGCAGGAGTATAGCATATGTGTCAATAGACAAATGTTCATGCTATAAGACAGGAAAGTGAAGGTTCTGTCATCTGGAAGGTATCCTCTGTGCTCAAGCCAAGGAAAAGGACTTACCACTCATCACCATAGTTCTCGGGCAGGGGGTCTTCTGGCTGAATTTAATTCAGTTAAAGGTGCCCTGTTCACCGCCTGAAACTTTCTTATAGCCATTTGACTACAGCTTTGGAGATTGGGAATGTTTTCTTGTAGTCATTGGCCACACAGCATATGCTAGAATATCATACTAGATGCTCCCCCCGGGGGAGTCGAAAACTCATAGAAAGTGATACCATGTACTTAGATAAATCCCTCCAAGAATATCTAGACGATCTTGCCTCAGACAGGCCAACTCCTAGTGGTGGCTCCACTGCGGCACTCAGTGGAGCGATGGGTGCTTCCCTAGTCTGTATGGTTGCACGTCTTACGTTGGGCAAGGCCGATTACGCAGAAGTGCAGTCAGAAATAGAGAGCATCATCGAGCGTGCCGAGCGGTTGTGTACACGTTTTCAGCAGCTGCTTCAGGCAGATATAGAGGCATACGGGCAACTATCTGCTTGCTTTAAATTGCCTCGTGCGACTAGCGAAGAGAAGACGGCGCGTACAAAGGCCATTCAGGAGCGGCTAGTGGAAGCAGCACTAGTTCCGCTGGAAATGGCAGAGCGTGCAGCTGAACTCATCTGGTATTGCCAACGTGTCGCCGAGATTGGCAATAAAAATGTCTTGAGCGATATTGGAGTTGCAGCAACTCTCGCTTTTGCGGCTGGCTCTGGAGCCTCATGGATGGTGAAGACAAACATACAAATCCTCAAGGACCGAGCGCGTGCTGACGAATTGAATGCACGTTTACAAACTGCATTGGAGACTATTTCAGCTGGAAGGCAGCAGGTGATAGACAAAATAGGAGAAAGAGCATGACAGCAGTTGTTTTAGATGGCCGGGCTATGAGTGCGGATCTGCGTGCAGAACTGCGTACGGATGTTGCACGCTATGTACAAGAGAGTGAGCAGGCTCCCGGTCTTGTAGTTGTGCGAGTGGAAGGCGATGCTGCCTCTGGCGTGTATAGCAAAGCTATTTTGCGCATTGCCAACGAGATTGGCGTCCGGGCTCAACTAGAGTTACTGCCTATTCAGACCTCAGCGGATGAGTTGCGCTCGACCCTCATACATCTGAATAATGATCAAACGGTTCACGGTGTGATTGTGCAGATGCCTCTTCCTACGCATATCCCACAGGAGATTGTCACTAACACAATAGCAGCAGAGAAGGATATTGATGGTATTAGCATTCAAAGTGCTGGACAATTATTTCTCGGACTTCCTGGTTTTCTCCCTTCAACTGTAGCTGCCGTGATGGAAATACTAGAGCGCAGTAAGATGTCATTAGAGGGAAAACATGCAGCTGTGCTAGGACGTAGCAACGTTGTTGGTAAGCCTCTAGCATTGCTTTTATTGCGAAAACATGCGACAGTAACAATTTGTCATTCGCGTACTCCTGACCTATTGGCTGTGACCAGACAAGCTGATATTCTCATTGCCGCTGTTGGGCGTCCTAAGATGGTCACTGCTGAGATGGTGCGTCCTGGTGCGACGGTGATAGATGTGGGCATTACAAGCTTGCCCGAGGGTGGTATTGTTGGTGATGTCGATTATGCAGCGGTAAGTGAGGTTGCGGGCGCAATTACGCCAACGCCCGGCGGTGTTGGTCCACTTACCAATGTGTTACTATTAAAGCAATGTGTGCAGGCAGCTTGGCATCAGTTTTTAGTAGATGTGCAACGTACATAGCTTTAAATATGTAGGGCTCTCTAGACGTTCCGCTTATTAAAAAAATATAACCTCATCAAATGAGTTTGTGCTCTTGCGTTTCAGCAAAAGGTTCTGTTATACTTGCATATATCGCTTGCTAAGGGCAGATTGTACCAAGTCAGGAACCCCATGGCTATAGCCAGGGGCTTGTGAGCAGCGCGAACGTTGTTTCACAAGCTCACCTGACCAGACTCAGCCAGGACCGTAAGGTCATCGGGCTCCGTTATCGATGAGAGTTCAAGTTCCTACCTGCACGTGCGTTGCCAGCGTGCAGCTCTAGAACTGATGGGTTAAACAGGTGTACAAGGGTTAAGCCAGTGCTCATCAGACAGTACCGGGTCGATAACCTTGTCGAGGCGAACATCAACTGCGAAAGCAGATGAGGTTTAGCCGTTCCTCTACAAAAACGGCTTCCCGCAAGGGATAAGAGAGTGCTCTCGCACAAGTCTAGCTGGCTTAAGCCGCCACTAGTCTTCCCCACGCCCATGCATCTAGGGGGCCATTCACCCCCATGTCTAAAGCCAGGGGCACTCTTGCACAAAACTGGTAGCAGTCTGCTTTGCTTGCATATTCATAGTGCAGTTATTGCTCATATTGTATTTTGTTGATAATGTGCGCTAGTCATACAGTGGGGTCCTTCGTTCTTGGTGATATTACTTGTAACTCAAATGAACCTCTGAAAAACTGTTCCGTTGTCAAGTTGTAGCAGAAGTGTGTCAATATATCCATCTGCGAGCAGCAAGAAAGGAGTCTGCCACATTGATAGACAGATCCTCCGATGCCCAAGCATCACAAAAGGACGCGTCATTCGTTCCCTTAGCTCAAAGCAAGGGGTCTTCTGGCGTGAGTTGCGATAGCGCGGTTCCAACAATTGCGAACGAAAATCGTGGGTATAGCAATAAGTCGCATGGTTCGCTTGATGCCGACATCATTATTAAGAATGCACCTGATCCGATCTTTATTTCTGACTTGGAAGGGAAAATCTTATCAGCGAATGATGCCATTTACGAATTGTTAGGCTTCAGGACCGATGAAGTATTAGAACAGTCGCTCTCTCGTTTTATCAGTCCGGAGGAGACGCGAGAGTTTACAGCAGCGCTACGAGAAGTAATTGAGCGTGGGGTGACCCGCAATGCTCGTCTCAATCCACGTAGTGCCTCAAACGAAGTTATTCCTACAACACTGAATGCCTCGGCTTTACGTGATGCAGATGGAAAGGTCATCGGTGCAATCGGTATTTTGCGAGATATGCGAGAGCTGGATAAGGCTCGTGCTTATGCAGACAGTTTGATCAAGAATGCACCGGACCCAATTTTTGTCTCAGATCTGGAAGGTAAAATTTTGCAAGCGAATGATGCGGTTTATGAATTGTTGGGATTCAAAACTGATGAGGTGCTGGAGCAGTCACTCTCGCGCTTTGTAAGTGCAGATGAGACACGAGAGTTTCTGGCTGCTCTCACAGAAGTGATTGAACGCGGTGTTATTCGCAATACGCGGCTTAGTCCTCGCAGTGCTTCCGGTGAAGTGATCCCAACCATCCTGAATGCTTCAGCCTTGCGCGATAACGATGGGAAAGTCATCGGTGCAATCGGTATTTTGCGCGACATGCGTGAATTGGATAAGGCTCTTGCATATTCAGACAGTTTGATCAAGAATGCACCGGACCCAATTTTTGTCTCAGATCTGGAAGGTAAAATTTTGCAGGCGAATGATGCAGTTTATGAATTGTTGGGTTTTAGGACAGATGAGGTGCTGGAGCAGTCGCTCTCGCGTTTCATTAGCCCAGAGGAAACGCGAGAGTTCTGGCGGCACTTAAAGAGGTGATCGAGCGAGGTGTGACGCGTAATGCTCGTCTCAATCCACGTACAGCATCACATGAAGTGATCCCAACGACGCTCAATGCTTCGGCTTTGCGTGATACCAATGGGAAGGTGATAGGAGCAATTGGCATTCTGCGTGATATGCGTGCATATGAGAAGGTTGTCAATGACTTACAGGAGTCAAAAGCCGAACTGCAAGAGAAAATTCTCGATCTGGAGAAATTCGAGGAAGTAGTTGTCGGTCGTGAACTCAAGATGATAGCTCTGGAAAAGCAGATTGAGAATTTGAAGCGTGAGCTGGAAAAGCTCAATAGGGGCTAAGCTAAATGAGTAAAGTGCTGTCGTGGCAAGTATCTGAGGATACCCAATACCGACAACTGAGTTTGGAAGAACTGCGGCAGGCGTATGCCCTGTTGCTGGAGCAAAAGAAGGCGCTTGAGATGCGTGTGATTAAGAGCGAAGAGCGACGCCGTGCCTTTATCCATATTCTCACTGATCTGAATACCCTCAATCGAAAACTGGCCGATCAGCGCAAGGCAATGATTCATATTCTGGCGGACTATGAGCAGGAGCGTAGGAGTCTTGCTAAGCAGACTGAGCAGTTGAAGAATTCCCGGCGAGCCTTAATGCATCTTTTACAAGATTCGCATCAAGCCAATTTACGGCTGGAAAATAGTCGCAAAGCTATGATTCACATCATGAGCGATCTTAAAGAGACGTCTGAGGCAGTCAAGTATCGTGAGCAAGAGCTGCGTTCGAAGCAAGAGCAGTTAGTGCAAGCTGGTAAGCTGGCAACGCTTGGTGAGTTGACAACGGGGGTTGCGCATGAGTTGAATAACCCATTGAACAATATTGGCCTGTTTGTGGGCAATGCGATCGATTTGATTGAGCTAGGTATGGTAGATGCAGATCCTGGGTGTATCTTGCAAGAGCTGAATAACGCTATGCAGCAGGTGTGGAAAGCGACGGAGATTATTTCACATCTACGGACGTTCGGGCGAGCAGCTTCGGTGAGTCGGGAACCTGTGGTGATTACGCAAGTTGTTCAACGGGCCATTTCGCTCATGCACGAGCAACTCCGTCTCCGACAGATTGAGGTCTCTTTGCCTTTTCCAACCAGTGATGTAGTGGTAATGGGGAATGCTATTCAATTGGAGCAGGTTTTTGTGAATCTCTTGACAAATGCGCGGGATGCTCTTGTCAATGCACCTCGTAAGAATATAACCATTACATGTGTAACGAAGGGGCAAATGGTAAATATTAGTGTAAGCGATACTGGCCCTGGTATCCCCGCAGGCTTGGAGCGGCGCATTTTTGATCCATTTTTTACCACCAAGGAGGTCGGTGCAGGTACTGGGCTCGGCCTATCAATTATCTATGGGATTATCAAAGAGCACCAGGGGTCAATTGTGGTTGAGGGTCATCCTGGAGAAGGTGCTGTTTTCCGAGTCCAACTTCCGTTGAAGTATCATTAGTAGTTTGGAAGGGATTAATTGTGATAGCTACTGCGAATATACTCATTGTTGACGATGATACGGCTTTGTTACAAGCTCTTCCCCAGGCCTTGCTCTTGCGTATGCGAGATGTTAATGTGGATACGTCGGATTCTGCGGTAGGAGCACTTCAGTTGATTTGCGCATGCGAGTATGATGCAATTGTTAGCGATATCAAAATGCCGGGTATGGATGGGCTAGCTCTGCTGGGTAAAATCCGAGAATTGCGCCAGAATACACCTACTCTGCTGATTACTGGCCATGGAGACCATAACCTTGCTATTCAGGCGCTACGTGGTGGCGCTTATGATTTTATTCAGAAGCCGATTGATCGCGACTATTTTGTTGCGGCACTGCGTCGTGCTATCCAAGTGCATCAGTTACAGCTCCAAGTATTGGAACAGCAGTCTGCACTGGAGGAATATGCTAAATCGCTTGAATTAAAAGTTCAAGAACGAACAAGAGAGCTTACAAAAGCAAATTTGGCTAAAGATGAGTTTATCAGTTTGGCTTCGCATGAGCTGAAAACGCCCCTATCCAGTCTAAAGGGGATGACGCAACTGCTTCATCGTCGATTGAGTCGTATCGGCTCGCCAGAGGTTGCTAGTCTGGTAAATATGGAAAACTCTATCCGTCGTATAGAGGTGCTGGTGGATGATTTGCTCAGCGTCTCTTATATCGAAACTGGCAAGCTCATGCTCCACTGCCGACGCTGTAACATAGGAGATTTGTGCCAATCGCTGGTTGCTGAGTTTCAAGCGAGTAGTAATCCTTCGCCGACTATTCATGTTGATATTGCTGATAATGCTATCGAGGCTGATATAGATTCTGAGCGAATAGGCCAAGTTATCATCAATTTATTATCAAATGCGAGAAAGTATTCCCTTATTCGTTATCCTATTAATGTCTCTTTAAAGCGGCTAGATGATTACTGCGTAATCTCTGTCCGTGATCAGGGAGTTGGTATTCCTCCTGAAGAACTGCCACAGATTTTTGAGCGTTTCTATCGTGTCCCTGATATCGAAGTGCAGACAGGTTCCAGTGTTGGCTTTGGCCTAGGATTATATATCTGTCGGCAAATTGTGGAGCGGCATGGAGGTCAGATCCATGTTGACAGTTCCCCCAGCTCTGGCAGCACTTTTTCCGTTAGGTTGCCTTTGCCTGTTGATGATGTTCTCCCTGGCTCTGTTGAGCTGGGGTCCTCCCAGCAAATCATGTAGGATCTTGTTATTACCGCTCGATGCGCCATCAATGGTTCTTGTTAGTCCAATGGATCTAGAAAGTACTGGCCTGATCAGATGGAAGGCAAAAGGAACCTTGACTAATATGAAAAATTCGCTAAAATCTCTAATAGATTAGCAATGATTTGTAGTTTTATGAGGTTTGTATGCATATCATCGTCGTGGGTGTTGATCATACAAGGGCTCCTATTGAATTGCGCGAGCGTCTGGCATGTCCAAACCGCCAAATTCCGCTGATCCTGCAAGTGACTCGGCTGCGAATGCAAGGTTGTGTGTTGCTTTCTACCTGTAACCGGATAGAATTGTATGCTGTTTGCCAGGATGCAAGTCAGGGATGTGCTGACCTACTTCGCGTGTTAAGTGAGGAACGGCAAATTGCATATGATGAACTGAAAGCCCATTATCATAGTCTTATCGATGAGCAAGCCATTTCTCATCTCTTTGGGGTTGCTTGTGGTCTCTATTCCCAAGTTCCGGGTGAGCCACAAATTCAGGGGCAGGTCGCAACAGCTCTTGAGATTGCTCAGGATGGTGGATATGCTGGTCCTCTGCTCTCTGCTCTCTTTCGTGCGGCTCTGCTTACTGGCAAACGTGCACGCAGCGAAACTGGTATCAGCCGTAACGCGGTCTCTATCAGCCATGTTGCAGTTCAACTAGCACGTCATCTCTTGCCTAATTTTCAAGAGGCCAGCATTTTACTCGTTGGATCTGGCAAAATGAGTGAGCTGGCAGCTCGTAATTTGTGCAACAACGGTGCTCAGCATCTTGTGATTGTCAACCGCACGCACACAAATGCGATTGAGTTGGCACAATCTCTCAAGGCCACTTTACGTCCCTTTGCTGAATTGCGTGAAGCCTTGGTCGATGCTGATGTAGCTATCAGTTCGACGACAGCTCCCCATATGATTATCACAACCGAGATGATGCAACTGGTCATGGAGCAGCGTAATGGACGCCCTTTGCTGCTGATAGATATTGCATTGCCACGTGATGTCGATCCGGCAGTGGGTACGTTGGCAGGGGTGCATCTAGCCAATTTAGATGATTTGCAGACTGAGATAGAAAGAGGTATCCATCTGCGTTTGCAAGAAGTTGAGCATGTGCAGGCCATTGTGACCGAAGAGGTCAATGAGTTTGAACGCTGGCTCTCATCACTAAGTGTTGTTGATACGATTACCAATTTGCGTCAACACGTCGATGATCTTCGGCAACAGGAGCTTGCTCGTACGTTACGGCAACTCACATCGACGCTTTCTGAGCGTGATATTGAGGCTGTCCAGGAACTTACAATGCGATTGATGAATAAAGTGTTGCATACACCTATGCTACGCTTGAAAGATGCAGCTGCAGCGGGGCAGGGATATGTCTATGCTGAAGCAACGCGCTATTTATTTGATTTAGAAGAGAAATCACATGCAGGTTACGATAGGAACGCGAGCCAGCAAACTGGCTATGATTTCAAACGCAGTGGGTAGTCCAGCAACTATGTCAGCAGTGGACTGATCTTAAAGTCACGATCAAACAAATTTATACCAAAGGCGACCGTGTTACCGATGTGCCGTTAACGCGTATCGGTGGCGATGGGGTCTTTGTGACAGAGATAGAACAGGCCTTGCGCGAACGGCGTATTGATCTGGCTGTTCATAGCCTGAAGGATTTACCCACGACGCAGCCAGAGGGGCTGTGTCTAGTTGTTACTGGCCCGCGTGAGGACGTGCGCGACGTGTTTATTTCACGTACGCAATTTCCTATAGCCATAGACTATTCACCCCTACGCATCGGCACATGCAGCCTGCGCAGAGCTGCACAAATCCTCAAAAAAATCCCCAGCGCCTCTATCGTATCTTTGCGTGGTAATATAGACACTCGTCTGCGCAAACTGGAGACTGCAGACTATGATGCTATTGTGCTAGCTTCTGCTGGACTGCATAGAATGAATTTGCCCGTAAAGCTTTCCCAATCCCTGACCTATCTACCGATCGATCTCATGATGCCAGCACCTGGACAGGGGGCACTAGCACTGGAGTGCCGCGAAGAGCCAGATTGGCTTGCTTTACTTGCACCTTTACAGGATTTTGCAGTCCAAGCTACGACCACTGCGGAACGGACATTCATGCGTCATCTGGGAGCAGGTTGCTATTTGCCGATAGGGGCTTATGGTGAGATCGCTGGAGATCTATTAACATTGCGCGGGCTCGTCATCACTTTAGACGGGCAACAATGTATCCATATACAACAAAGTATCCCCTGGACGCCTACCTCCTCACTCGCCGATGCAGAGTATCTAGGTGTAGAGCTAGCCGAGCAGGCTCTAAAGGAGGGAGCTGACGAAATTATTAGCGTGTTAAGGTCCACACGGGAGCAAATCCATGCCTAAGTCGACTGTTATGCTGCTGCAAGGCAAACGCATCCTAGTCACACGCACACGTGAGCAAGCTAGCAAGCTCAGTGAACGTCTACGAGATCTAGGAGCCATCCCGGTAGAGTTTCCAACGATTCGCATTGTGCCTCCTGAAGATTGGCACGCTCTTGACTCAGCTCTGGAGCGGTTACTTGCCCACGAGGGCTCAGCATATGACTGGCTGGTGCTAACCAGTGCCAATGGTGTCACTATCTGTTGCGAACGCCTGCACACCCTTGGCTACGACGCGCGTGATCTACAGGCGAAACAGCATGTCCGCGTTGCTACTATCGGCCCTGCCACAGCTACTAGCTTTGACCCACTATGGTATAACCGCTGACCTTATGCCAGACGAGTATATCGCAGAGAGTGTGGCAACTGCACTAATTGTAGACACACATAAACGTGGCTCTTCAATCGCAGGCCAGCGTATTCTACTAGCACGTGCGGCAGAGGCACGCAAATCGCTCGTCTCTGAATTGCAACAAGCCGGAGCATTAGTAGACGAAGTAGATGCTTATAACACTGTTCCAGCCACTAACGATGATGAGCAGGGGCACGAAATCCTGAATCTATTACTC
The DNA here is from genome assembly GCA_963727755.1 of uncultured Chloroflexia bacterium. Lineage (GTDB taxonomy): Bacteria > Chloroflexota > Ktedonobacteria > Ktedonobacterales > Ktedonobacteraceae > DASYAN01. Next base: position 145,991 of record CAVSHN010000009.1, read on the forward strand.
AATCATCAGCTTGCTATTTTAACCTTTACCAGTTCATCCACCGTCCGCAACTTCTTTATGTGGCTTAAGAGTTGTGAGCGGGGCGCAACAACAATGCTTAGGGATCTTATCATGGAACATACACTAGTTGCCAGTATCGGCCCAATCACTTCTCAAACTGCTCACGAGCTTGGTCTGCGTGTGGATATCGAGGCTAAAGTATTTACGATTGATGGCCTTATCAATGCTATAATTCAGCACGAGGAGAGCTTATTATGACAAACGAAACAAGTGCATCGCAAACAATTGCTGTACAATATGATGTAACACAACCACAGACAGAGCTGAAGCCTACTGGGGATAGGCCAAAACAGCCTCGCCAGCTTGTACGTTTCACATTTTATAAATTGGATCAACAATGGCAGCGACTACCCACTGAGACCCGCGAAGAGGGCAAATGCCAGTTACTGGATATCTTCCGCACCTATGAGGAGCACTCACTGATCCGCAGTTTCGGCTTATATGGCATACGTACTAACTGCGACTTCATGCTGTGGCAAGCTACCTATCAGATAGAAGACTTGCAGGGTTTGAGCAGTCAGATTCGGCGTAGCGCGATGGGATCGTATCTGAGCGAGACACAGTCGATGCTTGCAATGACCAAGCGCTCGATCTACGTTGGGAAGAACGCACGTGGTGCTCACGATCCACGTCTGGTAATTGCGCCAAGCGACAAAAAATATCTCTTTGTCTATCCCTTCGTGAAGACGCGTGCTTGGTATGCTCTACCGATGGAAGATCGCAAGCACATGATGCAAGAGCATATCCGCATTGGTCTAAAATATCCCAACGTCACGCTAAACACAACCTACTCCTATGGTATCGACGACCAGGAATTTGTTGTTGCCTTTGAATCAGACAACATTGAGGATTTCCTCGATCTTGTTCAGGATCTACGTGAAACGGAGGCAAGCCAGTATACTCTGCGCGATACGCCGATGTATTGCTGTGTCGCACAATCATTGGATGCAATTCTAGAGGCAATTGGCGCATAATAGTAATTTGCAAGAGGACCTTACTTAAATGACGGATCAATTAAATAATCTCGCTCTAGCTCGTTCACACGCACTATACGAAGAAGCGCAAACATTGCTGCCGGGTGGCGTCAATAGCCCTGTACGCGCCTTCGGTGGAGTGGGAGGCAGTCCAATCTTCATGGATCATGCCAGTGGCCCTTACCTGCATGATGTCGACGGTAATCGCTACCTAGATTACGTACAGTCATGGGGACCGATGATCCTTGGCCATTGCTATCCATCAGTGGTAGAAGCAGTTATCCAGGCCAGTAAGCGCGGTTTCAGCTTTGGGGCTCCCTCGCAGGCTGAAAGTGAACTGGCAAAGCTAGTGATAGCGTCCGTCCCATCGGTAGAAATGATCCGCTTGGTGAACTCCGGTACTGAGGCAACGATGAGCGCGTTGCGGCTAGCACGTGCCTATACCGGACGTAACAAAATTATCAAGTTCAGCGGAGGCTACCACGGCCACGCCGATATGTTGCTGGTCCAAGCAGGTTCAGGTGTGGCAACAATGGGTCTACCCAATAGCCCGGGGGTTCCCGCCGAGGCAACCGCTCACACGCTGAGCGTCGCCTATAACGATAGCACCGCCGTTAAGCAGTTATTTCGCACCTATCCAAACGACATCGCAGCAATTATCGTTGAACCCGTTGCAGCGAACATGGGGGTGGTACTACCAGAGCCAGGTTTTCTGGAAAGGCTACGCGAGTTGACCCAACGCTATGGAGCGGTTCTGATATTTGACGAAGTGATCACTGGCTTCCGCGTCGCTCTAGGTGGTATGCAGGGGCGATTAGGTATCGAACCGGATCTGACCTGCTTCGGCAAAATCATTGGTGGAGGCTTGCCCGTCGGAGCCTATGGCGGTCGCCGTGATATTATGCAACACGTTGCTCCTATTGGGCAGATGTATCAGGCAGGTACCCTATCAGGAAATCCCCTAGCAATGGCTGCTGGTATCGCAACGCTGACAGAATTATGCAAGCCCGGCCAGTATGAGGCTCTCGAGCGCAAGACTCAAATCCTGAGCGAAGGTTTACAGAAAGCAATTCACGATAGCGGTATCACAGGCCACGTCCAGAGTATTACGGGGCTGGCGTGTCTGTTCTTCACCAAAGAAACCGTCAGAGATTATGAAAGTGCCAAGCAGTCAGATACAGCTCGTTTTGCTCGCTATTTCTGGTCAATGTTGGCACATGGCATCTATCTACCACCGTCACAATTTGAAGCGTATTTCGTCTCGCTTGCCCTTGAAGATACGATGATCGAAGAAACAGTGCAGGCAGTCACCACTGTCCTGCAACAAGAGAAGAAAGGATAGAAACTATGAGCGGCTTCCCGGCTGTACGCCTACGGCGTATGCGCCAGAACGAGAGACTACGCGGGCTCGTACGCGAAACTCACCTGCGCACCGACCAACTCGTCTACCCACTATTTATCGCAGAAGGCATTGATCAGCCGCATGAAATATCGGCCATGCCTGGAATCATGCAATGGCCACTGGAACACCTTGGACATGAAGTAGAGCGAATTGCGCAGCTAGGCATTCCAGCTGTCCTACTCTTTGGAATCCCCAACCAAAAGGACGACGTTGGCTCGCAGGCCTATGCCCAAGAAGGCATCATCCAGCGGGCTATTCGCCGTATCAAAGCCGAAGTACCTGAATTACAGGTTATTACTGATGTCTGTCTCTGCGAGTACACAAATCACGGGCACTGTGGTGTCATTACTAACGGCGATGTAGAGAACGATCCATCGCTGATACTACTCTCGCAGATGGCTCTCTCTCACGCTCAATCAGGCGCAGACATCGTAGCTCCTTCCGACATGATGGACGGTCGGGTTGGTGCCATCCGGCGCACGCTAGATGAGCATGGCTTCAACCAACTCCCCATAATGTCCTATGCAGCAAAATTTGCCTCTGGCTTTTATGGTCCATTTCGTGAAGCAGCAGGCTCGACACCACAATTTGGAGATCGGCGCTCTTATCAGATGGACCCTGCTAACTCACGGGAAGCCTTGCGCGAGATAGATCAAGATATCAAAGAAGGTGCCGATATAGTAATGGTGAAACCTGCCCTTGCGTATATGGATATCATTCGGCAGGTACGAGATCGCTGGGATCTACCCATTGCCGCCTATAATGTTAGCGGCGAGTACTCTATGATCAAAGCCGCAGCCCAAAAAGGTTGGATCGACGAGAGGCGTATCACACTGGAAGCACTGACTGGTATTAGACGTGCAGGAGCAGACATCATTATTACCTACTTTGCTCCAGACATAGCCCGATGGCTACGCGAGTAAGAAATAAATGATACAATAGCAAGTAAAGAGGTGATTTCCAAGACAGATTTGCAGAGCGATCTAGCTATATGCCGTAGCCAGATCGCTTCACTCATTCATAACGCACTTTATAAATTGAAGCTAAATTAGGGATACATCTACCCAATGGTTTCTGTTACTCTCAGGAAGACTTGTACGTTCTTCTTTTCTGTAGGCAAACAATCTCTGCAGAAGACTCGTACGTTCTTTTTTTTATTAGTAAGCTATTAAGGAATTTCCAAGCATCTTAATCTTGCTCTAATGAGAGTCTTTCTTAGGGGTCACCACTTTCCTGAAGGTGAGTATCAAGTCAAAAAAAGCCCTCTAAGACGGTAAACTGATGGGGGGAGACAGGTCTATTGTCTCTAAGTTGTCTTCTACAGAGGGCCCAGGGTGGTTTGTCTTAACACAAAGCCCCTTTGATTTCTCGAATGGGGCATTAGGAGTTTTCTAAATGCTGTAGAACTAAATCTTTCGAAGAGGAAAGTGAGCACTATACTATGGTTGGGATTAACGAACACAATCGGCCCTATCAGCCGATTAATTCGTATGGCGTCATTGGTGACTGTCATTCGGTTGTTTTAGTAGCACCGGACGGGTCCGTGGACTGGGGATGTCTACCGGACTTTGATAGCCCCGCCATTTTTTGTCGCTTATTGGATGCAGAACGTGGAGGTTACTTCCAAATTGCGCCTAGCGACAATACGATTCCTGGCTCCCAACGTTACTTACATAGAAGTAACGTTCTGCAAACCTACTTTGCCAATATCACAGGTGAAATTGTATCGACTGATTTTATGCCAATAAAAACGCTGAATGCTTGGCCGTACAAAGGAATGGACAATAATACGTGGAGGGTGGACGAAAACGGTTCCTGCCATTGTTTAGTACGCATTGTAGAATGTACACACGGTGAAATGCCAGTCACAATGAAACTCAAGGTAAGTCCAAATTATGCAGCTACCCCTAGCCAAGTATCCCTGGTAGCTGGGAATTTAGGAGCATTAATCTCGGGTGGGCAACAACATGTTGGATTGTCGATTACTGGTGCTAATCGGTTGCCATCATTCTCGATTGATGTCACACAGGAGGACGAAGATCTACACCCCACCATCGTAGCGCAATTTACGTTACATGAGGGCGAGCACCTCTGCTTCGTCATTGGGATGGGGCGCACTATTCAAGCAGCACGTCACCTCATAGAGAGCGAACTACACCGACGTGATTTTGCTGCCGAACTGGCACATACCTTGCAATGCTGGCGCGAATGGATTGCAGGTTGCACATATCAGGGTGGGCCCTATGCAGAATGGGTGGAGCGTAGCGCTTTGGCGCTCAAGTTAATGACCTATGCCCCGACAGGTGGAATTGTGGCTGCTCCGACAACGTCTCTACCTGAAGATCTGGGCGGTATGCGCAACTGGGACTATCGTTTTACTTGGTTACGTGACGCCACCTTTACTCTACATGCACTCAATGTCCTTGGCTTCACGGACGAAGCACGTGCTTTCACCTATTGGCTGCAAAATCTCTCCCTTGTCGATGGGGAGGATCTGCAAATTGTCTATGGGGTCCGCGGCGAACGTGACTTAACCGAATATGAACTGTCTCATCTGAGAGGTTATTGCGGATCTGTACCTGTACGTATCGGCAATGATGCTGTAGGGCAGAAACAATTGGATGTATTCGGAGAGGTACTGGACTGCATTTACCTCTACCGTCGCCAGGGCTGTTTTGAACGGTATGGTGAAACACTCGAAGGTCCACTATGGACAATGATGCAGTTATTGGTTAATCACGTCTGTGCTCACTGGCGCGAACCTGACTCTGGGATCTGGGAGATTCGTGGTGAACCTCGCCACTTTGTCTATTCAAAGGTAATGTGTTGGGTAGCCCTCGATCGTGGCATTCGCATTGCCGAACGGCATAACCTAGAGGCTGATCTTCCCCACTGGAGAATTGTACGCGACCAAATCCGTGCCGATATTCTGGTCCATGGCTATAATACGATAATTGGAGCATTTACACAGTCATATGGCGATACGGCGCTAGATGCAGCTAATCTCGTATTACCACTAGTCGGATTTATCCCTTCTGATGATCCTCGTATGCGTTCAACCGTTGATCGGATAATCGAGAAGTTAACAGACAAGCAGGGCTTTGTCTATCGTTACCACTCAGATGATGGTCTAGAAGGCCACGAGGGCACATTTGCGATCTGTACCTTCTGGCTTGTTGACAATCTAGCAATGCAAGGACGTGTCGAGGAAGCTCGCTCACTCTTCGAACGCATACTCAAGCAGGCAGGCCGTCTCAAACTCTTCTCAGAGGAGTACGATCCAAAGGCTGGAGCAGCTCTGGGCAATTACCCACAAGCATTTACTCACATTGCCCTGATTAATAGCGCCTGCAACCTGCGGAAAGCGGAAAAACGCGTGTCAGAACACTACACTGATCCGGTTATCGCAGCTATCCGATTGCGCAAACAGTGACGGGCTCCCCACACTGTGATCAGCGGGAACTTCACGCAATAGTTTTTAGATGGGTAGGGGGATGTGAGGAGCTTAAGCGACTTCTTAACCCCTCCCCATTCTCCATGGATAGACGAATTTGTGATGCGAAGCATGCCTTACGATTTAATCATCGTCAATACCATTTTGAATGGCTCAATAGCCTTGATGGCATGAAGACTGTTGGCAGGCATCAGAAGCATATCTCCAGCTTTTAGTTCATATATCACCCCTGAAACAGTAATTTCTGCTTGGCCATCGGTAATCATGACGAGAGCATCATACGGGGCAGTATGTTCGCGTAAGCCTTGATGTTTATCAAAAGCAAATAACGTTACTGTGCCAGTTGTTTTCTGGATAAGTTCACGGCTAACGACAGCATCTTCCTGATACTGAATAGCGTCGTTGATCGATTGTGGAGTTACAGCCTTCCGCCTCTCCTTCATGATCATGCTCTCCTGTGTCGAATAGAGAGCTGCTTTAGCAACAGAAGTACTCCTTTGCAAGCGGGACGGAAAGCTCCCCTTCCCTCATGACTGGACGCATGTGGGATGATGCCCCACATTGCCTTTGCGCTCGCCATGCGTTGGTGTGATTCGTTCGATCATGAGGTGAGCTGGAAGCGTATGCTCGCTGATGGGCAAGGTCACCAGCAGCACGCCATTGCCGTAGGTCACGTTGGCACACATGGCATTAACCGGCATGGGGAGAGTCAACTCGCGGTGATAGGCGCCTACGCTCCATTCATCCTGCAGGAGTTCCTTGACCTCCTTGAGCAGGCCGCGCACGTCCCCATGGAGTACCAAACGTCCATCAGATGTGACATCGACTACAATGTCCTCTGGTTCCAGCCCTGCCATTGGAGCCGCAACCATTAGGCGCTCGTCAGTGCGATAGACCTTGACCGGAATCTGCTGCTGCTTGCGTGTTTCTTGCATAATTTTCTCCTTTCATTCCTCAGACGGTTCAGGAAACGCATTTCGTTTGGTCTACAACGACCCTGTCCATAGGGTACACGATGATCCTCGGGGAGAAGTGACAGGATTCCTCATGTTTTTCTGGGTTACTGGTAACGGAGGCCAACGAGTCAATCATCTTTTTCCCTCACCGGGAAGTTGGCTGCTCTTGGAGCCGATATCGTCCCGCCTCGTTGCTGCTTTCGCAAGGTGGTCCTTACAAGAGGATATCCGTCATTCTTTTGCACAGCTCTACAGTTGTAAGCGTGACAATAGCACAATTGTATCTATATGCTAATATAGCATTACATTAATATATTAGATCGATTATCTTAATAAAATAACCTAGGCATGCTATCCCATATGATTTTTGGAAAAATGTGCTATAATGACTTTGCGTATTCCAACACGTGACGTACTGCCAAAATAAATTAGATGGTGGGAGATGTGATGCTTCGGACTGAAAAGCGTAATATACAAACACAATACAACTGGTTCTCTCGTCTTGCTCGGGCGCTGGGCTCGTCTCTTCTTGGGCTAAGTGTCGGGGCAAGCGCGTCTACCCTATCTTCTTCGCTTGGAGAGTCTCAGAACTTGCCTAGCCCTCATAAGACTTCCGTATCGCATTCGATCTTGAGGGGTAAGGGCGAGGCTGCTGATAGTAGCACCAAATTCCGTAGTGAAGATGAGCCTAAAGAGTCATTTAAAGAGCCATTTCCTGTAGTGCAAGTACCCCAGAAAGGTAGCATTGAAGCGAATAGACCAAGATTGTTCCCTGTGGTGCAAGCGTCATCGATGAAGCCTATAGAAGGTAGGCAACGGCTGGCAGGTTATATAACGAAGGTCCGCTTGGAAGCTCCTCCTGTTCCAGAGACCCCAAGCCCAATGGTCGGGCAAATGATATCAGAAACTCCCAGAGAAATACTGGATGTTTCTTCTCCATCAATGTTTCCTATTGCTCCAGCTAGGTCGGAGACCAATATTCGTTCCTCTCAGCCCATGAAAGAGGAGACTACACTTTCTCAACTGCTGACGAGAGAGGTTATCAACAAAACTGCAGTTGGCTCTCAGAAGTACTTACCAACCAGCCGTATGTTTAAAGGAAACAATAGAATACCTACACGTAACCCTCTATATGGGTCAGGGGAGTTCAATTGTGGCCAGAGTGACGCTGTTGTTAAGAATTCCCGCTGTCAGGGCATCGAGCGTGATTCTGGTGACTCTGACATCCAATCCTGGCCCTGTCGTAGTGCAGTATGTATCGTTGTTGTCTTATGAAAGCTTCACGGTTCACCTGACGGCTCCCACGACGAGGCACACATGGTTCAACTACATAATCTTCTCAGACGAACTCACTTACAGCAGTTCGCTAAAAGATTAGTTCCTTGCTAATGAGCATTGAGCCGCCTTGGGCTCAGCAGGAAAATAGCTACAACGCTGGAACCAGTCTTACAGTATCAAAAAAAGAGGGGAAGAGAACAGATGATCGGTCCAAGTACCTACGTAAGCATAGCTACAGGAAGCATAAAAATGAACGTGTTGATCGCACCAAGCATCAACATGAGCACGGCATATGGAGCAAAACTGAGCCAGACATTCTGCAGGCTGGATCGATTGCTGTGAGCAATGCGGTATGCCGTGTACAGTGATGCGATAACACCCAAGGCGACGAGATCACACTGTATCACCTGGATGACTGCTAAGCTCACCAGTCCTGTCGAACTTTCAGGTATAGGCTGCCCGAACAGCGGGAGTGCTGTGAAAACGATAGCTTTGCCCTCTGCTAACAGAGATAACAGGTTATGCGCAATGTGGCTTGCCAGATCCAATGGGATGAATGCATAGCCAAAACGTGCAAAATTGCTGAGTAATGAAGCATGGTTGAATGTCTTAGCGACCAGTGTAGCCAATCCTAGCAAGAGTGTCGGGATAAGCATCGCTATGGCTAATGTGACAGTGAGTATGACCACTTTGTTGGCTAGGTGCTCTAACTCCCCAAGGATACTCTGCCAGATGTAGAGTACGGAGATATGTTGCACGAGAATAATTCCCATGAGCACCACAGCCAGAAGCGCTTCTTCGATCTTTGGTTTGCGGATGAACCATAACTCTTGGGTTGGTATGCGCACCGTCAATTGAGGTGAGCCGTTCGGGCAGGTCTTGATGCAAGCTGCACACAAGTTGCAATGTGCACTGGTATTCATCGACCGTGGATACTCGAACATCGGACAACCAGGACCGTTCGCATTCCCTTTATAGCAAGCTGCACACGATTTACATGTTGCGCAGATGAGGGGATTAGCTCGCAATTGCAACATGCTCACACGTGAGTAATTACCTGGCAAGTCCGCCTAGGAAACACAGATAGCGGCACCACGTACGACGCTTGAAAAACACGCTGCAGATGACAACGCCAACTGTCAGCAAGAGCAACAAGACTACTGATCTCCAGGGCGAGTTGTCGATGCCCCAGACAAAGTCGATCCAGGTCATTAGGATGAACAAAGCATTGATAATCCAAATACCATACTTTTTCAGGAATTTGGGCACAGCGCGTTGGTTGCCAACGAACTTCTGCACCAAATCGCTGATCATACCAAATGGACATATTGTACACCAAAAGCGTCCCAGCAAGAGGAAGGTGATGGGAAGCATTGGCCACCATAGGACCCAGGTCAGTGCCATGCCAAGATTATATTCGGCATATTTCGGTCCAGTCAAGAGCTGGAAAATGATCAACCCATAAAATGCGGTAGTGATTGCCTGCAGGATGCAGGGATACCAGCGACTGCGCAACACAGTAGCAACGCTCGGATAATGCAAGAGTTTTCTCCGCAAGCGAGGCATGGACTTTTCCACAACTGGCTCGCGTGATTGTACAGAAACTCATATAATGCTCTCTTTCATATAGCTGTAAAGGCGTCATACTGCCCAGCGCAGTCTGGGCGCAAAGAGCAGCCCGATAGAGCAAGCATACTCAGGAAAGGACCAGCCAGTCTAGGAAGAAAGAGGGACAAATCGGAGTAGGATTGCAACAGCTTGCAAGCCGGGATAGCTCCACCAAGAGTCTTATCAAGCTCTTAGTGAACGACCGTCTCGTCAAGAACAGAGTCTCGTTCTAAGAGCGGTAACGCGAGGATAAAACGGCTCCCCTCTCCCACAATTCCATCACTTTCTACATGAATGGAACCTCCATGTAGACTCAGAAGTTCAGCAACCAAGTATAAACCCAAGCCTACTCCTCCTACCTTGTTCCCTCCAATATTGGGAGCACGGTAGAAACGATCAAAGAGGTAGGGCTGTGCATCTTTGGGGACACCAATACCTTTATCCTCAATACAAACTTGAGCTATTCCTTTTCCTTCGCTATTGAGGCATTGCTCCATAGAAATGGTAATAGGACCACCAAAGGGACTATACTTAATCGCATTTTGGAGAAGGTTAGCAAAGATCTGAGAGAGGCGGGCCTTATCGCCTCTCAGAATATAGGGGCGGGTGCTTGGTTCAACGTGACAGCGGATAGTATGATTAGTCAGTCCAGTACTGTAGGAAGCAACCGCCTCTTTTACGACATCTTCCAGCTGAATCTCTTCCTCCGCAAGAATGATCTGTCCTCGGTTGAGCCTCGTTACCTCCAAGAATGTATTGACGATGTTGGTCAGATGGCGTGTTTGCTCTTCGATAGAAGAGAGACTTTCATCTAATCTCGCCTTCAACTCCGGAGCAATAGGACTAGCTTTGCGCAACTGGCGAATCATCATCTGACTGCTAGTGAGAATCACAGTGAGTGGTGTGCGGAATTCATGCGCAGTGATTGCCAAAAATTCATCTTTGAGTTTGTTCGATTTCACGCATGGAGGCTTCATTGGTACGAGCTATCTCGGCCTCTTGTTTCCAGCGTGTCTGCTCGATGGCCAATCCCGCAAATTGCCCAATGCCCTCGATGACGGCCATGTCCCAGGCACTAAACCCAAGCCTGGGCAAGGAATGAGTGGCTCCCTGCTCATATCGCTCAACCTCTTCCTTTGTTCTGACTGTACGATCAAGTAGCATTACAGCTAACAGATGGTTATTATGCATGATTGGAGCTGCTAGAACCATCAGATGTGAACTTGCCCGCACTTGATCGCAAGATGGCTGTACACTCACCATGGTGGCATGACCTTGGAAGAGGCGGGCAGAAAAGCCCCCATCCTGGCATTTTTCGGGAGAGGGCCAGCACTTTTGTTCTGCTAACCACTGGTCAACTTCCTCCGGAGAGAAACCAATTGAGAGTAGCGGTTGAAAGATTTGCGTTGTCTGGTTGTAAAGTTGTACCACTCCTCGTTCGCAGTTAAGTGCAGCCAAGGTCATTGCCAACACACGATATAAAATTTCTCGGAGATCACTAACACCTGATACCTCTTCGGCAGCGTGCAGCATGGTATCCAGTGCACGTCGTATGCGTTGTTCGGCCCGGGCTTGCTCTGTAATATCGCGAAAAGCACTGACAATGCCGATTTGTTTACCCTGACTATCAAGCAAGGAGGCAGTATTAACTTCGATCGCATACTCAGACCCATCCTTGCGCTTACTGATAAAGCGTTCTCCACGAATAAGCTCACCGTGTAAGGCACGCACAAGAGAGAAATCTTCCATCTGAATAGGTTGTCCATAGAAGGTGTAGGCAGGATTGTGCTTGAGATAAGCGGCAAGATGCTCAATCACATTGGGAGAAAGATTGATAAAACGTGAGGCTGGATTGTTGTTGAGGATAACTTGCCCCTGCATGTCGATAACGAGGAGGCCCTCTGTCATAGCGTTAAAAATGGCATCTAAGGTATTTGCTCGCTCGGTAGCTAGCGTAACCGCTTGCCGAGCTTCGGTTAGAATGCGCTCTTTTTCGATTGCCAATGCACACTGGGCTGCAATATCACGTGCGAAGGTATGTTTTACCGGACTGGGGGTAGGGGCTGAGAGAGGATAATTGACAAAGGCAAAACCAATCAGCGAGGGCTGTTGCCCGCGCTGATTGACTCCCCGAGGCCCCTGCATATCTTCCCGGAGACCCAGCATGAGTGGAACGATCATGACATTACCCATATCTAGTTGCTGAAACCACTCACGCTCTTCTTCACTCATCTGTTCTTCCACCACGAAAAGTGGAGCAGCTTTCTTGATGGCGATCTGGCAGTGTGGCAAGGAGTTCAGAGATGGCGCGACAAGACTAGTCTCTCGTTCGATGGCCCCTATGGGCAACGAAATGGTATTCGCGAGAACTAAAACATCTTGATCCAAAAGAGTAATAACAGCATTTAGAGCGTCAGCGCCCTGTGCTAGCTGTTGAGTTGCAATTTCAGAGCACGTGCGAGAGATCTTCGCCAGAGTTGACAGCCACGGCAACCCGATAAATAGATTGAGAGTGCTCAACAAGCTGTTCTGCTCGTCTGCGCTCAGACTGGGCTTGTTGGTATAATCGTGCATTGTCGATAGCCACAGCAGCCTGTTGTCCAATTGCACGGGCAAGTTGTTGCTGCTCCCGCGTAAACAAGGTGGTCCTGCTTGGGTTGTCTAGTGACATCATGCCAACAGGGCGATCTTTACGTACCAGCGCTACAAGTAAGGCCGAGCGCACGAGAAGTTTTTCCGCTATTGGGAGTATAGTTGTTTCTGCCAATGCATCTTCTAAGAAGAGCATGCCATTATTGTGTAGGAGGCGATCAATGATTGGATAATCAAATGGAACCGAACTGTGATACCACATCCGGTCTGTAATCTGAACAAATTTATCGTGCATGTGTCGCGCACAAAGATGGTAGGCAGAGGGATGAAAACGGGCTTGAGACTCATCGAGCAACCAGACGGCGCAACGTTCAACCTCGCAGGCCTCGGCAGTTCGTCGAACAAGAATCCGCAAGATATGAGTAGGATCAAGCGAAGAGGCCAACAATTCTGATAATTCGCGTAAAAGCTCGCTTTCACGCAGAGCTTTCAGCAATCGCAAGTGTTCCTGGCTACTCATAAGAAATTGGCAAGGAGACCCCCGTCATTCATGCGGTGGAGGAATGACCATCTGCACGCATGGGGATGTGGGGAAGACAAGTGATGAGCGATGAGCCAGCTTGTCTTGTGCGTGAGCACTCTTTTGCTCTCCTTTCTGCTCTGTTTGTGACTCTCCCTTGCGGGAGGGCCTTTTTAGGAGAAAGACCCAGAAAACTCTTGCTCGATTGCAGAGCACACCGTGTCTAGGACCACGGGTAATATGACCCTTCGTGGCTGCAATACAGGCATAGGTCCGAGACCATCCACCTAGAATAGGAACGATATTCCCACTTCTTTGACGATCGAGAAATATGATTCGCTCTAATTGAAGCAAGATAAGCCCAGTGAGAAACCCGCTTATCCGCCAGGGCTGAAACTGTGCAGGATAGGGTGGGGTTTCTATTTGAGTCAAAGTGTAGCAGATCTATTGAGGTGCCGTCAAGGAAGAGTTATGGGAATCCTGTAGAACTTATGAACCAACGGCTGAACTGGTCGCTAAGTTTCATTTTTATCTCTTTTATGATATACTTCCCCTAGCATTGTAGATCACGCTCAGTCAGTCTATATGATAGAATAGGAGCAGTTAGAAGTATGTGCACTCTTCAAGATGGTTGCAAGACTTGGGAATGTGCACCAAAAAGCCCTTCGGGTTGGGATAGGATAGATGAGTTCACCACCACCAAAGTCATTTATGTCCCTACTATGGGACATGTTGGGTATCAGCATGCGCACATTCTGGCGGAGTAATGCTAACCCTGCACGTTCTATCATGCAACGCCAACAGGCCTTAGCTGTCCTAGGTCTTCCACCAACAGCGACTTCGCAACAAATCAAGCGCTGCTACCGTACGCTAGCCAAGCGCCATCATCCCGATCGGGGTGGAGATCAGCGACAGATGCAGAAGATCATTGCTGCATACGAATATTTGATGAAAGAGCAGCAAAAGTAGGCACTTAGGCAAGACGATTGCCGCAGTTGCCGCAGAAGCGTTTGTCGGGGCGGCAGCACGCTCCGCACTGATCGCAATACAAGACTACACCCGTTGATGGTGTTTGCTGGGGAGTGAGCCTCGAGGGAGATGGAGGTCCTGATGTCACATTTTGTGGTGACGGCGGAGGTGTGGAACTTTGTACTGGCTGGCCCTGCTGGATAGGAGATGGCGCTTGCGGAGGGGTTCGCTCAATCTCTGGCTCCTGAGTTGATTGGAATGTTCCTTGGATGGTTTTTGCTGTCTTTGCTGCTATACCCCCGATTGTCCTAGCAATTTTGATACCTTTGGCAATGTCCTCCATATCCTGCTTGAGACGATGGGTAGGAGGAAGCAAGGTCGAGTCTGAGACTTTGGTGAAGAAATTTGGTCCAATTTGCAGACCATCGCCGTTCGGTGAGATTTTGGCCTCTTCCAATCCTCCATTGTCGAACCGCAACGAGATAACGCGGTCTTGGCGAACGTAATTTCCCTCAAGGCGCGTTTCAGGAGCAGTTGCTGAGACCTGTCCCCCGCTCATCAACGAGTGCGCTGCATGGGTCACACGGCTGCGTTGTTGCACTGTTAAGATGAAGCGTCCATCCGAGTGCAAAATAAGGCGGTCGATGCGCGACGTAAAATAGTCAAGGCCAATGCCAGAGCTATGCACGCATTCATACTGGCCAGTGATTAGTTGCATAATGGTTCTCCCTCTTTCGCATCTTCCCACACTGTAGATACTGCGAATTCATTCCCCGTAAGTATATCAGTTAGACTGCCTCTAATACCAATCCCATCTCTTGAACGGGAGTCAGATGAGAAAGTGAGAGAACCAATTAGAACTTTTGGCCCAAAATCGTCTTGACTTTCGAGAACAAAGGCTGTATGCTGGAAGCATAACCGGAGCATTCGAAAAGAGAGGTACGATAGAGCAGATGTCTCGTTCCCCCAAAGCACTTCCCACGCATGATGAGTTGAATACTGTTGCAGAGCAGCTTTCGCTCTTTGCTAAGAGGGAGACAGGTGAACATGCGTATAGAGAAGAAATACCCCAAAGCGGGACAGCGCAACCAGAGTTAAAGTCAACAGCACAAACAAAGAAAAACGGCTATTCTGCTGCAGATATTCAAGTACTTGAAGGCATCGCTGCCATCCGACACCGACCAGGAATGTATATTGGTTCTACATCCACTTCTGGTCTGGTCCATCTGATCTGGGAGGCACTCGACAATGCCATCGATGAGGCTGTGGCTGGGTATGGCAAGCAAATCTGGGTTCAGATCGACCAGGAGGGTTGGGTGACGGTTCGGGATGAGGGACGTGGCATGCCCTTTGATTCCATGCACTACCAAGGCGAGTTGTTGCCAGCGGCTACAGTTATTCTGACCGTGCCGCATTCGGGCGGCAAGTTTTCCGAGGGTGCTTACAAAACGGCGGGAGGTCTGCATGGTGTTGGCTCGACTGTGATCAACGCACTGTCAGCGCAACTGGAATTGACTATCTGGAAAGACGGGCAACAGTTTACCCAGTTGTTCCGTCAAGGTGCAGCTCTTCCCCATCAGATCACACCATGTGACCGCAAATTGCATGGGACACAGCTACGTTGGTCATATGATCACTCGATCTTTGATCCAGATGTGTACTACCCACTGGAAATATTGGAGAGCCGTCTAAAAGCGGCAAGTTATCTCAACCGAGGAGTGACCCTTCATCTGGATGCGTGGGATGACGCTGAGAACCAGCAGGTTCAACGCATCTTTTACTCGCGGGATGGGCTCTCTGACTATGTGCGTGATCTGGCTGTCAGTAGCAGTGCGCCGTTGTTTAAACACGTCATTGGTATTGTGAAAGAAAAGGATGATGTACGTGTGGAGGTGGCACTCCAACCAACTATGGGCTACAAGGTCTCTCTGTATAGTTATGCTAATGCTGTTCGTACTCGCGATGGCGGGGTGCACGAGACTGGTTTTAAGGCCGCGCTGACCAAGGTAGTCAATGATTATGCACTCAAGTGGAATATCATCAAGAATCGTGAGAAAGACGGCTTCAGACCAGAAGTTATTCAGCAGGGGCTCAATGTTGTAATCTCGGTCAAGCTAACAAATCCACAATTTCAGGGACAAACCAAGGATCGCCTGAATAATGCTCCAGTCGAAGGCATTGTACGCTCGGTGGTGGACGAGGGACTCAAGGACTGGTTTGAAAAAAATGCTACTGCGGGCAAAGAATGGCTGAAGAAAATCCAACAAATGCAGAAGGCTCGCAACGAAGCTCAATTAGTGGAAGAACTCGCACGTGCAGGTAACAAGAGAAATGGTGAACTTATTGACACAACGCTCTCCAAAAAATTCTTACGTTGCAATACCAATGATAACTCGCGATCAGAACTATTTATTGTCGAGGGCGACTCTGCTGGTGGGAGTGCTGGTCAGGGGCGTTTCTCCGAGTTCCAAGCGATACTCAAACTCAAAGGGAAACCGCTCAACGTAGCCAAGGCGGATTTGAAAAGCATCGTAGAAAATGAAGAGATCCGGACAATTATCAATGTACTCGGCACGGGGACGCGTGATACCTTTGACATTAGTCGTCTCAAGTTCAAGCGTATCGTCATTGCCACTGACGCTGACGTTGATGGATTGCATATTCAATGCCTCCTGCTGACACTCTTCCACCAAGAGTTTAGTTCGTTGATTGAGCAGGGGTATGTCTATATTGCCTGCCCACCGCTCTACTCGGTCAAGTACAAGGGGAAAGTTACTTGGCTACTGGACGACGAAGCCCGTTTACAGTTTCTGGCAAGCCGTCCCGATGCGCAGGGGCTTGAGTTTAAGCGCTTCAAAGGCCTCGGTGAAATGATCCCAAAGAATTGCGTAATACGACATTTGATCCAGCTCATCGTATCCTCAAACGCGTGACGATGGAGGACGGGGTGCTGGCTGCCAAATTGGTTACTGAACTAATGGAAGATAAAAACGCTGAGCGCCGCCGGACATTTTTGGCTGAGCATTCTCGCAAGATAAAGGAGCTAGACGTATAAGCTTGACTCTAGAGCGAGAAATAGTCTATAATCTCGCCGCAGGTTAGAAAACTAGACCTAGGAAGTAGAGCAATGCAAACATTTCAGCCAAGTATGGTCATCGAGGACTCCTACGAGCGCCCAATCGCAGTAGTGGAAGTCACAAGCTTGTCAGATATGATCCTTGATGACGCGTTGGAAATACGGGAGAGTACGCTAGGACGTGGTCTGCCAGCTCATGTCCCGTACTTCTTGTTAGTCTCCCAGGATATCGGTTTCCTATGGAAGAACAATCCATCGTTAAATGTGAATAGCTCGCCCGATTATGAGTTTCCCATGCATAACGTTATGGTGCGTTTTTCAAGGAAGTTGCCAGAACAACGATTGTATGCAGAGGAGCTTGGATACGTGGTTCTGCGTTGGCTCATGAATTTGAGTTCAAGATCCCAAGATATGGGGCAGGAACCAGAAAAAACACTTGCACGTGCAGGTTTTGTTGACGCGATCAAAGGGGCAAAGGAATAACATGAGTACTACACGCGCAACAACAGTAGATACTACCGTAGAAAATGGGATTGTGCAGGAAGATTTTTCCGTTATTCTCTCCCGAGCCTTTGCTACCTATGGCCTCTCAGTCGTAACAGATCGTGCACTGCCTGATGCTCGTGATGGGTTAAAGCCGGTACAACGTCGCATCCTGGCAGGTATGCTTCAGGCACGCTATCTCCCTTCGCGCCCAACGGTGAAAAGTGCCGAGGTAGTGGGTCTAATCCTGGGCAATTATCATCCTCATGGGGACAGCTCAGTCTATGAGGCAGCTGTGCGTATGTCACAGCCGTTTACCATGCGCTATCCGCTCATCGAGGGCCAAGGCAATATGGGTAGCGAAGATGGAGATGCTCCAGCAGCCTATCGCTATACAGAGATGCGACTCTCACCTCTAGCTGAAGCACTAATGGCAGATATGGAACGCGATACGGTGCCACTTCACCCTACCTACAAGCAAGACCCGAAAGTGGTCGAGCCTGACTACTTGCCTGGTCGTATTCCCCCCGTTGTCAATCCATCAAGCGGCATTGCGGTGGGTCTCTCAACGAATATTCCTCCTCATAACTTGGGTGAGGTCCTACGAGCTTGCATTGCTCTGCTGGATCGTCCAAACATGAGTATTGAGCAATTGATGACGTACATTCAGGGACCGGACTTCAGTCAAGGAGGCCGTATCGTCGGTATCGATGGCATCAAAGACTACTTTACAACAGGCAAGGGTCGTATTATTGTACGCGCCGAAGTGCGCTTAGAAGAGACACCACGAAGCCGTTCACTGATAGTTACTCAGATCCCACCGATAGGACGTGATAAGATCAAGGCCTCGATTGTGAAAGCCATCAACGCACGCAAGCTTGAGGGATTGATGCCCGATGTACGTGATGAGAGTGACACTGAGAAAGGTACGCGTATTGTGCTGGATCTGCGTAAGGAGGCCGATGCTGCTGACGTGCTCTCTCAGCTCTTTCGTGAAACGGACTTGCAAGTTGCGCTCTCCTTCCAGATGATTTTCCTGTTCGGTTCTCCGATGCAACCAGCTCGTCAACCAAAGCAGGTAGGCATACTTGAACTGCTCAACTACTGGAATACTCACCAGATTGACGTCTTGACGCGACGTTCGGAATTTGATCTACGTAAATCGCGTGAGCGTCTGCACGTCGTCGAGGGCCTGATTGTTGGTGCTGCTCATGCCGACCAGATCGTCAAGATCTTCCAACAAGCCGAGGATCGCGCGACAGCTCGTAAAGAGATTGAGGCCCGTTACAACCTTACACCCATCCAATCCGACGTTATTGCCTCTATGACACTGGCCCAGGTCACACGTCTCGATGCTGGAAAGTACGCCAAAGAGAAAGACGAACTACAGAGTCGTATTAGCGAATTAGAGCGTCTCTTATCCGACCGGAAGGAACTCATCGCGTTGTTGAAAAAAGAGATGCAGCAGCTAATAAAGCAGTTCGGCGATGAGCGGCGGACTACCATTGATGCTGAGGGGCAACTCCATGCGCCAATCGAGGAGGTAGCCAGTCTGCACGAGCGTGAGCCCCTGGTCGTAGCCTTCACACGGAATGCAACGCTTAAGGCGCTGCCCCCAGAGACTTTCAAACCCAAAGGGAAGAATGGCAATAGTGATTACACACCTGTACGTGGAGATGAGCAACTACGTCACCTGATTGCGACTACATCACAGGACTATCTGCTATGCATCTGTTCCACTGGTCGTGTCTGCCAGATCGCAGTCCATCGTATTCCTGAGGGGAAACGCTCGACAAAGGGAGAACCAGCACGTAGTCTGCTTGGGCTTGCTCCTAACGAAGAAGTGGTGACCATTTTACCCATTGATGCCTATGACGAGGATCGCTATCTGGTCACCTTTAGTGTTTATGGCAAAGTTAAGAAGTCGCCACTAAGCGAGTACAAGACGATTGATGTCGATGGTGCCCAGGACATGAAACTGGCCGATGGCGATAGGATAGCGACGGCACTAATAAGTCGTGGCCGTGGAGAATACTTCGTGACTGCCGATAATGGTCAGACGCTACGCTTCAGCGATGAGCATCTGCGTGCTCAAGGCCGTGTTGGTCAGGGCGTGGCTGCGATGGCTCTGGGTAAGGGAGCAACCGTAGTCAGTGCTTCCTATCTGGATAGTGGGCAAGCTGAAGCGACAGATCTGAAAAGTTTGCTAGTGGTGACCAGAAACGGTCTGAGTAAGAAAGTTAGCATCAATGAGTACCCGCAGAAGGGACGTGCGACAGCTGGTGTGGTCTCTTGCAATGTGCAGGAGAAGGATCGTATCTTGCTAACTATGCTAGTTCACGAGGATGACACTCTACTCATCATCTGGTCAGGTGAGAATGGGGAGAAGGGCGAGCGCACGACGGTGATCAAGGCAACCGAGCTGAAATCTTTGCCCCGCGCACACAAAGGGGAGCCCATAGTAAATGGGCACATTATGAATGTTGTGAGATTGGCTTGAGCGACAGACAGAAACAAATTATCTGCCTGCCGCTCTCGAACGTCAGATTTATCTCCCCACATCCGGGGTAACCCCGCTCTTTGGTTCATCGACCTTTTCTTTGGCCGCCTCTGTGGGGCTTTCAGACCGAATGACTTCGATGGAGCACTTTGCAAGCAAGGCCCCCAAGACTCCAATGGCCGCCCACACAGGTGCAATCAGCACACCTGCCACACCGAAGACTAGTGGTATCTCCAGGATGGTATGGCCTTCTTGCTTGATGAGGATACGGCGAACATTGCCTTCATGGACCAATTCCTTCACTTTACTAACCAGCTGCTCACCTACTACTTGCCATTCTTCAATACCATAACTCTGTTTCTGTTCTACACTTGAAGTATTAGGATCTGTCTGTGTCATGACGTATCTCCCTCCTTAAACTTATATGCATCCGTCTATTTCAATTATTGTCACACAGAGTATACGGACCCATAGTTTAATCGGTTGAAGAAATCCTATTTGGCTGCAAGATTGAGAACGCTCTCGACCCTAGCTCTTTGAGGAGAGAGGAATAAGATGGGGAAGTTTTGTCCCTCTTTTCTCCTGTACTGGGACAAGATTTTCTGCTATATTGGTTTGTGAGAAGCTTCTGAAATCACAGGAAACTCAATTCTGATCAGCTTAGCAAAGGAGACAGCGTGGCCCTTCTCAATGTCTAGATAGAGATCGGGGCACCAGACCAAAGGTATGAAAAGATCACTAGCGATACTTGCTTTGCTACTAGCACTCTCTTGTGCCTGCTTTTCTTATAATTCTATGATCAGTAGAGTTGTTGGAAACAATGGGGGCGTTGGCAATAATGATGACGCAGGGAACGCTATTTCATATATTTCCGGTACAAAGACCAACTTTACTTCGGGGTATCCTCCCCTTGTCGCTAATCCTAGTGTACAGACTGCGGTTGCTTCGGGATATCCAGCCCTATGCAGTGTTGCTAATAACGTAAATACGAACCCAAATGGTACAATTTCAGGGTTTCTCGCTTATACCATATATAACGGTACTGATACTCCAAATACTACTATTTCCAATATAAAGCGGATTGCATTTCGCTATGATGGGAAAAAGTTCATCCTTGCCGCGCCTTTGCCAATAGCTATTACTACTGGTGCAGATGGGATACTTGCACTCCCAAATGGAAACCTTGTTGCTGGAAGTGAGGGACATGCGACGCTTTTCTTGGGCCCACGACCGGGTCCAATAAAGGTGGTTCCCATTCCAAGCAGTATCATTTCCGACCATGTGATCTATGACAGTGTGAGAAATGTTATCTGGACGTCTGGTTATGCTTCTGCCGGATCTGCGTCCGGTCTAGTAGAAATTTCACTCAATACGTTTCATACTGTTTTGAGGCAACTTAGTGGGGATGATAGTCATGTAACCATGATCGCTTTTGACTCATCTCATAATGCTTACTATACTAGCAGCGAGCCACAAGGATTCGGGTCCTTTGGATCAATCGATTTAACTACTTTTACTACTGTTCGCAAGATAAATAATATCCCTGCAGCACATGGGATGTTATTTGATCCCTTCACAAACACGCTTATTTTGGTTGGGAGCAATCATATTACTCAAGTTAACCCAAAATCATTTTCTATTGTCTCTGACTGGACAGCTCCCCCAGGACACTCAAGTTTCCAGCTCGATCAGGCTGCAGTTGATGGAAAAGGACACTTATGGGTAACTAGTAATGATGGGTATCTCGTCTTTATGGATTATTCACATACACGCAGGATCGACGATCCCACCAATTACACTTCCTTTCAATTTATAGAAACTAAATTGGATGATATCGCCCTTCTATGCGGGTCCTGAGATCTCCCCGCTTGAAAGACGGGGGCTTTCTGGGCTATTAACGGTAAAGAGGTGCTATGAGTATGGATAATACTGCTTGGTGGTATGTCGGCGGGAGCTGGGTTCATCCCAACGATGCCACTCTTTCCCTCAACGATTTGGCGATATTACGTTGCTATAGTGTTTTCGAATCGTTACGCACATATAATCGTCGTCCCTTTCACTTAGATGAACATCTGGAACGACTCTATCATTCTGCTAGCTTAATCGAACTAGACGTTCCCTACACACGTGATTTTATTGCTCGCATTGTGCAAGAGGCAATCGATCGCAATTCCTATAGTCATGCTTCGTTGCGTCTTCTCGTCACTGGAGGAGAGAGCGAGAATGGGATTATGCCGACAGGCAAACCTGTGCTCGTGGTACTGATTACACCTCTAGGCGAACGTAATACACAGCATTTTGCCAAAGGAATAAAGCTGATTACAATGCATCTACAGCGTACTCTTCCCGACGCCAAGACCTCTAACTATGTAACAGCGATCCTCGCTCTTAAGGAAGCAGCGCGTCGTGGTGCGAATGATGCACTGTTTGTAAATGAGCAAGGACATGTACTGGAGGCGACACGTAGCAACTTTTTTATCTTCCGAGGCGATACTCTGATAACGCCTCGCACAGGAGTTTTGATTGGCATCACACGCGACGCAGTGCTGTCAATCGCTCATGACCGTTTTGCCATCGAAGAACGCCCCATCTTGCTGGAAGAATTGTCTATAGCGGATGAGGCATTTATTACTTCCTCGTCGAAAGAGGTTACACCTGTTGTGCAAGTCGACAACTGGGCGATCGGCGATGGCAAACCGGGACTTCGAACCTATGAGCTGGAGCAGCGCTTCATCGAGTTGGTCGAAGGCGGGGATTTTTGATCACGAGCATCCCATGCCTTATGCCACATCGCCAAGGGACAAGGTTTTCTTGCCTTTGAGGAGACGCTCAGCCGCTTCTTTGAGACGAGCCTCGCTGCGTGCTCCAAATCCTGATAGATGGCGAATACATCCCTGTTGAGCTGCTTGCCACAAAGCCAGTGGGGAATCGATGCCTAACTCTTCGTGCAAGCGAATAGCAGTATAAGGACCGACATGTTCAATTGCCATCAAGGCACGTACACCTGCTGGCAAGGTTGGTATGCAGAAGCCATTGTTGATGGTGATGGAACCCTGTTCAATGAGTTCTGCGATATGCGAGCGCAGGCGTTCTCCTAATCCTGCTATGGGTAGAGCTTCTCCACGTGCTAAAATGTCGACAGCAGGTTCAGACAAGTCCAACAGACCACGTGCACCATTGCGGTAGGCCTGAATGCGATACTCATTACCATGCTGTGCCTCTAGCATATCTGCGATCCCTGCCAGGACCTCAGCAATCTGACGATTGGATATCTTCGGGGCTGGACTTGGCTCCGGTTCCATCCCTGGCAATATAGGTTGCATGGGACGGTTGCGATATTTTAGTTGTGCAGGTGGAATAAGATGTATGGTCTGGGTAAGTTGTATAATGCTCATGCTGGAGCCTCCTTCCTACGAAGGTGTAGCATCGATTAACGGACAAACCTCTGTGAGAATTGCTACTCTACTATTCTGGCTCTGCTGGTGGAAAACGGAAGATAGCAAGAACAAAACTAGACGTGCTTGTCTGAGCTATATAGAAACCATGTTCCAATTATAGCATAATTGGTTTATCCTGTCAAACCAATACTTTTGGGAGGGGTTTTCATATTGATGAAAACTCCGGGGAGTAGGAAAAACGGTGTCCTTTTCTATTCCCCTCTGCGTAAAATTGCTGTATAATACCGACCACAGAAGCGCAGGATCAGGAAATGTGAGTTCTACGCTAGAATATCAGCTAGATTAGTGTGGGATAAGAGGCCTCAATGACCACAGTAACTATTCCGCGAGGAAAATATCATATCTGGACAGTTGGTTGTCAAATGAACCAAGCTGACTCGCAGCGCATTCAGACCATCCTAGACGAACTAGGATGGGAAGAGACCAGCATGGAACAGGCCGATCTCGTGGTTCTTAATACTTGCAGTGTACGCAAGGCCCCAGAGGATAAAGCGCATAATCTGCTTGCCCAACTCAAACGGGTCAAGGAACAACGTGGTGATTTTTTGGTAGCTTTGATGGGATGCATGATAGGCAATCAAAAAACCATTGACGATTTGGGCAAACGCTATCCACATATCGACCTCTTTATGAAAGTGGAGCAAGCCGACATTTTACCTCGCTTCCTAGAGGAGCGTTGGACGCCCATTTCCGGTGCTGGTTGCCTCGACATCGAGTTTGTGCCTGATAACACGACAGTCTCTCACTCGACTTCTGACGAACCAATTGCACCAACGTTTGTGACATCAGTCAATCAAGTTGGCAAGCGTACAGTGCTCCCAATGGCAATCACGCCCAAGCCTGGTGAGCGCGAGGCACACTATCCTACAAAGGTTGCGCCAGCTAAGAGCAGTCCAATGGCATGGCTTCCTGTGATTCTAGGCTGTAACAAAGTCTGCACGTATTGTATAGTGCCCTATCGCAGGGGACGCGAACGAAGTCGTCCAGTGGATGAGTTGAGAGCAGAAGCCCAGGCACTGGTGGCCAAAGGAGCTAGAGAACTGACATTACTAGGCCAGACTGTCGAAGCGTACGGGCTAGATCTGCCAGGGCAACCAGACCTTGCGGACTTGATGAGTAATCTAAGCGAGATCAAGGACCTGAAACGCATCCGTTTTATGACCTCCTATCCTCGTCATATGACCGATAGCATGATTGAGCATATGGCTAACTTGTCCAAGGTCTGTGAACACCTCAATATCCCGGTGCAGTCTGGTGACGACGAAGTCTTGAAGCGCATGAAACGTGGTTACACAGTAGATCAGTATTGTGAGCGCATTGCAAAGGTGCGTGAACTATGGCCGAACATTAGCCTCTCCACCGATGTGATTGTCGGCTTTTGTGGCGAAACTGAGCAAGAATTCCAGCATACACTTGATCTGCTAAAGCTCATACGCTTTGATGTTGTGCATGTAGCTGCCTATTCTGTACGTCCCGGCACTGTCGCAGCCCGCTGGGAGGACGATATTCCCTTAGCTGAGAAGAAGCGACGTTTGCATGCTGTGGAAGAAATGCAGGCAAAGATTGCCTTTGAGCTGAATCAATCTTATGTTGGCAAGATCGAGGAAGTAATGATCGAGGAGATGAATGTGTCGCATGGATGCCAGCAATGGAAAGGGCGCAATCGTTCAAACAAGTTAGTTTTCTTCCCAGTAGCCAATGCCGATCAAGCCGCAGGCTGTGGTGCCATTCAACCCGGTGATCTTGTGAATGTTCGTATTGAGCAGGCGACAGCTTGGTCTCTACAAGGTTGCGCTATTGCGGTATAATAAGCAAACGAGAGAAGCTTATTCTGCGATGCTGGAGGAGAATTTTGATGACGCAAGCACTATCAGCCGAAGAAAAGGCGCGGCTGAAGAAGCAGTGGACCGAATTAGCTGTCAGACTGGCCCAGGAAGGCCAGTGGGAAGATGCGGTCACCACGAACAAGAATATCCTGAACATCTTTCCACAGGAGTCTGATGCATTAAATCGTCTGGGTAAGGCTTACACCGAGCTAGGTCAGTATGCCGATGCCCGTCAGGCCTATTCGCAAACGTTGAAGCATAACCCATTCAACAGTATTGCAAAGAAAAATCTGGAACGTCTGGATTCACTGCGGACGGTTCCCGTTGCTGCCGCTCCTGCGAGCCCGGATCGCATTGACCCTCGTGCTTTCATCGAGGAAACTGGCAAGACAGCTGTGACTGAATTGATCAATACGGAATACCTAGCTCAGCCTTCCGTACTTGCGCGTGTGAGCTATGGTGATAGGGTCAATTTGCAGGTCAATGGGCATCGGCTACTTGCACAGAATGCAGCAGGAGAGGTTATCGGACAGGTTGATCCCCGTCTGGCTAATCGCCTGATTAGTTATATAGAGGGAGGTAATCGCTATGGAGCTGCCATATTGGCAGTAGAGCAGAAAGAGCAGGTCCGGATTTCGCGTCATCATTCGCGAAGAGTATCAGCATCCAAGTATGTTTGGTAAAGTGAGCTTTCTATCACATGGCGGAGGCGAAACCCTGCGTGCCTATACCAAGGATTCGATGCTGCGCTACGATCGCGAGGATGAGGACGAACTAGGTAGTGATGACGAATACTATGACGGCGGGGATGAGGGTGAAGAGATGACCGAGATCGACTTTGAAGGTGGATCAGAGTCCGAGGAGTAACATTGTTGCTTATCTTTTCGTCTCATGAATAATGTAGATCTAACAAGGTAGATCTCTAGATAGAAAGGATTTTTATGAACAAGACAAAAAAAGTCGCATGGCACAAGCA
The DNA here is from genome assembly GCA_963727755.1 of uncultured Chloroflexia bacterium. GTDB lineage: Bacteria > Chloroflexota > Ktedonobacteria > Ktedonobacterales > Ktedonobacteraceae > DASYAN01. The sequence goes on from CAVSHN010000009.1 coordinate 172,123, forward strand.
ACTCCAGAAAGCCCAGAAAGCGAAGGAAAAGCTGCGTCAGGCCCGGAAGTCAGGCACTACCGCAGCAGCTACGCGGCGCTAAAACGATCGACTCGGCGAATGCGATTCTGTCGCTAACAGGTAGGGGCCTCAGTATTATCAATACTTTGCGCCCACTATATCCCTGAAACACGGTTGATAGTCGTAAGCGGACCCCCACAGCTAAGGCTACGGGTCTTTATCTTCTCAAGAAGTGAGTTATGGGCAGTCTATCTCCCTCGCAATCGCAGTCATCGGCCTCTGTCCGTAACGTTCTGACTTTGCTCGTCCCACGAGGCGCACGGTTGGTGGCCGGTGTAGTCGGCTTGGAACGTCGGGTAACCTGGGCATGCCATATGCGTGCTCGCTTACCGGCGTTTGAAAGTGTGCAGGGAGGAGAATTGGCTCTTCTCACGCTCGCACAGTTACGTCGACTGAATGAGACTCTTCCTCATTTGCTCAGAAGCTTGCACCAAGTTGGAGTTGCAGTGGTCGCGGTGGCTGCACAATCTGAAGAGGCACTAGGAGAAGAGGCAAAGAAGCTGGCAGACCAATTGCATCTCCCGCTCATCTTATTGCCTCCTCATGTGTCGATGGAAGAGATTGAACGTGAGGTCATCACCTTTGTTGTCAGTTTTCGCGATGAGATAGAACGCGACTCAACAGAAATTGCACAACAACTGGTGCAGTTGAGTGTGCATGGAGCGGGTATCCGGGGTGTCTGCCAGCACCTCGCCGATCGTCGGGGTAAATGGGTTGTTGTGCAGGACGCCGATTATCAGATGCGCCTGCAGGCGGCTCCCACACAGGCTGAGTCCCTAGTCTTACCAAATACTTTGACCGATGAACTGCTCAGGGCCCAAGGATTGACGCGCGTCGTTGAGCCAATCCCAAGCCGACATGAGATTGTTGGATATCTCTCGCTGATTGGTAGCGAGAACGATTTTGATTACCTAGAACGCATTGTCCTAAGCAAAGTGACACCGATCTTGGCCATCGAGTTCGCTCGTGAGCGTGAACGGAGCGAGGTAGAGAGCCGTTATCAGGTCGAAGCATTCACTGATGTCCTGCACGGTCATTATCAGCAACCCGAAGAAATGATGGCCCGGGCACGTCTACTTGGCTATGATCTCACTGTACCTCAGGTGGTGACACTTTTTGAGGTTGCCAACCAAGAGCATGATACCTCTGCGGAGCATTCTCTTGTCCAGTGGAGTAAACGTATTCGCGGTGAACTCTTGCGCATTTGGCAGAATTGCTGGGTATTGGTCGAGCCACGGAGAGTGATCGCCTTGTTACCACTTCCAGAGATAGGAACAAATTCCAATCCTGAGGGGGTGCGTGAAAATGAAAACAGCACCTATTCACGTATTGAGCGACTGATAAGCCGCGTTCCCTCTTGCAAAGATGACGGGACGAACCTTCCTACCTATTCCTGTGGTATTGGTCGTGTTGCGCACGATCTGCAAGGCATCCCGCTCTCATTCCGCGAAGCACAACAGGCTCTAGAGATCGGACGGCGTCTCTTTGGTGAGGGCAATCTGCATTCTTTTGCTCGCCTGGGCATTTATCGCTTGCTTTTCTACTTAAGTGATCATAGCGAGATGACAGCTTTCTATCAAGAAACGCTAGGTCCACTCCTCAGCCATGACAGCATCTACATTGATACACTGGAGGGCTTTTTTCGCTGCAACGGCAACCTGAGCGAGATGGCTCGCACCATGCATTTCCATCGAAACTCACTACTCTACCGTATCAATCGTATTGAAGCATTACTTGGGCATTCACTTGAGGACCCTGAACTGCGTCTATCTCTGCAAATTGCTCTGAAAATTCACCATTTGCAAAAACGTTAACTAATGGGGGATGCATATGATGATGGACGTCTAACACTCGCCTTCCCCGAACTTATTCTGCCTGAACTACCTTTCCCCCAGCAGCCTTACGCAATCGGTCCCGGATGGCAAGCCCTAATCCTTGGGCCTCAAAACTGCGACAGAGGATGACGTGGGCACCTGTCTCTTCAAGCTTTCGCAGACCTGTAAAGAGATGCATAGCAGCCTGTTCGAGGGTATTTCCCAGAACATAGATCTCTGCGCCGCTGTCCTGAAAGGCTGGCAAGTCTTCCTCCGCTATTAGGATTCCTACTCGCTCTCCTTGAGCCTGCCGACGGTTTAACTCTGCTAGTATAGCTTGCCGCATCTTCTCTGAATTACCCTCGAAGAGAAAGGTTGGTACAGTTGGGGAATAGTGGGTAAGCATCTGACCAGGAGACACTTGAGGTATGGCTTGTTGATGATCAGCTATGGGGTGTGGCTGAGATAGTTGTACATCTGGCAATACCATTCTCAGTGCTTCTAGGCTCACGCCCCCAGGACGTAGGATGGTTGCTCGACTTGAACACAGGTCAAGAACGGTTGACTCCATCCCAACTTCGCACGGGCCACCGTCCAGAATCAGTGGTACCTGTCCATTTAAGTCCGTTAGAACATGTTGAGCTGTTGTAGGACTGACATGCATGAACCGATTAGCGCTTGGGGCCGCAATAGGTGATCCTGCCAAACGAATGAGTGCAAGCGCGATGGGATGGCGTGGCATGCGTATTGCAACCGTCGGCAGGCCTGCGGTAATAAGTCGGGGTATACGTGGTCCTGCTGGTAAGACTAGTGTCAGCGGACCAGGCCAGAAGGCCTCCATAAGTTTGTGAGCTATAGGGGGGACATCTGCGACTAATGCTGGCAGGATGCTTCTATCGGCGACATGAACAATCAGAGGGTCACTGAAAGGACGTCCCTTTGCTGCAAAGATGCGTTCTACGGCCTGTGGCTGGAGTGCATCGGCCCCCAGACCATAGACTGTTTCTGTTGGGAAGACCACAAGCTGGCCTTCCCGAATGAGTTCAGCTGCACCCTCAACGATTGCTAGTTCAGGGTGCACTGGATCAACTGGTACAACTTTTGTCGGTATCTTACCCATATGTTCAGCAACTATGGCCTAACCTGTGGGCGATAAGGACCGGAAATGCGTTCGAAGCGAGGACGATAGCGCGTTGGGTGATAGTCACTCGGGTCAACACGGCGCGGTGGAAGATCCTTGCTGGGGATATCCGTACAAATGAATGCACCATCGCGGTAGGCTGCCATCACACCAGAGAATCCTTGGTCCATCAAGCTCATAATCACATTGGCGTAGTGGATAGCCATATGTTTATCATAGACTTCGGCTTCGCCGCTGCGTAGGAAGTAGGTCAGGTCGATTGGCAAGAAGCGTACGCCTGCAATACGCTGAGTGAGCTGATCGGCCAGAAACTCAGCAACATTGGTCTTCCTCTTATGGCCGTAGGCATCTGCCTCTCCTATCGTGGGCACAGGCATTCCCAGATTTGCTCCTTCGGAGAGCACGACCATGGAATAGGACTCAGGATTTTGACGATCCCAAATCACCAAATCGGCCAATGTGTCAATATTAATTGCTACCTCGGGAATGATCAAGCGATCTGCCCAAGTAACTGCCGCTGTCTCGAGCGCTGTGAAACCAGCATCGCGGCCAAATAGGCGGAAAAGGACTGTCTGGCGATGTGAACCTACAGTAGAACGGATATGGTTAATGAACTCGGCGGCACGACTGATAGCTGTCTGGAAGCCGATGCAATAATCAGTACCTGGCACGTCATTGTCCATTGTCTTAGGAATGGCCCACACAGGATACCCCTCGGCAATCAGTCTGGCACCATAGCTCAGTGTGTCGTCGCCACCAATTACGACTAGCCCATCCAGCTCTAGAAATTCGAGATTGGCGAGTACTTCTTGAGTAAGATCGATCCGATCATCGGGCTTACGACCCTCGGCATATGCCTGCAGGCAAGGGGGCAAATCACTCACACGGGTATTGGCAGGGTTGGTACGTGACGATTGCAAGATCGTGCCACCCTGGCGATCGATATTACGAGTGTTCAGACGCTCCAAAGGCATTAAGTAGCCGCTCTTCCAGGTAGTTGGATCGTCATTCCGGAAGATAAGCTGATCCACACCTCGCCCACGGTCCAAGTAGGCAATTCCTTCCCAGCCAGCACGCAAGCCCATCACACGGATACCCATGTGCTCGGCTCGATAGACTAGTGCCTTGATTGCCGCATTTAGTCCTGGCACATCGCCACCACCCGTTAGAACACCTATTGCACGAATAGGTTTTGATGTATTTTTTAACATGTTAACACTTTCCTAGGGAAATCTTCCTCTTCAATTAACTTACCATCATCGTTCCATATCATCCCTTGCATGAACGTGTGGGAGAGATAGGATATCCTCTATTATATTGTAGAGCAGGCAGACAAGCAAGGGGAGGGAATTTTCGGGCAGGTCTTTTTATAGGAAACATGGGTCATCGGATAGCAAAAACTGTCCATTGCTGCGGCGACTTCAGTCCGAGCCCTAAGTATTGTATAATAAAGGCGCTTATCCCCAATTTTTCTTCCCTCCCGATCAAAGAGGAAGTTGAGCGATAACGGAGGATTGAATGGTGAGGTCGTGATCAATAAGCATTTATGCATGGATCATTGATAGTTACTGATTATCGGCGTGGATTGTCAATCGTAGATTGAAAGGGAACATACGATGTCTCGTAAGGAAAGCAGTAGTAAGCACGTTGCCTTGACAGCACGACAACGGCGTAAGAGTACTCTACAACAAAACTCAAAGCAGTCTTCTCGGGCTTCGCAGGGACCAGCACGGCGTAGGCGTCGTGAGGCACGAAATCTTAGCCCATTATGGCTCGTTGGTGGTCTTATTCTGTGCGTCGTCATCGTTATTGGTGCAATTTTTTATGTTGCTGACCATCAGTCTGCTACCGGGGTTGTTGGTCCAACCGACCCACAGGTTCTCAACGAAGTTACTCATATTAAACCGGATGTTTTTGCTAAGGTGAATACGGGTGCTGCACAGAACACTCTTCAAACGACTGGCAGTAATCAACCGTTGACTGGTCAGGGTGGAAAACCAGAAATCTTCTACTACGGTTCGGATTTTTGTCCCTATTGCGGGGCACTACGCTGGCCGCTTGTTGTGGCCCTGAGCCGTTTTGGAACTTTTAGCAAGCTCCCTGAGACTCTCTCCAGTAGTCAAGACGTGGATCCCAATACACCCACATTCACATTTAGCGGTAGCCAATATACAAGTCGGTACATCGACTTTGTTCCAGTAGAGGCTGAGGATCGTGATCGTAAGCCATTGCAAACGCCAGGGCCACATGAGGCACCAATCTTGAAACAGTACAATGTGAATGGCTTCCCCTTTCTCGATCTTGCAGATCGGTATTTAATGGTAATCCGGCCGATGTATCCAAGCATACTACAAGGCCTTTCACAGAAGAATATTGCCAGTAGACTCTCAGATACTAGTGACAGCCTGACACAGAATATTGTGGGCGGAGCCAATTACCTGACGGCGGCTATCTGCTCAGTCACGAATAATAAGCCTGCCAATGTCTGTACCCAGGAACCCATCCCGACCATTGAGCAGTCTGTTATCCACAGTCCTAGTTGGACACAACCTCAAGCGAACGTACCAACCAATAATCCGATAGCTCTATCCTCTGGGCGACGCAAGGACGATTTCTCTGCTTGAGGGGTAATGGGAGAGCCTTCATAGCTCTCCCAATGAACTCAAATGAGCACTAATTGCAACTAATGATAGTTAGTTGCAATTAGAAGTCGGCCTAGTTGATGCTTCGGACGCCTCTTCTTGAGCACTTCTGATGAAGGTGCCATTTTTGTTGAGAATTCCAAAATCGCGCTACCATGCAAATCTGGGCGACTGTCTCACCTTTGCGTAGTCTATACCACAAAGCGCTGTGCAACGCGCCTGAAAGACAGCACAATCGCCAGCGCTTTTACCCGTTCTATAGAAATTTTATAGAAATGGAGAATTTTATTGCTTCTGAAAGAGGTATGATCAATATAACTGAATCTACTATGTTAAATAAGATCGCGCTCAAAATCAGACAGCGCTCCTATCACACGAAATGGAATAAGACAATCATTGCTGCATATTATTAATTTATAAGGGACCGATCTTCCATAAATCACCTTTGCACCAATAGCAAGAGACACCAAAATGAACAAGCCTAGAACGAGATTATACTTCTCTCATTCCAGGCTTGTTCTCAGTGGCCTACTCTGGGTTCGTGAAGGACTACTTCTCCCTATGTAGGTCTGCACCAAGTCCTTCGTTGCGCGGCCCTTCGTTTCGCTTGCAATTTATCGCGCTCCTACACCCCTTGGCGGCCTCCAACTTTCGTGGCGCCCTACTCCTTGGAGACACCAATAGTATGCCACAAAAATTGGCAAATGGCAAGACCCTTAGAGAGGTCATTCCCTTAGATTTTACTTAGACTTTGCTAAAAAATGTTAGACAGCTGGACAATCACATTTCATTTCACGAACGCTGCCGATAAGCCATTTTTATACTGATGAGCCTGTACGAAGCTCAACGTGCAGAACCGAATATTAGGCGTACTAAAACAGCTTTTATCCTACATCACAAAGCTTTTCAGGCAAGCGCCTCATCGTATGTGCGTCATCTTCTTGCGCAGTTCTGTAAGCCGATCCTGTGTCTCACCTTCGTCGGCCCCGCTCTGGAGGAGATAGACAGAAAGCCTTAAGTGCCTCGTCATCACACATCTTGTGTACACATAGCACATAAGAGCACTTTTGTCCTTCTGAAAGCGCTTCTCAAGCTGATTGAGAGCACAACAAGACAAGAACACTGTCTCTGTAAAGCCGCTTGGTAAGCCATTTTAACTTCAAACTATTAAGTGTATACTTTGTCCATTGACAAAGATCGACAACTTGAATATACTTGCATTATATGCTTGATGTATTGCTTTTAAAATTTAAGCATTATACACTCGATAGTTAAGTTTTATTCTCCAGGAAAGGACAAACTTATGGAGCAAAGATCCCGGATAGATAAACAGCAAGAGGGAACAGTGAAGCCAACAGGAAAAGCAAGAAAATCAGGTTCAAGACCTTGGGAAATAGGGCAGTACATATACCAAGAGCCAAAAGACGATCAGAGGCCGTCGCACGGTGACCCAAGGTTGGAGTTAGAGCGGCCGCAGCTAGACGAACATGACAACGACTTCTCTGATGATGATGGAAACCACGGATCTGGCCCCTCTGTCTTCAGCGCCACGCCCAACCTCGATGCTCGCGATCCCTCCGCAAGCGATCAGGGGACTCTGGCAGGGGGAGCATTCATGAGTAGACAAATGATTAGACTAGCGAATAAAATAGATAATTGGGCGGATAGAGTAGATAATTGGAATCAGCAACGTGAGCGGAGAGATATACTGAGGGCAGTAACTGAAGCACAGTACCAAGTACGGGGGCTTATAGGGGATATAGCGAGGCGGGAGAGGCGGGCGAGGAGCGAGGGGCAGAGGCGATAAAAATGAGTAAGCCTGGAACAAGATTGTACTTTTCTCGTCCCAGGCTTACTCTCGGTGGCCTACTCTGGGTTTGTGAAGGACTACTTCCCCCTATGTAGGTCTTCACCAAGTCCTTCGTTGCACGGCCCTTCGTTTCGCTTGCAATTTATCGTGCTCCTACACCCCTTGGCGGCCTCCAACTTTCGTGGCGCCCTACTCCTTGAAGACAAAGATAGTATGCCATAAAATTTGGCAAATGGCAAGAGTCATTACCTTGGATTTTGCTTAAAGTTTGCTAAAAAATGTGAAACGGCTGAGCAATCACTCTTCATTTCACCAACGCTACTGACAAGCTATTTTTATACTGATGAGGCTACATAAAGCTCAACGTGTAGAACCTCATGCCAAGCGCATTAATGAAGAGGAGAGCAGCTTGAAAATCAGGGTGAAGTTTAGTTGATGACTCGTTTTTAAAGTATCTTGGTTGTGGTGTTTCAATTGTTCTCTTGTCAACTCTTTCGTTTTATACTACAGTACGTACAAAGAGACGAAAGAATGGAGTCATTGCAGCAATGTCAGAGCAAGAAGCAGTTCCTGCCACATCTCACCAGATATCTTCAGTGAGATTGCCCTGGTACGTGCGATGCTGTTGTCGACTCTGGCCGGTGCTCTTGTTTATATGGGGACCCCTCATCGCTGGCATCTTTGTGAGTACCATTGCGAATGTCAATACCACAACTACAGATACGCCACTTTCCCAACTCCTCATCATCCATCTCGCACTTGCCTTTCCCATTCCATTCTTCTCTAGTTTTGGTTTCCTCATCATACTGACAGCGATATGTAGCATCGGTAAAGGGAACTCTAGCATATCCGGACCAATTCCGCCCCAAAAGCAAAATCGTGCACGCTTCCTTACTGAACTATATAATCAATATGCTAGTTTCCTGAAAGATTCGATGCAAGGCGTAGCTCAAATCCCCCTCGTTTTGCATAGCACGCCAGATGCAGTAATCAACACAGCTCGTGTACGTTTTCGCCTTCACCGAGCGAGCCTCCCAGAACAGGCAGTGCCTGATGGGACCTCTCTTGTGCAGCTCTACGACCAATCGAGTGGCAAACTGCTTATACTCGGCAGTCCTGGTACAGGAAAAACAACACTCCTGCGACATCTGGCTGTGGTATTGCTGCAACGTGCTGTTCAGAATGAGTATGCTCCGGTGCCTGTCATTGTCAACCTTTCTACCTGGGCTAATACCCGCCTGTCTTTGCAGGACTGGCTCATTGAAGAAATTGCGAAGACCTATAAGGTCCCACGTGCTCCTATCGCCCAATGGGTCCAAGAGGACCAAATTCTCCCTCTGCTCGATGGATTGGATGAGGTGGAAAAAAGCGCTCGAACGGCCTGCATTCGAGCTATTAATACATATCACGATCAACATTTAGTGCCACTCGTTGTCTGTAGCCGAAAGAACGAATACAACACAGCAACACAATATACACCTCTCACGCTGCAGAGTGCTATCATTGTACAGCCACTTACCACATCACAAGTTGCTACGTATCTTGCTCAAGGTGGCAAGTCATTAGCGACATTACGCACAATGCTCAAAAAGAATACTGAACTGCAATGCTTGGCAACAATACCACTTATGCTCAATGCCTTGATTGTGGCCTACCAGGGAACACCAATGCGTATATCCTCGACACGACGCTCACAGTTGCAACAGCAAGTGTTTACGGACTATGTGCGGCGGGTCATGGGAAACGAAGAGCAATATCCACTTCAATGTGAGTGGTTACGTTGGTTAGCACACCAGATGCGAGAGCACAATCAAACCATTTTCTTCTTGGAAGATCTCCAACCGGACTGGCTTCCCATCAAAGAACAAGCCTTCTATCGATGGAGCGTTCGACTGGTCAATGGATTCATCGGCTTGGTACTTGGGAGCACTGTTAATCTGGTGATTGGTGGGATGCTGAATGGGATCATCGGCGGGCTGGTATGTGGACTGTTCTTTCTCTGGCTCTTCGGACGTGATCTGAGTATCAAGCCAAGAGAGGCTGTTGGTTGGTCGCCAGGAGGTATCCGGGCTGGGTTTGTTTTCGGACTTGGTGTTGGGGTATTTTTCAAAATCGTGTTTGGGTTAGCCTTGAGAGTGATGAGCCCACTCGCATTTGTTCTGACTTCACCAGCTTTTGTATGTTGGGGTATTCTGATATGTGGACTCTCAGACAAGCAACTTGCCAAACGTGACTCTTGTCTCCCAAATGAAGGGATTTCGTCGCTCTGCAATACTTGGACTCGTGATCGCAGTGCTGGCAAGCAGCTTTCCGTGCATAATATCTGGGCTCATCATCGGACCTATCAATGGTCTGGCGCTTGGGCTATTTGGTGTAGTCTGTTTCGGGCTACGAGGCGGGCTACAAGCCGTTCTTCGTCACTATATCTTACGCTTCTACCTGCGGCAAACTCACCAGTTTCCCTGGAGCGCCACACGTTTTCTCGATGATGCAACACATCGCACGCTCCTCCAACGTGTAGGTGGCGGCTATAGCTTCATTCATAGATTATTGCTGGATTACTTTGGTGACATGTATAGACAAAGAACAGCCTCAAAACAATATACCTTGCCTGACACACTTTTGGCATCTCCACCTACCACTGCACCATGAAAAGGCGATGCCACCCTCGCCGCTCACTAGGCACAAAGATAGCAGGTGACTACTCAGGAACGATAGCCCCTTCCAAATAATGCCTCAGCAGATCAAGAGCCGCAAGCACAGCACGACGTTTATTCTCACTCCGTTCACCACGCCAGCCCGGTCCCATGCCTGTTATCACTCCCTCAGGTCCCTCAACAGCGAGATGGACCGTACCAACAGGTTTATCCTCCTGCTTATCTGGACCAGCTACCCCAGTTACGCCAATGCCAAAATCTGTCCCCAAACGATCGTGCACAGCATGAGCCATTGCACGAGCCGTCTCCTCACTCACAGCACCATAGCGATCCAGAATTTCGCGTGGCACGCCCATCTGCGCCTTAAAATCGCTGCTATAGGTCACAACGCCCCCAACAAAATACTTTGAGCTACCCTGGAAGTCAGTGATTGTACTCGCTAGTAGCCCACCAGTGAGCGATTCCATCACACTAAGAGTTTGCTGGCGTTCTTGGAGGTGCCTACCAACGACACTTGCCAGAGTATCGCCCTCGACACCGAAGATATGGTGACCTAGAAGTTGCCGGGCTTGCCCTTCCACTTCCGCGACTAATTGACGTGCCAGCTCAGAGCCTTCCGCTTTTGCAGAGATGCGTACATCAACAGCATCAGACTTGGCATAAGTAGCAACGGTAGGATTAGTATTATGGATCAAGTGGTCCAAAAGCTCCTCGACTGAGGACTCTCCTAATCCATAGACTCGCAGAATGCGTGTGAAGATCAAGCCACCCTTATATTTGCTGAGCCTTGGGACAGCCTCCTCTTCCCACATACGATACATCTCTCTAGGCACGCCAGGCATAGCAACAATAATATGAGCATCCTTCTCAACCCACCAGCCCGGTGCGCTACCCACTGGATTCTTAAGGGCTTGCGCCGACGGGATTAACGTTGCTTGCTTTAGATTACGCTCTGGCATGAGCCTACTTGCATGAGCAAAGCGGACGCGTAATATAGCCTCCTGTTCAGGATCGACCTGCATTGTCTCCCCCAATAGAGCGCTAATAGCCTCACGAGTCAGATCATCCTCCGTCGGCCCCAGTCCGCCAGTCATCACAACGAGATCAGAGCGCTGCCAAGCTCGCTGAAGCGTCTCCACAATCCGTTCTAAGTTGTCGCCGACCTGGGAGACGTAATACAAATCGATACCCAGCGCGGCTAGATGCTGTGCAAGGTATGTTGCGTTAGTATCAGTAATGTGCCCCAATAACAATTCAGTACCGCATGAAATAATTTCTGCACGCATGGATTGGATCCTCCTTATCATTTCTATCATAGCATATCCCAACAACATCCATCAATATATTGTGTGAAAATCAAACATAAAATCAACATGTTGTGTCCAGAGGGTTGTTTTTAGTCCTTTTTCCGAGTATACTCAGTTACGGAGATCCTAAAGACTCTCGGTATAGAGAAGCAATGCCTTAATATTGGCATTCTGGAGAACACCTATTTTTTTAGAATTGTTGATGAAGGAGCAAGCATGCTAGAGCAAGAAGACTCACCTGCCAAAGATGTAACTACGGCCCCCCTTTACAATATGACCCAGCTAGATGGGATTTGTCAAAAGGTCTTCATGGACCGATACTCCCTCAAGGACGCTGATGGCAAACCTCTCGAGTTTTATCCAGAGCAACTATGGGCACGTGTAGCCCGTGGCATAGCGGCAGCAGAACAGACAGAAGAGAAACGGGACAAGTGGGAGAGACTTTTTTATGATGCACTCACTGATTTTAAGTTCGTTCCAGGTGGACGTATTTTAGCAGGTGCCGGAACGGGACATCAGGTAACATACTACAACTGTATGCCACCTGACCAGGAAGTACTTGCAGCGGATGGTTATCGGCCAATTTCCGAAATCAAGATTGGCGACCTTGTGGTGACACATCGCAATCGTCTGCGTCCAGTATTACATAAGTTCGAGCGTGAGACTGATGAACCACTCTACATCATCCGACCCAAGAAAGTGGGCTACGATGACCTGCGTATAACAGGCGATCACAAAGTATATATTGTGCGTTCAGAATGGGTCAACAAACATAGGTCACGTGATGGAATACGCTTACAGCATGAGCCAGATTGGATTCCTGCCAAAGAAATTAAGCTTGGTGATTACGTTGCTATTGCACATAACGGGGAAGAGCACTCTCCTGACATAATGTACCTTCATGATTACGTTTCAGGGTATGAAACACAGGATGGCAAGCTCTTTAAAGCTACAATGCGCGGTGATCATGGCTATGTATCAAGTTGGGGAACACACTACAAGATTCATGATCGTCTGGTTCTTGATGGAGAATTATGCTATCTGTTCGGTCGCTGGCTAGGCGATGGTTGCGTCACACATCGTACTGGCACGAATATCCCATCTGGGATCAAATTTGTTTTTTCGCTGGATGAGAGAAAAGAAGCAGAAGAAATTACTCGTATTGTCGAAACCAAGTTTGGTATCGAAGGTGCTATCAAGTTAAGCAGCACAGAGCGCTGGTATGATCTGTGGGTGAATTCTATGCCCCTTGGGGAATTCTTTAAGGCATTTCTTGGATGCTACAGCCATAGCAAACGGATTCCCGACCAACTGATGCATCTGCCAGCGGAACTCACGCTCGAATTATTGCGTGGATTGTTCAGCGCCGATGGTTATGTATCTGATAACAAACTTGGTGTAGTATTAGCAAATCGTGCACTTACGGTCCAAGTTCACCAGCTTCTCCTACGAATGGGATATTTCTTCTCAATTCGCGAGAATACACACCGACTGGGACGCACACCTGCTTACCGTATTCAAGCTACAGCAAATGAGTGTGCACCACTCTTTGAGCGATTCTTTGGCATTCAAGCACCTGAGCATGACATCGATTTGAAATACTATTTCGAATACGATAATCTCAAGTGGGTGCGGATTGGTGAAATTGCTATTGAAGACTATTCTGGTACTGTACTAGATATTGAGGTTGAGGAAGATCACTCGTTCATTTCAGCTGGTGTCGTTGTCTCAAACTGCTTTGTCATCCCTAGCCCTGAAGACAGTCGACAAGGCATCCTCGACAACCTAAAGGTAATGACCGAAATCATGGCACGTGGTGGAGGCGTTGGCATCAATCTCTCTACGCTACGTCCACGCGGCTCATATATCAAGACGGTCAATGGCACAGCTTCTGGACCATGTTCATGGGCGCAATTGTATTCAGTAGCAACGGGAGATGTCATACAACAGGGCGGAAGTAGGAGAGGCGCATTAATGATTATGCTGGATGACACACATCCAGATATAGAAGAGTTCATCACAGTCAAAAAGCAAAAAGGCATGATTGAGCATGCAAATCTTTCTGTCTGCATCTCCGACACCTTTATGGAAGCTGTCAAAAACGATGCTAACTGGGATCTCATCTGGCAAGGCGAGGTGAAAAAGACCATTTGTGCACGTCACCTGTGGGACCTGATTTGTACCTCAGCTTGGGAGTCGGCGGAGCCCGGTCTAGTGTTTATGGATCGGTGTAATAAAGAGGCCAATACTTGGTATTACGAATGCATTAGATGCGTTAATCCTTGTGGTGAGCAGCCATTACCGTTTTGGGGCGTTTGTAACCTTGGTGCTCTTAATCTCTCATCTTTCGTCAAAGACGGCTCAATGGATTGGGAGCAACTGGCAAAAGTCAGCAAGATCGCGATGCGCTTTTTGGACAATGTCATCGATGCAACGGAATACTTCATTGCAGACAACCAAGAGGCTCAGCTTGGTACGCGCCGAACAGGACTGGGCACAATGGGACTCGCGGACGCACTCATCAAAATGAAAGTCCCCTATGGCAGCGAAGGATCTCTCCCAATCATTGAGCATATTTACGCTACCATTCGGGACGCTGCCTACGAGGCCTCCGCAAACATTGCCGCAGAGAAAGGTCCCTTCCCCCATTTCGATCGAGACAAGTACATGCAAGGGAAGTTCGTTAAACGCCTGCCTCAGCCTATTCAGGACAAGATCAAGAAGCAGGGTATTCGCAACGCCGTTCTCTTGACTCAAGCGCCTACAGGTACGACAAGCCTGCTTGCTGGTGTCAGTTCCGGCATCGAACCCGTCTACGACTTTGCCATGATCCGGCGCGATCGCACAGGTGAGCATATCTTATATCACCCGTTGCTACAGACTTGGCACGATGAGCATCCAGATGCGCCCACACCGAGCTACTTTGTCTCATCAAAGGATCTAACACCCGAAGAGCATGTACGTGTACAGGCAATGGTCCAGCGCTACACCGATGCCAGCATCAGCAAGTGTGTCGTGGGGGATACCTTGGTGAGTAGTGAACGCGGTCTGCTACCCATTGCTGATCTGTATGCTGGAGAACAGCCTAACACATTCCGTTCGCTCGCCTTGCATGTAGCAAGCTTGGAGGGGACTCAGATCACCTCACATTTCTACTTTGGTGGGGTGCAACCAACACGACGGGTGAAGTTGGCAGATGGGCACGAGATTACTGGTACGCCTAATCATCGGCTCTACGTGGGAACAGCGGAAGGTCTGATGTGGAGACGACTTGATGAGCTTGCTCTAGGCGATTATGTGGCACTCAAGATAGGGGCACAACTGTTCGGCACGGATGTGTCCTTGTGTGGCTTTCAGCAGTCCACAACACGCAGTGGCTATCAGAAGACCATTCAGGTACCTGCCTCTATGAACCCCATGCTGGCCCACTTCATAGGCTCCTATATAGCAGAGGGATGTATTACCCACTACACTATTCGCATCACTAACAACGAAGAGGGGGTGTTGGAGCAACTGAAAGAGGAAGCCAGACAGCTTTTTGGCTTGGATGGGGACATTATACCACAAGGAAGGAACAATGCACTCACCATACAGATCAATAGTAAATCACTCTGTGAATTGCTGCGCTTCCTTGGTTGCGAGGGGAGTGCTGCAGAGAAGACCATCCCTTGGGCTGTTTTACAGTCGAGTAGGGAGAGTATGGTGGCCTTTCTTTCTGGGCTGTATCTGGATGGGTTCATCACAGATAAGAAGGTGGGGATTTGTCTTGCATCACAGAAACTTATCCAACAGCTTCAGATCGTGTTTGACAACTTTGGTGTGCAAACTTGGATTTCGGTTAAGCACAACGTACAATACGATCGTGACTACTATGAGCTTAATGCGCATGGGCAGGAGGCTCAGCGACTCTTGCGCATCCTCACTTTTGACGAGGCACATAAGCAAGAACGAGCACTGAAGCTCCTACAGAGGGAGTTTAAGGGAAGTAATTCAGACATCATACCAGTAGAGGCGCGAAAGTCTGTTTTCGCTGATGCGCCTCGCGCTGTGCGTTGTCGTCACCACGCTTACTCTCAAGCACTGTCGCAAGAGCGAGAAGGACAGCAGCTTACATGGTTTGGTTTGCGTCGGTTGGCGAACGATCCTGAAGTACCGCTAACGCCTTCTCTGCGGGAAATCTGGCAGGAGTCTCTACATTTTCGCCGCGTGGTTGCTGTAGAGGATAGTGGGGAGCAGTCCGTCTATGATCTTTCGGTTCCGACAACCTCTGCCTTTGTCGGCAATGGAATTGTTAATCATAACACGGTGAATGCTCCCAATGAGCATACTGTTGAGCAAGTACAGAAACTGTACCGTCTGGCATATGAGATGGGCTGCAAAGGTGTAACGTACTATCGCGATGGCTCACGCGATGCCGTGCTTACTCGTGTCGAAGACGAGAAAAAGGCAGCTGCGACACAGACTCCATCGATAGAGACAGTAACCTCAATCCATCAGGGCATCAAACAGCGGCCAGCGGTTGTCCAAGGTTATACCAGACAGGTCAATGCCCCTGAAGGCAAAGTCAACGTTACCATTAACAGCGACGAGCAAGGTCCATTCGAAGTTTTCGTCAATGTTGGAAAGGCTGGTAGTGATATTGCCGCTCTATCGGAAGCTTTGGGTCGCTTGATCTCGCTTAACTTGCAGATACTCAGCCCTCTCTCACCCATGGACCGGGCACAGGAGATCAGCAAACAGTTGCGCAGCATCGGAGGCAGTCGCTCAGTTGGTTTTGGTGTCCAGCAGGTGCGTTCACTACCCGACGCGGTGGCACGTGCACTAGAGCTTCATATGGAGGCTACCCAAGCCGCTGGCAATCAGGAAACAACACACAACGACGACGACCAGAAGACAAACAATCATCACCAGCAGATACCCACTTCTGCGAACTTACACCCCTTAAAAGTTACTGGCAATCTTTGCTCCCAATGTGGCTGCAATACAATGGTATACGAGGAAGGCTGCAAAAAGTGCTATAGCTGCGGATATAGCGAGTGCTAAAAAGTGATGGACTCCAGGTCATATAGATCTGGAGTCCTCCACTCGTTGCTGGGTGTATCTTCTCGCACCATGCTTAGGGGCTATGATTGGTGCACTTCCCTATCAGTGAATACACGAAGTTGGAATGCATGCACATCCTCATACAGCAAAGGAAAATGTCCCTTTTTCTCTTGAAAAATTCCTCATTGATTAGCTATCATCTTTTATAGAGAGGAGTTCTAGCCAGAAATGTACAAAGATAGAGTCACACCCTCTGGCGCTAAAGAAGTTCAATTAGGAGCGCCGACGCTTCTGAGAGCGGCTCGGTCCGCCCCCTATAATCTGAGAAAAGCTTGCTTTGTGGCTGAGGACAACAATCCTACTCCGGCAAGCAGAGAAAAGCAGCTTTTTCAAAATAAGTTTAAGTAAGGAGTATTTCTATGCGAAATGAACTTGAAAGTTTTCATCAGTCTGAAGGGAATAGTCCCGCTTCTAACAGCTCTGATAAGAAGCGTCATCAACCCCTGCCATGGGAAACGGGAGGAGCAAGTGAGTCCAAGAGTGATGAAAAAAAACACATGTCTATAGAATTAGCGCCAATTTATCAAGAGCAGCAAGATCATCATATAGAGATAAGTCAAGAGCAGGAGATAAACGGAGTTCATCTAATAAATGAAGAAGTATCTACCTCTCAACATACTCCAGAACACGGGGGAGAGATTTATCAAATGTTAGATGGACTGATAGCTCAATATAAGAATGATCCTAAACATAGTCTAAAGATAAAAAAAGCTTTTCTTAAATTTCTGGAAGGTAAAATAAAAGGAGAAAATAGAAACAGAAAGACAAAAAGGCTGCTAGAGCTTGGTCGCGAAGCAGATGACTACTTTTATGAACGACATGATTTTATAAAGGAAGAAATCTATAATGAAGTAGTGAAAGGTATATCTCGCCTCTATAGCAGCATGCGATTGCCAGAAGAGATGTATGGTTGGAGGCTGACGCTATGGCGACGGGTGACATCATGTTTTGACCATCCGCATCCGCAAGAACAAGGGCATGAGCATCGAAGAACTCAGGGAGAACAAACATCAGAGTAAAGGTGTGAGCAGCTCGAAAAAGGTAGGCTCATTCCTCCCATCCCGTTCACGGGATGGGGAGGAATGAGCCTTTACATTGACAACATTGGCTATTTCATATGGGATTCTCTTTTTGCCAGCTCTTCTCGACTGCAGGTTTGATTTGTCGGTTGCCTTGCCAGCCTGGCTCGGTACTTGGATTGGCTTGTCGGTTGCCTTGCCAGCCTGGCTCGGTACTTGGATTGGCTTGTCGATATCGTGGGTCTATCTCTCTCACAGGATTGGCTTGTTGACTACTTTGGGTGACTTCCAAGCGGAATGGAGCCAGACTAGTACGCATCTCTTCTGTAATCCTGCGCAAGCTTTGTGCGAGCCCTGTAACTTCACGGGCAAAGCTTTCGCTTAGATGTGTAAGTTCCTGTACCCTGGTTAAATCTAGACTCCTAGAAGTGTCTGTTGCATTCTGTGGGTTACTAGGTAAGTATAATGGAGAACTTGCTGGATCTTGCAAAAGTCTTCGGGCATGCATGAGAAAAGCATTCGCGTTTTTCATGCCTTGCTGTGAGACAACATCCAATTGCTCAATCGTGGTTTGGTTACGCATTACAAAGCGGCGGAAGCGGCCAATAGTGAAGCTGAAGGCATGACCAAGCATCCAAATAGGATCGTTATTCACAGCTGTTTTGACATCGAACTCGCCCCCATTAGCCAGACGCATATCGGCGAAAAGGCGTTCTGCTGCACTGCTGAGAGCATCGCGCTGAACACGAGTTTGTTCGAGCAAATTGACGATAGCATCGAGCATGGTATTGACCGAGATTGAAACGTCGGTAATTTCATCGCGTCCATCGATAGTGACACGGCTATCGATCTGTCCTCGTTGCACCGCTTGCGCGACTTTCCGCAGTTTGCGCAGGCGGCTTACGAGTGTCCCATAGATTAACCAGCCGATGAGGCCGATAGCAAAGAATACGAGTAAGACAGCTATCAGTGTGGTGACGAGCGTGCTAGTCTGCTGAACATTGGTGGCATCCTGTACATAAGTGGTGAGACGGCCATTAAACTGTATAAGTTGACTTAGTGCACTCAAAGTGTCACTATACGTCAGTTGTCCTTGCTGCTGTTCTAGCGTCTGTGCATTTTGGTACAAACCATTCTGGATATCTCGCAGGATCTGGTCCTGTGTGCTGCGATAAATTTGCCAAGTACGCATTGCACTACTTGCTAAGAGATTTTGCTGCGTGTCCTGCCCGGAATGCCCAGCCCCATTGAAAAGATCGATCTGGCTAGGATTGTGGATCAACAGATCATGTTGGACGTAGTTTTGCAGAAGCGTATTATAGCGGGTTTCCAGCCCTTGCACGGCTTGTTGATCGGCAGTGAGTTGAGCCTGCGGTGAATTAGCAGATGCATAACTTAGGGTTTCATTCAGTTTGAAGTTCATCAACTGGAGATAATTGTTGCCTGTCGCAAGAGACAAGTAACTCTGAAAGAGATCCTGATAGAAACCGGACTCTTGATTGAGCAATTGTGCGCTTTGTATGCCGATAATACTGGCAGCAAACGCGGCAATCAGTGCTGGTATTAGGAAACCTAATATCAGTCGCTGTGCAATAGGAATGCCAATCAGCGGATTATTGAAAGTAGGAAGAGAGGAAAGAGGAGGGAAAAAGCGCTTCCTCTCGACCTTCTTCACTGGACCAAGGTCTTCAAAGATAATGTCGGGAGATTGCTGGTGAGCAGTACTCATCAGTGAGCCTCATTTCTCGCTCCTGTGTCTGCTCTCGCCAGCGCAAAAACAGGAGCATTAGAGCTAAATATTCGCGTTACTACTGTTTAGGGCTAGCTACTACTATGGGGGATGCTATGCTAGCCTTGAGTAGTACCGGCAGAAACCATGCTGGCAGAAATATAGCCAAATTCACCGCCAGCTGTTAAATCTGCTGGGTCTGCATAAAACTGAGGAAGGTCGTTGTTGCATCGATCCCATTGTCCAGGGTATACATATGCTCGAATCCCAGAATTTGTACTTCCCAGATTGAATGTTTGCTGCTGTTGCACTGACACCGTCAAGGGCAACGGTTTTTACTGTCGCATTAATTGTGGAAAGTGAAGAGTAGCTAATCGCCCCTGACGTATGAGCAATGGTATCAACGACAACAGTTGATGTGTCGGCCACTGGTTGACCGACTTCTGCTGTCGTCCCCAGAACATATTTGTCGAATAACGCACGAGTACCAGAGGTAGTTGGCTTGACCAAAGGGACAATAGGTAAATCGGGACCACCCACATCTTTCCAGTTTGTGGTTACGCCAGTGTAGATATTGATAACCTGTTGAGTGTTGAGCAAAGTAATGTTGACATCGGGATTGACAATTAGCGTCATGGGGGTAATACAAACGATATGGTCAGTCAAATTAGGGTTGGGGTACAGGGTAGGGTCAGCATAAATATCAGAGTCTCCAATATTCGCTTTGTTATCGTTAACAGCACTCAATCCCACGCCACTTCCCCCTCCCTGGACGTCCATTTTTACTCCCAGGGTATTGTTGCTGGAAGAGAGCGGCAGCTTTTGTTGCCAGTGGAAGCAGTGCTGATGAGCCGACAACCTGCACACGTTGCCCAGCGAAATTTGTGCTATTGCCCGATGATCCAGAGGTATTGTCGAGCGCTCCACAACTGCCTAGTAGCAACACAACGATGAGCATAGTAACCAGAGTTGATGTTCCTAGTTCGTGCCGTTCCATTGCACGTTTCATTTCTTTAAAGTACGTCCTTGCTAGTCTGTTCACCGTACGGGCTATCCAGTGCCCTTCTTCGGGAATCTTCATGGTGATTTTCTCCTTAATTATGCAAGGCTTTTGCAACGGTATATGTAATACTTTTGGATTGCACCTCCTCGTCGTAAATATCATCAAACGTTGCCCTCTGGAAACCCCTGCATTTATAATGGTCTATGTTACAAAGGAACCCTGTCCATTGGTTAGTCTATGGGCAGGAATAAGAGCATGTCGGCCAGAGCTTGATAATCGGTAATGTCCAGATCGAAAATTTCGTTCAATGCTCTCGCTGTTTCGTCAGAGTTGATGTTGAGAGTAGAGTACCACGGCCTCAGGCAGCTTGCAGACCAGTTGGGAAAGATCTCCCTACCTTAACTATCATGTCACGACGTAGATCTTACCAAGTAAGCACATCAATGTCAACGCCTACCTGACCTCCCAGCAGGACCTTCGGATTTACTCATTTCACCTGACAAGTTTACTCATCAATTACCCTTCTCGGCCTGCACTATTCACGCCTCCACCAGATCCTGCTCTGGATCTTTTTTTTCGATCTGCATATTGCCACTCTTAGCCTGCTCTTTGTCATCACAAAGTGAATGGGATGAAGCAAAACCTAGATATAGCTGAGAGGCCAATAGAGTAAGAATAAATCCTAGTAGCAGGAAATTACGCGTTGCCTGCCGTTACCGGGTAAAATCAGGTACTAGGAGATGAGCTGACACCAATGCTGGCAGAAATATAGCCAAGAATTCACCGCCAGTTGTTAAATCTGCTGGGTCTGCATAAAACTGAGGAAGGTCGTTGTTGCATCGATCCCATTGTCCAGGGTATACATATGCTCGAACCCCCAGAATTTGTACTTCCCAGATTGAATGTTTGCTGCTGTTGCACTGACACCGTCAAGAGCAACGGTTTTTACTGTCGCATTAATTGTGGAAAGTGAAGAGTAGCCAATCGCCCCTGACGTATGAGCAACGGTGTCAATGATAACAGTTGATGTGTCGACCACTGGTTGACCAACTTCTGCTGTCGTCCCCAGAACATATTTGTCGAATAACGCACGAGTACCAGAGATAGTTGGCCTGACCAAAGGAACAATAGGTAAATCGGGACCACCCACATCTTTCCAGTTCGTGGTTATGCCAGTGTAGATATTGATAACCTGTTGGGCGTTGAGCGAAGTAATGTTGACATCGGGATTGACAATTAGCGTCATGGGGGTAATACAAACGATATGGTCAGTCAAATTAGGGTTGGGGTACAGGGTAGGGTCAGCATAAATATCAGAGTCTCCAATATTCGCTTTGTTATCGTTAACAGCCTTCAATCCTACGCTACTTCCCCCTCCCTGGACGTCCATTTTTACTCCCGGGTATTGTTGCTGGAAGAGAGCGGCAGCTTTTGTTGCCAGTGGAAGCAGTGCTGATGAGCCGACAACCTGCACACGTTGCCCAGCGAAATTTGTGCTATTGCCCGATGATCCAGAGGTATTGTCGAGCGCTCCACAACTGCCTAGTAGCAACACAATGACGAGCATAGTAACCAGAGTTGATGTTCCTAGTTCGTGCCGTTCCATTGCACGTTTCATTTCTTTAAAGTACGTCCTTGCTAGTCTGTTCACCGTATGGGCTATCCAGTGCCCTTCTTCGGAAATCTTCATGATGATTTTCTCCTTAATCATGCAAGGCTTTTGCAACGGTATACGTGGCCGTAATGCTTTCAGGCTATACCCCCTCCTTGTAAATATTGCACGGGTCTCTGTTCCGAAAAATCCTGTCAATAGACCAACCACTAAATAGAATGAGAGCATGTCGGAAAGTCTATTGGGCTCTATTGCCTTTCGAGTAGACCTTGTGTGGGATAGTAGTAATTACTGGCCTGTCTTGCGTGTATGTTGAGAAGCTACTTCTTGCTAGACCTATCATCCTTGTGGATGTCGGTTCCTAAGGAAACACCGATAATTGTCTGTAAAATCTTCACAAGCACTGATGCTCTCACTGTTTTGTTGGACTTGATATTGAGAGTACTACCTGCCTAACCTTCGTGTCACGACGTAGATTTTACCAACTAAGTACATCAATGTCAACGCCTGTCTGACCTCCCAGCAGGGCCTTTGGATTTACTCATTTCACCTGACAAGTTTACTCATCAAATCCCTTTCTCAGTCTGCGCTATATTCACGCCTCCACTAGAGCTTGCTCTGGATTTTTTCCACCACTCTTAGCCTGCTCTTCGTCATCAGAAAGTGAATAATGTGAAGTAGAGACCAGACATGGCCGGGACATCAACAGAGCAAAAATAAATCCTAGCAGCAGAAAATTACGCGTTGCCGTTACCGGGTAAAATAGGGGATTATAAGGCAATAATAGAGCATTTGATACCATAGCATAGATATAAGGATAAGTCCAGCTTGTCAAAAGCCCCGCTGCTGTCCAGAAGAACAACCACCTGCGGTCACCCTGGCCTATATATGCGGCCAGAGGGATCACCCAGATGAGATACTGTGGGCTAAATACCTTGTTCGTAACTATGATGATGAGCAGAGTCAGCAGGCAAGTCATCGCCAGATCTAGATGCCCTCGCCATTGCAACCACCAAGTATAGGCAATACTGGCTATCAGCGCCAGTATCATGCGAAATAAAATATTTGAAGACAAAGCACTTAAAACGTTTATAGATCCAAAGGTGCGCACATATGTCAGCGAAGTCTTACCCAGTAAGCTAAACACCCACAGGATTGAGGCTGATAGCGACTCTATCTGCACTGGTCGGCTGTTAAAAAAGGCCAGTGGAGTCAGGGTTCCTGCGACGCTCAAGAACAACGAGATGCCAATGATTAGGAGACATACCCCTCCGAATACTGCTAGTGGCTGCCATCTGCGCCATGCATACCACTTTCCTTGCCTTTCCTGTTGCAGAGCTAGAAAGAAGGGAACCAGTAATGCTACTGAATAAAACTTTAAGAATGTTGCCAATGCCAAGCATACAAAGGCCCAGTTCCAACGTTTGCGTTCTGCGCAGATGATAGCAAAGAGGGTCAGAGCTGCTGGAATCAAATCAAAACGAGCCACAGCAGTTGTCCACCCCCCAACCAGCATATAGAGCGAGTAGGCAAGTGCAGAGGATCGAGATCGCCAACGTAGCAGGGCAAGATAGAGACTACCGACAAGCAGAAGCATGGCTATAGCAAAGGCACATTGGTACCAGGGTGCAGGAACTACGAGTCCAAGAGAAAAAGGTATCAGTGCTGGCCATGGATATTCGTAGGGTAAAGCATGGTATGGCTGGTTGGATCGTTGAGCAGCGACAAAGTGGATCAAGCCAGAGGGTAGCTTCCATTGTTGCATCCTATGCAGTAGCTCATTCTGTGAGATGACCGTTAGGCTACTTCTTTTGGATGGACAATGAACGAGCACTGTCCCGGCGTCAGAATTCTGGAATCCTGACCAGCCTTGCCAAAAGGCCACTGCATAACATTGGTAGTGCGCAGCATCTGTATTTAGCCCGAATATCTGACAGGAAGCTCCATAATAGAGCAAACCTGATAAAAGGGAAAGAACTACGACATCTTGTAGGCGCTTTACAATAGTGTTCTTTAATACTAAACACATAGGTTCAATCTCTCTGAAAGCCGCGATAAGCTAACCTTGGATAGAAAGAATGGTCACCAGAACTATTCTTCCTCAGAACTATCGAGCAGCCATTTCGCTCAGTGTAACAGAACATTGGACATCTCTATAGGGGGAAGCAGGGACAATTTTCACTTTTCGAAGGATTGTACTCCATTGAGATGCCCATCAGAATCCCTTCCCTGTCTGGATGGGTAATAAATATAAATATAGAAATAGTATGAATATAGATGTGAGATACTCCATTATTTTGCTGAGTATACTAATGACAGATGCTCACTAGGTTGAGTACCTGAATTGAGAAACACATTTGTAATTGGAAAGGAACATTTACTATGAACACGATTATTCAATCGCAAGTAGAATTTGAGCTTACAGACGAGCAACTAGCAAATATATCAGGCGGTTTTGACCATGATGATCATCATGACGATGATCACCGTGACCGGGGAGATGACGATGATCGTCGTGGCCGCTGGGGACATTGTCATCCCCATTGGGTATGGAATCAATGGCGCCGTCGATGGGAATGGGTCCCGGGGTGCTGGCGGTAGCGAAAAATCGTGCAGCAGTGTACACAGGAGCCGCTCCGACTGTGGGTGGCTCCTGTGTAGATCACTTGAGGGTTGAGACAACTAAAAAAGAGACAGCGTTAAACTCCTCTGCTCTGCTACTAGCAGAGCCTGATCATTGCTGCTGAGACTGCTGCCATAGAGGATCATCCCCTTGTTCGTGCTCTTCAGCCATGACGGGCACCCAGCTCGCATCAAGTGAGAGTTCAGTATCGATCGAAGGAGCTTCTGCTGGTAATACTCTGACGGTAACTGCTAACTCACTATCTGCCCTGCCACGAAATATTCCTCGCGTTGGTGGCACATCTGCATAGTCACGCCCAACCGCTACGCGAATATGTCGTTCAGCAGCTACAGTGTTGTTCGTCGGATCAAATCCTACCCAACCAAGATCTGGCAATAAGGCCTCGATCCAGGCATGAGTGGCTCCATTCACCGAACGATCGCGCTTATCAGATGACTGGTGAAATAAATACCCACTAACATAGCGGCAGGGGATACGCAACTCACGTCCAAGAGCAATCATAATATGGGCAAAGTCCTGGCATACTCCCCTGCGTATTCGCAAGGCATCATCAATCGGTGAGTCAACACGTGTGTTCTGCTTAACATATTCAAAATGTTCATAAATTGCTGTATTTAGATTGCGCAGAACAGTCAATGGGTCGTCACGTCGCTGGATATCTAGTTCACGTACCAGACCATCCAATAGCTCACTAGGGCGTATAAAGTGGCTTGGGCTGAGTGTATCCCAATACTCATCGTGAGCATTCAAGGCATTAAGCCTATCCCAAGCATCAGGGTCGAGTGTCGCGGGGAGATCCGGTGGCTCAGTGACTTCCACCATAGCTTTGGCAGTGATAGTCAAGTGAGTATGACGATTAGGAATATCAAAGTGATGCACCCTATTACCCAGATCATCACGGTAGGATAGAATTTGTGACTTCGGACTCGTGGTCAAGTCAAAATCGAGGCAGCGCTGAAAGCCCTCACTACGGGGTTGTATACGAACCTCCATGACACTTTCCGTGATTGGTGCACTATAGCGAAACCTAGTGATGTGGTGGATGGTATAGTACATTGCTCAATTGGCCTTTCAAACCAGATGACATCATATATCAAGACTGTGCTGCCCCTCCAGAGATAACAGCTGCATCGATCGGATAGAAAATATATGTCTGGTAGATCGCATTGTGAATATGCACACACTGCTTCTGAATATTATCCAGATAAATGTGTATATTCTCCTCTATAACGTCCTCAATCTGATCATAATCTAGTGCGGCACGCATGCGGCCAGCAAGACGCTCAACACGCGAAGTCTGACGAGCACTCCTCGCTTTAGCAAGAGCTTGCAAAGCACTGTGGATCATTGCAGCAGCAAAGCGTATCGAACGAGGAGATTCAGCATTCAGCAGAAGAAACTCAGCAATCCGGTGAGAATGAATACTCGCAGCTGTATAGACCTTACAATATACCTCGAATGCACCGCACGATCGTAATAGACTAACCCATTCTAGATAATCCAGGTGATCATATGGTATATCATCTGTCCCTTCCACTTTTTCCTGCATAGCAGTAAGAAAGTGGACGTCCAAAATGGCTGCTGTTGCCCAGGCACGCTCAATAAAGCGACCAACACGAATGAAATGCCATCCCTCATCATGTAACATACTCGAATCGGTGAGACCTTGAAAAAGCTGAACCCCCTCTTTTACCCGAGCCAGAAATTCATGCCGTTCTGAGAACCACATATCCTCTATACTCGTACGCTTAATGTACAAGAAGAGGCAATTGAGCTGCTCCCACATCTCAGAACCAATGCGCTCACGGACCTGCTGTGCATTATCCCGTGCAGCAGTAATGCAAGATATAATAGAAGAGGGATTAGACGCATCAAAAGCTAGAGTCTTGATCACACTGTAAGTATCATCCACCTCTTCACCGAGAGATGGAATGCACAAGCTGTCACAGAGGCGGTTCCAACGCTGCATAGTATATTCAGACTTGTGGTCAAGCAGATGATAAAGATTGACATCAACGAGACGGGCAATGTGTTCGGCCCGTTCCAGGTAACGGCTCATCCAGTAGAGATTATCAGCAACTCGTGAAAGCATGCTTCTTTAAAACCTTTCCCGCGCACTATCTATCGATCGATCAAGAACCCATGTATCCTTACTTCCTCCGCCTTGCGATGAATTCACGACCAGCGAACCACGTTTGAGGGCAACACGCGTTAGACCTCCCGGCACAATGGTTACGCGGTCACCGTAAAGAATAAAAGGCCGAAGATCAACATGGCGGGGTTCGATATGGCCATCAGTGAA
This sequence comes from uncultured Chloroflexia bacterium, assembly GCA_963727755.1. Taxonomy (GTDB): domain Bacteria; phylum Chloroflexota; class Ktedonobacteria; order Ktedonobacterales; family Ktedonobacteraceae; genus DASYAN01. The sequence goes on from CAVSHN010000009.1 coordinate 198,966, forward strand.
GCAAGGAGCACGCGAAAGCGCCAGAGTTGGCTGTGCAATGTAATTGCGTGGATCGGCAATAATGCGCTGGCGAAACTCTTCTCGCTGAGAGGCAGTGCTATAAGGGCCAATGAGCATACCATAACCGCCCGACTCGCCAACCGCCTTTACTACCAGAGAGTCTAGATGCTCCAGCACATAACGACACTGCTGATCATCAGTTAACACATAGGTCTCAACGTTCTGCAATATTGGATCCTCTTGCAGGTAATAGCGAATGATCGCAGGTACATAGGCATAAAGTGCCTTATCATCAGCTACACCTGTTCCAATGGTGTTAGCCAACGTCACATTGCCTGCTCGATAGGCATTTAATAGACCTGGAACTCCCAGCATTGAACCGAGTTGGAAGGCCAGAGGGTCCAAATAGTTGTCATCAACACGGCGATAGATGACATCAACTCTACGCAAACCACCAATTGTGCGCATATAGACAATATTATTATGGACGATCAGGTCACGTCCTTCTACCAGCTCGATACCCATCTGTCTAGCAAGAAATGCGTGCTCAAAGTATGCAGAGTTATAGACTCCAGGCGTTAGCAAAACCACAGTGGGATCAAGACGACCAGAAGGTGCCAGGGAGAGAAGCGTACTTAGCAGAGCCTGACCATAATGACCGATTGGTTGCACACCATAACTATCGATCAAAGATGGCAGCACACGTTTCATTACCTCACGATTAGTGAGCATATATGAGACGCCACTGGGGACTCGCAGGTTATCCTCTAGCACCGCAAATTGCCCATTAGGCAACCGTACCAAGTCTGTTCCAACGATAGCAATATACCTATCATGTGGAATGTGCAACCCTCGCATCTGGCGACGAAAATGACGACAGCTGTAAACGAGCGCACGCGGAATGACCCCATCTGATATGATATGCTCATCGTGATAAATATCTTTGAGGAAGAGGTTAAGAGCTGTAATGCGCTGCGTCAAACCCTTCTCGATAGTCATCCACTCCTCATACGTGATGATGCGAGGTAGGAGGTCATAAGGCCAGACGCGTTCTGTTCCCTCTTTACTGCCATAAACGATAAAAGTAATGCCCTGGTTGAGAAATGCCATATCGGCTGCATGCTGACGTTGGTGAAGCGTCTCTAAGGGCATTTCTCGCAGGCGATTGTAGAGTTTCTTGTATGCTGGGTGTGGCTTGCCTCCAGCATCAAACATTTCATCGTATGCCTTGTCGAAGGAGTAGCCAGAAAATGGGGGTGGCAAAGTAGAGCTTCCAGAAGTATCGGATAGTAGCATAGTTGGCCCTCAAAGTGCAGGAATAATGGTAAAAAAAATACAAACACCTCACACGTTTGTTCGTGTGAGGCCTCATAGCCGTGAGCTTTCTTCAGTAGACAAAGATAAATCTCTCTAGTACAATAGTACCTAGAAGAGATAGGTTTTGTCAAGGTTAGCTGAGAAACTGCTAAAGGAGCACAACTTCTTCTGTCTTTTCTAAAGACGGCTAGTCAGATTCTGATACATCTAGCACAGAAGCACAAAAGTATGGTAGAATCTTAGTCAAGTGAAAAGTGTTGTTAATCTAACGAGGGACAATAAAAGCAATGCATATTCGAGTAGGATGCGAATTCCGTTATGAGGCAACGTGGCCTACTCCAACGGCCATGCAGGTTCAGCCATACCCGCATGGAACATACCAAGTGCTTGAAGAAGAATGGCAGTGTACCCCTGATCTTTCTATGCGTGCGTATAACGACATCTATGATAACCATTGTCTGCGATTTACGCTTCCCGCAGGAGAGTGCATTCTCCACTATGACGCGCTCGTAGGCGTGTCAGGCGAGTATGACGAGATTGACCCTAGCGCCGTCCAAATGCCTATTGAGGATTTACCAGATGAGATTCTCCACTACACGCTCCCAAGCCGATTTTGCCTCTCTGATGTGCTCTCGGACACAGCTTGGCAACTGTTCGGACAAACCGAATCCGGCTGGGCACGCGTGCAGGCAGTTTGTGACTGGGTACATAACAACATCCAATTTCAATATGGCACAAGTACCTCGATCACGACCGCTGTTGACGTATTTGAAAAGCGCATAGGCGTGTGCCGCGATTTCACTCATCTTGCTGTTACCTTTTGCCGAGCCCTTAATATTCCCACTCGCTATGTCTTCGGCTACCTGCCAGATATTGCCGTACCTCCTCCTGATACACCGATGGATTTTTGTGCTTGGATGGAAGTTTATCTAGGTGGACGGTGGTGGACATTTGATCCACGCAATAATACGCGCCGGATCGGTCGAGTCCTTATCGGCAAGGGGCGTGATGCACTAGACGTTGCAATGGTCACAACCTATGGAAGGCCAAATTTGCAACAGATGACCGTCTGGGCAGACGAAGTGCCCTGTGCATCTAACAGTGATACAACGCAAGAGGCACAGAAAGAGGATATCTCCAAGTTATGAAGAAAGGTTTATCCCATCTTGGAACACTGTCGACCATTGAATTATTCAACCACGATCAAGTAGAATGGCAACGCGTCCAGCGAACAGGCTACTTGATCTACCAGCATTTTCACTATGAATACCCCTGTCCAATTCAGGATCTCAATCAGCGCCTAATGATACTTCCCCCGGAACAGTACGGCAACCAACATCGGATCGACTATCGCATAGAAGTATCTGCGCCAACCTTTGAGTTATTCAACAGCCATGACGAGTTCAATAATGAAGAGATCAATTTGCGGGTTGCACAGGTTGAGCAATCAATTGAATTTGAGGCATGGATTCTTGTTGAGCGCAATGCCGAGGATAAAGTACATTATGTCTCTGTGGATTGGCAGACAGACAGACGCTTACTAGAACCTTCTGCATTGACTCAACCAGATGCTTTACTGCGGCAAATTGCAGCGGCCTTGCTTGCGAGCGGGGAACGAGGGCTGGCTTTAGCACAGCAAATCAATGAGTGGACGCATCAAGCACTGCGCTATGCTCACGATGTGACAACTATTCATACGACAGCCGCAGAGGCATTAGCTTTGGGTCAAGGCGTCTGTCAGGACTTCGCACATCTTATGATCGTACTCTGTCGTCTCTGTGGCTTGCCTGCACGCTACGTCTCAGGTCATATGCTAGGTGAGGGAGGCACTCATGCTTGGGTTGAAGTGCTCCTTCCTGTAGCTCAAAGCCCTGAGCTAGCAATGGTTATGCCCTTTGATCCCACCAATGGGAGAACAACTGGTTTGGACTACGTGACAATTGCAGTGGGACGCGATTATTATGATGTGGCACCGACGTCAGGGACGTTCCGGGCTGCTTACCGTGGTCAGCTCACCACCCAAAAGCGTGTTAGCCTGACATTGCTGGAATACGAAAATATTGAAACAGCAGAACGCTAACCCCTAGTTTCTAAGTTCCATTCGTCTTCATGTTTGCGTGTATCGTGAGAGGAAAGTGTTTGCGTAGAAACGAATGTTAAAGCTTCCCTAGTTCATGGGTGCACCTTGAACGCATCTAACAGCATAACAGTGCCAGACCTTTTGACGAGCTTAATGGTATGCGACTTGAGTGCCAAACCTGTAATACTATACAGAGTAACTTGAAACTTCTGAGAAGCACTATAGCCACTCACCCGCTTCTTGAAGGAGCCATCGATATAGATATCAACATTGCCCTCGTCGGTATTGGTTGCCGTAATATAATCGATGCCTGTCCCAGTAAAGGTGTAAGAGACGGAATCGCCGTTATTAGTGGTCATATGGACGTTATTATTGGAATCCCCCAACCCTCGATTTGCCTTATGAGACCACCCAATTCCACTATAGGTGAACCCTGGGTCATCATTATTAACTAGCACCTTATCCTGCTTGATCTTGAATGCATAAGCCATGCTGTCCGAATGGGATGAGGGGAGGGTGATGGTCAGGTCATTCGAACTCTGGGTAAAGCTAAGCTTGCCAGGCTGCCCAAGCAACTCGACTTCTGTCACTTTTCCCAGATAGGGTGATCCTTGCTTCAGGTTCGTGAGTGTCAGAGTATCACCGGGCCAAGAGTAGGAGAAGGCATAAATGGTGCCACCTTTTCTCGTGTAGTAGTGGCCATTGCCTTCCCCGAACACGGCAAAGGGTCGTGTCCCATAGATGGCTTCGCCATTGATTTTTAGCCAAGTGCCAATAGCCCGCACGATATCAATTGCCGCTTGGTCTAAATGTCCATCGCCATGCTGTGGCACATTGATGACATAGGTCCCGTTCTTGCTCACGGCTTCGATCATCGTATGCACGACATCCGTTGCGGACATGGTAATTGGTGCTGGAGCAAAATAGTGCCAAGGACCTAATGTGTTCTCTTTCTGCCAAGGATAATCCTGAATACTATCCGCGAGCCCAAACTCAAAATCTTGAACGACTGCTCCAAGTGCAAGACCTGGCACATTCTTGAAATTTAGCACGACTTTCTGTTTGCCCCCGTGCCAACGCAAGGCCTTATTATAATAATTTGCCGCAATGACATAGGACTGATTGGTAATACTCCAGTCTGTACCTGGACCTGTGGGACTGGTCGGATTGATTGAATTGTCGAAGTACAGCAAATCTGGTTTATGCTTTGTGATCAGATCGTCGATGCGCCTGTAGAATTGTTTGACAAACGGGTCATTGTCCTGAGGATGATAACCTGGACCGGTATGAACGTACCCATTCAAATCCTGTGGATTGAGCCCGTGCCACCATTTCCCTTTGCCATCCGCAGCAGTTACTATCCCGTCATACGGTACGCCCGCATAGGGACCTGTTGCGTCATGGCCATATCTGGCGGGTAAGAACATACCCCAGGCTGGTCCAGGACAAGCATGACATGTCACGCCGAAGGGTACTCCCTGTGCTCTGGCAGCGGCAGCCCACTCGCCAATAATATCCGATTTTCTCCCAACGGTCTTGGAATTCCATGGCTGATAGGTTGAGTCCCAGTTATCGTAGTTGTCATGATGATTGGCCAGAGCCATAAAGAACCTTGCGCCACCCTCCTTTACATAGAGTTCCAAGAGAGCCTTAGGATCCCATTGACTGCCTGTAAAGAGATGGGTGAGATCTTTGTAACCAAATTTAGAGGGATGTCCATATTTAGAAAGATGGTAGTTGTACTGGCCCGACCCTTGCTGATACATACCTAGGGCATACCAGTCACCCATTTCAGCCACCGATTGGGGGGACCAATGCTGCCAGATGCCGAACTTGGCGTCGCGGTACCACTCAGGGCACCGATATTGTTGGGCAATAGTAGCCCAGGTCGAATTTGGCTTGAATGGTCCTTTGGCTGGGGTGAACGCTGGCAATTTCCAGATATCTCGAGTTGTAGCGTGACGTGCCTTTTGAACCTTTGTCTCTGATGCTGCAAGTGTTGGAATCGCCTGTAGATGATGGCCAAGACCCGCTACTCCTGTCACAGCCGCAGTAGCAGTGGCCAACACTTTGAGAAACTTACGCCGATTCACTTCGAGCTTCGTTCTTGCTCGTTGCAAATTTTTCTTGAGCGATTGCCCGTTCATGAGGATGCTCCATCCCTCCTTCTGTTTGTACTTGAGAGACAGTCTCTACTATTCCAGCATATCTGATGGAAGCGTCTCTGGCTATGGGGAAAGAGGGACGAAAGTTGCTAACGCCTGTAAGCCTCTAGATGACAAATTTAGTGTTGATTGACCCGCTCAAGCATACGATCGAGTAAGCGCTTTCCTCCCGTCGCAATCAGAGAGGGAGCGCGAGTTAGAACTCCCATCACCAAGCCGACAGTAAAATCGCCCCGTAGTGCCTGAGCCACCTGTGCAGGTGTGAGTCGCTTCATCAAGTCCAATGCATTATCCCATTGTGCATCACTATAGGCCGCAATATGTTTGTTGATCATATACGCGATATCCATATCACGGCTAAAACGAGCATGCCAACGCTTATCAAAACGGCTCAGGAATATTGCAGAAGTATCGCCAGCCTTCACAGCCTCAGCTGCGACCTCACCAGCCATCTGTCCTGAGTAGATGGCGAAACGAATTCCTTCTCCGACTAACGTTGAACCATGCCCACCAGCGTCGCCTGCTAGCAACAGACCATCCCGTGAGAAGTGCTCAAGATAGTTCTCAGAGGGAAACAAACCTGTATGGTATTCAAGTGGACTAGCTCCTTTGAAGTGTTGTGCTAACCGGGGCATATCATGTATGATGTGGTCTAGATATACACGGGCGTCATCATCACTATCAGGATGAAGCACTCCGACTCCCAAACGAACGCGTCCATTGCCATGTGGAAAAGCCCAGGCATAGCCATTTGGTGCATAGGCACTACCCATGATTAGGAACAGCTCATCCTGCGGGTAATCTGGCGCGTACAGATCATATTCAGCCCCGAAGCCATAACGATGGAATGCCTTTCCCATCTCAGTACGCACTCCGATGTGGCGAGCAAATCCACTGGCATCAATGGTAACGTCAGCACATACTTCGAAGCGCTCATTCACATGGTTCTTTACAGTAACACCTCGCACACGTCCATTTTCCAGTAGTGCTGGTTAACGGTGTGGCGCACGCGGATCGTTGCGCCGGCAGCGACTGCGCGTTCAGCAAGATGCTGGTAGACGCCACGTACATCCATCACACAGGCAGCGGGTGAATTATAGAGGAGAGGAACTTCACGCTGAGGAGAAAGAAAAATAACTTTGCTGATCGGGTGATAGAGATGCTCAGGTATTGCCAGTGTCTGCATATCCCTAACCCAGCTTCCACCACTTGTATGAATAGGGTAGCCAATTTCATTTTGCCGCTCTAAGACAAGCGTGTGTGCACCCTGTTTGGCAGCCGCCTCAGCGGCTGCTAGCCCCGCTGGTCCTCCACCCACAATGAGCACATTATAATTGTTTAGTTGTGACGCTTCCGGCATACACTCTGTCTAGTCCTGTGCAAGGAGACCCCTCGTCTTTAGACAGGGGAGGAATGGCCCCCTGTATGCATGGGGATGTGGGGAAGACAAGTGGCGGGCTTGTTAGCCAGCTTGTCTTGTGCGGTAGCACTCTCTTGCTCTCCTTTCTGTTGCTAGTCCCTTGCGGGAGGGCCTTTTTAGGAGAAAGACCCAGAAAACTCTTGCTCGATTGCGAGCCCCCATGTCTAAGCACGGGTGATATGACCCTTCGAGATTGCAGTACAGGCATAGGTCCGAGACCGTCTGCTTCGGCGTGGCAGGTAGTGGTTTAGATTAGGGTGGCATCCAAACATCCTTTCGCTACTTTCCCTAGCACATAAGCCTGTGGATTTCGCTCTTTCTTAGCCCGTACCGCTGCTGCTCTTGTTGCCAAGAGCCCTCTAGACAAGAACTTACGTTGCGCTAGCCGTTTCGCAAGCCCCCGCATTTATTCGGGGGTTCTTGACTCCTTCCTGACCTTATTCGAACTTATTGACAAGCCCAAATGAATAACATATAGTGCGATATTATACCAGAGAGAAAAGCCTTGAACAAGTTTCTTAACGAAAGCGACGCGGGAAGTCCCACCCTGATCTCGTGGGTTGGGATGAAAGCGTCGCCTGTTAGTATACGATACGTTGCCATTTTTCCTCATACAATCTTACTCTGTTGAATATTTTAATGTTACTTATGCAAATATGCTCCGTTGTATATAGTAGCAAACAAAAATAGAAAGGAGCTTGCTTGTATGGAAATAGTCCATATCTCTCGATTGCAGCCAAACAAAAAGTTGTTTGCAGACCCTGCGAGATGCGCAGATGGAAGCCGCGAAAGTCTGGAACTTGTGCGTCGAAATCCACAAACAGGCCCGCATGGATCATGCAAGGTGGCCTAGGCGCAAGGAGCTGCAAAAGGCCACCAAAGGTGGACAATTTGCCCTGCACAGTCAATCGGTACAGAGATGGTGGTTCATGCCTTTCTTGCCAATGTCGATACCACACGCAAGCTCCGTCAAACGCACCCGCAGATGCGGATGAACTATCCATAGCGAGAAAAACGCTTCTATCCGGTCAAATGGCCTGCTCAGGCTGTAACGAAGAAAAAGGGTCGCATTGTTCTGCCCATGGGCAGAGGACGAGAGTCTCTTGTCTTGCCTCTCGATATCACTTAATACATGTTAATGTAAGCTGAGAGAGTGTTTAATTCCGATGAAATCGGCACTCTCTAAGATCCTCTCAGGAACTAATCATTTGTGGCGCATCATGGTACTTTTTGGAGGAAACTTTTTTTATGCAAGATCCTGCTAATGCTACAAGGAGTGGTAGAGGTCTCTCATATAAATGGATCGTAGCATTCACGGTTGTTTTCGGCATATTTATGTCTATCCTGGATTCGACTGTTGCTAATATTGCCATTCCTCGCCTACAAACTGCCTTTGGAGCCAGCCTCGACGATGTCCAGTGGGTCCTGAGCGGCTATACGTTGGCATTGGGTGTTACAACGCCGCTGACTGGCTATCTTGCCGAACGTTTGGGTACCAAGCGCCTGTATGTAACTGCACTCATCATCTTTACGATTTGTTCTGCACTATGTGGTCTGGCATGGAGCTTGCCGATACTAATTCTCTTCCGCGTTTTGCAGGCGATGGGAGGGGCCTTTCTCTTTCCAATCTCCATTACCCTGATCTACAGTGAGTTCCCACCACACGAGCGTGGTATGGCAATGGGGGTGCTCGGCGTTCCTATTCTCTTCGCACCAGCTCTGGGTCCAACTTTGGGGGGTTATCTGATTACCTATGCAAGTTGGCAACTGATCTTCTACATCAATGTGCCGATTGGCATTCTTGGCATTATTCTGGCAGTACTCTTCTTACGAGAACTTCCACACGAAGGCAATCCACGTTTCGATGGGAGGGGATTTCTACTCTCGGGGATAGGGCTAGGCTCAGTCATGTATGGCTTCTCCAAGGTTAGCCAAGACGGATGGGGGTCAACTACCGTTTTGGGCTTCCTTATTGGTGGCTCGATCGCCTTATGCCTCTTTGTAATCGTTGAACTCTCGATCATCCGGCAAGAGGGACAACCATTACTGGACTTGCGCTTCTTTAGTGATCCTTCTTTCACCCCGAATCTGATCGCCAATACGTTTGTGACATTTATCCTCTATGGTGGATTGCTCTTGTTGCCGCTTTATCTGCAAGTTCTGCGTGGACTTAGTCCCTATGAGGCTGGATTATTCTTACTACCACAGGCCCTTTGTTCGATGGTGGTTGTGATAGTCGGTGGACGGCTCGTTGACAAGATAGGCACTAAGCTAGTGGTGCTGCCAGGGCTCCTGTTTATGGCGCTCCCACTCTGGGGGCTCTTAAACGTGACGCCGAGTACATCCTACGGCTGGTTCCAATTCCTGCTCATCCTGCGAGGTGGAGAAATTGGTCTGGTATCCCAGCCGCTGATGCGTGCAGCGTTGGTTAACGTCCCACCCCGGCGGCTCTCGCAGGCTTCTTCACTCATGACTGTCGTTCGCTTTATTGCTGGCTCGCTGGTGACAGCAGTCCTTGGCTCGCTGGTCCAAGGGCAAGTACAAGCGCATTATGCCCATTTGGCCGAGCAGGTTATTCCAGGTACTTCGAAGGGGCAGTTCCTCTTAGGCATACAGGCCCAGTTGCAAGCACGTGGCATAGATATGCTTCATGCCTCGCATCTTGCCATTATAGAAGTTGCCAGACTAGTTCAGCGGCAAGCCTACTCCCTGGCACTTCAGGACGGATACCGCTTCACGTTCTTCATGCTCATTCCTGCTATTCTCGCTGTCCTGTTTGTTCGTACTCCACGCGTGAGACGCAGCCAGGAGAAATACAGAGCGAGTCCGAGTCAAGGATCGAAGGGGGCATCGAGGAGCTAATGCATGCTGTTTAGCATGTTTGCTTCTCGCACAGTTTGTATGTAGGAATTTGTAGTTTATGGCTATAAGAAAGACCAGAGCTGTCCTGATTGATTTAAGAAACCATAGACTTCTGCTACAATGGTATCAAGAGAGACGCGACTCATGATCGTACACTGTCGCCTCTGTGGCTTGCGCACACTACGTCTCAGGTCTTGATACTAGAAGAAAGGGCACTCATGCTTGGATTGAGTGAGGAGAGCGTTTGCATGCAAACGAATTTTAAAGCTCCCCGAATGAGATACAGCTAGTCATGAACAGTATGAGGGAATGTGGACAAATATCCCATCCCTCTTTGATACGACGAGACGTATGGGGTGAACTGCTGCACCCTCTATCCCATTGTCGGTAAAGACGTTTGGGACTACTTTACGCATAATGTTGTAGCTTCCGTTGATATCCGCATTGATCTTACGTCCAGTGCTCGACCTATACATTCCTCTCTTTGTGCGCTTTCCACTAAAGACAGGCTCTTTCTCTTCTTTACCATAGGTTGGAATATCGTCTAGATCCAGAAAGCTAGCCTTGCTTGTATAGCTCTCTTCGGAAACAATTACCTGTATGCCCACAAGTTGAGCCTTATAGCCGAGCATATTGATGAAGCGGGCGTGCGGAATTTGCACAAATTGCTGAGCGTTCTTTCTGCTCATGTTGGGATCTTGCTTCCAGAATGGATTTTTGCCGATGACCAGCGTGCCTATTCCTTCTGCAACCAAGAGATCAATCAAGCATCTGGAGACCGTATGCAGGTAGTTATCCATGCATCTAGTGCGTTTGTTAGTGATGCGATCAAGCTTGTGCGAGTTGTATTGCTTTTTCATCTTCTTTTGAAGATGCTCTCTCTGCTTGTTATAGAATTGGTTCACATGCTTAATCGGACGCCCGTTGACCAGCCTAGGAGTAAATCCTGCTTTGTTTGATGTTAGCGCGACTAAGTTATTGACCCCAATATCTATTGATGCAAAAAGAGACTTATCAACTGGCTTCTGCACTTCTTCTCGCTCGTAAACAACTTCCACGACATAGTATCCATTGCGTGGTACTATGCGTGCCTGAGAAATGTTTGTTTGTTTTGTCGGAACGTTGATACCAAGCTGAGACGGCTTGACAATGCCTTTGCGCAATTCCTTCTTGCTAAGTGCCTGAATATCGTAGATGAGAATATTCCGCCCTTTCTGCTTGTCTTTGTACTTTGGTAGCTTAGGATGCCCCAAAAACTTGGATGAAGCTTCGTTGTAGGCTTTTACCGCCGCAAAGTAGGACTTCCAATTCTTGTGGAGCTGTCTAAGGATATCGTTGGACACTTTTGCAGGAAGAGCTTTATATGCTGGCGTGTGCTTGATAAGATGGAAAACCTTCACATTGTCCAGATAGATATGATCGAAGATGAACGATTGACGTACCATATAGTTGGCAGCATTGTAGAGATTTTTAGAAGCAAAAGCAGCTTCATCAATCTTTCGCCAACGCGGATCGCCGCGCTTGATTACATGTTGCTCAACTAATTGCATGCGTCTTCTTCCTTTGATTTTAGTTCTTCGACTATTTTCTCAGTTTTGCGTTTAGCTCTTCGCTGCCCATACAGCCTTGCACAAAAGCTGTCGATTACCGACGAGAGATCAGCAAGTAGGTCCTCTTTATCGTTCTCAGCTACATTTACTACTTCGATTGTACGCCCAGCAATTTCAAAAAGCGTCTCGATATAGTTGAAGCCAAAGCGAGTAAGACGATCCTTATGCTCTACCACAATGCGGGTGATGCTTGTGTCCTTGAGCAATGTGACAAGCTTAGGACGGCTATCGTTGAGTCCTGATGCTATCTCCTTTACCACCTTAGTTACTTGATATCCTCTTGCCTCGCAATATTGAGAAAGACGTTCGGTCTGTCTTTCCAGATTTGCTTGATGCGAAGCCGTGGATACCCGTGCATAGATAGCGACTTTTTCAGCTTGTCTTGCTGGCTCATTCTCAGTGACAATGATGGTGCCTGATGCTGCTTGATAGCCCTTAATCTCACCGGCCTTCCACCAGCGGAAAGCCGTTTTGTAGCTGATCCCTTGTTGTTTGGCATACTGGCTTAACTTCATGGATACAGTATAGCATAAACGGGCATATCTGTCAACATTTGGGAATATTTCTTACGAACGTTTCCAACACCAAAAGAGAGCTAGTCGTGATCCAGTTGCCTATGGAGTTCTTCGATCCGCTCTACAAGCTCTTGTAGAGTAGTAATTCCCAGATCTTCCATATCTTCGCGCAATGTCTCTAGCCGTTCCAGCATGTCAAACTCATCGTATCCCTCTGTGCCAAACTCTTCATCATCTCGTTCACTGGATATGCTATGCTGTGGGTCTGGTATCTTCATCTAGTCCTGTGCAAGGAGACCCCTCGTCTTTAGACAGGGGAGGAATGGCCCCCTGTATGCATGGGGATGTGGGGAAGACAAGTGGAGGGCTCGTTAGCCAGCTTGTCTTGTGCGGTAGCACTCTCTTGCTCTCCTTTCTGTTGCTAGTCCCTTGCGGGAGGGCCTTTTTAGGAGAAAGACCCAGAAAACTCTTGCTCGATTGCGAGCCCCCGTGTCTAAGCACGGGTGGGTTTGACGACTAACCTGCTAGTACAAAAATGATGTGTTTGCATCTTGATATGTCCACCCCGCTTGAGAATCGTTGCCAGCATCGACTAGGATAGGCACTCCTTGCAAGCGTCCATCATTATCAATAGACACGGTATAGAGCCCATTAGCGTGCAGAGTATAATTTTGCCATTGTAAGCGATCGCGTGTCAAGAAGAGAAAGTTGCGGCTATCTGCTGCCCAGATACTATTGGGAACAGGCTGGAGCAGAGCATTGGGGGATGACTGATCTCCAGAGAAATTTCCTAGTTGAGACTTGTTTGCATCGTTATCACGTAACAGCGCATATTGGTGCTGCTTCGCAATGGAGAGCAATTGGAGAGTGTATGGGCCATCAAGCAATAAGAACTGACTATCTGGTGACCAATAAGGAACACTACCTTGCTCAACTGGAAACTCCCATGATGTGTGCTTTTGGAGATTTAGGATGGTATCAGTAGTGTCCGTACTGTAAAGGATAGCATTACCATCAGGCGACCAAGCAAATTGGGTACATGGACAAGTGGCAAGTGCAGTGGTGTGACCATCCACCGTGCCCAAGGTCAATTGTACCATCGGTCGATCGGTTGCATCGCTTTGTTGAGCAGATGACGATGGAAGAATAGTAGCATATAAAAAGCTGTGATCCTGGTGAGCGGGCTGCCACAAAATGCGTTCTAAAGGTCCCGCTAGAGGATGACCGGAAAGAGCATTGTTGGTAAAATAACGCACATCCGTTCCTGCAAGTGTCGTTGTAAAGATTCCATGCCTGTTGTCTCCGAGAATCTGAGAAGACTGACTGAGATATGAGAACGAAGGAATGGAATATGACTCTGGAAATGATTTAAGAGCAATTTCACCAGGCTGATCGTTTTGCGAAATAAACCACTGGGCGGTTATTGAGTCGGTTGAGTCGGTTTGGGCCCCCTGTCTCGTCTGGCGATAGAGTAAGCGAGTTCCAGTTGGATTCCAGATAGCGTTACTATAGCTTATGGTTAGATTAGAAAAGGCGATGGGAATCGGTGTTCCTCCATCAACGCCAATAGTATTCTCAACGCTTGGAGTGTCTTCGGTCAACCCCGTAACGGGCTGAGCAATGAGGTGCTTGGAGGCGGAGGTCCCGGCAAAATATACGTCGAGTGTGCGATATGCTAAAATTTGATGAGTTGGTGACCAGCTATAGCCGATAACCGGGGTATCCTGAGCAACAATTTCAAATGCGTTTGCCCCATTGGGATCAACTGTCCAGAGATGACCACCGCGTATAAAAGCGATTATCGTGCTGCCAAGATGCCCCGGGCTGCATGCTGACAAATTGCTCAACAGGAGTAGTAAAAGAACTATATGCCATTGCTGCTTCATCAAACGCCTGCCTCTGATTCGTAGCTGCGAATTGAACTTGAAACGCTGGCAAAGCCAACGCTTAGCCAAAGATAGAAAGAATATCGGATAGTAGAACCAATTTACTTGTCTTTTTCTATGTGGTATGCTCTTTCTCAGAAACATAGGATAGCTATAACACAAATACTACAAACTGGTCAAGAAAACCTGATGAAATCGGTGGAACGTCTGTTATTTTTAGGAAATATAGAAGAGCATCGGCTGAGGCGGTACATCGGAGATACCCTGCTAGCAACTGTTCTAGCTCTTGGCGTTACCAGAATCATCTATGCTCTACACCTTTATCCTGCGATTCCCAATATATCATTCCTTTATCTTTTGATCGTACTCGGGCTATCTAGCACACGTGGACTTTACGCTGCTATCATTACCTCTATTATAGCAGTTCTATCATTTGATCTCTCTCTTACTGATCCCCTCCATACCTCCAGAATTGCCAAACCCGAAGAATGGCTAGCACTGTTCATATTTCTGGTAACGGCAATCATTACTGGACGCCTAGCTTCTGCGCTGCGTTTGCGAGCTGAGCAAGCCACTCAGCATGCAAAAGAAACGCGAGAGTTGTATGATCTGGTCAATGCCACGGCAAACGAAGAGATCCTGGAACGTCAGTTAAACATTGTAGCATGCGCTATTGTAAAAAACTTTGCTTCGTTAGGAATTCATGATTGTGCTTTTCTTGTACCAAATGCACGTGGACAGCTCGTTGTGCAGGCTAGTGCGTGCCAACCAGTGGAACAGGTAACTTTTCCTTCTGATGAGATGAAAACAGCTACAGCTGTCATGACAGAGAAAAATGTGATTGACTTCTATGATAATGCTATGACATCACTACCTACAAAAAACAATCTCCACCATTTTACACGAATAGTATCTACCAAGTCTTCTACAGCAAGCTATGTTCATTTACAACCCCTATACTCAGGACCGCGTGTTGTCGGAGTTACGCGCTTACTCATCGGAGGACGCATGCGACCTTTCCCCACTGAGCGAAATGGGCTATTGGGAAAAGAACGCTCCTCGCAAGCGGCCTACTTTTGGACGTTTCTAGATCAGGCTGCCACAATGATTGAGCGGGCCCATTTACATCGTGAGGCAATGCAAATCGAATTACTCAAACGTACAGACTCGTTACGCTCTGCGCTCCTTTCTTCTGTCTCTCATGATCTACGTACGCCATTGTCCTCGATCAAGGCAGCGGCTAGTAGTCTGCTTCAGAAAGATGTGCAATGGGACGAGGAAGCCCGACGCAGTTTCCTATTAACGATTGAGCATGAAGCTGATCGTCTCAATCGTTTGGTTGGCAATCTGTTAGATATGTCACGTATCGAGGGAGGTGCACTAAAACCCGAAAAAGAGTGGTATCCTATTAGTGAGTTAATACATGATGTTTTAGGTCACCTACAAACTGTCTTGCAGGAACGTGAAGTGCATGTCTGTCTTCCTGAAGATCTACCTCCCGTTGAGTTAGATTACTTGCAGATAGATCAAGTTATGACAAACCTCCTTGAAAATGCTGCGCGTTATACACCCCCACACTTGCCTATTGAAATAACAGGCGAGGCTACTAGCGAATATGTCACCATCAGAGTTGCCGATCATGGACCAGGCATCCCCTCCCGTGATCTGGAACGGATCTTTGACAAGTTCTATCGCGTATCTGGAACGATTCGCAGGACCTCTAGTGCCATGGGAACTGGTTTGGGGCTGGCAGTCTGTCGCGGGCTAATTGAGGCCCATGGTGGACATATCTGGGCGGAGAACCGTCCCGATGGAGGTGCTATCTTTCACTTCACGTTACCGCGAACAAAGACAGGAGGGAGAATCCATGAGTAAGAGCGGTGCTCGTATCCTCGTTGTTGATGATGAAATTGAAATCTTGCGTGCATTGCAACGCAGTTTGACTATGCATGGTTTTGAGGTATTTACAGCTCCTAGTGGGGAGGAAGCACTGGAGAGTGTCTCCCGCCATCGCCCTGACCTCATTCTGCTCGACCTAGGTTTACCTGGTATAAGCGGGTTGGAAGTCTGCCAGCGGGTGCGCACACAATCAAACGTACCTATTATTGTCCTTTCCGTCAAAAATAGAGAACACGACAAAGTGCAGGCTTTAGATCTTGGAGCCGATGATTATGTCTCTAAACCTTTTGGTATAAATGAAGTGTTAGCGCGTGTTCGCGTAGCTCTTCGTCACACAGCCCAAGTTCAAGCCGGCACTGAGCCAGTATTTACTGCTGGCCCTTTGAGTGTCAATTTCGCCCAACGCCTTGTCCAAGTCAATGGACAGGAAGTGAAGCTAACGCCAACTGAATATGATCTACTCAAAGCTCTGATCAAAAACAATGGGAAAATCATGACTCGACAAATGTTGCTCTCGCAAGTTTGGGGAACAGGCTATGGTACTGAAGCCCACTATTTGCATGTCTATATTGGTCAGTTGCGGCGTAAGGTCGAGCCTGATGCCACTCATCCCCGTTTTATCCTGACAGTATCAGGAGTCGGCTATCGTTTTAATGCTGATGAACCAGATGTCTCATAGTTTTTGCTGCTCTCTCCTGTCCAAATTGTCGTTAGCTCTTCAGTGCCTGATCTCTAGTTGCTTGCAGCTAGTTGTGTAGTATACTAATACGGATGTTTTTAGCAAGCCGCCCTGTAACTCCCCTAGATTCAGATATGGGGATATAAGGGGCGTTCCTTTGCGATGACAGCTTACCAAATTTATTGCAGAGACAGGTTCGAGTAGAGCATTGGATAGAACTGTAGATGCAATAGCATATAGAAAATGAGAGAAGGAGAAGATCCAGGAGTGGGAGAGAAATTGAAAGGCCTACTTGCAGGCATGATTTTTCGGCTTATCGCCCTGCTCACATTAGGGAAGATTTCTCCCATACTGAGTGCTTGTATTATTATTGAATGCGAGGGGAAATTCCTGCTCCTCGATCGCTCTGACGGTCTGGGTTATGCCATCCCCGGAGGAATTGTGCGTTACAGAGAAACTCTTGAGCAATGTATCCTGCGCGAAGCACAGGAAGAAACGGGATATAATGTCGCTATTCACAGCATTGTAGGGATTTATTCCTCTCCCAAGCGCGATCCTCGTTTGCGTTCCGTCTCCGTTGCCTATAAGGGATCTATTATTGACGGGCAAGAACATGGCTCAAAGGAGGGTCAAACTTGTTGGCTCACCCCAGGGGAAGCTTTTGGCCATATGGCTTTTGATTGTGAACTTATGCTCAAAGATTACCTGAGTGGTCATCAGCGGTTATCGTAGTTATTAGACATCTCGCTGAATAAGCAGAGACCAGCACGGGCCCATGCTCTTCTGCAAGTCATGCAAGGAACACTGTCTGAAATACGTAATATGATCATTGAAATAGGTTGCGCCTTCCATAACTTTCGTCTTCGGCTCGATCTGTGGCTTCCTATCCCCGAATCGGAATAAAGTCTATTAATAGGAGGGATTTGATCATTTTGATCTCTGTAACTGTAGAGAAAGTCACATCTATCTCTTGCAGTTTTAGCCCTTGGTTAATGAATCCCTTCTTGTAATTATTGCTGCGGTTTGTCAAGCACCATTTCATGTCCTGAAGATTCTATACTATCTAGATGATATTTCAGGAAATTTCGACGTGCTATTAAAAAAAACTTCAGTCCCGCTGTCCCTTTTAAACAGTGTACGCAAACGATGTTGTTTCTCATGTTCCAAAATTGCCGCATCGCAAAAGCCTGATTTTCTTAGCGCTTGTTCTAGTAATTGAGTACCTAAAACATAAGATACGAGTTGTGGATGCCTACGAGTGATTACTGCCAGAAAAATCGCCTCTAATAGTTCTATCATATGACGACTTTGTTTCTTGTTAGTAAACCATTTTTGCATGTTAGGATGTTTCATGATAGCATCTAAGACTTGCTGTCTTCTTTGTAATATCTTCAATCCTCTTTCTGTATGCTGCAAGCGTAACTCTCCGCTTTCAACTTGTGTAATACTGCATTCTTTACTTATAATGATTTCACGGTATACACTACCCAGTATGAGTGAAGCTTCAAATTCAGCTACACTCTTTTCTCGTCTAGGACTGGGATCAATAAGGTGAAGTTTTCCTGCCTCATCAAAAATGATATTGCCAAAATGCAAATCGCCATGAGTAAAAGCAGGAATTTTAGCAGTTGCAAAGACGCCATCTAACGATGAACTTGATTGCTTAAGCCAGGAAAGAAGGACAGGTAAATTCATGACTTGTTCACCATTTACCGTGAATGTTTCCTTTTCCGGGGAGGTTGGCATTTCTTTTGAGAAAATATTCCGAAGACCTTCCAAACGTCGTTCTATTATGGGGAGAAGTCTCTGAGAAAAATGATGCTGTTCATAAGAGGATGCTCCCTTTGACCATAATTCTTGATCAACCTGCGAGAGCATAGTATCCAGCTTGCCCAAAAATTCTTTATCTGTCATGTGTTCAAAAATTGTCTCCTCGACCGCTTTTCCTTTTAGATAAGGCATGACATAATACAATTCCCCATCCTTAATATTCATATCTACAATATTCACTATGCTATCTATACCTGCTGCCCTCATCTCCTGCATTCTTCTTACTTGACGAAGTAAACGATCACATTTTTCTCTACCAGCAACTCTTTTGACAACATATTGTTCGCTTGCTTTGGTCTCCATAAGACGAATAGAGCCCATAGTGGATTTTGCATCAAGGTTTTCCGTTTCTTTTAACTGTTCACAGTAAGTTGGAGAGTCATACCTTGCTAGGTAATTTGGAAGAAATACGGCATCAGACTTTCGCATTTCTTCCATAGGCAGGGGCTTCCATCCATATGTTTCACCTTGTTTCCCAGGCTTAATAACTCTAGCAGGTATCATCTCCTTCTTTCGGGATAACATAGCCTGATGGCGTTGGTCGTTAGGGAGAAAAGGAGCTTCTTTCCTCGCTTCAATTGGATGATCAGTGTTTTCTGTCACTAATTTTTGAGATGATATGCAGAGCAAATCATCTCTTGGTAAGTCTAGATGAAGCCTTTCACACAATTGCCTAAGAAAGTCTTTTTTTTCTTTTTTATCGGTACTTATATCAATTGTATGCTCAATTTTTTCTGCCCCGGAATTGTGAGATGATATGTGGGACAAATCGTCTCTTGGCGAGTCTAGATGAAGCCTTTCACACAGTTGCCTATGATAGTCTTTTTTTTCTTTCTCATTGGTTTTTGGCTCAATGGCTTTTCCACGATCTGATGCTTTTTCTAGAACCATTTGTTATTCTCCTTACATTAATAAAAGTACATAATGAATTCTCTGTGTTTTTTTACTCGTATCTACTCAGATGCCCCTTTTTGGAGCCGCTTCTCAAGCCAATTGTATTCAAGATGATAAACAGATGTATATCTCTTCATCTGGGTTGAGAGCTGTCTTCATAATGATACCTTCCTGAGTAGTCTCTTCTATAAAGTATATACCATGGAAAAGGGATCTTCCAGGGGGGAAAGAGGGACAATTTGGGAACAAAGCGAACAACTTCAGCTCACAGCGACCCTGGTTACTTAGGTAATGAGCTGCATCAACAAAAAAGACTGCTCGTTAAAACTGCAAAGAGAGTAATCTTTCTCCCGTCCTCAAAATTGTCCCTCATTTTGACTAGGATTTTCTGATATATTTTGGGTATAGTTGACATTAGTAGGTGCGTTTTGTTGTTGAAATAGATGTTCAAAAATAGCCATGTTCTAACTACTTTATCAAAAGAAGGTGTTACTATGAAGGATGTATCTATTCCTCGTGGCACAGATCTGCCTGAGGAGAGAAGAGAAAGGTCTGAATCCTCAAGATTTAAACCAGACAGCCAAACAGGTAAAAAAGACAAGACTGGCCCTTTTACAAGTCCCGAGTTAAATCGGTATTGCAGGACGTTTGAGAGATACAAAGACCAACCGCCAATACATCCGTCAGACGTTCCTACACACCAAATGACAAAGTATGACAGGCCCTCTACATCAGTGGAAGAAGGCACGCGAGGAGGCAATGCGCCACGAGAAAGTCGCACCGGAGACAGTCATTTTACCCCAGAGGCAGGAGAAAGTGCGTCTCACCCCCGAGATGATAGAGAAGCTGTCTCAACTGGGAACGAAAGAGAATTAGACAGACAATATTATATTCGCAAGGCTTTGAGCAATCTTGCAGCCACCAGCCGTACGTCAGCTGGTACTATTGATACCAGTGGTTCACGAGGTAAAGAACGCCTTATGCAAGCGACTTCTGGTGACGAAGCCGCTAAAAAAGCGGTTTCGAATTATGCAGCTGTTCTGGAATATCTTTATGATGAGAAAGGTCGCGAATTCGGTTCGGCTGATGATCTGAGAAGATTTGTAGAACAGGTGGCACGCAATATAAATGCCGGTATTACAAGAGAAGGAGTGTTATTGCGGGAAACAGATTCTGGTAAATTTCCATACACACCGGTACAGCATCTTGAAAGAGAAAATAACCAGTTTTACAATGAGCTTTTTTGCCGTTTTGGCGATCCAGATATTGACTCTGTGGAAACAGCGGCTTGGATCGAATATCGCGTGAAATCTCACGGATCACTTCTTTGCTGACGGATGTGGTAGGATATCCTCTGCCCTTACGGCATATGTCGGTATGCGTGCAGGGGTAGAACTGCCAACATTCTCGGAACGCAGTGAGATATTCCAGCATGGACCCAAAGAATTGCGTACCACGCCTGATCCTCTTGTGGACAAACAATTTCTCACATGGTTGGAATATTATCGTTCCAAATATTCAGAGAGGCATCAAAGGCATTATCCCGGTCAAATAATATGTAAGCAGCAAGTAGACAAATTATTATCTTCACCAAAACAAGGGGTGCAAAGGATTCGACGAGTCAGAAGTGAGTTACAGATTAACCAGGGGGAAGTGCCTTCTCTCCCTGATAATCACCAGGCCATAGTATCCGGGGAGAATAACAAGGTACTTGCTATGGTTATTCCAGCAGTTGGCAAGAACGTTGAGCCCCTTGCTCTGCAGAACACGGACGCTGCTGCAAGCTTGATGGATGGGATCAAGACTCCCGCAAACCTCTGTAAGTCTGGGAAGCAAGGTAAAACATATACACTGAAGCTTCTTTCTAGAGAGACGGGAAACTTTGATGCAAAAACCGGGTATGGTGGCTCTGTTCGTGTTATGGAGACTAAAGCAGGTGAACAATATGTTGTCAAAATATCCGCTGGTAGACGAGAGAATGGTAACTTGCTTCGTCAAGCAAGAAGAATGCAGGAGATGAGGGCAGCAGGCATAGCTATCATACCAGAAATAGTAGATATAAATATTAAGGATGAAAAATTATATTATGTCATGCCTTATCTAAAAGGTGAAGCGGCCGATGAGGCATTTTTCGAACACATGACTGATGAAGAATTTTTGGGCAAGCTGAATACTATGCTCTCGCATTTTGATCAAGAATTATGGTCAAAGGGAGCATCCTCTCATGAACAGCATCATTTTTCTCAGAGACGTTTCTTACAAGTAAGACGAGGTTTGGAAGGTATTCAAAATGTTTCCTCAGAAGGAGTACGAGTGTTACTGGAAAAGGAAACATTTACGGTAAATGATGAACGAGTCACTAGTTTACCTGTCCTTCTTTCCTGGCTCAAGCAATCAAGTTCGTTGCTAGATGGCGTCTTTGCAGCTGCTAAAGATTCCTCTTTTTACTTACGGCGATTTGCATTTTGGCAATATCATTTTTGATGAAGCAGGAAAACCTCATCTTATTGATGTCAGTATGCATAAGGAACAAGAAAAAAGCGTTATTGAATTTGAAGCTGCCAAAATACTGATGAGTTTTTATCAGCAAATCATTAGAAATAATGAGTATAACATTACTAAAGCTGAAAATGGAGAATTGCAGTTGAAATATACAGAAAGAGGACTGGAGATCTTGCAAAGAAGACAGCAAGCCTTAGATGCTATTATGAAACATCCTGACATGCAAAAATGGTTTGTTGACAAGCAAAAAAGTCGCTTTATGATAGAACTATCAGAAGCGCTTTGTTTTGTAACAATCTTTAATATGCGTCCTAAGAAACAACAACTCGGAACTTATGTTTTAGGTACCCGGTTACTAGAACAAGCGATAAAAAATCAGGTTTTTTGCAATACAGCGATTTTTGGATCATAAGAAGTAAAATCATTGTATCACAATCTTGCCTTCAAAACCACGAACAGAAGTTCCTATCATACATGCCAGGCAAGCACTCGAAGAAACAAAGCAGGTGCTCTGGCTTTGGACTCTGTCTCAACTTCCAGACTTCCAGACTTCCAGAAACAGATTTGACACAGCGAAACAGAGATGCTAGACTTGCTCTAGCTGGTCTACAACAGACAGCCGAAGAGAGTTTTGCAGGTTCCCAAGACTAGCCATCTGCAGGCTAGTCCTTTTTTCTAGCTGTCGACGAGGATCTCGTGATTGAATAATTGAGATAGCAAGGCATTACAACTACAGGAAATTTCGCTATGGCACGAATAGTCGTTGCAATGAGTGGTGGCGTTGACAGCTCAGTTGCCGCTGCCTTGCTCAAAGAACAAGGGCACGACGTAATTGGCATTATGCTTCGTCTCTGGTCTGAACCCGGTGTGATTGAAGCGGAGGATAATGGAGTTGAGCGCGTGGTTCAAAATAAATGTTGCTCTCTAGAAATCTGTTGATGATGCACGACGTATTGCACGTATGCTTGATATACCATTTTATTTGGTAAACGTTGAAAAAGAGTTTAAAGATAAAATTGTAGACTCTTTCTATGAAGACTACACAGCGGGGCTGACACCGAACCCCTGTTTAACCTGTAATCGCCATATCCGTTTCACAGTGTTGCTTGGTCGTGCATTAGCATTGGATGCTGATTATCTAGCGACGGGCCATTACGTACGTGTGGATAATCATCCAGTCACTGGCAAGCGTCGACTACGTCGTGCAGTTGATCCGGACAAGGATCAATCCTATGTCTTGCACGTACTTAATCAGTATCAACTAGCACACGCTTGTTTCCCTCTGGGAAACTATACCAAGCCTCAGGTACGCGCAATGGCTGCCGAGCGCGGAATGAACGTTGCAACGAAAGCTGAGAGCCAAGAGATCTGTTTTGTCGCTCACAATAATTATCGAGGCTTCATTGATCGCTATGCGCAAGCCAAGGCCGCTGAGATGACACTGGTAGCAGCAGAGACACCTGCTAGCACTTCTACAGCTAGAGCAACAACAGAATCATTGATCTCTATCCCTAAGCCTGGCCCTATCTATGACCTGCAGGGAAATGTCCTGGGTCGTCATCATGGTCTGGCTTACTATACCATTGGGCAGCGCAAGGGGCTTGGCATTACCTCACGAGAGCCATTGCATGTGATCAAGATGGACCCTACGAACAACGCGCTTATTGTTGGTCAGGCCAGTGCCCTAGATCGACAAGAATTTGTGGTCGGCAATATGCATTATCTGAGCGATGAAATACCTACTGCCACTTTTGAGGCGCAAGTGCGTGTCCGCTACAAGGCTCATGAGCAACCTGCTCTGGTTACTCCGCTGGAGGGCAAGCGCGTGCATGTGAGACTACTCCACCCACAACGTGCCATCACGCCTGGTCAAGCCGCCGTCTTCTATGGGGGTGAGGATGGGGATGAGGTGTTATGTGGAGGAATTATTGCATCTGAGTGACGTTTAAGAGAAAGTTTCCTAACAAAAGCTTAGGGCAGGATAGCAATTAAGATGACAAATCAAGCACATATTCGGAATTTTTGTATCATTGCGCATATTGATCATGGCAAGTCCACTCTTGCAGACCGCTTGTTGGAACACACAGGCACCGTCTCCAAGCGCGAATTGATGGAGCAAACACTCGATCAAATGGAGTTAGAACGTGAAAAGGGTATCACGATCAAAGCTCAGGCTGTACGTATGCGCTACACGAGTCTTAATGGTGAGCAGTACGAACTCAATCTTATTGATACGCCGGGTCACGTCGACTTTACTTACGAGGTTTCGCGGAGCCTTGCCGCCTGTGAAGGTGCCCTGCTCGTCATTGACGCGGCCCAAGGCATTGAGGCGCAAACGTTGGCTAACCTCTACCTTGCACTTGAGGCTGATCTTGCCATCATCCCGGTCATCAATAAAATCGATCTACCCAGTGCTGATCCTGAGAAAGTAAAGCAGGAAGTGGAAGATGTCATCGGCCTCCCCAGAGATGAGTGTATTCTTGCCTCTGCCAAAGAAGGCATTGGGACGCAGGACATCCTAGAGGCGATTATTAAGCATATACCCTCTCCAAAGGGCTCAGTTGATAAACCTTTACGTGCTCTCGTCTTTGACTCGCACTACGATGCCTATAAGGGCGTAATTGCCTATGTGCGCATCGTTGACGGACAATTGCGCGAAGGTGAGCGTCTAACCATGATGGCAACTGGAAGTAACACAGAGGTGCTCGAGGCTGGTTATTTCCAGCCGCGCTTGATTTCTGTCGGCGAGTTAACCACTGGGGAGGTTGGTTATATCGCGACAGGCTTCAAAAACGTCAAAGATTGCCACGTTGGTGATACAGTCACGCTACCAGAAGCCGTAGGTAAAGTTGAACCTCTGCCTGGCTATGAACCAGCGAAACCGATGGTTTTTGCTGGCCTTTATCCGGTAGAAAGCAACGAGTATCCTCTATTACGTGATGCGCTGGATCGTTTGAAACTCAATGATGCCGCCCTTTTCTACGAGCCAGAGACATCTAATGCCCTAGGCTTTGGCTTTCGTTGTGGTTTCCTTGGCCTGCTCCACATGGAAATCATCCAGGAGCGGCTAGAGCGCGAGTACGATCTTGATATCCTAGCAACTGCACCAAGTGTAGAATACTATGTCACCAAAACTGGTGGAGAACTTGTCATCGTCGATAATCCTTCGGAGATGCCTTTCTTTTGGCGAGATTGAGAAGATCGAAGAGCCATCGATGGATATTGCTATCTTCACCCCATCGCGCTACATTGGAACTATTATGGACCTTGTGACCTCGCGTCGTGGTATCTCCAAGGATCTCAAATATATCGAGGCCGAGCGTGTCTTGCTGACTTACAGTATGCCTCTAGCAGAAGTTATCATTGATTTCTACGACCAACTCAAATCGCGTACCCAGGGCTATGCCTCGCTCAATTACAGTTTTACAGGCTATCAAGAGGCAGATCTGGTCAAGCTCGACATCTTAGTTAATGGCGTTCCAGTTGACGCGCTCTCATTGATCCTCCACCGTGAAGGTGCCTATCACCAGGGACGTGCGCTAGTCGAAAAACTGCGTAGCCTGATACCTCGCCAGCTCTTCGATGTCCCTGTGCAAGCTGCTATTGGCTCGCGGGTGATTTCCCGTGAAACAGTCAAAGCTCTGCGCAAGGATGTCCTTGCCAAGTGCTACGGAGGTGATGTGTCGCGTAAACGCAAATTGTTGGAGAAACAAAAAGAGGGCAAACGGCGCATGAAAATGGTTGGTAATGTAGAAATCCCACAAGAGGCCTTTATGGCCGTACTGTCACTAGGGAAGTCATGAACCCCACGCATAAATGCCTGATTCTTACCCACATCTTTTTAGGGTTACCTGCGGAACGGACCGATACCACTGAGGCTGTGAAATAGTTGACGATGGTATCCCTTTTCCAAGGCCATTTCACACAATCCATTTGTCAAATGTGGATAAATGCGGGGGCTTGCGAGTAGTCAAAAAAAGCTTAGGGACTACAGTGGTCTGTTTCTGAACTGCTTGTAAAAACTTGAGAATCTATTGCAACCAACGAAAGGGCAGGATACCGTAATATCCTGCCCTCTTATTTTCTTTTTATTCCTTCACAACTCCCCTATTACGTCAACTGAGTTTTCATCTCTCATAGAGACGCTAGTACGTGTAAACGGATATCCCCTGTTTACCTCTTGCCACTCCTCGACACAAATAGCTGTCAAGACTATGCAAGCATCATAGAGCTGCGGAAGATTGGGAAAATGGCTAGACGCTCAGGGGGAAAGCATGCCCGTCTTTACGGGCCCTCCTAGTCAATTTGAAAGACCATCCCCATCAGGCGTACTGGTTTCTTCATTGATCTCATAGGACCTCCCTTCAGATTACCTATGCAAGGCCTCTAGCCAAGTGCCAGGGTCTTTGTTTTCCCTGGTATAGTTCCTCTTTGGAACTATTAGTAGTATAACATACTCTATAGAAATTGTCAAGGCATTGACTTTTGAAACAGAGTTAGGTATACTCTTAACAATTTAAATTGCAGTTTCCAATTCGTTAGTGAAGGCACAACGGTTTCATGGCTAATTCTTTCAAGAGGATGGTGATCATAATCACAAGCATAGCTCATCTATTTCCGAGACGGCTGTCGGTATCCCTCTTCTCTTTGGGAAAGGGATACGTTTTCCTTCCTCACTCCATTGATTAGGAGGTGAGGTTTTTTTTTGATCTGTAAGGCTTTCTCCTCCAAAGCAACTTTGCTAGGTGTGAGTTCCTTATCTTTCAAGAGAGGCACTCATGGGCCGGGGTGCACCACAGTCCTTGAAAATGGCAGTGACTGGCTATTTTCAGAGAAGACTTGGTCCTTTCTTGAATGGGAGCAAGGAAAAGGATGACCTATCAACCCGTTGTTATGGACAATTGCGGGAGGTTTTATGCAACAAGTCTCTTCTCGTCCTTCATATAGACTCGAAACGATCAATGGCAATTTTAACGGCAAGGATATTGTTTCCTTCGACCAGTTTTCAGTTGGTGATCTACACACGCTTTTCGATTTGACAGATCAGATGAAACGCATCGCTGTCAATAATGAACCATCGCATCTACTGGAAGGTCTCCTAGTCGCTCTGCTCTTTTTTGAGCCTTCGAGCCGAACCTTCAGTTCATTTGCAGCCGCAGTCAAACGCTTAGGCGGGCAAACCATTGAGATGCAGAATCCCGAGATGGTTTCTTCTGTCAGGAAGGGTGAATCCCTTGAGGACACTATTCGTGTGCTTGAAGCCTATACGAACGCGATTGTGCTCCGCCATCATTTTGCTGGCGCTGCCCTAGAGGCTGCACTGGCTGCACAGTTCGTACCAGTGATTAATGCAGGGGATGGTCATAATGAGCACCCAACTCAAACTCTGCTCGAATTTATATACACTCTACGAGCGGTTTGGGCACCTTGATTGCCTCACTGGACTACTAGCAGGCGATTGCCTTAATAGCCGCACCATTCATTCGTTGCTGCGTGGACTCTCTCTGTTCAAAAATAACACTGTCTACCTGCTTTCGCCACGCTCTCTCCGGCTAGCCCGTGATGATTTCTTGGCTTTCAGCAATCGTGGTATCAAGATCATCGAGATTAGCGACGTTAGAGATATTCCCACTGATTGCCACTTCTGGTATTGGACGCGTTTGCAGAAGGAACGCTTCGCTTCGCAGGCTGAGTATCAGGATATTTTGCAGGCAGCTATAGTAGTTACGCCTCACCTTTTGCAAACTCACGCAGGAAAAGATATGATTCTTATGAACCCTCTCCCTCGGGTCGAATCGATAGATCCAGCGGTTGATATGGATGAGCGTGCTGTTTATCTACGCTCGCAGGTTCGCAACGGACTATATACTCGTATGGCTCTGCTGGCACTCGTTCTGGGAAGGGCGTAAGAACGATAGTTGTTGAGTGCAATATTTGTACTCTTTAGGTATGTTGTGTATTTTATAGACTCCCATCTCTTTTGGAAGGATAAATAAGTGCTAAACAACCATGTACATAATAACTTTCTGGTAGAAGATCGTCCAGGGTCCAGTAACCTTCTGGTAGAAGATCGTCCAGAGTCTCGTAACCTGCTGGTAAAAGACCCTATTAGCAAGAATAATCTGGATACTTTTGACTGTAGGGACCGTTTAACCTTTGGTTCACTAGTACTAGAGGATGGAACCATATTTGAAGGAATGTCATTTGGATACAAGCGTGCTAGCGCTGGTGAGGTCGTCTTCTGCACTGGCATGGTTGGTTATCCTGAAGCATTGACGGATGCCTCCTTTGCTGGTCAGATCCTAACCATGACCTATCCTATTATGGGCAACTATGGGGTACCGGACTCCTCCATGTGGGAAGATGACCGTATCCATGTTGCTGGACTGCTTGTCTCTCATTATGTGAATACTCCTTCGCATGCTCAGAGTATTATGACTCTGGAAGACTGGTTAAAACGAGAGAGGATCCCCGCTCTAGAAATCAAAGATACCCGTTTATTAACGCAACATTTGCGTACATGCGGTTCAATGCTGGGAAAAATCATTTTTGATGATGAAGATACGGATTTCATTGATCCCAACCTGCAACATCTTATCGAGCAAGTCTCAGTCAAAAAGGTGCAGATAGTTGGCCAAGGTGAGACAACGATTGTGCTGATCGACTGCGGTGCAAAACGCAATATTGTGCGTAGCCTACTAGCAAGAAATGTGCGTGTGATCATCGTTCCCTGGGATTATGACCTGTTTTCGGCAGATTGCACCTTTGATTTTGATGGGATACTGATCTCGAATGGACCGGGTAATCCCAAGTTGGCACAGCAAACTATTCAGACCATTCGCGCTGCCCTAGATCGCAAAATACCTACTATGGGTATCTGTATGGGTCATCAATTGCTAGCACTTGCAGCTGGCGGGGACACCTACAAACTCAAATTTGGGCACAGGAGTCAGAATCAGCCTTGCCTGATGTTGGGAACGAAGCGCTGCTATATTACCACTCAGAATCATGGCTTTGCTGTCGGTCAACTGCCGCCAGATTTCAAGCCCTGGTTTATCAACGCCAATGATGGGAGTAACGAAGGTATGCGTCATACACATTTGCCCTTTTTCTCCGTCCAATTCCATCCAGAAGCTGCCCCGGGTCCTATGGATACCGATTGGCTCTTTGACTACTTTCTGGAGAAGGTAAGAGGTCTAAATGGAAAAGCCTAGCAAAGTTCTGGTGTTAGGTGCAGGTGCACTCAAGATCGGGCAATCCGGCGAGTTTGACTACTCTGGATCGCAAGCCCTCAAAGCCTTACAGGAGGAGGGCATTAAGACAATCCTAGTTAATCCTAACATCGCGACTATCCAAACCTCACATCTGCTAGCGGATAAGGTTTATTTCTTACCTATCAAGCCGAATTTTGTGGAAAAAATTATTGCCAAAGAGCGTCCAGATGGCATTCTACTTTCTTTTGGTGGCCAGACAGCACTCAACTGTGGTATCGCACTCCACAAAAGCGGAGTACTTGAGAAATATCAGGTGCAGGTTCTAGGAACTCCCATCTCGGCTATTATTCTGACTGAAGACCGCCAAGAATTCGCCGAGCACCTTAGCAACATTGATATTCCAACGCCAAAGAGCCACAGTGCAGAAACACTGGAAGACGCCATGCAGATTGGGCGCGAGATTGGCTTCCCGGTGATGGTTCGTGCTGGTTATGCCCTTGGCGGACAGGGATCAGGCATTGCAACGAATGAGCAAGAATTGGAGTATATCGTCAGCGGTGCTCTAGCCTTTGCACCACAGGTCCTGATCGAGCAATACTTGCATCACTATAAAGAAGTTGAGTACGAAGTCGTCCGTGATGCCTATGACAACTGCATTACAGTCTGCAACATGGAAAACATGGACCCACTTGGTATTCACACCGGTGAGTCTATCGTCATTGCCCCTAGTCAGACGCTAACTAACCAGGAATACCATATGTTGCGTACAGCTTCTATTACTATCATTAGAAGTTTAGGCATCATTGGTGAGTGTAATGTCCAATTTGCCCTTAATCCTTATACCGCAGCCTACTACGTCATCGAGGTCAATGCTCGCCTATCGCGATCATCAGCTCTGGCAAGTAAAGCTACGGGTTATCCTCTAGCCTATGTTGCTGCAAAGCTAGCTCTGGGCTATGCATTGACCGATCTCACAAACCGAGTGACTGGCGTCACCCAGGCCTGTTTTGAGCCTAGCCTAGACTATGTCGTCGTAAAAATTCCGCGCTGGGATCTAGACAAATTCAAGGGGGTCGATGAGACTATCGGCACAGGCATGAAGTCTGTCGGCGAGGTCATGGGAATTGGTCGAACCTTTGAAGAGGCCTATCAGAAAGCCATTCGCATGCTAGATCTGGAGTTCGGAAGGAGCTACCTCGGAGAAAGTCTTTGCCAATCGCGATGAAAGTGTGGATGAGATCATTGCTCACTACCTCTACACACCCACACCAAAGCGTATGTTTATGCTACCATTAGCGATGCGCCAGGGAATCTCCATCCAGGAAATTCAGAAGCATTACTGGCATCGACCTCTGGTTCTTACAGCGCATCAAGCATATTGTTGATATCGAACAAAGCTTGCAAGAAACGCGGGATCTCTCGCCATTGAACATGCTTGCCCTTAAACAGATGGGCGTTTCAGACAAACGTATTGGCGAATTAGTAGGTAAGACTGGCTTAGAAATACGTGCTCTACGCAAACGGCAAGGCATTACTCCTGTAGTATTCCAGATTGACACCCTAGGCGCTGAATTCCCCTCCGAGACCAACTATCTCTACATGACTTATAATGGACACCATCATGATGTGGAACCGACTGGTGCTGATGGTGTGATGATCCTAGGCTCAGGTCCTTACCGCATTGGCTCATCAGGTACGAATTCGACTGGACCTCAGTGAGCACTGTGCAAGCGCTCAAAAAATATCACAAGCATTCCATCGTCATTAACTGTAACCCAGAAACAGTCTCCACTGACTATGATACTTCAGATCGCCTCTATTTTGAGGAATTGACCTTCGAACGCATTGCAGACATCTGTGAATTTAAATCGCCGCTAGGTATCATCGTCTCTGTTGGTGGACAAACACCCAATAATCGAGCCAAAGCATTGAAGAACTACGGTTTCCACTTGCTAGGTACTGATGCCACCGATATCGACCGGGCAGAAGATCGCAATAAATTCTCAGCCCTACTGGACTCGCTCAATATTCGCCAGCCAGAATGGAATAGTTTCACCGACCTATCAGAACTGACAGCTTTTGCCGAGCGTGTGGACTTTCCTGTGCTCGTCAGGCCATCCTATGTTCTCTCCGGCAGTGCTATGAATATCTGCTATACCCAGGAAGAGCTAGAACAGTATGTCCAGGAGGCTGCCGCAGTCTCGCCTAAGCATCCCGTCACAGTCACAAAGTTTCTCAGGAAAGTCAAAGAGATCGAACTAGACGCTGTAGCTCAGCGTGGCGAGGTCAAAGTCTTCGTCATCTCAGAGCATATCGAAAATGCAGGTGTTCACTCCGGTGATGCCACCATTGTCTTGCCACCGCAAACGCTCAACGAGCAGACAAAAGCCAGAATTGAGCTGGTTGGTCATGCCGTTGCCAAGGCTCTGAATATCACTGGTCCATTCAATATGCAGTTCTTAGCCAAAGACAACCAGATCTATGTGATTGAAGTGAACCTGAGAGCGTCACGCACCTTTCCCTTCATTTCGAAGGTTACAGGTGTAAACTTCATCGAAGTCTTTGTCGATGCACTCTTTAAAGACGATATTGCTGTCATTCCTATCTCTCCTCTGAATTTCACAGCCGTCAAGGCTCCGCAATTCTCATTCTCTCGACTCACGGGTGCTGATCCAATCCTGCGTGTCGAGATGGCCTCGACGGGTGAAGTGGCTTGCTTTGGCGAGGATGTAGAAGAGGCTTATCTCAAAGCGATCATTGCAACTGGTGGGAATGTTCCCAAGAAGGGTGTCTTTATCAGTCTAGGCGGCGATGAGAAGAAGGTCAAGTTCTTGGAGAGTGCGAGGTTGCTAGCCACTCTAGGTTTGCCTCTCTATGCCACTGAAAAGACCTGCCAGTTCTTGCGTGCACATGGTATCGAGGCTACTCTGCTCTACAAAATTCATGAGCAAAAGGCACCTAATGTCCTGACTTACTTCGCTGACAATAAGGTTGATCTAGCAATCAATATTGTGGACGGGCACATCAAGAAAGAAATCGATGATGATTATGCCATGCGTCGCTATGCAGTTGATCACAATATTCCGCTCTTCACCAAGATCAAGCAAGCGCGTCTGTTCATCAAAGCGATTGTTGAGAAGGATCTTGCTACCATTCCCATCAAGTCCTGGGATGAATATATTCTGGGTCGCGATGGTAGGTAGTCTTCCGTTCGAATTTCTTGCAAGAAGCTTTATCTTTAATAAGCTTCTCATTAGATACTACTTTGGAATTGGAGTTTCCCAATGACTATTGAAAGAATAGATACCGATGTTCTGATTATTGGTTCAGGTGGTGCAGGTTTACGCGCAGCTGTTGCAGCCACTGAAGCTGGTGCTAAAGTACTGGTCGTGGCCAAAGAAAAATTGCAAGACGCACATACTGGCTGGGCAATGGGTGGGATCAATGTGGCCATCAAAGCACCAGCCTCTCCTGAAACGCATTTCCAGGATACTATTAATGGTGGTTGGCGTATCAACAACTATAAGCTCGCGAGAATCTTTGCTGAAGAGATGCCCGATCGTATACATGACCTGGAGCGCTATGGTGTTCAATTTGATCGCTTGCCCGATGGTACTTATTTTACCTGGGCTGGTGGCAAGCACTCGGCACCTTTAAATCTCTGTGCCGGTGACTATACTGGACGTGAAATGATGCGCGGCTTACTGCTCGAAGTGCACCGCCTCAATATTCCTTTTCTCGAAAACTACTATGTTGCCCAGCTGATCAAGCAAGATGAGCGAGTGGTTGGTGCATTAGTAATCAACAACACAACTGGGCAATATAAAGTGGTGCAGGCGAGCGCAACCATTGTTGCCACAGGTGGTGGTGGCAAGATGTACCGGATCAATACCAATGCGCCAAGCAATACTGGTGAGGGATATGCTTGGGGTTTAGATGTAGGTGCAATCCTCGTTAACATGGAGCTAGTCCAATTTCACCCAACAGGTATGGCATATCCACCCGAGAAGCGCGGCATACTCGTTACCGAAAAGGTGCGAGGTAACGGTGGTATTCTCAAAAACAGGCTTGGAGAACGCTTCATGCAGCGCTATCAACCCCAGCGCCTCGAACTAGCAGGACGCGATGAAGTCACCCGTGCAATTTACCAGGAAATCCAGGAAGGGCGCGGAACCGAGCATGGAGGCGTCTACTTGGATGTCACGCATTGGGAAGAGGACAAAGCGGAAAAGATCGTTCCTGACGTCTTTGCCGAGCACATGGGAGTGGGCATTGATATTCGCAAACAGATGATGGAAATCTCTCCCTCCATGCACCACATGATGGGAGGCTACGACATCACAGAGTGGGGCGAAACCAACGTTGCGACGGCCTCTTTGCCTGTGGCGAGGTTACCCGTAGCATACACGGAGCCAATCGTTTGGGAGGCAACTCGGTTGCTGAAGGTCAAGTCTTTGGACGTCGTGCAGGTCTGCGAGCCTCTGAGTCTGTCAGACATGGGAAGAGACCAGAGATCTCCCAGCAAATTATCGATGAGAGCGTTAAAGACATAGAGGCATTCCTCAAGCGCCAATCTGGCATCAAAACCGCAGAGATCTTGACACGGATCAAAGATGTGATGTGGCAAGATGTCGGTATCATCAGAGATGCCGAGAAGCTACAACGTGCTCAGCACGAAATTACCGCATTGAAGCAGGAAGCGAACTCTCTCTATGCACAAAATATCCAAGAACTGCAATCTTGCCTAGAGATCCGTGATATGCTCAAAGTAGCTGAAATTATTACTCTAGCTGCATTAAAGCGCGAGGAGAGCCGTGGAGCGCACTACCGCTCCGATTATCCACAAATGGACCCTGCATGGGAGAAAAACATTCGCGTGTACAGGGAAAAAGATGGGAAATTGGTGACTGAAGTTGTCATGCCTGTGAAGGAATAGAGCCATACTCGTATCGAAAGGAACTGATGAGATGGAAGATGATGTGCATCTGGTGACACGCGAGCAATATGTGGAAATGCTCATTGACGCCTCATTTCAGGATGCTGCAGAAATCGGCTTAGGATTCATGAGCTGGTGTGAACGTCATGTCCCTGTTTGGCGCAAACAGGGACATGACGAAACATGGGTTCGTCAACGCATTGAAATGGCGCAGATCGCTCGCAATCTCCACCGCGCATTCAAGCAACAGGGCCTGACCATGCTAGAGATCCGAGATGAGCTTCGCAAGGCCTATGCAGACCATCCAGAACTCTATGATCTAGCGGTGGAGCGTGAACGTCTCCACCCTAGCCTTCTTCGCTACCGTGGAAATACGAGTGATCTCCGACAACGGTATACACTACGCGTTCTAGTCTATGAAACTGACAAGCTGGCCTATGAGAAGTTCTGCCTCTGGAGTGACCAGCCGGTACCTAGTTCCGAGAGCATCTTCTATGAACAGCCAGACAGCATCCAAGTAGTGCGCGACCTGAGTACTGTCGAAGAATTGGAAATGGCACTAGCCATGAGCAGATATATGCTCCAGCTTCTTGGGGCCCCGGAAAAGCTCACTCAAGACCGAATCCCTCTGCTCATGGAAACATATGGCAGAGCACCTTCGCACTACTTTTATCGCCAAGCACGGATACCAGCCAGAAGACTCTGCAACACCGTACGTACCAGTCACCATTGACGGCCCCCAAGATCATGACGCCTATTATGCGAAAGAATACCCGCAACAGTGAGAGAAGAAAGGGCATTTCTCTTGCGAAGGAATAGGGCCATGCTCAAAGAGTGCACGACATAGATAGAAACATGCGAATTCAGCAATTTACGCATAGATGCATTGACAAAGCTGTTTATATTGTATATACTTCATCAAGAGCGATACCCTAGCACTTTTTTGATCGAGGGAAGTGACTAGGTAGAGCAGGTAAGGAGGGCATATAAAAATGTCAACCACATCCATCATGGGCTCCATTGTCCAGCCCAACAAAATCATTGAGGGGACAATCCACATTACAGACGGCAAGATTGTGCGCGTTGAGGAAGGTTTTCCAGCAAAGACCGACCATGTCCTGGATTTTCGCGGCAAGTATCTCTTGCCAGGACTCATCGAGGTTCACGGTCATTTCCGCGAGCCCGGCTTGGAGCACAAAGAGGATATCCCGCATGGCACACGAGCTGGCCTTGCAGGTGGTTATACCACCATCTTTGATATGCCCAATGTCAAGCCTCCCACCACGACCGTTACACGTGTACAAGATCAGATCAAGCGTTACACGGGCCGTTCCTACACAGATTTTGCCATCAATATGGGCTCTTCGGTCGATGACGTCGACGAACTTAACAAGATCGATCCCGATCTGATTACTGGCGTCAAAATCTTCACCGCAGGCCATGCCACTACTCCCACCACAATTCCTCACCTAGCAGATATTGCACGTATCTTCGAAATTCTGGGCCAGCGTCGCATTATGGCTCTCCTGCATGCCGAGAACCAGGAACTAGTAAACTATTTTACCCATAAATATCGCGATGAGCTACATAGACATGATCTACAAGCCTGGGGCGAAGCACGCAATCTCTCAGTCGTATTGACCTCTGCTCTAGAAATGATTGCCCTGGCTCGCCAATTTGGTGTCAAGCTGCACCTACTACACTTATCGACGAGCGAAGAATTCGCCGCCGTCGAATTTGGTCGTCAGATTGGTGTTGATGTCTCCGGTGAAGTTGCCAGTTACCAGCTAGCCTTTCATAGTGACGACTATACCCATTACGGGAGCCTCATTAACGTTGCACCAGCATTACGCACGCCAGCGGAACAACAAAAGCTGTGGCAATTACTGCGCCAGGGCAAGATCGACGCCGTCATCTCTGAGCATACCCCGCACACATTGGCCGAAAAGCAAAAGGAGAGCGTCTGGGAAATCGCCTCAGGCATGCCTGGTATCCAGGAGACCTTGCCTGCCCTAATTACCAACTGGATCAAGCATTTTGGTCGTGAGACACTGCAAGAAGGACTAATACGTATTGCCCAAGTGACCTCACAAAACATTGCCCACATCTTTGGCTTTGAGCAGAAAGGGGCCTTGGTAGAGGGCAGAAATGCTGATATTGCCGTTATTGATACGCAACAGGTGTGGGAAGTGCAGAAAGATGATCTCCTCACTAAGAACCGCTGGTCTGCATACGAGGGCATGGAACTGATTGGGCGACCAACTGCTACCTTCTTACGTGGTCAACTTGTCTATCGCAACGGGAAAGTTATTGGAGGGCCATTGGGGCAGCGCATTGTCAGGGTTAGCTAAAAGGCCCCAAAATATGGGGGGATTTGTGCTTATTAGCGGTTTATGGTATTCTAAAATAGAAGAATTTCTTTGAATTAGGAGGTAACACTATGGCACATCAGATTAACTTGAGCGATGAAGAATACGAAATACTTGCTGCAGAAGCAGCAAGAAGCGGGTTAGATCCCGAGCAACTTCTGCATAAAATAATCTACAAGATGCAACCGACCACTCAACGAAAACGTCCCTTAACGCTTGACGAATTAGAGGAGCGGCAATACCTCGAGGGGAAAATCGGCCATATTCCGACGAGACGACCATTAACGCAAGAAGAATTGGAAGAGCGTAAAGAACTTGCTCTGTTGTTTGCAAGTGGCAAACCAGCATCGGAGATGGTCATTGAAGATCGAGAGCATACTAAATGAACGATCCCCAAATCATGCAAATATTTAGCAGTGTTGGCGCAATTGTAACCAACAGCCACTTCGTTTATACCTCTGGTCGACACAGCTCAATCTATATCAATAAAGATGCACTTTATGCACATACTTAAGTCATCTCCTCTCTTTGCCAACTGATGGCACATCCATATAACGCCGACCAAATTGACGTTGTCGTAGGCCCAGTCCTAGGAGGCATAGTTCTCTCACAATGGGTTGCGCACCATCTCAATAACAACCGTACCACAGGTGAGACGCTAGCTATATTTGCCGAAAAGAGTGATGATAGCCTTGACAAGAAATTCTTTTTTGGTCGTGGCTACGATAAGTTCATCGCTGGCAGAAATATCCTCGTCGTGGAAGATTTACTCACAACGGGCGGATCTGTACGTCAAGTTGTAGAAACGGTGCGTGGGTATGGTGGAAACGTTGTGGGCATTAGCGTGTTGTGTAATCGTGGCAATGTGCAACCCTCAGACGTTGGAAATGTTCCAATTCATGCGCTTATTTCTCTATCATTGGAGACCTATACAGAAGAAGAATGTCCCTTTTGCCAGCAGCAAGTTCCCATCAATACTGAACTGGGCAAAGGACGTGCATTTTTAGCCAAAAAGCAGCAAAAGAGAGACAATATGACTGAAGAACCTGTACAATTTCAATCCAGTATTACCTCCACGTTTATTGAGAAGCTAGAACAACACTGGCAATGTTGCAAATTTGTCTGTGTCGGCTTAGATCCCGAATACAGCAGTTTGCCAGAGACAGTCAAAAGTTCTCATTCCATCGAAGATGCACTCTTCGTCTTTGCCCATGATATTATTGATACAACCCATGACCTCATCTGTGCCTATAAACCCAACGTCGCATTCTATGAAGCACTGGGTGATAGCGGCTTGCAAGCCCTAACCAGGACGGTGCGCTATCTCAAAGAATGCTATCCCCATATTCCCATTATCCTGGATGCCAAGCGGGGCGACATTGGAAACACCAATCTGGGCTATGTTGCATCAGCTTTTGATCTCCTAAAAGTTGATGCCATCACTGTACATCCCTATCTTGGCAAAGAGGCTCTAGCGCCATTCTTGGAACGTAAGGACAAGGGTATTATTGTGCTTGCCAAAACCTCCAATCCCGGTTCTGATGAATTCCAGAACCTGCTTGTGGGCGAAGCCCGTGAGCCGCTCTATCAAGTGGTAGCACGCAGAGTCGCACAGAGTTGGAATACCCACAGAAACTGCGGACTCGTCGTTGGTGCAACCTATCCCGCTGAGTTAAAGCGTGTCCGTGAGATCGTTGGAGACATGCCACTGCTCATTCCTGGTATCGGTACACAAGGGGGCGACGTTGCAGCAACGGTCAAAGCTGGACGTGATAGTCGTGGCTGGGGTATGATCATCAACGCCTCGCGTAGCATTATCTACGCTTCAAAAGGCGCAGAGTTTGCTATGGCTGCTAGAAGGGCAACCTTGGCATTGGATGAAGAAATCAATGCATGAAGACCCTATTGGCTTGCCTCCCTCACCTTTTCCAAAGAAGCCTTTAGAAACAGTGATGGCCTTTAGGAAGCCTGAGGCTAGTGGGCTGTCACTAAGAAAGTGACGGGTAGAGACGCTTGAGTTTTATACGGGCAT
This sequence comes from uncultured Chloroflexia bacterium, assembly GCA_963727755.1. Taxonomy (GTDB): domain Bacteria; phylum Chloroflexota; class Ktedonobacteria; order Ktedonobacterales; family Ktedonobacteraceae; genus DASYAN01. Next base: position 237,176 of record CAVSHN010000009.1, read on the forward strand.
CTTGGATGGTAAAATGCCAATTGACCTTTACCTCTCTGTTATTGCGTTTATCCTGCCATGATGCAACCTCTCGGATAAGTTCTTCTTCACTTCCAATGCGCCGATCTAAGCATTGTCCGCTGAGCACACTTAACTCGATCTCAGCCATGTAGAGGTACCACCCTTGCTAACGCCAAAACCATCACCGCTCTGTAGTTGAAGTAGTATCTTTCATTGCTTTCTTTATCTTTCTCAATTCTAATACAGTCAAGCCTTGCTCTGCTGCTCTTGCTTTTCGTCTTTCATACTGTATTTTACTGAGATTAGTGCCTTGCGCTGCTCTTGCTTTTTGTCTTTCCCATGGAGTAGTGCCTTGCTCTGCTGCTCTTGCTTTTCGTCTTCCATACTGTATTTTACTGAGATTAGTGCCTCGCGTTGCTGCTCTTGCTTTTTGTCTTTCCCATGGAGTAGTGCCTTGCGCTGCTAACTTTGCTTTATAATTTTGATATTCAGTGTTGTGATCTCTTTTTGAACTTTGAGCTGCACTACTTTTATTTCGCTGCTTATGTCCTGCTTGGTCGGACGGAACTTGCTGTTGTGGAGCAAGGTCGCCCCCATATATTGTACTGTCTAATGCCCTTGAGCTACTAGCCTCATCACGCTTCCTCTTGTGACTGCTGTTGTGGTTTGGCTCACCCTGAGAGTCTGAAGGAGATACGGTGGCTACCTCATCATTGCTCAGAAGCATTTCCTCTGGTTGTGGTGGGGCCATGCGCTCGGTATGTGGTGGGGCGGAAGATCTGAGCCTCTCAAGTTCGTCAATGCCGAATTGCAGGGCTCTCTGAATGTTATCTATACGGGCATGAGGATGCAGGTCCCCTTGAGACTGTTGTTGTGAGCAAGAAGCCTCATCGAGCAATGATTGCTCTGGAGGGCGCTGCGCTTCTGGTGACCGCACTGCTTGCCATGGACGAAAGGCACTGCTTGCTGTATCCTGCTGTCTGGACGCTTCCCCTTGCGTTTGATGATGATAATATGAGGTTTGGGCAAGGTGCCGCGTAAAGTCGTCAATGGGACGTTGTCCTTCACGGCTTGTGTTGTTTTCTCCGTGACGATCCCCTTGAAAGCCCATGGTGCGCAAACGTTTCTTTGGCGGTAGGATGGTGATATCTTCGTTTGCTCTCTGCTCTGGCGAGGAAGACCGACGTTCCCCTTGCTGCCTGATGAGATCTAGGCTTGCGCTTTGCTCTGGCGAGGAAGGCTGATGTTCCCATGGTGATTTATTGATGTCTCTGCTTGCTCTACGCTCTGGCGAAGAAGACCGACTTTGCTTCTCTGACGATTGATTAAGTTCTACTCCAAATAGACGCATTGTTTTCCCTTCAAAGTTGTATTGCAATGAAAGTGTTTCATAACTCTCAAAAAGCTCTGCTATCTGAGTCACATTCTCTACTCAGGATACCCAATGCAAGTGAGATTTTCTAGGAGAAAAGAGGGACAATTCTGACCACAAAGGGAGTAACTTCAGCTCAGAGCGGCTCTGGTTATCTGGGTTACGAAATGCCCTCGATGCATTCATGTTGAGCAGATCACGACAATTCTGACGTTGGCCGATGAACTGGCAAAGGGCACCATCGAGAAGGTCCTGGCGAAGAGCGATGCTGAGCTTGGGTTGGAAGCATTGCTCAATCCTGAGAAGTTCAAGCCTCTCTAAACGAGGTAGGGCTAAGATTCTTGAAAAATTGTGCAGTAAAGCATTGCTGAGCCTAGAGGGCAGACTGAGAAATCGCTGAGCCTTTGACAGTCTGCATGAAAAGTACAGTGAAATCACTAGATGCACTGCAACAAAAGGGATTTGGCGGCAATCTCCATTGGCAGATGTGCCTCTTTTTGACCACAAAGCTGGCACTTTTCGAACAGAAGTAGAGGTAGGGCTAAGATTTTCGCAGAGATCCTAGCCCTACCTGCCATTTGCACAATCTTTGGAGTGAATAGCATTTTTACGTATATTTACGGTGCCTTTATGCATTTTTAAAATATACTTGCAATTCATTTTAAAGCATGCTATTTTACAGATATATCGTCGAGAGGAGAAATACCCATGATTGTTCAGATTGAAGAGATGCCGAAACAGAGAATAGCTTATATACGGCAGGTAGGTCCCTATGGGCTACAGAATAGATCGATGATGGAACAAATAAAAAGGTGGGCGGCGTCAGAGCATCTGTTCAGTGAGTCAGCGATTATTCTGGGAATAGCGCATGATAATCCTGAGATAACGCTGTCTGAACAGTGCCGCTATGATGTCGGCATTGTCATTCCGCATCAGTATAAAATCCGGGAGGCAGATAGAGATATACAGGAGACTGAGCTTTCTGGTGGAAGATATGCGGTGTTTACCATTGAGCATACAGTAGAAGCGCTGCAAAAAGCATGGGCGGACATTTTCCCGGAACTGTCATCTCGTGGATACCAGATTGATACCACCAGAGCTATGCTTGAGAGGTATATCCCGGGCATGCTTCAGAACAATCTGTGCGAACTATGCGTGCCGATTTGAGGTAGGGCTACCTCAAGTATGCTAATGCACATTTTTGCAAGAATCTTAGAGTTATCTCTAAACAAAACGAGGGCCCAGATCGTGCCACAGTTCTGGGGCCCTTTTGTTATTCCCTTCCCTCACATAGCACCTATAGCCACAATTAGCATGAGGCACACCTAAGCACTTGGAGGTTGATCTGGTGCAACTTGCTGCGTTCCTGCTCGCCATGCTTTCTTCGATGCCTTTAGACGTTTAGCAGCTTCTTTTTTCGAACCTTCACCATATTTCTTTGTGAGTTTTTCATCTTCACGTTTAGCATTGATCTCACTCATCTTCTTCTGATACTCAAGATTTGCCCATAGCTTCTTTGACGTTTCACTCATCTTCTCACTCATCTTCTTCTGATGCTCAAGATTTGCCCATAGCTTCTTTGACGTTTCACTCATCTTCTTCTGATACTCAAGATTTGCCCATAGCTTCTTTGACGTTTCACTCATCTTCTCACTCATCTTCTTCTGATGCTCAGGATTTGCCCATAGCTTCTTTGACGTTTCACTCATCTTCTTCTGATGCTCAGGATTTGCCCATAGCTTCTTTGACGTTTCACTCATCTTCTTCTGATACTCAGGATCTTCCCATAGCTTCTTTGACGTTTCACTCATCTTCTTCTGATACTCAGGATCTTCCCATAGCTTCTTTGACTTTTCACTCATCTTCTTCTGATACTCAGGATCTTCCCATAGCTTCTTTGACTTTTCACTCATCTTTTCACTCATCTTCTTCTGAAACTCAGGATTTGTCCATCGCTTCTTTGCTGCATCACTCTGCTTTTTACAATATGCAGGATTGGTCCATCGCCGCTTTGCTGCATCACTCTGCTTTTTACGATGTGCAGGATCGGTCCGTCGCTTCTTTGCTGCTTCACTCTGCTTCTCACGATATGCAAGATTTGTCCATCGCTTCTTTGCTGCATCACTCAGCTTCTCACGGTATTCAGCAGTTTGTCGTGTCTTCAGTAACTTATTACGAGATGCAGGATCTGCCCATTGCTGCTTTGTTGCTTCACTGCGTGTTTTTGATCGCGGTGTTAGTTGAGCAGTGTGATCAGTGTTTGACGCTTGGGAGGCCGCATCCACAGCCGTGCTACTGGCCTCATCACGCTTCCTCTTGTGGCTGCTGTTGTGGTTTGGCTCACCCTGAGAGTCTGATGTGGGTACAGTGGTCATCTCATCATGACTCAGAAGCCTTTCCTCTGGTTGTTGTTGAACCATGTGCTCTGTGTGTGGCGGGACGGGAGGTCTGAGCCTCTCAAGTTCGTCAATGCCGAATTGCAGGGCTCTCTGAATGTTATCTATACGGGCATGAGGATGCAGGTCCCCTTGAGACTGTTGTTGTGAGCAAGAAGCCTCATCGAGCAATGATTGCTCTGGATAGTGCTGAGCTTCTCGTGGTGCTTGCCATGGACGAAAGGCCCTGTTTGGTGTATTTCCCACGGTGCTTGGAGCTTCTTGTGGTTGCGCTGGTTTCCATGGCTGAAAGGCACTGCAATGAGCTTCTTGTGGTTGCCGTTGTACGACACAGCTTTCACTCCCTTGTTGTCTGGACGACTCTCCTTGTGCTTGATGATAATAAGGATTTGTAGCAAAGTGCCGCGTAAGATCGCCAATGGAGCCTTGTTTTCCACGGCTTGTGCTGTTTTCCCCTTGCTGTCTGGTGAAGTCTTTGCTTGCTGTATGCTCTGGCGAGGAAGGCAGATTTTGCTCTTCTGGCAATTTATTGAGGTCTATCTCAAATTTAGGCATTTTTTACTCCCTTCAACGTTGTATTGCAATGAAAGTGTTTCATAACGCTCAAAAAGCTCTGCTATCTGAGTCACATTCTCTACTCAGGATACCCAATGCAAGTGAGATTTTCTAGGAGAAAAGAGGGACAATTTTGACCACAAAGGGAGTAACTTCAGCTCAGAGCGGCTCTGGTTATCTGGGTTACGAAATGCCCTCGATGCATTCATGTTGAGCAGATCACGACAATCCTGACACTGGCCGAGGAATTGAGCAAAGGGACAATTGAGAAGGTTCTGGCGAAGAGCGATGCTGAGCTGGGACTGGAGCTTTTGCTTCACCCTGAGAAGTTCAGGAGGATTTGAATTTCTTACTACTGAATACCTGCATCGTGCTACCATGCAAAAGAGAAACGACCCACATCGAGCCGTCTCTCTCTGACAGAAAAGCCATGAATACATCTTATGAATTTAGATAGTTGAGGTAGTGCCTTGCTCTGCTAATCTTGCTCTGCTAATCTTGCTTTCCTCCTCTCATATCGTATTTTCCCTGGGGTAGTGCCTAGCTTTGCTGCTTTTTCTTTTATCTGCTTATACCGTAGTTTTCCTGCAGTAGTGCCTAGCTTTGCTGCTTTTTCTTTTATCTGCTTATACCGTAGTTTTCCTACAGTAGTGCCTAGCTTTGCTGCTTTTTCTTTTAGCCGTTGATCTGGACTCTTTTCATTTTGTTGCTCATGGACTGTTTGGTCGGATTGAGCTTGCTGTTGTGAAGCAAGGTCCCCCCCATATATTGTGCTGCCTAATGTTGTTGGCACCCTTGAGCTACTAGCCTCATCACGCTTTCTCTTGTGACTGCTGTTGTGGTTTGGCTCACCCTGAGAGTCTGAAGGAGATACGGTGGCTACCTCATCATTGCTCAGAAGCCTTTCCTCTGGGTGTGGTGGGGCCATGCGCTCGGTATGTGGCGGGACGGGAGGTCTGAGCCTCTCAAGTTCGTCAATGCCGAATTGCAGGGCTCTCTGAATGTCATCTATACGGGTGTGAGGATGCAGGTCCCCTTGAGGCTGCTGTTGTGAGCAAGAAGCCTCATCGAGCAATGATTGCTCTGGAGGGCGCTCCGCTTCTGGTGACCGCACTGCTTGCCATAGGCGGAAGGCACTGCTTGCTGTATCCTGCTGTCTGGACGCTTCCCCTTGCGTTTGATGATGATAATAAGGATTTGTAGCAAAGTGCCGCGTAAGATCGCCAATGGAGCCTTGTTTTCCACGGCTTGTGCTGCTTTCCCCTTGCGGCCTAGTGAAGTCTTTGTTTGCTCTTTGCTCTGGCGAGGAAGGCAGATTTTGCTCTTCTGGCGATTGATTAAGTTCTACTCCAAATAGACGCATTGTTTTCCCTTCAAAGTTGTATTGCAATGAAAGTGTTTCATAACTCTCAAAAAGCTCTGCTATCTGAGTCACATTCTCTACTCAGGATACCCAATGCAAGTGAGATTTTCTAGGAGAAAAGAGGGACAATTTTGACCACAAAGGGAGTAACTTCAGCTCAGAGCGGCTCTAGTTATCTGGGCCCTCGATGCATTCATATTGAGCAGATCACGACAATCCTGACACTGGCCGAGGAATTGAACAAAGGGACAATTGAGAAGGTTCTGGCGAAGAGCGATGCTGAGCTGGGACTGGAGCTTTTGCTTCACCCTGAGAAGTTCAGGAGGATTTGAATTTCTTACTACTGAATACCTGCATCGTGCTACCATGCAAAAGAGAGACGGCCCACATCGAGCCGTCTCTCTCTGACAGAAAAGCCATGAATACATCTTATGAATTTAGATAGTTGAGGTAGTGCCTTGCTCTGCTAATCTTGCTTTCCTCCTCTCATATGGAGTAGTGCCTTGCTCTGCTAATCTTGCTTTCCTCCTCTCATATGGAGTAGTGCCTTGCTCTGCTAATCTTGCTTTCCACCTCTCATGTATTATTTTTCCTGGGGTAGTGCCTTGCTCTGCTAATATTGCTTTCCTCTTCTCATATCGTATTTTTCCTGGGGTAGTGCCTTGCTCTGCTAATCTTGCTTTTTCCCTCTCATGTGGGGTAGTGCCTTGCTCTGCTAATCTTGCTTTCCACCTCTCATGTGGAGTAGTGCCTTGCTCTGCTAATCTTGCTTTCCTCTTCTCATGTGGAGTGGTGCCTTGCTCTGCTAACCTTGCTTTTTCCCTCTCATATGGAGTAGTGCCTAGCTTTGCTGCTTTTTCTTTTAGCCGTTGATACTCACCTTTACGGTCCCTCCTTCTTTTAGCAGATTTTTGAGCTGCCCTCTTTTCATTTTGTTGCTCATGGACTGTTTGGTCGGATTGAGCTTGCTGTGGAGCAAGACCGTCCACAGAAGGTGTTAGGCCTAATGAGCTGCTGGCCCCATCACGTTTCCTCTCGCGGCCTCGCTCTTGAGAGTCATGATGGCTTGACACGCTCGCAATGTCTCTCAGAGAACTGCTAGGAAAATGATTGTTGCTCACAACGGTTTGCTCGTCTGGTTGTTGGAGCATGCCGCCACTCTCTGGGATGCAAGGTCTAGCGGAGGCAAGGTCCCTCCAAAGTTCATTGACATGGAATTGAAGGGACTCCTGAATGTTACCCACAAATGTCTGAAAGGGTGCTTCCAACCAAGGAGCAGAGGCCAGATCAGCCTGTTGTGAGCTGGAGGCACCATCGAGCCTCCGTTGCCCTTGCAGGTCTCTCTGATGGGGAGCTTCTTGTGGTTGCGCTGGTTTCCATGGCTGAAAGGCACTGCAATGAGCTTCTTGTGGTTGCGCTGGTTTCCATGGCTGAAAGGCACTGCAATGAGCTTCTTGTGGTTGCCGTTGTACGACACAGCTTTCACTCCCTTGTTGTCTGGACGACTCTCCTTGTGCTTGATGATAATAAGGATTTGTAGCAAAGTGCCGCGTAAGATCGCCAATGGAGCCTTGTTTTCCACGGCTTGTGCTGTTTTCCCCTTGCTGTCTGGTGAAGTCTTTGCTTGCTGTATGCTCTGGCGAGGAAGGCAGATTTTGCTCTTCTGGCAATTTATTGAGGTCTATCTCAAATTTAGGCATTTTTTACTCCCTTCAACGTTGTATTGCAATGAAAGTGTTTCATAACTCTCAAAAAGCTCTGCTATCTGAGTCACATTCTCTACTCAGGATACCCAATGCAAGTGAGATTTTCTAGGAGAAAAGAGGGACGATTTTGGCGTGTCTAAAAGACCTGCTACACTCGTTAGGGATTGAAACGCTTGGTAGGTAGATCCAGCACCAATAATAATAGCCTAGTTTGAACAGCCTGTTATACTCATTAAATAGTCATTGGCTATGCGAAATGAGAGTGGTCTAAAAGGCCGTGGATAGGGTGGATGAGGCACAGATGCGCTTAAAACCCAAGACATTTTGATAAATCATCATACTATCTCTATGGATGAATATAGCAATCTACGCACCTGCAAGAAATGCGGCGATAAAGAAATGTACGGGGTACCATTTCCTCTCAGGGGTGATTAATGCCACCACAAAGCAAAACACGAAAGATGGAAGAAGTATCAGCGCGAGTATCAACGCAAGCGAAGAAGGGCATTGAGGAAATGAGGGAGCGATAATGCTTAGATAATGTTATGGTGCAGCTGAGCAATGTGATCAAGCAGTTAAGATCACACTGCTAGGCGAAATCTGCTAGAAGTGGCACCTATTCTTCTTCAAAGTGTCTCTGAAGTTCATGGTACTCTGCATACAGTATCTTGGCAGTATCGCTTCTTTGAGAATCTTGCGGTACTTGTCCACGAGCAAGCCACTGGTCATAGCTCTCTTCAAGAGGTCTTATCTCTTGAGTCGCATGGTGTGAGGACGACTCTCCTAGCGCGTCTGGGAGAGACTCTTGCGGATTAATGTGACTCGGAGCCTCTCCAATAAGCTCAGCCAACTCTTGCTGTATCTGGATGACGCGCCGAGCTTTCTCAAGATTTTGGTCAAGATATTTCCCATAGTGCTCTTTAGCTTTTTGCAACTTAATAAGATCTTTTTGTTTTTTGACAAGCAATTGATTGACATCCGTAGAAAGGGAGAGTTGATTCTTCAATGACTGGATTTCCTGTTCCAAAGCGGCTATCTCGTTGTCAGCTTTCTGGAGAGCTTCCTGCCAATCTCTTACTCGTCTTTCAGCCTTTTTTGCAAGTATAACATCTTTGTGGCTTTTATGATATTCAGCCTTTTTTGCAAGTATAGCATGTTTGTTGTTTTTATAATATTTAGCATTTTTTGCAAGCATAGCATGTTTGTTGTTTTTATAATATTTAGCATTTCTTGCAAATGCAGCATCTTTGTTGTTTTTATAACGCTTAGCCTTTCTTATTTTTTGCATCATTTTATTTCTAGAAATCTTGTATTTTTCACTATTAATTTCTCCTTTATCCATTTTTTCATCTAATATCTCTATTATCTTGTAACACTCTTTTTCATTAATACCAAGCATCTTCCTCTTTTTGCTTGGCGGGTTGATGAGTTTCTCGACGATCTGATCACACTTTGCTTCGTCTATCTCCTCGACTTTCGATGCGCTTGCTTGATCAGGCCTTCCTTGTGCTGGCATTGGAATATCTTGCTGGGAAGGGCTGGCTAGTGCATCCTGCAATGACTGCATCCCGCTTCCTTGTTGCTCCTGGAGTATTCTTTGATCGTTGCGTCCGAACGATATCATGTCATTGCCAGTACCTCCTTCAAATGCAATACCTGCCAGTTGCGTCCAATATTCCTGTTCAGGAGATGGAGACCCTTGGTTGGTAGCATGTCTTTCTGCAGACCATGATCCCTTTCTCTTTCTTCCTGAAGTTCCCCTTGTCTCTTTTGCCCGATCAGATCCTCCACTTGATGTCACATCTCGGCGATTTTGCATATCGTTTCTTCCTTTCATAGAGCTTATAGAACATTATCAATAAAATGACACAAAACAACTAGACTATGTCAAATATACCTAACCTGTTTCATCCTGTCTATGGGTAGCGCTACGGAAGCTGTCACCAGGGGCAAAGTAGTAGTAGGAGCAAGATGTGTGGATGGCGTGATGAGATAAGTTGTCATTTATAAAACTCCTCATGAGGGCAATCGTCGCACGGTCGGAAGTCACAGCTGTATCCAAAAATCATGCTTTCCCTACCGTCAGAAAACACTGGCCCGGCTATCAGACAAGTTAGTCGCTACACGAGGCTAATCACACGGATTCCCTAAGTTTTCATGTTCCCTAGTTTCTTTCTCATATATCGCTTTCAAAAAAGGAGCGAGGTAAGGAGAAATCTCCCTCTTTTGTTCAGGTGTAAGATATTTATATCCTTTAATTTCTCCAAGACAATTTGGAGCATTACACTTACACGTAAAAGGACACTCGCATCTTGGATCTAGCAAGTCGTAGTCTGTAGCATTATAGTTAAATGAAAGTTCCTCTCCCTTTTCGATATTTCGAATAGCAACTAATACAGGTTGCTTCATATTCGTAAAATCAATATAACAGTTTGGGTTGCAGCTATGATTAAGGTTATTATCAAAATCCACGGTAGACTCTATACATAAATCGTCGGTAATCTGTAAGGATTTATCAGTTGCTTCATCAAGAGGTACAAGCTTGCCGATAAAAGGAAAGATCACTTCTCGTGTTTCAAAGTTTTGAGCTGCAATAATGCTATTTCCTTTATCTATAGTTCCGACTATTCGTATATTGTCAGGGAAAGAAGGCGCTTCTTTCCTCTCTGGCTGATCGTCTTGGCGAGGATGAAAGCGTATAAAGTGGTCTCTTCTCTCTACAAAAGTACTGCCATGTGATGGACTTGGTGATTCAACAGTTCCAAGGCATCTATTTGATGAATCATCTCTTCTTTCAGGAGAAGGAGATCTCCTCCCATCACCAACCATAGTAATTTTCCTTTCTCACAAAGTTTACAAAACGAGCATCACTCTTAATAATACCTACCCTGTCTCATCCTGTCTAGGGGAAAACAGGGACAGCTTTGCAGTGAGCACAGCTCTGGCGAGGTTTGCATCATGCATCCTAGTGGGCTGTCACTAAGAAAGTGACGGGTAGAGACGCTTGAGTTTTATACGGGCATCTTGGGTGGCAAAATGCCAATTGACCTTTACCTCTCTGTTATTGCGTTTATCCTGCCATGATGCAACCTCTCGGATAAGTTCTTCTTCACTTCCAATGCGCCGATCTAAGCATTGTCCGCTGAGCACACTTAACTCGATCTCAGCCATGTTCAACCAGCTTCCATGCTTGGGGGTGTAGTGGATTTCCAATCGCTCAATGATACGTCGAGCCTCTTCTGGATCAAATGTCTCATATAGTGCGTAAAGAACGTGCGTATTCAGATGACCCATGACGAGAATCACCTTTTTTGCGTTCGGATAGTGTACATCAACGATTTCGCGAATAAAAAAGGCTCAATCTCGTTTTGTTCGATGCTCTGTGACTTTGACATATCGCCTTCCTTTTAGAGGCTCACACGCCAAAAGAGATTTCGCACTCCTGCCCTCTCATATTCAAAATCAAAGCGTTCTGGTTCTCCTGGCTTCATCGGGATATGAATATTTTTGATCTGCGTCAGAAACTCATCGCTGACTACTCCTCTTATATTCGCAGTTTTATCCAGATTCGTGATCCTCGCATCCAAGAATATGTTGAGCAGGAACTGTTTCGTGATAGCATGCTCTGGCCCTAGCCACTGATCCAGATGAATCCCATATTTCAGCCTGGATGCACGATCAACCAATTGGTTGATCAGGAAGTGCTCCATCCAGCTTGTGCGCAGATCTTTCGTCGCAGCAAAGAAGAAAAGAAGCCTCATGGTCATCTCCTGTATCTACATCAACACCAGGAAGAGGCCATTCGCGTGGCACGTGGAGGGCACAGCTATATCCTGACGACTGGAACCGGATCGGGCAAGAGCTTGTCATATATGATCCCAATTGTAGATTCGGTGTTGCAGCACCCCAATACACCGGGCATTAAGGCCATTGTTGTCTATCCCATGAATGCTCTAGCTAATAGCCAGAAGGGTGAGCTAGAGAAATATCTTGAGCTAGGTTATCACTATCTTTGCAGTTTTTGGAAGGGGTAAAAAACCGAAGCTGGTGTCGAAGAAGAGCGGAGACGAGACGAGCACCTCTGTACAGTTAGCCAAAAGGGGGGAAAGTTGCAGGCATGAGCAAATCCTGGTACAAAAGAACAATAACATATTTATCCAGGAGAGCCTCATGCCACATCCTATTGTATGCCAAGATGAGAGATTGCGCCAGTACTTGCAGTCCTTTCCATTGATTCCAACTAATGAGGATAGGCGAAGAAGAACAAGGAGAGGACTCACACATCATTCAGTTAAAGTCTTTAAATCAAAGTGTTATAGCTAAAATTCTTAAAGATGAATAGTAGGTAATTTGCTTATAATATAGAATATTCAAGGCATATGCATATTAATAGACTATAAATAATTATATCTAATGAATAACTTGTATTTATTTTATTTCAATATAATTTTTGTTTTACCTTTATTCCTCTTTTATAATATTTTGTAGAGTAAAGCCTAAGCCGACAACGGCTTGAGAAAAGCCCAAGGTGGGCGTGCGATACTACGATCTGGTTGCACAGCAGGCACGGTTCGTGTTGCGGGCTGGGGAGGAGTCTTGATGTGAGCTGTGAGTGGTACAGACTGAGCTATTGGTTTGCTCTTGGTGACCGAAGCTGTAATCTGGGCCTCTCGTTGCATGAGAAGCGCAACGATCTGATCACGCTGGGGATGCACGGTGATCTCGGGGTCTGTCTGCTTGCAAGCAGGCTTCTTGCGATTGTACTGTGGTTGCCGACAAAGCAGCATGTCCTTGGGTAATGGGATCAACTGCGCTGGTGCAATGATGGGAGCCTCGATTATAAGGCGCGTGGAAGGGCGAATAATGCCCAGCTGACGCCCTCGACGCACACAAGCACTGATGAAGTCATCGTGTCCCCCAAGTTGTGGCAAAGCTTCAAGCAGTAGGGGCAGAGAAACATTAAAGACATCAACTCCCGCTCGCAAAGCTACCTCCATACGGATAGCTTGCAAGACCTGAGCGATAATCAGACAAGCCCATACTTGTGCGAGCACCACGACTGGCTTGCTGCTCCAAATCAGATGCAAGCCCAGTTCGCGTTTTAAGGTCAAAAATGCTAGTTCGATATCCCAGCGTCTGGCATAAAGTCGTGCTATTTCTGGCAGTGGCAGAACGGTCGGGCCACAAACATTGGTGAAGTATTGGCGCAGCTGTCCACCTTGGCGAAATTGTACTTGTCGTACGACATACTTGCCATGAGTCTTGCCAGCCCCAAGCCAAACAAGCCGATCAAAGGTATCTCCAGCTTCGTAATACGTGTGTTGCACTACCATTGTAGTATAGCTCTTAACACGTGATATCCAGCTATATCCCAACTCGCTCAATTGATCAAACCATGCAAAACCAAAGTAACCCAAGTCTGCTAAGATGAGGGTCCCTACTTTGAGCAATTTTACCATTGCTTTTGCTTGTTCCCTCCCATTTTGGGTTGCTTTTTCAATATATTCGATCGTATGCCATTGCTGTAATCTCACGTCAAAAACTGCTACCAGCTTGCCTGGCAACAATTCCAGATCTCCCTTGCAAAAATATCTCAAAATTGGTAAACGCTTTGTCACCTGATCTAGGTGCATTTCATCTATTGCCATCACATCGCTGGCAAACGCAGCCAGCATCGCGTGTCGCTGGTAATATGCTTGTAGGGCTGGCTGCAACCACTGTGCTAAGACCTGACTTACCCGCTCAAACAACCGCGCCAATGGCTGCCATCCCTCTTCCTCCAACCGTTTGTAGATCGCTTGATCTCCTACGGTGTATCCTTGAGCTACCAGCCTCCGCCAGACGGCTCGCATCGACTTGAGTCTTCCAAGCACGCCCATTAGCACCGCCATCCACAAGCTCTCACTTGGCAATACTGCTGGGCGGCCTGCTGGGTTAGGTCGTTCCGTCTCTGCTGCCACGCTCTCTTGGCCTGTCAGACCTTGTATGACTGTTTTCAGGAAGTTTTCAATTTGCGGTACTGCTCCACTTGCAGAATTCGTGGCACTTATGCTCCTATCATTCATGGGACTATCCTTTCAGCCGAACCCCATAGGTTCTTTTTACTCGGATTATCCCCTAACGCTCGCTCTTCTGCAATCCATATCCCCCAATAGTACTATTAGTTGGAATCAATGCTATTGGGGATCTTTGAGCACACGTCTTATCCCCTCTTTGGTATATTCACAGATAATTGAAAAGTCAATATATTCTTCTGCAAAGGGCTTCAGAATACGAAAGCATTCAATAGCTTCAGTAAAATATACTATTGCATGAGACGAAGAGGGTATCGTATTCATTGGCTGTAGCGTCGCAGGAGCTTTCTCCTGGACAAGTAAACCTTGAATAGAAGGGATGATCGTGTCTTTCACCCAACTATCATTGGAATGAGGAGTCCACCTGTCTCTTTTGGACTGTAAGAGAGTGTGAGAACAACTTGTCTTCCCTCATGTATGAGCCGAAAGTTGATACTATACTCAAGGAGAGTGTAGCTACACAGCAAATTCAGAGAACTGAGATGGTCTGATATTTCAGCTGCCTTTGTTTGTAATGTGTCTTGAATATGTACATTCATAGTATCTAATGACCTTGCAAACGAAGTAAGTCTTTTACGAACATATGGTACTGATCAATGTAATAGAGACGAACCTCACGCATAGCACGTGTGAGTGCTACGAACAATTTGATGCGATCACGGATGATCATCTGTCTGTTCTGTTCAGCTGATGCGAATATATTCTTTTGAAGAGCGAGATGATCAGCATCTAAGATGAACACGTAATCACGCTCTAGGCCTTTAGCTTCTATATAATCAGCAAATAAGATATAACTGCCATTGATAGCCGAAGCATCTGGAGCCCAACGAGTAGGGAATGATGCCTGAACAAATTGTGCATAAAGCTGTTGCAGTAAACCATCTTTGAGTCCGATACAGAGAATCTGTTCTGGACGCACTTTATACAGATAGTCATGGATATCATGAGTAGCCTCACTTATCAAATCTTCTTCAGTTGAATAGGAAATAAAGACAGGTTTTGTGTGAAAAGGACTTTTAGGCTTGATCTCCGTTTGATATCCTTCCTCTTTTAAATCATTCAGGATAGAATTGTTTGCGGTGAGGAACTTCCAAGCAAGCTTGGCGATAGGTTGAGGGCTACGGTACATGAGAAATCTGCTCTGAAGTGCAACGCGTTGCCTAACAATATCAAAACCACCCCATTCAAGCTCACGGTCGAAGAGCTTTTGACCAACATCACCAACTGTAAAGAGGTTATGACGATCTTTGAGGAGACTGATAGTTACATCTAGGAACCACGTACTAAAATCCTGGATTTCATCAATCAAGACGTAGTCAAACGGTTCGAATTGCCACTTTCCTGCCTGTAAAATGTCAACACAAGCTTCTGGAAGTTTATCCTCAATATAGACATGCTCTGTATATTTGGCAATAGTTTGTGACTTCCATTGTTCAAATGCTCCTTCTAAAGTGCTCTCTATTATGGTTTCCATCAGAGTAATCACATTGCAAATTTTGATGCAATCGTCATAATAGTTATAATGGGGGTCATTAGCAATTTTTGCTTTGAAGATACGTCTTAACTCATATTCAAGTGTTTTACTATAGGTTGTCACGAGAATTCGGCAACCACCTGTATCGAAGTGTTGTTTGGCCCAGTAGATAGCTCGTGAGAGCAGGACATTCGTTTTTCCACTGCCAGCAACATCAGAGAGATACTTCTTATTGTCAAGTGTATCGCTAAATGCCCACGCTTGCTGCTGTTCATCGAGCACAACAAGTCTCCGTTCTGCTTCTTCATCGTGAGGGAGTCCGCCAACACGCATTTCTGAAGGGACTAGCCAATCCACCGTCGCCTCTACTTGTTCTTTTGAGTAGGGTAAAGATAGCTGCCTGTGTGCCTCCTGCAAGGATCTCTGGACTTTTTGAGCTAAGTGATCGAGCAAGCTCGTCCCGAGAGGCTTCAAATCTTCTTGAAAGAGAGTTTTAGAAAGATCAACAGTGAATTTCTCTTGAGGATTATTCTTCCTGGAATGCACAAACACATTTTCAAAGTCAGTCCGACTTAGTTTGGGATAGACGACAAAGCTACTGACCCACAATCTGCCCGGGCCAGGAAAATTTGCTAAGGACTCAAGTATAGCATTGCGATAGCCATCCGCTTGGTGCCATGGATTCTCGATGATCTTACTTATTCCATTAGCCTCTTCTGTTTTGCGTACTTCATATTGGTTCAGAAATACAAACTTATTGGTACGAATATTCCAGTCTTTCACTTCTAGTACAATGACACCAAGAAGAGGGCCAATGATGATAAAATCAGAACGGTCTTCTCGAGACCCTAATAATTGCTTCGCATTACTAGGGACTAATTTACACTCGCGTAGAACATAATATCCATCTGGAAGCTCCTTTAGGAATTCCAGCGTCTTTCTTTTCAGCCTGCGCTCCCGCACCACGAAAGGGCAGACGTTGATTTGGAATAATCTTTACCATCAATTGTCTTCCTTCACTACTTGCCAATATTGCCACTTGAGACGCTCTAGCCACATATTAAAAAATGCTTCACGCCCTTGTTTCACTTCGTATTCACCTCTTAATTGCTTAAGTACATAGTCTAGTCGGCAACATATCTTCACAGACTGAGCTCCTTCATTCCTTTGTTCAACAAGAACATGATAAAGCAACAAGTAAAGAGCTTCGTTCTGATTTTCTTGTATCTTCTCGATATATATTTTTTCTTCTACTACCCCTGTTCGCCGAGCTATGATCTTCCATCCCATTCCTTGCATTCTCAAGAGCAAAGCAAGATCGACCTGATCACTGGCAACCGGAGAGAATGTAAGATAAGGCTTGAGCCGCTCTTCCCCAAGAAATGCAGAAAGGAACTCCACTGCACCACTGTGAGAAAGGCGTCCAGTAAGGCTATGAGAATTTATACTGAAGAGACAGAGATAGCAACCATTTCCTCCACATGAACAGCTGCTGAGCGTATCCAAGGCTCTTGAAAGCATACGCTCTAGCTGATCAAAAAATTTGTTAAATGGTATTAGACCACTTTTGTCATGCCCATAGAGAAAAAAATCTGCTGGTCTGTCAATCTGTTGTGGATCCTGTGGAAAGACAAACACATTTTGTACTACCCGTAACTCACCATCGTCAAGGTTAAAGTAATCGGGAATAGCACGCAATAATACAGCTAAAATGTTTGCTTTTGCATTTGGAGGGAGAATGCGAGTAGCAAAACGGACGAGTAGTCCCTCTCGTTCAAGAAGTGTTCCAAAGCGATAGGGGCCATCACGATCTTGTAAACGGGCCAAGGGCTGATCTGCCTGTCGTACTTCTCCATCGTTGATGAAATAGAGTGTACTTTCCGGTATATAGTATATTTGGCAGTATTGTCGCCCTTGCACTTCTAGGAACTGTAACGGATTTTTGATGTCAAGAAATCGAGATAAACGGTAGAGTTGATTAGGATCACGTTGCCGCTCAATCTGGATAGTCTTGGTCGTATCGGCAATAACGTATCTGGGACGTCGGAATGCCTGATGCATGGGATCTTGGCATAGCTCGTAAGAGATACGAGGTTGATTTTCTTCGACTTTTACAGCTCTCCCACCACAAAAAACAACTCTACCCGGCGCTAACCTGCGTGGCGCTTCCTCTGGTTCGCGAGACGTTAACGAGTGAGGTCGGTCTTCTCTTTTCATTGGAGCACTGATATCTACGAGTGGTATGCCATCGTTTCTAAAACCATAATCTGGAAAGACTCCATGTTTATAGCAATCTTCTGCTGTAGGTTGTCCTTCAACTAGTTCGCGTAAACGTGCAGGCAATTCTTGACAATCATTATCTAGATACTTGGAAAAGTTTTTATATTGCTCTCCTCCAAGGGTGGATGATAGTTGTAAAATATCATCTGCAAGGAAATGACGGATTTTTTCCCTCAATTTATGAGGTTGTGTAAGGAGAGACATATCTTTTGCCCCAGCCATAATGTAAGCGTATGCATGAGTAGCCAATAGTGGAAAGTTGATCAATGAAAACTGTGGTGGAGTAATTTCTCCATCAATCATTTTATAGGGGACGGCATAGTAGTACTCGTCGTGCATATCATCGGAAGAAGAAAGTACAACAATGGTTGCCTGACGATTTTTCCCACTCCTTCCTGCTCTGCCTGCACGCTGCGCATAGTTCGCTGGGCTAGGAGGAAAGCCGATCATGAGTACACTTGAAAGCTCGCCTATATCAACTCCCATTTCCAACGTAGGCGTGCAAATTAGTGCCTGAATTTGGGAGTCACTAAAACGCTGCTCAATATCTGATCTTTCTTGATCGCTATTATCTGCTGTATGACATTCAACGGTTGCGAAGGTAGTCTTCCACTGCTGAGCTTCATCTGTCAGTTCAATCAGGACATAACGAGGATCAAGTTGGTAAAATATGCGATTGGCTGGTGTTGTTTTTTCAACTATGATTTCACGAGATGTGAGCCGCTTGAGCCTCTCTTCAAGTTCAGTGCTACCAATGCGTTGGATACTTTCTTGATGGAGCATGCCACGCTCTCCGAGAGAGAGAATGTGATATCCTGGTTTGGCTGAACTAATCATTCCTACACCATACTGAGTCTCGACTCGGTATTTATCTACATGAAAATGTTTGAGAGAATGTATTCCTCCTGGCGATGCAAAATGGGTCGTGTCAATCGCATTAGAGCACAACATAATCTTGCCAAGCAACTCGCGTTCGCCGTCATCGAGTGTCAAAGACGAGTCAATGGATATTTTCCAATACGCATACACTGTATCCTCTTCTAGGTAGGTTAGCATTCTTCTAAACCAGAAAGGCATTTCACGGAGTAGATCAGAAAGAAGAAGTAGATCCTCATTCTCATCATCTAGCAGGGAGCTTTTTTGTAACTGTTCAAAAGCATCAACAAGATTTAAAGAATCACTGTCTTCCCAAACAGTTGCAGCCCAAGCCGTTAAAGCTCGTTCAGCAATATCATCATTAAGGCGTATTTTAAGTCCTGATGCGCGTTCTCTGCTATCAATAAAACTTAACAGTTTATCTGCTGATTTTATATCTACATCTACAACAAGTGCATCAATAATTTTTAAGACATTATGCCAATATTTATAGTTTTCATTTAACTGAAGCGCTTCCTCTTCTTGTTTTTGCTGAATGAGTTGCAACATGATACCATCATGACTATTTTCTACTACTGGCTGAAGGCGATAACTTTCCTCTCCATCAACTTCATCAGGGTTTGCCTCCAGTGTAAATACAGGTTGCGAAAGCGAAGTGTCTCGTAAGACTGCAAATTCTACTAATACTGGGAAGCAGCATCTACCCGGTATTGGATCAACAAATAATATATTTTCTGCAAGATAGGCAATACACCGATCTTGGTATGCTTTACTCACTTTGAACAACAAGCCATTATTGCAATGTCTACAACGAAGGCAACGACCGTCGTGATACCGTTGACAGAGCAGACAACGAGTGAGTGTTTCACCGACATCGCCAAGAATGAGATGAATACGATAATCAAGGATAAGCGGGAAAGGTGTACCATTACAACGAGTATTGAGGTAATTGATCAAGCTCCAGTATGCTTCCACGACCTTTTGGGGATCTCGTGGTGCTTGCCCATGTGTTTGTTCATAGATCTCTTGAAATAGCTTTACCAGATCATGAAATGAGCAAGCCCTTTTCACTAATTTTTGCTGGATGGCTCTGATAAAAGAACTACGACGAGCAAGATGATATCCTGGAAAATTTATAATCTGCTTTCCACTTTGACAATACTTCTGCTGATACTCAGCTACCATTGCAGGACCAAAGAGTTGGTTACATAACTCCGTAGCTCTTGCCAAATCCAACTTGGTAAGGAATGTCTCACCCACAATCGTATCAATCTTTGGAAGTGGTTCTGGCTGTTCATCTTCCTCGATTGTTCGAAAGACAGGTTCAACAAGTGTGAAACCTTTCGTATTGATAGCCTCCTGCCCAAAAATCAGGCGGGCAAACGATTTAATTTGGTCTTCTGTTTGATTAGGATAGTAGCCGCCACCACGCCGTAAAGTGCCACTAGCACCTATTTGAACGAGAGATCCCTTGCAGAGCGTACGTAATCGACCGTAATAGCAAACTAAGATTAGCTCCTTTAGTCCCACGAAAATAGTGTATCTCATCAATAATGATATACTTAAGCGTTTGCATGGATTTCACAAACATGCTGTGCGTATTTACTTTGGTGATGAGCCTATCTAACATGACATAATTGGTAATAAGGATATCTGGTGGCTGCTCTATCATTTCCTTCCGACTAATGCATAATTCCTCTGGGTCGTTCTCGGTTCTTTTTCTCTCGTAGGGAGTTGATCCTACAAAGCAACCTACTCGAATGCCTCTTCCCTGAACTGCTTCGCGAATGCGACGAATTTGATCATTAGCTAAGGCATTCAATGGGTAGAGAATAATTGCTTTGATACCTGGAACGCGATGGTTACTCTGAACAAGACAGTGATGGAGAATAGGAATAAGAAAAGATTCTGTTTTACCACTTCCAGTACCTGTGGAAATTATTGTTGTTTTTTCCGCTAATATGCTATCAATAGCCAGAGCCTGATGGGTATAAAGATTTTTTATTTTAGGAAGCATATAAAGCAAAAAAGTATGAAGTTTGCGCTTTTTGAGAAATACTTCAAAAGTACTGGATATATGTTCATAAGGGCGATTAAGCGAGAAATATAAATCATCTTTGGCATAAATATCAGTGAGAATGGTAGATCGTGTGTTCTCATCTAGTCCATATGAACTCAGTCTTTTCTCAATATCTTTGTGATACTGTTCTCGAATACTGAGAGTAGCCATTACAGGGGCTACGAGACGATTATCCTCCATGCATACTTTCCTTTCCTGTCAGTATCTAAAGTGCAATGCCTATGGACATAGTAGGAAAGTATTATATACTAGAGTCACTCTTAAATCTAGTGTTTATTTGCTGGTTTACTGATGGAACCACAAGTGATCTCCTATTCGACTACACTTGTGATTTCTTGCAGGTTGCTCCACAGTTTCAATTGGTGATCTAGTAGAGAGAATTGCTTTGACTCGCATGCAGCAAATCCCCAAGCCAGGATAATTGAGGGATGCCTAGTAATGATGCTATGAAGCCTTCTAGTAGCCATTTATATGCATTTTTCTATTATATACGGTCGATTCCAATGATTGGCCCAAAATTCCCACCAAGGCTTGTTCAAATCACTATTCAATCCGCCCAAAGTTAGATGCATCTGTTTTTGTAACTGTTATTTCCGGATTTCCTTCTTAACGCCAGATGCATGTTCCAGACGGATTAAGTAGCTTTAGCCATTATTTATCATTAAGGAAGGCAATGCATCTCCTGCTTTTTTGAAAGAACAGATGCTTTATAGACTCTTGTGGAAAGGCATGCCTTCTTTACTATTGAAGAGATTCATGAAACACTGACTTTTGAGAGTAAAGTCGTGCCTTCTGAACTTTTGAGGAAAGGAGTGCTTTCTTTGCTCTTGAGTAAAGTCGTGCCTTGTTTACTCTTGAGGAACTTTGTGCATTGCTGACTCTTGAGGAAAGAAGAGCCTATTTTGCTTTTGAGGAACTTTGTGCACTGTGGACTTTTGAGGAAGTCCGATCCTTGTTTGCTATTGAGGAAGTCCGATCCCTGTTTGCTCTTGAGGAAGTCTATGAACTCTGGGCTTTCAATGAAAGACACGCCTGGTTTACTACTGAGGAAATCTATGAATTCCGTGCTTTTTATGAAAGACGTGCCTGCACTGCTCTTAAGGAAAGAAACACCTGCATCACTTTTGATGAAATTCATGAACTCTGAACTCTCGAGGAAAGAAACACCTGCATCACTCTTGAAGAAGCTCATGCCTCCTGAACTTTCGAGGAAATCTACAAATCCTGAGCTTTGGAGGAAAGAAATGCCTGTATCACTACTGAGGAAATTCGCCATTTCTGGACTTTGGAGGAAAGAAATGCCTGTATCACTCTTGAAGAAGTTAATGCATTCTGGACTCTCGAGTGAATTTATGAAATCTGGACTTTGGAGGAAAGGCATGAGTCCTGGGCCATGAAGGAAAGGCATGAATCCTGGGCCATGGAGGAAAGGCATGTGGCCTATAACTTTGAGGAAAGTACCTGCTTGATCACAATGGAACATATTCATCCTCTTTACAAAGGCTGATGATGCATGCGCTTCTGGGAGGTCTGTTAATGGTGTGATGAGAGCTACAGAGACTAAAGCTAAAAGTAGTGCACATCCTAGTATCCTGGACTTCCAAGCTAAACCGTTCGCTTGAGTAAAAGCACTAGTGTGTTTCATCAATATCACTCTCTTTCTCCTATGAGGAGCGAAAATCAAGCTCCTGATGAGGAAACAAGAACTACGTTTCTGTCAATTGTCAGACAGGGAACTACTCTGGGGTATAGCTCCATCAAATGGTGGAGGCATGGCCATTTGTGCTCAACTTGGTCGAATTTTTGAGTGCCTCCACCAAATAATGTGTCTCTACCGTTCAAATCGCTACTCAATCCGCCCAAAGTCAGATGCATCTGTTTTGGTAACTGTTATTTCCGGCTTCCCTTTATGACGTCAGATGCTGGCTTTAGACAACTTAAGTAGTTTTTGTCCTTCTTTACTACTAAGAAAGAAGCGCATCTTTTTACCTTTTAATAAAACGGATGCTTTATGAATTCTTATGGGAAAACATGCCTCCTATACTGTTGAAGAAATTCGCGAATGTCGCGGATCCTGCTTGACCTTCTGGAATATCGGAGGAAGGTATGACTTCTTTGAGGGCAGCCATAAGTTTATCGCAGGAAGGCGTGCCTTGGTTACTCTTAAGGAAGTCCATGAATTGTGAGCTATTGAGGAAACTCATGCCTTGGTTACTCTTAAGGAAGTCCATGAATTGTGAACTATTGAGGAAACTCATGCCTTGGTTACTCTTAAGGAAGTCCATGAATTGTGAACTATTGAGGAAACTCATGCCTTGGTTACTCTTAAGGAAGTCCATGAATTGTGAACTATTGAGGAAACTCATGCCTTGGTTACTCTTAAGGAAGTCCATGAATTGTGAACTCTTGAGAAAATTCATGCCATCTTTACTCTGGCAGAAAGACATGCCATCTTTACTCTTGAGGAAAGACATACCATCTTTACTCTTGAGGAAAGACATACCATCTTTACTCTTGAGGAAAGACATGTCTTCTTTACCATTGGCGCAAAACATGCCTCCTGGACTATGGGGGGAAGGCATGCCTTTCTTTACTATGGGCGCAGTTGAGCATATTTATCGTCTTCATAAAGGCTGATGATGCATGTGCTTCTGGGAGGTCTGCCAATGGTGTGATGAAAGCTACAGAGACTAAAGTTAAAAGTAGTGCACATCCTAATGTCTCGGACTTCCAAGCTAAGCCGTTCGCTTGAGTAAAAGCACTAGTGTGTTTCATCAATATCACTCTCCTTCTCCTACGAGGAGCGAAAATCAAGCTCCTGATGAGGAAACAAGAACTGCGTTTCTGTCAATTGTCAGACAGGGAACTACTCTGGGGCACAGCTCCATCATCAAATGGTGGAGGCATGGCCATTTGTGCTCAACTTGGTCGAATTTTTGAGTGCATCCACCAAATAATGTGCTTCTGCCGTGCCCTGGAACCTCAGGGAAAGTTAGGCCTGTGAAGGGAGGTATAAGACCCGCTCGGACGCAAGCTCGAACTGGGACCTCCAGCGAAGCAGGAAAGTCCATCCTTGAGGATGGCTCCGCTCTTTGGTATGGGGAGATATCTTCTTATAAGAAGAATACCTAGTAAAAGAGATTTGTTCTAGGGGGAAATAGGGACAGTTTGCAAACGAAAAGTAGAACAACTTTCTATGTATTCCCTTGATCGGTATCTAAGGCCTCTCACATGTGAAAACTGTCCCTCTTTCTCCCTAGTGAGGATGTGCCGTTTTGTGTTATTGTATGCTCATCGGCTCAATCGTCGTTTCTGATGAGATGGCAACTCGTTTCAGAGAGCTTATCAGCATCACCTGATATCTAAACATGCTTGCCTATTTGGAGATTTGACATTTTTTCTTGAGAAAAAATAATTTCTTCCAACAAAATAGGGCTGCCAAGAGACTTATATGGCACCTCAGACACCATCGCCCGCTGCAACTCATCATAAATCTCAGGCAAAATTGATCATCATAGTACACAGAGATCGTCTAGATCGGTTCGGGTACGAATGGTTTGAGGCGATCTCGGAGCGGCATGGAACAAGGATTATCGTCATCAATGGTGACAAACTTTTGCCTGAAAAAGAAATGGTTGAGGATCTTCTCGCCATTGGAACCGTTTTCTCAGCTCGGTTCCACGGGTTGCGGTCCTATCGAAAGGTGATCAAGGATGCTTGTCTCAAAGAAGATCAAAATTTGAGGTATCCGATCATCCGATCAAGATGTAGCAACCCTGGAATGCATGCAAGGCAAGTGCAGGGGATTGTACAACATGCGTTAATAGAAGCTGCGGACTCGTGATGGATCGTGACGAAAAATGTGCGATCAACCTTCTCACGAGGTACCTTGCCCGGCTAGGGCCACACACTCAAGAAGAGTGCGGTATGCTGCAGGAAGACAGTCTTGAAGTAGAGGTCATGGGGACCTCTCAAGTTGCCTGAGTGCAGATATCAATATGTTTTACTACCTTTTGAAAGGCAGGATGACATGAGGAAGTATATCGTGAATCTAACAGATGAAGAGAGAAAAGAATTGAAGCAGATAATTTCTATAGGAAAGGAGCCAGCGCGTAAATTACAGCATGCACGAATTTTGCTCAAGGCAGATGAAAGTGGAAGTGAACTAGGCTGGACAGATGGGCAGATCAGCGAATCGTTAGAAGTAAGCCTTTCGACCATTTTCCGTGTACGGAGACGTTTTGTGGAAGAAGGGCTAGATGCAGCACTGTCTCGTCGCGAAGGAACTGGAATACGTGAGTTGAAGGTTGATGGGGAGTGTGAAGCGCATCTAGCTGCATTGATCCATAGTGCAGCCCCAGAGGGGCAAGCGAGGTGGACATTACGGAAGCTTGCTCAAAAGATGGTTGAATTAGAGTACATTGAGAGTATAAGCTATGAAACAGTGAGAAAGACGCTCAAAAAAATGAGTTGAAACCCTGGCAAAAGAAGCAAAGGATGACGCCTGATGCGACTTCGACTCCTACTCCCATGTCTACGGCTATATTATCCCTAGCCGCAATCCAGACACCACAGGAAATCTACAATCAGGCAACGAGTGGAACGCCTGTAATTGATGACTCGTTGAGTACAAATGATACCAACAGTTGGGACGAAGCGAATGGAGCGTGCCTCTTCACTGATGGAGCTTACCATGTTACCACACAACCAGCGTTCAGCGGCGGTCTAGCTTGTAATAAGCACTCAGCCTTTGACGACCTAGCATATTAAGCAGAGATGACCATTATTAAAGGTAGTGGAGGCGGGGGACTTCTTTTCCGTAATGGAGGGGGGACGGATCTTAGTGGCTTTGGCTATAAATTTCGGCTTTTTCAAGATCACGTTGACCTCCTTTACGGTAATATCTCACTCTGTTCCTCTACGGCACTCAAAGCCCAACTTGACCAAACCTACATACTCACAGCAATAGCACGTCGACATACAATCAATGTCTATATCGATAAGCAATCGGTATGTAGCGTTGAGGATAACGAGTCGAGTTCCGGGACTATTGGCTTTGCAGTTTACGGGCCAGCAACAGAATTGGTGTTTCGCAACGCGAAGGTGTGGAGACTGGGTCCCTGAAAACAATGTAAATGTTGGAATAGTAAGCTGTTGACTTTTTGGCATTACGGCTTGAGAGCAAAACCCTTCGTACGATACTCCCCACACAGCTTCTCCTCCTGAGAAATCATTGCGGCGAAACCTTTGGCATGTCATCAGGAACTTCCTCTATCAGATCATGTGAAAATGGATGAGAAGGATTTAGATAAAGATCAGAGAATATTTATTGAACAATTAAGACTAATTCAAATAGGGCAAAAACGTATTGAGCATGCGATAAGCGATTTTTATAGATCATTGAGTCAACGCTCGAAATGGATCAGAGATTTAGTTATTCCTCTACTTGAATTAGAAACTTATGATGAAAAGTTATATCATGAATGGGAAAGGATTTTTGCCATAATGGAAGAGGACTTAGAAGAAGAGACAATAAAAGAGAATATCATAAAAAAAGGAAGGGACTTGTATGCAGAGGTGATGAAGTTGAACTTACATATTCGTTCACGCTGTACAGAGGAATTTATCACACGTGGCAGCTATCATATCCTAGCAAATCAACTCCGCCTTGGTTGGCATATCAACTACGAAAACGCTCTAAGTCATCTGCTAATTTATAAGGAAGAAATAGATAAGGAAGGACCTCGTATTCTTTTCTGAGGGTGAGAAAGAATGCTTAATAGAACGATCAATCTTGGTGGGATACTTCCCCAAACCATCGTCCCTAGGTCCTAAATGTGACCTTGCGCACTGCAGAGGGATAACCACTATCTTTGCGGTTCCGTCGTAGAAAGTGCTTAAGCTGCTAAAATGGCATGGAGTTCCTTAACAGGTGTGCCAGAGAGCATTGATTCCAACTAATAGTACTATTGGGGGATATGGATTGCAGAAGAGCGAGCGTTAGGGGATAATCCGAGTAAAAAGAACCTATGGGGTTCGGCTGAAAGGATAGTCCCATGAATGATAGGAGCATAAGTGCCACGAATTCTGCAAGTGGAGCAGTACCGCAAATTGAAAACTTCCTGAAAACAGTCATACAAGGTCTGACAGGCCAAGAGAGCGTGGCAGCAGAGACGGAACGACCTAACCCAGCAGGCCGCCCAGCAGTATTGCCAAGTGAGAGCTTGTGGATGGCGGTGCTAATGGGCGTGCTGGAAGACTCAAGTCGATGCGAGCCGTCTGGCGGAGGCTGGTAGCTCAAGGATACACCGTAGGAGATCAAGCGATCTACAAACGGTTGGAGGAAGAGGGATGGCAGCCATTGGCGCGGTTGTTTGAGCGGGTAAGTCAGGTCTTAGCACAGTGGTTGCAGCCAGCCCTACAAGCATATTACCAGCGACACGCGATGCTGGCTGCGTTTGCCAGCGATGTGATGGCAATAGATGAAATGCACCTAGATCAGGTGACAAAGCGTTTACCAATTTTGAGATATTTTTGCAAGGGAGATCTGGAATTGTTGCCAGGCAAGCTGGTAGCAGTTTTTGACGTGAGATTACAGCAATGGCATACGATCGAATATATTGAAAAAGCAACCCAAAATGGGAGGGAACAAGCAAAAGCAATGGTAAAATTGCTCAAAGTAGGGACCCTCATCTTAGCAGACTTGGGTTACTTTGGTTTTGCATGGTTTGATCAATTGAGCGAGTTGGGATATAGCTGGATATCACGTGTTAAGAGCTATACTACAATGGTAGTGCAACACACGTATTACGAAGCTGGAGATACCTTTGATCGGCTTGTTTGGCTTGGGGCTGGCAAGACTCATGGCAAGTATGTCGTACGACAAGTACAATTTCGCCAAGGTGGACAGCTGCGCCAATACTTCACCAATGTTTGTGACCCGACCGTTCTGCCGCTGCCAGAAATAGCACGACTTTATGCCAGACGCTGGGATATCGAACTAGCATTTTTGACCTTAAAACGCGAACTGGGCTTGCATCTGATTTGGAGCAGCAAGCCAGTCGTGGTGCTCGCACAAGTATGGGCTTGTCTGATTATCGCTCAGGTCTTGCAAGCTATCCGTATGGAGGTAGCTTTGCGAGCGGGAGTTGATGTCTTTAATGTTTCTCTGCCCCGAGGGCATTTCCAAACCCCCAAAGCCCTTCAGTGAAAAGCCCGACAAAGCCCATTTGGCAGAGTAGGGTAAGCTGACGCTTGACGAGGCTAGTACCCTCGTCGAAGGAGATCAGCTTATGATGCCTCTAACAGTGGTCGAACAGGCACCAGTCCCACCACCATCCTACCAAAGAATGCAAGCCAAACAGGGACCAGCCTTGTCGATAGATGCTCTGACCTTGGTCACAACCTTACATTTGCTCACCCTTTGTCGTTGAGCCGTGCGGTTAGCTCACCGTCGCTGCCCTCCCCCATTACCAGCCGGTCCTGGCGGTGCTCCCCGCCTCTACAGTGAAGAGAGCCTGTTGTTAATCAGCCTGCTACGAACCTTGTGGCGCTTGTCCTATGCTGACATGCGGGACTGGTTGAAGGCTTGGCCCGCTTTGGCTTTGGCCTGTGGTCTGCCCCGTGACAAGCATGGACAGCTCTGTATCCCCAGTCCTTCTCAGCAGTGCAAACGTCGCCATCAAGCCGGGGCCCCCATCCACGAGTCACTCTTTGTCCTCTCGGTTCTGCAAGCGCTACGACGACGGCTCATCGGGGCTCGCGATCTCATTATTGACAGTGCCCCCATTCTAGCTTGGCGACGCGCTGATCCAGATGCCGCCTACGGACATGCTCCCGCGCATCATCCGCGCCCCCTCTTGCGAGGCTTCCGTGTCCACACCCTCATTTGTCGTGGTTCAGGTCTGCCCCTTTTCTTCCGACTTTCTCCAGCTAACTCTCACGATGCTCCTTTTGCGCAACAATTGCTGGCATGGGCTAAGCAACTCTATCAGATACGTCCTCGCGTTGTCCGCCTCGACGCCGCCTATTGGGGCTTACGTCTGATTGCCTGGATTCATCAGGTCCTTGGTGCCGTGGCCGTTATCGCCTACAATCCCAAGAACTGCAAGAAGCGTTCTTGCTTACCTCCCTTTTGGACCAGAGAGGAACTTGGCAAACGCAGTGCCATCGAGCGCTTCTTTGGCCGCGTTTTTCTCTTTTTTCATCTTCAGCGTCCACCCCTGACTGGCTGGTCCGAAGTGGCTTCCCAAGTCGCTTTGACCTATACCGCTTCCGTGATCGTTGGCTTGGCTGCTCAGCAAGCTGGCCGTCCTGATCTCATCCGCTCCCCGAAGCGGGTTCTAGCTCATCTTTGGGTGGATTCCTAGTTTGGAAATGCCCTCGAGAGGAGTATGATGGGGTAAAGTTCCTTGCAGAATACTCAAAAGGGAGCTTCACCCAGATGAACCATACCACATTGCAAGAATTTCGCCAAGAGATATATGAGAGTTTTGAGCGAGCAGGAGATGGCTTGTTCAATACGGTGGATGCCTTGATTAGCGAGAGCCAAGCGCAGTCATTTCCTGAATTATCACTCTCACCGTTTTTTGAACGAAGTTGGTCAAGTTTATATAAATCCTTGAAAAGATGAAGTATTAACCTAGAGAAGCTACAAGACATATTTATCAAGTATATTCCTGATTCAAATGAAGAAAAACGCTTAATATTAGGAATAGACGCAACACCAATAGAAAGACCGTTTTCTGAGACTTCACCGGATCGAACGGCGATGCCGATGCACAACATTCCACATGCAGCTCCAAAGAAATCCACGGCGATCACCTTTGGATGGAAATACTCGACGGTGATGGTCTTGCCTGATAAACCAAGTAGCTGGACGTATATAATAGATCAGCGTCGCATTCCCTCTGACAAAACAGATATTCAAGTTGCATGGGAGCAATTAAAGGAAATTGTGCAAAAGCTGAGAAAGCGTCCATTGATCTTGTTGGACCGTGGATATGTTTCGGTGTGGTTGTGGTGTCAGCTAACGACAATAGCGGTAGATGCATTGGTGAGACTAAAGAGTAATCAATGTTTTTACAAGCCAGCACCTCCACATACCGGGAAAAAAGGTGCTCCTCGCAAAGACGGAGCAAAATTGAAACTAGATGATCTTTCCACGCAGAACAATCCTGATAAAAGTTATAATGCTACAGATGAAGATGGGCATCCTGTGAGCATTCGTTGTTGGGAACATATGCATGTGAAAAATGCACGATGGCTGGATTTGACGATCATCCAGGTCATCCGACCTCACGCTTCGAATAAAGAGCGCGATCCGAAAATCAGTTGGTTTGTGTATATTGGTCAGAATCCCCATGATGGAATAGCACAAATTGCCTTATTGTATGGCTTACGTTTTAGTCAAGAACACGGGTACCGATTTTATAAACAGGCGTTACTCTGGACTGACCCACGGTTCCAAACACCAGAGCAATTCGATCTTTGGAGTCAGATCGTGGCTATCGTGCACAATCATATCGTGCTTGCACATGACTTTATCGAAGGTAAGCTGCGACCGTGGGAAAACAAGCAACGCAAGCATACACCGCAACAAGTGCGACGCGGGCTGGCCGCCTTTCTCCCCCTCTTGGGTACCCCTGCTTGCCCCCCCAAACCCCGTGGAAAATCCAAAGGGCGAGGCTTTGGGGTCAAACTTGCCAAACGAAAGCGGTTTTCGGTGGTCCGCAAGAAGCCGACACTGCCTCAACTTGTTTCAACATGACTCAGACCTTGGCCTCTCAGCCCCCATTCTCTCCTTTTCACAGAACTTCTTCCGCTGTTCTGCTAGAGCCGTTTGTCCAAACGTCAATCTATCGATGTTCTCCACAATCATGCCATCTCGGGGATTCCCTTTTTTCTTTCAAGTCTTGTAGATCTTCCCGTACTTCATACACTCCATCTTCCTCCTATTACTCCATCAATGATCGAAGCACTCCGCTTTTGTATGATCCAAGACATCCCGCTGAATGCTGTCGCAGTTTCCCATGCTCAAGCCCAACTCTGGCGACAATACTACCCAGTGAACTGGGTCATTCACAATGGACTGGATTTTGACGGCATATCTTGTAGCCTTTCTCATGATGGGATACTTGCCTTTGCCGGGAGGATAGACCCGAGTAAAGGGTTAGAAGATGCTATCGAGGTTGCTACTTCCCTGGGGAAAAAATTGTCTATCTATGGTGAACCTCAGCCATACAATACCTTGTACTTTGAAAGACACATTCAACCGCTTCTTCAAACGCACTCCAATATTACGTATCATGGATTAGTTGATCAGCAGACCTTGTATCAAGGATTACGTCGAGCCCAGGCCCTCCTCTTACCAATAAAATGGGACGAGCCATTTGGCAATGTGGTCATTGAAGCAATGGCTGTGGGAACTCCTGTGATTATGTATGATCGTGGCTCGGCACGTGAACTGATTGCAGAAGGGATCAGCGGCTATGTTGTCCCGCAAGATAATCTCATCGAGATGGCCTCTGCCGTGGAGATGGCAGAAACGCTTGATCGTGCTGCCTGTGCTAATTATGTGCGAGAGCGCTTTAACTTAAAAAAAAGCGTTCAAAAGTATATTGATCTTTTGCAAAGCTTGTGCTAATTTGTAACGCCTCAGGCCTGTCAATGGTCAATACTCGTGGCTTATACTCAATTATATGGAAAGTAAACAACTGCGTGCCACAATGAGCAACCAGGTCGGCTCCCAGAAAACCGGGTTGGGTCTCATTCCACTGCTCAAACATGCGAAGAGGAAAAGTCCTGGCAGATCTCGACTCTTATTGCAATCCCGTGCCAGATCTGACACACTTAGAGAGTGCTTTATAGTACTCATCACTAGCTCTCGAGTCTCATTGCCATCTCGTCTTTCTGCCATATGCCCACATCGGCTATCCATGGGCTGTACAGGCGGGTAAGCGATTGAATTGCTGTGACGGATCATGCAGATAGGCTTTGGTCGCTGAACGATGTCAAAAGAGCACGGCTTTGCATTTCCATGAATTTACCATCGTATCTGTTTTGATAAAAACGCTTCTATTGTGAAATAGGATGCAGAACAACTTAAGAGTGTTTTTCATTAGACCACCTAAAGCGACAGGGACAGCAAGGAAGGAAAGCATGAACAACCATAGAGAGAATTATGAATGGCGTTGTCTGAGCGAATTTGTAGCCGGTGATTTCATTAACCGATGGGGAGAAGATTTTCCCGTAACTCAGGTAAAACGATCAGGAGTAAAGATCACTCTCTTCTATAGGGATACTGACAACGAAGAGAAGGGTGTCAATGGGAAAGAGTCAGCAGAGTATCTTGCCAAGAAGCGGTAAGAGCACTACCGGCTCTCTATCAATTAGGAGGCATGCATAAATAACCTCCCTATCTGGCATGCTCCTGCTCCACCAAACTTACGGATGTTATTTTCGCACGGTCCCTTAGGGTAAAAGTGGTTCCCCCTTCAGGTGTCTGCTCCAAGTAAAATGCGCATACGAAGATTATATCGACTGCGATAGCCATAGGCTTGTCTCATCATGGTTTTGGTTCGATTATTCTTTCCTTCAACAAAGCCATTAGAAACAAGTATAGGGAGAAACTGAAAGAAAGCGAGAATTTCTTGCCTCCAGTTTTTAAAAGGGGAAAGAGCCTTTCGAAGAGCGGTTGACCCTTCTTGCTGCACTTGTTTGATCCAAGCATCGAGCCGTCTGAGCTGCATCAGCAACGGTTGCCGTAGCATACCAAGTGCGCAAGGCTTCTTTCAGTTGCCATGCTTTTTCAAGAATGGGGAGTCGAGCCCCAATCCTTTCCCGTTCTTGTATGTCCTCTGGATTCAAATCCTCTTGTGCCCTTAAGAAGAGGTGCTGCTTCTTATGCAGGAGCACCATGCCTTCCTTTTTGTGAGCAAAAGAGGAAACCACTTTCCGAAAGGCTTTCATAAAGTGCTAAATCACGTGAAAATGATCCAACGACGATCTGCGCCTTTGGGAGTGCTTCTGCAACGGCCGGACGAAAAGAGGCACTCATATCCATGCTGACTGCTTTGACTGCATCAGGATCACTGAGTCTCTCAAGCAACTTCACAACCTCTTCCTTTTTTCTGCCACTCACCTACTTCTATGCACATCTCTGGACTCCAAGATCACACAAATCGTATCGTAGCAATGCCCTTTGCGCAGCGCAAATTCATCGATCCCCAAGATCTTTGGAGTGGGAAGCGTGCCTGTTCATCTAATGTCCGTTCTTTCTTTTCGAGCTTTTGCTCAATCCATGCACACAGACAGTCATGCACGAAACCAGGGCCTACCTGCACTCTCTTGTGCGACATGGGTCAGTGGTCGTTGACAGGCCTGCTTGGCTATCTGGTCGCGAAGTCTCTGGGTTGTCCGCTGATAGCGGCCACAGGCGCTATCGCTTTCCGTGAAAGGTTTTCCACACCACACCCCGCACAACGAAATCGTCGTTTGTGCACGATGAGATAGACTCGATAGGCCCCAAGCTGGATATCTCTTTTGACCCGTTTGCGGCTATCATGAACCTTGGCACTGCTCTTCTCCACATCGGGGCAGGCTGCACTCTCTTGTTCGGCTCTCACATCCACCTCGATGCTTCCATCTGCCTGAATGCATTGGCTGACAATCTCGAATTCGGGCAAATCCAGAGGGATAATGATCCCTTGCTTTGGCTCACTCTCTCTTCCTCTTTGCTCCATCTATGGTATGCTTTTCTGACATCGCTTGTCCTTTGTTCGAATTGGATTTGGTTTTCTACTCCATCGAACGAAGGACAAGCTCTTTGCACTGCTGCTTACCCTTTTTTCCTATCCATCCTCCTGCTTTCACCCTAATTGATAGACTTGCCAGGGATCATTTCTCATTATCCCTCACAAGCCTTCTATTCTCCTAAAAAATGTTTTGCGTCTACCAGCCAAAGACCTTCGGCAACGTCGCAACGTCATCTCCCCTTGACACAGCAATAACCTTTATTCTATACTAAATAAGAGTGGATATCGTCATTTTAATAACCTTCGCATACATCTCGTAGACTAAGCCACTTCCGTCAAAGATGCTTCCATTAGTCACATCCTCGTATAGAGCATACATAAAGGAGAGCCGCCAAGTGTCACAAGCTTCAAGACGTGTAGATATGTCGCAGCTAGAGGCTATCGGACAGCTTTTTCACAAAAATCGACAGGAAAACCGACAGACAACAAAGGCCATTGACAGAAGAATAGATGAGAGGGAGAATGTTGAGCTTATTGACCTCTGGAGACAAGCACAGACAGGTAATGCCAATGGAGGGAGATTCGAACCCTCAACCCTTGCGGGACCTGTTTTTGAGACAGCCGTATACCGTTCCGCCACATCGGCTTGTTACTATCAGTGGGTCCTATAATATCGCATCCATACGAAAAAGTCAATAGCCTTGTCAGGGGGGTGTGCAGTTCATTTTTTTGCATGGCTCTACGATAGTGAGTGTGGCAGGTGAAAGATTGTCGCACTCACTGCTCAGCTCGTGCAAAAAAGTGACGTGTACACGTCAGGGGGGTCAGGGGGCTTTCAAGTATAGGTTTTTGGGGAGGGGCAGATCTTGACACGAGAGTCTGCTAAAATGATGGAAACCATCAAGGACCATCAAGAAAGCGAGAAAATCCGTGTCAAGCCCAGATCGATTATCATCCTGGAAGCAGGAAGTGTCAACAGCCTTCCCTCATTTGAGCAAAACACAAATGCTAGGCTTAGTTTTCTGGAGCGTTGGAATAGCTTTAACAGGTAGCGGCGGTATCAGTCAAATTAGTGCTCTGCTCGCACAAGTCTTGAAGCAGAAAGAAGGAACGGTGTTTCAACGGCTGCGCAAGTGGTATCTAGAGGTAGGACAAAAACGAGGAGATCATCGCCGTGAACTCGATGTGACAAGCTGTTTCGGCCCCCTTCTGAGTTGGATCATCCGACTGTGGGCAGGCAATGAAAAACGTATCGCGCTGGCACTGGATGCGACGACCTTGGGAGAAAGATGGACCGTCCTAGCGGTTTGCGTGGTGCTTCGCGGCTGTGGTATTCCCGTGGCTTGGAAGGTGATCGGCGCTCACGCCAAGGGCTCTTGGCGTCCGTACTGGGAAGGGCTTTTAGAGCACTTGCAGGGCCGGATCCCGGCTGATTGGCAGGTGCTGGTCTTGGCAGATCGCGGACTCTATGCTGGTTGGCTCTTTAAGGGCATTGTGCAGAAGGGATGGCATCCCTTCTTGCGGATCAATCTGGGGGTCAAAGCACGTGCGGTTGGAGAAAGCGACTTGGATCAGCCGATGGGTGCCAACTCCTGGGACGCGGTGGCAAGGAGTGGTGGAGTGCTTTGCGGGCAAGCAAAGTCGACTGGTTTGTACCTTGCTGATGCAATGGCAAGAGGGCTACAAAGATGCATGGGCGATCCTCACCGATCTAACCCCAGAGGCAGCAAACGTCGCTTGGTATGGGTTACGAACCTGGGTGGAGTGTGGCTTTAAAGACTTTAAACGGGGTGGCTTTGGCTGGCATCATGAGAAAATGCAAGATGCGGGGCGGGTTGAGCGACTGTGGTTGGCCATGGCCGTAGCGATGGTCTGGATGGTGAGTCTGGGTGTTGAGGCGGAGAGTCAATTGCCAGCCACCTGCCCTGAGCAACTGCCTGAGCAACACATCGCTCGCAAGCGCATGAACGGGCTATCATCCCAACCACGCCGTTTGAGTTGTGCCCAACGGGGACGACTCGTTCTATTGGCTGCGCTCTTACACGCCGAAGATCTGCCCATTGGCAGGCTTCTGCCTGAGAAGTGGCCTGAGACTGTCCAGTCTCCCAGAAAGCTTCTGTCTCCACGACGACGAAAAGAGAGGCAACGGGAGCACAAACATCACCAAGGCGGCTCGTCAACGCAAGGCCACCGCATAGCTCTGGCTTGCCAAAAACCTATACTTGAAAGGTCGGGGGACGGAGGATACAATTCACATTTTTGCGCAGCTCCTCCAACCCATCAAAATGCATTCCCAATGCAAGACATGGAAGTGCTCCACAAGTGACATACAACTGTGTTCAATTTGCATATTGGAAAAAGCCCACAAGATATGTTATAATTATATTTAACACTCTCTTAACATTTCCTTAATGCTAATTTAACGAGAGTTCAGTGAAGTTTGCCATGACGTCGTCTGATAGGCTCGTATTGAGGCAAGCGGTAATGTATAATTACTTGTGATTCTTGTGATTCTTGTGATTCTTGTAATTCTTGTAATTCTTGTAATTCTTGTAACTCTTGAAGGGAGGAGACATAACCGATGGTCGATACAACTAATCCAACTACCATCTTGAGTCTTGTCTTCGGTGGAGTATTGTCACTACTCTACGGGGTACGGTTGATCACCGATGCTATGGAGCGAGATGCTGGTATGCGGCTCCGTCGGGGTCTGATGCTGCTTACTAAGCACCCACTCGCAGCCTTTAGCACTGGAGTGGTGGTGACTATGTTAACCCAAAGCTCGGGGGTAACCTCTTCTCTGTTAGTTGGATTGGTCAGTGTGCAACTGTTATCGCTAGGAGTTGCAATTATTACACTGCTTGGGACAAATGTGGGATCTGCATTGGTCACGCAATTATTAGTCTTCCATATCACCAATTTCGCTTTTGCATTTGTGGGCCTGGGAGCAGCCGCTGCAATGCTAACGCGGCGTACTCCTAAACAAGGTGTGGGGCAGGCCTGTCTTGGATTTAGCTTGATTATTTTAGGGTTAGCAGCTCTTGAAACAGGGAGCCGACCACTTGCGGGGAGTCCCATTACTGCCCAGATATTTGACACTCTTGTTCGGTCCCCTGTAGTCTTGGCATTGATTGGAGCAGTCTTGACAATGATTTTTGCCTCCAGTATCGCTGGAATAGGGTTAGTAATTGTCCTGGTGTCGAGCGGGTCTTTACCGTTAGCTGCTGCCCTGGCACTAATGCTCGGATCTAATGTTGGGTCGACTATCACAGCACTGCTTACCTCCCTCTCCAAAGGCTCTATATCTGGTCGGCGCTTAGCACTCGTTCATACCGGTACGAAGCTGGTCATTGCCTGCATCGCCTTAGCAGCTCTTAATCCATTGGCAACCATCCTATCCTGGACCTCACTGCCTCCAGCGAGCCTAGTAGCTCTCTCGCATTTGGGATTCAACATCGCACTTGCTCTTATCTTTGTTCCTCTTGCAGGACCACTCGCTTCTCTCGTGGAGAAACTGGTGCCAGATCCCTCGACGAAAGGGGGAGCTATCAAGCCATGTTACCTCGATCCAAATACGCTCTCCATGCCTGCTGTGGCACTTGGACAAGCGACCCGCGAAGTATTGCATATGACAGATCTGGTCACAGAGATGCTAAATCTAAGCATTCACGCCTTCGAAGATGGAGAAACGGAAATCCCCTCTCGTATTGATGCACTCGATGATCAGGTTGATGGTCTGAACGCGGCTGTCAAGTACTATCTGACGCAACTCGACGAGAACCAGATGACACAGGAGCAAAAGAACCGTCAGATAGCATTGCTCTATATCATCACGGACCTAGAGGCAATTGGTGACCTTATTGATAAGCAATGCATGCGTTTGGCACGCCGCAAACGGAGGCAGCAGCTCGTGTTTTCTGATGAGGGCTGGCAGGACTTGGTTAACTATCACCGTGATGTCACAGCGGCAGTTCAGCTAGCATTCGCAGCTCTGGCCACGCAAGACCCGCAACTTTCAGCGACATTCTTTCCCCGTAAGGCCCAGCTCTATCAGGTGAGAAGGACGCTTCATCTGCGGCATTTGCGCCGTCTGCAATCGGGCATACCGCTCAGCGTTGAGTCAAGTGCCATTCACCTTGATTTGTTAATAGTATTACGTAATGTACTCTCTTATGTCTCAACCATTGCCCATGTAGTGCAAGAGGACCTCTCCGTTACACATGAGAGCGACGAAGAACAATTGTCTTCTGATACGGAGGAGACCACCGCAGCAAGCCACGAGGACTGAACAGTTATTGTTAACGGGTTGCTCAGAGCCCTAATGACTCGATAGCTTCCAAAACCTCTTGAGCGTGCTCGGCGGCCTTAACTTTGTGCCAGATTTTACGCACAATGCCATCTTTATCAATCAGAAAGGTTTCACGGTTGACACCCATATACTTTCTGCCATACATATTCTTCTCTTTCCACACGCCATAAAGCTGCGAAACGGTTGTATCGGTATCAGCGAGCAGCGGGAAGGGCAAACCGTACTTCTCTGCGAACTTCTGATGTGACGCAAGATCATCGGCGCTGATACCCAACACGACGATGCCCCGTTTTTGCATCTCATGATTGGCATCGCGGAACGAGCAGGCTTCGGCTGTACAGCCGGGGGTATCATCCTTTGGATAAAAGTACAAGACAACAACGCGGTTGTGTAATGCACTTAATTGCACTTGGCCGTTTTTCACCACATCGTCGCTCCCGATGGCCGGAAGGGTAAAATCAGGGGCAGGTTGTGACTCCTTAACTTGTGTGTCGCTCATAATAAACACCTCACTTCAGGGCAGTTTTCTTTTGACAGTGTACCACAAGAAAGGCCGTCCATACGCATCAACTTAAGGAATGGGGAACATTGAAAAAGGAAGATCACCCCCAAAGGGACTAATCAGGAGACAAAAAGATGCTCATCTGGCGTATTATAAACGAGCACAAAGAAATCACACCTTTCTTTGCCTCAATTAGTACCTGTTATCCTGATCGCTCTTTTACGCGCTACCTCACGAGGCAATTTTGGCAGAGTTTAGGCCTCCAGGTAGAGGAATTTGAAAAAGCGTTAATTGCTTACTCTGGCGCTCAGAGTATATCCTCTGAGTGTCGAAGTATATTTTTGAGGAGCACCTTGTACATATGGCAAATCAATTGCAAGCTATAATCTGGGATTTGGATGGAGTCATTATTGATAGTGCAGAGGAGCACCGAAAGTCATGGCATCGCTTGGCACAAACAGTAGGCTTGTCTTTTACGGATGAGCAATTTTATGCGACATTTGGCATGCGAAACAGTGCTATCATCCCCAAGTTGTGGGGTCCCATGCCGCCAGAGCGTGTACAGGAGCTAGCCGATCTCAAAGAGGAATATTTCCGTGAGTTTGTGCGTAATGCGGCTACTCCATTACCGGGCGCAATAGAATTGCTCAGTGCGTTACACGATGCTAGTTACCTTCAAGCTCTGGCATCATCAACACCTACTAAGAATATTGAACTGATAAACGAATTTTTGGGCCTAGATTGCTATTTATCCGTGCTTGTCTCTGGCGAGAGCGTTGCGCACGGGAAGCCAGCACCAGATATCTTCCTCAAGGCGGCGGCAGAACTTGGAGTAGAGCCAGCAAAATGCCTAGTCATAGAAGATGCCGTGGCAGGAGTTGAAGCCGCACATGCAGGAGGCATGCGGTGCATTGCAGTGGCAGATGAACGTGACTTGCCAGGGCTACACAAGGCTGAATTGATGGTAAAGGATCTCACAGAGGTTACTGTGGAGCGCATTCGTAAGTTATTTATATAGTCAATGGCTATAAGAAAGGTAGATGGATGAAGCGGGATGTTCTTGTAAATGGGCCTTGCACCTCAGCCAAACCTTTCGTTGCAAAAGCATGACGACAAAATCTTCTTTCTTCTGCCGCTTGACCGTAGCCACTAGCTAGGTTATAGTAGGACACAATATTCCAGATGGAAGAGAAGGGTATCAATGACAACTTTTAGTGAGGCACAACTCATGACTGAACTTCAGCCACAAGATATGTACGATTACCTCACCGGACTTGTAAAACAGGCGGTGATAACATATTTCGAACAAGAATGCATTAAGTTCGATGCAGCACAGTTACCAATTGATCTTCGCGTCTCGGCTCAGACCAGCTTTGGTGACTATTCAATGCCTGTCATGGCATGGGCAGGGAAAAACATGCTCAAGCGCCCTCCACTACAAATCGCTGAAGCGCTAGCAACCATTCTCCGTGACAGGAGTCTTCCCACTATTCGAGAGATTACTGCTACTAAACCAGGCTACATCAACTTTCGCCTCAATCGTCCACAGGTAGGCAAAGAGATCATCGAGCGAGTAGATCGAAGCGGGTCCAGATTTTGGTCAGCACAATAGTGGTGTCGGCACTAAAGTGATTGTCGAGCACACGAATATCAATAGCAATAAGGCCGCGCACGTTGGACACTTGCGCAATGCATGTGTTGGAGATACCGTTGTACGTATGCTACGCTCACAGAGCTATCAGGTCGAGGCTGATAACTACATTGACGACTCAGGCGTTCAAGTTGCTGATGTGGTAGTCGGCTTCACTCTTTTGCAACAGGGCTATCTCCAGCTTCCCGAGGGTAATGAGCAACTTTCAAATGAGCCTTTTGATTACTACTGCTCACGTGTCTATACCAATGTGAGCAAAATCTATGATGACAAAGACTCAGAACTGGGCCAGCAAGCACTGCAACTACGCAAAGAGGTGCTTCACGCTATTGAACATGGTGCACCGCCTCAGTCAGGCCCAAACTATCCCTCGATGGCAGCAGATCTCTCGCAGCGCATTGTTCAAGCCCACCTTAAGACCATGTCACGCCTCAACATCTCCTATGATCTACTGCCATGGGAATCGGCAATCTTGCAAGCTGGGCTGTGGAACCGCACGTTCGAAATGCTCAAGAAACGCAATCTGCTAGAGAAGCCAGAAAGCGGCAATGCCACTGGCTGCTGGATCTTGCCCTTTGGAGATGGCGAGGCACAGACACAAGAAGGCGATCGTTCAAGCGATAAAATCCTGGTACGCAGCGATGGGACAGCGACCTACACAGCTAAAGACATTGCCTACCAATTGTGGAAGTTTGGTCTGACGGACAATTTCGGGCTTGAATTTCGGTTTGTACCGTGGGGTATCCAGCACGATGGACGTAAGCTGTGGACCATGCAGACTCCGAATCGCAATTTAAATCGTAACGAGAGTGACGAAATCGTAGAGGAAGCTCCCGTTAGTCGCTTCGGACATGCAAAACGCGTCATCAACGTCATCGATGTACGTCAGTCGTACCTCCAGCAAGTCGTCTACAAGTGTTTACGTCGCCTAGGCTATAGCGAGCAGGCAGATAATTCAATCCATCTGGCTTATGAAGTGGTAACACTTTCAGCTTCTACAGCCGCAAATTTAGGGATAGACACCTCCGACGGACGCGAACACTATGCTATGTCTGGTCGCAAGGGGATTGAAATCAAAGCTGATGATCTAATCGATGCTGCAATCGAGCGTATGCGGGAGGTCCGCAGACAGGACGATAAACCCGAACTATCTGACGAGACGGCTACAATCCTGGCCGCATCAGCGATTCGGTATTTCATGATTCGTTTCAACCTGCAACAGATTATTGCACTAGACATGGACGAGGTACTACGTCCCAACGGCGATACAGGAGTCTATCTTCAGTATGCCTATGCACGTGCTAATAGCATACAGCGCCGCTTACAAGATGCCCATTACGAGATGCCAGGACAATTAGATCGCTTTCCAAAGCAGCTTGAGCAAAGCGAATGGAATTTGCTGCGCCACATTGATGCCTATCCACGTCGCCTAGCCGAAGCAAGCGAACAACTGGCCCCACCACTTCTTGCAGCCTATGCTTACGATCTGGCGGCGCACTTTAGTGATTTCTATGAGCATACAACGCCTATTCTCAAAGAAACCAACGAGCAAGTCAAAGCTTTCCGCGCCCTACTTGTGCAAGCAACGGCGCAGACAATGAGCAATGTGCTACGCACACTAGGCTTCGAACCGCTTGAGCGCATCTAGGCTACTAGGCTACTAGGCTGGTGGGAGGAGGACAAAGATGGAACAACCCAAACCTGCTCATGATGCAGGAGCTACGTCACCCGACGAGCCAAAAAGTTCAAGACATCTTGTCCTGGAAGCGATCCATGCTATCTGGCATACTCCCTACTTATTTCACATCCCAGCAGTGACAGGTGATACGCAAGAACATGCTAACAAATGGGTAGTGCTTATCCTTGCCGCGCTGGGGGGCTTCATGACAACTCTTGATTCCTCGATTGTCAACATCAGTCTGCCAGCTATTGCACATACTTTTGGTGTCGGCATTAACGGAACCATCGAATGGGTTATCATCGGTTATCTGATCATAATTGCTTCAGTTCTGCTCTCTCTGGGACGTCTAGCAGATATGATTGGACGTAAGCCGATCTATGAGGCAGGGCTGCTTGTCTTCGTGCTTGGTTCTATCTTTAGCGGAGCGGCACCTTCCCTGCTCATGCTCATCATCGCTCGTCTTTTTCAAGGATTAGGCGGAGCGCTTATCTTCTCCGTCAATGTTGCTATGATTACGAGCGTCTTCCCCGCTCACCAGCGTGGGCAGGCATTGGGTTGGAATTCGGTGGTCGTGGCCCTTGGTATCAGCGCTGGCCCTACTATTGGAGGCCTCA
Organism: uncultured Chloroflexia bacterium; assembly: GCA_963727755.1. Classification (GTDB taxonomy): domain Bacteria; phylum Chloroflexota; class Ktedonobacteria; order Ktedonobacterales; family Ktedonobacteraceae; genus DASYAN01. Next base: position 278,864 of record CAVSHN010000009.1, read on the forward strand.
TCACGCAGTATCTAACTTGGCGCTGGATATTTTATGTCAATGTGCCGATTGGGACTATTGCTCTGATCGCAGCTGCTAGCATGCTCACCGAACGTTTTCATTTCAACAAAGGGCTTTTTGATCCTCTGGGCGCGACACTTTTTGCTATGGGGCTAGCTGCAATTACGCTGGGTCTCTCTTTCGGGCAAGAGTGGGGCTGGACTTCACCGGGCCTGATAAGTTCGCTTGTCGTTGGGATAACTACGCTATTCGTGGCAGTGTTTATTGAGCAACGCGTTCCTAAACCCATCTTGAGGTTCTCACTCTTGAAAAATCGTGTCTTCGCCTTAGCCAATATCAGTTTTATGCTCTGTATGCTAGCACTGTTTGCACCGGGTTTTCTATTGCCATTCTATTTTGAGCAACTGCGTGGCTTTTCCGTAGTACAATCAGGCTTACTACTCACGCCATTGCCGCTCACCATGGCCATAATAGCGCCGCTCAGCGGTTCGCTGGCAGATCGTTTTGGCTCACACATTCTCTCTCCGCTGGGTCTGACCATTACCTGTTTTGGACTATTCCTGCTTAGTCAGCTCAATGCGCAAAGCCCTGTCTGGGAGATAATCTGGCGTCTCATTGTTACTGGTATCGGTCAGGGACTTTTTCAGGCTCCTAATACACGGGCATTGATGGGAGCTGCTCCTCCTGATGAGCAAGGGGTAGCTTCAGGCGTATTTGCTACGGTTCGTGTCATTGGTCAGGCATTAAGCGTTGCTCTTGCGGGATCTATTTTTACCAGCTTTGGCGCGGCGGCAGCAGGAGTTGTGCTCTCATCACATAGACAAAGCCTTCCAGCGAGTAGGATCAGCGTGCTCCAGAACGTGTTCACCTCTGGTTTCCATGCTGCACTCATCGCTTGTGCGATCTTTGCTGCTATTGGCATTGTGACATCGCTTGTACGAGGCCATGATAATGTATAAATGCCTACTCATGATGATTGCAAGTCCTTTAGTACTTCAAAAAGCCGCTCTCTAGCAGTACTTCGAAGCTTACTATCAGCATAGTTGTTAAGGTGAGAATCACAACATAGTAAAACAATAAGATTATCTTGCTTATAAAAGTAGCATTTGGGCTGCTGCTTCCTCTTCAAGTGACAGTTGTCAATCAGCATATGCCAGAAATAAACAGCGTAGTCGCCAAACCCCTGAGCTAGCCCTAGGTGATTGGGCGAAATTAAGTTCTGCTTCTCAAAGTGCCCACAAAATTTCTCATGTTGTTTTAAAACCTTCTCAACGGTCATATCACCATAGCAATGCTTTCGAACGAATCTATCAAGTTCGGATTCAAAAGCTCAATGATACTGAATATCCATCAGGCCGCATTTCCTTCATTTCTATCTGAAGTAAGATCAGACGAGCCTCTATAAAAACTATAGATGTACGGGACAATCTCGCCTAGTTCCACTGCATAGTACGGTGCCTGAGAACGTGCAAGATCCTCTAAGTCTTTTCCACCTACTGCGCCATACTTTTTTACAATCCTATCCAGCATATAAAATTCTTGCGCAGTCCACCTGTAATCAAGGGTCCCCACCGGACTATAAGTCACAGTCTCACACTCATCCTCTGACATACTCTGCGCATAATCACGACAAATAAGCCATTCTGCTTCCATTTCTTCTACAATTGCCTCGAAGTAGTAAGGATATGGCCCTTTGGAACCTGCAACGTATACTTCGCCTGTAAAAGAGACTTCATATGCCTCATAATAATCAAAATCAAGGAAGTAGAGCAACTTGGTTGCCTTTTCTGAGCCCTCAATCTTACCCAGTGATTGAAGCATCCACAGGAAGGCTGCCTTATATTTCGTTTTGTCTAGAATTGTAGGTGCCATTGGAGAACTCCTCCTTCGTCAAATGGTTACTGATTAACTCAACACACAAATAATGGCATATTGGCCAACAAGGGCAGGGCAAGCAAATCAAACAAAATCCGTGCTACTGTTCTTCTCTCCATTATATCATTTGAAGACATTGTAGCCGCAAATGGCTCGTCTGTCAAGCACCACCTAGGTAAGCCTGACGTACCAGATCATTATTCAAGAGATTGCGAGCAGTATCACTCAATACAATCTTGCCCGTCTGTAAAACATAGCCACGATCAGCGAGATCCAATGCCATTGAAGCATTTTGCTCAACAAGGAAAATCGTGACACCTTGTTCTCGAATACGCATAGTAGAGCCACCAACCATTTGAACAACACCGCACGCAACTGACGGTCAGGAGCAAGCAAACCACTACCTATTGACTCTGGCACGTATAACATCACCTCTCCTGTAAAAACTTCGTCCCCTTCTCAAAAATAGCGGTAGCTACTCCATCTCGCCTTGAATTGGAGGCGCATAGCGTTCAAATGTCCGTCGGAACTCATGGATTGCTAGGCTCTGATGCTGCTCACAAGTTTTCATCCCGGCCAGGAAACAGGGAAGAAATGCACTTTGCACAGGTCCTGTACGCTTTATCTCTGGATCTTTGAAAAGATCAACAACAGCTCCTGAACCATCACGTAGTATGTCATAAAGCACCTGGTCCTGCTCCATCGTCTCAACATTAAGGGTATTGATATGGAAACCCTCCTTCCGGTGGGGATGCAGGCTTGGTCTCACATAGGGAGTATGTTTGGCCTCACTCGCTAAGGTCATGGTATACCAAACTTTGGCAATTGAATAGACACCAAGGATTTTGTACTCTTTGTATTTCTTCTTGGCTGTCGTCTGAGCAAACTTTCGACCACCAAAAAAACTTAGGCGTGCGCGTTCCAAAGCTGTAGACGCTGTTCCAAGCTGTGGGAGCATAATACAAACAAATTCAGGCTTATCCACTTCTACGAGAATACAGGGAGGATAGTCTCCTAATGCTAGAATAGCATCTTTGGCATAGGTAACAACCCCATCTACGTCCATAATAAATTTCCCTCTCTTTCGATGCTTCAAGCACAACCGAAGGTCACACTTTCTCGGGTACCTGCTGCCCTAACAGACCAGAAGGCCGGAAAACTAGAATCAAGATCAGCACCCCATAGATCACTGCACTTCCCCAGGCATCACCACCATGAGACAAAACAGTACTAGGTATTTCTGAAACTAAGGAGCGAATAACGCCTATTACTAACCCTCCCATCATAGCCCCCACAATGTTGCCAATGCCACCAAGCACTGCACAGGTAAAAGCAACCAAACCAAGATCATAGCCAATCGAAAACCTCGTATTTGGAAACTATAACCCGATGACCACTAACTTTAAGAATAGTTCCATAGAAACCCTTTCTGGAGACCCGCCCCTGATCACAGGAGCGGGAGGAAAGATATGCAGGGGTTCTTGACTAGATGGTGAGAGGATAACATAGATGAAGAGATAGATCAAGTGACAATTGTCTATATACCTATGAGCCGCAAGCTAGCAGGATTAAACTCCTCAATAGCTTACGGCTAGTTTCAATGTTACTATTGAGTGGACCAACAACACCAGCCACTTCCGCATCACCAATGAGAGCATTATAATTTTTGTGTGCAACAGATGTATCGTGAGTACCATTCGTTCCTACATCATCGGTATGATCAAGCACAAACTGGTAGTCAGGCAAAACGTTTTGGCTATTGGCCTCATCAACAGCATACTGTACTCCGTCCTGAGCAGGCAGACCATCAGTCTGATCATTGCCACTTACCGGAAAATCGGAGCCAATCTTGATTATCTTTGCTGCTTGATTAGAAGTCGTTGTCCCTGTACCACAGGCAGCTAGCAAAGACAGAACTAAAGGAATGCCCAATGTCAGGGCAAAGATACAAGACCATCGTTTTTGCATAATGTCGTTATTCTCCTTCAACACACTAAAACATCTGATCAAAGCTTGGAAGAGGAGGTCACAGCTACGGGAAATTCCCAACTAAAGGGATCTCCTGCTATACATACGTCGCAAAATCTTCAAGTCTCACAGAATACATTTGGGCAACATAAATTGCTCATCCTGCGGAAAGACCCATGGATGAGTTCAAAATATGCTTAAAAATCTATTGAGAGCAATGTATTACAACTTTCTATCCATCAGATTATCCTGCAGAGGATAAATAGGTATCGAAAAACGCGTCGACTCTAGCAATATATCCAGCAGTGTCAACAGCAAACGACTGTGCATGCTCAGCATTCGGTACGACCCAAAATTGTTCGGGATTGCCCCCTGCCTGATACAGCGCTTGCATACCAGCAAGAGGCGTTATAGTATCTGCATCACCATTGATAAAAAACAGAGCAGGATGCCCGGGCAGGTTCCCTACACCGTCAATCGGGCGAGCCTTCGTAATATCAACACCATAGACCTGCTCAACCACTTGTCTATCTGCATCACGCACAGCATTATTAGGAACGTCCACATATACGCGTGTAGCATCAACAGGACAACTCTCCAAGACCATAGCTGAGATTGCATTTGTTTTTGATGCTGCCAATGCCGCCGCCGTTGCACCCATTGAAAGGCCAAGGACTCCAATTTTACTATGCGATGTGTCGGGAAGCCCATGCAAGTAGTCTATAGCAGCCAGAATATCTTTCTGATTCGACCATCCCAAGAGTCGACATTATTCCCTGACTAAGGCCATAGCTTTGAAAGTCGAATAACAACACGTTATAGCCATGATTATAGAGAAAAGCTGCTCGCTGAATCATCTCGACACGATTACCTGGCGTGCCATGTGTCAAAATAATCACTGGAGCTAGAGGTGAATGGATAGCCAACCAGCCCGAGAGCAAATAGCCACGCTTGTTATAAAAGGAGACATCCATAACAGGCAATTCATGGACATCCTGTGCAGCAGGAATTGGTTCGCCCCGCCCCGGGTGTAGACCTTGTGTCAACTGCTGCAGGCTACTATTATCAGAGAGCACAGCATGGTCAGAATTTGCCAGAGGCGAGGGGATATTCTTCTTATTCACAGGAGCCAATGAGGTATAAGAGGGTCTATTCTTTGTCTGGTTTATGATCTCACTTCCTGTAATATGCCAGAGCCAACTATTAGTAATGGCAAGAACCAGACCTAAAGCTGGTGCAAGCTTTCTAATGAAGACTAACAAATGCATGTGTGCTACCCCACAAAACATCCTCTAGACAGGAAATTCTTGACAAAATCGGTCAAACGCAGCAGCTACCTGACGCTGTGTCTCAACAAGTGAGCCGCTATTGTCAATAATCTCGTCTACAAGCGCTAACTTACTAGCAATATCTGGCTGGGCTTGTACACGCATGCTCGCGTCATCCACAGAGAGCTGATTACGTTCTATTAAACGTGCTATCTGTTGTTCCTGAGAACAAATTACCAGCCACTTACTGTTACATAGTGTACCAGAACTTCCCTCTAGAAGCTTTACCGCATCAATGATCACTATACTTGATGCACTCACCTGTTTTAGCTGATCTACTAGAGCTTCTCTCACAGCTGGATGGACAATGCGCTCTAGCTCTGCTAGCGCACTCGCATCCTGGAAGACAATAGCACCCAAAGCTCTGCGATTAATACTGCCATCAGAGGCAAGGATCTCTGTACCAAACGTTTTAGCTATTTGCTGCACAAGCGGTAGATTTTTTTGGTAGAGTTGATGCACAATAGTATCTGCGTCGATATAGTGCTTAGCACCTAAGTCAAGCAACATTCGCCCAACTGAGGTTTTCCCGCAAGCAATATTGCCAGTTAGTCCAATAATACGTGGCATCAGTCCCAAACAGCCCTTTCACATTGATAGAACGATACTTTTCGAACGGATGAAAAATCAACAACGATACAAAATTCTACCCTTTGAGCAAAACTGAGTCATAGCTTCTAGTATTTCTTTCTCAGAATACCTACAGCGATTGGCCAAAGTCTTGATCCCTCAGAGCACAGGAACTCACAGGAGATCCAAGGGATCAATCTTTCTGACGACCGCTATAATGGGAGAAATCAAATTCTTGCGAGGACAACGAAGTACAGTTACATGCAAGCCTCAAAATAACCAAGCAGATAGGAGTACAAATATCCCAAAAGTACCCTTTTCATTTTGTTTATGCCATAGCGTAGGCTAGATATCGTACAATAGCTTAAGAGTAATACTAAAAGACAAGATGCCAAGGAGAGCCGAGAACAACCGATGAGCAGACACATGGGATTGATCATTGGAGTAAATCATTACCAAGATCACACGCTCCGCCCATTGCAATTTGCCGAAAACGATGCCAAAGCTCTTGCTCAATGGCTGGTCAATACCAAGGGAGGCAAGTGGTCGCCTCCTGATGTACAACTTGTGCAAGGGCAGCATGCAACTCGGGAGCTTACAGAGTCACTGATTACCCAATTGTGTACCAAAGTTACGCAGTCAGAAGATATTGTCTTGATCTACTTTGCCGGGCATGCTTTTCTCGATGAGAAGACAGGAGATGGCTATCTGGCATTGGCAAATACACATTATCAAGATGCAGCAGCAACTGGTCTCAGTTTGCGTAGTCTTGTTCAGAATGTTTTACCCCAAAGTCGGGCTACGCAGATCCTCTGTATTCTCGATGTCTTCCAGACAGGACAGTTATGGAATATACGCAGTTCATCGCCATTCGACATGAAACCTCTGTTGGGACTTCCGATTTTGAATACGCTTCAGCATCAGCACAATCAGCTGCTCCTTTGCTCTTGTCGAGGCAATGATACTGCACCTGAAACTGGAGAACGTAACCTCGGCACCTTTGCCCATAGCATGATTGTAGGCATGTGTGGCCCTGCAAGCGATGCGAATACTGATAACGTCACACTCCCCAAACTTCATGCTTACCTTCTCAATGTTTTGGGAGAGCAACATCGTCCTCAGCTCTTCGGACAACAACAGCCTCCGCTGATCCTAGTAGGCCAACCTGCCTCCCCAGATGTGCCACCAGTAATCGACAACCACACACAAACTACCACACCACCAACTCCTATTTTTGCTTCCCAGACTGGAGGACCACTGAAATTGAAAGCAACTCCACGGGGCACCGTTGCCACACAAACTCCTCCCCAATCATCACAGGGACCATTTACCTCCGGACACATTTTTGCACCTGCACTGGCAGAACATCGGCTGCAACAATGTCAAGATTTGTTAGCTCAGGCCCAACAATTTTTACAGAGCCAAAATTATGGAACAGCATTTGAGACAGTAGAAAAAGCTCTGCAAATGCAGCCCAACGATACCGCAGCGCTGCTTCTCAAAGGACAACTTCTGGGCACAGCTGGACATTTTCAAGAAGCACTCACTATTATTGAACGAATCCTGCAAAAAGATCCAAATAATGCGATGGCTTGGAGTATGCGTGCAGTTGCCCTGAGCAACATGGGACAACACCAACTAGCACTCGCCTCAATTGAACGCTCATTGGAACTCGACCCAGGTCCTAATTCCCAACGCGAAAGATACGCCATCAAAGCCACTATCATGGCAAACTTGACAGAAAAACAAGGCAGCAATCATGGCCCATCTCCTCAGAATCTCAGTAATAAGGTCCATGAAAATCCACGTGCCTTTTTTACTGGTGTCGGACTTCATCTGCTTGGCTTGATCTGCGGCATCGCTGGAATGGGGCTGATTATTTTCAGTCACCTACCAACTCCCATAGGACTGCTAGTGGCAAGTCTCGGCTTGGCTGTATTGTGTATAAGCGCAACACGCGGCGCTTTCCGCTATGGTCTTTCACACCTTGGGCTTACGCTGTTCGTCTGTCTGCTCATTGGCGGAATACTCGGGATTACATATAAACTTGGCTTCACAAGCATCATGAACAGCCTGAGGACCGACAAGACCACTACGCGCTTACTGCAATTTCTATTTTTTGCTATTTGGATGATTGCAGCTGCTACCACTCCGCTTGTGCTAGCAATGGGAGGATTTCTTAGTGGCCTGATTGTACGAAACCAGAAACATGTCTAAATGGTGAATTGCAATCTGGTCTAGCTGGCAACATCAGCTAGTTGTTCCCATTCCTCCAACAACTGATCTATACGCGCCTTCACTTCTTCATAGTCAGTAGATAGCTGGATAAGCTGTTCAGCATCGGCGACAAGTGCTGCCTGGGATAACTGCTCTTCCAACAACCGAACATGCGCCTCCGCTTTCTCAATATCACACTCAACATCTTCTACCGTGCGGGTTTTCTTCTTGCTCCCTTTTTTGCCAGCTGATTTTCCAGAAGAGACGGTAACAAGTTTTGCTTTCTCCGCATTTTTTATAGATTTGCTCGCAGGGGTATTTTGTGCAATACGTTGTTTACGGATGCGATACTCAGTATAATTGCCCAAGTAGGGATACAATACGCCATCCTCGATAGCCCATACCTTCGTCGCTAAGCGATCAATGAAATAGCGGTCATGCGAGACAAAAAGCAAGGTACCTTCGAATTCACTCAGAACCTCCTCCAGAAGCTGACGTGACTGTAGATCCAAGTGATTGGTTGGTTCATCTAATATCATCAAGTTCGACCCTTGCAGCGTCAATTTCGCGAGTGCAACGCGACTACGTTCTCCACCACTTAGTGTACCAATGGCTTTAAAAACATCATCTCTAGAGAACAGGAAACGCCCTAGGAAAGTGCGTGCTCCTTCTTCACTCAAAGCACTGACTTGGCGAATCTCATCAATGATGCTACGCTCCATATTCAGTCCAGCATGCGTTTGCGAATAATAACCAATACGCACATTATGACCAATCTGCACTTGTCCACTGACAGGGGGAAGTTCGCCAACCAATGTACGGAGCAGAGTTGTTTTGCCAACCCCATTTGGTCCAATCAGACCTACACGGTCACCACGCAGCAGTTCCAGATCTGGAACACGAACCAATATTTTTGCTTGGCTCTGTGGCTGTCCTCTCAACCTTCCGCTATCGTAACCAGCAGCAAGTTTTTGCGTGGCGATAACGACAAGACCACTTTCAGTTATGGGGGTAAAATTAAGATGAAGCTCGGGCAGATCCTGCGGTCGCTCCACGCGCTCCATCCGATCGAGCAATTTTTGTCTCCCTCGCGCCTCGCGGCTACGCTGCCCGGCTTTGTAGCGGCGGATAAAATCTTCCGTATGTGCAATATGGGCCTGCTGAGATTCGTACTCGCGTAAACGCCTCTCCATGCGTTCCTCACGCAAACGAAGATACTTGGTATAATTGCCTGGATATTCCTCGATGCGTTCAAAAGCCAATTCAATCGTACGTGAAACTATCTTGTCCAGGAAGTAACGATCGTGGGCCACAATAACCATGGCCCCTTTCCACGCTGCTAGGTATGTCTCCAACCATTCTAAGACCGCGAGATCAAGGTGATTGGTTGGCTCATCGAGCAACAAGAGATCTGGTTCCTGCAACAGAAGTTTGCCTAGGGCTGCACGCGTCTGTTGTCCGCTGCTCAGATGTGTCACCGGATTCACACGCTGTTCACGCGTAAATTCTAACCCATCTAGTACCTGCTCAACCCGATTCTCATAGGTATATCCTTCGGCATGTTCATAGAGTTCCTGCAATTCGGCATAGCGTGTGAGGAGGTCGGCGTGAAGCGTTTCGTCACTCTGAACCTCTGGCAAAGCCATTTGCCGTGCAAGATCATGCAACTCTTGCTCCCATTGCTGGACCTGTGCAAAGATCGAAAGCAACTCCTCACGGAGCGTATGATGTGGCTGAAAGTCATTTACCTGGGTCAGATAACCAATACGCACATTTCGCGCGATAGATACAACACCTTCATCTGGTTGCTCGCAACCAGCCAAGATATTAAGGAGTGTTGATTTACCAGCCCCATTAGGACCAACTAACCCGATACGGTCTCCCGCTTCAATCTGAAATTTGACGCCTGAAAAAATGCGGTTAGCTCCAAAAGACTTCCCCAGTTGGGAAATACTAACAATTGGCATATATTCTCTTTCATTCGCTCAATCGCGAAATTCTCTTTTATACAATGCTGTGAACTGACATTTTAGGGCTTTAGCCCAGAGCCCGTTAGCAATGGCACCACCCACGGGATTGAGGGTATGTTCCTCAATTTTCGCATAGCTCGTTCTGGTGATGAGCGAGAAGCCGCGCCGTCCCTTTAGGGCGTGCGGAGTGTCACCATAGATGCAGCCTGGAAGGCAAGATGCATCGGCCCTGACATCTTGTTCAATTTCTGGAATAGAGCGTACCATAGAAATGCATTCTTACGCAAGAGTTGCCATTGAACTGTCCCCCTTTCCCCCTTTACAGCATGACTTTCCTCATGGCACACTTTCACCAAGGGGACAATACTTCAACCAGACATACGTGCAAAAGTAGAAGAATTGCTGCATTTAGGGTACATACATAAAAATTGAAAAATTGAGAGGTGCAGGAGGGCTTCGCGGCCCTCCTAACACCAGCGCGAATGGTCTGCACACCCTCTTTTCCTTCACCGCCGCCACAGACGACCAAAGAGGAGCAACGACTAAACGCTAGCGCCCTGCGATCAGGGCAGGAAGGCAGTATTATTGTTATGCTAAGTGGAGATAAGTTTAAAGATAATAGAAAACAGAATTGTAGTTGTTTTCCTCCGGTTTTTGATGTATTTCGCAACATGTGCAAACGCAAGAAAAATAATCAACAAGATGACATATCTAGTAGTATTAGAGGTATGCGAAAAAATAGAAGCACGGCAGCAACAAGCAAGGCCAGAGCAGGAGATATTGGACAATTAAGCCTGGATACGGAAGTAATAATTATTAAAAACACTATAAACGATATGAAATCACATCGAGGCAAGATTATAAATTATATGATGCATAGTAGTAGTGATAAACATAAAGCATCCTTCAAGCAAGTTGATGAGGATTATTGTAAGGCATGTAAAACTTTAGAAGAAAATTTACATAAAGTTAAAGATTATGCAGAACTTGACCGTATAAAAAAATATATTGACGATACACATAAAAAGTTACATACTATATGCAAAAATTCTCATGAAAATTCTCATTATGATTATATAAACTCATCGTTCGAGAAAGAGGGAATGCCTTTGCTTTATTTTCAGGGAGTGGGATGAAGAAAAGGAGAGAGGATACCTGCATTTATGATAGCAGAAAAGAAAGGAAAGAGCAAAAGAGAGAAGGGGACCTAGTACTTTGGCACTAAATGATGAAGGATTGGCGAAAAGTGAGGTAAAATAAGGAGAAGAGATGGCAGATACATGGGGAATGTCTCTCCCCATCGCCTAGTACGAAAAGATGGAAAGGGAAGCAGAAGATGGAAGAAGAGATAAAGGCTCATGCCGAAGTAGTTGGGGACATAGGTGTTTTGTTAGCCTTTCTCAAGCAAATGAACTTGCCTGAACTGCTTGACCGACATATCAAGAGACATCATTTAAATCAGGGATTAAGCTGGGGATGGGTAATCAGTATCTGGTTAGCCTACGCAGTGAGTCAAGGAGATCATCGCAAGGTGGTGATCGAAGACTGGGTAGCAGAGAAGCATGATACCTTGGAACTGTTAACCGGACTAGAGATCAGAAAGTCGGATTTTACAGACGATAGGTTAGCAATCGCCTTGCGTCATTTGAGAGGTGATGAATGTTGGAACGAGATTGAGCAAGATCTTGGGCGGAGCCTGATACGGATCTATGAGCTGCCCCAAGAGACGGTTCGGGTGGATGCGACAACGGTTTCAGGGTATCATCAATGCGGAGGCCTATGGCAATACGGTCACAGCAAAGACGATCCAGCCTTACGTCAGATCAAACTGATGATGGCGGCCTTAGATCCATTGGGCTTGCCCATCGCGCTTGACGTCGTGAGCGGAGAAAGTGCAGACGATCCACTCTATCTGCCGATAATCAAGCGCACGTTGCAGTGTTTGGGCAAGCGTGGGTTGCTCATCGTGGGAGATTGCAAAATGAGTGCGCTCCCGACGCGAGCAACGATCAGGCAAGCTGAGCAGTACTATCTGAGCCCACTCGCCCAAGTGGGAGACCTGCCCGCGCAGATGACGGTGTGGGTGAAAGAAGGGCTGGCAAATGAAGCGATGTTGCGCCAGGTGGTCATCACCAACGAAGAAGAGACCTACCAGATCGCACGGGGATATGAGGTGAAGCGGACTTGTACGTACGAGGGAAACAGTTGGGAGGAACGGGTGCTAGTGGTACAGGGCATGGCCCACGCTGCCAAAGAGCGCCAGAGCTTAGAGGAGCGACTCCAGAAGGCTGAAGCCGCGCTGTGGGTCCTCACGCCTGCCATCGGACGGGGAAAACGACAGATCAGCAAGGAGGCAGACCTGCTCAGTCGTGCCGAGGCTGTGCTCAAAACGTATCGAGTCACGGGTTTGCTTTCCTACACCTACGAGCGGCAATGCGAGCGGAAAGAGAAACTGGTCGGGCGTGGAAGAGGTGGGCCGAACCGAGAACGAGAGATCATTGAACAGGTGCGTTATCAGGTCATAGGAGTCCACAGGCAAGCCGAGGCCATCGCAGAGTAGAAGGCACTGGCTGGATGGCGAGCCTATGCCACTAATGCTCCTGACAATCGGCTCTCTTTGGAGCAGGCGGTGCTCGAATATCGCAACGAGTACCGAGTGGAACGGGATTTTGGACGCTTCAAATCCGATCGTTTCGTCATTGCTCCCATGTTTGTCACCCGAGAAGATCAGGTCGTGGGATTGCCGCGCCTGTTGAGTCTGGGAGTCCGTTTGCTCACGCTCATTGAGTATGTCGCTCGGCGCACCTTGCAGCAGCAAGAGAGCACGATCGCCGGACTTTACCTGGATAGTCCACGCAAAACGACGAAGACGCCAACTGCAGAGCGTATTTTACGAGCATTAATTCATATTAAGCTGATCATAGTATACTTGCAAGGAAGAGCAGTGTACCAAATAGAAGGCTTCTCACACCTTCATGAACGCATTCTCGAGATCCTCTGCCTTCCAGCAGATCTCTATACATCTATGGCAAAAACAGTACTACAGGCTAAAGAAACAACTCCTGTTCTCTCTCACTAGGGGATCGGGAGCAACAGAGAAGTATCTGCATCTCTGACTAGAAGGGAACCGGATATTTGAAGGGACATGCCAGTTTCTCAGGCAGACATTTCCGGACAAGCTCTCTGATGCGAGCTGTCCAAGGCTCTCATCAACCACCGGCGCTTTGGGGAACTGCAGGCGTTGTCATCGTCTTGTGACGCAATACTTCTGCTGCATCTCAAAATTGTATTACCCCTTCGCTGATAAGCGAACGATGAGTATAAAGCATTGGAAAACTAATTATAAAGAAAAGCTAAATCCAACACAAGAGCAGAATTTTTTTAAAGCTTTATCACAGGTAATCACGCCATTCAAACAGTTTGTCGACTCAGAACAATGGGACCAAGGGGTCAAGCATTCTAGCGATCACGATGCTAGTACATCCAGAAATATGTATCCAGACACAATACAACCAGCAAATGGATCAGGAGCAAGTATCAGACATAAGCAGAACTTTGAGCGAGAGCCAAAAGACATGAAGGCTCTGCTCAATGAACAAAATGAACGAGTGCAGAAAGTGTATAATTTACTAAATAAACAAGAAATAAGTCAAAAAGATGGAGATGAATTATGTGAGCAAGGGGTATATTTTGAGTATTTGAAGCAATCGTCTAAAGAGCAACTTAACTTGGTAGAAGATGAAACAAATCGAAACGCTCTGGTCTGTATGTACCACAGCGCAGACAGAGTTATAGAATTGATAGCTGATTATTCACGTCCACCAGAGGAGAAGATTGAGCAGATGAATGTAGAAAATATGACTATGGTACAAGCCGATATATACAATATAAAAGCATATGAACGACTGACAAATGGGACAAATCTAACTAGAGAAGAGCTACTGCTGCTTAATAAAAAGATTGAGGCGGTGCATAGCAAAACGGCTTATGGCAAATATAAAATACATGAAGTAGACATGAATAATTTAATAAACAATTCATATACAAAGCGTATTGATAATATATCAAGTAAAAATATAAAATTAATAGACGATAAATTGGGAGTACTTGAGAAAGTGTCACAATCTATAAGCGATGTCAGTGCAAAGTTCGAGCGGCATGTGTGCTATCTGTTGAATAATCAAAATCTAATTTTACCAGATCAAATTAAATTAAAAGAATATCTTAAGCATTCAATTACACATTTTGAAATTTATCAAAATAAATTGTCAGGAGATGAAACATTCCAGAACAATCTGGCCAGTCTTTATCACACCGAAAAAAGATTTATAGAATTGATAGCTGATTATTCACGTCTATCAGAGGAGAAGATTGAGCAGATGGATATAGAAAATATGACTATGGTACAAGCCGATATATACAATATGAAGGCGCGAGAACAACTGACAAATGGGACCAATCTAACTAGAGAAGAGCTACTGCTGCTCAAGGCAAAGACTAATAAGATGTCTAACAAATTACAAGAGCAGTTAACAGTGAAAAGTATTTTAACAGATCGTATATATGTGCAAAACATTTTGGACATACCGAGCAAAAATATAGAGTTAATAAATAATAAATTAAGCGAACTTTCACAAAAGGATGCAAAACGAGAAAGAACGGTGTGTGATCTGCTGAATAATCCAAAGCCAACTTGGGAAGGCATATCTTCATTAAAGGCATATCTAATATATTATGAGGAATTGCATGAAAGACAATCTGAACCGAAAAAAAATGTAGACCAGGCCAGTATTAATCACACCACAAACATTATTGAGTCAATAAACAAAAAATTGAGAGAAGCTAGGCAGATGATATATAAGCATATGGATACAGCACAGCTCGAGCAACATACTATGAACCAATGGCAGAAAGTGGAAGAGCAATGGAAAAATGAGCAAATGATACTAGAAAGCCAACCGGAAGAGAAACAGTTACTAGTGAAAATGAATCAGTTACTAGTAGAAGAAGCGAGACAGCGGTTCAACAATGAATCATCATCAGCTTCTTTTTCCAATGCTTATCGCACAGCACGCATAACTGAAGAGATGATAGCAGATATGCAGCGCCCATCAGAGCAGAAGATTAGCCGGATGAAGATAGAAGATATGAATCCAATACAGATAGGACTACGCGCTATGCAGATTGCTAATGAAATGCGAAATAAAATATGCGCATTTGAAGATATTAATGCTTTAGCAAAAAAATTATGGTCAACGAATGGTAAATGTGAGGAGAATGAGCTACCGATTTTAGAGGGGTGGGCTAAACCAAAAATAGAAGAAATGCAGCAAATGATGAATACTTATGCTCAGGATATTGAAGACAGGGATTAAAATCTGGCAACTTGTGAAATTGCTTTGCAGTCCAGTACGAGCTTGCGAGCCAGAAAGAGATGTGCTATGCTGGTAGCAGAGTGCGTGATATATGCATCAAGAAAAAAGGAGAGACCTGATAATGAAAGTACAGATGATTGTCCATATTAAAAATGATGATGGGACATTTGAAGCTGATTCAACAGCAATAGAAGTGAATGTTCCAAATTATGAAGTCTTCACAGGCCCAAGAATTGCGTGCTACAACCCCTTCAGACGAACTGTAGCGGAGATGTTTCATCTTCTGGGTGCCCCAAGGAAAAGTCTATGCCATTGTTCTTACTAGTTGGTGCTGCTGCCATGGTAGCCATTGTCCATTCCATCTTGCCGGATCACTGGGTTCCTCTCGCAGTCATTGCAAGGACGCAACGTTGGAGTCTCCTACGTGTGGGGTGGATCACCTTGCTGGCTTCACTTGGACACGTGATCACTTCTCTCGTGTTGGGAGGAATCATCGCTGTGATTGGCTTGCAATTTCAGCAAGAGATTGATACTCAACAAGGTCATATTGTCGGAGTGGTGCTAATTCTGACCGGAGTCCTATTCCTCGTATGGGGATTGATGAGCCATAGAGGCCATGAACACAGACACAAGCAAGGAGCAAATCACAACCATTCTCATGGATTTGGACAGCAGCATGAACACTCTCATGAACACACACCGCAGAGCCAGAGTCCTCTCAAGCGACTCGCGACCATTATAGTCCCATTCGGGGTAGCTGCCTCGCCTGACTTAACGATTCTTCCCGTTACTTTGGCCGCAAGCACGATTGGAACAGCGGCAGTTGTGGCTATCTTAAGCGTGTTTGCAGCAGTGACCATAGCGACATTCATCGGCCTTACTCTCATGGCAACGCTTATTGGCTATCAGATCAAGGGAGATTGGTTGGAGAAACACGCCATGACCATTAGCTCTCTTGTCCTGATTGCCATTGGGGTTGGAGCATTCATCGGTCTATAATAATACTGCTGAGACGATAGCGATGTCTTGGGTGGCTTAAACGGTGATAGTGATAGTCAGCTACCTTCTTCCTGAAGATCGCGATCTTGCGGGACAAGATGGATATCAACACCGACATCTAAGAGGGTGTACAGAAAGAGGAAAAACAGCCGAAAGAAAGAAGCAGGAGGAAGAAATCGCCAAGGAAGAGCCCCACAAGGAGATGCAGAATGAGCAGATACAGTACAAAGCGTCGAATCTATCCATCAGATGTGACAGACCAAGAATGGGAGATCCTGGAACCCTTGATCCCTGCTGTCAAGCCAGGGGGACGGCCACAGGAAATTGAGAGACGAGAAATCGTCAACGGGATTTTGTATGTGCTACGCAGTGGGTGTCCGTGGCGCATGTTACCCCACGATTTGCCCAACTGGAGTACCGTCTATTTGTATTTCCGTGAGTGGAAACAGGCTGGTGTTTGGGAACAAGTCAATGCGGCGTTGCGGCGAATGGTTCGTGAGAAGGTCGGGCGTGAGCCCGAACCCAGCGCCGCTATTGTGGATAGCCAATCGATCAAAACCAGTTCTGTCCGCGGCGATGCATGCGGTTATGACGGGGGAAAAAAATCCAAGGCCGGAAAAGACACCTGCTGGTAGACACACTGGGATGGCTGCTCCGAGTAAAAGTGTTAGCCGCTGACATCAGCGACCGAGAAGGAGCCAAGGAGCTTCTGCACCCTCTCGTTGGGAAGTTGCCTCGCCTCCAGTTAATCTGGGCCGACAGCGGTTACGATGGCAATCCCTTTCAGGCGTGGATCACAGAGCACCTTGGTGTCCGTCTCGAAATTGTCAAGCATCTGTGGACTGGCTTGCGAGGAGTCTGGGCCCCCAAAGATGCTGAGATTGACTGGGACAAGATCAAGCCCAAAGGCTTCCACGTGCTTCCCAGACGATGGGTGATTGAACGGACCAATGCCTGGATCACCAACCATCGTCGGCTCTCTCGCGATTTCGAGGGCACCCATACCAGCAGCGAGAGTTTTATCTATCTTGCCATGTCCAGGATCATGGTCAAGAGGCTCGCTCGTGCCGCTGCCTGATTGATCTCTTTCTGTACACCCTCTAAACGCAATAATCGGTTGATTATCGAGCCTCGCAAGATTTCTTCCCAGCGACTGCGCGAGGGTTGCCCAAGGACAATCTGGGTCACATGGCGATCCTTCACGATCTCAACAATCGTACGAGCAATGTCATGGCCTTTCGTTCGAATGACTTCCGCGCCCAGATCTTCTGCAAACACGGCATGTTCTTCTAATCGGTGCAGAGCACGTTCTCGCTGTCTACTAGCATTTTTGCCATGCTTGAGGAAACCAATGAGTCTACTTGATTGACGTTTGGACAAAAGAGAACCACAGAGTACCAAAGTTTGCAGAGAGGAGTATGATGGGGTAAAGTTCCTTGCAGAATACTCAAAAGGGAGCTTCACCCAGATGAACCATACCACATTGCAAGAATTTCGCCAAGAGATATATGAGAGTTTTGAGCGAGCAGGAGATGGCTTGTTCAATACGGTGGATGCCTTGATTAGCGAGAGCCAAGCGCAGTCATTTCCTGAATTATCACTCTCACCGTTTTTTGAACGAAGTTGGTCAAGTTTATATAAATCCTTGAAAAGAGGAAGTATTAACCTAGAGAAGCTACAAGACATATTTATCAAGTATATTCCTGATTCAAATGAAGAAAAACGCTTAATATTAGGAATAGACGCAACACCAATAGAAAGACCGTTTTCTGAGACTTCACCGGATCGAACGGCGATGCCGATGCACAACATTCCACATGCAGCTCCAAAGAAATCCACGGCGATCACCTTTGGATGGAAATACTCGACGGTGATGGTCTTGCCTGATAAACCAAGTAGCTGGAGTATCATCTCAATCGGGTGGGGGGGTATCGTGGAGCACGGCCAAATGACTCGCCAGCTTGGGGCCTGCCTGCAAAAGAAAGCCAACGAGAGTACGACCAAGCAGTGAGGAATCCGTATTTAGTTGCTCGAAGTGATGATGGTTCAAGGTCCTTGTTGCCAAGAGTAGCCTAATGCCATTGATGAGGCACGTTCCTGGATGAGAGAGGCCAAGCTAGGCAGGCTGAAGGCTCGTGTGATGCGATCATACAAATAGTTATGCAAATTGACCCCTAGCTTTTTGGTCGTGGCCACCAGTGTCTCAAAGGTATCCCAAGCTCTAATCCCCTCAGTGGTGCGTGCCTGCAAACTCACATCGCGCTTGCGAACGCGCTGTCTGGCTCCCAATTCGGCAGGATTGTTGTGTAACATGATTTCGGGATGGGAAAGAACCATGAGCAACTGCTCGCGCTTGGCATGGGTGCGTGCCTTGCACTCATCCAATTGCTCATAGCCGCTAACCTGCCCAAAGAGTTGGTCAAATGCGGTCTCCAATGCGGTAGCTCCTCTCGGGCTGGGATGCTCACGGTAGTCCAAGAGACCTTGATACAACTTCCAGAAGCGCTGGCTAAACTTTTGCAAGAGGTTGACATGGTGAACAAAGCGAGGCTGCAATTTCTTGTAATGACGAAATTCATGAATCCAGCACAGAGCCAATTGCACGGTCAGAGCGTTGAATTGGGGCGCGTCATCGCATAGGAGCAAGCGCGTGACAGGGTAAGCTCTCTGGATTCGATAAACCGCAATGGACAAAGCCTCCTTGATGCGCTTGCGTAGATTGACCCCAAGTTTGGGCAGATGCTTCTCCAGCACAACGTCGAGGTCTTTTTCCGTCAGGTCTTGCTCATGTGGCAACAGAGTGGGGAGCAAGCGTCTCCATTTATCTGAGACCCCGAGTTGCTCCATCAAGGCTAGAGCCAGCTCATTGCATCGAAAGACAGGATCAGCTCCTCCCTGCAGCACGCGCAGTATGCTCATCCGATCATTGGCTGGAAGTGTACTGTAGGCCGTGTAGAGCGGATTGGCCAGGATATGACAGGACTGATTTTGCCCATTGACCCGCGTCCCTGTGCTGTCAAGGTGTTGCCACGGAGAACTCTCTAGACCTGCTCTGAGCACTGCTGCACTCTCAGTATGGAAGACATCCTGATCTTTGATCAGCATATCGGAAATCTCTCCTGCCGAGATCTGCAGGCCTACTGTATGCAACACCTCCAAGATCTTGGGCTCACTCATCCTGCCTCCGAAGTACAGCGAAAGTACCCACGCTTTGATCGCTGGTCCAAACTGGCCTTTGTAACCTGCTGGAAGGGGGGCTAGATAGGTGCGTTTCTGGCTTGGTGAGTAGTATTTCTCGCGGCGGAACTTGATGTTGTCGGTGTGCAATACTATGTCTTGGATCACTGTCTCCTCATACCCTTTGAACTGGGCGTCCTCTGGCAACTGAGAAGCATCCACTTTGAGCGTCACTTCCCTATCGATTGGGATCTTATCTTGTTTGCTGCTCTTGTGTCTAGACTTGGACTGCCGACGTTCTTTTTCCGATGACAGATCTGTTCTCGGTTTGTTTGGCAACATTCTCGGCTTGCCCTGTTCCCCTTTGAGCCGATTGTTCTCGTCTCGCAGTCGTTGATTTTCTGCCCTTAGCTCGCTCACTTGGGCTGACAGCGTTTCCACCAAGTTCATTAGATGGATGACGATTTGGCGTACGCCTTCATCTTCTATTGTGCTGGGATCGATCCTCTCTTCCATGCCCGAGAGTCTACTCTTTCCCGTGCCCTTTTGTCGAGGCCTGCCAACTCTTCTGGCTCTTTTGGCTATTGAGCCCTCCCTTTTCTGTTCTTCTCCCTGGCTACTATCGGCCTGTTGCTTTACTCCTGGACTACCTTACCCCGAAAGTTTGAGATGATACGTAGCTGGACGTATATAATAGATCAGCGTCGCATTCCCTCTGACAAAACAGATATTCAAGTTGCATGGGAGCAATTAAAGGAAATTGTGCAAAAGCTGAGAAAGCGTCCATTGATCTTGTTGGGCCGTGGATATGTTTCGGTGTAGTTGTGGTGTCAGCTAACGACAATAGCGGTAGATGCATTGGTGAGACTAAAGAGTAATCAATGTTTTTACAAGCCAGCACCTCCACATACCGGGAAAAAAGGTGCTCCTCGCAAAGACGGAGCAAAATTGAAACTAGATGATCTTTCCACGCAGAACAATCCTGATAAAAGTTATAATGCTACAGATGAAGATGGGCATCCTGTGAGCATTCGTTGTTGGGAACATATGCATGTGAAAAATGCACGATGGCTGGATTTGACGATCATCCAGGTCATCCGACCTCACGCTTCGAATAAAGAGCGCGATCCGAAAATCAGTTGGTTTGTGTATATTGGTCAAAATCCCCATGATGGAATAGCACAAATTGCCTTATTGTATGGCTTACGTTTTAGTCAAGAACACGGGTACCGATTTTATAAACAGGCGTTACTCTGGACTGACCCACGGTTCCAAACACCAGAGCAATTCGATCTTTGGAGTCAGATCGTGGCTATCGTGCACAATCATATCGTGCTTGCACATGACTTTATCGAAGGTAAGCTGCGACCGTGGGAAAACAAGCAACGCAAGCATACACCGCAACAAGTGCGACGCGGGCTGGCCGCCTTTCTCCCCCTCTTGGGTACCCCTGCTTGCTTTCAAGACTTTGTTGGCCAATGACACCAGGAATCGCAGAGAGATCATGCAGCAACCTGAGATTGGAGACTCGGGTGCAAAGCCAAACGCGTGAAGTTAGAGCGACGTGTCTTGCCACGAGGAGTGTGGGTGAGAGCTGCATCAATGCGCACCAGATTGACGGCGACAGCCGTCAACACATGCTCTAAATGTGTTTTGCGCAAACCATCATAGCGTGCGCGTCGCATCCCCATACCTCGTACCGCTTGGGAAAGCGTCCCCTCGATGCCAGCTCTGGTCTGATAGTCTTGGCGAAAGGCTGGTGTGTCTTGTTCTTGTCTGCGTGCCTGCAATGCCTCATGAGCAACTTGCGAACGCACATGCAAGACCCGACCAGTGGTTGCCGACTTCGTGCAGTCGCTGCGTACCGGGCATCCAGCACACGTCTCTTTGGAGAAAACGACTTCTATTCGTTCTCCAGCCGGACGAAAGCTCTGACTGGTTTGGCCCTGCGGACAGGTGGCATGTTCTGCTTGCCAGTCAAGGTGGAAACTCCCCACGTCAAAGCCTTTGCCTGCTTTGGCCTGCCAACTGTTGTCTGATAAGACAGGACCAAGCAGGGTAATGCCATAGGTCTCTTTGCTGCTCACCAGTAAATCCGCATCGACGTAGCCTGTATCGACGATCTGTTCATCAGGCAAGAGCTGATGCTGGGCGAGGTCCTCTTGAATCGTCTGTGTTATTTCCACATCTTGCACATTGGCCACCGTTGTCTCCACTTGGACAATGAGCTGGGGCAGGACTTGTCCCTGGGCATCCTTGCTTCCCTCCAATGCGCACGTCTCAGTTAGATGAACTTTGTATCCAAACCAGATGGTTTCTCTCTTTTTTCCTGTTCGCGCCTCGGGATCATAAGGAGAACGAATAATACCCTCATCTGCGCTTGCTTGCGGGCCTGCTCGCCATTTCACCTTTCCACCGGACACGTCGTAATACTGCTGCCAAATCTGCCTGAGCAATTGCACGCTTTCAACCTCTTTCAGTTCACCGGGGGCTTGGGGCAGCTCGAGCGCTTGCAACAGATGCCTCCCATCTTCTCCTATCTGCTGAGCCAACGCGAGGCGCTGGTTTTCCGCTTTGGGCAAACGATAATTTTCGACGCGGTGGCTGTAGCGCTCAAACCAATCCGAGGTGATCTGCTGGACAAGCCACTCAGGCGCAAGCACTGCAAGATCATCCAGAGCTGCTCGCAGTGTTTCTCCGACACATGCCAGATTGGAGAGCGAGCGCACACGTGCTAGCACATGGGTGGAATCAGTGCGTTGCTTGCCGCCAGCTTTGAGCCAGCCTCGCTGCTTACAGACCTCCAAGAGTCGATCCAACAAGAGGGTCTCAGACTTCCCGTCCACTAAACGTTGACGAAATGCCGACAAGACCGAGAAATCAAAACCTGGATCGGTCAGTTCCAAACCTAATGCGTACTTCCAATCTATGCGCTCCCGAACGGCATTGGCCGCTTGTCGATCAGTGAGACCTTCGGCATACTGCAGCACCGTGGCCAGGGCCAATCGCCAAGGTTCATAGGCAGGCTGACCTTCCACGGGATACAGAGAGATAAAGTGCTCATCTTGATACAATTCCCCCAACTCATCTCGTAAGCGCATGGCGAGCGTTCCTTTTGGACAGGCTGCATGCGCAACACGAACCGTTTCTTCTGGGATACTTCCCAGTTCTCGGGCGTACATTGACATTGGCTTTCTCCTTACGCTGCTTTTTTCCCCCTATTGTACCACTCTTCTATTTCTTTCATTGGCCAACAAAGTCTTGAAAGGGGGGAGCGATCCCCTCGCCGACCATACTTTGATTGACAAGACAACCTCCCTCACGGAAGATCAGCACTGTTCGATCAGCGTTTGCCTGCGGTGTGGACCTACGCCTACACTGTGAATTGGTGTCTGCACCAGCGTAGCCAGACGCTCAATATACGCACGGGCTTGACACGGGAGATCTTGCAGTGATCGAGCTGAGCGCGTAGATGTCTGCCAGCCCGGCAATACCTCATAGACTGGCTCACATTGCTCATGGATGAACGGATTGGGCAAATCCTCTATCAGTTCTCCTTTATATTTATAGGCAATACATACTGGGATTTCGGGCAAGGTATCTAGAACATCTAACTTGGTAAGTGCAATCGCTGTACATCCGTTAATTTCTGCGACATAACGAGTAATAACTGCGTCAAACCAGCCAACACGTCTTGGACGACCAGTAGTGGCACCAAACTCACCACCTAGTTCGCGTAAAGTATCACCCTGAGCATTTTGTAATTCTGTTGGCATAGGACCAGTTCCAACCTGACTGCTGTATGCCTTGGCAACACCGATAATACGATCAATATGACGGGGTGGAATACCAGCACCTACTGCTGCCCCTGCAGCGGTAGGAGATGAAGAGGTGACAAAAGGATAAGATCCCCAGTCAATATCTTTCATGGCACTGAGCTGCCCCTCAAGCAAGATTTGTTTTCGTGTTTTGAGTGCTGAACGGATCAGTGGTACAGTATCGACGATGCGTATTTTGAGTTGTTCTCCCCATGCCAAACAATCTGCGACTAGTTGCTCTTTATCAAAAGGCTGTTGACCATAGATGGTTGTGAGAACGTTATTATGGTGATGCAAAATAATATCTAGTTTAGCGCGTAATACATCTTCTGACAAGAGATCATGCATGCGAATGCCGATCCGTGCCACTTTATCGGTATAAGCTGGGCCAATGCCACGACCAGTAGTATCAACACGGTATGCACCACGTGCAACATCCTCTACCTTATCCAATAGTTTATGATAGGGCATGACAACATGCGCACGGTCAGAGATTAAGAGATTTGTGCCAGAAACGCCTTGCTTTACTAGGCTATCCAGCTCTTGTAGCAATGCGGGAGGGTCAATGACTGTCCCAGTGCCCATAATGCAGGTGCAGTCTGGATTAAAAATACCACAAGGGACAAGATGCAATTTGAATTCACCGTAGGAGTTGACAACAGTATGCCCAGCATTGCCCCCTCCCTGGAAGCGCATGCATAGATCTGCTCTCTCGCTTAAGAGATCAACCAGTTTACCTTTCCCTTCGTCGCCCCACTGAGTACCAACAACGACTGTGACGGATTCGCTCATGATATATATTCCTCCTAGATAGACTGCGAACCTAGACCAGTGATCGTAATGAGTCGTTCAGCATCCGCAGTGGGAAGAAGGCGACAACGCAGATCCACAAGATGCGGACCAAAAGTCACCTCTAATTCTGCAGGAAATTGCTCGTAGATAGAGGCCAGATAGGCTTCGCTGCGTATTAGCTTCTCCACCACCCGTACCAGCGTACGGTTCTGAGTAATGACACCCGTCGCTGGAGCGTCAAGAGAGGCTACCAATGCCTCTTGGAAGTCAATAGCCAAAGCAACGATATGCCCACTGACCACTTTCTCTGGTCCTTCATAAAATTTGGCAAGGAGACCCCCCAGTATTCATGTGGGGGATGAATTGCCCCTGCACGCAATGGGGATGTGGGGAAGACAAGTGGAGGGCTGTTAGCCAGCTTGTCTTGTGCACTAGCACTCTTCTCGCACTTCTTTCTGTTACTGTCCCTTACAGGGAAGCCGTTTTTAGTGGGAACGGCTAAACCCTCACTGGTTTCCCAGGTAATGTGTGCCTCGACAATGTTATGGGATGGTTTAACGAGGCCCCGCACTGGCTTAACCCTTGTACACCTGTTTAGCGAGGCCCCCGTAGAGCAGAAGGCTGG
This sequence comes from uncultured Chloroflexia bacterium, assembly GCA_963727755.1. Classification (GTDB taxonomy): domain Bacteria; phylum Chloroflexota; class Ktedonobacteria; order Ktedonobacterales; family Ktedonobacteraceae; genus DASYAN01. The sequence continues at coordinate 303,578 of CAVSHN010000009.1, forward strand.
CAACGCACCCGCTGGTACCTAATTTCACCCCTAATGTAGCCCCATCAGTTTCTTGACTGGTGGCTGAGTCTGGTCAGGTGAACTGATGAAATAGCCTAGCAGCTACTCACAAGCCCATCCCGTTTACAGGATCGGGTTCCTGACTTCTTCAATAGTAGCCGTGGTCACAAGCGCCTGCCTCTTTATTTTATAGTAGTCGCAAGTACTACTACTATAAAATAAGGAGGATTGGTTGTCAAGTTCCTTACAAGCTAGCAGGGCTTGTGAATTCTCGAAGAACTACCGTTTTTATCATCTAATGCATCATGCATGAGCAGCAGGAAAGGTTTCTCTGTGAGCATTCACAGACCCTGAGCTAGCCAGAACTTTCTTGAGAGCGATATCAGGAGAGATTTTGAGGCATGAACTGCAAGAAAGAGAGTAAATCCCTTACCCCTGAGAGATTAGAGCGGTGCCAAGAATAGACCACGGGCCATTGCTTCACCTGCCAATGCACAGACAACTACAAGATAAAGCATACCAGTAGCAGACTGGAATGAGCGATCACAAATCAACTTCCAAGCCAACGCACCAAGTACCAACGGCATTACAAAACTGACAAGAATATGAATCCAGCCAATTGCCTCAGAACTCAGTGGCACTATCTGAGGAGCCTCAAGCGGCTTGACCTCAGAGCTATTAGATGGGGTAGAAGTTGGTACCGCAACGCTAGCTGGATGTGAAGATGTGGTCACCTGATTACCAAAGAGCACATTCGGCCCTGCTGCAAGAGAAAACGATACTTGAGCCAGAACTGCCACAAGGACAACTGTCGTGGAAAATAACAATGGACGCTCTGAGAGTGCAGGAGTAACAAGGTACCAGTGACCCAACCACATAGCGGTCATTACCCCACCCAGAGCGAAGGCGGCCGCAAAGAAACTGGCAATAGTAAAGACACCACCAAAAGCACTAGCTACCAGGGAATGGAAGATCATTGCCAATACAAATAGGGCAACTAAACCGGCAACAACGGTTGCTCCACCGCTGGCAAGGCGCAGGATACGCAGTGGAGACGAATGGTGCTTGCGCTCGACAGCACTATCTTCTCTCTCCACACCATCCTCCTTCTCAGCCACACCAGCATGCTTATCTAGGAGCAGGAAAATGCTATAGGCAAGCAGCAACAAGAAGAAGAGTAGCAACGGTAAAGCCTCCTGTCCCGTCCAGGCTTTATCGAGTTGTGGATAGGTGTTGAGCAATGCCGAAGTCGCAAAATTCTGCTGGAACATATATGTCAGGCCAGCCAGGACCAAGTAAATAAAAGCGTATGAGATAAGAAAGCCACGTTTGACCTCACTTCGCCAATCCAAGAAGACTAGCACGCTTACCGCTCCGACCGACACTTCAACCATGACAATGAACAAAACTAACGGTAATTGTAGCATGATATATCTTTTTATCACCTCATCTTGTCACTCAGGTTGGATAGTTGTCACATTTATTTCTTTCTTCCTCATGGTAGCACAAAAGTACTATAGCATAGTGATATCTCACTGTCAATATGCTATAGTACTTTTGTTCTTGCGCACTAACTCTGCTTGAACAACCTTAAGAAAGACTTGCAAAACTACGACTGTGGTAGCGGTTCTAACGATTGATTAGGAGAATCAGACAATACGTTTGTCTCTTGTGAGGCAAAACAATCAATAAAGAGCTGGTGGGCAAAGCGGTAACCCCCTGCAACTCGCCGGAGCAAATTATGCTCGATAGCCTCCTCAAGGAAACGAACATAATGCCAGGGCATGGCTCCATTTCGATAGAGGACATAGCGGAGAACATAGTGACAAACATATGCTCTTCCACCAGTGACCTGAGCAATCAAAGTTCCTAAGAAAACTCCTAAGAAAATCCCCAAGGTCAACCCGTGCACCAGTCCTCCCATCCAATCTCCGATTAGCCCTGCAATCACCCCCACCAGCAATCCTCCAATTAGCCCAAAGTAAAGAGCCTTGCATCCTGAATCATATATCCCCTGATTAGGCCTAATACGCATATCTTTGTCAATTTGCTCACCTGAGACTTCATGGATCACCCCTACAATTAGCCCACACACCAGTCCAGCCAATAGACTGCCAACCAGCCCCACAAGCAGCCAACCGATTACTCCCCCGATTAGACCCGCAAGCAGTCCTCCGATTAGCCCATAGCCAATTAGCCAAGCGAGTAACCCCACAATCAGTCCTACAATTGCCCCCTGCCAAATGCTATTCCATGACCAATCCAAACTTTCCAGCGGGCGAAACTTCTTTATGTCAGACAACCCGGCAAAAAGCCCTCGCCACACAGATTTCCATGACCATGTCAAAACCTCTGCTGGGCGGATTATCTTTATATCCTCCACTAGTCCTCCGACTAGTCCCAACACTAGTCCTAGCAGCCAGCCCAATACTAGCCCATAGAGCATCCTTCCAATTAAGCTATAGATCCATGCACCAACCACTCCATAGACCAGCCCTCCAACCATCCCATAGATCAGCATAAAAAACAATCGATATTGGTTTTGAGAGTTTTCTGTGGTAAGCCAACTGGGTTGGAGCCATTCGAGGTAGAATTCTGTAAGATGGTGCTGTTTCATTTGCTGGGCTAACCAAGCAAGCCAACCTCGTGTCTGTTGCGGGCTGAACGGCTGTCCAGAGGTTTGCTGCTCCAGCATCCGTCTCGTACAGCGATCAAGGATCTGCCGTTGTTGCTCCTCCGGTGAACCCAATTGAGGCAAATCGATGACGGTTTCACCTCGATAGGCAAGGACAAGAACATGAAGCATGAGAGGCGTGGTGAGCAATTGCCGGAACGTGGCATTACTACGCACAGCCTCACGGATGGCTACCACTGGCTCGCCCAACTGCTCAAAATACTCTATGACCTGTCCCTCCTGTAAGGGTTGCACGGTGACGGCATGAGATAGAGCAAGTCGCGACTCTTGAGCCTGATATTCGTGACAACGCGAACAGACAACTAGAGGTATGGAATGTTCTTCTCCTCGATAGGCATTGATGGCCTCAATACAAGCTGGCCGTAAGGATTCTTGAAGTTCATCCAGACCATCAAACAGCAAAAGCCAGTTATCTTGCTTAAGCCATGCCTGGCTCAAGGGAGATGGGATATTATAGACCAGTTGCAATTGGTTTATTAGCCAACTCTCCAAGGGAGGTTTTTGGTTTGCCCATCCCGAGAGATTGATGATGACAGGGATAGGAAGCGCAGAATCACTTTCAGCACGTGTCAGCAATTCGCAGGCCAGCTCCAACAACAATGTCGTTTTACCCGCTCCCTGCTCTCCCAGAATGAGCAAACGCTGTCCAGCATGATCATAGGCCTGGACAATGGAAGTGTAAGATGGAAGAGGGTCCTCTGTGCAAGTGGAGACCCATGCAAGACCAGTTGTACAGAAGAACGGATATCATCCCTGGATCCATGCAGCCCGACAGAGCCCATCGCCACTCCCTGGAGCGAGTGCTCCAATTGCCTAGTATACTCTTGGTACAAAATGTGTATGAGGATATCTCGGTTCTGCTCAGTAAATTTCTGTGTTAGTGTCATTCGCATAGTACCTCGTCCAGAGTCGAACATCTCTAGTTCCTTCAAGAGATTTTATGTAGGTGCGTTTATACACCCTGTAATAGACTATAACATTCCAGACAGAGAGCAAGATGCAGTAGACATGACTATCAGCAAACAAAAAGGCATCTTGCAAGAAGATGCCAATCCTCTATCTGTTTCCCGCAGAACGTGGCTCTAATGCTCAAAAATGACGTGTATTCCAAAAGCACACGTTGCGGCAATAGTCATAGCAATCAATAGAAACAGGCGATAGCGTGCAAATAATTTGTCTGGGTCAAGGGCGATAGCTTTAGCGCCATGAGGAGATGGTTGTCTAGGTGGTTGCTGCATGTCTTTCCCCCTTTATGTAGTTGAGACTAGGAAGGGAACCCTACTTCTGAGCAATGGACATTCCTACGCTCTATACGGTTCAAAAGCATGTTGAGTTGTGGATACCTAGCAGTATACATCATAGAAAACCAAAAAGCCAAACTATTCTCTTGTCTTTTCTTGCCAATGATGCTAGCATCATGGCAGAGGTTGTCACAAGTGCCAAGATGTTGGCGAAAAGCCAAATGGGTACAGCAGCAGATTGTTCTGCATAGATTCTAGAGAACGTTAGTATGGGCTAGTGGAATGCTACCAGTCCCTCCCGGAGGGTCAGAAAAGGGTCTCAGAAACGGTTTTGGGGTATAGGCCAAAAAAGCTGGAGGCGTGCCATTGTATTGCTGGCCATAACCACTCGCTTTCAGGTTCAGCTGCTTGATATCTTTATTAGGGTCATAATTACCCCATTTTCCACCTTTATTCAGGCAATCGATCAGTGTGTGCATCGCAGCCAGCTGCTCTCCAGAGGTGAAGTTACAATGCCCACCACGATTGACAAACACCTGACGCAGCATTGCACTATAGCCCGCTTTCTTCACCGCCTGGGCATAGGCTTGCTCAACCTGGACGAATACCAGATCATCACCAGTCGTATGCATAGTCGAAGCGGAACTGCCAGCTTACCATTATATTACGACGTTGTTCTCCATGTAGTGAACCGCTTGCTTATCAGCATAAACCGGAGTCTTCTTATTTGCATTGTCGAGAGTACGCAAGTCTGTCTGCAACTGCGAACTCATGCCAGACTTTGCATAGAGGGAGACTACTTCGTCGTGATTGCTTGATTTTTTGAATTGATCTGAAAATTCACTCCAGCAGTCCACGTGTCGTTCCCGCCAGCAACTTGTTCGACTTGGGCCTGTGCTACAATATCATATACCAAATGCATCTAAATCGTATGATATTGATTAACCTCCTGCGCGTCATAACTAGAAGGGTTGGGGGGTTGAATGTAACAAGCCGGGGATATCCTCCAGTGAGGCAATCAGGACAATCCGTTCTTGCCCTGCGGCGGGTTTGGGCATTATCCAGGAAACTTTGCGCCTGCTTCATTGTATCACCAGCATTGGTGAAATTGGCCATTTGCAATTTGCCCCCTGCCAGCAGGAAGTTGAGTGCGAACAATCCATCAAGCTGCAGATTAAACAATCCCACACTCCCGCTAAGCAAACCGCACATCGGCAGTGCGCCTGCGAAGCGATGTGGATACCACTGTACTAATCCTGCGGTGATAATCCCTCCCATTGAAATCACCCCAAGCGATCGTACGCTTCGGCGTACCACAAGTGGAATCAAAATAATTGAGCAAATCGATCTGATCTTGAAATGCCTGCTTCACCGCCCAACCGTTCGCACTGAAGGATGAGCCTGCCAGCGCATAGCCTTCAGTCAGAAGTTTCCCCGCAGTAGTATCGTCTGGTGCAGCCTGGCCCGGATTTTGGAGTGGCCCGCCAAATATATAGCCATGACTGTAAAGAAGCAGTGTCCTATTCCAGTTTGTAGGAACTTCGATCGTGTCATTAGCACCATCGGACAAAGTCTTATGTATAGTATTCGTTGTACCACTAACCACACACGTGCTTGTGACTGACGTGACAGTGCTGGAGGCAGATGCTGAGACAACTACCTTCAAGCTACTCAAGATGGAAAAGAATACCAATACAAGATGCAAAAGTTGCTTCATTGCCTCAATACCTCTTTTTGGAAAATGCCATCTAACCACTCTCTCTATAACATCTCTAGTATTCCCTCTTTCAAACAGAAAAACAAGAGAGAAACAGGGACAAATGAAAACTCTTTATGTCCGTTGGCACCTTTTCCATTGAAAACTCAAGCGACTTGTTTTAGAATAGAATAGAATAGGATGGCTAGGCAATTGGCCCTAATTTTTTTTGGACAAGTCCCTTCTCGTATTTGAAGGAGGACTAAGTGATTTTGACGCGTGCCCTCAGGAAGGTAGGCTTACACATTTGGCAACTCAAGAACAAGTGAATCAACCCTCACTGGTAACAGAAGCCTCTCAGGAAGAGGCATTGTCGATCACGGACATAGCCCAAATGCTTAGTCTCGAACTAAGCCTAGACCGTGGTCAGATTGCACGCACGATTGCGCTGCTGGACGAAAAGAATACCGTTCCCTTTATTGCACGCTATCGCAAAGAAGTGACTGGCAGCCTCGATGAAGTACAAATCCAGACCATTGCTGACCGAACTGCATCACTGCGGGCGTTGCATGAACGGAAACTAGATGTTCGCAGACTGATCAATAACCAAGGTAAGTTAACACCAGAATTACAAGCTTCTATTGACGCAGCATCGACTCTGCAAGAAGTTGAAGACCTTTATTTACCGTATCGCCCTAAGCGCAAAACACGTGCCAGCGTTGCACGAGAGAAGGGCTTGGCTCGCTAGCCGATACTATTTTACAGCAGCCAGAATTGCTCGGCGATGTGGAAACATTGTTGGAGGAGTATGCTCGTCCTTTCTTAGATGCAGAGAAAGGGGTTGAGACCAGCCTGGAAGCCTATGCAGGCGCGTGTGATATTGCAGCCGAAGTAATTACTGAAGATGCAAATGTTCGTGGTAGGGTGAGGTCCTCATTCTTCAAGAACTCTACGATGAGTGCCCACTTGGCTGATCCTGATAAGATTGCTGAAAAGGACCCCAACGGTGTCTATCAGCTCTATTACGAGTTCAACGAAGCTATTACCAAACTTGTTCCGCACCGTATCCTCGCTCTCAATCGAGCTGAACGCGAAGGGGTGTTGCGCGTCGGCGTGTCCTTGCCTTATGAACAAACCAAGCATGATATTACCCAGCATTATCCGATAAAAGCCACCTCACCGTTTGCCAGATGCCTTGAGGACGCAATGGAGGATGGTTATAAACGCCTGCTTGCCCCATCGATGGAACGTGAAGTTCGTGTGGAGTTGACACGACAGGCAGAAGAACATGCCATCAACATTTTTGCCACAAACCTGCGCAATTTGCTCTTGCAACCACCTCTGCGAGGAAAGAAAGTTTTGGGGCTCGATCCTGGCTATCGTACTGGCTGTAAAGTGACTGTGGTTGATGAGACTGGCAAATATTTGACGTCTGATACGATCTACTTGCATCAGGAAGCAAAGGCCCTACAGATATTGCGCAAGCTATTAGTTGAGTATGCTATCACTATCATTGCTATTGGCAACGGCACAGCTTCGCGCGAGACCGAACAACTAGTGGCTGGTCTGATTCGCCAGTTGGAGGAGGAAACAGGGGAACAGAACAAGGTTGGCTATATGATCGTCAACGAAGCAGGAGCATCGGTCTATTCTGCCTCAGATCTTGCTCGTGAAGAATTCCCACATTGGATGCTACAAAACGTGGTACCATTTCAATAGCTCGACGTTTACAAGATCCACTGGCCGAACTGGTAAAGATTGATCCTAAGGCTGTTGGCGTGGGACTTTACCAACACGACGTAGATCAAAAAGAGCTGGCCAACATGCTGGGACGGGTTGTCGTCTCGTGTGTAAACTTCGCTGGTGTCGAAGTCAATTCCGCCTCGGCTGCATTGCTCAAGCATGTGTCAGGAATCAATTCGCGTGTAGCCAACGCTATCGTAAAATATCGCGAGGAGCACGGTCCCTTCAAATCACGCCAGGACTTGTTGAAAGTTCCTGGCTTTGGTCCTATGACCTTTGTTCAAGCTGCTGGTTTCCTCAAGATAGCCAATGGGAACGAGCCTCTGGACAATACTTTTATTCACCCTGAAAGCTACAATGCAGCACAAGCATTTCTAGAACTGCTTCCCGGTGATCAAAAGAAGGACCGACCTGCGGAGCGCATTGCCCAATTTCGTCAGATGCTTGCTATGCAATATACACTCAGCAAGCTGCAGAACAGCCTGGGCCGATCCAATCGTAATCGGGGTCCAGCTACTCCTGGTAGCGAGCAGACAGCACTAGCTGACATGGCTAAAAAGATTGGTGTTGGGGTACCCACACTCAACGATATCCTCGAAAACCTGGAGAAGCCGGGCCTCGATCCACGAGATGCCTTGCCCCCCCCAATTCTGCGACATGACGTGCTCAAGATGGAGGATCTACAACCGGGTATGATTTTGCAAGGAACTGTTCGTAATGTTGTAGACTTTGGGGCTTTTGTCGATATTGGAGTCAAACAGGATGGACTGGTCCATAAATCAGAAATGACTGACCGTTTTGTCAATGATCCACTCACTATTGTAGCGGTTGGTCAGATTATCCAAGTTCGCGTCCTCAAGGTGGATTTGCAGCGCGGGCGTGTCCAGCTCAGCATGCGAGACACTAAATAGGAGAAAACTTTTGCTTCTAACCATTTTCTTTAATCCAGTCGAATTGCGTTTTATTGAGGCATCTGAAAATGATGTATACATTGTGCTGGATGTGATGCGTGCGACGACAACTCTGGCTGTTATGTTTGACCAAGGTGCCAAACAAGTGTTAGCAGCTCAGACACTTGAACAAGCACGCGAGGCGGCCCAGAAACTCCCTGATCATCTCTTGTGTGGGGAATGCCATACGAAGATACCTCCCGGCTTCGACTATAACAATTCGCCAGCCCAGTTCGCACAGCTCGATCTGTTCGGGCGTAATCTTATTCTAGCGACAAGCAATGGTACTCGTGCTCTTTTTGCTTGTCCAAAGCAGAGTACACGCCTAGCTGGCAGTTTTTACAATGCACAGGCTGTAGTATCTTATGCTCTGACTCTAGCTCAGGAGCGGGATTGTAACATCTCAATCGTTTGTGCTGGTGAACATGGCTATTTCTCGCTTGAAGATGCGGTGTGTGCTGGCCATCTGGCCCTTGAGTTGTTGCATCGACAGCCAGAATGTGAAGTGCGTGATAGTGTTCATGGTGCTATTGCACTTTATGATAGCTATCCTGCAGCCAGACTACTTGAGCATGCCCAATCGGTTCGTAACTTGAGAGCGTCTGAACAGGAGCACGATCTGGAATTCTGTCTAAAAAAGAATGCTAGCACCTGCATACCAACTGTGGTAGGCGTAGAAGCTGAGACAGGCTTGCTGGTGCTCAATGCCAAATCTCATTCTAACCGATAATTTAAAGATACGAGGTAACTACTCAGGTATCTGAGTAGTTACCTCTTGATTTTATGTAAGTGGTTTCATACTTGCCAGTGGAATATAGCCGAGACTTTTAGCAACTTGCTGGGCAGCAGACGTAAGCGCGTACTTAAAGAAAGCAGTGATATTTGCATCACTATTCTTTAAGGTATAGAGATGCCCATAAGTCCAAAAGTGATAGCGGTTTGACTCAATATTGTCTGGTGTAGCTGTTAGCTGATCAATAGCAACCGTTCGGACAGTTGAATTAAGAAGTGGGGTTGCAATGTAGCCAATAGCGCCAGGTGTCTGAGCAACAGCATTTAGAACGCTTGTCGGCGAAGTATCTGCGACAGGTGTGCCAACTTCAAAGATTTCCCACCCAAAATAGCTGTTTGAAAATTAGTCGGGGTGCCATCTGATGACATACTTATAGGCACAACAGGCAAATCGGGACCACCAATATCTCTCCAATTCTGAATTCTATGTGTTGAAAAGATGTCCAAAATTTGCGGGGTTGTAAGTGATTGAATAGAGCCGAGGTCGGGATTCACAATCAGAGTATAAGGAATAACAATTACAATCTCTGGCGTTATGCTTGGGCTAGAATAGGTAGCAGGGTCAGCATAGACATCGGTCATGCCAATGTCGGCCTTCTGCTGCATTATAGCATTGAGTCCTGTGAGACTTCCCCCTCCTTGCACCTGGATATCTACCACAGATTTAATGTTACTACCACCCCCTTTAACCTTTGCCGTTATCTGCAATGTCTGTCTTTCAAAAGTGTTTGCTACCCGCGAGATAAAGGGTTGAAGTGCCGTTGATCCTTCTATCGAAATATGTTCGTGAACGGTTGACTGTGTTGTATCTGTACCCTGTGTACCACAACTGATAAATAAAACCGTCAAGCTGATGAGGCACAGAAAGTGCTGAACCTCTCTCTTGGTCATAAATTACCTCCACTTCATCTTGTCGGCCCAGGAGACCCCTGTGATTTATCCAGGAGATGAATGGGCCTTCCTTATCTTCGGGGAATGACGTGGGTGGCGACCCTTGCCCTTTTTCTGTGTTTGCTCATATGCCGTCAGCCAGGAACGGAATGCCACCCAAGTCAGGACACGACAATCCTTGACTTTTGCCCCCTGTGTGAGTCGTTTGTTGGTGCGATAAGCGTGCAAACTGATCGTGCGTTTCTTGCGATCAAAGCCGCCTACAGCACACAATCCATAGGTAGGATGCTTGACAAGCGTTCCTCGCTTCAAACCAAGACTGCGAGTGGTGCCATAGGGCTTTCTTTCACCGCCTTTGGATGCTTGGAAACGATGGATCTGCCGTCTATGGAGCCGTGCCCCAACGATATAGCACAAGCGTGTGCAGGTTGGTTCTTGCGCACCACTGATTGATGCTGCCATCACCCAACCATCAACGGCATGTGAAGAGAAATTTTGCTTGGACTTGCTCTTGGTCTTCTTGAGCCCGTACTTCTCACGTAACTCTTTCGTTTGATATCCGTGGCGCAGATGTACTTTGAGTCCCATATTTCTAAGTAAATGGTACAGATGCTCCTTGCCCACTTGTATAGGGCTAAACATCCCATTCCACTTCCCATGTTTACCCTTGTGTGTTTTTGCACATACATCCTCTACCACCACATCTATCAGTGGCAAGATTTTGAGAAGCTCTCCAATGATTCGTGCCTTGGCTTCCCAGCGACTACGGGTTGATGGAGGGATGCGCTTCTGGTTTGCTCGTCGGTTGTCGTTGCGTGCAGGCCTGCGCCACTTGCGGTGTCTTCTAGCTCGTCGCATGTTTCGCCGTGCCTCAACCGGTTTTTTTACATAGTCTGGTGCTTCCACCATCAAGTTAAGAACCGTCTCTTTGCTGCCAACGATGCTATAGCCTTCGAACTTTGAACCTGGATCAACACCTGCAACAAGAGTCTGATTGTCTGGCTCCTGCTCGTAAGTGAGCTGAAGATAGAACAATCCTAGCTTGTTCCGTTTTGGTTTCGCTTTGCCACTTTTGAGCAAGAGACGTGCTTTAAATGGCTTGCATGGCATAAGTGGTATTCCGCGTATATCAACAACTGGCACTCGCACAATTGCTTTTCCTTCTATCCCTTGCGGGACGGGCTTTTTAGGAGAAAGCCCTGAAAACTCTTGCTCAATGTCGAGCACACTAGGTCAAAGCCTAGGTTAAATTACCCTTCGTGGTTGCAGTACAGGCATAGGTCCAAGACCGTCCGCTTCGGCGTGGCGGGAGGTGGTTTAGATTAGGGTGGCGTCCAAACGCTCTTTCGCTACTTTCCCTAGCACGTGAGCCTGTGGATTTCGCTCTTTCTTAGCCCGTACCGCTGCTGCTCTCTTGCATGAAAGCCCACTAGACAAGAACTTACGTTGCGCTAGCCGTTTCGCAAGCCCCTAGGCTTTAGCCAGGGGTTCTTGACTAGCTGAGGGATGAGATTGGAAATGTGCAAAAATAGAGATCAAATATCCCATGTTTAATGCTTGTCCATTATCGATTAAAGGTCTGCCATTGTCAAGTATATTTAGATGGATTGACACTAGGTCCACAACCAACTCGACCACAACATGCGTCACGCAAAAAAGGGAACTCATCATAGCGCTACACAGGAGTTCTTCTGGTCGTGATCGGTATCATGCTTAGTACTATCTCGCACTCCTTAGCCAGTTCCGCTGTAAATAATGGTGATACAGACAAATATATCATCTTTTTGATACACTTGGCATGTGAGATGCTGTTCGGTTAGAATTACTCTCCAAAGAAGCATGCATGTTCCAACTTTATACATCGATCCTCCACGAAACTCCAGACCTGCATCACGCACTAGCTGACCAGCTTCAGCATTGCGAATACCCAGCTGTAGCCATACTACCTTGGCATCAATATTGATCGCCTCCTGAACAATTGGCATGGTATCCTCAAATCTGCGGAAAATATCTACAATCTCGATCTGCTCACCTGCTTCTTTCGCCTCTGTAAGCGTGCTATAGACAAACTTGCCTAGCAAGGTCTTTCCAGCATAACGAGGATTGATGGGAATGATATTGTATCCTTCCGACTGCAAATAACTGGCTACAAAGTTGCTTGGACGATCCGAGTCCGCTGAAATACCAACAATAGCAACATGTTTATATTGCTGTAAAAGTTGTAGACATTCATACACGTCCGGCATAGACATCTTCCTTCCCAAAGTACTCTCAATTAACTGTTAGCAATCTTCCTCTCGTGAAATAGTAGCACAAAAGGGGTCACATTGCTAGCCAAGCCACTACTCTCTCATCTCTTGCATAGTACCCATGCCCGATAGTCATTGACTAAACACAAGTCTATACTGTAAATCATACCGAAAATAGCAGAGAGAGGTATACGACACCCGAGATGGTTGATTTTTTCGAGCTGGCCGGGCGGAGAAGAGGAACTTTATCCATTGCCTGATCACGATCCACTCGGCGTTTTGAGCAGTACACGCAAAGTGATACAGTTGAGTAAGCACGTCTGGATTAATCCCGAACATGTAGAGCAACTGAGTAAGCAATGGCTCCAGGAAGACACAGGGAATACAGACACCTATCCTCCCGCGTGGAATACTCACTATCATTTTCATGACGGAACAGAACACACTGTCAACTGGCTACTGGTTCTAGACGCCTTGAATTTCTGCTTCTGGCCCGTAAAGGGAGAACCTCGCTGGTCTATCGAGTATTGTGGAGAGACTCTCAATGGCTATTGGGCAGAAGCTGCCGCATTGAAACGAGCAGTCGAGGAAGGCATTCCACTGTGGGATGCAAATACCCTTCATACTATGAGCAGTGAAACAATGGCCCACATCTTTCGAGGTCGTGGCACTATTCCATTCCTTGAGCAACGTGTCTCTCATGCACGCGAAGTAGGACGCGTCCTATCAGAACGCTACGAGGGTCAATTTGTACATGCAGTTGAGCAAGCAGAAGGTAGCGCGATCAAACTTGTTAACTTGCTGGTCCGTGACTTCCCTTCATTTCGTGATATCACAACCTATCACACCCACCCTGTCAAGTTTCTTAAACGCGCCCAGATCTGCGTTGCCGATCTCTACAACGCCTTTGCAGGCCAACAATGGGGAGCATTTGCTGACCTTGAGCAATTAACTATCTTTGCCGATTACAAATTACCGCAGGTCCTGCGTCATTATCATGTGCTTGAGTATGCTTCGACACTTGCACAACGTATTGATAACCAGGAATTACTCCCAGAGGAAAGTGAGGAAGAAGTAGAAATTCGTGCCGCCACTATCTGGGCGTGTGAGCTGTTACGTCGGACAATCCAACAACACGGCTACACTATGACAGCTATCGAGATTGATCTGCGACTATGGTTGATGGGACAACAATTAACTGAAATGCGACCATACCACCGCACTCGCACAATCTATTACTAACTATTTTTTACACCCAGGTGAATATACGGTGTTTTTATAGTATTTGCATTTTAAAAATGCAAAAATATAATGTACTACTCATGGTGAGTATTACCTACTATTCAATAGAAAAACAACGCTTATGCACATACAAACTTTACTGGCGGCGCTAGAACAGCCACCACTAAACATCTCCCAGGATAATTCGCTGGCCATGGACAGTGAAGTCACTGCACTCGCATATGACTCGCGCAAAGTAATCGAGGGGGCACTCTTTATAGCTGAAACGGGCTACCACACTGATGGACGCCTCTACATCGATGACGCCGCTCGGCGTGGCGCCATTGCAGCATTAGGCCCACCACTCTTAGATGAGATACAAGCACTTCCTATCCCATATATTACTGTCGCAGATACACGTAAGGCGCTTTCTGATCTATCCTGTGCGTTCTATGATTATCCAGCACAGCATTTATGCACTATTGGGGTCACTGGCACAGATGGGAAGACGACCACATGCAATCTCATCAATCATCTCTTTGAAAGCAGTGGCAAACGGACAGGATTGACCACAACAGCGAATTTTAAGTTAGCCGGAGAGGAATGGGAAAATCTCGCACGCCAGAGTACTCTTGAGGCATTAGAAGTGCAGCAATTCCTCCACCGCCTGTATAAAGGCGGTGGTAGTCATGCAGTCCTTGAAGCTACATCGCATGGCCTTGTCCTGCAACGACTGCGAGGATGCAACTTCGATGTAGGAGTTATCACAAATATCACTCATGAGCATCTGGATTTTCACAAAACCATCGATGCCTACCGACAGGCAAAAGCATGTCTCTTTGAAATGCTCGATCCCACGCGTGATAAAGGACTCGGATGCCGTCCTATTGCTATTCTTAATCGCGATGATGTCAGCTACGAGGTATTAAAACCTTACTGTCGGACACCTATTCTTGACTATGGCATTGATACTCCAGCAGCCATACGTGCCGTTGATATCGAAATTCATGCTCATAGCACACACTTTCGCACTATTCTACCCGATAATGAATGCATGATTGAAACACCTCTCGTGGGTCGTTTCAATGTGAGCAACTGCCTAGCCGCTATCGCAACAGCTTATAGTCAGGGCATTGCATTAGAAACCATCGCGAAGAGTCTGGCAACCGTCAAAGGAGTAGCTGGGCGTATGGAGCGGATTGATGAAGGACAACCTTTTACCGTTATTGTTGATTATGCACACACACCAGATAGTTTGGAGAAAGTACTGACCATCCTGCGTCCATTAACAGCAGGTAAGCTGATGGTCGTTTTCGGCTCGGCAGGGGAACGTGACATTCAAAAACGCCCCGTCATGGGCCGTATAGCGGCAAATTTAGCAGACTTCTTCGTTATTACAGATGAAGACCCACGCGAAGAAGATCGAGAAGGAATTCTTCGTCAGATTGCAACTGGTGCAGAGGCTGTAGGTAAACGCCAAGGAAGAGATTTCCTATGCATTGCCGACCGCACGCAAGCGATTGCAGCCGCGATCGCACAGGCAAGAGCGGGAGACACGATCTTGCTAGCAGGTAAAGGACACGAACAAAGTATTATCATCGGAAGGGAAAAATTACCCTGGGATGATCGGCGCGTAGCACGCGAACAACTCAGGGCTAGGAGATAAGCAAAGGGAAGTTCCTCCTATTTGTACAGCGAACTCGTTACTAGCAATACGAATACTGCGTTCGGAAGTAATAAGCAGAAGCCATCATTTCGTCTTGGGGAGTTCTCATGAATGCACTAAAAATAATGCCTTTGGCACACCATTCACATACGGCATCAGTATTGCCTCATCAACTAGGTGAGACCGTATCTGCATGGCTTATCCTAGAATTGTTACTGCTTTTTCTCATCTGTGCCATCGCAAGCTTCCTGGTGTCTAAGCTAGCTAAAGACCTCTTTCCCAAGTTCCGCAGTGGTGAACATAAGCCTGGAACTCATCGCCCGGACCTCCCACCAGGAGGACGCGAGATTAAAACAATAGAGCTACCCCTGGTAGGAGGACCATCCTTTATCCTTGCAATTGTAGGAACTGCCATAGGAGCTGCATATCTCCTCCACTTTAGCCGCGACCAATGGATTCTCTTGCTGATTGCCCTTGGTGCTACGCTGGGTTATACACTTGTTGGCTTTATCGATGATTGGGGCAAGGTTTATCGCAATAATGGACTCTCCGAACACGCAAAGTTCACCGGAGTTTTTCTTATCGGCTGCATAGCAGCTGTACTCTATTTCTTTCTGCTACCCAACATTGGACAAAAATCATATAGTATCTGGAAAGATCTACCAATCCTCAATACCATCCTGTGTGCACACCCAATTCCCGGTACTCCGAGTACCTGTTCTATCGCAGGGAGCCCTGTCTCTTACTATAGCTGGCTGATATTCCTGACCATTCTAACCGGTTGTGTCGGCAGCGCCACTTCGATCTGTGTCGACTTTAGCGATGGCCTAGATGGTCTGGCAGGGGGACTTGTCTTTAGCGCATCACTGGCAATGGGTATCGTTGTAGCCAGCCTTGTTGGTCAAGAACCAAAAGGCATCGTCCTAGAAGTACTAGCACTACTAGGTACAGGAGCAATCCTTGGTTACCTACCATGGAACTGGCCCTCTGCCTGGGCTGCGAGGAAAGGGAAAGCAACACGACGGGCCAAAATCTATATGGGTGATAGCGGAGCATTAGGCTTGGGTGGCCTGCTAGCAATGATTGCCATCTTCTCCCGCAACGAGTTGCTTCTGTTGCTTATTGGAGGATCTTTTGTGCTAGAAGGCGCTTCCGCATTTATTTCTGCTCGTGTTCTTGTACGCATTTTTCGCCGAAGATTACAGTTACTACGATTTTTGAGTAGTTCTGAATTTGTCCCTCATACCGAGTTTCCGTTGCCATTCCTCGCCACACCACTCCATCATCATTTCGATCTACTAGGCTGGGATCGTCGCAGACTTGTATACGGGGCCTGGGCGTTAGGAGCTTGCTTTGCAGTGCTCGGGGTTCTTAGCAGCCTCGATCAGATCCTTTGGCAACGTTACCTAGCTCGTTTCCTCTGTGTGCTCCTATGGGCAATCGTTTGGTCCAGCGGGTCGTGGTCCAAGTCCTATTTCGTAGGAAAACACCCAGCAGAACGTACACGTCGCCGAAGATTAGCCCTGTACTATGGTTACCCATTTCGTCTGATGGGTATCCGGCTCTACCACCTTGTTGAGGCTATCGAAGCCAGTGAAGATGTTATCGAAACGCCAGCTGAAGAATTGGCTCTCTGGCAACGTATGACCATTTTTGATGCTCGTTCAATGCTTGGCCTTTACTGTTACCGTGCGGGCTATTATCCCGCCGCCCTTGCACAATGGACACGCATTCCCGAACGAAACCGCTTGTTACGCCCAGAAATTGCTTATCTCCTGGCAGATGTTGACAAGAGCCTTGCACTGGAAAACCAGGAGACACAGCCAATGCGTCGTGATCAGCTTTTATCTCAAGAACCTATCCTCGAAGGCAATCTGCTTCCAGCCGACCTGCCCAATCCATACGAGCCTGTGCGACAGGAAGAAACAAGCGGCATGCATGAAATATGGAATGGGCGCAAGCCGTCCTCATACTTCGGCACTGATGGGCCTAGTGATAAGGAAGACCAAATTACAACCCCGATGCAGGGAACTTAGCAGATGTCTAAAACAGCACACCATGTCTATCTTGCACTCGGTTCTAATATAGGCAATAGACAAGAAAATCTATCCATAGCACTGCAAAGGCTACACGAGATAGTAGATATTGACAAAATCTCCTCTGTCTATGAAACGGAACCTGTTGGCTACCTTGACCAGCCACGCTTTCTCAATATGGTCTGTTATGGTCAAACTGTTTGCAGTCCACACGAACTGCTACGCAAGATAAAGGCCATAGAGGAAGCATTGGGACGAGAGCCGTCATTCCGCAATGCTCCACGCCCGATCGATATTGATATTCTCCTCTATGATAATCTTTGCCTCGAAACGGAACATTTGACCATACCCCATCCACGCATGAGTGAGCGAGCATTTGTGCTGGTTCCTCTTGTAGAGATCGCTCCCACGGTCGTAGAGCCGCGCAGCGGGAAAACAGCACAGGAACTCTTGCTTGCACTTCCGCAGGAAGATATCAGCCAGAAATTCCTGCCATAGTCAATTATTGTGTCTCAGGCAATTTTTCTTGATAATCTACTTAACAAGACTACCGTTGTCATGCTATAATGCAGGTACCGGGGATTGAAACTAATCGTTTCACGCCATTGGTAACACATCACTTGCATTGTGAGTTACATAAAATCAGGGAGAGTTTGTGGAGAAAGTTCTATCAAATACAGCTGAATTAGCAAAAGCTGCCGTAAGGATCGCATCTGACAAAAAGGCATCGGATGTCCTCCTACTTGACATTAGAGATGTCTCAGTAATCGCTGATTACTTCGTCATCTGTAGTGGCAATAATAGCCGTCAACTGCAAGCCATTGCAGATGCAATCGATGAAGAGTTAGGGAAACAGGGAGCCATCTTGCTTCACAGAGAGGGCCCCTCTGATGCTGGTTGGGTATTACTGGATTTTGGAGACATCGTTATCCACATCTTTGGCCCACAAGAAAGGGAATATTACCGCCTTGAACGCCTCTGGAGTGAAGCAAAAACCGTTGTTTACCTGCAGTAACCAACTTAGAGAAAAGGTGACAATGATGACATTTTTTCGCAACCGCATGTTCCTACAAGGAATTGCCCTTGGGAGCTTGTTTGGTATTATTATTGGCTCTATTATTGCTTTTACCATTGGTGAGAGCCGTATAGAAGCAATACAGCAATTTATACAAAACCGATTTCCTAGTCGGCGGGAAGCGCCATTTAAGTATCTTTCTCAATAAAAGGGTGTATCCCTTTTGCAATTGAGAAAAGCAATTAGGGATCACCAAGGGATATCAAGATTGTCCCAAGGAATAATGGCGCTCATACAAGATTGATAGAATAGCATACATTGAGGGGTGTTTACGTGGACATTGTGGGTTACACACGACGGTCTTTGACCATCGTTTGCATTTTCTTTCTGTTGTCAAGTATGACCGTTTCCTCCGTGTCTGGCGCTACTAAGCACGGATGTACACTTGGTACTCCCCCGCCCGTAGCAGGAACGCTGGTTCAACCTACGGCAACAGCACATGTTGTCTTCATCAACGAAGTCCTGCCCAACCCTAATTCAATCTGGAACTGCTCGGACGAAGGGGCAAAATCAGCACAGAACGATGCCTGGGTCGAGCTTTATAATCCGCAAAAGCAGGCACTTGACCTCTATACGGTCCATAGCAGCCTCGATAGCGGACCCAATACTACTCAATTCTACTTACCTGTAGGGGCCGCGCTTGCTGCCCATGGTTTTCTCGTTGTTTTCCCTTCAATAGCGATATTCGCGCAGCTTTCTTCATCTGCCAGCTCATCGCTCCTACGCCTGCTGATTGGGGATACAGTAGTAGATCAAGTCTCGCTCTTCCCTCTCGTGTCGGATACCTCATATGCACGAATACCTGACGGAGGCGACTCCTGGCAAGTGACAGACACTCCAACCATTGATGCTAGTAACGTCCCGCCAACTCCAACGCCAAAGGCAACTCGCACATCGCAGTCTTCTTCTTCCGCTAAAATGGCTGACAAGAAGAGCAGTGCCCAACAGAGTACAGGAACATACAACACTGGAGCAATAGTCAATACCAGCAACCAACCTATAGGCACACAACCCGCATGGAATGCTTTGTCTGTCCCTGCTACCACACCTTCCGTCCCAGAGACAACACCAAGCACTATTTCGAATCCTGCACCGCAAGTAAATAATGCAGCAGACTTACCACAGAAAATCTTATTGACATCCCTAGCCGCCGCGTTGTTAATCGGACTCTTCTGGTGTAGTCGCTTCTTCACACGCGCTAAGAAATTATCCGGCAAGCCCATTGAAGAACCTCCAACTCAGCAAGACGGCGAGTTTCCCCAAGCAACTGTTCACATACCAAGCTTGCCAGATGACCATCCATTGATAGACAGGAGTAACATTAAGTGAATATAGAGCAATTCATGATCGTGACAGCACACCCCGAATTTGCGTCTACATCAGTAGCAGAATTAAAACAACTAGATAAACGGCTAACACGTGTTGAGGAGTTGACACCCGGGGTTACGCTATGTAGCACACCAGATGTCACGGCACTTATGCGATTAGCTGCCAGAGAGCAACCAATATTTGTACGCCATCTTGCCCCAGTACAAACGATAGCTAACCTATCTAACACAACCCAAGACTTGGCAGAGCTGGCTACAGCAATTGCACAATTGCCAGGAATCGCTTTGCTCGAGCGGGGAACACATTTCTCTGTTCAGACACGTCTTGCCCAGACAGAGGAAACTCAGGAAAAACGTCCATATAGTAGTGGGCAAATCAATCAGGCACTCGCAGAAATGCTGGTGGAGGAAACAGGAGCCATAGAATCCATTAAGAAGCCACAAGTGATTGTCTCGCTACTGTGCACAATCGACAAGGGCTATATAGGCATTTCTACCGCTGAGGAAAACCTTAGTAGCTGGCCCGGAGGTGCACGCCGTTTTGCCCAAACTCCAGAGCAAATCAGCCGCGCCGAGTTCAAGCTCCTAGAGGCACTAGAAGTATTTGGCGTTACACTTCCACCACGGGGACATGCTCTCGACCTAGGAGCTGCTCCTGGCGGCTGGACACGACTCCTCTTAGAGGCAGGACTCGACGTTGCCGCCGTAGATCCAGCAAATCTTGATCCACGCCTGACTATAACTAAACGCTTGGAACACTACCGCGGCTATGCAGAAGATTATATCGATTTGGCTATAAGAAAAGATATCCGCTTTGATGTGATTGTTAATGATATGCGCATGGATGCACGTGAGGCGGCGAGACAGCTTGCCAAGGCTTCTCTCTGTCTACGGGCAGATGGTTTTATGATCAGCGTTTTGAAATTGCCACATGCAGCACCAGGGATTGATCCATTAATCAATCTAAATGAAGCTCTGCATATTCTCAGCAAACATTTTAGTCTTGTACAAGCGCTTCAGCTTTTTCACAATCGACAGGAAGTAACTGTTATAGCGGCACAGCCTTTACAAACAAAAAGATCGCAGAAAATTTTCGACCATTCGCGAAACAAAGGCTTCCCCAGATCGCTCTAACCTAATATTCCACATTGATGATGGAACACTTAGACGCGGAGGTGTTATGCGACCGATCTCTCTCTTCTATAGATTTAGTGTCCTTGTTGTGGTCATTGTTCCTTTCCTGGCAACTATTCTGGCAATAGGATTGCTCTGGAAGCGAGCAGTGAACCAGTCTAATTTAGTGCTACTGGCAACGATGTATAGCCTTGTGGCTCTCGGCGTGACCGTGGGTTATCATCGCATGCTGACACATCGTAGCTTTCGACCCCACCCTATTATTAAATGTGTTTTTCTTATTCTTGGCTCCATGGCATTTGAGGGGCCTGCTCTCGAATGGGCTGCAGCGCACACCAAGCATCATGCGCGATCGGATCGCCCTGGAGATCCACATAGTCCTGTTGAAGGTTTTTTCCATGCGCATTTGGGATGGCTCTTCCAGGACCACGGTGCCGACCCTAATGTGTACTGCCGTAACCTAGTCACGGACCCGATTGTGGTGTTTATTAGTCGCACCTTCTTGCTCTGGGCGGTGCTCTCACTCGTCATTCCATTCATGATTGGTGGATGGACAGGGTTACTTTGGGGGGGACTCGTGCGTATGTTCCTCACACACCACGTAACTTGGAGTGTCAATTCAGTATGCCATACGTTTGGCAAGCGTGAGTTTGAGACTAAGGATCAGAGCCGTAACGAGTGGATAGTAGGACTGCTAGCTTTCGGAGAGGGGTGGCATAATAATCATCACGCATTCCCCCGCTCCGCTTTCCATGGCCTGCACTGGTGGCAATTCGATCTCTCTGGCTATGTTATCTGGACACTCGAACGACTCGGTCTCGTGCAAGATGTCTACCGCGTTTCACCCACGTTACGAGCACGGTATGGTACCGACAAGAAAGATGAGGCATCTCAGACAGAGACATCTCAGACAGAGACATCTGCAACAAGAGATGAATTACCTTTAGAGGTCTAAAACTAGGTTGCGTTCAAGCTGGCCAAATCATTTTGCAACAGGTAGCCACTCAAACTGACTCCGCCTGCTCGAACGCACACTGCCCTCAGTAACGGTTGTTGCCGCTAGCCCTTTTCAGGCAAAACATCAGTTTGAGGGGAAAGAATAGCCAAGCTTCAGCTATTTTTCATCAAGATGCCATTTATCATTCAGCTAGGCATCTTTTCAGAAAACAAAGAAAGATAGTTACATCATGCAATAATAGCTGAAAATCGACATTTTAGATAAACGTGTAAAGCAACTGGAAAACACAGTTTCAGATTGGCAAGACTGGAAGGTTATCACACGTGGCTCAATAGGTTTAGCGGAAGGTTTAATGCTAAGCCTACAACATGACATAACAAATTTAAAAGTCAGTGTATCTCGTGTTGTCCGCAAAATTGACACAATAGAGGAAAGGCTTGATCAGTATGAAGGCGGTTTTGATACACTGGATAAAGAGCTTGATCTTATTCTAGGATTCCTTAAGCTGGATAGAGAAGAAGAAGCGTTTCTGATACAGATTGTGTTCAAGGAATAACACAACCTACATCCAAAAATCCGAGGCTGATCCATTGGTAAATCCCTCTTAAAGGTAGGACTCAACATTACCCACCGTAGATCCAGCAAATCTTGACCCACACCTGACTAAAATCAACTCAAGTCACAAATACATGTTTTTGATATTTTATACCTGCTCTTCAAATTGTACTTAATGCTCCCTCCTATTCCTCCCTGTAAAGCTGGTCTAAGCCAAAAGATTCATCTTGTTCCTGATCCTGATGTTCTTCTCTCGTCAGCATCTCCACATTTGGAGATTTCGCGCCTAGCCCATTCAGATGTTTTCTTATGTCATCTATAATATCATCGTCTCTCAAATATATTTTAGCACATATTTGAAAATCACGCATCAGAAATACGCACTGACATCGTACAGCTTCAATTGCAGGATTTACTTCGGAATCCTCTTTAAATTTAATTATAATACCTTTCTCAGTAAATTCTGCACTATGATCAAAGCATATCTTAGAAATACACTTTACACAGTGTCCTATCTCTTCTATCTCTTCTCTCACCCTATTTTGCAAATTTTTCAATTGTTCAATATCGTTGAAATTAGCGGCCTGCTTCTGTTTCTTCAGAAGCACGACTGTAAGCGAACTGATCTATTCTCAGATCATCTAGCCGCCTTGTAAGAGAATACATCTCTTCTTGCAGTTCAGCTAAGATTTCCTTTTTCTTTTCCTTTTTTTCTTTTTCGTTTACTTCTTCTGCATCATGAGTTTTACCGCTAGTTGCAACATCCTTTACATTTAAATTATCTTTTATGTTTTTTTTCCATATATCCTTTCCTCTTTTCGTTTCTTTTGTATCATTAGTTTTGCTACTAGTTGCAATATCCTTTACGTCTAAAGGCCCTTCCATGCTTCCTTTCACTTTTAAAGATGCTTCTTCTGCTTCCTTCGCTTCCCTTATTTTACCCTCAAAATTTTGGCGTATCATGCTCACTGACTTTTTCGGAGAATCAGCTTCTAAATTGCTACCAGTTTCTTTCATCTTATCATAACCACTCATTATTCAAAGCCCCTTTCATTGACTAAACCATGCTCACATAAGGACAAATAATATCTGTCTTGTACCATACAAGGAGATGATATCCAAGCAAGGATGATGGCCCCCTCTAGATTGGAGCAATATATCAGCAGACACCAGTGCTCCATAAGCATGCCTAAAGAGAGTGTTTTTGTCCGAGACAAAACCTCTCTATCTTTACAATTTTCTCGATTGAGATGCAATAACCTCTCGCTGAGTAAAGTATAGCACAATCCTCGATGCTCTTTTGGGTGGAAAGAGGGACAATCATCACAAATGTGTCGTATAACCTTTGCTGCTATACTATATATAAGCATAAAGTGAGGTCTTTCGCACCTTTTCATCTGCAATCTATGGCCATCGGCAGTATAGGCCTAGCATGCTCTGCATTAAAAGATGCTTTATTTATAGTTTTTTCCAAAATTCTATAAGTTTTTTTTATCATATCTTTAGCACTATTTTTACCTTTAACCGGTAAAATCATATATAATGGTTTATTGTTTATATTTGCAAATTTCTTGCATATATAGTTATTTTTACCTTCTTCATGTTTTAATCCATTAACCTCTTTTTTCATCTTTTGCTCAATGTTTCCAACGGCTTCTCGGTCCATCCCAAATAGTGCCTGGAGATCCGTTCCTAGGTCTTCAACTTTTTCGGTACTACTACCCACTGACGTAAGCTTATCCAGTAGTCTTTCATAAATCATGCCTAATCTCTGGTTAATGCTTTGGAGGGATTCGTGATCTCTTAATAGCTCATTAACATCCTGCTTATCTGCATTAAGATGGCTCTTAGCCCTATCATAGCATGATACAGCTTTTTTGAGTATATCATCGATAACTTGTTTTTTAATACGTTCATCGGTTAACGCGTATTCCAAAGCATTTTTATGGTATATCATATATTTTTTGAATCCATCAATATGTTCATTAATCTTATCTATCTGTTGTTTGAGCTGAGATTGAGCCTCACGTAGCCGAGTAGCAGCAACAAGCTCAATTGCAACCTCTGCTGCAGCGCGATTTTCTGCGAGAGCCTTCTTTCTTTCTTTCGCCAAGGCAGCTATTGGCATGATACGATCTAACAATTCAGCGGATTGCTGTGGAGAAAGTTCGTTACCTTTGATGCTGTCTGGCAAGGATTGGAAAAATTGTTTAAGGATCTCAGGAGTCTGGTACTTTTCTACTTCTGCTTTCAGAGTCAAAAGTGTTGCCTTTTTTGCTTTTTCCAGATCAACGCAAACTGCAACTACCTCAAGCTTTTGACTCGGTCTAGTTAGCTCGTATCCACTAGCAGTAAGTCCAATAAGCTCTCGTGCCATCATTGACATTCTATTTTCATGAGCTAGCCAGAAGTTATCCCATCGCAGAGGTGATGCGATGTGCATTTCGGCCTTTGCATGAATTAACCCTAGTAACCAAGCGTCATTGATAAGCAATGTCCAGTCTTTATAAGGATAACAAAAGATGCTGACATCTCTCTTACTTGCATAGTTATCATTCATAACTAATAAATTCTTTTGCATTGCGCTATCGATAGCAGGATAGAGTTCATCTGATGGGATAAGGAGAGATGGATCGTTTCTTTCTTCTGCTTCTTCGTCTCCAATCTGCAAGCGTCCTGTAACTGCAAATTTTAGTTTTGCGCCCTCCCAGGCTCTCCTATACATCAAATAAGCCTCTTCAGCTTTTGCTGACTCCAGTGACCTATCGGAGTAGAATGCCGAACCGCACTGCTGAGCTTCCCTTAGGAAAGTTTTGCGTTCTTGCACAGGGCCAAGTAATGCTCCTGCTCCCTCAGACAATTCTGGCCTTGCTTTGTCTAATATGATCTTTAGTTGGTGTTTTGACTCCTCTGAGTCTCTAAAATGAGTAAGCTTTTCATAGAACCCCCTGGAGGAAAGCCGTCCTGATCGCGCTTTCTTCCTCCTAGTTCCCCTCTCCTTGTCAGAAGAGGAAGCAACCTTGCAGTCCAGCATACGGATATCTCTCCTTAATTCATCACTAAAATTCAGCAAATCATAGAAACACATTCACAACTTTTGTAGCTTTTTGACTAGTCCAACCCACATTTCGCAGTTTGAATCTGTAATAGCTTCTGAAGCAGCTTTACAAAGATGAGATTATGGCTATCTCTGCAATATAAACTGGCTTCCGAAGCCAATTTCCAAAAATAGCTGCGGAATGTGGGGTCCAATGAAAGCAGCTTCTGACTACTACATACTTGTGCTTATCAATTCGCACCGTAAAACCCCTTGTAAAAGCCTAGGGGATATAACGAAGCAGGAAAGCTCGCTCGTGAGGACAAGAAGCCCCTGGCACAAGCTTAGGGGAGATATCACTTGACTTTCAGAGGCCACCTGACACTTCACTATGTATGTCTAGTACCGATACATCGGCATTCTCTAAGAAGCTACGGGCTAGAAAGAGCGCAGCAATAACACGAGCATCGAGCATCTGCTTGGAAGTAATCAGGCATTCGAAATCCTTCAGTGGTACCTGTCTCACAAGAATAGGATATCTTTCGTCTCCCTGGAGCTTACTTGGCACCAGTTCACGTGCCAGATAGATAAAGCTCTGAAGGGCAATATACTTCGAGAAAGGGCGCACCTCGCCAAGAAAATCGAGGCGCTTTGCTGTATAACCAATCTCTTCCTGAAGTTCTCGCAGAGCTGTCCTTTCGTGAGATTCGCCTGGCTCGGTTACCCCACCTGGTAGAACAAGTGTTGGTTCACCGAAAGCAACAGAAGGTTCAATCGTCAAAATTACCTCCCTCTGACGTGCAAGAGGAACAATTAGGACTTCGCTCCGTACTGCAATATAGTCAACACCTCGCTCAGATGTATAGATTGAATAGTATTTATCTTGGAAGAACAGCTGACTCATCTTGTCATCCCTTTCTGTCAACCAGAAAACGCATGTGTACTGAGATACTACGTGCGCTATTCTAGCTATTGTGCATTGCTTTTGAATGAGCAAATTATTCCTTAATGGCCTTTCTACTCCTCAACACAAGACAATATCAAGTACCTACTGTATTATGAACGTCTGAAGATCTTTGACAACTTTCTGCACAGCAACTCTGACTACATCATCTAATAAAACATCTACTAAAAGCAGTGAAGTCAAGGGAGACACAACAGTAGACAACTCAGATTTTCTATACCTCCTCGGTACTAACTCGATGGCTTTAGCATACAGATTATAAGCTTCCTCTACTTTTCCTGATAAAAGGCAACTATCTGCCCTGTCAAACCATCTCCAATAGCTCTTTGGGTCTTTTTTAAGATCAAGTCGGCCTAGCGCATCCAATATATCTAACTCTTCTAAAGCCAGTGATGAACGATTAGAATCTATTTTTGACAAAATTAAATCCAATCTTGCCAGATTCCCTTGTGCATATGTATTCCTGTCATTGATCTCCACAGCTTTCTGGAAACTATCTCTAGCTTCACATAAGGCATCCCAGTTGTAATGTATGCTTTTTGTTCCGATTCTACGCAATAATCCTCCTAGACAACTCCACGCCTCATCGTCTTTGCTATTCAAGGTCACGGCGGCACGGAAAGCCTCCATTGATTCCTCAAATCGCCCCCTCTTGCTGTAAATCAGTCCTCGTTCCCGGTAAAAATCTGAATTTGCAGGGAAGAGCGCTATAGCCTGCTTCAATGTAAGCAGAGCCTCGTTATATTTACCTCGTTTGCGCTGTTCCTCTGCTAGAGGCAAGTAGGCTTCCATGAGAGCTGGATTTACCTGGATGGCTTTGTGATACAAAAGTAGGCGCTGCTCAGGATCTTGTGTGCTTCCAGCAATATCCAGAACTCTTGGCTCCGGACCAAATCTTCAATTTTACCCTCCGGCAGCCTAATTCCATCTCGATACGCTTTAAGCTCACAATTGCTTGTTACAATAATATTACTCTTTGATCTAACAGGACTATCTATACGTTTCTCATCTGCTAGACCTTCTTTTATAATTTTTACAACCTCCTCAATCGCCTGTTTCAGAAGGACAGGATCATTACTGTACGGTACCACATGAGCATATGCAGCGCCAAATTTAACGTCAGTAACATTTTGACTGACGAGGACAGTAATACTATCCTTTAGAGCCCAACGAGTACCAAGCCCAAGATAGATATTTGCGTTGTTTCCTGTGAGGTCTGCAATATAAACAGGCGCTTGCCAAGCCTCTGCAGACATTGAGTCACAGATGTTACCCGCCAAATGCCTATCCTTCTCGATATAGAGGAAAACCTCACTGCCTAAATCTTGCTCCAGTCTGAGTGCGATCTTCTCAAAGAAATTTACCTGGATGGCCTCTGGATCTGGCCAGAGAACCGATTGGCCTCCCATGCTCTGCTCGGTTCCCGGCATTGTAACGCAGATTGTGAGTGGCCCATTAGATTTAATCATAGTTCTTCTAATACAGCGAGTCAAATTCGTTATGTCTTCATTTGTGACATACAGCATATTATACTCCGTCATTTGAGCATTGGAACACATCTACGATTGACTATCCTCTACAATAATACCTAATAAAAATGCCTTTTTCAATGGTAAACAAGAGACAACTAGCAGACAAACAATAGACAACTTAAATCTCATACACAAGCAAGCCTCCAACATGGGTACTGGTTCCTCCCCTCTCATCTCTCGTTTTTCCTGAAGAGCTTGCCTACAACTAATCCACAATGCCCCTCAAAAGATACAGTATCCCTCAAGAATTCCACTGGACATCGCTATCAATTTCTGCTATCATACTCCCGGTAGGATTAGGAATTGGCCGTAATTCTCCTCGAGGGGAATGTAAGGATGCAACAACACGATGCCAAAAAACAGCTGGGCAACTACCGCCTGCTCCGTCTGCTTGGGCAAGGTGGGTCTGCTTGCGTCTACCTAGGTGAGCACGTCTACCTCAAAACTCTGGTCGCCGTCAAAATATTACAAGAGAAAATGGGAACAGCGGATGTTGAGAGCTTTCTTAAAGAGGCCCAGACGATCGCCTCCTTGAAACATCCCCATATCTTACGGGTGCTGGATTTTGGTATGGAGAGTTCTATACCATTCCTAGTGATGGAATATATCCCCGGAGGTACATTACGACAGAAGCACCCTCGGGGCTCAAGAATCCCCCTCTCGATAGTCGTATCATATGTCAAGCAGATAGCAATGGCACTACAGTATGCCCATGACCAGAAGCTTGTGCACCGAGATGTAAAACCAGAGAATATATTAGTAGAAGCAGAGGATAAACTTGTACTCAGCGACTTTGGCATTGCGATTGCGGCCCACCACACCCAATCGCTCAGTATACAGGTGGCAGCAGGAACAGCACTATATATGGCTCCCGAGCAAACTCTGCGGCAAGGCACGCCCTGCCAGTGATCAGTATGCGTTAGGTGTGCTTACCTACGAATGGTTGAGCGGAGTACGTCCATTTAGCGCTTCAACCGCGATAGGTATTGCCATGCAGCATCTCTTGGACCTTCCACCTCCACTACGAGAGAAGGTTCCCAACATTACTGAAGGAGTGGAACGAGTCGTGCTCAAAGCACTAGCAAAGGAGCCACAACAGCGTTTTACCACCATTCAGGAATTTGCCAATGCCCTGGAGCAAGCATATCAAGCAACTCTATCAGCCTCACGCCCATCAGAATGGTCAACTCAGCCTCTTGACGAAGGAGCAAAGCTTACACTCTCGACAGAGCTGCTACTTACCTATCAGGGTCACTTCAAAGAGGTGTGTGCAATTGCCTGGTCACCCGATGGCTCCCACATTGCCTCAGGCGGGCGGGATGAAACGGTGCAGATATGGAATGCCTCTACGGGATGGCCAACTCTAACCTATCGTGGACACTGCAGTAAAGACTATTCCAGTACAGTTGGGGTATCTACTGTGGCATGGTCGCCTGATGGCTCTCACATCGCCTCAGCGGGAAACGATGAGACGGCACAATTATGGAATGGGACAGTACACATATGGAATGTCTCTACTGGTAAACGCATTCTAACCTATGGAGGCCAATTTGGTTCTGTGCGTACAGTAGCGTGGTCACCCAACGGGACACACATTGCCTCATTAGGAGGGTGGAATAGCTCAGTGGATGTATGGAATTCCTCTACAGGTAGCCATACCTTAACCTATCAGGGCCATTCTAGTTTCGTGCACCAAGTCGCCTGGTCACCCGATAGTACATACATTGCCTCGGGAGGCGATGATAAGACAGTGCAGGTATGGTATGCGAGTACAGGCACCTTGATGAAGACTTATAATGGTCACACTGAAAGTATAACGGCCATAACATGGTCACCCGACGGGACACGCATCGCCACTGGAAGCAATGATGGGGCAATGCACGTGTGGGATATATCTGCTGGTAGACATATTTGGCATCACGACGCCCACTTCGATCGCCCTTGGCCCTGTCTAAAGTGGTCACCCAACGGCAGATATATTGCCTCATCAGGAGGACGGGATAGCTCAGTGGACATATGGGATGCTTCCACAGGGGAACTCCTTCTGACCTACCGTGGTCATTCCAGTTCCGTAAAAGCAATAGCATGGTCGCCCGACGGCTCTCGCATTGCCTCAGGAGATTATCAAGGAATAGTGCAAGTATGGCAGATAGCGTGAGCGCTATTGCTCCTCTCTCTCTAAGAATAAAACTCTATTATCAAATTTGCTAAGAGTTATTGGAGAGTCTCTTGATCATTAGTAAGGCCTGTCACCTCGTTCTGAACCTTTTTCTCAGCACTCTAAGATTTACCAGAGTCATACCCCTCCCTCTGGTATTGATAAGACTTCTCAAACTCTTCATAGGTCTTCTTATAGATATCCTGGCCGATAACCCATACATCATCTTTTCCATCACGTATAAGATAGTCACCACGCTCACCTCTTGAAGAGTTTCTTCTTATCAATTTGAACTTCGAATGGTTCATTGATCTGCACTGATCCTCGAATTCTAGCAGGAGACTTATAGAAGTCATATCCCTCTTTATCAGATGCTCCAACCTTCGTATAACCTCTAAAGTTATTTTTACGGATAGGCCATTGTTCTCCCTCAACGCCATATGCGAGGTAGTCTCCTACTTCGAAGGGAGCCTCACCTTCCCGTGTAGCTATCTTTCCTCCTAGCTCCTTAAAATCCTGCTCCGTGAGACAGCGAATTTTCAGTAAAGCTATCTTCTGGCACTGCTTAAACGGTAATTCTTTCAATTGATCAAATGTTGTGAAACGTTTAATGTTTTCGTTTTCCTTAACTTTTCTTCCAGAGTCTAGTTTATCCTCAAAGCGAGCTAGTGTCTCTATTAGCTTAGCCTGAGAAGTTTGAGAACTTGTTCCAATTGCCAATGCGATAGGACTAAATCGTCTTTTTGGCCATCTCCTGTAACTCTTTTGACCTCCTCTTCCCCCTTCTTCAGCTCCATCCCAGTTGACGGCTTATTCCCAGTGCTGGGCCAAACTTTCTCATGCCCTTGTCCCATTTAATTGCCTCTCTTTCTTTAGAGTAAGGGGCCAACCATAAATAACTCCGTCATCTAGCCTGAGTATGGTATCGTATTAGGTACCATGACCAGAAAACAACTAAGCATAGAAGAAAAATGGCGGGACACCCTGCCAGAACTCAATGAGAAACAGAAACGCTACTACGCCGCCCGTGAGGCCAAGGCCTACGGCTTCGGTGGAGTCGCTGCCTTCTCCCGTGCCACGGGCATGAACCGTGATACGATCAACCAAGGTATCAAGGAGCTGGAATTAGGCAACACGCTCCAAGGCGACCGTATCCGCCGTCCCGGTGGTGGCCGAAAAAAACAGGAACAGCACCAACCAGGCCTGACCGAGACAATCGAAACCGCTGCCAACCCCAAAACGGACCACAAAGTCCTCGTCAAATGGACGAGTCATTCCATTGCTCACATCGCCGCAGAGGTAACCAAACGGGGCTTTACAGTAGGGTTAGAGACCATCCGCCACATCCTTCATGAGCAGGGCTTTGCCCTCAAAGCGAACAAGAAAGACCTGGAGGGTGGCAAGATATCATCCGGACCGAGACGCCCAGTTCAATCATATCAACATGCAAGGTCTCAAGGCCCAACTCCAAGGCTTTCCCATTCTGTCCATAGATGCGAAGAAAACCGAAAAGATAGGGAATATGAAGAATGCAGGAAAGGAATGGACCGCTCCTGGTGAAGACACAAAGGTAGATGTCTATGACTTTGGAAAGACCGATCCTATCAAAAAGGGGCGCATCATGAAGGCCATTCCCTACGGTGTCTATGATATCCTCAAGAAACAAGGGTTCGTGAACGTCGGGATTGACCACAATACTGCCGAATTTGCCGTCGTCTCCCTGGACAACTGGTGGCAGACCAGGGGGAGCAACGATTACCCCGGTGCAACCGACATCCAGCTCTTCTGTGATAGTGGGAGCAGTAATGCATCAAACAATAGGCTCTGGAAGTGGTGTCTCCAACAATTCGCCAACCAGACAGGATTAACCATCCACGTGTGTCACTACCCACCAGGTACCAGCAAGTGGAACGCCATTGAGCATGAGATGTTCTCCTTCATCAACATCAACTGGCGAGCGAAGCCACTCATAGCCTATGAGGTTGTCCTGGAGTACATCAGGCATACCATGACCAAGGGAGGGCTCAAGATCGAGGCCGTACTCGATACCCATGACTATGCCACCAAGCAAAAGGTTCCTGACGAGCAGTGGCAGAGTATCAATATCCAGGGAGATGCGTTTCATCCAGAGTGGAACTATACTGTCAGACCACAGGTGTAGATGACGGAGTTATTTGTGGGTGATCCCTAAGACTCTATTATCAAGTTTGCTAGAATCCCTCAAGCTCGGTAAAGTATTCGATCACAAACTGGCGAAACAGTTGCACTGCCGCAGTCATGTAACGCCCCTCCGCCCAAGCAAGCCCAATGGTCCGCTGGCAAGGAAAGTCTGCTATCTGCAAGCATGATACGACAGGCTGGGTTACGTTGCGCAAGGCCAATGCGGGAATGAATGCAACCCCAAAGCCCGCTGCAACAAGCCCAAGTACCATAAATATTTCATCTCCCTCGAACGTGACCCTTGGCTCGAAGCCCGCTTGCCGACAGTACTGGTCGGTTAGTTTCCGAAACCCATAGCCACGCTTTAGACTGATGAATGACTCTTGGGCCACTTCACTCAAATAGATACTACCAGATCCAGCCAGTCGATAGTCTGACGGTACAACGAGGAAAATCTCCTCCGTTATTAAAGGGGCCCACCCAATGCCCGCCCGCTCCGGCTGGGGAAAAGAGATACAGAGATCAATCTCCCCCTCTGCAAGCTTTTTGATCATTGAACGCACAGAACTCTGAAGCAGATTGAAGCGGATGAATGGATGGTCCTTGCGAAATGCTCCTAGGAGTTCTGGTAACAACTGTGTGCAAACGGTGTAGAGAGCACCAAGCCCAACTAGTCCCCGCTCCGAACTCGCCAGATCCTCAACTTCCCTCTTCCCTTCTTCTAGCTTGTCAAATGCCTCCTCTACATACTTCAGAAATGCACGCCCCAGATGGTTGAGCTGAATATGGCGCCCCTGACGGTCAAAGAGGGGAAACCCAAGTTCTTCTTCTAACCGCGCAATCGCTCTGCTCAGTGAGGGCTGCGCAACATAGAGTTCTTCCGCCGCTCGCGATACGTGCTCCAGCCGAGCAATGGTTTGAAAGTACTTTAATTGTTGGAGGTCCATACTAGTCTCTTTCCCTTGCTTATAGCTTTGCCACATAAGAATTATAGCAAATTAGGTATTGGACATCAGAGCCAATTCAAGTTAAGCTAGAAAGGAAAGCAAAAATGAACGGGTTCTATAGAAAAAGAAGGAGGTACCATACTATGCAGTATATCAAAAAAGGGACAGCAGATTTTAGGAAAGTGAAAGTTGGCCTTTTCATTGGCGGATTCGCCACTTTTGCAACCATGCACTGCATGCAGCCACTGCTACCACTCTTTTCACGTGAGTTTAACGTTTCTCCAGCAATAGCCAGTCTCGTTCTCTCCATTACTACCATTACTTTGGCTGTAATGATGACTTTTGCCGCTTTTTTGTCCAATGCCTGGGGACGCAAGAGCCTCATGGTTATCTCTCTTTTTAGTACTTCTGTGGTAACAATGGTTAGTGCATTGAGCCCTAACTTCACTACCCTATTATTATGTCGGGCTTTGAATGGGGTCTTCTTGGCTGGTCTTCCGGCCATCGCAATGACATATTTGGGTGAAGAGATACACCCACAATACCTGGGAGCTACCATGGGTCTGTATATCGGCGGTAATGCCATGGGTGGGATGTTTGGACGCATAGCGACAGGAATTATCACTGATTTCACCTCCTGGCGAGTTGCCATCGCCTGTATCGGTATAGTTGGATTGCTCTGTGCATGGTGGTTTTGGCAGAATTTACCATCTTCCACTCACTTCACCGCACAACCTCTTTCCGCACGTAAACACATAGATAGCTTGCTTATACAGCTGAAGAGCCCCGATCTGCTATGCCTCTATGGTATTGGCTTTTTGCTTGGGGGAAGCTTCTTCGCTATGTATAGCTATCTTGGATATCAGCTCACCGCATCTCCATACAACTTCAGTCAGTCACTTATCAGCTTAATTTTTACTATCTATATTGTAGGCCCGTTCAGCTCGTCCTGGTTGGGTAATCTTGCCGATCGCTGGTCACAGCAACGGGCTATCCTTATAAGCGTTATCCTGCTCGGTCTGGGCGCACTTACAGCTCTCAACTCTAACCTGCCGCTCAAAATTCTTGGCGTGACTGTCTTTTCCATCGGCTTCTTCGGCGGTCACACCATCGCGAGTAGTTGGGTCAGCAAACGAGCAAACCACGGAAAAGCACAGGCCGCAGCGATATATCTCTTGTTCTTCTATGCCGGTTCTGGTATCGGCAATACGACAGGAGGCTTATTCTGGAGTGCAGATGGCTGGCTTGGCGTGATCGGGATGATCTGTGTGTTTGCACTTGGCATCCTGGTACTGGTTCTACCATTGCCACTCTTCGAAAGAAGAGCAAAGCCACAATTCAAAGTGGCGTTGGCAACTGAAAATTGAGTGTTTCACTCGATTGTTTCCACTTGAACCCCTGTATCTTGAAATACCTGTAATACGGTAGCAAGATATGAGGGTCTTCTGGTAAATGTTTGGACGTTGGTCAATATAATAACATCTAGCAGGCCGCTCTTCGCTACTTTCGTGAGACGATTTAATACGGGATTTAGTTCGGGACGGTCCTGCTCATCGGTGCCTGCTCGGACCTCGGCATAGAGCTGATCCTCCTCAATTCTGTAGCCATTGCTGGTGCAATAGGCTTGACAGCGCTTTATTTGCTCTAGAAGTGAGGTATCATCTCCTTTAGCATAGATAGCTACTCGCCTTTGTCCATGCTGTTGCTGGATAGTTGGCACTCCGACCATCTGGTATTCCGTCCATTTTGAGCGTTTCTTTTGGCGAGATTGCATACCGCTTCTCATCTGGCTCCGCTCAGTTGGTTTTGTTCTATCTAAAAACGATGGGTCCGTGGTTTCTACCTTCACACCTAGACTCTGGAATTGCTGGATAATAGAGATCAACTCCGCTGGGCTACTAGATAGCCTACCTGGACCAGTTACCACCACGACATCGATATGCCCGTTCTTAGCTGCCACTAAGAGGCGAGATAGTTCAGGCTGGCTTTGCTCATTGCCATCTGGCTGCACTTCATAGTAGATTTGATCTTTGTCAATACTATATCCCCATGTAGCGCAGTAGGCCTTACATCGCTCAACTTCGCCCACTAGCGACTTTTCCCTGAGTATCTTGGCTTGAAAACTCCTAGTATAGATGGCTGCCCGTTTCCCTCTCGACGCGGCAGCAGCACCTTTATCTGACAATGCCTCTTGCATGATATCAACACTCCAAACGACAAGATAATCTTAGATCATATGTACTACAAGGATACCATCTGAGGGCGAATTTGGCAAGAAAGTTGACAATTTGCTTGGCTAATACTACTTTAATAGCAGCAAGAGCAATCACCCCAGCTCCATAAAAATCAGCTTGACTCCACCGCGAGCGAAGGGAATAGGTTCTGCCTCCCCTTCAATGAGCATGCTTAAATGACAATCAAAGGGTTAGCCAATGACAATTGAAAAAGATTTTTTCCGGCAGGTGATGGGTCATTTCCCCACTGGTGTGACTGTAGTCACAACATATCATCAAGGGAAGCCTTCTGGCCTAACTGTCAGTTCTTTAGCCTCTCTTTCGCTCAATCCACCATTAGTGCTTGTTTGTGTGGACAGGGCCAGCAACACACTGCCACTTTTCCGTGAAAGTAAGAGCTTTGCAGTCAATTTCCTGACCGCTAAACAGGTACATCTCTCGCGCTGCTTCGCTATGCCCTCAGAAGATCGTTTCGAGCATTTTTGCCACGTTTCCTATCATATTGCCTCCACTGGTGCACCAATCATCGATGATGTCCTCGCGTTTATTGATACACGCCTTGTTGCCGAGTACCCCGGCGGGGACCATGTGATCTTTGTGGGAAAGGTTGAAGCCCTGGGCACAGCAGGCAAAGTGGCATTTGCTAGCAAGGAAGGTAAAGACCGTAGTACGCTCGTCGACTATCATGAATTTATAGCTAATGCTAGCCACACCAGTCTACCCATAGAGGATAACGATCCTCTCGTCTACTATCGTGGGCAATATCACCATCTAGCCACTGATTAATGCCGCCCCTTTCTTTTTGCTCTTTCCCCAAGTGCAAGCCGTCTAACAGAAAGACACAACAAAAGCACTCTTCATTGACTTATTATATCATCGCATGACCTCCATTTTGAAGGAACTTTAACACCATAAGATGAACGAGAATATTGCAGGAGTCTGGCGGTTAGTTCAGCTCAGAGAGGCACTTTTTGGTTGCCTCTGACCATGAGCATTAGCCGCTCAGCCAATCCTGTATTGCGCAAGGCCACCCGATCATTTTTCACTGCCCACTCTAAAGCTTGAGATTGACCCACAATCACACAGAGACGCTTGGCACGCGTGATGGCTGTGTAGAGCAGATTTCGTTGGAGCAACATGCGATGCTCCTTGACCAGCGGCAGCACAATGGCAGGATATTCACTACCTTGACTTTTATGGACTGTCACTGCATAGGCCAGAACTAACTCATCTAGCTCGCTAAAATTATAGCTCACAAACAATGGCCCGGCTTCCTCTAGAAACTTGACTCTGAGTGTGGCATTCTCCTTGTCAATACGTCGAATAAAACCAACGTCTCCATTGAAAACGCCTTTGTCATAGTTATTTCTTGTTTGCATGACTTTGTCTCCAACCCGAAAAATTCTCCCTCCTCCCTCTATCTGTGCAAAAGCATGTGGATTAAGCTGCGCTTGAAGTCGTTCATTGAGCAGTGTGACACCAACCACCCCCCGGTACATTGGTGCCAACACCTGGATGTCACTGATAGGATTGAGATGATAGCGAGCTGGCAGTCGACGCTGAACTAGATCAAGGACGACTCCCTGGGCCTGTAATGGATCTTCTTCCCTCATAAAAAAGAAATCACTGGTAGCTTCAACTTTCGTATAGGGTAGTAAACCAGTATTAATGCGGTGTGCATTGACAATAATCTTGCTCTGCTGTGCCTGACGGAATAATTCGGTGAGACGGACAGTTGGCAAAGCTTCACTACGTAGCAAGTCCCGTAGCGTGTTCCCCGGCCCGACTGAAGGCAGTTGGTCAGCGTCTCCAACAAGTAAGAGGTGCGATTCTCGCGGTAATGCCTTGAGTAGATGATAAAAGAGCAGAATGTCAACCATTGAGAACTCGTCAATTATCACAAATTGGTGCGGCAAGGGATTGTCTTCGTTGCGCTGATAGCTGTTATCGTGTGGAGCATATTCTAACAGACGATGCAGCGTTTTGGCTTGCGCTCCCGTAGCTTCTGAGAGGCGTTTTGCTGCACGACCAGTCGGAGCAGACAGCGCCACATCGATTTTCCGTGTATGTAAGAGCATGAGCAAAGCACGGATCGAGGTCGATTTGCCAGTTCCAGGCCCCCCGGTCAAGATAGTGACTTTGTTGTTATATGCCATTTGTACTGCTTCCCGTTGCTTGTCGGTCAATAGCATATTTCGCTTCTCTTTGAGCAAAACAAATACTCTGTCCCATTGCTGCTGAGAAGTCGGCGGCAAACAACTGGGAACGTTTTGCAGCCGACGTAAAAGACGAGCAGAACCATTTTCAGCATACCAAAAAGGTCCAAAGTAAATACGCTGCTGCAGCTCTTGCTGCTCATCTTCCTGATTACTATCAGTGGCAAATACTACACCTTCTTCGACAGATTCAATGTGCGAGTCTGCTGCAACAGGCGTGATTGACAATTGGGGAGGAGGCTCGATAAATATGTCCTGGTCACCACGAAGTTGCTCCATCGCCACAGATAATACTTCAGGACGAGCTTTGAGGATATCTGCCGCTCGGTACACCAGATCTTTCTCTAGCAAAAAACAGTGACCATCCTCATTGGCCGCCTGAGTCAGCACATATTTTAATCCAGTTGCAAGACGTGGAATACTGTCCTGAG
Organism: uncultured Chloroflexia bacterium; assembly: GCA_963727755.1. Lineage (GTDB taxonomy): Bacteria > Chloroflexota > Ktedonobacteria > Ktedonobacterales > Ktedonobacteraceae > DASYAN01. Next base: position 341,487 of record CAVSHN010000009.1, read on the forward strand.
GCAGGCCTAGCTTGATGGCAATATCATCTGCAGTTCGAAAACCAATGCCATTCACCTCCTGCGCCAGTTGGTACGGATTTTCACGAATGACTTTGATTGCATCCTTGCCATATTGCTTGTAGACACGCGTTGCTACGTTCATTGAGACATCGTGCGACTGCAAGAAGAGATGCAGTTCTTTCACATCTGTCTGCTCGATCCACGATTTGATAATGCGCTCACGATCTTTGGCACCAATCCCTTTGACCTGATTTAGCAGTTCTGGCTGCTGTTCAAGAATCGCTAGTGTTTGCTCGCCAAAATGATCGACAATCAACTTCGCTTTCTTGGGCCCAATGCCTTTGATTAGGCCAGAACTGAGATAGCGAATGATGCCTTCTGCGGAAGCTGGCAAACGCTGGGTAAAACTGGTCACACGCAGTTGACGACCATAGCGTGGATCATGCTCCCACTCTCCCTCAACAGTAAGCAGTTCACCAACGTGAACACCAGGCAGTATGCCAACAATTGTCGTCAGGTCGTCACGGAAGAGTCTACCGTTATCGTCAGGGCGAAAACGTGCGACCATGTAATGATTGTCTTCATTGCGAAAGACTATGCTTTCAACAGAACCTTCTAGCTTGAACATGCCGACCTATTCCAGACTATTCTCTAACTATGAAACTTGCGAACTCTATGGCTATGAGAATAACATAATAGGGGATCTATGCCAATATAGTCAGGGACCCAGGAAGCAACTCGTGAATATCGCAGGGGAGGATGCAGGCCTTCCTTATTTGGGGCTTGAGCACAGGAGTACTTTGGTCCTATTCTCTTGCCAATTTTTGTTGCATCTGTTAGACTAACGTCTCGTAGGCTTAGGCACTCTGATTCGCCAGAGAGAGACAGTTCGCCTATCAGTTCGTATCCTTCTGAGACGAGGTGCTGTATGTTTACCCTAGCAGAAGGCCAAAAATTCGAGCGGTATCGCGCGATCCGCCTACTTGGTAGCGGCATATCTGGTACAACATATGAAGTTGAAGATATCCCGCTGCATCGCAAGGTTGCTCTCAAGCTCATCCACCCCTGGTCCCCTTTACCCGATTCTGCTCGTCGCCAATTTTTCCGCACTATGCAAAGTTCCAGTTTACTTACCCATCCTTACCAAGCAGCAACGTTGGATTACGGCGAGGTATATGGGCAGCTATATACGATATCTCGCTTTGTCCCAGCAGGTTCGTTACTCAATGATGAGGGAAGGCGCTGGTTTTCTCCTCCTCTATCTGTCAAAGAAGCTGTCTCATATACCTGTCAGCTGGCCCAGGCACTTTATAATGTTCATTGCGCTGGCTATGTCCATGGCTCGTTGACACTCTCCAATATTTTGGTGCTTCGGAGCACTAACTTCAATAACGAACCCGATTTTGCCCCATTTTTGCTCGCTGACATAGGAATGGCATATTTTGTACGCCGCTTTGGTCATCCCAGGATTTCACGGTCCCTGATCACAGATGCACCCGAACAATCACGAGGCCGCGTTACAGCAGCTAGTGACCAATATGCATTGGCGGTTCTTCTCTATCTCTGGCTCGCAGGCCAACCTCCCTTCCTTGGCACACCAGAAGAAGTTGAGTATGCGAAACGCACGTCGACTATTCCACGATTGGCAACCCTGAATCCCGATATAACTATCGAACAGGAAGGTATCATTCAGCGTGCACTTAGTGGCTACGCAGATGATCGTTACACAACAATTCTTACATTTGCCGAAGCCTTACAAGCATCGCTCATACATGCTAACCAGACTTCTGCTACTCCAGATCAGGCTAGATCACCCTATCCTATAAGCACAGAACCTCTTAACATATTCCTGCCTACTGCTAGCTCAGAGGCAACTTTACCAACTAAGGTTGTATCAGAGGTCATCGAGGATAAGACAGAGATCTCTCAAGACGATCATCAAAAGAGTACTGAGCATATATCCACGACATTTGCTCTTGAACAACAGGAATAGAGCATGCCTTGTAGAACTATGCGTGTCATCGAACTCGGCCTCTGGAAACCCCTGCCATTCAGGCATGGGGAGGAAAGAGGCCTTCCTTTCGGAGTGATGGGGACGGGGCCGCGTAGGCGGCGTGTGCGACTAAGCACACAGCTTCTCGACATAGCTGTATCCGTCCATTTTATGTACTGACTTACAATATTTGAAACTAATCCCCTGTACGGTCCCTTTTGCAGTTGTGATATTGAATGAGCCAGTAGCACGAACTGCAATTCGTCCCGTGTAGGTGCCTACTTTTTTGCCGCTCGTGACAATAGCCTTGACAAGATCCCCTGTCTGGAAGCCTTTCACAAATTTGCTCCCTTTAGCTGATGTACGCGGGAAGCCGTATTTATCAGACAAGCACATTTGTCTGCATCCATGCCCACAAGCCTTGATAAATAGAGGCTGCACACCTTTTGCATTTATAGTTGTTGGTGTGCTCTTGCCTACGCATGATGCATCTAGCCAATGAGTCTTAGGCAGCTCTCGCATGCTTCGGTTGAACTTGGTGAGTCCTCCCGAACCGCACTCGATGGGCAATCCCAATGCTTGCAAGCGCCTGAAAAGTTCCCAGCGTGTCGCATTTACAGCAGCAGCATCCTTGAGAGGCGATTTAGCTTGAGCCAAAATCTTCTTCAAGAGATCGGGTTTCTTCTTGAGGAAGTCCTTGATATCCTTGGTACCCTTAGCTGTGTTGCACTTCTCGCATGCAAGGCACAAATTGCTCACTCGATTTGTACCGCTTTTAGCACGTGGAACAATATGCTCAATTTGCAGAGGAATATTCTCCTTAACGCAATAGGTGCATTTACGTCCCCACTTTTTGAGCAGGTATTCACGCACCTCGTATCCAGCCAAAGTCCCTTGTTGGTACTCGGTTCCCGATATTTCAGGGTTATCCATCAGTTGCATGTCGAACCGTACCAGTTCCATGCTGATGTTTGTGACGCGGCACAAGCGTGATAGTTGAGCAACCCAAGTGAGAGTATTGGCAATCCTGCTTTGCAGTGATGGTGGTAACCAACCCTTGGGTCGCCTTCTATTCTGCCATCGTGGTTTGCGATAGCGGGTATGGCGTGCTCGTCTGCCTCTGCGTGAAAGGAGCCGATCGTCTAAGCTCTTTTTGACAGCTTGCCCACGATGAGATAGTTCAGCAGCAAAAAGGACCTTGCCAGATTGGTCGTCGACAATTGCTATCCCAGTGGTTTTTGAGCCAGGATCAAGTTTGATCCGCAATTCAGGAACAGAAGGATTTGCAACTGCATACTTCAGAATAATCGTAAACGGGAAGCGTCTCCAGATAGCAGCTTTACCGCTGTCAAGTAGCTTCCTCGCCTTAGCCTCGTGACATGGTGCAAGAGGTGTCTTGTTTGTATCTACTACGAAAACCGACATGTAAACTTCCTTTCGGACCCTGGTTTCCCAGGTGATGTGTGCCTCGACAATGTTATGGAGTGGTTTAACGTTACAAGCACTGGCTTAACCCTTGTAGACCTGTTTAACCTGTAACCGTAGAGGTTGGGACTGGCAACGCATCCCAACGTACCTAATTTCACTCCTAACGTAGCTAATTTCTTAGCTGAGTCTGGTCAGGTGGGCTTGTAAAGCAACCTTTCAGCTACTCACAAGCCCCTGCCATTCAGGCATGGGGTTCCTGACTCTATGTGCTTACCCAGCAACTTCACTGCTTGCTTGCGCAATGCCTGTAGCCCTTCACTGAAATGCACCGGATAAGGTTGATCTATAGCCAGTGCACGATAGCGTGATGACAACATGGCAAGGTTTTGTTGTGCCAACTCGCGGATCTCTGAGAGCGGTGGCAAACTACCAGGAATAATCTCGCCGTTACGCATCACTGGCTTTAATAAGCGATGATAGCTATCAGGACGTGGCTCGTGGGCAAGCTGGATTACATCTTCCTCCCAGTTTGGATGACGATATATTTCTTTTTTGCCCGGCCACGTGCTCTTCACTCCTCCCGCAACCTTCATCTTAGGATATTCGTTGCCCGATCCATCAACATACCAGACTTCTTTGTAGACAATACCCAGCGATCCACCTTCAATGTTACGCTCAACTGAACCTGCACCACTCCCTAATGAAGTGCCAATGCCAAAAGCATCAATAGCAGCTCCAGCATTTAATAACTGCTCTATTTTCCATTCATCTAGATCTCCACTAGCGAGAATACGTACGTTGTGCAATCCTGCTGTATTGAGCTGCTCACGAACATACCTACTGTCCCCGACTAGATCACCACTATCTAGACGTACAGCAGCTAGCGTATGCCCTTGTACCTCTTGTGAGCGCAGAGCAACTTCTATGGCCGTATGAATGGCTTGACGCGTATCGTATGTATCAATTAACAAAGTATAGCGGTTGTATGCTTCGGCAATGGCTTCAAAGGCATCTTTCTCGCTAGGAAACATTTCAATTAAAGCATGCGGAACTGTGCCAGTCGCGGGAAGTCTGTATTCATAGGCTGCGTTGAGCAAGGAGGTGCTAGAGCAGCCACCGATATAAGAGGCTTGAGCTACGGTCATTGGCTCCTGAGCACGCCGAAAGGCAAATTCTGCCACACGCCGCGGATGACCCTGCTCCGCAGCATAGACGATACGCGATGCTTTCGTTGCGATGAGAGTTGAGAGCCCGATGGCTTGTAGCAAGCCTGCTTCTAGCAAAATTGCCTCGCGAAATGGTGCAGTGACACGTAGGAGAGGCTCGTTGGGAAAGGCGATGCTGCCTTCTGGGAGCGCGAGGATCTCCCCTGTAAAGCGCAGTTGTCCCAGATCATCGAGAAATGCGGCGTCGTAATCACGAATCTGGGCAAGAAATTTCAATTCCTGCTCAGTATAGCGGAAAGCTAGAGCAAATTCTAGAGCTGCCTCTAATCCCGCTACTAGCAAGTAAGCTCCTCCAAAGGGAGCTTTGCGGGTATAGAGATCAAAGGTTGTCAAGCCGTTGTATCCTGTACGCCATGAGATGTAGGCTGAATCAGGGTGATACATATCAGTCATCAGTCCTGGGTTGAAACGAGGGGCACGGCGGTGCATAGCATGGTTCCCTTCCTGCATAGACAATTCTGAGACTTAGTGTACTCTTTACAATATCTAAGTTAGTGTACATTGTACCATATCTCTTCAGCCCGTTCCTATCCCAATTGCTATGCAGGAGAAAAGCTTGTGAGCTAAACAAAGAGGATAGAGGAAGAGCCATTAGTTGGTGAGACAGGACAAATGGGACAAATGGGACTGTTGAGACTGTTGGAGCTATTGAGACTGTTGAGACTGTTGGGACTGTTGGGACTAACTGTGTTAGCTGAGATCTCTCTTGGATGGAAAATGTGACTGTTGGGACTGTTGGGACTGTTGGGACTAACTGTGTTAGCTGAGATCTCTCTTGGATGGAAAATGTGACTATTGTGACAGTTGGGACTATTGTAACTAACTGTGTTAGCTGAGATCTCTCTTGGATGGAAAATGTAACTATTGTGACAGTTGGGACTATTGTGACTAACTGTGTTAGCTGGCATTTCTCTTGAGTGGGAAATAGACTCTTTGGGACTATCGGGACAGTTGGGATGAGAGCGTGAAAAGATGATGATGCGGCTGACAAGGCTTTTTTAAGGAGTTCGCCTTGGCTTGGAGAATATATTTGGTCTGTGTATGGCTGAGATCTCCCCGCCTTAAAAGAGCGGGGGTTCCGGTTCAGCTCCCTCTCAATCGCTTTCACCTTCGAGATCATCGCTTTCCAGATGAGGCCGTCCCAGGCGGCCTTCCACGGGTTGAGCAGCTCAGGCTCCCGTGGCACCTTGACTATCACCATCAAGGCCAGTCCTTCGACTAATGTTGATTGCTCCCACAATGTCCCTATGACCTTTCCATCCACACTTGCTGCATTCATAGGCTCGGTCATCTGCTTTGTTGCAGTGTTTGCATGCTGGGCATTCTTGGCTGGTATAAGCTGGGTCGACCATCTTGACCTTGATGCCAAGCCGTGCCGCTTTGTAGGTGATGAACTGCGTGAGCTGATAGAACGTCCAACTGTTGAGGGTGCGGTTGTTTTTACGGGCTTTTGCCCCACGACTTGTGCGTGTCGCGCCCTCTCGGATGCCGTCAAGGGATTCTACTCTGATTGTCCCTATACCCTCTCTGTGGGCATAGTTGACGATCTTGCGCGAGATCTTGTGGTTGGCATCCTTCATCCAGCGGCTTTCCTTGTTCTTGGTCCGCTTGACGGATTTCTTCTTTTTGAAGTGTTGCAACTTCTTCCGGCGAGCATAGAACTTGCGGCGCTTGTATCTCATCTCTCGACCATTGCCGTAGAACCGAGCCGATTGACCAGCGATATAGGCCACTGCTGGAACCTTGATGCCTGTGTCCACTCCCATGACGATCTCACTCTGCTCCTGTTCTACGTCTGGTAGCGTTGTTGTGGCATCAGCTACCCATTTCTCTCTTTTCCTCTTGATACGAAGGATGCCCTTCTCACCGACTGGTATTTCACCACAACAGGCGATTTTGATCTGTCTGGTTCTAGTGCCGTCCCAAATAGGAATGATGAGTGTGCCCAAGCAAACCTCCTTTTGTGTGGGATCGGTCCTCGCTCATCTCCAGCTTCCAATTCTGGTTATTCCACTGCGCAAAAGGCTTTTTGAGAATGGGGATACGACCAAGCTCAAAGGATCGGTTATAGACCGATTGGGCATCTCGTATGACTTGATTCTTAACGGCGCTGGGCAAGGGAGCGGTGAAATCCTTGGTGCTAAAACCTTTGGGAAGCATCTCCGCGTCATGAGCTTGAACAATCACATTGACGCAATTGATATATTCCTGGCAATGTTCACGCAGGATACGAGCCTGATATTTCGTAGGATAGAGCCTGATTTGGATAGTATTCTTCAGACATTCAGGCTCTTGCTCCTTTTGCTTTTTTGGCTTTCTCTTAATCACGTTTGGACTGCCTTTCAATGTATTTTTGGATTGTTTCACCGCTCACATTTGCTGCTGTACTATAGAACGCTGATCGTTGTCCACAAACTTGGCATTCTTGCCAAATGCGGGAATTCCTTTCTCATATGATGAGACGAGCGCCCTTTGATCAATCTCGCGATGTCCGTGGGCAAAGTGTACGGATCTGTCCGAATAAAGAGATGCACATGATCAGGTTGAATAGCCAACTGAATAATCTTCCAATCATGCTCACAGGCCGTTTCATGGATGATTTGCTCAAGCCGACTAGCAACGGGACCATTGAGTATCTTTCTCCTTCTCCTTGGACACCAGATAATGTGGTACACAATCAAGTGGGCTGTGTGGTTATCATGAATGTATTCCATGTCTATAGAATTGTATATGTAGACATGTATGTCAAGGGCAAACCCAAAAGTACCCCACAGCCCTTGCCCCACAAAAGGTAGGCCCATTCATCCCCCGCTTGAAAGACGGGGGTTCTGGGCTGTTAACTGTAAGATGGCTGGATAGGACTATCCTCCCTATGACGGAGACAAGAAAGTCACCAAGTTTATAGATACTACTAGCTATAGTTGCCCAGTTTTCGGAATACTTTATAATCGTTGGATTTATTTAGATGATTGTATAGTTACCTTATCAACCATACCGATCCTTATTAAATATTTTAGCATAGTTTAGAATTTATTACAAGGTTTTGATATGTAATAAGTCGATGATCCATTCATTGATATTTTTGAATGTTGTAGCACGCTATAGTTCCATGAGGAGATGAACAATCTAAGGATAGAATTGTGGATATATAGGGCGAAGGAGGTACACAGATACTCTCGCCTCAGGCATTCTATGCGAGGCTATGGGGTATGGCGTTCCTATTGTTGCTGACCTTATCTCAAGCAACAGCTTGCTCAGCATCCTGTCTTCTCAAAAAATCTTACTCTACTTCGAGAGTGTGGAATACACACCTTATATGAACCAGAACAATATCCCTCACCGGAAATTGTGCCATGGTCAGTGATCCTAGATACGCTTGATCAGGCTATCCGCATGCAAGAGCTAGACTTACCCTTGTAACATGGCTTTAGAGTAAGATATTTACACTGCTATTAGCTATTTTGATCTATTTGCTTGCATATATAAATTTTCTATTCTAGAATACTAAGAGCTAAATACATTTAGTATTTGGGGAGGATATTTTATACAAAAGGAAGTGCATATTTAAAAATTGCGAGAGGAACGAAATGGCATTTGGAGATCGTTTTGCTGATCTTGATGAATTAGTGTTACTGTGTAGGAATAAACAAGCGAGAGAATATATTGCAGAAGCTATTGCCTGTTATAGAACAGGAGCTTTTCGTGCCTCTATTGTTTCAACATGGATTGCAGTTGTCTTCGACTTTATTCATAAGCTACAAGAGCTTGCATTAACAGGGGATAAGGAAGCTCAGAAGATAGCAGATTCACTTGATGAAGTACATAGAATTGGTAATTGGCAATCATCCATTGATTTTGAAAAAAAAATTCTCGACATAGCAAAAAACCAGTTCGAACTTCTTTCTGCATTACAATATGAAGACTTAAAACGGCTATTTGAAGATCGAAATCGTTGTGCACATCCCTCTATGCTCTCATTAGAAGAGCCATATCAACCTACGGGGGAGTTAGCACGCTATCACCTGAGAAACGCTATTACCCATCTTCTCCAATATCCACCAGTGCAAGGAAAAGCCGCATTAAGCCGTATCTGGTCAGAGATTAAATCAGAAAGTTTCCCTATAAGTATAGAAGAAGCAGTAGATCGTTTTCAACATGGTCCACTAGTACGTGCTCGTCGATCTCTTATACGCAACCTCATTATAGGCATAACCAAAAGTCTTCTTTTAGAGAACCGCCCTACATTGGAACAGCAAAGACAATTTACTGCTCTCAATGCTGTTCTACAAATGTATCCGGATATAGGCGAGACCGTTCTTCAAGAAGAATTCCCAAAAATCGTTCAATGTGTAGATAAGCATGAGTGGATAAAGATCATCGTACATTTCCATTGTGTCCCTATAGTATGGAATACTGTAGGAGATTTAACAAGAAAACAAGCCTTAACATTTGTAAGTGTGCATGCAAAAAATCACAATATAGCTACAATAGGACATACAATACATGTACCTGCGCTTAGAGAAATAGTTATTCCATATCTCCAAAAGCTTTCTCCAGAAGCACTGACAAACGTGATCCGTATAAGGCCACACCCGGATTATGTTGATATTGCCATTCAAAACTTTGCAAAAGCGAAATCCTTCAATGAAGGCAATAATTTAGCCAAATCTCTCCTCCAGCCTCTTATTCCCCTTCTCTCAAAAGAACAGGTTATACATGCTGCAAACGCATTTTTAAATAATTTCCAGCTTCATGGAAGCCATGCAACAATAAACGTTATAGAAGAATTATTTCTCTATAGTAAACAATATAAAGAGGAAACGAGAGATATTTGGGTCAAAATCTACGGAAAGCTTGGAATATGGGGATTAGAGAGATATGACAGGAATGGCACACTGTATGATGGACATTCTCTTTTTCCTCTCATTGAACAAAGATATCCAGATGTATTAAGTCTAGTAGATGACGATGTTAAGAAACGACTGCAAGGATTCTGATCAAGCCCTGTATGACTAAACTTGTTCAAGACTTAAGGAAAGATGAAGAATAGGAATAAGTCTTGTAACTAGTCAGGTCTGTAGAATAGCGGGTTGAGGGCATAGCAATAGCTGTAATTCAGTCAAAAATGGCTTCTCCGACACGCCTATTGCTATCTTTTGCCCAAGAATGTTCATTCGGCATGTATTATCAGAATAGCCTTCATCCCGCTCTAGGGGATCCAAGAATTTTAACTGTCCCACTTTGGCTGATTGATCTGTGGGTATCCTGGGATGATTTATTGATTTGAAGTCCCTAACAAAAAAGTACTGGAGACCAGTGCTTTGCCTTACTCAAAGTGAAAATGATCTCAGTCATAGCACTTGCAATTTATGGGGAGCTAACCAGTAACCCATAGCATGCATGATTGCATTTACACTCCCAAATCTCGGGTCACCGTCCTCTGAAAGGGCTTTCTGTACTCCTCTTCGGCTCATACCAGCATCTTCAGCTATGGAACTTAAACCTTTAATACGACAGATGACCCGCAAGGCTGAAAGCAATGCCGCAGTATCTCCATCCTGTGCGTATTCTTCAAAGAGAACAGAGATAAAACTGTCTATCTCTTCAGGATTGTTGCGAAGATACTCCTCTGTAATTTCACTAAGAGTCTCGTAATTTCGCATGTTCGTTATACTCCTTCCAATAGGCTTTTGCTTTTCGGATATCATCTTGCTGGCTGCCTTTGTCACCACCACACAATAGAAGAACGATATCTTCCCCATCTATTCCAAAGTATATTCGATAACCAGGGCCGAAATCTAATCGTAACTCGTTTACTCCCTCTCCAACAGATTTGTAGTCTCCATAATTACCCTGCTCTAGCCGATAGAGACGCTGAAGGATGCGCTGTTTCCCTTTGAAGTCTCGCAGATTATTAAACCATTCAGTAAATGGTCTTTTACCGATACTATCCTTATAAGCGATGACCTGTTTCTGCATTTTTTTCTGCGATACTCCTATCCTTCCAAATCATTATAATATGGCGAACTACAATTCGCAAGCTATTCACCAAGGCAAGATACCATGTTCAAAGAGAGGCCTATTCTTGGCAGGGCTTTCCCATTCTCCAAAGGGGCAGAGCAATGGCAGGCAACAGAAAGGAGAGAAGTCCCATCTCGAGGGCAAGGGGATGAAAAAGAAGAGTATTCCTTGTAGAATATCCAAAAGCTTCGAATTAGCAAAGGAAAACTCTCTGTATGGACTATACCACACTAGTTATCCCCACCGTCCAGGCGCGGGAGACAGACCTGACCCAACGTGTAGCAGCGATGTCATTGTATAAAACACTTCAAGAATTACCTGACAAAAGGCGCAAGCAAGGCAGGCGGTATGAGCTGGCCTTGCTTGTATGCTTGTTAGTCTTAGCCAAACTCGCAGGACAAAAGACACTCAGCGCAGCGACAGAATGGATCCGTCACCGCGGAGAACTGATAGCAGCGCACTTTGGGCTCAAACGCACCAAGATGCCTTGCCAGATGACCTATTGCCGGATGCTCGCTCGTCTGGATGGCAAACTGCTTGATGAACTGCTCAACGCATTCTTCACCCGTTGGGAAGCGCAGCAACGCTGCGCAAGCGAGCCTAGCCGTCTGCACACGCAGGAGGGCTACCTTGATCATCGCCAACTAGCCATTGATGGGAAAACCCTGCGTGCGACCAGCACACAAGACCATACGGTTCACTTACTCAGTTGTTATGACGTGACCACCGGGACGGTACTCTGGCAATGCGACGTCGCAGAGAAGCAAAATGAGATCAGTGCGCTCAAACCGCTGCTCAGCCCATCGCTGGTCAAAGGACGAAATCATGACTTTAGATGCAATGCATACCCAACGGGAGCTGCGTGCACAGGTTCATCGATGGGGCGGTGCCTATATGCTCATCGCCAAAGACAATCAACCCACCCTCACCGAAGATATCACGGATTTCTTTGAAGATCCGACTCCAGATCGTCGACGTTGGAAACAAGCAGAGACATGGGACAAAGGGCACGGGCGACTCGAGCATCGACAAATCATCTGCAGTCCTGATCTCAACGACTGGTTTGTCAAACGGTGGCAGGGAATTGAGCAGGTCTTTCGTCTCGAACGGACCGCTCGCATACTCAAAACGGGAGAAATCCGCCACCAAGTCGTCTACGGGCTCAGTTCTCTTTCGCTGCGAGAGGCTCCTCCACAACGCATGTTAGCCTTGATCCGTGCCCACTGGAAGATCGGAGAATCGACTGCATTGGAGGCGTGATGTCACTCTCGGAGAAGATGCCTGCCAAACTCGCACGGGTGCTACTCCCAGCGTGTTGGCTCAGCTTAACAGCGCCGTGTTAAGCCTGATGGATCGGCTTGGCGTGCGCAATGTCGCCAGACAATCTCGTTACTTGGAGGCCCATCCTGAATATGCCATCCTGTTGCTCCTTACTGGTCTGTGTCCTGTTTTTTAGAATGGGAAAGCCCTGAGTACTTTTCCGAGCCCTTATTTCCTATCCACGAATTTGAGCACTTTTTGATTCATGCTTGTTGCCCTAGTACTAGCCAATTTTTGATGAGAACTCGGTATGATGTCTCATACTCGCTCATCCTTTCCTCCTTTTGCCCATTCATCCTTAATATTCCTTCCTTATAGTTACAGTCATTTACTCATCCTTTCCTCCCTTTGCCTATTCCTTCCTAAATTCTTTTTCTTACAATTACCGTCAGCTACTCATCCTTTTCTCCTTCTGCCCATTCATCACTAAAGTCATTTTGACCACCCATTTATTGCAGTTATGTATAAAATTAACACTTGACAAAATCGATGAAAATCTCTTATGATCTCATCATAAGGAAGAAATAAGAAAGGCAGCTCTCCCCACTCTTACTGCCTTCTTATGAATTGCTTCCAGAAAAAAAGTGTTGTACATTCTGAAAAGGAGATTTAACAATGGTAGAGAGGATCTTTACCCAGCCAAACCATATCGAGAAACATATTGAACGAGTAAAGAATAAGGTTGAAGGTAAACCTTATGATAAAATACGTCTTTATCTAAACCAACTAGATAAAGACGTGAATGGTTATAAAGAAAATATTGAATTGTATATCGGAAAAATAGAAGATGCAGATGCAAAGGCCTCATTCCAAAAAGGTATAATGACCTTAAAACCAAGAGTGAGAATCATAGAGATGGGTCTAGGCTAGCCCTTGGTCGGTCTGCTTTCTTCCCCTCAGCAGCCAGCACACGGGAGAAGAGCCAGCTTCTGTATGTAAAAACTGCTGACGAACTGCGGGTTTTGCAGGAAGAAATTGAACAAGAATATGGGTTTACTCCAGATACTACCCCAGAGCGGGCAAAAATTCTTGAAGAAGAATTCAAAAAGGAATCGGAGAGAAACAGAAAAGAAATATATCAGGATATAATTAACCGAGGGAAACCGGAAATTAATATTGCAAAACTACGGGAAATCTGTTGAGGCAATCATACAGGATAAAGAGAATCCAAATAAAGCAGTTTTTGCAGAAACTGTCGAAAGTAAGGGCGTACGCCCCTCCTATGGATTATTAGAGTCTCCAATGAAACCACACTTTGAAATAGTAAGGAAACATGGGCATTATATGTTTACCGATCGAGAAGGGCGGAACATAAGTATTCGTGATTCCCGGCTCAAAGACCTAAAAAGGCAAGTAGAAACACTCGCAAGAGCGGGCAAATGCACTGTTCTAATGCCTTTCCATAAAGAAGCTGGATCAGTTGGGCAAAATATTAGCTATGCTAAAGAGTTACTAGGAGAATGTCATGAACAGAATCTATTAGGCATTAGTACTGGCGCTTGTCAAGAATTCTTTGAAAGAAGCAAAAGAAAATGGAGGAGAAATTTCAGAACAAAATGCAATTTTTAAAAAGTTCCAAGTAGATTGGAAGGAAATCTCGCAAGCAGCAGGAACTCCTAAATCACTTAAAGGGAGCAAAGGTATCACTCTTTTTGCAGGCTTTGCTCTTGCTGCTTCTAAAGCTAGAAATAAAGAGATTGCAGCTGATCAAATTGTGGCAATGCATGATACTGACATTGTGAACTCAGAAGAGTATGCCGCACTTCATCACTTATTAGTACCGTTTTCTGACGAAAAACCAGATACCAAAGTGTTAATGAGTACTAGTGTCCAAACTAGGCTAGGTGACGCAATGCTTAATAACAAGTTCACTGGATGGCTTAATAAGCAAGATTTTCCTAAATTAACTCGTCTTGCTTGTTATTTAATGGGTATGTGCTGGTATCTTCCCAGCAAAGAGCAATGCACTTGGATGTCCTAGAAAGAATGCCTATTGCCACAGGAATGGGAGTAGAAATTCTTGCAAATGTATATATTGCAGGAATAGCAGCAACAGACGAAAAAAGCTATATAGCAACTATTGCTAATCCAAATGAAAAATTTGAAGGAGGGAGTGGAAATCCTCTTGAAAGAAATCCTCCTGAAAGAATATATGGAGAAATTGTTCAACCTGTATACCATATGTTATCCAACATTGGGAAGCATATAGCAGAAACGGATAGATATATCCATGAATGGTCAATAGATGATATTAAAAGTTTTAACAGGAAATACGGAGGAAATGAAAGAAATAACATTACCCACGTAAATGAACTCAATAGCCCTAATGCAGTTATCAGCGTAAGAAATGATTTTATACTTCCATCCATCAAAATGCTGGAGGAAGCGAATATGATAAAATTAAAACAGTGACATCTCCCGTAGGAAATCCCGCCAAGACCCAACGCCAAGGCGTTGGGTCTGCCGTAAGCTTTCGCCAGGGGCTTCTCGTCCTCACGAACGAGCTTTCCTGCTTTGTTGGGGATTGCCAGTTCAGCTTTACCCGAACAGGTCTTCCGTCTCCTCCACAAGACGAGATAACCAGACGGGGAAATGAGCCGCAATAGTGTCGACTTTTAGAGCGTGACAAAAATAATAACCTATGCTCTTCGGTAGCATCAGAAGGCACACAACCACAAGGTTCAACGACTTTGCAAGGCTACGCGGAGATATGCTAAACCAAAAAGAAACACCGCCCATACCTGTTGTATGAACAGTACTCTCTCTCCACGGAAGGGCTTGTAGAGCCGATTAAGGCCCTTGTAAGTCTTCTAAACTTGTGCTCTACAAGCGACTAGCTAGACCTCCTCAAAAAATCTCTTATGTTGAACAGACAGAAACACATAGGGAACCGCCTCGGAAGACGACTCACGTATCAAAAACACTTCAAACCTTCTGATCAGAGCAAGATACTATAGCCCTAGACCATAGGAAACAGCTTCAGACCGCTCTAGGCCTAGATCGGCCCTAGGTTAGTGTACATTGTACTAGATCTCTTCAGCCTGTTCCTATCTCAATTGCCATGCAGGGGAAAAGCTTGTGAGCTAAACAAAGAGAACGAAGGAAAGCAAGCAACCGCTAGGCTTTCTTTGCTCGCTGGATACTCATGAGACTTTTACCAGAACCTTCAAGACTCCTTTTTGGGTTGCATAATCAAATGCTGCTAGCCCTTCATCAAGAGTGTAGCGTGCACTAATCAGCGAGGAGACATCTACAAGCTTCTGGTTCAGGGCACGCAGAGCAGGAGAAAAAGGACCACAGCGCGATCCCTGGACACGGATTTCGTCGATGACAATCGGAGCTAGATGGAAAGTACTTTTGTCTGCTACCGTACTCTTTAAGATGAGAGTTCCTCTAGGCCTCACGAACCGTAACGCCATCTC
Source organism: uncultured Chloroflexia bacterium (assembly GCA_963727755.1). Classification (GTDB taxonomy): domain Bacteria; phylum Chloroflexota; class Ktedonobacteria; order Ktedonobacterales; family Ktedonobacteraceae; genus DASYAN01. The sequence continues at coordinate 356,897 of CAVSHN010000009.1, forward strand.
TAGCCCTTGTGCAGAGCCACTGCATTCGACAGCTACGTCGGCTCGTGCCCCATTCTCTAGCACGAATTTATTTGCGTCCTCAAGCCGATAAGTACGCACTCCACGCTTTTCCACTAGTGCGAGCTTCTCCTCATGCTTGCCGACCATCATTACCTCACACCCGCTTAGCGTGAGTACTTGTGCCGCCAGTTGACCCATTTTGCCATCACCGATGATGACGATACACTGAGTTGGCTTCAGATGGACCTGCTCAAGTATCTCAAAGTTGGCCGCTAATGGCTCCACAAATACAGCCTCTTCATCACTCACATTATCAGGAACGATGTGCAGGTTTTCAGCGGGCAACATCACATAGTCGGCAAAGGCACCGTTGCGGTTGACAATCCCAAGCACCGTTCGGTTTGGGCAATGGGTTGGAATGTCTCGCAGACAATAGAAACAGTCTGTGCGGTGACAGGCAGCATTGATCTCACCAACGACGCGCTGCCCAATGAGATGCTTGTACTGCCTGAATGCTGTATCGCCATAGATCTCCTCGACGGTGCCAACAAACTCATGACCCAAAATACCCTGAAAACCCATATAGCCACGCGTAATCTCTAGATCGGTATTGCAAATTCCCACCTGCACAATACGGATCAGTGCCTCACCGGCGACAGGAGTGGGATGTGGATAGTCCTGTTCAAATCTCAGTTCAGTGCCTCGATACACTAATGCACGCATAATTGATAGTTGCTCCTTTTTGCTTTGTTTCCCCACTATATGAGCATAGTATATCATGTTCGAAGCAAGGCCTATCCTTGATTGGGTGGTAAAGAGGGTAAACATCTTATGCTACAATATAGATGCGCAGTTAGAGATTTGCCAACGAAAGGAAAAAAGTTTCATGCAACAGACAAATGTTGGAGTGAATATGAATCGGCAAGGGCCAAACTTCCTGGTACGCATTATTTGGTACATATTTGTTGGCTGGTGGCTTGGTGGCTTCTGCCTCTTCCTCGGCTATCTTTGTTGCGTCTCTATCATTTTCTTGCCGATTGGATTGACGATTCTCAACCGTCTGCCAGTGATATTGACACTTCGCCCATCGAGCCAGCAGGCAAATGTTACCATTACAAATGGGAGAGTAATGGTTAATGTGGGCCATATTCAACAAAACAGCTTCTTGGTACGTGCCATCTACTTCTTTTTGATTGGCTGGTGGCTTGGGTTCATTTGGGCAATCATTGGGTACTGCCTATGCCTGACAATCTTCTTGCTGCCATTCGGACTCCTGATGCTTAATCGCTTGCCTGCTGTTCTTACACTGTACCGACAATAACGCTTTCACGATGCCTAGAGGAGAGACTGTGCTTCTAGAGGCGATACGTTTGGCGATTCTAAATGAGTAAAAGATTGCGAGGCGTGGAGTGGTGGAAATCCCAAGCTCAGTGCCTCGCAAACTAAGCAAAGGAGCCTCGCAGTGCTTCTAGAGCGGATTGAAAAAGTGAGAAGGATGCGCTATACTCTTCTAAGACGACGCAAACCGGGGAGAAATGAGGCAACAAAGCCATCTGCCTCGAAAAGCACAAGCGGAAGCCGCTTCCAGAGCCATGCGAGGCACCCCGCTGTGGATAGGGTGGATGAGGCGCAGATGCAATTGAAACAACATATTTTTCTCCTAGAATTGAACTGATCCTGAGTGGATAGGGTGGATGAGGCGCAGATGCAATTGAAACTCACGTGAAACATAGAAAGGATTGTCGTGATAAGGTGGATAGGGTGGATGAGGCGCAGATGCAATTGAAACAAGCTTTTTGTAATATTCTGGAGCATTGCCCCGTTGTGGATAGGGTGGATGAGGCGCAGATGCAATTGAAACGGTTGGTGGCCATTGCTAATCCTCAAATGTGAATGCGTGGATAGGGTGGATGAGGCGCAGATGCAATTGAAACTTATTTGCAACAACATCTGGCTGGGGAGGAACAAAGTGGATAGGGTGGATGAGGCGCAGATGCAATTGAAACATGGATAATGACGGGTCTCCTTCAAGAATAGCGTAAAGTGGATAGGGTGGATGAGGCGCAGATGCAATTGAAACCAATGTGGGGACAATCCAATATCTGGATTATTTCTCTGGTGGATAGGGTGGATGAGGCGCAGATGCGATTGAAACACGTAGCTATCCTGATAGAGGTATGTGGCGCACCCTAGTGGATAGGGTGGATGAGGCGCAGATGCGATTGAAACTAGAGGAGTATTTAGGTGCTCTAGCTGTATCATCTGTGGATAGGGTGGATGAGGCGCAGATGCGATTGAAACATGGAGGAGCTGTCGAACCACACATCTAATATCCCAGTGGATAGGGTGGATGAGGCGCAGATGCGATTGAAACTGTTCCATCAAACCCATAAACACGAACTGCTCTCTTTGTGGATAGGGTGGATGAGGCGCAGATGCGATTGAAACACTAGAGGAGGATATTGGTCGTCAAAACTTTCCCCAGTGGATAGGGTGGATGAGGCGCAGATGCGATTGAAACAGGACTAGCAGATAATGTAATAGCAGTGTTTACAGTGTGGATAGGGTGGATGAGGCGCAGATGCGATTGAAACAAACACAAAGAGGATGATCAGAAAGCAGAGGAAACAGTGGATAGGGTGGATGAGGCGCAGATGCGATTGAAACATAGCCGTAACATATGCGGCATTATGCAATAAGAATTCATAAATACTGCTTATGGGCTCACAGCAGAAGAGATAGCTCTGCTCCGGGCTACTGCCCCACCACGAATGCCATTATCACTGTAATTATCTTCCAATGCTCTTTCAGAAAGAAATAGGATGTCAGACAGGCCACGAGATCTCGCTGCTAGCATTCGATAGCCGTTGGATAGATCCACCGATATTTCTCGACATACGCGGAACATGAAAACTGTCCTTCTTTCCCCCTAGAAAAGCGCGTAAACTTCTATTAGAATTCTCTTAACAGAGGATTGTTACAGAACTTGATGGCCATACCAACCCTTCTCGGCATCCTAGCTGGGGGAAGGGAATAGGACACATTCTAATAACAATGCTTATTTTTGCTTCTTATAGGTTGTTTCCCTCAGAAATATTTCATGAAAGGTTTTTTAATTATGGATCGTCGACGGAACTCTCCAGAACAAGATTTTAAACGAGTAGGTGAGGGTCAACCACGTCGTTCTTTCCACCACCATTTCATTTATCAATCACCAGAGACAAGCCTCACATCCAAAGAACAGATGGATAATAAGAATTCTGACAAAGAAACTGGCAAACTCAGACTATGGTGTGAAAGAATATGGACTGAAAAAGTTGCACCCAAGTGTAGACAGGTATGGACTCAAAGTCGAAACAAAGTCAGATGGATACAAGAAGCGAATAAAACATTTAAAGGGATATATCATGAGGAATGGAATCTATCATCTGTTCCATACAATAAATGGCGTGATGACATGATAAAAAGCTTAGAAGCACGTAAAATCTACTATAATGATGAAATTCTTGTTTCTGAATGGTACGATTGGAGTCAAGATTGGAAGAATATGCATTATAACGAATTTATGTTTTTTTCTCAAAACAAGCTTAATGATTTTATGGAAGATAGGTTTATGAATAGCACACATGATATTTTTGTGGATACTATGATGCGAAATTTTCCTACACAAGAACATCCATTTAAGAAGAAAGATCTAACTCAACTTATACATATTGGTGAAGAAGATCTTAGAGAATACATAGAAAAAAGATTTGATTTTAACGAGTTTGTAAAAGATTGTATTAATGAATGTGCAGGTAATAAACGAGAAAAAACCCAAGAAGAAGATCAAGAAGACATTTTTTACCTTGAATTGTGAAGTACGCATAATTTCTTAATAAAGAGCAGATATGGATGCATCAATGATAATCTCACCAATTACACAATTGGCTTCCACGCCCGACAGCTTGAATCTGGTACCACTTGCTGAATAGTATCATGCACTGCATCCCTCCATGCTCCCTCAACATCAGAAATGATATGTGTACAAAGCTGTCTGGCCCATTCCTCGTCCCAGGCCGGAGGCTAGGAGGCGAGTAAAACGAATGGCCTCCAGGAAATCTGCCTCAGTATTGTCTCATCTATTGTCCAGATAGTCATTTCTATCCCATAGCGCCAGAGGACCCCTTTCTTTAGATATGGGGGTGAATGGCGCTTCCTTTTGGAGTTGGGTGCTGGGCCGCGCGTAGGCAGGTGGTACGATAGTACCACCAATAGATAGAGATTGACATAGCTATTGTTTTCAGGTATGTTTTGAGCATGAAGACAGTAGTTAATAGTAACCACAATGTGACCTATAACTGTCACTATCATATCGTATTTTGCCCCAAATACAGGCGAAAAGTTTTGCTTCCACCGATTGATGCTCGGTTGAAAGTTCTCATCCAAGAATGTGTTGAGAAGTGGGAGCAGACGCTGGTTGAGGTGGAAGTAATGCCTGATCATGTGCATCTGATCGTAGGATGTGATCCTCAGTTTGGGATTCACAAGTTGGTCAGATACATCAAAGGATCGACATCTCATGACCTGAGAGCAGAGTTCCCTGAAACTCAAGAGGAAGCTTCCCTCTTTGTGGACAAATGCGTACTATGTAGGCACAGTCGGGGGCGTCACCATCGAAACCGTTAAACGCTATGTAGAAAGTCAGAAAGGAAAGTAGGCCGTGAGCAAGACCAAGCGAGCATACAAATATCGGTTCTACCCAACCGACGAACAAAAGCGTATCCTTGCGCAAACGTTCGGATGTTGCCGCTTTGTCTACAATTGGGGACTTTCCACCCGCAAAACAGCCTACATCCAACATGGGCAAAAGTTGACCTATAACGACCTCTCGGCGATGCTTCCCTATTTGAAGCAAGAGTATCCTTGGCTTGCTGATGTTGCAGCCGTTCCATTGCAGCAATCCCTGCGCCACTTGGATCGTGCCTACAAGAACTTCTTTGAGGGCAGAGCCAAGTATCCTACATGGAAGTGTAAGCAAGGCAACCAATCGGCAACCTATGTTGGGACTGCGTTCAGCTTCTTGGATGGCCAACTCACCCTTGCCAAGATGAAGCAGCCTCTTGCTGTCACCTTTCACCGAGCACTGCCAGCAGATCTCAAACCATCGTCGGTCACCGTCTCCAAGGACTACGCAGACCGCTACTTCGTCTCCGTACTCTTTGAGGATGAGATTGATCCACTCCCTGTCACGGATGCTCAGGTTGGTCTTGATCTGGGTCTCAAATCCATGGTCATCCTCTCGACTGGTGAGGCTGTGGGTAATCCCCGCTACTACGCTCAAGATGAGAAGCGACTGGCAAAAGCCCAACGTCGGCATGCCAAGAAGGAAAAAGGCGGAAACAACAGGGAGAAAGCACGGCGCAAGGTTGCCCGTGTTCACGCTCGTATCAATGACCGTCGTCGCGACTACCAGCACAAACTCTCCACACGCATAGTACACGAAAACCAAGTGATTTGCGTGGAGAGTCTGGCCGTCAAGAACATGGTCAAAAATCACTGTCTGGCCAAAGCCATCAGTGATGTTGGATGGGGTGAGTTTGTCCGTCAACTGGAATATAAGAGCCAGTGGTACGGACGAACCCTCGTCAAAATCGATCGTTGGTATCCATCGAGTAAAACGTGCCATGACTGCAAGCATGTGGTTGAAGACCTCCCACTTGATGTGCGTGAATGGGTATACCCAAAGTGCGGGATCTCTCACGATAGGGATATCAACGCAAGTAGAAACATTCTGGCCGAGGGGCTCTCGGTGTCGGCCTGTGGAGGAGGTGTCAGACCTGCTCGGGCGAAAGCTCGAACGGGCAACCCCCAACGAAGCAGGAAAGCTCGTTCGTGAGGATGAGAAGCCCCCGGCGTGGGGAGATGTCACTGGCGCTAATTGAGGAAATGTGGTATGCCTTTTGCTGCATCATTGCTTTTCGCCATGTACAATTCTATAATGGATATAGCATGGACATTACTGGCGTATCAGCGGTGCCGACAACGTCAGCGTCGACAATTCATGGAGGCAACTTTAAGAATGACAGTCAATACTCGGGCTATAGAAACCGAACATTCGGCAAGGTCGCTGGATATCGTCGGACTCTACCACACGATGCTGCAGGCAAGAGTTATTAACGATTTGCTCAAAACTCGTAAGACACAAGGCCGCTTCCCGTTCTATATTGGTTGTGGCGGCCATGAGTCGATGGCTGCTGTGGTGGCTGCTCTCAATGATGATGATTGGCTCGCTCTCTACTATCGTGACTTAGGGGCATGGCTACAACGAACTGGTGATCTCTATGGCCCTTTGCGTGAGGCTTATTCTCGTACTACAGGACCAATGGGGGCTGGCCGGAATATGCCATCACATTATACAAGTAAACGGCATCGTATTCTTCCTGGCTTTAGCGAGGTTGCAGGCCTTACTCCATTTGCAGGTGGCGTGGGGTTTTCAATCAAATGGCATAAAAACAGTGAGCTGATTTTGTGTTCGACAGGCGATGGAGGCTCAGCTACCAATGACTTCAATGTGCTTTTACGCCAGTCAGCCATCCACCAGTTGCCAGTTTTGCTAGTCGTGGAGGATAACGGCTGGGCAATCACAACACCTTCTAGTGTTCAGTGGGCTGGTTCACTGGTTGAATGGGCAAAAGCAGGCGGCGTCTATGCCGAAGAGGTTGAAGGCTGGGATGTGATGGCAACCTACGAAACGACGTGTCGTCTGGTTGCACATATTCGATCAGGTCAGGGCCCCGCTCTTCTACACTTGCATCTGGGGTTCCTTGATTCTCATTCCAGCAGTACCGATATTAGATCCTATCGCAAAAAAGAAGAAATTGAGCTGACAGCAGCAACTAAAGATCCTATCAAGAATTTTGGCCGCTGGTTAATAGAACATGAATATGTACAGGAAAGTGTTCTTGTGCCGATGCACCAGGAGATACGCACAGAACTTGATCGTATCGAGCAGGAGGTACTCAAGGAACCAGAGCCGACAGCAGAACGTGTGATGGATCATGTAATGTATGTTCCCGAGTGGTATGAGAATATTCCGCGCGGAACTAAACGTCCAACAACCATGCTGGGAGCTATCAATGAAGCACTGGTTGAACTGGCAAAGCGCGATCCCGATTTCTTTGTCTACGGGCAGGATGTGGGTAGCCCAAAGGGTGGCGTTTTTGGCGCTACAGCCATGCTGGTCTCACAATTTCCACAGCAAGCGATTAGCAGTCCTCTCAATGAACAGCTCATTGTTGGTATTGCAGCTGGTGCAGGAATGTATGATGGGAAAGCACGTTGTGCCGAAATCCAGTTCGTCGACTATCACCAGTCAGCATCCCAGACCATCCGTCTGGCTGCTCGTATCCCCTATCAGACTTGTGGCAATTGGAATATGCCACTGCTCATGCGGACTAAATCAGGTAGCGGCGGCGGTGGACCAATTTCTAGTAGCGCAACAGGTGGAGGAGCTTTTGGCCACTCTAATGCGGGCGAACAATGGTTTACTGCTATCCCAGGCATGATTACCGTCTGTCCAGCTACACCTTTTGATGCCAAGGGACTACTCTTAGAGTCTGCACGAGCAAAGTCTCCAGTGATGTTTTTAGAACGGGGACGCCTCTACCGTTCGGAACCACCAAAGGATAGCAAGGGAAATAGCATTCCTGCGATGGCAGAATATTGGCAAGTGCCAGAAGGCTACTATACGCTTCCTCTCGGCAAAGCCCGTCGTTTGCGCATCGGCGAAGGTCCAACTAGTGTTGCTATTATTGCTTGGGGTACCATGGTGTTAGAAGCTTGTTCAGCTGCAACTAACATTGTGAAAAATGAGGGCGGGGCCATCGAAATCGTCGACCTGCGTACATTAATGCCTTTCGATCAAGAAGCCATCACTGCGGCAGTTAAAGAGGCTAATCGGGTAATTGTGGCGACAGAAGAAACAGATCATACGAGCTTTGGTCGCTACATCCATTCCTGGATCGTTGAGCATTGCTTCTACGATCTAGATGGTACCCCGATCTTGATTAGCGCACTCGCAGCTCCTCCTGCCCCATATAATGCGGCCGAGGAGATGGCGTTGTATCCATCAGCAAAAACGATCGAGGAGAAGATCGCGGCTCTATTGGTAGAGTGACATCTCCCCATGACTAAAGTCAGGGGCTTCCCACCCTCACGAATGGGCTTTCCTGTTTCATAGGGGATTGCTTGTTGCATACGCAGCCAAGTCTTACATCGCCTCCGCAGGCCTAGATTCCCCCGAGCCCCGGGGTACTCAGAAGCCTCTTTGGGCTGCTAACAACAATAGTCTAGTGGATGCGCTAAAAATTGTAAAGCGGAATAGGCGAAAGGTACCCCAGTGCCCAAGCCCCAGATAAGGACGCGTCCATTCATCCCCATAGCTGAAGCAAGGAGTCTTCTGACGCGGGGAGTGATAAGATAGCTAATTGAGGCCTGACAACTTATGTTCAGACTTCGTTCTCGACGAATTGTAGAAATTGTGCTAAACTGCGTGATATATTGCAGAAGGTATAATAGCTAAACAAAGGAGGCATAACTGATGACAACTTGTTCATCCTGTGGAAATGATGTCACTGGTAAAAAATTTTGTTCCGAGTGCGGAAGTCCTGTACAACCCACGAGCCCGCAAGGTGCAAGTGGTCAATTTTTGCAAACCTGTTCACACTGCGGTGAGGATGTGAAGCCGGGGGCCTCTTTCTGTATGCATTGCGGTGCGGCCCTAACCGCTTCAAATCACCCTACTCAATCCACGCCTGCCCCTGCTCCAGCAATGCATACGTGCCCTGCATGTCATGTTCAGGTTGCTGGCACTAGCGTGTTTTGCACACAATGTGGATATGATATGCGTGTTGCAGTATCTCCACAGCGTAGAGCAAACCCTGCTTTCTGTACAAATTGTGGCAAGCAAAATGATCCCAATGTACGTTTCTGTAGCGGGTGCGGTACCCAACTCGTAGCTGCCGCAAAGATGGGATATGCACAATCTGGTCCATATAGTCAATATGCACCATCAAATACAACACAGTCACCGTATCAAGAGACTCCTTGCCCACCACAGCCTTCATATCCACAACAGCCAGGATATCCACAACCTTCATATTCCCAACCTCCGTATCCACAGCAGACAGGGTATCAGCAACCTTCTCAGCCGTATGCTCAACCATACGCAGGACAGGGTGGTTATCAACCACAACCAATGGTGGGACAACCCCCTATGGTTCTGCGCTGTCCTACCTGTATGGCAATGGCACCAATAGGAACTCCCAATTGCGTCAGTTGCCACACTAGCCTTGCAGGAATAGTGCCTACTCCCGCAAATATGCCAGCACAGGGCCAGCAAGGACTAGGAGGTTTAATGCAGGGCAATGCTGGCAAATATGCAATGGGAGCACTTGGAGGCGCAGCAGCGGTCCTAGGTGGTGAAATGTTGCTGCATGGTGTTGAAAACACCATTGAAAATCGCGTCGAAGATGATATGGGAATGGGCCACGGACACCATCGTCGCCACCATCGCGATGAGGGACCGCTGGGAGGATTGGGGGAACTGATAGATGACATTGGCCTCTGACGAATTAAGAAGAGGGGAGTTCATAGTCTCACACTCCTCTCCTTCGACAACTAGCCCATTGCTATACCCAATTGGGCTATGTTTTGTCCTGTTTCTTGTGATTCCTGTTGCCTTAGAGTGCTAAACCGTCTATAATACGGCGGGATAGGGCTAGACTTTGTGTGCAGGAAATTTCACGAGTAGTTTTTGGTCAGTTATAAGGAGATTAAGAGTGCTCTTTCTACGTTGTTAAGAGGCTCTGTGTAAAAGCAGTTTGATGAAATACGAACGAATTACGTTGAAGAATGGTGTACGTCTGGTTACTACCCACATGCCCGCTATGCGTTCTGCAAGTATTGCTTTCTTCTTTGCTACAGGCTCACGTTATGAAAAAAACGCTTTAGCAGGCGTATCGCATTTTATTGAGCATATGCTCTTTAAAGGATCTCGTTCTTATCCAAGTGCAAGGCTTATTTCTGAGGCGATTGAAGGTGTGGGAGGCAATTTTAATGGCTGTACAGGCAAAGAGTGCACTAGTTATACTGCTCGTGTGCCAGGCGAGTATGTGACTGTTGTGATGGATGTTCTGGCAGATATGGTGCGCCATCCGCTCTTTGACCCAGTTGAGATTGAGAAAGAACGTGCAGTAATCATTGAGGAATTAAGTGCGACACGGGATGATCCACAAGAGTGGGCGAGCCTCCTAGTTGATGAGGTAATGTGGCCAGGCCTTCCTTTGGGACGCGACGATGCTGGCTCAATCGAGTCAGTCACGCAATTACAATGTCAGCAGATGCTGGATTATCTCAGCACTTATTATCGGCCCAATTCGTTGGTGATCAGTATCGCAGGTAATATTGATCAACAGCAGATTGTTCAATTGACTGAAGAGTTGTTCCATGACTGGGAAGCTGGTCCCGCGCAGAGCTGGATGGAGAGTTTCCCTCCACGTGATGTCGTTCCCATACGGATGATCAAGAAGGAGACAGAGCAAACTAATCTTTGCTTGGCAACTTTAGGGACCAGCTATGCTTCCGCTGACTACTATCCCTTTCTACTTATCAATTCTTTGCTGGGCGACGGCATGAGTTCACGACTGTTCCAGTCCATCCGTGAAGAGCAGGGACTGGCATATGACATAGGAAGTTATCTCAATAGTTACCATGAGACAGGCAGTTTAGTAGTAAGTGCAGGCGTTGATCCTTCCCACACAAAGGAAGCTGTTAGCGCTATTGTGAGCGAAATCGCACGCTTGTGCAATGAACCTGTACCAAATGATGAGCTAGAACGGATCAAAGCCTATGTCTGCGGTGGTGTTCTGCTTGGCCTAGAGGGAACTCAGCAGGTGGCATCCTGGCTAGGAAGCCAAGAGTGTTTGTATAAACGTATTCGTGATGTAGATGAAGTAATTGCCAACATCAATGCCGTTAGCACACAGGATATCCAACGTGTTGCGCAGATCTGCTTTGCTCCTGAGTGGCGTCGTCTGGCAATTATTGGGCCAGAAGACTCAAAGCGAGCAAAATTATTCCAGAGGATGCTTGCAGGTATATAAAGCAGAAAGAGGAGGCCAGACTTTATGGCGCTATTTGTTGCAAAAAGAAAATTGTGTGACTTTTTGCAGGAGACTAAAGACGCGATGAACTCTAGTCGCATCGAGGTCGCTCTCGCTAACTGTCAAACCATTCTCGCCTCTTTTCCTGAGTCACTAGAGGCTCAGCGTCTGCTTGGTGAGATCTATCTTGCTCAGGGACGTCTAGAGGATGCTCTTCATGCCTTTGATTGGGTGTTGACAAACGATCCAGAGAATGTCATTGCCTATTGTAATCGTGCCATGGTGAGTGAGCGTATATCCGATGTTGATACAGCACTCGATTGCTACCAGCAAGCCTATGAATTAAGCCATGGCAATGGTCAGATTCGACAGGAATTTACTCAACTGAGTACAAGGGTAGGCCAGCAAGGATTTGTATTCTCTCGTGCAGGTCTGGCTCGCCTCTATATGCGCGGAGAGCTGCTACCACAGGCTATTCAGGAATGGGAAGCTGTACTAACAGTTACGCCAGAGCGTCTGGATGCCCGTACAGGATTATTAGAGGTATACTGGCGTAATGGCTCCTTCGATAGAGTTGAAGAGCTGGCAACTCGTATTCTGCAAGAGGTACCTAATTGTTTAAAGGCTCTTCTTCTGCTCGCCCATGTGACTACCCCGAAAGATATAACATATGCACAAACATTGCTACGACAGGCAGAAGCCCTTGATCCCGATCTCGTGATGGCACAAGAGCTTTTTGTTGATATTTTCGCACACTATCCGGATGATCCATTCCTGAAACTAATAAAGAAAGCACCTTGTTTTCTCAATGTTTCTCCTACACCAGATATACTACCTCAAGCTACTTCAGCACCCCCTATAGCATCCTCATTATCCAGTGGGCAATTGCCCATGGCAAGAACAGGAGCTTCAGGTTCCCTTCCTGCAGCCCCTCCAGTATCTCCCCAATGGGATGATTTCAGAGTTGGAGCAATAATGCAGCATCCCTGCCTCCATTCCCTGATGGTCAATTCCAGCAGAATAACAACTTTCCGTGGGCTACAAACCAAGCAAACACAGGTAGTGATGATAGCAAGAGAGACGTGAGACAGGCAACAGATTCGGGTCTGCACCCCTCCGATTCTGCGATGAAGTTATCGAGTGATGTAACGCCTATGATGGATTCTTGGCCTATGCAGGAGGCATCCTCGTCACCAGCTTCATCTGAAGAGACTCAGCCTGAACCGTGGGAGATGCTCCAGCAGGCTTTACATACCTTGCCAACAGCTTCACCTGAAGAGTCTCAGCCTGAACCGTGGGAGATGCTCCAGCAGGCTTTACATACCTTGCCAACAGCTTCACCTGAAGAGTCTCAGCCTGAACCGTGGGAGATGCTCCAGCAGGCTTTACATACCTTGCCAACAGCTTCACCTGAAGAGTCTCAGCCTCAGCCGCAGGAGATGCTTCAGCAGGCTTTGTATACTACAACAAGCCAGAATCAAGAGCAAGATGAGGAGTCTCAATACCTGGAAGGTCAAAGCACTATAGACAACTCAGTTGGCAGTAAACCGAGTTGGGAGAGCCAGAACAGAGATATATTTGCAGAACCCCAGCCCGGTAGTAATGATAGCTGGATAAGTTCGTCCAGCAGCTATGGAACCGAAGCGAGCGATTGGACCGCAGGAACACAACAGAGTAATCCACCTTCATGGCTTAGTATGCTAACACAGGTGGATCGTAAGGAGGAGATAACTCCAGCTATACCTCCCCTCGAATCTCCTTCGTCAACCCCCATTGAACCTGAAAAAGCACCCGTATCTTCTCTACCAGAGCAAGTTTCTGATCAGCTAGCAACATCTCTGGTATTTTCTCAGTCACCATTTCTTGCGAGTGACAGCGATGACGATGATGATTCAGGCTTCGGACCAGCTTGGCTAAAGTCATTGGGAGCTACCACCTTTGAAGATGAGGATTCTCAATTGGAGCAACCTGCTTTTCTTGCCTCTCCTCTCTTTACCTCGCCTGAGCAGCCTGCTTTCCCTGTCTCTCCTTTAGCTACTACTCCTGAGCAACCAAAGCAGCCTGCTTTCCCTGTCTCTCCTTTAGCTACTACTCCTGAGCAACCGAAACAACCTGCTTTCCCTGTCTCTCCTTTAGCTACTGCTCCTGAGCAACCGAAACAACCTGCTTTCCCTGTCTCTCCTTTAGCTACTACTCCTGAGCAACCGAAACAACCTGCTTTCCCTGTCTCTTCTTTAGCTACTGCTCCTGAGCAACCGAAACTGCCTGCTTTCCCTGTCTCTCCTCTCTCTACCGCGCCTGAGCAACCGAAACAACCTGCATTCCCTGTCTCTCCTTTCTCTACTGTGTCTGAGCAACTGGAGCAACCCGAATTTCCTGTCTCTCCTCTCTCTACTGTGTCTGAGCAACTGGAGCAACCAACAGCTTATGCGTTTTCAGATGCATTTGAATCTGAGCCTCAAGAACAGCCAGTTACAGAGTGATCCATGGAAGACACCTGAATCTGGAATTCAATCGGCAACCAATGAGCCTTGGTGGACATCCGTGTCAGAGGCACAAAAGACACCTGTGCCCGAACCAGAACTGCAAGTACAACAGGCAGCGTTTGAGGCAGACAAAGCGTTTGGCGCTAAGTCACAGCCCGAAACTATATCCAGTTCTTCTGCAAAGGTAGAGCAAGATCTCATCACGACGTTAGAAGACCTAGAACAACATTTACATGCTAAAGGCTTCGTTGCCATGGAGCAAAAATCGCTGGCAGCAATTGCTCAAGCAGAAGAGGCGAAGTCTACAAACGTTGTAACTCCTCCAACTCAGCCGATCTCACAACCACCGCAGAGAACTTCCCAGAAACAGCCCTCGCCACCTGAGCTTGGTATGACTTTCCATGAGGAAACTACTGGACTTCAGCCACCACCAACTTCCGCAGCTCTATCGCGTCCAAATGCCGCCAATTTCCCAGCTGAACCCTTATGGCTCCAAACTTTACGCTCAACTCCGGCCTCTGAACCGAATGAAGCTGCTACTGATCCTAGATTTAGCATGCCGATAGTTCCTAGGCCAGTCCCACCTGCCAATGTTTCGCAGCCATCACCCAATATACCTCAGGTACAAACAAAGGCCGTTTCCAATCCGACATTCGGCACGACAACAGCATCATCTGCTGATAGCAAGCAGATAGAAACACCGAACGATCAGAACACTCATGCAAATCCATTCTTGGAGACTGAGTTGGAAACGACTATGAAGCGCCCTGCTGTGCGTTTACAATCGATGCCACACCCTGTAGCTCCCCACGATACCACTAAGACTACTGGTAAAGTACGTATAAGCGAGCAGAGAGAGCCTGCAGTGAGTAAGACGACCGCCGAGAGTGGCGATTTGAACTATAAAGATCGATTGGTCAAGGGGTATCAGCATCAATTGGTGGGAAATTATGATGAAGCCATGCAAGACTATCGTCTGGTGATACGAGGAGCCCCTGAATTGCTGGGTGAGGTCATTAGCAATCTACGTGCTCTACTCAAGCTGGCACCTAAATACTCTGTTGGTTACCAAGTCTTGGGTGATGCTTACATGCGTCAGGGAGAGTACCTGCAAGCGATGGAATCCTACAATAGCGCACTAACTATGGCCAAAAAGGCAAAAAGCTGACAAGCCACTGATATTGAGATGGAGGAATTTCGAGCGTGGAAATAGTCTTGCAACGATTGACTGAGCTTAATGAGGTGAAAAATGTGATCCTCGTCGGCAAGGATGGCTTGATTGTCGCTGGCATTATGCACAGTGAAGACGAGGAAATGGTTGGAGCGCTGTCAGCGGCTACCTTTGGTTCGATTAGCGATTATACGATGCAAGTAAAAACTGGCGAGACACGTCAAGTCATGATCGAAACCAAAGCTGGTATGGTTTACATGCAAGAAGCCGGCGATCTTCTTCTGATGGTGCTTACTCATGGCACAGGTAATCCCGGCGAGTACGCTTAGAGATGAAGAAAGCTTGCCGACAATTGATGCAAATGATCAATAATTATTAAAGAAGGGTGTTGTGAACACTGTGGAACGTACATTAGTATTACTTAAACCCGATGCCGTCCAGAGAGATCTAGTTGGCGGAGATTCTTGCTCGCCTTGAACGCAAAGGCTTGAAAATTGTGGGGCTGAAGTTGATGCGTCTCTCGGATGAACTCCTAGATGAGCACTATAGCCACCTAGTAGGACGCCCATTCTTCCCTGAGGTAAAATCCTTCATGCAACGCACACCAGTTGTCGCCTGTTGTCTGGAGGGCGTCGATGCTGTAAATACCGTTCGTCAGCTCTGTGGGATAACTAAAGCACGAGAGGCTGCCCCAGGCACTATACGGGGCGAATTCGCTATGAGTGTACAAGCTAACTTGGTACACTGCTCCGAATTCGCTAGAGACTGCGGAAGCAGAAGTTTCACGTTTCTTCAAGCATGAAGAACTCTTTGAATACGAAGATATTCTGGAGCACTATATCTATAATTCCAGCGAACGCGGTTAATAAGTCTTCAACATCTACGAAGACAACCCCTGAGAAGCTGACGTAACCTCGTCGGCTTCTTGTTGTTCACTCTGCTTCGCAAGCCGCCAGCAACGTGTCTTACTGCGAAAACATTTCTCTTGCTCTGCATATGTCTCGGGAGGTGTGCCTTTTAGACAAAAGACCTGATACATTGGTTCTCCTGAAACTTCGTTACAGGGAAACCAGCGCTCCCGGTAAAATGGACAAGCATTTCTATGCCTGCGCCAGTTTGCATCTTCTCCTGGATAAGTATCAATTTTCCCTGCCAAGCAGGTATCCTTCCTCGTCCCACAGTAGTTGTGGTTATACTCAGTAATCCGTCTATTCTCGGATACTTACAACTGTAAGACTAATTGCTATATCTATAGCTACTTCACAAACCTCCAGCTTTCGCCAGAAGGTTCCTAACGGTATAGTCTATTACGACCTCTTATCGAGAACGTTGAGTGTAGTATATCACATCGTAGCCAGAGGGTTGCCACCATCATAAAAGCTTTGCGATATGAACGGTGGCAATGGCTTCCAGCACGACGGACCTTCCTCAATTCTTACGGTTGCCGCCAGAATGCAGGTACAGTGACATCGCCCCATGGCTTTCGCCAGGGGCAGCTCATCCGCGAGGATGAGCTTTCCTGTTTCGCAGGAGATAGCCGTTGTATGCGACAGCCAGTCTTACATCGCCTCCACAGGCATAACTTTCCCTGAGCCCCAGGGTAGGCCAAGTGAATGAACAGACTTGGTTTTCGTCCGCTCGTGCTACAATCTTATACTCTACTGTGAGGAGTTGGCAATGGTCATAGGCTAAATGTACCCCCGTGCCCAAGCCCTAGATAAAGACTCGCCATTCATCCTCGTGCCTGAAGGGCAGGGGTCTTCTAGCTCGGTGTATAATAAAAGAACTAGTATAAGTAACGTTGCTAAGAACTTTGGACATCCCTTGACAAGCTAGGACATTCTATGGAGGATTTTAAGAACCTACAATTTCTACGTTTGCTACAGCTTACCGATAGCGCTTTGCCGATTGGCTCAACGGCTCACTCTTTTGGCTTGGAGACTCTGGCTGTAGAAGGAGATCTCGACGTTACTCAGCTTGAAAGCTTCTTGCAAGATTATGTGATGGAAGCGGCGAGGCTAGAGGCTACTTTCTGTCGTCTGGGATACCGTCTGACATCTTTTACTGAGCAGGATAAGTTGCTAGAGCACTGGCTAGAACTGAATAATCGCTTGAGTGCCTTCAAGACTGCCCGCGAGAGTCGAGTTGCTAGCGCCACACTGGGGCGCCGCTTTCTCCAACTGGTGGCATCTCTGGAAGATGAGCCACTTTTACTCGATCTGCAAAAAGTGGCAAAATCTCATGGAGTTGATATTCACTATAGTCCCGCTTTTGGCTTGGTTGGAGGCATATTGGGCGTAGAAGAAATGACAGTGGTTCTAGCTTATTTACAACAATTTTTGCAAAGTCATATTTTTACGTTTCAGCGCTTGCTACCACTGGGACAGAGTCAGGCGAGTGCAATTATGTGGAGGCTTAAACCAATTCTATTAGCCGTTGCTGATCAAAGCGAAGTACTTGCTTTGCATCCCGAAGACATCACTGTTTTGATTCCTTTACCAGATTTAGCAAGTATGCGCCATCCTACTTTAGAGACTCGCCTCTTTGTCAGTTAGGCGGCTTGTATTATTTAAATGGGAGATTGGTATTCAATCGACGTTCTCTAGCATACATGGGGTCAAAGGCAATTTAAACCTGGGGTTTAGTTTTGATGAGGAAATGCAAAGCACTAGGTTACATGTCTATGCTCAACAGCCTCCCTTGAGGGTTATACGTGCCTTCCCAGTAAGTAACGGTGGAGTTCTGGTTCACCTACATAATGTTTCTGGAGGCGTGCTTGGCGGTGATCAGCTAGAGGTCTCTGTGCGCGTTGAGACAAAGGCCTATGTGCAGTTGACATCTACCAGCGCAACTAGAATCTACCGTTGTCAGTCTCAGCTTCCAGCAGCAACGCAAATAACGGAGATGGTGGTTGAAGAAGGTGGACTTCTCGAATATTTGCCTGACCCTCTCATCCCGTTTGCAGGATCTCGCTACAGACAGCGTTCCCGCATTCAACTGGCTGCTCATGCTGGTTTGTTCTGGTGGGAGACACTAGCACCAGGACGAACTGCTCGCGATGAGATTTTTGCATATGATATCTTGCATGTTGATCTGGATATTTGTGCAGAGGGAAGGCCCCTAGCAATTGAACGCACTAGATTCAATCCTGGTTGCCAGTTCTCATCGCCAGCTCGGCTCGGCGTCTATCGATATATGAGCAGCTTTTATATCTGCAAAGTTGGCCTTGAGCCTGCTCGTTGGTTGCATCTAGAAAAAAAATTGAGTACCATTGCCCAACAACTTACTAGGCATGGTGAGATATGTTGGGGGGTGAGTACGCTGGTGGCACATGGGCTAGTTGTACGGGCTTTAAGCCGTGGAGGACGTGATATAGCATCCAGCTTGTGCCTCTTCTGGCAGACGGCCAAACGAGAACTTTATGGATACGAGGGGCCCATGCCGCGTAAGTTGTATTAATTATATATCGCTTAAAGACTTTCTGGCCCTGCTTGATGGTGCATTTGAAATGCTGAGGGTGTACAATGAGAGTAGGTCCCAGAATACAGAACTCACTGTTTTGAAAGGCAGGCAAGAATGCAGCTAACTATACGTGAACAAGAAAAACTTCTCATCTTTGTGGCTGCTGAACTAGCACACAAACGTCAGGCACGCGGTCTCAAACTCAATTATCCAGAAGCGGTTGCTATCCTGACTGCTGAGATAATGGAGGCCGCACGCGATGGGAAGAGTGTTGCGGATATAATGGCCTTTGGCGCCACTATTCTCAAACGCGAAGACGTGATGGATGGTGTTGCTGAGATGATCCATGAGGTTCAGGTCGAGGCAACCTTTCCTGATGGCACGAAACTTGTCACTGTTCATGATCCCATTCAATAGATGCTGGAGAGGTGTATGAAACCGGGTGAATATTTGCTCGATGAAGCTGCTGGTGATATTGAACTCAATGGCGGTCGCAGGACTGCTAAGGTCCTAGTTAAGCATATGGGGGATCGTCCTGTGCAGGTTGGAAGCCATTTTCACTTTTTCGAGGTCAATCTGGCCTTGGATTTTGATCGCTCTATTGCTTATGGTATGCGCCTGAATATCCCAGCAGGGACTGCTGCACGTTTTGAGCCGGGTGAGGAGAAAGAAGTCAGTTTGGTGGAGTTTGGTGGTCTGCGCAAAATCTATGGTCATACAGGCGAGGTGAATGGCCCTTTGTGATGGACGAAAACGGATAGTTTTCTTTGTCAAAATAAAAAGTAGCGTTGTGCCAATGGGAGAACGGTTGCTGGTTCACAGGTCAGTAGCTCACCATCAGCACGTACTTCATAGGTTTCTGGGTCAACTTCAATTGCTGGTGTTGCATTGTTATGGATCATGCTTGCCTTGCTAATAGTACGGCAGTGCTCAACAACTGTAGGGGTTTTGCATAGCCCGAGTTTGCTCGGTAGCTGATTTTCAAGTGCTGCCTTCGATAGAAATGTGAGGCTAGTAGCAGCAGTTGCACCTCCGAATGAGCCAAACATGGGGCGATACAAGACAGGCTGCGGCGTGGGAATGGAAGCATTGGCATCACCCATCAGGCTCCACGCAATAAAGCCGCCTTTGACAATCATCTCTGGTTTCACGCCAAAGAATGCTGGACGCCATAAAACTAGATCAGCTAACTTTCCAGGTTCGATTGAGCCGACATGCTGAGCTATCCCGTGTGTGATCGCAGGGTTAATCGTGTATTTAGCAATATACCTTTTGACACGGTAATTATCATTACGCGATAAATCTTGGGGAAGTGTGCCCCGTTGCACTTTCATTTTGTGTGCCGTCTGCCAAGTTCTCGTGACAACCTCACCAACACGCCCCATGGCCTGAGAATCACTGGAAAGCATACTGAAAACACCTAGGTCATGCAAGATGTCTTCGGCGGCAATCGTTTCAGGCCGAATGCGGCTCTCGGCAAAGGCTACATCTTCAGGTACTTGCGGATTCAAGTGGTGACATACCATTAACATGTCTAAATGTTCTGAAAGTGTGTTTGAAGTAAAAGGCATGGTTGGATTTGTTGAGGAAGGCAAGATGTGCTGGTACGAAGCAATACGAATGATGTCTGGCGCATGTCCCCCACCAGCACCCTCGGTATGGTAAGTATGAATGGTGCGTCCCGCGATAGCTGCGATGGTGTCTTCGACAAAGCCAGCTTCATTGATAGTATCAGTATGGATTGCCACTTGGATATCGTACTGATCTGCAACCTTGAGACAGGCATCGATCGCAGTGGGAGTTGTGCCCCAGTCTTCGTGCAGCTTGAGACCACAAGCTCCGGCTCGCACCTGTTCTGCTAGAGGCGCAATTGTTGCTGTATTGCCTTTACCTAGGAAACCGAAGTTGACGGGCCAAGCTTCGGCGGCTTGCAACATACGAGCTAAATTCCACGCGCCTGGCGTGCATGTTGTCGCATTGGTTCCAGTAGCAGGGCCAGTACCACCGCCGATCATCGTTGTGATGCCGTTTGAAAGGGCTTCGTAGATTTGCTGCGGAGAAATAAAGTGAATATGGGTATCGATCCCGCCAGCCGTCACGAGCATGTTCTCGCCTGCAATCACTTCAGTACCAGAGCCGACAATTAGTTGTGGATCAACACCATCCATGGTATCAGGATTGCCAGCTTTGCCAACTTTGACGATACGCCCGTTTTTAATGCCAATATCGCCTTTGACGATGCCCCAATGATCA
Organism: uncultured Chloroflexia bacterium; assembly: GCA_963727755.1. Classification (GTDB taxonomy): domain Bacteria; phylum Chloroflexota; class Ktedonobacteria; order Ktedonobacterales; family Ktedonobacteraceae; genus DASYAN01. The sequence continues at coordinate 377,413 of CAVSHN010000009.1, forward strand.
ATGATCAGTGCATTGGTGATCACTAGATCGAGCGTACCATTGACTCCCTCACAAGTGGCACGGCTGCTCTGACCCATACCGTCGCGGATCACTTTGCCACCACCAAAGGTGATCTCATCACCATAAACAGTAAAATCTTTCTCCACTTCGATGATCAATTCAGTATCCGCTAGGCGCACGCGATCACCTGTGGTTGGGCCGTAGAGGTCAGCATATGTCCGACGCGGAATGTTCAAGCTCATACCGTTGCTCTCCCATCTCCTGTATCTTCTAGTGACTAACTTGAGATATCCAATAAAGCAGGAAAATCTTGTGCTTGCGCTCATTAATAGTATACCATTTTCGGCATGGCTGGTATACAATGGAGTAACCAACTGTGTTGACAAACGTATAGGAGTATAGTAAAATGTATGCATGGACAATACATATTCTCCTAAACAGTTTGGTCAACTCATTGGTCGAACAACGAATACTCTCCAGAAGTGGGATCGAGAAGGTATTTTAAAAGCTCATCGATCTCCGACTAATCGGAGGTATTATACTCACGATCAATATCTGACTTATCGTGGATTAGTCGCTCAAGAACAGGCTCTCACTATTGCTTATGCAAGGGTTTCGGGGCCTGCACAAAAGCCGGATCTTGCTAACCAAATTGCGGCGCTTGAGTCCTACTGCAACGAGCATGAGATTAAGGTGGATGAGTGGATGAAAGATATTGGTAGCGGGCTCAACTACAAGCGAAAGCAGTTTACGCGACTCTTTGAAATGATCGAGTTAGGTCAGGTGAAAGTGGCCATCATCGCACACAGAGACCGCCTCGTTCGGTTCGGATATGAATGGTTTGAGGCATTTTGTGAGCGGCACGGCACAAAAATCGTGGTGATCAATGGTGACAAACTTTCCCCTGAAAAAGAAATGGTTGAGGATCTTCTCGCTATCGTTACCGTTTTCTCCGCTCGGTTCCACGGGTTGCGGTCATACAGAAAGGTGATCAAGGATGCTTGTCTCAAAGAAGATCAAACTTGAAGTCTCCCCATCTGATGCTGCAACTCTGGAATAGCATGCAAGGCAAGTGCAGAGGCCTGTACAACTGGTGGCTGATGAAGCTGCGAGATGGCAAGAAGTGGCCTGGTGTCTATGCCGCGAAGAAAACGCTTGCAGAGAGCAGGAAAGCCGATCCAGAGCTCAATCACGTCTATAACAAGCTTCTACAAGATGTCTTCTTTCGGCTTGGTGCGGCTATGGATGCTTTCTATCGCAGATGCAAGGAAGGTGCTGAGAAGAAAGGCTTTCCGCGTTTTCGCCCACGCCATAATTTCTTCACGCTTCTCTATCCAGGTTGCTATCTCACCATCGAAAACAATACGCTGATTTTGCCAACTGGAGGAAGAGGCAAAAACAAAAAAAATCCTGATGTGAGAGCCAAGCTCACTGAGGAACCTCCTGCTCTCTTTGGTGAGGTAGCCATATCCAGAGATGCAAAAGGTCACTACTACGCTTCTTTCAGCCACCCAAGGCAAGAAGAAGCGTCCGAACCCGGTGAGGTCGTGGCCTTCGATCTTGGCATCAAGACGCTGGCAGTTGGCACCAACGAGCAAGGGCGAAGTCTATCATATTGGTGGTTTCAAAGGCTCTCGGTGGTACAACAGACAATTAGACAAATTCGCTCAAAGCGTGATCGGTGCCAGAAAAAGTCGAGACGCTATAAGCACTTGAGTAAAGTGTATAAGCGCGTCTCCGAGAAGAAGCGCAACAAGCAGCGTGATAGCTTGCACAAAGCATCATATCTCATTTCACGGCGATTGGTTGAGAGAACTGTCGTTGTGGGAGATCTTTCCCAAAGACAAATGGTGGTGTCTAGTTTTTCTATTGAGGGGGTGTATCATGCCTGATAGTGATGTCCTACCTGCATTTAGAGTCGGGATCGCTGGCCCCGTTGGCTGCGGGAAAACAGCCTTAATTGATCGACTGAGCAAAAAGCTGTGGCCCCGCTATAATCTGGCTGTTGTTACTAACGATATTTATACAAAAGAGGATGCTGAATTTTTGCTCCGCCAGGGCACGTTGCCTCCAGAACGTGTTCGCGGTGTCGAGACTGGCGGCTGCCCACATGCTGCTATCCGCGAAGATGCCTCGATAAATCTGGAAGCTATTGCTGAACTGGAGGAAATCTTGCCAGGGCTGGAGCTGATTTTTGTCGAGAGCGGCGGCGATAATCTCGCCGCTGCCTTCAGTCCCGAATTGGTCAATGTTTTTATTTATGTCATTGATGTGTCCGGTGGCGATAAAATTCCTCGTAAAGGAGGTCCCGGCATCACTCGCTCGGATCTGCTGGTGATCAATAAAGTTGATCTGGCTCCTTTTGTCGGTGCATCACTAGAGGTAATGGAGCGGGATGCACGCCGTCTGCGTGGTACTCGCCCCTTCATCTTCACTAATCTGAAAAATGATACTGGCTTAGATGATGTAATTGCTTGGCTTGAGAAAGAGATTAAGGTTCCTGCTGAGCATCGCCATCCTGTTGTTGATGCCCATGCTACCTATGTGAAACGACCACATAGTCATGACCATGATCATTAAATATACAATAAAGGCGGATTGAGCTTCTGCCTCTTCATGCACTCCTTGGCGTTTGTACAAACAGTTCCGTCAATCAAGTAAGCTGGATCGACTAATTTGTACCCATCAGTATAATGAATAGTAGAGAGGGTGAGAGGTACATTCCAGTCCCAACTATCGCCTCAGGCTTTTTTTCTAACTAAAGACAATTTTTCTCTCGTCCTCTCCTCTAGTAACAAGTTTGTCAATTTGCTCCATTGGTCTACCTCACGGAAACTAGGCTCCACGGACCCATAGGTACTCCTTTCGTTACCCAATATATTTACAAACAGTCACTATTTCTAATTGACGTTTGGACAAACTAGGACAATGTGAACATCTTGCTACGGATTCGCTGACGTTTAAACTGCGGAAAACAAGGAAAGGATTTCCATCATCCTGTTGCCCAAGTAGCATACTGTCAGATGGATAGAGCATACGTATGTAGCAGGTCAGGAGTGTAAGAAAGCATCAATAGATGATCAAAGCTCTAAAGCTCTAACTCGCGATTTGATAAAAGTAGAGTTTTTTGTTATACTCAGTCGGTAAAAAAGGATGGTAGTTGTGCATAACCTGCAGTTTTAAAAGAGACCTTGTTCATTCCCTTTAAAACTTTCTTGAATAGTCATTTGACAAGAGAGGAGTTTGGCACCCGGTGATACATCAGATTGATAATCAACTTAATCAGGCTCGTTCTAAACTCGTTCAGAATCTTTCGCTATGTTCAAGCATTTAATCATCTGCAAAATCCTATAAAGCAAGATATTCAGGAACAGCCTTGGGTATTTTGGCTCCACAATCTTCCTAGTCATCCCTGTATTCGTTGCGGGATAGCCACTGGAACAAACACTTCCATGGACTCACCATTAGACCAATGCGCAAAAAATCAGCAGAGAGACGCGATGGCGGCCAGCCATGACGACTTTATCCTAAAAGTAAAACGACCAAAGCTCACTGATTGCCCAGTACCACCAAAAGAAGTAGAACCGTGGTTGCAAAAAGGCTGGCAAAATGTTGATGGAGAGGTTGTCCTTGACCCAAAGAGATCTTCACTTTTCGATGAAGATCCCAGACGACTCCCTCTCCTGAAAAAATGGATTGATGATCGCAAGCAGTGGGTAATAGCAGAGACGCCAGCTCGCAAAGCAATGCAGATCTTTGATCAACTATATACACTGCGTGCTCAACTTGAACGAGAGGCTGAGCAAGTTGAACTCATGCTGGGAGATGGAATCATCGATTGGTATCCTCAAGGAAATAGGAGCGGCATCCATCATCCTCTTTTATTGCTTCGCCTGCAATTGTATTTTAATGCTCAGATTCCTGAGTTCACTCTCAGCGCAACAGAACATGCTCCTGAATTCTATACTTCCTTGTTGCTCTCACTTTCAGAGGTCAACACAACAAGTGTTGGACAGTGCCGCCAAGAGTTTGAACAGGAACATATCCACCCATTGGGTGATGATGACACGGCTCAATTCCTCCAACGGCTTGTCTATCAGCTTTCGCCCAGAGGGGAGTTCTCAGATCAATCTATTTCACACACAGACAAACATTTTCCTCTCATTACACGCGACCCTGTATTATTTTTACGTAATCGTGCTCTTGGCTATAATACCGCACTTGAGACAATTCTGGAAAGCCTCTCACAACAACAAGAGCTTCCCTATTCTCTGCTGAGCCTCACTGGCATTAATACCGTTGAGAATCGGAGGCAAAACAGCAGTAATCCTCCTTCACGATGGTCCTCTCTCAATGGGAAAGATGAGTACATTCTTTTCAGCAAACCTGCTAATGCTGAGCAGTTGGAAATTGCACAGCGCCTTGAACAATATGGAGCTGTCCTCGTACAAGGACCTCCTGGTACAGGAAAAACACATACGATTGCCAATCTGCTCGGTCATCTTCTGGCACAAGGAAAAAGCGTGCTTGTTACAAGCCATACATCAAAAGCTTTAAAAGTATTACGCGAAAAGGTGGTAGAGCCTCTTCAACCACTCTGCGTGAGTATTCTCGAAGATGATAGCCGCAAGCAGATGGAGAGAGCTATCGATACGATTACAGAGCGTCTCTCTTTCACCAACGCAGATGCCTTTGAGCAGCAAGCAGCTAGGCTTACCCAACAACGTATTGATACGATCACTGAACTGCAGAAAACGCGCAGACAACTCAAAGAGGCACGCTACAGCGAGTATCAGGAAATTGTCCTGGATGGGAGAACCTATTCACCTTCTGAAGCAGCACGCTTTGTTGCACAAAACAGTGCCTCGTTGAATTGGATTCCTGCGCCAATCATACGCGAGATGCCTCTTCTTCTATCTATGGAGGAACTTGCTCATCTCTATCATACCAATGCTACAGTGACTCTCACCAACGAACGCGAGATGGCTGTCGGACTACCCGATCCGCAAAGACTCCCTTCACCAACAGACTTTGAGCAGTGGACTATCAAACGCAATCATCTATTAAAGGAAAATCTCCATTTTCGGCCAGATTTATGGGTAAGAGTGCCAGGGAATCTCTCTCCCGAAACACTCAAGCAATTACACTCTCGCCTCATTCAAGCCCTAGAACCATTGAAAGAAACAAGCAATGATAGAGACTGGCGGCTGGCCGCTATTGCAGCTGGACGCGATGGTGGCCCTAGTCGTCAGATCTGGGACGATCTGATCGCCAAAATTGAGGGAGTTAAGGAGCTAGCACTTCAGGCACAACCTTTGTTCCTAGAATACGATCCCTTTCTCCCAGAACAGTGCTTCTCGACACAAACAGAGCAAGTTCTCAAGGAGATGATTCAGCACATTGATCGGAATGGACGTATCAAAGGCTTGAATCTCTTTATACATCGTGACTGGAAAGATCTTATTGAACAGGCAAAAGTAAAGGGGCAGCGTCCAGAGTTACGAGAACATTTTGTTGCTCTTCTCATGCAGATACAGTTGTCTACTGCACGTAAAGATCTCGCTGGCCGTTGGCAAAGGCAAATGGCAGTGCTTGGTGCCCCTTCAGTCACAGCTCTGGGGCCAGAGCCAGAACGTGTCTGTCAGCAGTATGTTTATCAGTTACAACAATGCCTCAACTGGTTTCCAGCAATTTGGTCACCTTTAGAAGAAGAGTTGAAGCAGGCAGGTCTTCAATGGGATACCGTTTTAGCCGAAATGCCCATCAACTTAGCAGAGCATGGAAACCTCTTGCGATTATGTGATGCTGTCCAGGCGAAGTTACCATCCATTATTGCAGCAGAAATCAGTCGTCGCACGTATGAAGCAAACGAAGCGATGTTTATTACGCTGCTGCGTCTGCTTGACCTAAATAACAGTACAACAGAAATCGTACAAAGGCTGCGTCATGCCACTCAGAATTATGATGCTAAGGCATATCGCGAGGTCTTTGAGCACCTGACAGATCTCTACGCACGACAGAGTGAACTTCACCTGCGCCATACACTTCTGACAAAGCTTGAGCAGTGCGCTCCCGGTTGGGCAGCAGCGATCCGTAATCGAGAGGGGAAACACGGTAAACCTGAGCTGCCAGGTAACCCTCAAGATGCTTGGCATTGGCTCCAACTTCAGAATATACTCGATCGCCGCACGAGAACCTCCCTAGAGGAACTCCAAGAGCGGTGTGTCCAGCTGAGCGATGCCATCCAGAGAATTACTGCAGAACTAGTAGAAAAGAAGGCTTGGGCAGCACAAGTGCGACGCACAACAACGGAACAGAGACGAGCACTGCAAGGTTGGAAAGAGATTATGCGTAAGATTGGCAAGGGCACAGGCAAGAGAGCAGCTCAATTGCTTGCAGAAGCTCGGCGCCTCATGCCCATTTGCCAGACGGCAGTTCCAGTCTGGATCATGCCTCTCAATCGCGTCGTACAGAATTTTGATCCACGACGCAACCGCTTTGATGTTGTTATTATCGATGAGGCAAGTCAGGCCGATATCAAAGCATTGGCAGCAGTCTATATGGCTGAACAAATTGTCGTCGTTGGCGATGATGAGCAAGTCACACCTATAGATGTAGGACAAAAGCTCGAACAGATAGACAAGCTGATAGATGAGCACTTACAAGGTATTCCACTAGCCAAGATCTATGATGGGAGACTTTCCATCTATGCCTTGGCAAAAACAACCTTTGAACCAGTTTGCCTGCGAGAGCACTTCCGTTGTGTCTCCCCGATCATCCAATTCAGTAATGCTCTGTCATATGATGGAAAAATCAAACCGTTGCGTGATGATAGCGAGGTAAAGCGACGACCAGCAACAGTTGCATATCGTGTAGAAGCATTAGAAACCAAAGGTGATGTCAATGAAGAGGAGGCTCAGACAATCGCTTCCTTGCTTATTGCTGCTTCTGAGCAACCTGAGTATCAGGATGCAACCTTTGGAGTTATCTCAATGCTCAGGGACAAGCAAGCGCTACGCATTGATAGTCTCCTGCGACAATATCTGCCAGTGACGGAATATACACGCCGTCAGGTGCTTTGTGGAGATTTTGCCCATTTCCAAGGAGATGAGCGTGATGTGATCTTTCTGTCGATGGTTGATACACCCAAAGGCGATGGTCCTTTATCACTCCGCAGTGAGGATGCCGTTGAATATATGTATAAGAAACGCTTTAATGTGGCAGCGAGTCGTGCACGTGACCAATTATGGGTTGTCTATTCACTAGATCCAGCGATTGATTTGAAAGATGGAGATATTCGTAAGCGACTCATTCTGCACGCCAAAAATCCAGGGAATACTCTGTTGAAGCTTGCTGAACAGGAAAAAAAGGTCGAGTCTGAGTTCGAGAAGCAAGTGCTAAGAAGATTAGTACAAGCAGGTTACCACGTTGTGTCCCAATGGCCTGTTGGAGCATACCGCATTGATCTCGTTGTCGAGGGAGGCGGCAAACGCTTAGCAGTAGAATGTGATGGTGATCGTTGGCACCCAATTGAGAAGTTAGAAGAGGATATGGCAAGACAAGCTATTCTAGAGCGGCTGGGATGGCGCTTTGTACGTATTCGTGGAAGCCATTTCTTCCGCAATCCTGATCAAGCGCTAGAACCAGTCTTTGCACGCTTACGAGCATTAGATATGCCTCCTGAGCGGAGTGATGCCTCAACAGGTACTCTCCCGTTAGACGAGCAAGAGTTACGTAATCGTATCACCCGCCGTGCTGCTGAATTGCGAAGGCAATGGGGTACAATGGATTCGCCCTCGCCGGTTCGTCCCCTTCCAAGCAGTCCCCTTGACGTACGTGTATCTCCTCCCTATAATACACGATGTCAAGATGCGCACTTGCGTCCACATCTTGTAGGCAAAGCTACACCAGCAAAGGAAGCATAAAATGGTACAGCGCCCCAGCTTCATTGGACAACAGCTTGGTAACTATCGCCTCACCACCTTACTAGGAGAAGGCGGATTTGCCGAAGTCTACCTCGGCGAGCATATTCACCTGGGGACTCAGGCCGCTGTCAAGGTGCTGCACACGCAATTGACCGATGATGGCATGCTTGCTTTGGTATTGCAAGAAAGGCCTGCCTGTGGTAGGAAAAAGTAGGAAAAAGTCATACTATACTGCGAGGTGTCTGATGCCTAACGTCGAAAAAATGAGCATTGCTCTCACTCCAGATCTAGCTTTACCTAAACTACTACTCTGGACAGAAACAACTACCTGTCTAGGCTTGTTTTATCGCAACTTCTAATCTAAAATCATTGCCTAAAGCCTCAACATAACGGCGCAAGGTATTGAGTGTATAGCAATCATAGCCAGCTCTCTCGATACGTGCCACTTGCGCTTGCGAGACATTGAGGCGTTTTGCCATTTCTCTTTGCGTCAACCCACTTGCCATACGAGCCTCAACCAACTGCAACCAGAGTTCTTTCTTTTGTGCTTCATGCTCATAGAGGACACGAAATTCAGGATCACTCATAGCACGAGCATAATCTTCCTCATAGGCCTGACGCCCATTTACTATATCCTTTTCGGCCATTTCAATTCTTACCTCCTTCAATCTTTTCATAATGGGAGAGATATTTCAATGCCAGCTCTATCTCTCTTCTTGGTGTCTTTTGCGTTTTCTTGGTAAACCCATGTAATAAGACAATACGCTTACCTGTAAAGAACACATAGAGAATGCGATAAATATTGGTATTACTCTCTTCTCGCAACTCCCACAATTTTCCCTCTATGTGCTTCACAAGAGGTTCTCTTGCCTGTATATTACGCTCTTTTAACAGATCGAATGACTTAAGAAATCGCGCGTAGGTTTTATTATCTAATCCAAGCAAAAACTCTCGTACTGGACTTGCCCCATTTTCAGCGACATAGTACTCAATCGACCATCCATTGTCTCCACTCATGATACTAATTTTAGTATCAAACCCAGCTTTGCGTCAACCCTGTTAATCCGTGAGTTACCATCATTAAATATATATGGGCTTTCACAACTAGACCGTACCATTGCGCTAAACGCGTTCTCTTACTCCTAGATAGTCCTTCAGAGCAGCTTGAAGTATTTGGGAATAATTTACTTGTTTCTCCTCTGCGAGCTTGTTAAGCCAAGCAGGAATCGTTAATGTTTTCTTGACCGAGGCTGTTTCCATTTCGTTACGGACAATAGGCATCCATACTTTTATCAAAACTGTTTTTTGGTTCGGCTCACATTGAACTTTATCTAAAGATGTTGGCTCTGGTATAGATTCATTGCTGTCTTCCATGTTATAAAGGCATAATCCTAAAACTTCCTCGGCATCTTTCAAAGCTTCTTCTGTGGTTTCAGAGCATGAAAAGCACTCTGGGAAGTCGGGAAAACTGATAGATATTCCGTCATCAGCATAATCAAATATTGCTGGAAAGATATAAGTGTTTCTCATTGACTTAATGCTCCTTTGATGAATAAGTTCTCACTTATCAGCCCCCTTACAAATAGTATTATAGATAGTTTAACACGTGTTGTCAATACGTGTTAATAGAATTTGTCGAAGTTTGATGGGCAACGGAGTAAGCGTGTGCTCGTCAAAGTTATTGGTGAGTGAAGACTGGCTTGTGTCTTGCCGCTGAATGTGCACTCGTGCAATGCAACGACCATCGAGTTCTTCCACGCTCAAGTAAGCTGTATCGGCTAATTTGTGCCTATCAGTATATTAAGAAGTTTTTATCACCCGATCCTGTAGGCACAAGTGTCGGAGATCACATTGTTGGCAGATTTCAACGGCAGGTGGTTTCCACACATGAAAATTTTTCTGTTCAATCTTTGAAACGGTTTCCTCAATGGCCTTGTCCATCATTGTAATCTTCTCGGCGCTATAAGCAATTTCCATCAGAGCATTCTCTTTGTGTTCTTCGGCTGTCCAGTAGAGAAATAAGTGCTTCGGACAAGGATGTCCAGCTAATTCCAGGGCGTTAGCATAAAAATGGACTTGCTGTTTGTATCGTTCAAGATAACTTGAGGAATTTATTGCTCTTGCATGCGTCTTGAAATCGATAAGTGTGAGACCATGCTTCGATTTCACGAGGAGATCGATTTTACCTGCCAAAACATAGTTTTTCTTGCTGATCTGAATAGGAAATTCTGCATCTAAAATATTTTGTAGTAGTTCCTGGTTTTGCCGAAAGTACCGCAGGACCTGCTGCTGAGCCTCGTCCTTCTGAAGTATATCTATTGGGGATTGATGGGTCTGGATGAGTGCCTGAAATTTCCGTTCGAAAATTCTTCGATCATTTCTTCGTTGAGCAGGGAAAGTCTACCATCACGTGCAGTGCAATGGATGTGTTCAAGCGTATGATGAACAAGTTGACCAACGAAGGATTCTTTTGTGGAGCTAGGCGCAAAATGGTAGGCACGGAAATAGTAATATTGGCGCGGACAGGTGTTGTATAGCTGGATGTGGCTCGTGAAGCCGTAACGAGGGAGGGGCTTGCACTGCTCATCGATAAATTCGCTCTCAGGCATGTGGTGGAGATCGGCTTGTTTCCACAATGGAAGTTTCTGCCAGAGAGGAGCTAGGCTAGTACCCGGACGTTTAGATGCAGTTAATACCAGTAAATTTTTAGCACGCGAGAATGCCACGTAGTAAAGGCGATGCTGATCAAAGGCTGGAATGAGTTGATCAGGCTCTGTAAATGGATGTTCAGATAAATCTTGCAGCACTTTTTGTTTCTGGCTGTCTGAGAAGGCAGCTAGTTTGTCCAAACGCCCTACTACAACCACTGGAAATTCTAGACCTTTCGCTTGATGAATGGTAAGGATAGGGACATGACCTTTAGGAATTGGCTGGTGGGTGTCTTCATATTGATTGAGACCATCGATATGCAGTAAAGAAAGGAACTTCTGAAAAAAGTCATGTGCGATACGATTTCTATTCTGGAATGTAACAGCGCTATGACGATAGTAACGTTGGAATATGTGTAACAGTTGGGAGAAAAGCTCTAAATTATGTAGAGGCTCCTCGTGATCATTGTCCCCTTTTACATAGGTAAGAAATGGCTTGGCTGTGATAAAACGGTAAAAGTAGTCTGTCAGAGATGTATTCGATGTATCAGGGTCTTCTGCACTATGAACAAACTCTTGTTTTATGGTAAAAAGTATTCTTTGTAAGGATGATGAGATAAGACACGCTTGTTCTACATCCTTTTGGCAATTACTAAGATATTCGCGGAGATCTTCCCCCAAAAACTCATTTTCTAGAGGGGCAGCGTTGTAGTCTAAAATGCGTGCGAGACAACCAATGATCAGACGAATCTCTTTCTGGTCAAAGTAAGATCTCGCACGAGGACAGAAGAAGGGAATGTTTTTTCGTTGCAGGGCTTTGATATAAGGAGAACTGAAGTTCGGTTTGACGCTGCGCAGAAGTAATGCCACCTGACTATAATCATGAATTTTCCCTTGGGTTTTGAGCGAAGCAACCATTTCTGCAAATTGTTCTGCTTCATCATCGGGGTTGGCATAAATGGCTGTGTATACAGCAGAATAGTTTTGATATGCTCTTGAAGGAATAGGTTGAACGCGCTTCTCTGTACGCACTGGTACTCCATGATTATTTGTCCAATTGATGGATGTTATCCATGTGTTATACATATCGATAATAGATGTGTGAGAACGGTAATTGGTCATAAGATATATTTTCCGACTTTCAGGAAATGCCTGCTTGAAGCCGAGAATGTTGCGGATTGTCGCACCACGAAAACGATAGAGTGCCTGATCTTCGTCTCCTACAACACATAAATTATTCGTACCTGTGGCCGATGCAAGCAGTATGAGAATCTGTTCCTGAATATAGCTCGTGTCTTGATATTCATCAACAATGATATATCGAAGCCCTTTGGTCACATGGGGAAACGTCTGAGGGTCTTTGAGCAAATTATAGATACATTTCTGTTGATGCGCAAAATCAAGACAATTTCTCTTTTGGAGCATCTTTTGATAGGCTGTATACGTATAGGTAAGATAATAACGAAGTTTATCGTTTTCTGTCGGCAATGAGATATTTTTCTTGTTATATCTTGCTTTGAGTTTATCAAGAAGTAAATCTTCAGTAATTATATTGAAGCAAGAGCTGAGTTCCTTGGCAATATCCCATGTTGATCCCCAATAGTCGTGGAAGAATTTCATAGCAGAGGGTTTGCAAATTTCATGGATATGCTCGAAAAATAAGCAACTGCTGGGCGAATTGGTCTAGTGTGGTAAAGTCGTTCTCTATATTTGCATAATGGACATTTTCAATGAGGAGTTGTTTGCAAATGCTATGGATAGTGCCAATTCGCAGTTGGGAAAGATCTTTTTTGTAGCCAATTTCCTCAGCAAATTCTATCAAACGATCTTGCATCTCGTAAGCGACTTTCTCTGCATAGGTGCAAAGAATCACTTCGGAGGGCTGAGCATTGCCTGAGAGGAGAAGATTGAGCACCAATAAAATGATACTACGTGTTTTACCTGAACCAGGACCTGCAATAACACATAATGGCCCTCGCTGGTGGGAAACAATAGACTCCTGATCGTTATTCATCTGGTAGTGTTTGGTCAATTTGGGTGCAATGGTCACGCTATTCCCCCTAAATTTGGTAGATTCCTTGCCACTTATTTAGAACGAAGCATCTCTCTATTTCTAACATCTATACTATTACTATGGTCCTAAACTCCTGTACGATATCTTTACCGATCTGGGCATTGTCGTTGGGACAACGTCGTGAAATCTTGCTCAGCGATTTTGGCATTGCCTCTGGCTCTAGGGATGGGACGGTGCAGGTGTGGATAGCATCGTAATCGAGGTGAGAGTCGATATATATTTGGCATATCCGACACAGGGATCATAAAGGAAGCTTGACCAATGGCACCCAGGTGTCACCTCTGTTGTCTGCTAGACGTATTCCCTCAGAGAGACCCCTAAGACGACGCCTGTATAGGTCTCTCCTGATGACCACCCCTTCCTTGTGGGGGCGTTGCTGACAGGTAGATGCAATGGGAGGACTTTTATGAGCACAACAGGCAATCGATGGAGAAATCGACTTTGCTGCATTGGTGTCGCCTTCGGCTTGGGATTGGCGACGAGGGAATATAGAAAGCGCCGCTCTCTGCTTGACCTGCGAGGGAAGGTGGTGCTGATTACGGGTGGTTCTAGGGGACTGGGCCTAGCCCTGGCACGCGAGTTCGCCCAGCAGGGTGCACAGCTGGTGATCTGTGCCCGTCAGCAGGAAACACTGGAGGCCGCACGCAGGGAGCTGGAGTCGATGGGATGCCAGGTTCTGGCGATGACCTGTGATATCACGCAGCAGCAGCAGGTGCAGGATCTGATCGATCAGGTACTGACCCGCTTGGGACATGTCGATATCCTGGTCAATAATGCCGGGGTGATTACCGTTGGTCCCCAGCAAACTATGACGCTTGCCGATTATGAGGAGGCCATCAATATCATGTACTGGGGCATGGTCTACCCTACGCTGGCAGTCCTGCCTTCTATGCGAGCACGCAAGAGCGGGCATATTATCAACATCACTTCCATCGGCGGCAAGGTCAGCATCCCCCATCTCCTGCCCTATTGCAGCGCTAAGTTCGCCGCCCTGGGCTTTTCGGAAGGGTTGCACACTGAGGCGAGCAAGGATGGCCTCAAGGTTGTGACGGTGGTTCCTGGCCTGATGCGGACAGGCTCGTATGTGAACGCTTTCTTCAAAGGTCAGCAGCAGACGGAGTACACGCTCTTCGGATTGCTGGCGACTCTGCCTTTCACCTCAATTCAGGCTTCCCGCGCGGCTCACCAGATCGTCCAGGCAACGCGCCGAGGCGAGACCGAAATCATCCTGAGCATCCAGGCGCAACTGCTGGCCCGTTTCCATGGTCTGCTGCCTAGCCTCACGACCGATATTCTCACCCTGATCGACCACCTGCTTCCCAATGGGAGCGCAGAGCAAACGTCACGCAGCAAAGGTCGTGCCAGCAGAAATTGGCTCTCCAGGGTATTGACCAGCCTGGGCGAACGGGCCGCGCATGAGTATCATCAGTATCTGAGCAGGGAAGAACGGACACTCCAGACTCCTGGTCAGGCTGAGTGAGAGGCCTTGAGTCCTACCGCGTGTTTCCAGCAGTTCTCCCTACTAAGCCCGCCATTGGCTCACTCACGCATTGCCAAGACGATGCACACTAGGTTTTGCGAACTGACGCCACAGCGGCAACAGCAGCAAAACACTTGTGGTCATCAAAGCCAGCATCACAGGGATGATACAGCAACATCCCTTGCCTCTAGGAATGGGAATGATGATATTCATCATGCCTCCTGGTACCAACTGACCATTTTGCCCCGCTATCTGCTAGGGATGGAAGTTTCTCGTTCCATGCACACGCTGATATCGTATGGGTACGGATGGCTCCCATATACCTTATTCACATTCTTCAAACCCATACTGACTCACATGGGAGGGAACAGTCCTTTGATGCATCAGGTGCTGGCAGCATAATTGCCTTCTATACTCCTCCAACCATCCGTTGGCTTGCTTGAAGGTGACCACATCCTTCTGCATCATAGAGCTATGATATCTATCTTCCTCTCTACGATTGAAGATCTTATGCTACTCTTGCGTACTGGAATGGCTATAAGGCTACTTGCCAGCGTGTATTGTAGCAGAAAGCTATGATAGTGTATAGCGTTCGCAGTCGAGGGGTCTTTGGAGGGTAGACGCAAGGCATTTTTTAGATGAATAAAAGTACCGTGAGGGACAATGAGAAGAGAACCAACGGGAAGACTAAAAGAATTGACAGAAAGCGATAAGTCTCGGACGAGAGAGTTGTTGAGAGAGAGCACTGGTATCCCTGTCAGATGCTCTCTTTCCGTGAGTAAGACACATTTAGCCATTTGATCCTTTTGCATATGCGTGCAATGTTCATTGCAAGAAAAATATCTACCGCCTTTCCTCAGTTCGGCTCTAGAAGCTCTTAATATTCAGACTGAGAGCCTGTCTTCATTGCAAAGGTTATTGCGCATAGACACAAGGCATCAGATGCTAGGTTGGTGCAGATTCCCGATAAAGCCTATTTCAATTCTTGAATGGTCATTGTCCATGCCCCCTCAGATTGAACATCCAAATAAAGATCACCACTAACACGTTCCTCTGTTTCTCCTGAGACATTGCCAGACTGACAAATTGTGTTAATAGCACCAAGGTCAGCAGAAGTTCCATCAGAATTATACACGTCTACCATGACGTTATATTCGCCCAAATACGATGATGATGGAGTACATGACCATTGAAGTTTCCAATCATTGCCAACAGTGAAAGTTTCGGTCTTCACATTTCCATTCCCACTGTAGGTATGCGTCGTCTGCCAAGTCGGAGGTGGTGTTGGAGTTGGGGTTGGAGTTGGCGTGTCGGTTGGTATAGGTGTTGCATTTGTATTGCTTGATATATCAGAGTTATTCGACGAGGCACTCGTTGTCGTCGTTGATACCTAGTTTTTTCCTCAGCAGTATTTGATATTGCCGACACAACGACCAAAAACGCGAGAATGCCAGTTACAATCCACTTCGTTTTGGGGCCCCACTTGGCATATTGCCACATCAAAAATAGACCAGCTGGGAAGAAGAGAAAAAGCAAAGTGATGATTCCACCACTGGTCTTGTACCAAGGATCTTTTTGCATCTGAGCTGAAGATTGAGGTGATAGCCCTGACTGTGGGTACTGAGGCGGATATTGTGCATACTGAGGTGGATATTGGGACGGCTGCAAGGGCTGCGAATACTGAGGCTGTTGCCCTGGCTGTGGGTACTGAGGTGGGTAACTATCTTCAGGCAGTGGGTACTGCCCAGGATTTGGGGGATACTGTGGAGACGATGGCTGTTGATTGAACTGAGGATACGGCGGATACGATCCGGCAGTTGTTGGCTGCTGCGGGTTGTTAGGATCATACGGTGGATAATTCATGGTAAAGCCTTTCATTATAACAAGATTACATCGGTGCATAGAATGATACACATGAATAAAAACGAGCGAATGGAAGAGTTGTAACACTGAGCGAACACTTTCCCTCTTCCCAAAAAGCCAAAGTGCCAGAGTTCGACCACGAACGTGCTATTGCATTAGTAACTACTCAGGTCGCCCGGGAGAGGGGTAGACAAAGCTGATAAACTGAGAGCATAGCAAGAGCACTGTGAAGCGTACCAACATGAACAATCTCGCCGAACGAGATCTGCGCATGATTAAGGTTCAGCAAAAGATCTCTGGTACGTTCCGCAGCGAAGAGGGAGCGACGGCTTTTGCTCAAGACTTTACATTGATGATGAAGGAAAGGATATATTATCACGGACGAACAAAATCTATCTTCCTCTCCACTCACTATTGATGTCACCTTGCGTTTACAACAGCTTATTTCTAACTGGCGAGGTGCTTCACATAATACGCCTCTTGCGAAACTTCATCAAGAATGTGGTGATGCAGTAGGATATAAGAGTAAGTTGCAACGGCTCCTCCTCCCAGCACATCTGCTCTTTGTTGCAGATCTTGATGTGACTCGCCTGCAAAACGCTCTTGAGTGTTTCAATGGTGTAGGGCGTAATACAGCGCTGGCGTTCCGAGTGCCCCCATTAGGTCGCTTTGATGCTGCACTTATCCCTGTTGGTCGTATGGGAGAACTGCCGGATCGCTTTTTATTAGCTATCGAAAAACAATTGGCGACGCAAGATCAGGTTGCATTGTATGGTCACGCTGTCGGACATTTGCTGCTGAACTATCAGGAAGAGCAGATGGGACAACAGCCACAGCTAAATCCTCGCAACAAATTCGCACATGCTGATACCATTGCCGAGTTGCGCTTGCTAGAGACAGTCAAACACACGTTAAATCATCGTGTGCTAGAGACATTCCCCTTGCTCAAAAAACTTCTCGAACTGCCAGAGGAATCAGTCGCGACCTTCAATGCTGCTACAGCAGACTTGCGCCAGCAGCTCGGCAAAGCAGGCTGGCATGGGCGATTTTTGCAGATGCCTTATCGCTTCACTGATGGACGTGTATATCCTAGTTCTACTCGCCGAGGGTCGCGTCTCTACGTTGATGCTCTGCTACGTGTGGCAGCCTCGTTCCCCATTGCGATTGCTCACACAGTGCGAAATGGTCAAATACAAGACGATGCCATACGACGTCTCCAAAATTCTGCCCGTTGCCTTGCCTTGCCCTTCGCCTATCTTGTTGAAGAGGATGGAACCATCCTGGAGTTCGATTGGTCAAGCTCACAAGAGCCTCTCTGCTCTACGCTCACGATGTTTCCAGATCGCGAGGCCCTCTGGGAGCGTTGGACCGCCGCTTTGCAACTAACTGAGTCGAAGCACAGAAACGTGTTGCACTATCCATATCACCTGAGTGGAAGTAAAAGACCTCGTTACTATCAAGAAGCAGCTATCAATCATGCTGTGATTGCTGTCTTACAGGCACAAAGAGGATTGCGGCATCCCCGTATTTTGCTCACCATGGCCACTGGCACGGGAAAAACCATGGTCGCCTTCCAGTTGCTTTGGAAGCTCAAACGCGCACGAGCTGTAAGAAATGTGCTATTTTTGACAGATCGCGATTTTCTTTTGAGTCAGGCAATGGATAACGAGTTTGCACCCTTTGGGGATGCACGTTATCGTGTCCAGGGAGATGCGTCAACTGCCTACGATGTGGTATTTGCTACATACCAGGGCATTACAACTTTTGACCAGTACGGCCAGAGCCGCTATTTCCATTATCCTGCCAACTTTTTCGATGTGATTGTCGTGGACGAGTGCCATCGAGGTAGCGCACAAGAGGCATCCGAGTGGCGCAAGGTCCTGGAATATTTCTCTAGCGCGGTTCAGATCGGATTGACGGCAACTCCTTTAAGTAATGAAACTGTGCAGACAGACGACTATTTTGGTAAGCCGCTCTATAAGTATTCGCTGCGTATGGGTATGAATGATGGGTTTCTGGCCCCTTATCGTGTTCGCCGAATCATCATTGGACAGGCCTGTGAAGACGAAGAACTTGTCTCACCAGCAGATCAGGATAGAGGGCAGCATAGCTCTCAGGAACAGCCAACCGTCAGTATTGTGCTGGATGAGAATGAACGCTCCTTCATCGATATCCCAGCTTCGATGGAAACTCCGGCTACGATGAGGACATATACCAAGGCTATTGCACAACATCTAGCGGCATTTCTGCAACGAACCGATCCATTCGCGAAAACGATTGTTTTCTGCGTAGATCAAGCTCATGCTGAAGAGATGCGTGCGGCCCTGGTGGAGGCATGTGCAGATTGGGCAGCACATCATGCTGATTATGTTGTGCGCATTGTTTCTGAGGAAGGGACAGAGGGGAAACGTGCCCTAGGCAACTTCACAACTCCCGATGAGAATTTTCCGGTGGTTGTGACAACTTCCAAATTGCTCAGTACGGGAGTGGATGTGCCAACTTGTCAGAATATTGTGTTAGCACGTCCGGTTGGTTCGATTGTTGAGTTCAAACAGATTGTTGGACGTGGCACACGCTTATTTGAACCACAGAAACGCTGGTTCACTATCTTGGATTACGCAGGAACGATCAAACATTTCTTTGATGCTGACTTTGATGGTGATCCAGAACTGGTGGAGAAAGAGCTGCTGCTACCAGAGCCTAAACCGCAGCAAGAGCCTATTATTCCTGACGAGACTGTCTCATCACTCGATGAAATTATCCCGTTTGATATTGAACCAACGCATGCAAGACAAGCAGAAACAACACTAACAGGCGAAAATGAACAGGCACCTTCATCTCCCATAACCGACATTTCAGCAGGAACATTGCCATCTGATATATCACCATGCCAAGCAGTGCATGAGGAGCCAAAAGATTATCAATCCTCTGAGGTTTGTCATTCTACGCATGTCTCCCACTATGATGCAATTCCACACGTATCCAATGATGTAGGACAAGAGGAACAGGGTAATAATCAGAGCAGTGCCAGTAATTTCCAGCCACACCAAACAGCAGATGATAGAGGTGATACTTCTCACCTCGTAGGTAAAGAGGCATCATTAGATAATATAAGATCAGAAGCCATAGATCCTGCAAATCCTCCTCCTGGTATGCGTGTGGTCACCAAACAAACACGAGATGGACGTATCCTCAAGGTTATTGGAGAAATCGTCTATGAATTGGGACCAGATGGCAGCACACTCCGCCAAGGAACATATCGAGAGTGTACGATTTCGACAGTGCATAATCTTGTGAGCACATCAGCAGATTTGCGAGCACGCTGGTTAAATGATGAACAACGCGCAGAAATCTTGATGCGTCTGGAGAATGAAGGCGTAGATTTACAAGAGCTTGCCTATCAGCAGCAGCTCACAGAGCTTGATCCGCTCGACCTATTGCTCACGGTGGTATTTCATGAGCCAGTAGTCACACGTGCACAACGAGTTGCACGTCTGCGACAAAACTATGCCACCTTCTTCAAGCGATATGAGCATAAACTCTTAGCACGTGCGGTACTTGATGTTATTCTGGATAAGTACATCAAGGGCGAAGCACCCAATGTGAGTGATCCGGCTTTGTTGCAGGTGATTTCCCTGGCCGACAACCATACCCCCCTAGAGTTGGCACAGCCTTTTATCGACAAAGCGACCAATACCAATGTGCGTATTGTCCTAAAAGAGTTACAGATGTTGCTCTATAACGTCTGAAAAGACGAATGATAATTATTTGTAAGGTAGGTGGAACAAACATGGCTATGACAAACGTCCAACAGCCTGCATTATTTACTATTGAAGATACTGGAGATACCGAGGCAAAAGATTCTGAACTGAATGGTCTATCCGTGAATGGCAAGACAAAGAGGGCCAAAAAGCCAAAGGAGCCGCTTACGAGTAAGCAACAACTCTCATCAACCATTAAAAGCGTGCGTGATCTCCTGCGCAAGGATGCAGGTCTCTCTGGCGATACAGATCGACTACCGCAACTGACGTGGCTTCTCTTCCTGAAAAGCTTCGACGATTTTGAATATGCCCGTGAGGAGATCCTTGGTGATATCTATGAGCCCGTGATTGAACATCCCTACCGTTGGCGTGACTGGGCAGCAGTAGAGGATAAGACCAAGCGCATGACGGGCGATGAACTGCTCGATTTTGTGAATGGCGAACTGATACCCTATTTGGCTCAACTCTCGGGCACGGGCGACCGGGATATTCGTACGATTATTGGCACCCTCTTTCAGGGCACAGTGAACCGTATCCGCTCTGGCTATATTTTGCGCCAAGTGGTAGACAAGCTCTGCACTATCAACTTCAATTTGTCGGATGATATTCACGCTGTTTCGCACTTCTACGAAACCATGCTTAAAGAGATGCGCGACGCCGCTGGAGACTCAGGCGAGTTTTATACCCCACGTCCCATCATTCGTTTCATCATCAACCGCTTGGCTCCCAAGCGAGGCGAGCGTATCATGGACCCGGCCTGCGGCACAGCGGGTTTCCTGGCCGAGGCCTATGAATATCTCAAGAGTCAAGACCAGATACGCACACCAGCCCAGCACAGACAAGCGGAGGAAATCCTTAATCGGCATTGAGAAAAAGCCCATGCCATACCTGCTCGGCATAATGAATATGCTCTTGCACGGCATCGAATACCCTCACATAACTGAAAGAAATGCCCTCTCAGTCAATATTCGCCAAATCAAAGATACAGAGCGCGTCGACGTTGTAGCCACCAATCCTCCCTTTGGAGGTGAAGAAGAGCGTGGCATCCTCAACAACTTCCCCGATGGTTTGCGTACAGCAGAAACGACTCTGCTCTTCTTCCAATATGTGATGGCCCTGCTCAAGCGTCCTAGTGGGCGCTGTGGGATCGTGCTTCCTAATGGTTTTCTGTTCGGCAATGGCGTGGCTGCCATCATCAAAAAGCAATTACTCATTCGTTTCAATTTGCATACCATTGTACGTCTGCCCAATGGAGTTTTTGCACCCTACACGAGTATCCCCACAAATCTTCTCTTCTTCGAAGCATGTGCGCCTGCTGAGACATTTGAGAACGAACAACCCTGCACACGTGAGGTCTGGTACTATGAGCTACCATTGCCTGAAGGTCGGAGTAGCTACAGCAAAACGAAGCCCTTGCAGTTTGAGGAGTTTGCAGATTGTATTGCATGGTGGGATAACCGTGTTGAGAATGAACGAGCCTGGAAAGTGCCTGTTGAGGATCTGCTGGCCAATGATTGCAACTTGGATGTGAAGAACCCTAACGGCAAGAAGGATTTTGAGCATTTACCTCCTGAGCAACTTGTGAAGAGTATCGTCGAAAAAGAGCGACGTGTTTTGGAGATTATGGAAGAGATTGAGCAGATGTTAGGGGAGGATGAGGAGTGAGCAAAAGTTTTCCAATGGTGCCATTGGGAGAAGTACTTGTTAAATCTGAGGAGAAGGTTGATATCGATCCAGGAAAGTACTATCAGCAAGTGACAGTACGACTTTGGGGTAAAGGTGTTGTACTGCGTGGAGAGATTGCCGGAGCTAATTTAACAGGTTCTAATCAGTTCTGCGTAAGAACGGATCAGTTTATCTTATCAAAAATTGATGCGAGGAATGGAGCCTTTGGTCTTGTCCCAAGCGCTCTTGATGGGGCTATAGTAAGTGCAGATTTTCCCGTGTTTACTCTAAATAATTTACGAATTCGTGCAAAAGTTTCTTGATTGGATGAGTAAAACACATGATTTTGTGAATCTTTGTAGCATTGCTAGCGAAGGAACTACAAACCGTGTCCGGATAAAGGTAGACCGATTCTTGGCGACTCCAATATCCCTCCCCCCACTCGAAGAACAGCAGCGCATTGTGGCACGAATTGAAGAACTTGCAGCTAAAATCGAGGAGGCACGAGGGTTGCAGAGGGAGGCTGTGAAGGAGGCAGAAGCATTAATCCCTATGGCCATTTCTGAAATCTTTGCCCAGGGTGCAAGTAGTAGTTGGGTTACAGGTACGCTTGGAGACTATGTTATTGATGATTGTTACGGCACATCTGATAAAACAACAGATGATGCTTCAGGTACACCTATCTTGCGAATGGTAAACATTCAACATGGTCGTCTTAAGCTGTATGATCTCAAATATCTTCATCTAACAGCGAAAGAACGAGCAAAGTTACTGCTAGCTAAAGGTGATATTCTGGTCAATAGGACAAACAGTGCAGAGCTGGTAGGCAAATGTGCAGTTTTTGATGCAGAAGATGATTACGGATTTGCTTCATATTTGATTCGCTTACGGTTTGATGTAGAAAAAACTAATCCTAACCTCATTGCGGCTTATATCAATTCACCAATAGGACGGGCTTACATGTTTAATGAGAGAACACAAATGACCGGACAAGCAAACGTCAATGCTACTAAATTAAAAGCCCTGCCAATTGCTTTGCCTCCCTTATCTGAACAACGTCATATCGTAGCCTACCTCGACGACCTCCAATCCAAAATAGACACCCTAAAACGCATGCAAACCGAAACCTCAGCAGAACTCAACGCTCTCCTACCATCCATCCTCGACAAAGCCTTCAAGGGGGAGCTGTGAATACGAGCGATCAAAGCCGACAGCAGCTCGCCGCCGAAGTGCTAGAACTCGGCGAAAACCTCTTCGAGATTGCACTTGGTGCAGGGAGCCAGCTAGCAGGAAAGGAGGAGGGTGAAGCTTATCCCTTTCAAGAGTTACGGGCAGCTACCGACGAAGTTCTTTACTGCTTTGCGGCTGCTGCTGGAAATAGAATAGTTATTGATAATAGAGTATTGATCGTATCATCGATGATATAATAGTAGATGGGGGGCAAGGATATATGGCGCTCAAAGAGCAAATTATTGCCGTTGCAGAAACTCTTCTAATGACAACCTCAACAGGATTGACTGGTGAAGCTCTCACACGCCTTGTGGCAAAGCAGGTCAAACGCCAATTGCCACTCGTTCAAGTAATCTCCGTGCTACGCGAACGACCGCAGCGTTTTGTCGAAGGTGAGGGTGGCCGTTGGCAATTGCGTGAACAGCAAATTGTGCTTCTTCCCGATGATGCAGTCTCACCTTCTTCCCAAGCAACAAATCCTGCTTCATCTGCTCAGGCTCTCAAGCGAGGCTGCTATGTGGTCTTTGATCTGGAAGCCACACACCAGGATGCCTATTCACCTGCTACCGAGATTATCCAGATCGCCGCCCAGCGTTGGATAGATGGCATATTGCAAGATTGCTGGGCCAAGTTTGTTCGTCCAAGTGTCCCTATCCCTGCGCATATCACCCAGTTGACGAAAATCACGATGGCTGATGTGCAGTATGCTCCATCCATTGCAGAGGTGCTGAAAGACTTCTTCGTCTATATCGGTGATCTTCCACTCATCGCTCATAATGGTGCTAGCTATGATGGGCCATTGCTCAAAGCGACCTGTGAACGCATCGGTCTTCCATTACCTCCAACGTTTCTCGTGCTTGACACTCTACCTCTGGCATGTGTGCTTTTGCCCTGCGAACCATCGCATCGTGTTGGTTCAGCTCGCTGAACGCTTTGGTTGTGCTCGACCAGATGCCCATCGTGCCGATGCGGATGTGGAGATGCTTGCGGGTATCATTCTTGGTCTCGAACGTGAAATACAACGTGGGCCAGCTGGTCAGGCTGTCTACGAACTGTTGCGCCGAGCCCATGATCCTTGGACTCAGTTACTGACGTCACCAGCACAGCCTGTCCTCGTATCAGAGATTGTCGCTACCTTCGGAGCAAATCTGACGCCACTTTTGCCTGAGCGTCTTTCAGCGACATCAGAACCAATCGATGCCAAGATGGTAGAAGCTGCATTCATACGAGCAGAGGCGCTAGGGCATACCCGACGTGATGCACAGCTTGAAATGTCCCAACTTACTGCTCAAACCATGCGCACAGGAGGCTATACCATCATTCAAGCCGGGACTGGCACAGGCAAAAGTCAAGGATATCTTGTTCCAGCGGCATTATATGCACAAGCTACCGGAAGACCTGTGGCTATCTCAACCTTCACTCATGTTCTTCAGGCACAATTAGTTGAGCGTGAACTTCCCTTTGTAGAGCAACTTGTTCCCGGCGTGACGTATGCCCAATTGCAGGGACGTGCGAACTATCTTGCACTGTCACGCCTTGCTGAGGAGATTGAGGATGCCTTTGCGGAGGAAACATTGCCTGCACCTCGGGCCTGGATGCTTGCAACACTGGTGCGCTTTGCCGCAACATCTGCCCATGGCAATCTGGATGAACTAGGCTATACACCACAAGCACTAGAAGAATTTCTTTCTGCTGATGGTGCTGTCTTTCAGACGCTTGCTAGCGTGCGCTCTAGTCTCGATGATCGTCCTACTACCGCTCTACCAGTGGGCTTTTACCAACGTGCACGCGAGAATGCCGAACGAGCAGATCTGGTGGTGGTGAACCATGCCTTGTTGCTCAATAGTTACCTTGCCAATGTCACGGATGAGGAGCCTTTCGCTAGTGTGGTGATCTGTGATGAGGCCCATAATCTTGAGGATGCGGCAACAAGTGCCCTTGAGCAACGCGTAGAAGAGCGTGTCCTGCGCCGTATTTTACGTGCTATCTATGATGCACGCACCTCCAACGGTCTGGTACGTGATTGCCGTCGGAGACTGGAACTGGCAACCAATGATCCAAATCTGGTCGCGATTGTCAAAGCTGTTGATGATGCACATGCAGCCCTGGATAGCCTTGTCACCCAACTCCATCACTATGTAGCCAATCAAACTGTCGTGTCACGAACAGAGCTGGAACGTTACGGCGTGCGTGTGCGTATTGATCAGGGAGCATTGTCTGCGGCAGGTGGACCAGCATTGCGCACTGCGATAACGTCACTTGCTCAAGCTCTCACCATCCTTCGCACTTCGCTGGGTATGCTTGTGGAGAATGCTCGTTCCATATATCAAACGCAAACGTCTATCGAACAAGGGGCAAGACGCGCCCACCGCACGATACGTCTGGCTCGCTCACTGCTCCGAGATCTGCGTACACTTATTGAGCACTACAACTGGTTCTGGTCATTCAATAATACAAGTAACTATGTCCGTATCGTCGAGCTAGGCAGGATAGAAGCGATGCAGGGTAGCGATACGACAACGAAGCGTTTGTTGCGTACTCCGATCACCATCAGCGCAGTCCCGATAAACGTTGGACCTCTCCTGTGGGAACGCCTCTGGTCTCGGCTCGAATACGGCGATCTGTACTTCGGCAACCCTAACCGTCTATGAGCAGGGCTTTAACTTCTTTCTCAGCCGGATCGGTCTGGAAGCTGAGCGGGTCACTAGTGCGACGCTGTCTAAACCCCTGACTACACGCGAACTGCCGCCTGCATTCAACTATCACGATCAGTCGCTTTTCATGTTACCGAACAATTTGCCAGCACCACGTGATAGCGACTTGAAGCGGAACTTTCCCGAAGCCGTGGCAGAGCTTTTGCATCGCTTTATCCCTTTCTTTGGAGGCAAAACGCTGGTTCTCTTCACAGCCAACTCGCGCCGCGATTTCGTGTTTCAGCAACTCGCCGATCCCTTAGCCGAAAAGGGATTTCCTGTGCTTAGGCAAGGACAGGGCAGCTTACAACGCCTATTAGATGACTTCCGTGCAAAGACAGAAAGTTCGTTGCTCGGTTCACGCTCCCTATGGGAGGGTGTCGACGTTCCTGGTGACTCCCTCTCCTATGTCTTCTTGGAGAAATTGCCCTACCCCAGCCTGGGAGATCCGATTGAAGCCGCTCGCATGAGCGCAGTTGAAAATGCGGGCGGCAATGCCTTTTACGGCTACCTGTTGCCAAAGATGATCATTGTCCTCAAACAAGGCTTTGGACGTCTTATCCGCACGGTTGGTGATCAAGGCGCGATCATCCTGCTAGATAAACGCCTGCGGAACTCGCTCTACCGTACCGAAGTGCTCCGATCCTTGCCCAATTCCACCATTGGCTATGAATTTGACGTCGAGATGTTCCGCCGCATTGCCCAGTGGATGGAACTAGATTTTGACTCGGCAGAATCTGCCTCTCCCAACCGTTCCCGACCTGCAACGAGTGCTCAGTGAGCAGCAGTTGCCAACGCCTTTTATCAGTGAGGCTGATTATGAAAACATCGCCAAGCCGCGCTTGCTTGCAGTACAACAAGCCGTGTGGGGACAAAGCAGCTTTCGAGATGGTCAGGAAGCCATCATGCGTGATGTGCTCACCGGGAAGGATGTTTTGACCCTTCTGCCAACTGGAGCAGGTAAGAGCCGCACATATCAATTGCCTGCCCTGATCCGGCCCGGTCTGACATTGGTCATTTCTCCCTTGATTGCTTTGATCCGCGATCAGGTGGAGAAAATGCGAGAAGTGCCTGGTATGACATGGGTTGCCGCGCTCGTTTCGGGTATGGATGCAGCCAGTCAGGAAGAGGTGCTGCGTGATGCAGCCAAAGGCAAGCTTAAGCTCTTATACGTATCACCTGAACGCCTACGCGATCCTCGCTTCCGCGCTTACATTGGTAAATTACCACTCGTACAATTGGTAGTCGATGAAGCACATTGTATCTCGACTTGGGGCCATGATTTCCGCCCTGATTTCCTAGAGATTGCCAAATTGCTTCCAACTAGCACAGGCACAAAAAAGCTGCCAGTTCACGCTCTGACAGCCACGGCAACTCGGCAAGTCCAGACTGAAATCACGACGATCCTCGCAATGGGGCAGAATGACCGAGAACTCTCAATTCGGACAGGCGACTTTGTACGAGATAATCTCGTATTTCGCGTGTACTCTGTTGCCAAACGCGAAGAGCGTGACATGCTGGCCCTTGGCATCGTACATCAACTTGTCCACGATGAGGTACATGGGGGTTCTGGGATTGTCTACGTTGCTACACGCAAAGCTGCGATGCAATTTGCTCGCTTGTTGCGCAACCGCAATATTGCGGCACAGGCTTATCATGGCGGGCTACCCACGCCTGAGCGTCACCAGATACAAGAGCGTTTTATGCAAGGTGAACTTGATGTCGTGGTTGCCACCACTGCCTTTGGCATGGGAGTTGATAAAGCTGAGATCCGCTTTGTCCTCCACTACGATCATTCAGCGAGTTTGGAAGCGTACGCACAAGAAGCAGGGCGTGCAGGAAGAGATGGCAAAGAGGCCTATGCCATTCTTTTGTACCATGCTCAGACCCAAAGCACCGAACGTTTCATTGCTCGCCAGGGCATGCCAGATACGAAAGTATTACGTGATTACCAACAGGCCCTGCTGACGATCGACGATGAACTGCCTACTGCCGTCCGGCTGGCTGATGGTCCAGTGCTCTGTGATCCTGATGCATTAGCAAACTTGGCGCGTATTGAGTTAACACAGGCCCGAGTCTTACTTTTTTCATTTGAGGAGGCAGGACTTGTCCAGCGTGGCCCCGACTGTACTCTTGAGGCAACTATCCTCTTAAATCAGCCAGTTTCAACTGTGCTTACAGTTCTGTCGGATGCATCGGAACGTGAAGTGGCGTCAATACTCTTCGAAGCGCTTGGCGCAACACAAGATATCCAAGTGCCTTATCGTGCCGTGCAGGTTTATGCACAAGCGGGTATAGATCCACGAGTGGTAGACCCGATCTTGGTTAAGCTGGCCGAGCGTGATATGATCCTATATCGTGCTTACAGTCGAGGTATCACACTGATGCTTAGTGCTCAATTAGCTGATGTGACCTACCTGGAAACTATCGAGCAACGCTTTGCCAATCGCTATCAGCGTTTTGAAGAGCGATTACAGGCGATGTTAGACTATATCAAACTGCGACCAGGCCAGAAGCGATGTCGCAGTGCGGCCTTGATCAATTATCTCACGGGCCGTGATGATGCACCCCTCTGCGGCAAGTGCGATCTCTGTAGCCCAACCAATGAACACTTGCCCTGGGACCCCGGCATACGGTTATATGGCGAACCGTTGTCTGTTGACATCCGTCTTGCTGTGCTTGGGGCTGTACGTGACCATAATGGTATTTTCGCTAAGAGGACCATTGAAAAGATGTTGCTCGGCATCCCACAGACGAATGTAAAAGGGGAGATATTCCGACTTTCAGCGGCGGCGCGTGCATCAGATCATTTCGGTGAACTAGATGGTACTGGAGCCAAGGCTGACAGAGTTCAGCGTACTATTGATGTTCTGATCGAGGGTGGCTACTTACGACTGACCGAACGAACGATCAGGGCAAAAGGTGTGACGTATACCGCTGTATCAATCACGCAGCGTGGGCGTGATGCGCTGGCAGGCGGAGTAGATCTGCCCGAGTTTCGGGATTTTGAGGTAAAGGCATGAATGATGAGGCCGATGAAGTGGCGCTGCTTATAGAAGAAGCTGTTATGCGCCTGTTACCTTGGCGTCGCACCTTTACAGAGAAAGAAGCACTCGGTCTTGTCTGGGACGCAGGCTATGAGATTGCCATCCAATCTGATGCACGCTTCGTATTGGCACAGGAGGATTGGAAGCAACCCGGCCACTGGCGTCTTATCAATCATACACTTGCCAATAATCGCCTCCTCAATGATCTCTTATCTGGGAGTTGGGATGGGCAAGATCTGGATAGAAAACTTGTCGCGCTGGATGCTGAAGACCAGATGCATTACGTCTTCTGTCCCATCGATCCTCGTCTGACACTGAACAAGCATGGCTTCTTGGAAGCGACCGATCATGAACGGAATGTCTCGCTTTCGAAAGCGATGAAGAAAGCTCTTGACGAGTTAGGAGAGCAACTTCTAACTCACTGGCGAGAAACTGGTGCCGAACCCTGGACAGTACGGGCTATTACAGAGGAACTCAAGCAACTGGGCTGGCGTGACGGCGAAAAACGGAATGCTTGGTTATCTGTGCGATCCTGGTTGCTAAACTGGCCACAGGTACTACGCGTTGGACAGGACTACTGGCTTCCCGCTGAGCAGCTACCACAAGAGATCAAACGGACGCGGTTACAAGTGATGCCAGTGAGAGTACTGCCACTTCAGACAACAGAAGCAGAAAGTCTATCTGAAGCGCAGAGGCTCCCTCAATCACCAGAGCAAGCACTTTCTCTAAAAGGAGATGAAAGTCAAGTAATTCTTAGCGGTGATGCAACTGCGGCTCGCGCAACTTGGTCGGTTAGCCTACGTACTGTTAATCTCATTGAAGGCTTCCTGCATGTTCCTGCAAGTGCACGTAACGTCTATCCACCTCCTGCTATTGGAGAGGAGCAGAGTATTGTATTACGCGGTTTATGGTTTGCGGACAATACACATTTCTGGCTCTGGCTCGATCGTGCGAAAAACCAGCTCTATGGGCCTGCTCTCGCTGACCAGCTAGCATGGCTAGAGGCTGGCGATAGATTGCGCGTAGATTGGGCACCTGACATCATCGTGATGTGTCAGGGGGGACATGATGAGCTAGTTCAGGCAGAGGAAGCACGTCTGGTAGATCTTGAGGAATTATCTGCGTTGCGTGGTGGGCTAGGTGAGTCGTATCGTCGATCTATACAGGCAATTTTAGCAAATGCGCCAGAAGGCATGACTTTTGCAGAAGTAGTGAATGCCTTATGGGAGCGACAGCACCACAAAGTGCATTGCGGAACAGTGCGTGCACTTCTGTACAATGGAGGGTTTGTCAGAAAGGATCATCGGTGGTTCGCTGCACCTGCTTCAGATATGGGTGCGCGTCAACTACGGACAGCATTCGTTGAGGCGCTTTCTCTGCAGAGCAAAGTGATCAAGCGGATTGCTTATCACAAACAGACTATCTACGAGTACGGGTCAAGGCGATTCATACGAGGTTAGCCGAAATTGCGACTGTACTTCGCTGTTCATACCGTGCTCCTTCATGTTTTTATTGACGTTTGGACAAACTAGGACAATGTGAACAACTTGCTACGGGATTCGCTGACGTTTAAACTGCGGAAAACAAGGAAAGGAATATATCACCTATTCTCCTCATCTTCCACTACAGGCAAATCAATATCAACATACTCATGTATCCGACGTGCTATACCCATTTCTTGACGTTTGGATAAACGGTTCCGTTAATCAAGTAAGCTGTATCGGCTAATTTGTACCTATCAGTATACTGAATAGTAGAGAGGGTGAGAGGTATCTTCCAACCCAACCACCACCTCAGGTTTTCTTTTCTAACTGAAGACAAAATCTCTCTCGCCCTCTCCTATCCTCTCTCGCGTATATCACCGGATAGGACAACAATGCCGCTGCATAAAGCGGGAGACGGGGCTCAAAATCTAGATCGGGACGAGTTTGGTGGTGCGTTGCAATAATGTGCTCGTGAGGATGTATAATGGATGTGGATATCTGTTCGAACAGGAGGATTTTGAGCTATGAAATCACATACAGCGTACCTGACCTTTCGCACTCCGAAGCGCAAAGAGATTGTGCCTATTACGACCGAAGTTGAGCGCATCATCAGGGCGAGTGGGATTGAGGAAGGTTTGGCCCTAGTTTCAGCTATGCATATCACTGCGTCTGTCATTGTACAGGATGAGGAATTAGGCTTGTGGCAGGATATTCTGGAATGGGTTGAGAAGGTCGCACCAGAGAATCCCAACTATTTGCATCATCGGACAGGCGAGGATAATGGTGATGCACACCTGAAGAATTTATTACTCCACCATCAGGTTGTGCTTCCTATTACGAGGGGTGAGATCGATTTTGGTCCCTGGCAGCGTCTTTTCTATGTCGAGTTTGATGGGCAACGGAGCAAACGTGTGCTCGTTAAAGTTATTGGGGAGTGAGACTGGCTTGTCTCTTGCCGCTGAATGCGCACTCGTGCAATACCCGTTTCTTGACGTTTGGACAAACGGTTCCGTTAATCAAGTAAGCCGTATCGGCTAATTTGTACCTATCAGTATACTGAATAGTAGAGAGGGTGAGAGATACCTTCCAGTCCAACCATCACCTCAGGCTTTCTTTTCTAACTGAAGACAAAATCTCTCTCGCCCTCTCCTCTCTCGCGTACATGGACAGCAATGCCGCTGCATAATATTCCACAACGCAGCGGCATCAAACAAGCAACGCCCATACGAAGACGGGAGTACTAGGAGATATTGGCTGATAGGGATACAATATGATGAGAATTGATGTAGAATAAAAGACATACATCTTTTTGAAAGATCCCACCAAACTATGTCAACATTTACAATAGAAACAAAGCTTGCTCAGAGAGATATTGAAGCACAGTATTTACTTAGGCGGACACCTTCTAGCTATTTATTTGGTCAAGCCTATGGGCTATGGCTCTACCTTTCACTCTTCCTTTTTACGTTGCTTATCACACACCATGTCTCTCCTAAAGAGTACGGTATATTTGCGGCAATACAAACCGTAATGAATACTATACTTTATGTTGTCGCGTTTGGGCTAGAAGATGCCATCGCTACCTATGTTCCACGCGTCTGCGCTGGACATGGCAAAGCTGCCGCAGCCCAACTTATTAGGCGTCTCCTCTGGCTGCGCTGTCTAGCGTTACTTGCAAGTGCCTGTATCATCATCTTCAGCTTACCCACATTAGCTGCCCTGATCACACTTGTTCCCATCAAAGGCGCTAACGATGTGGCTATAGCGTTGAGAAATCCAGCATTGCAAGCACATACCTTACCTATTGCTATCTACGTCCTGGGAACGGGCATCACTAACTTGCTGATGACAGTTTGTGCCTCACGAATGCAGATGCATCGGGTATTTTCTGTTGGGAGCACCAACCAACTTTTGATACTAGTGCTGAGCTATATCGCACTGCTGAGTGGTTGGAGTATCGATGGAATACTCTGGGTACAAGCAATCGTGGCCGCCCTCAGTGCCATCTTTTTGGCTAGTTGGTTAGTCCCTTTCCTCACGATACCCAGCGGAATATACACGCAGCCACTCAAACCTGTCTTACAAGTGGGAATGTCAGCTTGGCAGACCAACCTTGTCTCGGGAGCGTTACTCAAACAGGTCTCACTTATCTTGCTGGGGATTTTTGCCATATCGCTGACAGGCATCGGTGACTTCAATCTGTCTTTTCAATTGGCAGATGCAGCCAATGCGCTGATGGTGACGGGGTTTGCAAGCATAGGTGGGTCAATACTAGCAGCTGCTTTCATAGGCAATAATTATGAACGGCTGGCTCGTTCCTGGCAAACATTGATCAAAGTGGAAACACTGCTTGCAGTACCAGGGCTGGTCTTCTGCCTCTTCAATGCTCCTAACCTGATCTATGCCATTTATGGAAGCCAGTACAATGCAGTTGGACCACTACTGGCTATCTTCCTGGTCTGCAATATCCTTACACGCGTGGTAGGCACGAGTATCCACCAATCTAGCTTATATGTCATGGGCAAACCAAATTTGGTCGCTCTGAGCCAGTGGATCTGTTTGTTGCTCGTTATCGGCATTGGATGCCTCGCTATCCCCCAATTCGGACCAGCAGGAGCACTTGTCGCTGATGGAGTTGCTAAGACGGCTAGCGGGATTTTATTACCGATCTGGGTATTGAAGGACTTGCCACGACAGTATCTACGAGGATTATTCAGCTTTACTTGGCGACTTTTGCTCGCTCCTACCCTCGCAGCTTTGCCAAGCATTTTCTGGCATCCATCAAATCTTATCCTGCTAGTGATTTGGGGAGCAATATTTGTAGTTCTCTGCCTTGGATTGCTGCTGGTTATCAAACCATTGACTGCGATGGACGTAGAAATGGTAGAAGCGATGAAACCATGCATCGCACGCTATCTACGTTGGTTTGCACGGGGACTATAGCCATCCCCATCGCTATGCAGGTGAATGGTATCGGAAACGTTGCTAGGAACTTTGGACATCCATTGACAAGCCTGGACATCTATGCTCATACTCATGAGCATGAGGTTAGTTGATTATGCTAAGAGTGTAGGTGTTTCCTACAAAACAGCCTGGAGATGGTGCAAAGCAGGAAAGCTGCCAGGATATCAGATGGATACAAAAACCATCATTATAGATGTCGAGAAGCCATCTCCTGCAAAAACAATCTCTGTCGCTGTCTATGCAAGAGTCTCTTCATCTGAGAATAAAGCCAATCTTGATAGTCAAGCTGAGAGACTTACCGCATATTGCTACGCTCGTGGCTATCAAGTAGCGAAAGTAGTCAAGGAAATTGGATCAGGAGTAAATGATAGCCGTCCCAAGTTCCTTGCCCTTCTGGAAGATAAGACAATCGATTTGATTGCATCGAGCATAAAGACAGAGGAACGCGCTTTGGATTTAGATATATTGAATCTCTACTCAAAACGTATGGGAGAGCTATTGAGGTAGTTAATCAGGCTGAGAATGCTAATGATGATTGGATTACTGATCTCCAATCAATTATTTACAGTTTTTGCGCTAGACTTTACGGGCAAAGACGGGCTAAGCGCAAAACAGAGAAAATAGTTGAAGAGCTAACAAAGAAAGGAAACGAAGATGCAACTGGTTGAAAAGCACATGATCAGCAAAACTGATGCTCGCTTTGATTTCATTGACCGTGCCGCCTTCGCCTCCAAGAATCTCTACAATGCAGCGCTCTACGAGATCAGACAGCATTTCATCTTTTGCGGAAAGTACTTGAACTACAATCAAATGGATAAGCGCATGCAGAAGCATGAAGCCTATCGCTCGCTTCCGCGCAAAGTGTCGCAGCAGGTGCTCAAGCTTCTCGACAAGAACTGGAAATCGTACTTTGAAGCGACACGCGCCTATGAGGAAGATTTATCGCAGTTCAGAGGCCGTCCCAGGCTGCCTGGATACAAGGACAAGAGAGCAGGGAGGAATATCCTTGTCTATACTATGCAGGCTCTTTCGAAACCAGCACTCAGGCTTGGCATCATCAAACCATCTCAGCTTGGAATAGAGGTCAGAACCAGCCATCGCAACGTGGATCAGGTTCGCATTGTACCCAAGAAAGCTGGATGCTATATCGTTGAAGTTGTCTATACCGAGGAGGAAGTGCAAGAGGAAGTCAATCATTCTTTCGTTGCATCAATAGATATTGGAGTGAACAATCTTGTTGCGCTAACATCAAACAAAGTGGGATTCGTACCACGACTTGTTAACGGGCGGTCAATCAAGAGTGTTAACCAACGCTACAACAAACATGCGGCAAGACTACGAAAGAAGATGAGCCACAACCATCATATATCACGCGAATTAGAGCGTGTTTCAGCTAAGAGAACTAGACGCATTGATCACTCCATGCATACAGCTTCTAGGCGCATCATTGATCTCTTGGTTGCAGAAGGGATAGGCACGCTCATCATTGGCAAGAATCCAGGTTGGAAGCAAGAATGCAAGATGAGCAGAAGGAATAACCAGCACTTTGTACAATTGCCACATGCAAGATTCATCGATATGCTCACCTATAAAGCTAAGCTCGTTGGAATAGAAGTTCTTGTACAAGAAGAGTCCTACACGAGCAAAGCCAGTTTCCTTGATCTTGATCCCATACCAGTCTACGGGAAAGAAGGTGAGAAAAAGCCTGTTTTTAGTGGAAATCGCATAAAACGTGGCATGTACCAATCTAAGTCTGGCAAAAGGCTAAACGCTGACATCAACGGCAGCTATAATATCATGCGTAAAGCACTCCCAAACGCTCTTATGGGCAATGGGATAAAGGATGTGAATAAGACGCTGGTAGTGTTACCAATGCCTTTAGTAGTGCATCCTGTGAGGATAGTCATTCCCTCCAAACCCAAGATGTCTAGAAAACACTAGAGTTTTGGAACTATAGCACTCGGAGGAGCTTTTATGGGAGAGAGCATGTTTTCGCATGCCACCGACGCTTCAAAAGTTTGCTTAGTTGCACTAGTGGAACATTTGAAGAGACACGGATATATTCTGCACGACACTCAGTTTGTGACACCACACTTGGCAACTCTTGGCGTTACCGAGATTGCACGCCAAGATTATGAGAGACGTTTACAAGAAGATCTGCTTCTACCATGTATATGGAGCAGCTAGTATCCTAGTCGGAAGACTACCAAAGTCTGAAGTTTTGGCTAGAGAGCATCTTGCATACGCTGTATCGCAGTGGTAATACGCTCTTCAGGTGCGGCAATTGAGATGCGTACATACCCTTCGCCTGCCGAGCCAAAGTTTGTCCCCGGCGTGAGCAAAACCCCTGTCTCGTCGAAAAGCCAGCTCACAAATTCACGCGCAGTAGCAAAACGAGCTGGGATATGAGCCCATACATATAGGCTAGCTTGTGGTGTCTGAGCATGCATATCCAGAGCACGACATCCCTCTACTAACAGGTCACGGCGACGTTTATATATGGCATTGCGTTGCTCCTGCCAGGATGATGGTAACTGGAGTGCCTCAATAGCTGCATACTGGATGGGACGGAACATCCCACTATCGATATTACTTTTTAAACGCCCGACTGCATCAACTAACTCAGCATTGCCTACAAGCATCCCAACTCTAAAACCTGCCATATTGTAGGTTTTGCTTAACGAATGCAGTTCTACCGCGACATCGTATGCGCCAGGAATCTGTAATATACTCATTGGGCGAATATTATCGAAATAGACCTCACCATAGGCTAGATCGTGAAGAACTACTAGATTATGCCGCCGCGCAAAGACTACCACACGCTCAAAAAATTCGGGACCTGCACAGGCAGATGTCGGATTGTTGGGGTAGTTGAGCCAGAGTAACCGGGTCTTGGCTAGTATATCCCCGGGAATACTTTCCAGATCGGGCAGATAGTTGTTCTCTTCTCGCAATGGTAGGAAGTACGGCTGAGCACCAATGTTTGTACAACCAGTAACATAGACCGAATAATAGGGATTTGGCACAAGTACAACGTCACCTGCATTGAGCACTGCGGTGGCTGCGTAGGCCAGCCCTTCCTTCGAGCCAAGCACAGGTAAAATATCTCGTTCAGGCATCAGACTGACCCCAAAACGACCATGAAACCAGACCGCAAAGGCATCATGAAGGGCACGCATACCGCGATATTCAGGGTAACGATGATTTTCTGGGATCTGCATCTCAGCACACAGACGGTCAACGACCGCCTGAGGGGCAGGCAGATCAGGATCTCCCATAGACAGCGAAATTACATCAACTCCCGCAGCCCGACGATCAGCTATTTTCTTATTTGCGCCCGCAAAGTGATAGGATGGGAGATCCTTCACTAAGTTTGATAATTGCATAATTCTACTCGTTTCTAGGTCATTCTTGACAAATACTTCAGGAATTTCCTAAATATAAAAGGTTCAACTTATTACGTTTTGCAATAAGGTGAACCTGAACGCCCCCATCAATAAAATAGGACCAGTTTTCTCTCTCTCGGCATTCTACCCAATCCATTCATCCCAGTGTTACATGGAGTAGAGCTGGCCCTTGGGCGTGACGTACCGTTATCTCGACGTCTTCATTGAGAACTGTGAGAAAATCTGCCAGTTGATCGATAGTAAAATCTCTAAGCCGACCAGTGACAACTAATGATACATCCTCTGGTCGTTCCAAACCTAAGATGTTTGCTGCTTCTTCCCGAGTGAGTCCACGTTCTTCTATTATGATTGCAATGCGACCAGCTAGCTTTGCCTTGACTAATGCCCTTTGAGGGTGCGGATGCCCCATATCAGCAAAAACATTGCCGCTGCTTGGAGTGATTTGTGGATGCATAGCTTGCTAGCCCTTTCTCTCCCTATCCTGTTCAATAGCCCACTTCAGGCGTTGTTTGATCAGGTCTATCTCTTTCTTCGGCATCGCGATAGCCAGAGAGATTGACCTGAACGCAAAGCATTAATCCTTCGCAGAATGGTTCAAGATTTCAGCGAACCGCTGTAGGAACACCATACCCCATCTCGAATTATACCATTGGCTCAGCCGCATACCAATTCCTTCCCACCTTCATCTCCACCTTAATGGGTACCTTTAGCCTCTGGTCAACATGCTCCATGATAGTCTTGATCAGCTTTTTGGCACGGTCAAGCTCTTCAACAGGTACTTCAAAGACTAGTTCATCGTGCACTTGCAGGATCATACGGGTTTTCATGCGATTTTCTTTGAGCGCATACTGAAGTTGTAACATGGCACGTTTAATGAGGTCAGCATTGGAACCTTGAATTGGCATATTGATAGCTTCACGTTCTAACGCTTGGCGCTCAGTGTATGAGAGCGCTTGCATGTCCGGGAAGAAGCGCTTGCGACCATAGAGCGTATTGACATAGCCCTGCGTGCGAGCTTGTTGCAATGTGCTATCAACATAGACCTTGATATTTGGAAAGGTCTCGTGATAGCGCTTGATAAACTCAGCGGATTCCGCATTACTCATGCCCGTTACCTGAGATAAACCAAATGCCGATTGCCCATAGAGTACGGCATAGACCACCGTCTTGGCTAGACGACGCTGATCCTTTGTCACCTCCTCTATTGGAACTCCGAAGAGCGAAGAAGCTGTGATCATATGGATATCTTCGTCCTTGTTAAAGGCTTCAACCAAGCGCGGCTCATGAGTAATCGCTGATAGGATACGTAACTCAAATTGCGAGTAATCGGCGGTCAGTAACACATAGCTTGGATCGGCAATAAAGGCACGACGTATCTGGCGACCAAGCTCGGTACGCACCGGGATGTTTTGCAAATTCGGATTGCTCGACGACAAACGACCACTGGAAGCAATCGTCTGATTGAACGATGTATAGACTCGCCCAGTTGTGGAATCCATCAGTTCCAGTAAGCCATCAATATAGGTTGATTTGAGCTTATTCAGTTGACGGTATTCCAATAAGTAATCGATGACAGCATGTTTGCCACGTAGGCTTTCGATCACGTCGACATTGACCGAGTAGCCAGTCTTGGTCTTCTTGCCAGTTGGCAGCTTCAGCTCTACGAAAAGTACCTCGGCAAGCTGCTTCGTCGAATTGATATTAAAGCGATGACCAACAGCATTGTAAATCTCTTGTTCAAGAGTGTACAATTGGTCTTTAAGCGTTTCACCAAACTGACGTAAGAAATCTGCATCGAGAGCGACACCATATAGTTCCATCTGCATAAGCACAGAGATTAACGGCAGTTCAATATTAGTATACAGATCCATCAAACCATGTTGCTGCAACTCCGCCCTGATAGGTTCGACTAGACGCAGGGTCATATCTGCATCGGCACCAGCATAGTCGGCAACTTTGCGTACTGGCACTTGGGCCATGCTAATCATCTTGCTACCAGTGCCGATCAGCTCACTAATTGGTGTCATGACATGGCCGAGACGCTGAAAGGCTTGATCTTTGAGACCAAGTCCACGTCTCCCGGGATTTGTCATATAGGCACCAAGCATGGTATCGAAAGCAAGGCCACACACGTTCACGCCATAACGCGCAAAAATTGCTAGATCGTATTTGGCATTATGCATATACTTGTGGACTGTCTTATCCTCCAAAACAGGCTTGAGATGCTCCAATACATAGGACAAGGGTAATTGCAAACTTGGTTCCTGCCCGTCAATTGCTGTTATATGTCCAACCGGTATGTAGTATGCCTCACCCTGTGCCATGGCAAAAGAGCAACCCACGAGAGTAGCTAAGCGAGGTTCCTCAGAAGAAGTCTCCGTATCAAGGGCAAAAGCACCTGCTTCATAAAGACTCTTAATGAGGATACGCAAACTCTCTTCAGTATTCACAATCATCGTATTCGTCTGCTGATGCACTTCCCTATCGAGGAAGAGCGTTGATACCGTGGGACTGGGCAGGCGCAATTTATGCACTACTTCGCTATGAGGTTCCACAATATCGAACAAACTTAGCTGTTGTAGGCCATCGTCGCTTACACCAGGAGCACTGCTTGACGTATGAGCCACGCCAGCTTTGTTAGCAATAGCAGAGCAAGGAGCAGATCCAGCAATAACGTTTAGTGAGACTTCACTAGGCGGTAAAGGAGGAGGCATGATAGGCACAACACCGATCGGAGGTGCATAAAGCAGATTTTCTGCCTCGGTGAGGACACGTCCATTCGTCTGGTTCGTTGCCGTGTCGGCATGACTAGTATCAGCTTGTGAAGATAGGTCAGAGGATGTATCAATGCCCAATTGGTGAAAAAGGGCAAGCACACGCTCAACCAATGTACGAAATTCTAATTGGCGAAAAAGGGCTAAGACCTTTTCAGCATTGACATGGGTCAGCTGACAGGCATCAAGATCTAGTTGTACCGGAACATCCAGTACGATAGTTGCAAGAAACTTGCTTTGACGAGCCTGCTCTGTAGCTTCACGCAATAACTTTTGTTCCTTCGGCTTTAGTTCATCAACGTGAGCTAGAAGAGTTTCTAAGTCACCATATTCCGCAAGTAAGCGGCAAGCAGTCTTTTCGCCAATGCCAGGAACACCCGGAATATTGTCGGACTTGTCACCAACCAACCCTTTAAAATCAATCAGCTTCGGCGGAGCGAAACCATAGCGCTTCTCAACCTCGGCCTGATGATACTCAATGACCTCAGAAATACCACGCTTGGCTACCTTCACTAGGACATGATCCTTGACTAGTTGTAGCGTATCCATGTCACCTGTATAAATAATTGTGTCCACACCCAATTGGTCAGCTTGTACTGAAAGTGTCCCTAGCACATCATCAGCCTCAAATCCATCCTTTTCATAAATTTGGATACCGAAAGCCTGTACTACTTCGCGAATACGGGCAAACTGTGGCTTCATATTATCCGGCAGAGCAGGACGATGAGCCTTGTAAAGTGAATATGCAGTGTGTCGAAAAGTTGGAGATGGCCGATCAAAAGCAACTGCGATATAATCAGGTTTCTCATCAAGGAGTGCTTTCATCAGCATTGATGTAAAACCCAAGGTTGCATTGACTGGCTCTCCAGCGCTGGTAGAAAGATCCGCTGGCACAGCGTGAAAGGCACGATGGATAATAGCATGTCCATCAATAAGGACCAGTTTCTTGCGTTTCATCTCAGTAGTCGTCACAAATTTACCCCTCTTGACAGTCTATTCCTAGCTTCATGGCAGAATATGGTAATGGCCTTTTTTGAACTTTGTGATTTGCTCTTGCTTTATTTTAGCCTGTTTGGGCCGAGATGTATAGTGTACTTAACTGACAAACGGTATTGTAGTGATGTCGTGTTATGTCACTGGCCCGAGTTGATACGTCCCACAAAGAGGTATAGCACTCCACAAAAACAAGCGTTGCATGCTCTACTCTCAACCTCTGCATACCTGCCGTCAGCCTGATGAATTTTCGACATATCCTGAAGATAATCCATGACTCTATTGCAAACGATCAAAGAGAGGCATTATGTCTCACGAAGGTAATATTGTATTAGAAAGGCACCGAGGAGGTGCAGGAGATTAAACCATGGTAGAAGACCAAAAAGAAGAGTTGTTGACTGTGCGTGAAGTTGCGAAGCGATTACGCGTTGATGATACAACCGTACGCCGCTGGATTAAAAGCGGAGCCCTAGAGGCAATCACCCTACCCCACCGGGGAAAGCGGCAAGCATATCGTATCAAGCAATCAACGTTGGAGGCTCTGTTAAGCGCAACCTTACCTGAATAAGCTTAATCAATAACTAACCCAATTTAGCCGATAGGGTAAGAGAATACAGTGACATCTCCCCATGGCTTTCGCCTGGGGCATCTCATCCTCGTGGATGAGCATTCCTGTTTCGCAGGAGATAGCCGTTGTATACGACAGCCAGTCTTACATCGCCTCCACAGGCATAACTTTCCCTGAGCCCCAGGGTAGGCCAAGTGAATGAACAGACTTGGTTTTCGTCCGCTCGTGCTACCACCTTATACTCGACTGTCAGGAGTTGGCAAGGGTCATAGGCTAAATGTACCCCTGTGCCCAAGCCTCGGGATAAAGACTTGCCATTCATTCCCGTGCCTGAAGGGTAGGAGCCTTCTGGCTCGGTGTATGATAAAAAAGAGAGACGCACCAGCAAGATGCATTTACCTAACCTGAGAAAGCCCCAACGAAGGGGCTTTAACTCAGTTACCATAACACAAAGTTTACTACACCTTAAGATAAAAGGAGGTGCAGCGCTCCTCTATTGCTGAATACAACGAGGTATCCGCGCTGCAAAGTCGATATGAAAATAGCCATCACTGGAGGAGCAGGCTTTATTGGAGCCCACGTGACCAAAGCCTACCTTGATGCAGGACATCACGTAGTGGTTATTGATAATCTAGCTCACGGATTTCGTCAGGATATTGATCCCCGCGCCCGCTTCTACCAAGTCGATATCCGCGATGACAAACTGCGGACAATCTTGCAGATGGAGCGTCCCGATATTGTCAGCCACCATGCTGCACAGCAAATAGGATTGCCAGGCGAACAGGCACTGAGGGATGCTGATGTACATATCCGTGGACTGCTGAACGTTCTGGATAGCTGTGTCAATGCTTCTGTATACAAGCTTATGTTTGCATCTGGCGGAGATAGTATGTATGGACATGTTGCCAGTGAAGCATTACCGATATCAGAAGATATGCCCCTTTCTCCACACTCTTCTCACGATATCAGTAAAGCTACAGGAGAATGGTATGTCCGCTACTACACTCAACAGTATAGGCTCAAACATATCATCTTGCGCTATGCTAACGTTTATGGCCATAGAGACAGCGCACCAGCCCACCATCCGCTTTGCTACTTCCTTTCTCTCCTATCACAACAACGTCGTCCAGTTATTCGTGTGACAGGTAAAGAGATTTAAGATCATATCTTTATTGATGATGTGATTCAGGCAAACATCTGCGCATTAAAGCAGGGAGAGAACTGCACA
Source organism: uncultured Chloroflexia bacterium (assembly GCA_963727755.1). Taxonomy (GTDB): domain Bacteria; phylum Chloroflexota; class Ktedonobacteria; order Ktedonobacterales; family Ktedonobacteraceae; genus DASYAN01. The sequence continues at coordinate 419,217 of CAVSHN010000009.1, forward strand.
CTGCATATCAGTACAGGGCAGGGTAGTACTCTGAACCGACTCTATTCACTGGCAGCTCAGGCTTTAGGATCTAAGCTAGAGCCACTCTATCTTACCACCCCATTAGCAACATCTCCCCCTATTGTCCTCGACAATACACAGGCACAAAATGCACTTGGTCGGCGTCCAAGAACATCCTTAGAACAAGGTATAGAACAAATGGTAGCACAACTACACGTTCATCAGGAAATTTTCACGGGAAGAGAAATAAACACCCGCAGAAATATTGCCGTAAAGCCAAAAGCGACATTGATTACCGCTTCTTAACGGGGATTACCTCCAAGAATGGTCGCATTTGGCAGAAACAAATGAGTTGTTTGAAGACCAGACAATGCTAGAATGTCTGGTCTTCAAACAACTCAAAAGGTTTCAGATTACTGCTGCAATCCACTCACAACACGAGCATATTTTTCAGCTAGAGCCTGAGCTTGCTCAGTCGAGACTGACTCAGCAAACACATGGAAGAGCGGACTATCAGCATCTGGCAATACCAACACCCACTCTTTACCCAGGTCAATCTTAATGCCATCGATGGGTTTGGAGCGGCGCTCACGATATTGCTCACTCAGGATACGCATGACTTTTCCCTTGTATTCCCAGGGACAGTTTACGCGTGCACTACTCATATAATAGGTAGGCAGATCATCTACCACTTCAGAGAGACGCATATCGAAACTTGCTAACAGCTCGAGTAACTTGGCGGCAGCCAGCATCCCATCAAAGGCAGGATGAAGTTGAGGGAAGGAGAAGTAACCTCTTCCATCGCCAACTAGCACGACACCCTCGCGCCCAGCAGCAGCCATCAAAGCATGAGCGAGTACCTTGGTATGTTGAATAGAGCCCTCATAGCGGCTGGCGATATGCTGTAAGGCACTAGGAGCTGTTACAGGAGCAGCAACAATTCCATTGCGATACCGTCGCAAAAACAGGCTTGCCATTACCGCCAACAACTTCATACCATCTATCGTACGGCCACGGTCGTCAACTACGGAAATACGCTCGCCACTGGGATCCATACGAATCCCTATATCAGCATTCAAGGCGGAACTGATAGTAGCGAGACGTTCCATATTTTTGCCAAGCTCATCGAGTGAACGCACAGCTTTACCATCTGTGCTTGAATTGAGGACAACCACTTCGCATCCTAGGTCGGCGAAGACTTTAGGAAGAACCTGTGTAGTACTGCCATGCGCGTAATCCACTACGAGCTGATATTTGCGCTTACGTACGACATCGTAGTTAACTACCTTACTGAAGCCCTCCAAATAACGCCCAAGGACGTCAGTATTGCTCAGGACTTCGATAGCCCCAATCTCATCCAAATAAACACGACGGAAATCTTCTCGGAAGAAGAGGTTCTCTATTTTACGCTCAGTTGTCTTGTTAATATCAAGACCGTTATGATCAAAAATTCTTATATCAACGACGCGCAGATCGAAAGGAGAAACACTCACATGTACACCACCTGCAGCACCAGTATGGCGAACGAAGTAGCGCATGACTGGGAGAGGGACCTGATTAATATCATTAACGGTGATCCCAGCCGAAGGTAAGCCAGCATTAACGCCACGCTTGATCATACGAGATGTACGATGAGCATCGCGGTTGAGACAGACCATAGACCCCTTAGGCAAAGTGGCCCCATAAACAGCTCCAAGCTTGGCAGCAAACTCAGGAGTCAGATCAACATTGACAAGACCGCTCACTCCGTAGCGACTAAAGAGACTTCGCCGACCTTGTGAACCCCAGATAATGCTCGTATTCACCACTGCTCCAGCTTCGATCTCCTTATCAGGCCAGATCTTAACGTTGGGCTGAATAATTGCGCTATCCTGAACGATGGAGTTATCGCCGATCACCGAGCCTTCGAACATGACCGCCTTACTCTTGATGTGCGTCGAAGTGCCAACAATTGCACCACGCAACTCGGCACGATCCCCTATATATGAGTTATTCCATACGATACTGCGATCAGCCTGCGCCCGCTCATCGATGATGCTATAACTTCCTACCATGCTTGGGCCATGGATGATTGCACCAGAGCGTACTTTACAGTCATGTCCGAGATAAATGGGACCATAAAGTTGAGCCCCCTCATCAATCTCAACACCTTCTTCACACCAGATATTGCCACCAATATCCTTGGCGGGTATCTGGATGTCCACCCTGCCCTGCAATACATCAGCATTCGCACGCATATACTCGCTCAGATTGCCGACATCGCACCAATAACCACCGGGGGTTATATAACCGTAGATCGGGTCTCCCTTCTTCAACATAGCCGGGAATAATTCCTGGCTGAAATCAAAAGGTTTGTTTTTCTCGAAGTAGGTAAAGACCTTGGGGTCAAGTACATAGATACCAGTGTTTATCGTATCACTAAAGACTTCCCCCCAACTTGGTTTCTCCAAAAATTGGGTAATGTGGCCATCCTCATTGGTAATGATGACCCCATACTCAAGAGGATTAGGCACATGCGCCAGCAGGAGGGTAGCCAGCGATTTTTTGTCATTGTGATACTGAATGAGATCCGTCAAATTATAATCAGTCAGTGCATCTCCACTAATGACGAGGAAAGGTTCTGTCAACTGCTCTTCTGCATTTTTGACACTGCCAGCTGTTCCAAGAGGAACATCCTCACGGGAATAGGTAATGCGCATCCCAAACTGTGACCCATTACCAAAATAGTCTTCAATACTACTAGCCAGATACTGAACCGTGACGACAACCTCGGTAAAACCATGACGTTTCAACAAGTTGAGAATGTGCTCCATCACAGGTTTTCCGGCAATAGGCACCATTGGCTTGGATCGCCGAATCGTCAATGGTCGTAGCCTCGATCCTTCCCCGCCGGCCATAACAACCGCTTTCATAGAGGCCTCCCTTTATCCTATGGGTAACAAAACAGAGTTGCCCACCCTTGTTGATCAAAGTTGATGAAATAAGAAGAACGGCGTAGCATTGCCACGCCGTCCCATCTGCTCCACTATGTTTATTGTACAACATCGACGAAGAGTGTCGCAAGTGATGTGCTAGCGTAACCACAACTCACAAGCTGGTCTACCATTCGCTCAAACGTCCATGTTCTACAAGCCAGCGTATAAAACGATGATAATTTGTCTCCTCGGTCTCTTTGCGTTTTTTGTACTCTTGCTGATAGATGTCCTGGAGTTGAATAAGCCGCTCAGCTTCCTCCACAGTAAACCCCTCATCCAGGAGGGCATCAATGACTAGGTCCACATATTGTTTCTGCACAGAAAGTCCTCCTTTCTTCTCGTCTACGACTGTTTCTATTTTTTTGGAGAGAAAACACTTAGTTTTGGGATTGCTCCATATGATGCGAGGTCTGGCGCCAGACAAGCATCACTTTTGATCGTAAACAACTACGAGCATGACAAGTACAGTACCATCCAATGAATGGCTTCTCTGCATTTTGTAGTTGACGACTCTGGACTCGATAACAACGCGGAGTACGAAGAAACAGCAAGTTACCTATGCCTAGCACTAGTCATAGCTGTTTAACTTGCCGTAAAGGGGATTCTAGTTACCCTCTTAACTGTTTACTATAGTAAGTATAGCATATATTTGCTTGCTCAACAAATAGAATTGTGAAGACGGCGCCTAACGTTTTTGCCATGCCTCACCATACGAGAAACGGGCGCAATGAATTGGACCCCTACATTTCAGGCAATAAATTGCAAATAGGGTAATTCATTGCGCCATTGGGAGAGACCCGATAAATCGGGTCCGTGTCAGAGGGCTTAATCACCCCAATAGAATTCAACTTTACCGACCCGAACAAGATCACCTTCTTGCACTCCAGCCTCTTGCAAAGCTTTTACCACACCCATCTTTCCCAACGTTATCTCTAGGCGGGCCATACCTTCTTCACTCTCTTGATTAGTCATGTTGACTATGCGCTCCACCCGCTTACCTCGCACAACAAAGATACCTTTCTCTTTTGCCACGGTAAAAGAGTCATCTGGCTGCGGACGCAAGACGGGGCCTTGCATATCAGTAATAGGTTGGGAAGCCGCACGTTCCATCTCTTCCTGCTTGATTTCTTCCAGGCGACGGGCCGCGTAGGCCATCAATTCCTCTGTACCTTGCTGAGCAACAGCCGAAATGGCAAAGACAGAATAGCCAGCGTTCTCTGCCTTCGTCTTCAACTCAGGCCAATGCTGCTGAGCATCAGGGAGATCCATTTTATTCAAGACGACAATTTGTGGACGTTCTGCTAGGTGCTGATCATATTCATGTAATTCCCGATTAATAGCTTGAAAGTCCTGCCAGGGCTCCCGATCGACGGATGCGCCATCTAACATGTGGATGAGTAGACGTGTACGTTGGATATGACGTAGGAATTCATGGCCCAGCCCTATACCTTGAGCTGCACCTTCAATGAGACCCGGAATATCAGCCATGACAAAACCCGTGCCATCTCCACTCCTGGGGCGCCCAACCTCCACAACGCCTAGGTTTGGGGTCAGAGTCGTAAAAGGATAGTCAGCAATTTTGGGGTGCGCCGCTGTCACAACAGAAAGAAGGGTGGATTTACCAGCGTTCGGATAGCCAACTAGTCCAACATCAGCGACTAATCTCAATTCAAGTGTCAACCAACGCTCTTCCCCAGGCTCACCTTTCTGAGCTTCTTTGGGGGCTTGATGAGTTGATGTTGCAAAATGGACATTGCCCAAACCGCCTCGTCCACCACGCACCACCATGGCACGTTGGCCGTCCTCAACAAGGTCGGCAACTACTTCTTGCGTGTCGGCATCGCGAATAATGGTGCCACAAGGAACTTTCAATACAATATCCTCCCCTTTGGCACCATGCATTTTCTGGCGTGCTCCTGGCCCTCCGGAATCGGCTTTAAAGTGTTGTTTATAGCGATAGTTGACCAAGGTGTTCAGACTTGTCGTTGCTTCAAAGTAGATACTTCCACCTCTGCCGCCATCTCCCCCATCAGGGCCTCCAAAAGGTGCGAACTTCTCACGCCGGAAACGCATTGAGCCATCACCGCCATCGCCAGCTTTAACATAAATCTTTGTATGATCGTAAAACATGCTTTATTCCTTACAACGTTGCGATCTAGTCTTTGCATACTACTCAAAACGATGTATACCTTCGAATAGTTCTTCTCTTGTCCCTACTCTATCAGCTTCGCACTCGCTTTGCAAGGCCTTACCAGGGGAGGGGTGTGCGGAGAATTTTGGCAATGCCTCACCCCACGAGAAACGGGCGCAAATTCTTGATAGTACCTTGGGGCCCCTACATATCAGGTAATAAATTGCAAATAAGGTAATTCATTGCGCCATTGGGAGAGACCCGATTGATCACGTCTGTTTCCCGTAGGCCTCTCCATGCCACAATCATCCGCACACCCCCAGGGGAGCAGCGATCAACCAGCCTGAGGAGTGACATGCCAGCTTCCATACTCATCAGTGGAATCAGCACAGTGGTGATGCCGATAACTACAATAAGTGCCTGAGATACTACCATCAGGTGCAAACTGCCCTTCAAGCAAATGTGATAAACTACTGTCATCGCTTGCAATGAGAATGCGCACGTTGCCATCAATGGTTACTTTCCCAGTAAAATATCCACTATAAGCAAAATCCCTTGATTGCATAGAGTAATAATTATTATCAACTGAATACGATTCTATAGTGTAGAATCCTCTAATACGTGATCCATCCTGCTCTACCTGTACAAGTGATAGTGTTGCAGTCATGTTCTCCACCGTATTCTGGATCATTCCGGCGTAAGTAAGAGCAACACTCGGGTAGTCCTCTCCTGTGCCAGAAGGTGGATGTGTGTCTTGTATTGGCTTTTGTGTTGTGGGAGAAATGGATGGCTGGGATTGCGATGCTGTTAACGAAATCCCCCGTTGCGACAGTTCTATGTGTGACATGCCTGACCACATACCAAGAGCTTCCATCGCCATGCCAGACGTTAAAGCGACGACAATCAGTGCAACAAGGCCAACTAGCAGAGGCCGCCGCCCAAGAACTCTCCTCTGAGGATGAGGTCCTTTCCAGACTTTTCCACCAGTGGAAGATGGTATCTGTGTATTAACTGAAGTAATATCGCTAGGATATGACAGATCTGCAACAGTGGTTGTAGATGAAAAGCTTGCAGATGATGTTTGGTTTAGAAGGTCAATGCCCTGTACCTTGTCGAGATGAGCGAGCAGTGCTTCCCGGAACTCTTGGACGGTGGCGAAGCGGTCACTACTATTGATCGCCATAGCACGTTGTATGACATCTGCAATCGGAACAGGAATTGATGAAGCGAACACATTGACAGGCATCAGTGGATCTGCTTTTTGCGCACTTAAGCTGGTAATACGATATAGTGCATCTATCGGGATCTCGCCCGTTAGTAGTGTATAGAAGGTTGCACCAAGACCATAGATATCGGTTTGCATACTTGTGCCATGGACATACTGTTCTGGGGCACCATACCCAGGAGAGCAATGGCGTATAACTGCTGTTGTTGAGTCTTGATTGTATTCTTTGGCAATACCAAAATCTACTAGCATAGCCCCTTGCTCTAAAGGGGACACAATAACGTTGGCAGGCTTGATATCACGATGGATGATTGGTGGTTGTTGAGCGTGTAAGTAACTTACAGCCTCGATAATTGGTGCCATAATTTGCAATGCTTGCGGTAAAGAGAAACGTTTTTCCGGTTGTTGCAAGCGCAATTGTTCTAGGTTCGGCCCTTCAATATAATCCATCAAGATATAGACACGATTATTTTCCCCGTCTTCAAATACGCGATAGACCCGTGGCAAGGCTGGATGATCCAAGCAGCGAAGAATTTCACCTTCGAATAGAAAGTCCTGCTGCTGGTGCCTGTTAGGATCGACTACTTCTTTGAGTGCGAAGATGTTTCCTTTGACGCGTCGATCTCGCACCCGATAGACAGCCCCAAAACCACCCTGACCAAGCAACTCTTCAATGATGTAGCGCTCGTGCACTATCTTGCCTTTTAGAACCGTTGCGTTCACATCATGCCTCTCTTTATCTCAAGATCCGATAATTGGACCATCGACGTTCCCTACACGATCAATACTAGCAGTGACGACACTTTTATAGATAGATTACCATGTTTTGCGGAAGAAAGAAATAGCTTAGGCCGTCCATTCACCCTTTTTCTTGAGTATGCAGACATATTATAGCTAAATTGACCATACTCAGGACTTTGCTGTAGAAGATATATTATAGAGATTTATGCACTTTGTGTTGAAGCCACAATATACTCTGGCAGGAAAAACTCTACTCTATTGTATCGTGACCTCTTCTACTTTAGTAACGTCACATCGGCCAAAATGTTACAGAAAAGCACTGCTATGAACGCTTTTTACGATTAACCAAGGAAAGATCACTGAAGAAGCCTTCTAGCGCTTTTGCCAAATTGTGCAACTCGGATGCCTCCACCATAGAAATCTCATGACCTGGGTGAGCCACATGATAAAGTAACTGTATAGCAGGATGCTTGGTTGAGGGTGTCTGTTCAGGAGATGAGGGACCAAGCAACGAGGCACGCATAGCATCAACACTTGCATTGACTTGGTCTAACTGGGCGATGTCGATGAAGCTTGCTGGTTTGGATATGTTTTGTTCTTGTTTTGTACTGGTGTGACTCGTGTCCCATTGTCGCTTCGCCTGTTTCCCGGCGGAACAATAGCAAAATTTTGGGTTGGTAGAATCAGAGTTCATCAAGCCAGTATCATCACAAATTGGGCAGATAGGCATAAACAGCCTCCTCAATTAGTAAGCGTAAAGCTTGCCATATGATTTTCCCCACAGTATACATTAGCTCACCAGCCGATGCAATCACTATCGGGTAGGCCATCTCGTCTACGTGCCGCTTGCGATTTTGAGCTTGATAGAATAAAAGCTTTGCTAGGAAAGCCGACGTAGAAACAGAACGTTAGCATCCCTCATCACACTTCTCACCTTCCTGCAGGGCATTTTCTGCAAAGGGTAACTCTGAACACTTACCAGCGAGAGAAGGGATATTGGCTCCAAGACTCAATTCATGCTCTACCTCATATTTCAGCGCAAGATTTGAAAAATAAAGGTCAAATATAATCATTGAGCCTCCGAGCAGAATAATGGCCGTGACTGTCAGGAAAGTGCATAGGGCAATGATTGCCATCACCGGTGATTTCAAAAGAACGGCCATGGCAATAAGAAACATACTGAGAATACAAATCAGTACTGCTAAGCCAATAGTAAGTGCAGCTCTACGAAGTATGAGATGTCGCTTCAGAAGATGGGGAAGCTGAGTCTCTATTTCCTGTACACGTAGCTTGCGAAGGCCATTAACACCCTCCAAGGCGTTAGGCACATTATTATCTATCTCACGCAAAATCGCAAGGTGTTCTTGATTCAGCGAACGTATGCGATTGCCAAGGGCATCATAGCGCTGAAGTTGTCCATTTAAGAAGAGAACACAACAGGAGACCATGACAACCGGAGCTAAGACCAAACTGATGATACTGACAATCCCTTGAACATTCATGGTAATTTCTTCTTGAAGAAGTCTAGAACAAATTCCGTATTTATTTATGAGAGAATCTCTACTTTGCATACTATAGCACAGCCAATCAAGGGATAAGGGTCTTACGGTGAACAAATTTTGCCAATTAGCCAAGAGGTTGCCTGTCCGATGTATAATTGTCAAGTGTTGAGTATAGCACAAGGGTTTTATAACGTGGTCCTGGCTAGATAACGACTAGCTGATCCATTCCTGCTAACAATCTACTTGAGGTGTGCATTCATCACACGAGTCCGCATGGCCATCACTAATATTAGGAGCATTATATGCATATCATTCATGGAACGTGGATACCTGACAGCGACGACAAGTTCACCCAGGAAGGGATCTTCTATCTGTGGGTAGAGACTGACACGCTACAAGGCAAATCGCGACGTCATGGCAATACTCTCCACCCTAGGCATTTGGTGGATACAGCTCTCACTACGTTTCTTATGGAGAAATTGGGTCTGCGAGAGTCTGCGTCTGGCGCTTCGGCCTATAGCCTAAATAAGAAATATTTTCTGCTCCCAACTGCTGAGGACATGCCTTTGCCTTCATTCGAGTTGCAACACTATGTGGATGAGGAAATACCCACGGAGTTTGATCTGAAACCTTGGCAAGTTTGCTGCTATCAGGTGTCAGACATCATCACAACGCTCAACGATATCCATTTTATTGCCCTGCATGCAGCTGAGGACTTCCAACTGGGTGCGGATCTCTTGTTTTGGCACCAGTACGCTCAAGCTCTCAAAGGCGTTATTGCTAAAGACCAGTATATCCCCGCTCTTAAATACCGAGCACTCCCATCTCCTGCAACTAAGAGCAAAGGCAAGAAGGTTGATAACAGCTCTAGCTTCGAGCTTCATCCCGGCTGGGAATTGTTGTCCGATACCTATGAAACGACCATCCAGCGCTATGTTACGGCTATGCCAATGATATGTACTGCAGGACTGAGTAGCCCGGATGAGGCTGCTTTATTCGAGAAAGAATCCTTGCTCCGCCACTTCTCGGAATGTCTCCTGCATGACATCGTTACCGGAACGCCTTTTACTGCTAAATTCGACCAGCAAGTTATGGATACGATCCTGTATCGATGTCTCTTCCCAAGCCAATTGAACTCAGGCCAGACTTCCGCCAACACGCTGGAGGATTATAAACACTGGTTGGTCTGGCGTGCAAACTTCGCCCGAGCACATACTCAGGCAGGTTTCACCCTCTGCTTCCGACTCGAAGAGGCATTAGCTACCGATGTTGACAATTGGCAATTGCATTTCCTTGTTGCAGCCAAGCATGATCCATCGCTCAAGATGAGCTTAAAGGAGTATTGGAGCCTCAAGCCTAGAATGCGTGTAGAGGCTGCCCTGCCCTTCGGTCAGGATTTTGAGAAGCAACTATTGCTGTCCCTGGGATATGCTGCAAGAATTGACTCTACAGTCTGGAATGGACTGGCTACAGACCAGCCAGCTAGATGTCGCCTTACCCTAGATGAGGCATTGGCATTCTTGAAGGAAAGTGCCTGGGTGCTCGAAGATGCAGGCTACACTGTGATCGTTCCTGCATGGTGGACACCCGATGGACGGCGACGCACGAAAATTCGCCTCAAAACGTCTCTGAGTAAGCCCAAGAAGGGAGCAGCAGCCGTCGGTAGTAGCCACCTGAGCCTTGGCAAGATCATCTCCTACCAGTATCAGCTCTCGATTGGAGGCCAACTGGTCACGGAACAGGAATGGCTACAACTCGTCAATGCTAAGACATCCTTGGTCCAATTCCGAGGGCAGTGGATGGAACTGGATCGAGATAAGATGCAACAACTCCTCGAATTCTGGCAGACACACCAGAATGAGGAGGCCGAGACTACGCTCATTGACATGATAAAACTTGGGACAGAGAAAGAGGATGACTTGGAATGGGATCATGACCAAACTCTGCAGGACATGCTATCCCAACTCCACGACAAGAATGCGTTTGCCCCTATTGATGATCCACAGGCCTTGCAGGGGACCTTGCGTGACTACCAGAAACGTGGCGTTGCTTGGCTACAGTATCTGGAAAACCTAGGTTTGAATCCTTGTCTAGCCGATGACATGGGCCTAGGCAAAACTTTGGAGGTTATTGCCCGCTTACTCAAAGAGCGAGAGGTAGATGGTGATGTGCCGCCAACCCTCATTATCGCACCAACGTCCGTACTGGGAAACTGGCGCAAGGAGATTGAGCGCTTTGCACCTAATCTGAGTGCTCTAGTGCATCAGGGCAGCTCACGCATCAAAGATGGGAAAACCTTCAAAGCGACATGTCAGGTATACGATGTTGTCTTGACTTCTTTCGCACTGGCAAGACTGGACGAAAAGCTCTTACGGAGCATAAATTGGCATCGTGTCGTGGTTGATGAGGCACAGAATATCAAGAATTGAGAGGCCGCTCAGACACGTGCGATTCTCAAGCTTACTGCACCGCATCGGATGGCCTTGACCGGTACGCCTGTTGAGAACCGCCTGCGCGATCTGTGGTCGATCTTCAACTTCCTGCATCCGGGCTACTTGGGTAAGGAAGCGCAGTTTCGTAAAACCTTCGAGGTTCCCATCCACAAAGAGAATAACATGGCTAAGTCAGCAACCCTCAAGAAGCTGGTCGAGCCCTTCATCTTGCGGCGCGTCAAGACTGACAAACGCATTATCAATGACCTACCAGACAAAATTGAGCAGAAGATGTATTGCACGCTCACGCCTGAGCAAGCCTCTCTCTATGAGGCAGTTGTCAAAGATGTCACAGAACAGCTCAACGATGCCGAGGGCATCAAGCGCAAAGGCTTGATCTTGTCGACGCTCCTGAAGCTCAAGCAGATCTGTAATCATCCAATGCAGTTTTTACAGGATGGTAGCGCCTTCACCGCCGAGCGTTCCCATAAGCTCCAACGGCTTGGAGAGATGATTGAAGAAGTGATTGACAATGGCGAGAGTGCGCTCATCTTCACCCAATTCACAGAAATTGGAGGACCTCTACAGCGCTATCTCGAGCACACTTGGCATTCCAATACGTACTATTTACATGGCGGTACCAACGTGGCCAAGCGGGACCAGATGGTGGCCGAGTTTCAAGATCCTGAGACCGAACCGTCGATATTCATCCTCTCACTGCGGGCAGGCGGTGTGGGCCTGAATTTCGACTAAAGCCAACTATGTCTTTCACTTCGATCGCTGGTGGAATCCCGCTGTAGAAGATCAAGCTACCGATCGTGCTTTTCGCATAGGTTAACGAAAGAACGTCTTTGTACATAAGTTTGTAGCCATGGGTACAATGGAGGAACGTATCGATGCGATGATTGAGGACAAGAAACGGCTCTCCTCGCTCGTAGTGGGGGCCGATGAGTCCTGGCTAACCGAACTCGATAACGATACCTTCAAAGATTTGATCACGCTGCGGCGCAGCGCGATCCTGGAGTAAGGACAATGGCACAATTCAGCCGTACTTGGTGGGGCCAGCGCTTTATCGCGGCCCTAGAGAGGTTTACCGATACAGCTCGCCTTGGGCGTGGGCGTTCCTATGCACGCAATGGTCGCATCCTTGACTACAAACTGGTCAAGGGCACAGTTACAGCTAAGGTGCGCGGCTCGATCAACCCATACTTTGGCGTCTATAAAGAGCCCACCTATAATACCACTATTACGATCAAACCAATCTCCGCAACTGACTGGACAAAAGTCATCCGTCAGATTACTTCGCGGGCGGACTTGGTCACGATGCTTCTGATGAATGAGATGCCTGATACCATTGAGGATGTCTTCGCAGTACTAGGTTTGCATCTCCTACCCCATAGTCAAAGTGATTTCACGACCAAATGCTCTTGCCCTGACTATGCGAACCCTTGCAAACATATCGCTGGCGTCTACTATTTGCTAGCATCCGACTTGGATCAAGATCCCTTCGTGATGTTTGAGCTGCGTGGACTCTCCAGAGATGATCTGCATACTGAACTAGCTCGGTCACCTCTGGGACAAATCTTAGCGTCCTCCCTGACGTCAGAAGCTAGACGTTCCAGTGGAACCAGTCGAGTCCTATTACACTCGCCCGACCAAGGTGCCAGCAGCGGCAGGAGTAAATAGTCTCAAAGAGTTCTGGACTGGCGCTAAGAGGTTACCCACACCTCTTGTCACTGCATCACAAGCAAGCGTCCCTGCATTGCTGATTAAGAAGCAGGGGGATTATCCACCGTTCTGGCATAAAGATGTGTCGTTTATCGGTGTGATGGAGGAGCTGTATGAACGGGTGAGGATGAAGAATCGACAGATGAAGTGATAAGGAGGAGGCAAGGTAGAGGAGCAATATATTGCTACAGCCTTGCCTCAGGACAAATGCCTTTGAGCAAGTTCTTGTCGTTGCAGAGAATCAAAGACTTCGAGCAAGCTCTCACTGTTGCTCATGATCAAGATCTAGATAAAGCAATAGTCGTGAATAATGATCAAGACCTCATATAAAGGTATTGTTGTTGTTGAGTATTAAGATGTAGATAAAGCTCTTGTTGTTGCCCCTGATCAAGATCGCTATAAAGCTGTCCTAGTTGATAATCAGCAATACTTTGAACAAGCTCTAGGCGTCGCTCCTGATCAATGCCTAGATAAAGCTCTCGTCGCTGTCCATTGTCAATACTTCTATAAAGCTTTTTTCGAGATTCATCATCAAGACTGCTATAAAGCTCTCGCCGCCGCTCCTGATCAAGACCGCTATAAAGCTGTCCTAGCTGATTATTATTATTATTATATCCTATCTGATCTTCATAAATACTTTGCACAAGCTCTTGCCGTCGCTCCTGATCAAGGCCTAGATAAAGCTCTCGTCTCAGCTCATCGCCAACACTTCTGTAAAGCCGTTTTCTCTGTTCATCGCCAATACCTCTATAAAGCTCTTGTCGCTGCCCCTGATCAAGATCGCTATAAAGCTGTCCTAGTTGATAATCAGCAATACTTTGCACAAGCTCTTGCCGCCGCTCCTGATCAATGCCTAGATAAAGCTCTCGTCTCAGCTCATAGTCAATACTTTTATAAAGCCTTAATCTCTGCTCGTCGCTAAAACAGCTATAAAGCTCTCGCCGCCGCTCCTGATCAAGATCGCTATAAAGCCATTCTAGATGATACTCATTAAGACTTTGCACAAGCTCTTGCCGTCGCTCCTGATCAAGGCCTAGATAAAACTCTTGCCGTTGCTCATCATCAAGATCGCTATAAAGCACCCGTTGCTGTTCACCGCAAACACTTCTATAAAGCCTTGGTCGCTGTCCATCATTAAGGCTGCTATAAAGATCTTGTTGATGCTCTTGATCAAGGCCTAGATAAAGCCATCCTAGCTGATCATCATAAATACTTTGAACAAGCTCTTGTCGCTGCTCCTGATCAAGGCCTAGATAAAGCTGTATATCGTTAATACTTCTGTAAAGCTTTATCCGAGACTCGCCATCAAGACCGCTATAAAGCTCTTGTCGCTGTTCCTGATCAAAACCCCAATAAAGCCCTCCTAGCTGATCTTCATCAATACTTTGCACAAGCTTTTGCCGTAGCTCCTGATCAAGGCTTAGATAAAGCCCTTGTTGCCACCCTTGACCAATAACACTATAAAGCATTGATCGCCGCTCATCATCAAGACTGCTATAAAGCTCTCGTCGCTGCTCCTGATCAAGATCGCTATAAAGCAGTCCTAGTTCATATTCATTGCCAAATCCTCTGCAAAGCTTTGATTTCTGCTCATAGTCAATACTGCTATAAAGCTCTCGTCGCTGCTCCTGATCAAGACCCCAATAAAGCTGTCCTAGCTGATACTCAGAAATACTTTGAATAAGCTCTCGTCGCTGCTCCTGATCAAGATCGCTATAAAGCTGCCCTAGTTGACAACCATTGCCAATTCCTCTGCAAAGCTTTGATTTCTGCTCATAGTCAATACTGCTATAAAGCTCTCGTCGCTGCTCCTGATCAAGACCCCAATAAAGCCCTCCTAGCTGATACTCAGAAATACTTTGAATAAGCTCTTGCCGTCGCTCCTGATCAAGATTGCTATAAAGCTCTCGTCGCTGTCCATCATCAATACTTCTGTAAAGCTCTTGTCGCTGCCCATGATCAATACTGCTATAAAGCTCTCGTCGCTGCTCCTGATCAAGACCCCAATAAAGCCCTCCTAGCTGATACTCAGAAATACTTTGAATAAGCTCTTGCCGTCGCTCCTGATCAAGATTGCTATAAAGCCTTCCTAGCTGATACTTAGGAATACTTTGAATAAGCTCTTGCCGTCGATCATGATCAATGCCTAGATAAAGCTCTCGTTGCGGTTCATCGTCAAGACTGTTATAAAGCTCTTGTCGCTGCCCATGATCAAGACCGCTATAAAGCTGTCCTAGCTTATAACTAGAAATACTTTGAACAAGCTCTTGCCGTCGCTCCTGATCAAGGCCTAGATAAAGCTCTCGTTGCGGTTCATCGTCAAGACCACTGTAAAGCCGTTGTCGCTGCTCATGATCAAGACCTCTATAAAGCTCTAGGCGTTGCTGATTATCAAGACCTCGAGCAAGCCCTAGCTGTCGCTGATGATCTTCAAGCATTCTATAAAGTTCTAGACGCTCAAGATAAAGCCCTCGACTCTGCTCAGGATTAAGATGTTCAACAAGATCTTGTTGCTGTCGCTGATTACCATATCGAAAACTATATAGCAGCTTCTCCTGCTCAGTATACAAAGCTTCATTAATAGATGTTATAGCATTATGTACTATAATATTCGACCCTTTATAATTATTATCGCCACCATTATCATTATCTCTAAGTGCTTGTATTTTATATCTATTTGCTTCAAGGCAATACATCATATCTTTTGCAATGTTATTATAAGTATGTACTGTTATTGAATTACCTCTACAATATTCATCTATGGCACCATTCCAATCTTGAAATATTGCTCTTTTATTGCTTTCATGCTCAATTTCCTGTTTTCAGAAATTCAAGAACTGACAGTCTAACATGTATCAATTCTTTATGTTGGTCCTTTAATAAGTCCCCTAATTCATTGTTAATCTCTAATTGTTTCTCAAGGTCTTCTATATATTCTTTTCGTTCACTTTCATTCGCTTTTTCGTGAAACTCTTGTCTATATTCCTCTAGTATTTCTTTTGATACATGAGGACGATTTTCCAGTTCAGCTAAGATATCATGAAAGCGTTTTTGCAATGGATCATGGCGATCATTGCGTTGTCTCTCTTGGGATTCACTCTCTGATTGTGTAGTATCAGACAAGCCGCTAGATGTGCTAGCTTGATGATCTGATGATGTAAACCAGCTTCTTATTAGATCACGGTTAGAGGGTGAAGCTGAGCGAGACCGCTCTGATGAGTTATCTCTTTCAGAATGCCTGCTATATGACGAACGCTCTCCCATAGTAATACTCCTTTCTTGGCTTGAAAAAGCTGCTTTTCTTCGCTTATCAGTTGATGACATGCGTCAAATCCACTTGACAGTTTTACGCTTGTACAAGGTCAACACAGTCAGACAGAACCGTCTCCTTTTGACACATCCCTCCTAAGAAGGTATCATGAGGGAAGCCCTCTTGCAAGGGAGAAAGAGGTACAATTTTATAAAGGGTATGCGTCAAATAGACTTGAGACATGTATCAAATCGACATGACAATGTTGACCTTGTAAGAGAGCAAAGCGATCAAGCATAGTTGCCCACTTCTGACGCATGCCATAGGAAAAAAAGCTAGAAGAGGGAAGAAATGGAAACACAATCGACAAGCGAACCAATATCACAAGGAACCTGCGCATTTTGCAAAGCTGAGCTGGCAAAAAATAAGATGACGCAGCACCTCAAGTTTTGTAAAAAGCGACTCGCCACCTTTGCCCCGCAAGAAGGACAATCTCAGGGGACGAAAACACGCCTATTTCATGTTCTGGCTGAAGGTCGATACAATCCACAATACTGGCTCCATTTTGAGATACCTGCCTCTGAATCGCTGTGGGGGGTGGATCGCTTTCTCAAGGACATGTGGATAGATGATTTTGATCATTTGAGTGGTTTCACTATTAACGGTACGAACTATAGCACCGAATGTCCAGATGACTTTTTCTTTTCGGATGATGATGATGAAGGGGATGATGATGATGATGAAGGGGGAGATGATGATGATGATGAAGAGGAAGATATCTCTGAAGAAGAGGAAGAGAAAGCATTGAGAGAAGTCGTAGACGAGGCCGTCTCCCAATATGCAGAAGCACTTACACGCTTTCTCGGCCTTCCTTCCAATTCAGATTTGCTGCCGACTGAATGGGTTGCAGAAATCAAGAAGCCACGTTCCGTCTATGAGCTTATTGATTTTCTCAAAGCAGAGCAAGTAAGAATAAGAAAAGAAGAGAAATCTGTATGGAAGAAGGAACAGGATGTATCTCCTGAAGGAAAACGTATAATACTCATAATTTTGTATTATCAGAAATTGATTGTTGAGGAAATTCTCGACGAAATCGAGGACTGCAGCATGGAAGTTCCGCTCGAGCGCGTCCTTAAAGTTGGGCAAAAGTTTTCCTATATTTATGACTATGGGTCTTCGACTTACATCAATCTGCGAGTGATCGGCGAACGAGAAGGAATCGTACAGGAGCAGGATGATACTGTACAGCTTCTTGCACAAAATACTGCTCCTACTTTTTCTTGCACAGTATGTGGGAAACCTGCAACAAGAGTTGCTGTAGGATATTATACTGCTAGCATAGCTAATAATGCGCTTTGCACTGAATGTGCGAACAAGCAGGATGAGGAGGAAGGAGGAACGCTGCCCATCATCAACTCTCCACGGGTAGGGGTGTTGTGATAAATTAATCAAGGCATTGCGAAAGATAGCAAGCACAAAAGACTATCCGACTATCAAACGGAGGATTTATCTCTCCACACCCAAATTTTGGAAAGAGGAGACTACTCTATGAATCTGCATGGAAAACGTGTCCTGGTGATGGGATTGGGACTTCAGGGTTCTGGCATAGCATCAGCGCGTTATGCTGCCCAGCAAGGGGCAATTGTACGTGTGACCGATATGAAGTCACCGGAAGTCCTAGCTCCAAGCGTTCAGGCATTAGCTGGACTTCCGATAGAGTTTGTGCTGGGACAACACCGTAAAGAAGATTTTCGTTGGGCCGATATTGTAATTCGTAACCCGGGTGTTCCTCGTACCTCGCCCTATTTGCAATTGGCCCAGGAGCATGGTGCCCAGATTGAGATGGAGATCGCATTCTTTTTCCTGGCCTGTCCGGGTCGTATCATTGGCATCACGGGGACACGTGGCAAGACGACAACGTCGACTCTGATCTATGAGATCTTGCGGGCTAGCGGCACTCCAACGCTATTAGCTGGCAATGTTGCTGGCGTAGAGACACTCTCTCTGCTGCCAGAGATCATGGCAGAGACACAAGTAGTGCTAGAATTGTCGAGTTGGCAACTAGAAGGGCTGGCACCGCATAAGATCAGTCCAGCAGTGGCTGTAATGACCAATGTTTATCCCGACCATCTCAATACCTATGATGGAATGGAGGACTACGCAGAGGCCAAGGCCAATATTTTTCGACACCAGAAAGCCGATGATATCGCCATCTTCAACTATGATAATCCCTGGACGCGTCGCTTCGGAGAGGAGGCTCCAGCAAGAACCTACTTTACTAGCCTGCAACGCGGAGGGAGTTCATACGTGGATCTATGGATATTGTGCCCTTTATTTTTAGAGATACACCACTAGCAGGCAGGCACAATCTGGAGAATGTCCTGCTTGCAACAACGACGGCTCGTCTCCTCGGTATCACAGATGAACTCATCGCTGAGACTGTGCATCGTTTCCGTGGACTTGCCCACAGACTAGAGGAAGTGCGTACCGTTAATGGAGTATACTTTATTAATGATAGCGCGAGCACAACTCCGGTTGCCGGACAGGTAGCGTTAGAGGCTTTTGATGCTCCGATTGTACTGGTTGCAGGTGGCAATACAAAACATTTGCCACTAGAGCAATGGCCAAAGCGGATCGTAGAGCGTTGCCGAGATGTAGTCTTACTTGCGGGGAGTGGTACGGATGAGCTACTACCTGCACTGCAAACGGAAACCGAGCGGCAGGACGTGAATGATCCCGTCCGTGGGGTATTCTCGGATTGGCAGCAGGCGTTAGATACTGCGGTCACTCTAGCCAAGCCGGGAGATATACTGCTCTTCTCACCAGGCTTTACCAGTTTTGGCATGTTCCTCAACGAGTTTGATCGCGGGGATAAGTTCGTTGCATATGTACAGGCATTGTAGATATTTTCATCCAGCAATGGCGAAATTTGTTTCTCTTTCATAGCAAAAACATGCAAATTTTTGCTACAATTAATTAGTGGTAGAGCTAACATTGTTCGGTGGATGTGCTCAAACAGCTAGACAAATTTGAGCATGAATGAGAGACTCTCCTCCACTTAATGTTGCTATACCCAATTAGTAAAAAGGTTATCCTTTTAACCAAACTTTGTTGCTGACTTTTAGAAACCCCTTGTTATTTACAACGGGGTTCTGGTTGCGTTGTTTGTCTAACTTTGGTAAACTAACGGGTGTTCGGGGCACACACGTTGTGTCGCTATTCTATACGGAAATAGCGGCACATTTCCATTCTGAGCAACGTGGCCAGATAGACAAGCCCCAAAGGAGAAATCAACGATGACAATAATGATGAGCAGAAAGGCGCTGGAGGAGTATGGTTTAGTTAATCTAAAAACCATCCATTGGAATCTTGCGCCAAGTGTTCTGGTTGAGCATGCCTTGGCACATGGTGAAGGCCAACTTGCAGCTAATGGAGTGTTTCGTGCTACAACAGGAAACCATACGGGCCGCTCCCCTAAGGACAAGTTCATTGTGTCCAATGAAGAATCAGCGGCACGGATCTGGTGGGGAGAGAACAATCATCCCATGTCGCATGAAACGTTTGAGATCGTAAGGCGGAGCCTAGCAGATTATTTGCAAGGGCGTGATGTTTATATCCTTGATGCAGCTGCTGGAGCTGATCCTCGCTATCGTCTCCCAATTCAAGTGATTACAGAACAGGCGTGGCATAATTTGTTTGCACGACAACTCTTCCTGCGGGCACGCGAGAACGATCTGACCAGTGAACGGCCTGGCTTTACTATTCTGTGCGTTCCAAATTTTCTTACTAATCCCCGTATGCACGGAACACGGTCTGAGGCCGCAATTATTATCGATTTTCAAGAGCGCCTCGTCTTGATTGCAGGCACCCAATATGCTGGTGAGATAAAGAAATCAATATTTACTGTGCTTAACTTCCTTCTTCCAGCTGAAGGAGTATTGCCAATGCACTGTTCCGCCAACGTAGGACCAGAGGAAGATGTGGCACTCTTCTTTGGTCTCTCCGGTACAGGCAAGACTAGTCTTTCGGCTGATCCCAGTCGTCGGCTAATCGGTGATGATGAGCATGGCTGGGGCGACAACGGCGTCTTCAATTTTGAGGGCGGCTGTTATGCAAAGTGCATTAATCTTTCCAAGAAGTATGAACCACAGATCTGGAATGCAGCACGCTTCGGTTCAGTATATGAGAATGTAGTCTTGAACGAGAAGACACGCGAGCCTGATTATGCAGATGATTCGTTAACAGAAAATACGCGTGTGGCTTATCCCGTTGACTATATTGACAATGTGATTACCTCAGGGATGGGCGGACACCCCTCGGCAGTAATTTTCTTGTCAGCAGACTCATTTGGCGTATTACCACCTATCTCGCTTCTCTCAACTGAACAGGCGATGTACTATTTCCTGTCGGGCTATACTAGCAAATTAGCGGGAACTGAAGCAGGAGTGACAACGCCGCAAGCAACGTTTAGTTCCTGTTTTGGTGCAGCTTTCTTGCCACGACGCCCCGGCAAGTATGCCAATCTCCTACGTGACCGTATTGAGCGGTATAAAGTGCGTTGCTACTTGATCAATACAGGCTGGACTGGTGGCCCGTATGGAATTGGCTCACGTATCAATATCAACTATACACGAACAATGGTGCGTGCAGCAATCAGTGGAGAAATTGACAAAGCTGAATTTGTGATCGAGCCCATCTTTGGCCTACGAGTACCAACGTACTGCCCTGGAGTGCCTAGCGAACTGCTCTTCCCACGCAATACCTGGGCAGAGCCGGATGCATATGACTTGCAGGCAAGAGCACTTGCCGATCTCTTTAAGAAGAACTTTGAGCAATTCTCATTGCCATCCGATGATGTGCGCAACGCTGGCCCGCGCTAGCAGGAATGTACAAGGGAGCAAGAGAAGCCCGGACTGGGCTTCTCTTATTTTCTTTATGTGGCGGGCTCAAGCCCTTTTCTGTTATTGGTATAATCAATGGTGAAAAGGGGGGGTTTTAGCATGACACGTCAGTCTTTGAAACTTGGCTATAAAGCTTCTGCAGAACAATTTGGTCCGCGCCAATTACTTGACTTTGCCGTTGAGGCTGAGGCTTGCGGATTTGATAGCGTGTGGATCAGTGATCATTTTCAACCCTGGCGGCATACCAATGGCCATGCCCCATTTGCATTGGCTTGGCTAGGCGCAGTAGGAGAACGTACCAACCGGGTATTGCTCGGAACAAGCGTTTTGACACCGACGTTCCGTTATCAGCCAGCAGTTGTGGCTCAGGCATTTGGAACACTGGGTGTACTTAACCCTGGTCGTATAATTCTGGGTGTCGGCTCTGGCGAATCACTCAACGAAGTTGCAGTTACAGGCACGGAATGGCCACCAGCTAAAGAGCGTTTAGCTCGCCTGCGGGAGGCGGTTCGATTGATCAAGCATCTATGGACAGAAGAAATGGTCACGTTTAATGGTGAATATTATCACACACGTAATGCAACCATTTATGACCGTCCCGACCAACCTATTCCCATCTATATCAGTGCTGGAGGACCCGTTGCAGCAAAGTTCGCAGGCCGCGAAGGCGACGGCTTTATCTGCACATCCGGCAAGGGTGATGAGTTGTACAGGGACCAGCTTCTGCCAGCCCTTGAAGAAGGCGCGAAGGCAGCAGGTCGAGATCCAGCAACCATCGAACACACGATAGAGGTCAAGGTCTCGTTTGATACAGACCGTGAGCGTGCACTGGCTGATACGCGTATCTGGGCGGCATTAGCGCTGCCCGCAGAAGACAAAGTCAGCATCCACGATCCGCGTGAGATGGAGCGAAGGGCAGCAACGGTGGCAGATCAGTCCTACCGCCGCTGGCTTGTCTCCAGCGACCCTGAAGAGCATCTGGAACAAATTCGGCCCTATATCGAACTTGGCTTCACCCACCTAGTCTTCCACGCACCAGGTGATGACCAGTCACGTTTCCTGCAACTCTACGCCAAGGAAATCCTGCCTAGGATCAGACAACGTTGGGGCTAAAAAGAGCAAGACCCACTCATCCCCCATCTTTCAAGCAAGGGGATGAATGGGTCGAAGTTCCCTAATAGAGTTCCTGGAAACCTTTCAGAACGAAAGGCAAAGCGACGTTACTGCCAGGTTATGCTTTCTGGCTGGACAGGATACGGGTCAATTTAGTCCCGCAAACAACGCAGATCCCCTGCATGGCGGGCTTACCATTCTTCATGGTAATCTGATGGGCATCTTTCATTTCCCGCTTATCCTTGCACTTTACACAATATGCAGTATCTGACGTTGGATTTGATGCTGTATCTGCCATGGTACTTCAGCTGCCTTTCAAAACGTGATAAAAGTGTCAATTTCTGCAAGACGGATATAGATAGACCTCAATAGCCTTACAACCTATGCCAACCATGCAGCACACCGTCCATTCTCTTGCGGATGAGCGATCCAAGCCGGGCAAAAGTCCACAAACATTACGTCTTCAAGCGAACAGATACACCCTTTTCGGAGAGTGAATGGCTCTTTACAGCCACTTGGTCCTTTCACGCATCCGTCAGACATTTTACCACACGTTCCTACAAATTCAAGAGCTGCAATTCAAGACCTGTAAAAGGTTCCTTGCATTACATCATCAATTAGTTTCGAGATCGGGCACCCTGTTCCTACGAAGTGCGGGTGCGCACCCTCATGTATGTAACGAAGCACACTTGCAATAGGACTCACACCATGGACAACAATCAATTGTTGATCTTTCTAGAGCATTTCTGGAAATAGACATCAGCCACAAGGATAATGATTGTCACTGCTGCATAAGCAACGAGACTCATCCAGGGGAAACGCTGCAGAAATGTCTGCAATCTATCATCGCCCAAGAAGATGTTTACTGCCGTCCAAGCAACAACAAGACAGGCTATGTCCAATAGCCAGGGTAATCGTTCAATCAGTATTGCCACCAGGGCACTTCCTACTAGCAAGATCGTAATACTTAATACCAGACCAGCACTCAGGAGAAGCAGATTTCCCTCGGCGAGCCCAGCCATTGCGAGCACATTATCCAGACTCATCATTACATCAGCAACGAGTATCGTGAAAATGGATATCAAGGGCCCCCTGGAGTCTGACTTGAGAGCAATGATCTTGGTATCAGGATGGCCCTGCTCTTCTGCGGGTGAAGTCTTCTGCTTGGAATGGTCCTCTATTGTCTTGCGATCAGTCAGGAGACGAATAGCAATAACAAGCAGTAGAATGCCACCTACTATACCTAGATATGGCAATTGCAGTAATACTGTAGCAGCAAGAGAAAAAAAAATGCGCAAGACGATTGCGCCTCCCCCACCTACTCCTATTGCTATCAGGCGCTGACGTGCAGGTAATGCAGCGGCAGCGGCCCCGATGACAACTGCATTATCTCCACTCAGTATCAGATCTACTAGTACAATGCCAAAAATGGGGCCTAACCAATCAAGCATGAGATTCGTGGGTTCCTTATTTACTAGAATGACTACCATCATTATGAGAAATGGCACTAGGCCCCTGACTGCTATTTAGTCTAAGGCTTTGCCGATATTCTCTCTCTAGTATGCCACAGATTTCGAGAGGACCACACCATAGTGATACAGAATAGCCACTGCGGAAATTCGACCAGTGAATTCGACACCCGTCTTTTTCTTTACGAGTGTGGCTTGCTATGTTAGAATAACAAAGAGATAGCGATTCCCCGAGGAAGATTCGATTGTTCAGCTAAATGTAGAAATGCAGCAATCTTTTTAATAGATGGTAAGAGAGGCTATCATGAACGTATCGATGGTAATACAGAGCCAGCTTCTGGCGACTAAATTTTTTGTACCTGTTGCATATCATCCTCTTGTCTACCGTGCTTATCTACGTAAATTAGTTCATAAAAGTCTGGAATATCCTCTCACGCTTGTTTCTGCTCCTGCAGGATTTGGCAAAACCATGTTACTTGCTGACTGGGCACAATCGCTGTCTGCAAATGATCCTTTAGTGGCCTGGCTGTCTCTGGACGAGGAAGATAATGAACCGAGATTGTTCTGGACCTATGTTCTTTCGGCCCTAGATGCTCACCCGCCAGAGCGCTTTACCTCATTGCTGAAGTACTTGCAATCGCCACAAACGCCTCCCATCAAGGACGTTCTGGGAGTATTTACTAATTTGCTTGTGGACAGTACTGAACACTATCTGCTGATCTTGGATGACTATCACGTAATTACCGAAGAGCAAGTACATACTAGCCTTTCGTATTTATTGGAGCATTTGCCTGCCCAATTGCACATTGTCCTAGCAACACGGACAGATCCCCCTTTGCCACTTCCCCTGTTACGGGCACGTGATCAGCTACTAGAGGTACGCACTGACGCATTGCGCTTAACAGCAAAAGAGACCAAATCCTTCTTCCACAAGGTCATAGGTGTTCAGCTTCCTGATGAGATGATCCAAGAGGTAACAGTTCGCACAGAAGGCTGGCTGGTAGCTTTGCAATTGCTAGGCCTTTCGTTGCGCGGGCATGCTAATCCTGTAAATCTGCTTGATGAGATCAGCGGAGATCACCGCTACATTCTGGACTATTTGACCGATGAGGTGCTTGGACAGCAGCCACAGGAGGTGCGAACATTTCTGCTCTCCACCTGTATCCTCGAGTGCCTTAACGCCTCTTTGTGCAATGCTGTTATGGATCAGCCTGGTAGCCAGCGGATGCTTGAACATCTGGAGCAGGCTAATTTATTTATTGTATCTCTGGATAACAAACGTCAGTGGTATCATTATCATACCCTCTTTGCCGAGGCTTTGCATTATCGTCTAGAACAAGCACAAAGTGATCTCATACCTATTTTGCATCGTCGTGCCAGCCTCTGGTATGCACAGCATAACCAAAGCACCCAGGCTATCCTGCACGCCTTCAGTGCAAAAGATTGGCAGTTGGCAGCCGATCTACTTGAGCGTATTCGTCCAACATGCAGTTGGGGAGCTGGTAAACATGAACTGGCAAGCCTCCGGCACTGGCTGGTGCAACTGCCTGCTGACATCGTGCATGCACGGCCCCGTTTGTGTCTGACCTGTGCCCATATGTTATGGTCAGTGACACCATCACGGGTGGTACAAACTTGGCTTGACGCAGCCGAAATCGACCCTGACAGCTTCACTCAATGACAATGTTTTGACCTCACAAGCACGATGTGAACAGGAAGATCTGCTTGGGCACGTGTTCGCCTGTCGCGCATTCTTGCGTAGTTTTGGAGAAGATGGGCAAGGCACACTCGAGCTTTGCCAGCGGGCTCTCTCCCTGCTCTCATCAGAGAATAGCTTCGTTCCTGCCATGGTCTATTGGGCTCAACTCCGGACGTATTATGTTTCTGATCCTAACGATGCAATGGCTGCAATCGAGAGTGGACTCCAAGGATATACTCTTGCTCTGCAAGCAAACGATACTTATCTAGCAATGACTCTTATAGGCACAACTATCTATTACATGATAGGAACAGGGCAATTGCATCAAGCCAAGCAGCTATCCGAGCAAGCGTTGCAGTTAGGAACACTGTCAACAGGTTTGGTGTTGCCTGAGGTAGGGTGGCCCACAGCCTTTCGAGCAGATATCCTACGTGAGTGGAACGAACTCAATGCAGCACTCTCTTCGGTGCAAGAGGCCATCTCACTGTGCAAACAAGTCAAATCGGCGGGGGCATCTTCGTTTTTACTTGGCGGGTATGCGATGCTGTTGCGTGTCTCGCTGTCGCGAGGAGATCTGGATGCAGCGTATTCAGCCTATGAGGAATTTGAACGCCTCGGTAGAAGCATGAACCAGTCTTGGTATATCTATTTGCGTTCTCTCTTTACCATAAACGATCAGATTCGCCTCTGGCTTGCCTGCGGAAAACTGGAGCAGGCTACACGCTGGGCCCAGGAGTTGAACCTGATAAGGAGGGAGAGTGCTCCATTTGTACACGAACGGGAAGAGGTGGCCTGTGTGCGTGTCCTCTTGGCTACATCCGACCCAACTTCTGCTCTTGAGCGACTAGAGCCAGTGCTACAGAGAGCGACCACTGCGCGGCGATGGAACCATGTGATTGAGATTCGGCAGTTACAAGCCCTAGCTCACCAGATGCGGCATGAAGAGACGCTGGCACTTGACTCCCTTGCAGAGGCCGTCAGTCTAGCTGAGCCCGAGGGCTACATCCGCCGCTTTGTAGATGAAGGAGCCCCGATGGCTGCTCTACTCTCTCAGTTGCGTGAAAAACAACGGCTATCCGGGCCTACACCTTATCTAGATACCGTGCTTGCGGTCTTTCCTCAGCGAAGCCAAACATATGAGCAGCAACCGAAACAGGCGAGACGACGCACAAGGAAGAGCTAGAAAATTGCCTATTCCTGATCATAGGCATCTTGGTTACTATTTGTTGGTGTCTTCCCATCGAGTTCCCGATTGAGTAGTTTCTGTATCTCATCAAACATGGTTTCCACGTCGCCGAAGGAACGGTAAACACTGGCGAAGCGGATATAGGCAATTTTATCCATATGTCGCAAATGGTCCATCACCAACTCGCCGATCACGCTGCTTGGTATTTCCTGCTTTCCCAAACGATACAGCTCCTGCTCGATATCCTCTACTGCATTTTCAATTTCACCCGCGGGCAATGGACGCTTCTCACAGGCCTTGCGTAGCCCGATGGACAACTTTTGTCGGCAGAATGGTTCTCGCCGCTGATCTCGTTTGATTACCATCAATTGGAATTTTTCGACGCGTTCATATGTGCTAAAGCGAGCTTTACACTGTTCACACTCGCGTCGTCGATGGATGGCATCGCCGATATCTCGTGAGTCTTTAACCCGTGACTCAGTGTATCCACAAAAAGGACATTTCATAAAAAAAAACCCCTTTTAGGAGACCATCCCGTTTATGGGATGGGGTTTCTGGCTCCAACCTTGCACAATCTTGCTCAGAAGATGCTTTTGGCAATATTCTACCATAGGAACCAAGCTTTTTGTATGCAATGTCCTCAGCTTGCCAAAACTTTCAAGCACTGGGCAGAGAGATCATACCGGAAGTAGCTTCTCAAAAAGATCTCTCAGGCATACCGGTGCCGAATGCTCAAAATGGATATTCTGCATTTCTTTGGATGCAGAGATGCTCTCAGATGAGCACTGGAGTTGCGATATCCCCTTGCGAGTTCAAGGTGACCTCTGTTGCAAAGGCTTCAATTTCCCTTAGGGAGGTCGATGGCTTTTGCTGATCGGGATTGTACTTTCCCCACATAACCTGACCGCAACCTAGATTCCTCGCGCCAATAGGCATACCAATAAGGGCCATGCCCCCGCCCGTTTCGGCAGGTGCTACACGAAAACTTCCCACACTTACGAAATTGCAGTTGGTAGGTGATATGCTGGTTATTTGGTATGTCTGTCATCATATCGCGACGTGGAGACCCACCCTAAGTGTGTGGGAGGAAACGCCGCCCCCTTTCGTGATATCTCCCTTTCGGGAAAGCTTTTTTGATTGGGAATGCCTAAACCCTACTAGTTTTCCCGTGAAGCTGCCCCTGACTGATGAACGTTAAGGAATTAACAGGGTAATAGATGAGCATCGTATATACCCTCCTTAAAATTTAAAGTTCATAAGCTATGGGCTTATACAGCGCATCTACGCGAGACATACTGGGGGGGACACTTTCTGCCCCTCATGATTTCTGGTAACGGCTAAATTTGACATCATTTCAAGAGAACGTTTCCAATACATGGACTTCAAAGTGGCATTACTATCATAACATGAGAAAATGAACATTGTCTGAATATTCATCTCTAGAAAATGAAAAATTATTCATTTTTGGGGAGGAGGGTTGCTTGCGAGCGTGTCTTTGAATAACAGCTTGTTCATAAGCACAAAAGAGCCTGCCTGTGGCTTGTGGGAGTTTCCTTCTGCTAGCCAATTGATGGTATAATGAAGTATCACAGCGGTTAAGTAGTGCAGCGACGGACAAACCGCTCTATTTCATTTGCTGCATCACGTTGTAGGATTGGAAAGAGGAAACAATATGCAAGTTATTATCAAGAGCAGACAAATGCCTATTACCACACAATTGCGTCAACAAATTGAGAGGAAAGTACACCGTCTCTCTCGTCTGGTTGATGAGGACACCCGGGTAGAGGTGACTGTAACTGAAGGGAAGACCCGCAGTGCCAGTGATCGTTACTCAATGCAACTTGCTCTTTCTGGCAATATCCATCCTATTCACAGTGAGGTTAGCGCAGTCAGCGCTACTGCTGCCCTTGATCTTGTGATCGATAAAGTTGTTACCCAACTTGGTCGTCAGAAAGATCGGCAAACTACCGTGCGTCGGCACCATACAATCCCGATCAAAGTTCAGACTCTCTCTCGTTCAGGCCTACTCACATCTCTAGAGGAGGAGGAGGAGGAGCAAGAGGCAGAAGTCTCTCTAACTGCAAATTCGGTTGAAGAAGTGCGTAACGAAGAAATTTGGTCCAGAGTGATGGAAATTCGTCGCTCACCAACAAAGCCGATGACTGATCAAGAGGCGATAACGCAGATGGAGAAAGATGGCTCTTCCTTCTATCCCTTCTTCAATGAGGAGAGTGACAGCATCAATGTAATGTATAAACTGGATGATGGTGGATATGGTATATTAGTACCTGTTATGGAGAAATAGTCTGTAGAGGTACTTAACCTAAGCTTAGTTTGAGCAAATGCTGAACGCCAGAGTCCCCCTAACACTTGAGGTTAGGGGGACTCTGGTCTCTATCCTCTGAACTCTCACAGAGCTACCTCAAAGTGCCATGGCTGAGGTGGTGAGGAATTAAATTGGCCAAGTGGGTCAGCAGCGCGGATTGTTAAAATACGAGCCTCGGGCGATGGGAGAGGCCTGAAGCGTGTACTTCCCTGATAAACGGCCTGATTCGGAGCATTTGTCAGATCAGGCCGTGCGAGCATGACGCCTCCCTGACTTCCAGCCCATTGTCTGCCTGTAGTATCTTTGAGGAAGAAAATAATACGAGGAACGAACGAGAAACCTACCTGAATGGGAGGTCTTATCCACATATAGAGCAGATCAAAGAAAGACTGATAATACTGCAATTGATGCAGTATTAATATCATCCCGTTTTGTTTCTGTTCTAATTCCAAGGTAACAGTTTTTATCAGTTCACTTGTCTCAGATTTTTCTCGCCGCTCCTGTATTGGAGGCAAGGGAGCAGCGATGACTACAGGTGGGCGTGATGCTAACTCCAAGGCCTTGGTTGAAAAGGGCGTTGGATCTTGTAAGATGTCATTACATAGTTGCAAGCACTCACTGCAAATGTATGCTGCTCCTGGTCCTGCTACCATACGCCTGACTTCTGATGTGTGGCGGG
The DNA here is from genome assembly GCA_963727755.1 of uncultured Chloroflexia bacterium. Classification (GTDB taxonomy): domain Bacteria; phylum Chloroflexota; class Ktedonobacteria; order Ktedonobacterales; family Ktedonobacteraceae; genus DASYAN01. Next base: position 448,574 of record CAVSHN010000009.1, read on the forward strand.
CACAAAAGGAGCAACGAGCCTGTGAACGATCAAGACTCATTATATTTCCCTGTCAACTAAACTTACGCCTTACCTGTACGTTGGGAGGTTAGAATTGACATGGCCTCGCTCTGCAATCCTAGCCGTACAAGCATAGAGGCATGGGCTTCCCACTCTAATAAGTCATCTAATGATAAAAGAGACGGTACGATATTATCTGGTGTACTTTCTAATTGTTGAGAATGTTCTACAGGTACTTGATCTATTCGAATACGTCCATTGAACTTTTCTGGCATTGCTTCGCTTGTCTGGAACTCGCTTCTGTATTTGCGCTGCAAAGCCAACTTGATCAAATGATCCGCAAAGTGCGGATTTTTTGGAAGCAAGGAACCGTGCAGATAGGTGCCATAAGCGTTGCGATAGACTGCACCCTCAGTCTGATCCTCTGCATTGTTCCCATAGCCTTTCAGGACTTTTCCCAATGGCTTGGCAGTACCCAAGTAGGTACGTCCCCCGTGGTTCTCGAAACCAATTAATGTTTGGTCATTCCAGCGGATAGCAATATTTCCTATACAGCGTGCTGTACGTACCCCTTTGTGAATAGTCCAAGCATCAAAGACGCCCAGACCTTGCATATCTGGTCCTTCGGCTGGACGGTAGTAATGGGCAAGGAGTTGGAACCCGCCACATACAGCAAGTACTGGCATATCATCTTCGATGGAGGCCCATAAGCCAATACCTTTCATTTCATGTAAATCCTGCGCAACGGGAGCCTGCTCTTTGTCTTGGCCACCACCGATGAATAGCATATCATACTCATCAGGTGCAAGAGCATCGCCAATACCCAAGCCAACTACTCGTAGCTCGATGCCTCGTAGTTGACAACGACGGCGCAGTGTCAGGATATTCCCACGATCACCATAGAGATTTAATTGATCTGGATACAAATGTCCTAGTGTCAGCGTAAGGGACTTGGTAAAAAAACTATCGCTCATGCTTCTTTCTCTTCCCAAAAGTGAGCAGTTAAACCACGTTGTTCCAACTCACGATGCACTGTCAGTAAACCTGTATACGTAGGGACAATAAAGAGAGTTTCACCGACCGGTGTTTGTTGTAATGCTGTATCTAAAGCGCATTTGAGCCCATAGCTTTTGGCAATCTGGAAAGCCATTTGCTCAGAAGCGGCAAGTGTCTGGCCCTCTTTGTGTTTGTTGGTTGCGTCTCTTTTTTGACGTGCTTGGTGTGTACTTCGTTCACCTTTTAACGGCATGTTATATGGAATGATGGTCATTTCTTTCTGAGGTATTCCAGCGTATTTCAGGCGCACGGCAAGATCCAGGGCGCGAGTTCCTGAGATGACAAGACTTTGCGTATGACCCACCACCCGTTCGAAATCGACATCCCAGATCCAAGAGACATCTTGCCCGTCCGCAATGTTGTCGTTTAAGATGAAGAGGATGTGGCGTGCTATGCCATCACTGAAGAGTGTGCGCAGCACTTCATTAAACCCGGTGGGATTCTTTGCTAGCATGAGCCGTATAGTTTTATCTTCGGCCTGGATCAGTTCGCCACGTCCAAAGGCAGGCTTTGATTGTTCAATACCTGTAATGATGGGTTGCCAGTCTGTATTTACGGCTTGTGCTGCTGCGATGGCTGCAAGAGCATTATAAATGTTATAAATTCCTGGCAGAGGAACAGTGATTTCATGTTTTTGTGCTGTATGTTCGACGGTGACGCGGTTGTGATCGAAACCGTCGAGTTGGATATGAGTCGCCCGTATGTCTGGTTGAGGACGCTGCAATCCGCAGTTAGTACACTGATAATGCCCAATATGGCTATAGAAGCGTAGATTATATGTATATTCACAACCACAGTTTGAACAAATGCGGGCATCACTAACTTGATGTTGTTTGCTATCTCCATTTTGTCTTTGCAAGTCTAGAGATGGGTCATCAATACCATAGTAGAGGATTTTGCCACTAAAACCTGTACTCAGATATGCTATTGAGGGATCATCAGCGTTGAGTACGAGTATTGTACTTGCAGGTAACTCACTGATAGCCCGTCGCCAAAGGGATATGATACTGTCTACTTCGCCGTAACGATCGAGCTGGTCCCGAAAGAGGTTGTTGAATACCACTACACGTGGCTGTATTGCCTGAGTGATCTGTGGAATTGTGGCCTCATCAATTTCAAGAATGGAAATAGCTCTCTTCCCTGAACGCCGTAGCTGTCCATCAGGTTTGGCGCGGATGACAAACAAACTCGCCACTCCACGCATCAAATTTGATCCCTCACGGTTGTGCCATACGCGTAACCCGCTATCGCGTAAGATGGAGGCAATGAAACCGCTCGTCGTCGTTTTGCCGTTTGTTCCTGTAACAATGACAGTACCGTATTCTAACTGTGTTGCTAGGTGTTTGATGATCTCTGGATAGATCTGCTGAGCTACTATGCCGACAATGCTTGTGCCTCCACCGAGATGTAGGCGGCGGCTGATAGCGCCCGCAGCTCTTCCTGCTACAATTGCTAATCCTGCTTGTAGAGTATGCTGCCGATGCTTATTGCGATCTGGCTGCTGTTGTAATACTGTATTGATTAGTTGAGAAGAATCGTTCTGGTTCGTGTGTTGTTTTCCATCTGTCTCAGTTGGGATTGACTGCGATAGCCGTTGTTTCCGCATTATGTTCCTCCACAATGAGCGCTTCTATCCTCTATAGTAGATGCATGAAGCATAGCATGCAAGCCCGATGGGGTCAAGTACATTGAGGGACCTAATTTTGGTACTATTGTTCATATCTCATTTCCCATAGTATATTCTGCTTGCGCTCTGACTATAACGCATCTTAAGAAATATTTCGGCACATTTTTGAGTTTGAACAAAAGCAGGTACTTGCCAATATGTGCTATCCTGTCTTTGATCTCAAGGAATGCTTGGGAAGGTAAAAGAACAACTTGCTAACTGATGGTATCCTGTCTTTTGATGGGGCAGACTTTCGTCTACACGCGGATTTTATCGAGTAATAAAGGTCAGGTAAAAGATTTTATGGCAAAGAAACTGGTAATTGTAGAATCGCCAGCCAAAGCGAAAACAATTGAAAAATTTTTAGGACGCGATTTTACGGTCCTTGCATCTATGGGACACATCATCGATTTGCCCAAAAAAGGACTCGGAGTAAACACACGCAAAGATTTTGCGCCTCGCTATGAGATTATCGAGAAGAAAGATAAACTCATTGAGGAATTGAAGGCAGCATCTAAACGTGCCGATGAGGTGTACCTGGCTCCAGACCCAGATCGCGAAGGTGAATTTATCGCTTGGTCCCTGAAAAATATTCTGGAACTAAAAAATCCTCGTCGTGCAGTTTTCCACGAGATTACTAAACTAGCTGTCCAGGATGCTATCAAAAAACCCCGTGAAATTAATGAGGACCTTTTTAATGCCCAACAAGCGCGTCGTGTACTGGACCGTCTCGTTGGTTATAAAATTAGTCCACTCCTCTGGCGTCGTGTCCAGTCCGGTACAAGCGCAGGGCGTGTTCAATCTGTTGCGCTACGTGTGATCTGTGATCGCGAGACGGAAATTCGCGCTTTTGTTCCTGAGGAGTATTGGACAATCACGGCAATACTTGGTAAACAGAAATCGCCTGAGCGTTTTGAGGCGACATTAATCTCGCGTCTCAAAGATATGGGTGATGAATCTTCTGAGACAGAGGAGCAACAATCAGCTGATGTTCAGAGCGGAGCAAAGGCGACCAAGACAGGCAAGAGTCGCATTAAGATCTCCTCAAAGGAAGAGTCTGATGCTATTCTGGCAGATTTGCAAGGTGCGGCCTATACGGTACTGAAATATGATGAACGAGAGCAACGCCGTCAGCCTCCTCTGCCCTATACGACGAGTACGATGCAGCAAGATGCCTCGGTTCGCCTCTACTTTAAGCCAAAGAAAACCATGAGTCTAGCCCAGCAGCTCTACGAGGGCATTGAACTGGGAGTTGGCGACCATCAGGGTTTGATCACCTACATGCGTACCGACTCGACGCGTATCTCTGAGGAGGCACAGGGAAAAGTAAAAGCCTACATTGCCGAAGCTTTTGGTCAGCCCTATGTTGGTCAAGGACGTTCAGGTAAGGCGAAAGCGACAACACAGGACGCCCATGAAGCCATCCGTCCCACAGATGTGACCTTGACTCCTCAGTCCATAAAGTCGTATTTGTCGGCAGACCAATTCAAGCTGTACAACTTGATCTGGCGCCGCTTTGTTGCTAGTTTTATGACACCTGCCGTCTTTGATACGGTTCGTGTTGACATTGTTGCGAAGCAATATGTCTTTCGGGCTACTGGCTCGAATCTCAAGTTTCAAGGTTTCTATGCAGTCTGGCCTCGTGAGGAAGATGAGAAACTATTGCCAGTTATGCAAGTGAACGAGGCATTGGATCTGCATGGGCTAAAGCCAGAGCAGCATTTTACTCAGCCGCCACCTCGTTACTCTGAGGCAAGCTTAATTAAGGAACTTGAAGAACAGGGTATTGGTCGCCCGAGTACCTACGTCCCAATCATCAGCACGATTCAGGATCGTGGCTATGTTGATCAGGAACAGCGACGTTTCGTTCCTACATGGCTAGGAGAGACGGTTAACGAGATGCTCAATAAGCATTTTCCTAATATCGTTGACACTGGCTTTACTGCTGAGATGGAACGCCAACTGGATGATGTGGAAGAAGGACGTTGCTCTTGGACGGAATTTCTGCGCAGTTTCTATAGTGATTTCAAGATCACCATGAATAAAGCAGAAGCTGAGATGGATCGTGTACAGAAGCCACTGGAGGAGATGGATGAGTTATGCCCTGAATGCGGGGAGCGTAACCTTGTGATCCGTACGGGACGCTTCGGTCGCTTTATTTCTTGCTCCGGCTTCCCTGAATGTCGCTATCGCCGCTCTTTTGTGATGAAAACAGGTGCTCACTGTCCGTTATGCAAGGGTGATCTTGTGGAGCGTAAAACACGACAGAAAAAACGTGTTTTTTATGGCTGTAACAACTATCCAACCTGTAATTTCGCTATTTGGGAGCGACCAGTGCCTGATGCTTGTCCAAAGTGTGGTGGCTTAATGGTTATGCCCAAAGGAGGGCAAGATCCTGTCTGTTATGAGGAAGCCCTCTCCTCTCAACGGAGCATGGAAGACAAACCACAACAGAATGGAGAAGGACAGCCAAAGCGTGGTACGCGTAGGAAGAAGGCCTCAGAGGAAGCCCTTTTAGAGACTAGCTCAGGTAGTGAGAAGGAGACAAGCAGTAAGGCAAAACGTGGTACGCGTAAAAATAAAGCTTCAGAAGTGACAAATTCAGAGGTTAGCTCAAATGGTGCGCGTGTAACAGGAAGTAAGACAACACGTAAGAAGACTGCAATAGCAATTAGTGATGAGAATACTCAAGATGCAGTTCTTCAAGATACAATAAGCCATGAGACTACCAATGGACACGTCTCAGCGAAGACAGCTAAAGCCATGACAAAGAAGCGCTAATATCTAAAGGCAGAGGATCATATGTCGCATACAGTAACGCTCATCCCTGGCGACGGTACAGGGCCTGAAATTACCCAGGCTACTCGCCGGGTTCTAGAGGCTACAGGGGTCCAATTTGAGTGGGATGTACATCTGGCTGGAGTAGAAACTCTGGAAAAGTATGGCACGGTTCTACCAGACGATGTGATAGAGTCGATAAAGCGCACCAAAGTAGCTCTTAAAGGCCCGATAACGACTCCAATTGGGAAGGGGCAACGAAGTGCAAGTGTTGCGCTGCGCAAGAAACTCGATCTCTACGCCAATCTCCGTCCAGCAAAAACCTATCAGGGTTTACGCTCCCGCTACGAGAATATCGACTTAGTAATTGTCCGCGAAAATACCGAAGACCTCTATGCTGGCATTGAGTATCAGCGTAATACACCCGAATATCAGGAAATGATCAGCTTTATTGCTCGCACGACTGGAAACCAACTTGATACCAATTCAGCTATCAGTATCAAGTATATCTCTACGATGGCAACACGACGTATTGTCAAATTTGCTTTTGAATATGCTCGTACACATAATCGCCGTAAGGTAACAGCTGTACATAAAGCGAATATTATGCGTCTCTCAGACGGCCTATTCTTATCCAATGCACATGAGGTTGCTAAAGAATATCCTGATATCCAGTTTGAGGATCGTATTGTGGATAATATGTGTATGCAACTGGTGCAGAAGCCTGAACTCTATGATGTGCTCGTGCTTCCCAATCTCTATGGTGATATTATCTCAGATTTATCTGCCGGGTTAATTGGGGGGCTAGGAGTAGCGCCAGGAGCTAATATTGGAAGTCAGTGCGCAGTCTTTGAGCCTGTCCATGGGAGTGCACCAAAATATGCCGGGCATAATAAAGTCAATCCCATGGCGATGATGTTTTCTGGAGTCATGATGCTCCTCCACTTGGGTGAACGTGATGCAGCTCAACGTCTGGAAAAAGCGATTAAGCAGGTAATCGCACAGGGGAAGTATGTGACCTATGATTTGAAGCCTCGCCCTGATGATCCTACTGCTGTTGGCACTTCGCAGGTGGCTGATGCAGTTATTGAGCGTTTAGAGCATGTCTAGCTTGAGCCCCACGGACACGAATATTCGCGTCCGTGTTAGTCTTGACAAAAAAAGGGCTTTAGCCCGCCGCAAGCCGCCACGGCTTCAGCCTGAGCGGTTAGGCGTCGTGGCTTTAGCCCTTGCTGTTGTTGCTTTATGTAGCACGGCAATGCAACCAGCACTTCCTCATTGAGTGAGCGAGTATGCTCATTTGCTAACTCTCTCATCTCTTTGAGCATTGTGTCCGGCAAACGGATGGTTACGGTTTTGTCTCGTTTTTCCATGCAATCATCATAGGGTACTAATAATTGCAAAGTCAAGCAGTTCATGGTACAATTCCTTCAGTACCTTGAGAACTGAATAACGTACGGGTTGCATAGCGAAGGGCTATGCGTAAAAGCGTTACCGTGTTGCCAGAGACCACGGCTACTTTCGAAGAGATCGAACTGCATCGTGTAGGCATTTTCCAAACAAGCGTACAAAAGTATCTGTGCTACGGCACAGTAGTTGGTGGAATGGCACCACCCACGGGATTAGGGGTACATTCCCTATTCAACGTGTAGCTCGGAAACGAGAAGCCGCTATGGCTTTAGCCTAAGCGGAGTGTCACTCCTGCTATCGATTATCTGTCTGGTCTTCTCTTCTGCGCCACTTATGACGAGCCTGAATATAGCGCACTGTCCCTGAGCGGGAACGCATCATAATAGATGACGTTCGTGCACCCCAGCCAAAATATTGCACACCATCGAGCAATTCTCCGCTGGTAATACCCGTTGCAGCAAATGAAACATCATTGCCTTGGACTAGATCATTAGTAGAGTAGACTCGCTGCAGATCGATACCATCAGCCTTAAACTTCTCGCGCTCTTCTTCAGTACGCGGCCAAATCTTGCACTGAATTTCTCCGCCGATACATTTGATCGCTGCTGCTGCTAGTACTGCCTCTGGGGCTCCTCCTATTCCCATCATGACATCTATACCTCTGTAATCTTCCATTGCCGCATGAATAGCTGCTGCTACATCTCCATCAGAGATCAAACGGATACGAGCACCAACTTCACGAATTTGGCGGATCATTTCCTGATGACGAGGACGATCTAGGATGACAACCGTAAGATCGTCAATATGTGAGTCACGAACACGGGCTATACGATCCAGATTGACTCCAACGGAGGCATTAATGTCAATCACATTTCTCATGGCTGGTCCAACGGCAATCTTTTCCATATAAAAGACGCCTGGAGGTGCTGAATACATCGTTCCACGTTCGGCTGTTGCTACTACTGCCAGAGCCCCTGGCAGACCGAATGCGAGCAACCGGGTACCATCAACTGGGTCGACAGCTACATCCACTTCTGGAGGAGTACCATTACCAACCTGCTCGCCAATGTAGAGCATCGGGGCTTCATCTTTTTCGCCCTCGCCGATCACAACGACACCGTTCATGTCGACACCATCAAGTGCATGACGCATGGCATCTACAGCGGACTGATCAACTAATTCTTTATTGCCTTTGCCCATCCAACGGCCAGCACTCAGCGCAGCTGCTTCCGTGACGCGAACTAGTTCCATCGCTAGATTGCGCTCTGTATTCCTTGAATACTCGAAACGCTCTTCTTGATCCATGTCTTTTCCCTTCTTACATCGTTTATATTTCTACGTAATGTGGATGTGTACGACAATGTTCTGCCTTGACAATTGCCTCCAAGTTCTCTACCGCATCGTCGAGTTGCCCTTGGCGATTGACAATCACATAGTCGTAATATTTTCGCTGAGACAACTCGCTTTCTGCGTCATCCAGACGACGTTTTTGCTCTGCCGCCGTCTCAGTCTGACGATTTGTAAGACGATAAATCAACTCCTCGACTGATCCGGGCACGAGGAAGATATAAATTGCGCCCGGTAATTTCTGCCGAACTGTCCTTGCTCCCTGCACATCAATTTTTAACAAGACATCGCGCCCTTGCCTTAGGTTCTCTATAATCTGTTGAGTAGGTTGTCCATACCAGTTTTCATGGACGTTGGCATACTCAAGAAGCTCATTGTTACTAACCATACGGTCAAATGCTTCTTGGCTAATGAAATAATAGGGGTTGCCATCACTTTCACCAGGGCGTGGAGCACGCGTAGTGACAGAGGCGACAACGTGAAAGTCTAGGCCTTTCTCTTTCAAGGCCTGAATGACCGAATCTTTGCCTGTTCCTGAGGGGGCTGAAAGCACGAAAAGTAATCCCTGTTGATTAGCTGGAAGTGACTTATCGTGATTTACTGCTCGTTGCGTTTCAATCTGCATGCTTTTTCCCTAAAAATGCTTATAAGACAAACAAGCATATAAATTAACAATTTCATCGCTATTGTGATTTTTGCATCTTTGCGTCAATGAGCATAAAGGGCTACCGCTTGTTATCGCGATACACCCCTTAAGATAACAGTGCCCACGATACTATTGTACAACACTGCCTCTTTCTAATGCCACCGTTTATTCTTGGAGCTGAATTTTTAATAGAAGCTTGGAAAACACAATTATGACTTTTCTGTCATGGTCTTTAGAGAGTGTCAGGTTCGGGTCATCAAGCAGATAAAGGAAAGAGGAAGAATAGGTGAATGGTGCAACACTGCTCTATACGTTGGAGGGAGTAATTGGGTTATTCCTTCTGGCTCCTAAATCGTTTACTGAGAAAGAAGCGGTGCCGATGGCTTTTGGGAAAAAAGTCTGAGTTGTCGTCTCTTGGAATAGGATACACAGCACATCGGAAATCTATTGGTATGCTGCGAGCAAGACTTGTAACATCTTACGTGCACGGTAAAGTCGAACCTTCAGAGCTGACTCTGTGATCCCTAGCTGTGTTGCCGCTGCTTTCGTGCTGAGACCGTCGATATGTCGAAGGATAAATGCTTCACGCAAGGTATCAGGCAATTGAGATAAGGCTTTGCGAATCGCAATACGGACTTCCGTATGAAGAATTTTCGCATCGGGAGTGTTTTCTTCGTCGATCAGTGTCATACCGTAATCAGTGTGCTCGCCAAATCTTTCTGTGGGAAGAGGAAGTGCCTCCGGCATATGACGACGACGTTTCATCAACGCGGCATTTGTTACTATACGATAGAGCCATGTATGGAGGCTACTTTTGCCTTCAAAGCGAGCGATGTGACTGCACGCCTGGATAAAACTTTCCTGGAGGACCTCTTCAGCTTCAACATCGCTATTGACCAAACGACGTGCTAGGAGAGAGAGTCGGTGAGCGAATCGCTTGAGCAGACATGTACAGGCCATTTCATCGTTCCGGCGTAACCCCTCCAACAACTCTTCTTCATTCTTATAAACATCTCCATAGATATCCCAAGGCATATGCATGCAGTTTCCCTCATCCTGTGATGTGTTTTTTGCTCACTCTCATCTTATCATCCATACGAGCACAAAGACAAGCGCTCTCTGTCCTCTAAGAAATCGATTAGAGTCCATCAGAACCAGCTATGTAACCACTTGAAAGAACCCTGCATCAAAGGAAATAGACCTGAAGTGTGCCCCGCTGTCTTGAGGCCACTTTCAACAGGAGATCTCCTTTGTTATTCCTGAAATCGAGACAGAGAAATTGGAGAAACATACATGCCACTAGATAGTAAGAAACTTGGGCGCACAATTGAAGTAAGTGATATGGAAGAATTACTGCACAATGGGAATGCAATGAAAATCATTGACGTGCGCACCCCAGCAGAATATCAATCAATCCATATTCCCGGAAGCTATAACGTGCCGCTAGATCAGCTTCCTGAGCATAAAATAGAGTTAGCGAATGCCATCCAGGTCCCAGTGATCCTCATCTGTCGGAGCGGGACACGCGCTGAGCAAGCAGCAAAGATCTTTGACACTACGAGCTTGGAACATGTTCATATCTTGCGAGGAGGCATCAGCGCCTGGGAACAAGCACAGAAGCCTGTGAATCGTGGGAAACAGCTCTGGAGTATGGAACGGCAAGTGCGTTTTGTAGCTGGATCGATCGTCCTGCTCAGCGTGCTGGGTTCGTTCGTCTGGGAACCCTCGGCCCTGCTGGCCGCCTTTGTGGGGGCAGGTTTTGTCTATTCTGGCCTGACCGATACCTGTGGGATGGCTATATTGCTCAGCAAACTCCCTTACAATCGTGCAAGTGGTTGCGATATACGAAATGTGGTAAAGCAACTAACTCTTGCTGAATAGAGGCTCCCTTGACCTTGCATCGGTTTACAGTGTATGATCCAAGGGGATGAAACAAGGAGTACGAAGTCTTTCAGAACTATGCACATAGACGCTATCACCCTAGCCGCCGTCGCCGATGAATGGCGTACGCTGCTGATAGGGGCACGCATTGATACTATTATCCAACCAACTGAGCATAGCATCGCCATCCAATGCTATGCTCCTAGCCGTTCAGCAGGAGAGCAGACTTCTACCCAAGGACAGAACCGCTGGCTCTACCTCTCAATTCACCCGCAATTCGCTCGGGTCCATTTGACTGCGCTCAAGCCACAAAAGATTGTTAGTGAGCCACCTGCCTTCGTTATGCTATTGCGCAAGCATTTAGAAGGTGCCCGAATCGAGTCAATTGTACAGCCACGGTGGGAACGGGTATTAGAAATTATTGCCAGCTATCGGAGCAGTCCCGATAGTGATGAGCGTGTGCGCTTTCGCCTCATCTTGGAGATCATGGGGCGAGTTAGCAATATTATCCTTTGCAATGAGCAAGGGTCAATTCTTGGCAGTCTCAAACGCGTTGGATCTGATATCAACCGTTATCGTGTAATTGAATGTGGAGTACCTTACGTCCCTCCACCACCACAGCAACATACGCTTGCTGGTCAGATCTTGCCTCGCTTAGAACCTACCAGTGTCACATCAGCCCAACTCTCAATCTGCGCAGAGTGAAATCAACGCTGATGTATCAGGAACTCAAACGGAGAAAACAGGAAAACACTCAGCACATCAACCCGAGAAGCCAAAACTCTGGCAACTGCTTACAAAACATTTGCTTGGCTGGAGTCCTCTCCTAGCTCGTGAAGCTGTCTTTCGTACGACAGAAGATGCAGAGACCTCAGTCGAAAGCGCCAGCGAAGAAGCAATCTGGCAGGAACTTGCCTGGAATGTACGGGCCCTTGCTGCCTTGTATGATAATCATCATTGGCAACCTCAAATCGTCGAACGTATTACAGCAGGGGATGCAAATATCACAGGTCCTTCCCGTGTATTTCCTATTGCTTTTGCCCCTTACACTCTTGAGCAATATACTATCATGCCCGCTGCCCAGATCAGCTCTGTATCCTCTATTAATGTCTTGCTTGACGAATATTACGGGCGTACTGAATGGCATGACGCCTTAGCGAGTTTACGAGCGCCAATCCGTAAAATTTTGCAGACACAGCGAGATCGTTGCAAACGCAAGGCCGTGCTCTTACAACAGGAGATGGCAGCATCAGAAGAGGCAACGCGATATCGCTTATACGGCGATTTGTTACTCGCGCATCAGCACGAGATCCAGCAAGGTCAGCAAACTGTTGAACTGCAGAACTACTTTGCTGAAGATGGTTCACTACCTCTTGTGAAGGTACCACTTGATCCCCGCTTTGATGCTGTCGGCAATGCTAATCGCTACTTCAACAAGTATCATAAGCTTCGCCGCACACTTGAACTTGTACCCGCGCAGATTGAGCAGAATCAGGCCGAATTGGCAACGATTGAGCAGTTGCTGGTAGACCTGATGTTAGCTGACAATACTGCTGAGATCCTCCTTGTCAAGGCTGAGGTACAGACCGCTGGCTATATCCGTGGTAAGCCTCTACTCGCTAAGCAGGCACAGAAGGCTGCCAAAAAAGGAAAAAAAGGCCGACTAACGAAGGGCAAACCCGCGCTTCCCGGTGGAGGTGTCCCATTGTATGTGCAGAGCCGCGAAGGTTTTACCCTTTTGGTTGGCAAGAATAGTCGCCAGAATGAAGATGTGACGTTTCATCAGGCTACTGCCAATGATATGTGGTTGCACGCTCGTGGTGTTGCCGGGGCACATGTGATTATCAAAACTGCTGGCCGTGAGATCCCGCGTAGTACGATTGAGCAAGCTGCGAGTCTAGCTGCCTATTATAGCGAGGCTCGGGGAAGTACTAGTGCTCCTGTCGATTACACGCTTCAGCGTCATGTGCGCCATATGAAAGGTGGAGGGCCAGGTATGGTTATTTATGAGCGTGAGCGTACGATCTATGCTGAACCAGACAAGGCCCTATTATTGTTGGCTGATTCTACACAGAAAAGATAATTCAGGATAATTTTCTTAGGCCTCTTAACCCACGCTCACGTGATGATCCAATACCCATCTCCTCCCGATACTTCGTCACCGTACGCCGAGCCAGCAGGATACCACGTGCCATAAGTAGGCGAGCTAACTCCTCATCGCTCAAGCGATGATTTGGCTTTTCAGATTGGATGAGTTCGCGTAACATATCTTTGATACTGAGCGAACCATCAAAGAAATCTGATAAGGGAATAAGGCGACCATTTGGTAACAGGGCATACTTGTTTGCCGTAGTCCTGCTCACGGTTCCTTCATCTAGGTTCAGGCAAGTTGCCACTTCAGCACGTGTCAGTGGGCGGAGATAACGGATACCTTTTTCTAAAAACTCGCGTTGGTAGTCAACGACCATTTGTGCGACACGCTTGAGAGTACACCAGCGTCGGTGGATGCAATCGATAAAGAATTTGGCCTTGTCTCTATGATGATGCATATAGCGCTGTAGATCTTTACGCTCTCGCTCGGTCCCTGATTGTCCTTCGGCAGCATTGGGATAGTTTGTCGAGACATCAAAATTGTAGCGAATTCTCTTCCATCAGCTCAACTTCAAAGCTGCTCTCGCCTTTGCGAATAATCACATCAGGCCGGATGTATGTCACGTTGCTATCCAAGCGTGTGTCAGCCTGATAGATATGCGCAGGGAAGGGATGTAGTCTGCTGCGGATATACAGACAAGCTTGACGAATTTCTTTTTCTGAAATCTTTAGTTGACGGGCAATTTCTTGAAATTGGTTGTCTCCCAGCTGATCTAGATAGCAGTCAAGGAGTGTATAGATAAGTGGTGGTGGAGCATCTGGCTCACTTAGTGCTCTCAACTGGATAAGCAGGCACTCGCGCAGGTTGCGGGCTCCTATACCCAGTGGTTCTAAGCTCTGCAACTGGCTGAGAACATATTCGACACGCACAACTGGGACCTTGAGATGATCGGCAATCTCTGGCAGGTCGACTTCTAGGTATCCTCGTTCGTTGAGATTTCCCACGAGTTGTTCGGCTATCGGGGCATCATCGGGCACTATAAGTGTTTCTAGCTGTTGAAGTAGCACTTCTGATAGTGTAGGCTTGGTCGGAATACGAACTAAAGGATCATATCCCTCTTCGTTGTCAACTTCTGTAAAGCCATAGTTATCAATGTCGTAGCATATTTGTCGGTGAGCCCATGGATCTTCAGAGGACTCATAGCGGGCAAGTGATTCTGCCACCTGGTTTTGTGGTTGTGTGCTATGAGTGAGATGCCCACAAGCTAGACACGTCTGGCTATATGTGGGCGCACCACAACAGAAGCACACATGTTGTTCGGCTACTTCAAGGACAGGATTTTCCGTCTGTTCCTGGTTAACTGTCCGCTCCAATTCATCTGCTGAGAGATGTAATATTGTACTCGATGTAATCAGCCTTGTGTTGACCCTCAAAACATGATCTGGTTTAGGCGTTTGTTCCAATCGCATGCACATACCCCCACTTTCCTCTCATTGCCTATTGACTTGACTTTGCTATTAGATCCATCCACGACTGATCAGGGCCCCTCGTGCGGCTTCCTGCTCTGCGCTCTGCTTGTTGCGTCCCTGTCCCTGACCTGCTACCTGTTCACCAAGCAATACTTCGACAGTGAACTCCCGGTTATGTGATGGCCCTTCTTGACTTACCAATCGGTAGGAAGGGGTGATTCCTTCATGAGCCTGAGCTAACTCTTGGAAGCGTGACTTATTATCTTTGAATAACCGTTTCTCAATAATCATATGGGCAATTGGTTTTAGCCGAGGAATAATAAACAGCTGGACGGTACTCAGTCCCTGATCCAGATAAATGGCCCCCAAAATAGCTTCAAAGGCTGAAGCTAGGACACGTTGTCCCCCACCACTATGTTGTTCACCTTTGCCCATCAACAGAAATTTGCCAAGCTCGATCTCACGGGCAAAATTGGCTAAAGTCTCTGTTCTGACAAGTACTGCCCGTACGTCAGTTAATTCTCCTTCACTTAAGAGTGGAAATGTGCGGTAGAGGAAATCCGCACTGATCAAGGCAAGGACTGAGTCCCCTAGGAATTCCAGACGCTCATTTGAAGTTTGCCCTGCCCCTGCGCTTTCATAAATATAGGACCGATGGGTCAAGGCCAATGTCAGCAACTTAGGGTCCTGGAAATGAACTCCCAAGATCTTTTCCAATTCTTCGTGCATTAATAAACCTCTAATATAATATTTGCTTTGTTGTCTACTTGTAAAGCAATTTCTGTGATTCGCTGTAAATGAATGCTAGGACCGTGCTATACAAGTACAGGCCAGAGAGCTGATTCAATAGCGGCCAGTAGCCCGCCAGATGTTGGCATTCAGAGACGTGTCAGATACCCTGACCCTCTGCAATAGTTCCTGAATGATCTTGTATATGTGGCAGCCGTTATTGTAGCGCGTTTTGAGACTAACTGCAACGCTAAGAGATATCGATGCATCGATAGATCCTGCTGCCAAGCTCAAGGTAATTTAAAAATTCGAGGGATAGGGCCCCGTTCCCTGTCTCTTGCAAGGGCCCCCTTTGATGTTCTTATTCCGAGTGCCAACGATGCTGTCGCAGCTAGCTACGTATTGGCTCAGGCAGAACTTTTAAAGAGCCTACCAGCTGTAATCTTCTGTCGACAATTTCTTCCAAATGTGGTACTTTATAATTCCGGATTTGAGGAAGCAAGGCAATCGCGGGCTCGTGAGCCCGAGGAAAGTCCGAACTCCACAGAGCAAGATGCTGGCTAACGGCCAGTGAGGGTGACCTTAAGGAAAGTGCAACAGAAACAAACCGCCCGCAAGGGTAAGGGTGAAATGGTGAGGTAAGGGCTCACCAGCAGCCAGGTGACTGGTTGGCTGGGCAAACCCCATCTGGAGCAAGACTAAACAGGAGGGTTAGTACACTTGTTGAGTGTATTAGCAGGTTGCTCGCCTGTTAACCTCCGGGTTGGTCGCTTGAGGCATTGGGTAACTAATGTCCTAGATAGATGATTGCCCCCACTACCATCGAGAGCTGGTAGTGGAACAAAATTCGGCTTATGGCTTCCTCAACTCCGTCACAATTCATGGCAAAAAGCAAAAAAAGACAGGATCACATACTTTCCATGTCTTTTTTTGCATAGCATCTTTCTGTTAGCTCCTTATGCGATCATGTTCAATGAGCCAGCGGATGAAATCGAGTCGTCGGCTTTCTTCTAGCATCTCGCGATATTCAATTTGCTCAGTAACATGATCTTTCATATGGATAAGCATTTTTGCTTCAACTTCGCTAAATCCCTTTGAGAGGAGTTGCTGAATTTCGACATCGTTGGTGACATATGAGTGTTCTGCCATAATATTACTACTCCCTCTAAATCAATAAAACCTGAAAGGTTTTGAGTGCTGAGCGTTTGCGAGATCTGCAGTGAGAGACCTTGATGCATAGATGTGAGAACACCTCACAAGATAGACAACGTTTTCTTTTCCCTAAAAAGACTCTTTACCTTTCAGTGCTCTATAGACTCTTCTAAATCGCCAAAACTAAAGCACATCTCTATTCCCTGAGAATTTGGAACCTTGGCTACTCTTTCCAAATGGGGAGTGTCTAGGGGAAAACTTTCTCTTGTTTATGATAGCACAAAGGTCCCGTTCGCGTCCAGGTTTGATGATATTCTTCTATTCACTGACGTATAGTGGAGGTTTGCGCTATACATATCTAAAGGGCTCACGATTGCGCGGGTGTCCCGCCGCGATCTAGCGGATGGCGCCCAATTGATAATCTGTGATGGAAAAAGCTTGACAACAGTTAAGTCTTGATGGTACAATATTTCTCAAAGAAAGGAGGTGGTGTGCAGATGGATCAACTTAGTTGCTACACAGACAGTACTGTATACTCCCATACCTTCCAGAAGAGAGGGAATGGCTGTTCCTCATTTTTCTAAACTTGGCTTTGGTGGCTGGTGGTGGATCAACATATACTCACTGGTAGATAGTATAGGTAAGCTGCCTGTGTAGCATCCTCCAGTGCAAAGGCAAAGCTCGTTTGTCTGCCCTTGCCCTGGTTTTTTTGTAAACTGACCTATCTTACCGTAGCTCAACAAGCATGAGCAAAGGCCGTTCTGGGTATTTTTTCTACACACCTCTACGAGATGTCTTGCAGCAAAAGCACAAATAGGATTGAAAGACTTGACATCGAGAAACTACGGCAAACCCTAGACACTATTGTATTCGGCGTAGGGGATCGTTTACTGTATTTACCGATTGTAGACTCAACAAACATACTGGCGATGAATATGGCTCTTCAAGGTGCCGAGGAAGGGACAGTGGTGCTTACTGATAGCCAGACAGCTGGAAAGGGAAGACAAGGACGCCGATGGGTAGATATGACAGGGTGTAGTGCCCTCTTATCTACGATACTCCGACCGTTGTTCCCACCACATCTGCTAGTAATGATCGCTGCACTTGCAGTCGTTGCCGCAATAGCTGACACCTGTGGGATTGCTGCAATGATTAAATGGCCCAATGACATTCTCATTAGAGGCCGCAAGGTCGCAGGCATTCTGATCGAAACAAGTCACGATCATCTGGGTCATCTTGTTGCTACTATGGGCATTGGAGTAAATGTCAATGGACACGTTGCTCAGTTCATAGAGACAACATCAGAGCAGCCACAATCAATACCCTTTAGGTTGACAGCAATAGCCACAACACTAGAGGAAGAGTGTGGTTATCAGGTAAGCCGCGAAGCTTTCCTTGCCTATCTGTTGCGACACCTTGAGCCACAGTATCTAGCGTTACAGCAGGAAGCACAAACTCTACCGATGACCCCCTGTTTGATCTCTCGGTTGATACGAGAGCAATGGCGCAATCAACTTTCGACGCTCGGTCAGACCATTCAGGTCCGACAGGGCAATACGATCCTCAGCGGTGTTGCTGAGGATGTGGATGAAAACGGAGAACTGCTCCTCCGCTGTCATTCTGGTGAACGTATCAGTATTAGCTGGGGGGACGTTGAATAACGCCCCTACCTGCAACGGTGAACATAGTGCGGGAGGGTATCACTCCCACTAGAATAAACGGAGAGGAAAAAAGAACATGGAGTCACAACAAGTATTCCTCACTACAGACGGCCTAGAGCGTGCAATGAGCCTGCTCGAGTTTCTACGCACCACTAAACGTGCCGAGGTCGCACAATATCTGCATGATGCCAAAGAATCTGGCGATGTAATCGACAATGCAGCTTATGAAGAAGCTAAGACCGAACACGCCCTTTTGGAAGAGCGTATCTATGAGTTAGAACAGATGGTGGCAAGAGCGCAGTTGATACAGCCAGTTAGTACGGGAGTTGTCTCACTTGGCTCCGTCGTCCATCTTGTGACAAGTGATGATCGTGAGTATAAGTACAAGATAGTTGGCGCGTTTGAAGCAGATCCAAGTGCAGGGCGTATTTCTAACGAATCTCCTGTTGGAAAAGCTCTCCTCGGTCATCACATCAATGATTTGGTGATTGTCTCAACACCAGGAGGCGTCAAGGAATACACCATTCTTTCCATCGCATAAAGTCCTCCCTAAAAAGGATGGCCTGCATCCATTTGCTTGATGACAACGTGCCCCTATACATCTAAAGCCAGAGGTATTCGCAGATTCGCATGCGGTCAAGAGGCCCCCACTTTTTCAAGTGGGGGCATGCGAACAAAAGTCTCCTGGGTTTTTCTCCTAAAAAAGGCCCTCCTGCAAGGGAACTGTTATGGCAGGGTTTGTCCCTGTGCTCAAGTCCCAAGAAAGGAATGCTCATTCATCCCCTGACTAAGGCAGGTGGGCCCTTCTTGAATTGACGTGATGAGCGGGAAATACGCGTACAACGATATTCTCTTTTCCACACTATGCAAGACAGCGGAAGAATAGTGAGATTCCATCGGATATTGGGTAGAGGTTGGTGTTGTGAATAATTGGAAACAAACACTAGAGCACTTCCTTGATCTTTGCTTTCCTCCGCATTGCGTTACTTGCAAGAAAAGTGGTCAGATCTTCTGCTCCTCCTGTTATGCTAGTATTCAACTCTTGTCTCCACCCTTTTGCAAGCATTGCCATGCTCCTCTTGCACCAGACAATTTCTGCCGGAAGTGCGCCGACCATCCACTACAGCTCAGCGGCCTGCGGATGGTGAATGCATATCAAGAGCCACTTCGCTCATGCATTCACGCGTTCAAGTATAGTGGAAATAAACGGCTGGCTCGACCATTAGGTACACTACTAGTACAGGCCTATAAGCGAACTGGATTGGTAGCAGATATGATTATTCCAGTACCACTCCACACGGAACGATTGCGACAGCGAGGTTATAACCAAGCACAACTTCTGGCAGAGGTCTGCTCTGCTGAATTAGGCCTCCCATTAGATATCTCTCTGCTGACTCGCGTCCGCGCTACGGCTGCCCAGGTAGCTCTCTCTAGGCATGAACGGTGGAAGAATGTGGCAGGAGCATTTCTTTTGCATCCAAAGTCTAATCCCAGAGCACTCTACAAGCGCAATATTCTGCTCATAGACGATGTCTGCACTACTGGAGCGACCTTAGAGGCCTGTGCTGCACCTTTATTTGCAGCAGGAGCAAACACAGTATGGGGACTAGTACTAGCACGTCGTCTGTGATCCAGCTTTTTCCCACTCAGACTACTAACGAAAGGGCTGTAAGCCACAAACCTGAGTCGCTGCGTTCCAAGTGTACAGAAGAGATAGGTAGCCATCAGGGAGAATGAGCCCGCACAAAAAACATTCTCTAAGGTGTCCATGGACATGTGCTATAATATTGGGCACAACAAAATAGCTTTATTGCAACCGCAAAGGGTTATATTACCTATACTTTGGGACTTTGACACAGTGATCCGGAATTGAGCAAGAGTTTTCTGGGTTTTTCTTCTAAAAAGATCCTCCCAAAAAACGGATAACAACAGAATAGAAAGGAGGGTAGGAGTGTGCTCTCGCATAGGAGATGGCTTAGAGTAAGCATTTTCTGGCTCCTAGCCATACTGGTTCTCTTTCTGATTATAGTATATGTCCTTTGGCCACAGCCATACACCAAATCTACCAATGTTTCAACTATCCTCACGCATATCAAAGCTGATATGAAGAAAAATCAACAAGATGTTTTGACAGTTGAAAACGGCACTCTCATTCTCACTAGGGGAAAAACGGTCAATGCCCCGCAAGAAACTGCAACAATTAATGATAGCTTTGACATTACAAGTGTACTCCAAAATAATAAGATCGATTACACAAATACCCACCACCTGACGCTCCAATATGAGAATTCCAGTCCCATCTGGGACCGACTGAGAACTCTTCTTGCTAATATGATCCCCTTTCTCTTCTTCAGCCTACTGATAATCTTCAACTTGCATCAATCGCAGGGCAATAATAATCAAGCAGTATCATTTGGCAAAAGTCGCGCCCGTATGTTCATGGGTAGCAAGCAAACGCTAACATTTGCTGATATTGCAGGAATTGATGGAGCTAAGCAAGAATTGCAGGAGATTGTTGAATTTTTGAGATATCCAGCAAAGTTTCTAGCCCTCGGAGCACGCATTCCCAAAGGATTGTTACTTGTCGGCCCGCCAGGAACCGGTAAAACTCTCATTTCTCGCGCCGTAGCAGGTGAAGCAGGGGTACCGTTTTTCAGTATCAGCGGTTCTGAGTTTGTGGAGATGATTGTCGGTGTCGGAGCAAGTCGCGTGAGTAATCTCTTTGAGCAGGCTAAGCGCACCAGTCCATGCATTGTTTTCGTCGATGAAATTGATGCAGTTGGTCGCCAACGAGGAGCAGGTCTAGGTGGTTCACATGACGAACGCGAGCAAACACTGAACCAGATTCTGGTCGAGATGGATGGCTTCGATACGAATACTAATGTCATTGTCATTGCCGCAACTAACCATCCTGATGTACTTGACCCCGCTCTTCTACGCCCTGGACGTTTTGATCGCCAGATAGTACTAGACCGTCCTGACATTCGAGGGCGCACATCTATCCTAGAAGTCCATGCCAGAGATAAGCCTCTGGAGGAAAATGTCTCGCTAGAGGTACTGGCCAAGCAAACGCCCGGTTTCTCGGGAGCAGACCTAGCCAACCTGCTCAACGAGGCCGCTATACTAGCGGCACGACGTAATAAGCACAAGATTGGGATGAGTGAGATGGAAGAGGCTATTGACCGTGTGGTTGCTGGTCCAGCCCGCAAGAGCCGTATTATCAGCGAACGAGAGAAAGCAATTACAGCGTACCATGAAATGGGACATGCTCTAGTAGCACGCATGCTACCGAATACTGATCCAGTGCACAAAGTATCGATTCTAGCACGAGGTCAGGCTGGCGGCTTTACTATGCTCTTACCGACAGAAGATCGTTACCTATGGAGCAAGTCACAGTTTGAAGATATGCTGGCCTATGCATTGGGTGGCCATGTAGCCGAACTACTCATTTTTGGAGAAGTCACAACTGGTGCCTCTAATGATATAGAGCATGTTACCAAGACAGCCCGTTCAATGGTCACCGAATATGGTATGAGTAAGCGCATTGGTCCCCTAGCACTAGGGCATAAGGATGATCTGGTTTTTCTGGGCCGCGACTTTGGCGAACAGCGCAACTACAGCGAACAAACAGCTTGCGAGATCGACGAAGAAATACGCAGCATTGTTCAGGTAGCCTTCGACAAGGCCTATCATATTCTCGAGCAAAATAAGACGCGCTTGATCATGATTAGTGAGCGCTTGATCAAAGAGGAAACTCTAGAAGGCCCTCTCTTCGAATTCTCTCTTCAACGAACCTGACGAGCGATACAATAGTCCCTCAATATTAGTAGGTATTTCAGACAATAACGGAGAACAAAAACCACTTCCGATCCCTGGTGCCACATGTTCGCTGCTGCCGCAATTGCAACCTCCACATGTGAATGAAGCGAAAAAGCACTGAGTTGGTTTCGAGGATAAACTACCTCCCAGATACACACCATTCCCAGGGCCCTTCCACCAAGACAGACTTGTGTGCCTAGGCACCACATAGTACAATGAGACTATCGAGGGGTTTCTGGTGTTCTATTCCTCAGTCAGGAAGACAAGTTTAGGAAGGCACCACACCACCTAGAACCTATTTCTCATTCCACAGAAAGGCATATCTTCATGTCAGAAGTATTTCACGAGATCGACCCTTGCATTACAGCTCCCCTGGGATTTTCAGCCGGAACAACTTCCTGTGGCATTAAAGCTAACCCTACAATCCAGGACCTCGCCATTCTAGCTTCAGATGTCCCGTGCATAGCCGCAGGTACCTTTACTACCAGCAGAACACGAGCTGCTCCAGTTCTCCTCTGTCAGGAGCGATTGAAAAGTGGTAAAGCCCAGGCCCTGATCGTCAATAGCGGCAATGCCAACTGTATTACAGGCGAACAAGGCTTGAAAAACGCCTATCGATTGACCGAGTTAGTAGCAGCAAAGCTTGGGCTAGACGAAACGTTGGTTCTCTGCTCCTCCACCGGAATAATCGGCCAGCAATTGCCAATGGAGAAGATCGAGGCAGGTATCAAACAGATCGTGCTAAGTAAAGACGGAGGCAAAGCCTTCTCCGAAGCTATCATGACCACCGATACCTATCCTAAACGCATTGGGCTAGAATTCGAAGTAGATGGTCGCACCATCCGATTGGGAGGAGTCTGCAAGGGATCGGGAATGATTTACCCAAAGATGGCAACGATGCTCTGTTACCTCACGACAGATGCAGCTGTCGAAAGCGATTGGATACAAGGTGAGCTACAAACAGCTGTCGCAGATTCATTCAATATGATTTCTGTTGACGGTAATCTGTCCACTAACGATACATGCATTCTCCTGGCAAATGGCTTGGCAGGTAATACGCCGTTGAACGCCTCCCACCCGGAAGTTGGACGTTTTCAGGCAGCGCTACACTACATTACACAATATCTCGCGCGTGAGATAGCCCGTGATGGGGAGGGTGCAACAAAGTTCATGACTGTCAATGTTCATGGAGCACATAACAAGTATGAGGCGATCAAAGCTGCACGTGCGGTCACACGTTCTTCTATCTGGCAATGCGCACTGGCAGGAGGTGATCCCAATTGGGGACGTATTGTAGCAGCACTGGGAGCTAGTGGTTGCACGCTCCAACAAGATCTTTTTGATATCTTTCTTGGAGACACGCAGGTAGTTAAACACGGGACAGCGGCATCCTATGAGCACAAACTGGCACAGGCCGCTATGGCAGGACATGAAGTAGTCATCACTATTGACCTTCATCTTGGTCACGGCCAAGCAACGGCTTGGGGCTGCGATTCTGACTCACGGGTATATCGACGAGAATACGTTATATACACGATAATCAATGCCTATTTTGCAGAGCATACAGAACCAACTATATCAGGTGTCTATTCATTAGTAGTACACCAACAAAGGAAGGAAATTATGGCAACAGCAGAGGTGAATAAACGAGATTGGATGGCACTTGAGCAGCAGTATTACCAGGGGACTTTCAAGCGATTTCCAATTACACTCGTACGCGGAGAAGGAAGTCGGGTATGGGATAGTAAAGGGAAAGTCTACCTAGACTTTGTTGCAGGTATCGCCGTCAACGTCCTGGGCCATTGCCATCCTGCCATCATTGAAGCAGTACAGCAGCAAGTAACACAATTGATTCACACTTCTAATCTCTATTACAACGTCCGTCAGATCGAGCTAGCAGAACTGCTCTTCATTCAAAGTAATGGGATGCGCTCATTCTTTTCTAACAGCGGGGCTGAAGCTAACGAAGGAGCCATGAAACTGGCCCGCAAATATGGGCGTTTACACCGCAACGGTGCCTATGAAATTATCAGCATGGAGAATAGCTTCCACGGACGCACATTGGCAACTACAGCTGCGACAGGACAGCCATCGTATCAGGCTACGTGGGCTCCACTTCCAGATGGTTTTAAGCAGGTCCCATTCAATGATCTAGAGGCAGTAAAACAGGCAACAAGCGAAAAGACCGCTGCCATCCTGATCGAGTCTATACAAGGGGAAGGAGGCATATGGCCTAGTAGCAAGGAATTTATGCAAGGGTTGCGGGCATGGTGCGACAAACAAAATCTGGTACTGATCTGTGACGAAATACAGGCAGGCATGGGCCGTACGGGAAAATTCTTTGGTTGGGAACACTACGGCATCAGACCCGATATCATCACGCTGGCTAAGGGCCTAGCAGGCGGTGTCCCCATCGGAGCCATGCTCACTGATACACGCACCGACCTCTTTACACCCGGCGAACATGGAACAACGTTTGGAGGTAATCCTCTCGCCTGTGCCGCAGGTATAGCCACCATCAAAACTATCCTGGAGGAGAACCTGCTGGAAAATGCTGCAAAAATGGGTGAATACTGGCGAACGAAGCTCGAAACCTTAAGCACAAAGTACCCATTTATTGACACTCCGCGTGGCCTTGGCCTGATGATAGCAATACACGTCAAGCATGATCTGGGACCCATTATCGCCCAGAAGGCTCTAGAGCATGGCTTACTACTGAATAGTCCTGCCGCAGATACACTTCGCATGATTTCCTCCTCTAATTCTGACGACAGGAGATATCGATGAAGCAGCGGAACTACTAGATCGCTCATTGGCAGATGTGGCAGAATTGCCAATCTCGCGAACACAGCAATAAATAGAGTATACTAATAGAATAAGAGCGGGTGCTCCTCATAGTAGAAGCAAACACCCGCTCTTAATTCGCGAAGAGTCTATATCTCTAAGCATGAAAAGAGAAAGATATATGTCAGATCATCAAAGTACAAATCATGAGGGAACAGGGATACCATCAATGCTCTTACCGAAATCTTCAGATGAGCCCAAAGAATCATGACTATGACCCAATTGCAACCTTTTCAAGCAAACTACTTGATCGAGGTGACAGCTTTGTCTATGCGATCGTCGGAATCTGCTTCTTACTTAGCGGACTGTTCACTCTCGGCTATAGCTTCTGGCATTTTGGGGAAACGATACTCAATATTTCCACTATTGTTGCTAATGCGTCTGCCAGCCATGCATCAACAACACCACAAGAGGTCATTGCCGGTGCCATTATCCAGCTGATCTCAGACCTGCTGCTCGTCCTTATCATCATGGAGGTCCTTGGTACAGTCGTCCATTATTTGAAGTCTCATATAACTTCTCTACACCCATTTCTCTTCATTGGTATTATTTCTGCAACACGCGGTATTCTCTCTATTGGTGCAAGATTATCTGTCGAAGGTTCGAATGTACCAACTCCAGAATTCACTCGATCGATGATTGAATTGGGCGTTAATGCAGCAGTTATTCTTGCTCTTGGGATTACTCTTAAGCTACTTGGGAAACACGTTACAGACTAGATCTACTCCTTTCACTCTTTATCAGGACCCTTATGAGCTTGACTTGCATATTGCAAGGTCAAGCCCATAATCATCATTTAACTGCTTCAAGTTGAGCTTCAAAGAAAGCTACCTCAAGCGTCATAGCTCGTCGATAGAGAATATGTACGCCTTCACTATCAATCGCATAACGATCCAGTAAGCTTTCAAGCCGAGCAGCGAGAGCTTCAATATCGGGAGAGGCATAGGTACGAATCCACTCCATATACTGGTGCTCACCGTGCCCACCATCAGAGGTAAGCGATTGGCCTAAGAAGGCGTAGAGCCGGATACATGGCGCCATAGCAGCACATGTGTCGCCCGTACCACGCAGGAAAGCTGTACCGAGCAGGAAATTGGTATAATCTAGCGTCGCGCTATCGGGAGTAACGTTAGCTAGCGATACACCCCACTTTTCAGCGCAAATCGCATGCAAACGAAGTTCTTCCTGCACACCCGCCAGCAACTTAAAAAAGTCGTGTATACCTTGCTGATCGGGACTATGAGCCAGCGCAAGCGCATACGAACGAGCAAAGGCATCCAGGAAAAATGCATCCTGGGCAATATAACGCTGAAAGGCCTCACGTGGTAAATTACCAGTACGCAATCCTTGGACAAATGGATGTGTAAGCGCTGCCTGAACTAAATCCTGATTTTCTGCCCAAAGGTTTTTTGCAAGACTCATTGTTCACCTGCTTTCTTAAAATATCTTCCCCAACTGAGAGATTGATGATGCATGGATCGATGCCAGATATCAGCATGATGAGTCAATAGATCTGTTGGTTTCATATTTCCTCCTCCACTTTAGTATACTCTCCTTGGCGAATGCCAACCAATTCACTATTTTCCCCTCTTGCACCACAGCTTCTGATTATGTGCGTGAGCATCTCTTATCTCGTCTGTTCGGCTTTGAGTTGTTGATGGCTCCTTATGCCATGGCTCACCTCAAACTTGGGATGCAACTTGCTGCTGCCGATCTACCAAAAGCAGATCAAGCAACCTGGGCATATGATTTCAAGAGCAATGAGCGCCTAGGAATTTACCTGCATATTATAGCAAATCTTGTAGAAATGCTTTCGTTGATGAGAGAGATTGATCAGGCGATTAATGAACATGGAGGCTGGCCTATTCAATAACAGAAAGGTCCAGTTTCTGTTGACCTTGAGCATTGCATTTATTCTTTTCGTCATGTACAATACACTCGTCAAGAAATTTGATGTATCAAAGAGAGAGGTGAGCACGATGGCAATATCAGAACATGATCTTATTGCAGCCGGTGAGAGCGAACAACCAGCCCTGCAAAAGATTGAAGGAGTACTTGACAGCAGCAGGCTCAGTGATAAAGGTTCTCAGTCTGAATATGCTGACCACTTGCCAAAGCTTGTGAGTCCCTACGGAGACGAGATAGAACTTCCCCCATCTGTGTTTCAAGTGCTGAGGCAAATTGTGTACCACTTGACTCTCGGTAAAGTCGTCAGCATTGCCTCTCTTAATAAAGAGCTAAGCATCCACGAAGCGGCGAATATTCTAACATCTCAGGACTTGACATGCTAGATATGCTAGAACAGGGTGAGATTCCCTTTGTCCAAATAGGGGCACAGCAATATATTCCGCTTACTGATTTAATTGAGTACAAGAAGCGCCAACATGAAGAGAGAAAGCAAGGTCTAGCTAAGATACTTCACATTTGCGAAGATGAAGGAATGTACGATTGAGGGTTATAACTCATGCAGTCTGCCTATTACACGATAGGCAGACTGCATGAGTTTATATGAAATATTTTTATTTAAGTAGGAAGTTGGTATATGACGCAGTTTGGGGCTGTGCTCGATGCTTGCGCAATTTTTCCAGCATCTCTTCGAGATACACTACTGCGTGCTGCAGATATAAATTTGTATAAATTCCAAATAACAGACGAGATCTTAGAAGAGATGCGTCGTAATCTCGTCAACAAAGGTATGCCAGAGGCAAAAGCACAAAAGTCGTTAATACGATAAGGAAGCTATTTCCCAAGGCATTTGTGACGGGATATAGGCGATTGACTACATCAATGCCAGTCAACGAAAAAGATAAGCATGTCCTTGCTGCTGCCGTAGCCAGTAAAGCACGAGTTATTGTGACTCAAAACCTCAAAGATTTTCCTCCACACCTTCTTGATTTATTTAACATCAAGGCCCTATCACCCGATGAATTCCTTGTACGCCTATGGCGTTTGGATAGTAAGCGTATGGCCAAAATAATGATAGAGCAAGCTAGCGAGCTTCGCAATCCACCTAAAACAGTATCAGAAGTATTGGATGCACTCACGCAGCATGCACCAAAGTTTGTCAGTCTCATTCGGCAAGAGGTGAAACGTGAGGAGACATATCCATGTATAATTATTGAGTGAGGATTATTTATTAAGGAGCAAACGCAATGAGCACAACCATCAAGCCCCAAACCTTTCTTATACGTTACTTGAACAGTCTCAACGGAGCTACGCCAAATTCTCGCGGCTGCCGCATTCTATGCTTCGCTGGATCAAGTCGCCACTGTTTCTCCAACAATCGCTGGCTCTATTATTCAAGAACTGCACGACCAGCGCAGCAACTTGAAGCTGATCGCGAGCGAGAACTACAGTTCCCTGGCCACACAACTGGCTACAGGCAACCTTCTGACGGACAAATACGCCGAAGGATACCCACATCACCGTTTCTACGCTGGCTGCGATAATGTAGATGCAATCGAAACAGAAGCAGCTCAGCTCGCTTGCGAACTCTTCGGAGCCGATCATGCTTATGTTCAGCCACACTCCGGAGCCGATGCCAACTTGGTAGCATTCCTCTCAATTCTGCTAGCAAAAGTAGAGAAGCCACAGTTAGTAGATTTGGGACAGGAAGATCCTGCAAAGCTCCCACGACAAGATTGGGAAAAAGTACGTCAGGCTGTACACAATCAACGCCTGCTCTCACTGGATTATTACTCTGGTGGGCATCTGACTCATGGTTACCGTCACAATATCTCTAGCCAGTTGTTCGATGTGTATACATATACAGTTGATCCCAAAACTAGTTTGATCGACCTAGACCAACTCCGCACACAACTGCATGAGATTCGACCGTTAATCCTGCTTGCTGGCTACAGCGCTTATCCTCGTAAACTCAATTTTGCCAAGATGCGCGAACTGGCTGATGAAGTAGGAGCAGTACTGATGGTCGATATGGCTCATTTTGCTGGACTGGTTGCAGGTAAAGTATTCACAGGTGACTACAATCCTGTTCCCCACGCTCATATTGTGACCTCAACAACTCACAAGACACTACGTGGACCACGTGGAGGAATTGTGCTGTGCAAGCAAGAATTGGCAGAATGGGTTAACAAAGGTTGTCCATCTCTACTTGGTGGCCCACTGTCACACATTATGGCAGCTAAAGCCATCGCCTTCCGTGAAGCATTAGCACCTGAATTCAAGACATATGCGCATAAAATTGTAGAGAACTCCCAGGCTCTAGCTGCGGCCTGCGTTGCAGAATCTCTCAATGTTCTGACTGGAGGAACCGATAATCACCTGCTACTCATCGACGTAGCCAAAACCTTTGGACTGACAGGGCGTCAGGCAGAGTCAGCACTGCGCGAATGTAAGATTACGCTCAATCGCAACTCACTGCCATTCGACGCTAATGGTCCTTGGTATACCAGCGGCCTACGCATCGGCACTCCTGCCGCAACCACGCTTGGCATGGGTCCCGAGGAGATGAAAGAGATTGGCAGCATCACCAAGCTTGTCCTTTCGCACGTCACCCCAACAACAACAGCTAGTGGGAAGAAGAGCCTTACAAAGTATACGCTAGACCCCAGAGTAAGCCAGGAAGCACAACAACGCATCAGCGCATTGCTTGATCGATATCCTCTCTATCCAGAACTAGATCTTCAGCTGCTACAAACACCCGTTGAGAGTAACCTATAGGATTTAATAGAATAGCACTAGATGGAGAGAAAGATATCATAAATTCATCCATCTAGTGCAAGCATCGATACCACAATAACCAGGGAAGAATAGACATGACAAACAACAAACTCACACTACGCTATGGCTGCAATCCACATCAAGTACCTGCAAAGGTATATACAAAGAGTGGGATATTACCTTTCAAAGTGCTCAATGGAG
Source organism: uncultured Chloroflexia bacterium (assembly GCA_963727755.1). Lineage (GTDB taxonomy): Bacteria > Chloroflexota > Ktedonobacteria > Ktedonobacterales > Ktedonobacteraceae > DASYAN01. The sequence continues at coordinate 478,008 of CAVSHN010000009.1, forward strand.
CACCAGGATACATTAACCTACTTGATGCCCTCAATTCCTGGCAGCTTGTCAAAGAACTTAAGCAGGTTCTCAAACAACCAGCCGCAGCCTCTTTCAAACACGTTAGCCCTGCTGGAGCTGCCATTGGTCTGCCATTAAGTGACATACTCAGAAAGTCATACGGCGTTGAAGATCTCGAATTATCCCCACTAGCCTGTGCCTACGCCAGAGCTAGAGGAGCCGATCGCCTCTCATCCTTTGGCGATTGGGTAGCACTGAGCGACATTGTGGATGTACCAACGGCTCGCTTGCTCAATCGCGAGGTTTCCGACGGTGTGATCGCTCCTGGATATGAACCAGAAGCTTTAGATATCTTGCGCAAGAAACAGAAAGGGCGCTATATCATCCTGGAGATGGATGCTGATTATGAGCCAGAGGAGATCGAGAGACGTGAGGTATTTGGTATCACCTTTCGAGCAGAAGCGCAATACTGCACTCGCTAATGTTGAGTGGCTACGCAATATTCTAACGGCTAAAAAGGACTTGCTAGAGACGGCGCAGAGGGATTTGCTTCTCTCGCTTGTGGCTCTCAAATATACCCAGTCCAATTCAATCTGTTTTGCTGTCGATGGACAGTGTATTGGCATTGGTGCTGGGCAGCAATCGCGCATTCAGTGCACACGGCTAGCAGCTTCAAAAGCTGCAATATGGTATCTGCGCCAACATCCTAGGATATTTGAGTTGCCCTGGAAGCAGGGGGTCAAACGGCAAGATCAGGTCAATGCTATCGATCTGTACCTGCGAGATGATGCAACGCCTATCGAGATCCAACAATGGGAAGAGTTGTTTGCACAAGTTCCTCAGCGCTTGACAACCCAAGAGAAGCAGGAATGGCTAAAAGGCTTGAAGAATGTTGCACTGGGCTCGGATGCTTTCATTCCCTTCCGGGATACGATTGATTGTGGTGCTCAATATGGCGTCTCATACGTTGCTCAGCCGGGTGGGTCTCTGCGTGATGAGGATGTGATCGAGGCTTGCAATAGCTATGGGATGGTGATGGCGTTTACGGGTGTGCGATTGTTCCACCATTAGCACTCAATTAGGAAATGGCCCTGGTCAAATCACAAAACTTAATCCCAAATGCTAGACTGCCTGCCATACCTGTATAGTCTTGTCATTGCTAGCCGAAGCAATCTGCGTACCATCAGGTGACCATGTTACAGCAGTCGTAGATGCTGAGTGACCACAATAGGTAAAGATATGCCTGCCTGTTGTTGCATTCCAGATACGCACTGTCTTGTCATTGCTTGCAGAAGCAACACATAAACCGTCAGGAGACCACTCTACACTCCTTACTCCATCGAAATGTCCAGGGCCGCAAACCAAACTTTCCCCAGTCACCATGTCCCAAATAGACACCCTCTGACCAGCGCAAGAAGCAATACGTTGGCATCTGGAGACCACGCAACCGAAACCACCGCATCTGAATGCTTCCCGTAAGTTGAGAGTTGTCCCGTCTTAACATTCCATACCCATATTTTTCCCCAAGTACCTGCGGCTATATGCTGACCATCAGAGGACCAAGAAAGAGAGAATACAAAAAAATTAGGCGTCCAACGGGAGGAGCACGTATCGTATTTCCCTAGAGCGTGTCCACATCGTAGCTTCCCCAAACATGGACAGTTTTATCAGTGCCTGTCACACGACTCACACTACAAGCAGAAACGATATGATGCCCATCTGGAGACCATGCTACCGCATACACTTGTGGAAGAAACCCTGAAGAATGCTCTCGGTAAGAAATAGTACGTCCAGTAGTTGTGTTCCAGACATAGAACTCTTTACCATCACCTGCATACACAATAGACGTACTATCAGGCGACCATGCAACAACGTACCCAGTGGGAGTTAAACCAAGCTGAGAAAATCGGCCCGAAAGGCATTCGATGCGTGGAAAGATGATTCCCGGCAGCATCGCATATTCGCACAGTTCCATCACAACCCGTAGAGACAATACGCATACCATCAGGAGACCATGCTACATCAACTACCTTATTGGAATGGACATCATACATATAGATAGGAGTTCCCTGTGGCAATGAAAGTCCCTGGTAGCGGGCCATTTGAGGATGATCATTCCCGCTGCTAGAGTTTTTCTGTGAAGGATGAGGCACATTCTGACTGCCATTGAGGTATATATGAACATTGGCGTAATCACCGATAACCTGACCTTGTACAGAACTATCGCTCTTTATATGGTACTTGCCTGAGTCACGACAAGTATTTGTGTCATTCTCTTCCTGACCACTCCCAGCTCCTGCCGTGTCGCCAGTTAGCCAGAAAGAAGACACTGACTCAGAAGTAAGTTCTTTGATAACCTTGCGGATACCTTGAGCAATGTTCAAGAAAGCTTGGTCGCGATTTTTCCAACAGGAGACAGGTTTCCCATCAGTAGGTAGGGCTTGAAGATGCTTAAACGGCGCTCCGCTCCAATCAACTGGACGCAGCATGATTGGGATCACACAAGCCCCCTTAGCTTTATGCCTTTCCAAAGCACGTTCCATCTCAATGTCATAGCAATAATCTGAAGCCAGGAAGTCTGGACTGATTAGTAACAGAATGATGTGGGCAGTATCCAAATGTGCATGAATCTCTCCAGCCCACTCCTTACCAGGGAGTATCTCACGATCATGCCAGCTACTGATAAGCCCTTGCCGTTTAACAATGCTAAGGTGCTTCTCCAATTCATCCCGTAGAGGCCTATCTTGAGCAGCATAGGAATAAAATACTTCAGCCATTGTCTTACTCTCTTACAATGCGATGATCTTGAAGCTGTTTATATCAAGCTGAACGCCAGAACTCCAGAAACCAACTTGTCCAGCTGACAAACTCGTATTATTGGTTACATCAAGCTTAGTTCCCCCATCTATCAAGAGCCTAATTCTGTTACCTTTTACTTCAACCCTATAGGTGTGATAATCACTACCAGGATCAAAAGGTGCACTTGCTAACGTAGTAGAGAAATCCCCGGGCGAGGCTGCGACATTTGATACTGAGCCAGAGTCCTGTAGTTGATCACCAACTGAATATCCCTGCCAAGAACCACCTGATGAAACTGCCCGCACTACCATTGCAAAGTTAAAATCACAGCAATGCGGCCAATAAACTACCTGAATATTTGCTTCTACCGCATAATCTGTTACATCTCCTAAATCACAAGGAGCAAGTATTGTCGGCCCTGATTGTTGGTTAGACGTTCCATCATTGACCAACATCCCATTAAAGATCTTCCAATCACTTGACCCACTCCACGACGGATCTGCTTGGCATAACACTGTGTTTGGTGCAGGCTTGGAAATTGGAGTAGCAGTAGGTGCCACCGTCGTCGGTATTATTCCTGCCTGCAATGGCACTGTTGCTGTTGTTGGCGTTGCTAATACCACGGGTCGAGGAGAATCTTGCGAAGATGTTGTTAACAGATGTACGATTACGGCACCAAGAATAATCACTACAACCAGCAATAATGTTGTAATGCCGATAAATATTGGTAATAGACGCTGCCCAAATAACCGAAACGGAGGAGGCACGATCTTGTCCTTTTGAGAATAATAGTTTTCCTCTCCAGAGTAGCTATGGCGGTTTTGTGGGTCCATTTCCTGCCCTTTCTTTTTGGAACTTCTTTTGTCTGAGTGTTTGCTAAGGTAGCTTTCTGGATTAGTATGCCGTTCTGCTTCACTACTACTTATAATTATATTGTTTTTTCTGAATAAAGAGAAGAGGAGACTACAAAAGTCCTAGCAGGCAAGCCTGTGAAATCGACTGACAATGTGGAAACTGTGGATGCATGAATACCAATCAGCTCACTTCGAGATAGGCATTATACTCGGAATCTGAAAGCATGTTGGAAACATGTACATACCGTATACGTGCCTATGCCGGAACATGATGATGTGATCACCCCTAGCCTAGACAAGAATAGAATAGCTACGTTTATATCCCCTAGTTTTACATAGATATATATGATATACTCCCACTAAGGAAGTTTATTTTTCAGACAGAAAGGATAAAATTGCACATGCCTAATTCTCATAAAACAGGAGCGATAATCGCTCTTTGTGGCGGACTGCTGTCCTTAATCTCCTTTTTTGCATTCCCTTTGGTTACTTTTGGACCTTTTTCCATGACAGCCCAACAGATTGCATCCTTCTCTTCCAATAGTACTGGATACGGAAGTAGCAGCTACCAGTCAGCGGGATGGCTCTGGATTGCAGCGCTGCTCGCGCTCGTGCTCTGCCTGCTAGCTCTTGTGCCTTTACTTAGCCAAAGCAGTACTGTAACACCACCATACTCGCCTTCTGCGCACGTTCCAGCAAAATCAAGTGAAGGAGCTACAACAGGGATCGTTATTTGTAGCATAATATCGCTTATTATAGTCCTTATCTCTTATGTCTATCTTAGTCAGCAAGGTAGTACGAAGTCTTGGACTCTCTGGAGTTTCCTTTCTGGGCACAGGTTTCTGGCTGTATGGTCTAGGAGCACTCGGCGGGCTCGTCGGTGGCATTATACAGATGCAAGTGAAAACCTCACGCCAATAGTCCCTTGCCCTCTAGGTTCCAGAGCAATCACACCTTAAGGCATAGTTCAAGTCACGTTGATTTGAACTATACCCTACGGAAAAAGAACTTACGCAAGATAGGAGAACAGAGAGGAGGTGCACGGAAGTTGCTACGACATTTTCAAAGCAGGCATATCAAGCATCAACACTTCAAGAGCTAGACGAGCATTGACATTCTGATCAAGGGTTTCTTGCGCTTGCAAAAGAGTGCGAATCATTCGGTGAGCTGCTGATGAGCCAATCTTGGCCGCCTGTGTCCTCAAGAGGTCCCGTCGATCTACATTGACGGTCAGATCAAGGCAGTTATTGGCGGCTAACACGATATCACGCCACCACAATAACCATAATTCCAAGAGAGAGCGGATCTTTTCCCCATCCGTTCCAAGCTGCTGCACGATCCCAAATCGCTCCACTTTAGTAGCCGTGAGAACTTTGGTCAGGAGATCAAGTTGCTCTTTGCGCTCAGCTAGCATCTCATCATCCTCTACAGCTTGCACTGCCCAACCCATCCGCCCAGCAGCTAGGGCAGCAATCAGGTCGGCCTCCTGCGACTCAACCTCCCACTGCTCTACAAGAGCACTCTTGATCTGCGTAGCTGGCAGCAAGTGCATTGTAATGAGCTGTACACGAGATAGGATCGTTGGCAAGAGCAGACCCGTCTCTGGAACAGTCAGCAGCAAGACAACATCTGATTCGGGCTCCTCTAGCGTTTTCAAAAGACAGTTTGCTGCCTGGAGATTCATCTCGTGCGCATCCTGGATGATAAAGATGTTGCGCCGTCCCTCCAATGTTCTGCGAGCAGCATCACTTTGGAGCATGCGGATCTGCTCGAATGAGGATTGCCTGTTTATCAGGGGGCTTGGCAATAACATGCACGTCGGGATGATTACCGTGCAGCACTTTACGACATGATAGACATGTGCTACATGGATCAAGGTGAGCCAAACGCGGATCTGTTCCCGGTACATAGAAGCGTTTGAGCAAAACGGTGCGCCAATAAAGTCTTGCCAATATGCTGAGGGCCGACAAATAAATAAGCATGACGCACTTGTTCAGCAGCAAGCGTGCGGCGCAATAGGTCTACCGCATGCTCATGCCCAACGATATTCCAATCTAAGGCCCGGGTTTGATACACTACCATAGATTTCCTTTTTGGGGACCCATCCCGATATCATGGATTGGGAGGAAAGAAAGGCGCCGCTAGGCAAACCAAACAGCGCCTCTTGATAAACTGCTCTTTCGAGCCCCCGGAAACCCGGGTGATGTTTGCCTCGACAATGTTATCGATCCGGTACTTTCTGATGAGCACTGGCTTAACCCTCGTAGACCTGTTTAACCCATCAGTTCTAGAGCAGCACGCTGGCAACGCACGCGCAGGTAGGAACTTGAACACTCACCGATAACGTAGCCCGATGACCTTGCGGTCCTGGCTGAGTCTGGTCAGGTGAGCTTGGTGAAAAACCTCAAGGTTTCTCACAAGCCCATCCCCTTCCTTAGAGGGGATCGGGTTCCTGACGGGACAATCCTAGCAGAATTGCAGAAGAATAGCAGAATTCTCCCAAAAGCATTTCGCCTGAGATTTGAACACTCCCAAGCTTAGCACAAAGTGTAGGAGAGATACAACCAGCATCAACTTGCACACAATCGACATGCCACGCACATCTGGACTGCAAAATAGCACCAAGAATAAAAGTTATTAAAGCCTCAAGGAAGGCAAAAATATGCTATACTAAACCTTTACGAGAGACTGCGATAAAAGCATACGTGATTTGGCCCGCAGCACTGATCTGCGTTGTCTCGACGTGGGCATTATTGTTATGACTAGTCCGTATTGCACTCGCCTAGCAGCCAATGTAGCAAAAGGAGAGGAGATAGCTCGTATTACTTCTAACTGTCTATCAGATCACAGCGCCCAATTAAGCAATATGCTATGCTGGAAGAGGATATACGTGCTCTAATTAGGAACTAGGTAAATCTTTGAATTTTTGTAAGGCTGATGTAACCAATGGACACCTCTATACGTTTTTACACTGCGAATAGCAGATGGGGTTCTTCTACAGAAGATGAATCCCAAGGCAATCGTGCCATTCCATTGTCAGCAGATGAACATAGTGGTGAAGGACTTGTGGATAAAGAGGAAGAGAATGGAGAGATATCATGCTCTGAGCCCTCGACCATCACACAGCCAGAACATGTGAACATAGCGGACTTTGAGTCAATCTTTTTGCGCTACCAGAGTCCCATCACCAATTTCATCTATCATCTGCTCGGAAATCGCGAACAGGCCTATGATCTTGCTCAAGACGTCTTCGTCAAAGCATACAAAGCATTGCTAGGAGGCACAATTGTCCAGCCGAGTGCGCTATCGGCATGGCTCTATCGCATCGCAGCTAACACGACGACAGATACGCTGCGCCGCAGACGCCTGATTTCCTGGTTGCCTCTGTCACTGTTTAATGAAGACCGAGGGATTGGAGCAGGAGTTGTTTCAGAGTCCAGTACTCCATTAGGCGACGGTTTAAATAGCGACGAACAAGCTAGCGAGGCTCGAACCGAACTCAGTGAGTTCAATGTATGAGCGCAATGGCTATGATGGAGGACGCTTTGAAAGTCGAGTGGCCGACCGCGAAATCGTGCAGCGCGTGTTTGGACAATTGCCACAAAAATATGCTATATGCCTTTGGCTATATGAAAACGATGGGCTTTCTTGTGCAGAGATTGCGGAAGTGCTCCATATTAGTGCATCCGCAGTAAAAATGCGGCTAATGCGAGCAAGAGAGCGTTTTATCGGTTTATACCGAAAAGAGGTCGGTGAAGATTGAATTGCAGACAGACGCGAGCACTGCTCGCTATCTATCGAGAATTAAAACTGGATCAGACCGATAGACATGCCATAGAAGCGCATCTGTCACAATGTGCTGTGTGCAGAAAAGTACAGGATCAGTATAACCTTACCGGAGAAAGGCTTCGTACACTGCCACGCATAGAACCATTGCCAGATGCCCGCACCAAGCTCTTGCAAGCTCTTGCAAGTGAGCATGTACGCTTTATCCAATACACTTCGGCTGCTACGCCAACGCCGACCTTTCTTGCACCATATCTCAAAGATCTAGCGCAAAATGCTGCTCATGCCAACAATCTGGCAGCTTTTTCCACTGCCGATACAGGCCCAATACCTATTTTCCAGGGCTCAACAAAACGTCGTCCGATCTATCAAATTAAGCACTTTACTATCATTGGTATCGCTGCCTCTTTTTTAATGATGTTACTAGTAGGTAGCTTAACCTCCCTTGTTCTGCTAACCCAGAATGGAAATAGCATAACAACACCATCCCTGGTTGTTCATCAACTGAATGATGTTCGACCAGTCAATTATACTGCTACTTCAGTTTACCCACATGTGGCAAGTGCTGTGGCAAGTGGACATGATATCTATTACACAACGTATAATGATGATGAAACCAGTTGGCAACTGGAACAATTTGATGAGAAAGCGAATAGTAGCACTGCGCTGCTTCCTAAACCCAGCACACAAGAACTTATTGTCTTAGGCAGCTTGGCAAATTGGTTAGTCTGGCTCCAGATCGATCTGCCAAATTCGGCAAACTCTGCAAGCCAATCGGCGGACTCTGCAAGCCAAGATGCTACAAATCCTGCAAACCAAGCAAACAATGGCCCTAGTCCAACTCTCACACGTGCTTGGAGCCTTCATGCAGATTATCTTGGCTCCGCGATCCCTTTCTCTGATAGAGAACTTACTAGCAAAACATTTGATCCAAGTACTGTTCCTAATTGGATCAATAGGCCTATTCAGGGGATCAGCTTCTTCCAGAATACGCTCTTGGCCGCTATCATTGATGAACAAGGCATTTCACATCTCCAAAGCTATCAGCTAGACCCAGCCAAACCAATTACCCAAATTGAGCTTGCCTCTGCCAGCAAGGGCCATTTTCTGACATCTCCGACTGCCAATAGAGATGGCACAGCCATCTACTGGGCCGAGGAATATACATCGAACCTAAGTGGCCAACTCAGCAGTGATGTCTGGACCCTCCAGACTATAGATGCTTCCCCAACAAATGCAGGTCGCTGGGCAGCACATCAAACAAGCGAGAAATATGCATTTCGCAGTGATGGGCAATCATTCCATCCGCAGATAGTCAATGATACTCTCTTCTTGCTGAGCGCCAATCAAGCCAATGGCAGCATGCTTGGTACGATCAGTACACCTGATGCAACGTTCTCCCTTACCCCATTGGCAACAGCACAGACCAACGCTACAGTTACTATCGAACCCACAGCAACACCAACGGCGGCAGTAGATCTTGCTTCTTTACCAGAAGGGGCAATAAATTTGGACCCGAAGATCTTTCCACCACAGATTGATACCACACTGACAGGCAGAATTCTCTCATTTACTACTAGCGGAGTTGCGGAAGCACTACCCCAGTTCGATAACACCCAGATCGTGACAGCACTTCAGGGAGGAACAGGCTTCCTGCTCTGGCAGGGAACTGATGGGTCAACTTTTGGCATGTATGATGTAATTGCCAAAGCACCAGTAGAGGTTAGTGATAGTGTTTTTCCTCCAAATGTTGCATTTCTAGCAGTAAGTGGGGATACAGCTATATCAGTCACAGTCCCACAAAATGGTAAGGGTCAAGGTAGCCAGGCAGCAAGTATACCTGTAACATTCAATACTTTCAGATGGCCCATACCTCGGTCTTAGCACATTCCGCTCTTCAAGATAAAAGATGCTTTGCAATCACCATGCGTTGCACCTCACTAGTCCCTTCACCGATTTCGTTAATCTTCACACTCCGCCAGTAACGCGAAACCGGATACTCGTCCATAAAGCCGTAGCCACCATGGATCTGCACTGCTTGGTCGGCAGCACGTTTAGCTGTTTCAGAGGCAAAGAGTTTTGCTATAGATGCCTCACGCCTATACGGTCTACCCTGCATATGTAACCAAGCCGCCTTGTAATACATCAAGCGAGCAAGCTCAATTTCTGTATCCATATCGGCCAGCTTGAACTGAATAGCCTGGAACTTACTGATGGGCTGACCAAACTGTTTGCGTTGTTTGGCATACTTCAATGCCTCATCCAGACAGGCCTGAGCCAAACCAACCGAGAGCGCGGCAAGGGCAACACGACCACCATCTAGGATCTGCATAAACTGTTTGAAACCATCACCGCACTGCCCCAGGATATTCTCCTTAGGCACCACACCAGTCTTCAAAGGATAAAGGACGTGTATCAGAGGCCTTCCAGCCCATTTTTTTATAGGGATTGCCAATACTATAGCCAGCAGTAGCCTTAGGGATGATAATGTTGGTAATTTCTTTCTGACCAGTAGGCTGCAAACCCGTTACGGCAGTAATGGTGACACCAACCGTCATATCTGTACCAGCATTCGTGATAAAGGCTTTGGAACCATTAATATGCCACTGACCATCCTTAAGCACAGCCTTTGTCTGTGTCCCGGCTGAGTCAGAACCAGCTTCAGGCTCAGTGAGGCCAAAGGCCCACAATTGCTCACCACGAGCAAGCGGGACAAGGTATTGCTCTTTCTGCTGCTGATTGCCAAAGAGGTAGAAGGGTGTAGCCCCCAGAGAGGTATGGGCTTCCATGGTGATGCCAACTGAAACATCACCTCGTGAGATTTCTTCGATTGCCAGACAGTAAGAGAGAAAATCTGCTCCTGCTCCCCCATATTCTTCAGGGAAAGGCAAGCCAAGTAAGCCGAGTTCACCCATCTGGCGAATGAGGGCATAAGGGAATTGTCCCATGGCATCCATTTGCTCTGCGATGGGTTGTATTTCTCGCTCAGCAAATTCTCTACATGTATTGCGAATAGCTAGCTGCTCTTCATTTAGCGCAAAGTCCATAATTTTCCTTTCCTCCCATCTACGTCCGAATCCGTTTACCCATTACCACTAATTATACGAGACTAAGACAAGGAAAATCAGAAGGACAAGTTGAAACGAGTTTGTATTAGTTTGTTTTATCGGCTTCAAGCAAGCGGTCTACCAATTCCAGCAATTGTCGTGGTTTAAAAGGCTTGGTCAGATATTCTGTACACCCGATTTGTCTTGCAGCCTCCCCCTCATCGCTTAATGCAAAAGCAGTTACTGCAACTATAGGAAGCTTTTCCATCCCCGGACGCGCACGAATCAATTGAGTCGTACGATAGCCATCCATCACTGGCATAGAAAGGTCCGTCAGAATTAAGTCAACCTGCTCATGATCGAGAATTTCGAGTGCCTCTTGCCCATTCGACGCTGAGATACAGCGATAGGACCGTGTGAATAACACACGCTCTACTAGGATACGGTTAGAAACCTCATTCTCTATCACTAAAATGGTCGCTGGACGCACATTCCTTGCTGACGTATTCATAAATAGCCTCGCTCTCTATTTTCTTCTTTACGCTTGTTTTTTCTTTCCTTCAATGTTCAGGAGATAGCTCACAGTTTGTCTATTGTACTAAACAATGGCATCAATAAGCTATACTTGGCAGCGTAAATGAGAATGTGGTACCCTCTCCCAGGATACTTTCTACCGCGATTTCTCCACCTTGCAATTCGATAAGCTTTTTTGCAATTGTCAGGCCAAGCCCCGTCCCCCCAAAACGCCGTGTTGTGCTACCATCGGCCTGACGAAATGCATCAAAGATGTAGCCCAGTGCCGCTGGTGAGATACCAATCCCCGTATCAGTCACAGAAACGTAGAGCATATCTTGGCCTATCAACTGCTTGCAACGAATGGTTACGCCACCTTTCGCGGTAAACTTCAGAGCATTGGAAACAAGGTTAATTGCCACTTGACGAATGCGATGACTATCTGCCTGGGCCAGGGGCAATTCCGGTTCGACTTCCAGGGTCAGATAGAGCGCCTTGCTATTAGCCATCGGCTTCAACTGGTTTACAACCTCTTGCAAGCAGGGCTCTAGATTCAATGGCTCCAGTTTGACTTCAATACGGTCTGCCTCAATCTTTGAAAGGTCGAGCATATCATCAACCAGATGCGAAAGGTCTTCGGCTCGTCGCACCATAAACTGGATATGCTCTTCCTGTTCAGTAGTCAAGTCTCCGTCAACAAACCCTTCTAAAATCAATGCGCCATAACTGATAATACTATGTAAAGGCGTACGTAACTCATGGGTCACATTCGCTAAAAACTGTGACTTGAGACGGTTAGCACGCTCTAAAGCTGCATTTTTATCTTTAACTTCTGCAAACAGCAAGGCATTCTGAATAGCCATAGACGTCTGCAAGGCTGCTGTACTGAGTAAGAATGTATCTCGACTACTAACTCTGTGAATTTCGTCTGTATAGAGAATGAATGCACCGATTGCTTGCTCCTGGAAAAGCAAGGGAACTGTTATTGCCGAGCGATAACCTGCTTCAAGAGCCATGCGTGCCCAGGCATCCTTGCGCTCCTGGTAAATGATGGAAATATCTTCCCCATAGACAATTTTTTGCCTCTTAATCGCCATCGGAGCTAGGATCATGTCCAGATCATGCAAAGCCGCACGTGGAATACGCGGACGGCGCAATCCGTAAGGAGACGAGACTGGAGCAATCTCCTGAGACGGCTTGGCCAGGGCAAGCTTGGTCGCTCGTAGGGCCGCACGCTTGCCACTGGGAGTATTGCTACGAGGATTGGGCAGAGCGACCATTTTTGTTGTTACGGCTAGTGTGATATCTGCGTCCGGATCTGCATAGACACTTATACTACCTGAGACAACGGATGCTGTTGCAGGTGGACCCTGGTTTTCTTCCTCGCGCGACCAGTGTGCCACTGCCCAGGGCGAAAGCATCTCACGTCCATAAAGTAATAGAGACATGCTTCACCTTCATGATACGTCCCATGCGAGATACAAATTCCCCCAGCAACTGCTCTAAATTCAAGGTAGACATCAATGAATCGCTCATGACCAGAAGATTACTCATTTGTTCCGTCAGAGCCTGACTCTCATTATAGAGCGAATCGGAGAGCACGCTCAGTGAACTTACTAGCATGTTTAGTTCATCAGTATGTGGCAGATCCAATTGAACACCTGTACTACTAGCGACAACTGACTGGGCATGAGCTTGCAATCGACGTAGAGGACGAATAAGTAGAACACTAATAATAAATGTGTAGATGATGATGCCAAGTGCAAAAACGAAAAGTCCTATACCAATCAGAATGAGTATAAACTGTGGACCGTGGGCACCAAAGTCGTTGAGCGACTCTACGGTTGCGACTACCAGCACAGGTGAGCCTGCAATCTGTTGCTGGATACTGATCTGGTTTGTCTGGATAAGATAGTGTTGCGATCCATTCGCAAAAGTTGTCATGCCTACTTTACAAAACGGTTGCCCTGAAAAGCTGCGCTGCGCTGCGAGCTGCTCCACAACCGTTTCTGTGGTTCCTAACATCTGTCCTGACAGGCACAGCACCATATCCACACCAACCTGCTGTGTTAATGCCTGCGCAAAATATTTATCAATGGGCTGCGTTGCCAGAAGCACATCTTGCAGACCCACAGTAGGTAGGTGGTCAACTGGGACAGCAATTTCCAACACCCATTGCTGGTTCTCTTGGCTAGACCCTACGACCGGGAAAATCATCTTTTGGAACAATGAAACCGTTTGCCCTTGCAATGTCTGGCCTATCAGCTTTTCCTCAGCAGAGGAAAAAGGAGATCTACTGCCTATTGCTTCCCCCTGCGCTATGATTGTATGGTCTGCCGAAACGATGTCCAGCGTCGAAAAGTGGTCGCTTGTCGCAAGAGCGACAAGGAGCCCACGCAAATACTCATCACTTGATTGAGATAGGGCTTGCTTGACATCTGGATCAGACGTTATTCTTTCCAAATCTTGTAGTGTTCTACGCTGATGGCTTTGATATGCCTGCTTAATTAATGAAATATGTGTTTGTGCATCTTTTTTAGCTTGATACCCAGTGTAGAACTGTAGCATACTCCACGAAAGTATGGTAAAGAGAAGCAGACAAAGCAAGAAGGTTAATGTCGTAGCAATAATCAGCTTGCTACCCAGTGACCGTATGGAGATTTGCATCTAGCCCTTCCGTTATCCAGGACTTAGACATTTGTGGACAAGTCACATTTGATGTCTGGTTCCTGCTTCGACGAGAGCAGTCTCACTTGACGTCTCACTCAAGCCAGACGTCGTCCTCTCTTCGCAGGCGTTACGTCCCCGTGTAACTTATGCTACGTTTGGGATCTTCTAAGATAGGGATTTAAGAATTCCTTGACCTGCTCGCACTTCACCTTTTTCCCCCCCCCTTGTTCCAGTGCCCGATAATGTTCTCGGAATGATTGCCGTGCTCGCGAAAGATACATTTTAACTCCGCTCTCGGCAATATTGAGCGTATACGCAATTTCGCTGTAAGAAAAACCCTCCTGCGTATACAGAAGCAGCGCAGACCTATATTGCTGAGGCATACGATGAAGGGCTGCACGAACCAGTTCTGTTGTCCCGTAGATCTCTTGCGGATCGGCACTTTCAACATCAACTGGCTCATGATCAAGCTCCTGCCACGGCAGCCATGCAATAAGTTTGCGACGCCGAAGCGCATCATAAGCTGTATTTGTCGCAATTCTATATAACCATGCTGACAGCTTCAAGCTTGCATCCATTTTTGGTAGAGCACGGAACGCCTTTAAAAAAGTGTCTTGAGTCAGATCATCAGCCTGTTCACGATTGCCCACCAGATGATAAACATAGTTATAAATTGGCGTCTTATATTCGTCGTAAATTTCCTCAAAAGACCAGGATTTTTCCTTGGTTTCCACCCGAATCATACGCTACAATCCCTTCGATAGCTACCGACTCGCTCCAGAGTGCCCCTTGGCGAGAGCCATGGGGGTGAATGGCGCTTCCTTATTGGGGTGGCTGGGATGGGGGGGCCACATCGGCGGCGTGTGCTGCTTCGCACCCCGCTCACCCCTCTGAGAGCTGTCCCCGTAGCTACCGGCCCATTGAAGCTTCTGGCTACGGAAACAACGTGAAACTGCTCTTTTCGAGCCCCTGGAAACCCAGGTGATGTTCGCCTCGACAATGTTATCAGGCGGCACGTCCTCCAAGCACTGGCTTAACCCTTGTACTTAATGCATTCGCTTCCCCATCCTTAAAGGTTGTATGGGAACCGAATGCATTACTGTTTAACCTGGAGGTTTTAGAGCTACAGGCTGGCGTCGCACCCGTAGGTAAGAACTTTGACACTTCCTGATAACGGAGCCCGATGACCTTGCGGTCCTGGCTGGGTCTGGTCAGGTGGGCGAGTGTTTCAACGCTCGCGATGCTCACAAGCCCCTGCCGATCACGGCAGGGGGTTCCTGACCTTGTCCGTTCCATTCAAGCAACAGAAGAGGCATGCTCTTGCAATTGCGTGATGTATCGTCTATCATGGTAACATATTCCAGTGGCAATCCAGCAATCATTAACTCATGCATTAGTACTATTAGGTTATTCGCATGGAGCCTGTGTTACCTTTTCAAATTGTTTGAAGTCAGGACCTTAGCCACAAAGACTCAAATGGCTAACTTCCATACATAAAGTAATAGGTCTAAAAAGGATTGACAGCAAGAAAATGAGCTGCTATACTTCAAACGTCTGTTTGTAAGAATAAAAGAGAAAGAAAGGCAGTAAAAACTTATAATGATGAAAGGAGGAGCACGCTTCCTCTTCCCGTCTGAAGTCTGGAGTTCCCTGCGTGCTATGTTTTATGGAAACAAACATCATACAGGCTGTTGCTCGCTATGCAGAAGAAACGATGGGACCCGAAGGCTTTCATTATGTAAGTGCAATTGTTGCTAACTGTAAGATGCTTGCTCTAGAGATGGAAGCTTTAGAGGAAACCCCTGCCACGTTAGATCTTGAGGCCTTAGTAATCGCTGCCTATCTTCACGATATCTCGACAGTGACACATGGATATCAAAACCATCATGTGAAGTCTGCCGAGATGGCTGTTGAGTTCTAACGTGAGCACAATGTCGAGGCAGAACATATCAGCAAAGTTGAGCAGGCAATTCTCATGCATACGAAGGTTGTGCCCATTGAAGAGCGGAGTGCGGATATTTCTGAGGGTCAGATCCTTTATGATGCCGACAAACTAGGCCGACTGAGTGGTTTAGCTGTGGTAACCTCGCTGATTGAGTTTGGGGCACGCTATCCTCATCAGGCTGTTACTGGGGAGGTACTGGCCGCTATTTTGCGTCATATCGAGGAGCGCTTTATCGAATTATACCAGGCTCTCTATACCGAACCCGCTCGTACCATGGCACAAGACAAATTTAACCGTAGTCTGGCTTTCCTGGATGGTGTAATTGAGCACCTCAGCGATGCCACTCCCATCTAAACTACTATGGAGGATAATCTTGTCAATTCTTGTTGTTGGGTCTGTGGCCCTAGATACTGTGGAAACACCTTTTAGAAAAGTAGATGGTGTTCTTGGCGGAGCAGCCTCATATTTTGCAACTGCCGCATCTCTCTACGATCAGGTTAATCTGGTAGCTGTGGTCGGGAACGATTTCCCTCAGCAATATCTTGATTTCTGGCATCAGCATAATATAAACCTGACAGGCTTACAGATACAGGAGGGTAAGACATTCCATTGGCATGGACGTTACCACCTGGATATGAACTCCCGTGATACACTTGATACGCAGCTGGGAGTCTTTGCGGATTTCCATCCTATTGTACCGGATTCTTACAAGCAAAGCACCCTCGTCTTTCTGGCAAACATCCAGCCCAATTTACAATTGGAGGTATTAGATCAGGTTCCAGCTGGTCGTTTCACCGTTCTTGATACGATAAATCTCTGGATCGATACTGCTCGTCCACAACTTGTTGAAGTGATGAAGCGTGTCGATGTCCTTTTGATGAGTGAAGAAGAGGTACGCCAGTTTACCAATCAAGCTAGTATTATTACGGCTGTCCGCCAGTTTTTTGATCTTGGGCTAAAATATGTGGTGGTCAAGCTGGGTAGCTACGGTGCTTTGCTCTTTGGGGCCGATAATACTTATTTCAGCGCTCCATCCTATCCATTGGAAGAGGTTATCGATCCCACGGGAGCTGGTGACTCTTTCGCTGGCGGCTTCCTTGGTTATCTCTCCACCGTCCAGCCCCAAGCTGATGGCCGCTATGCTATCGATGATCTCAAGCGAGCTGTTGTTCATGGCAATATTGTTGGCTCTTTTGCTTGTGCCGATTTTGGCGTTGACAGTTTGCGTTCGTTAACGATGGAGCATATTGTTGCTCGTTATAATGCGCTGGTGAACTATTCACATTTTGAGCCAGATTGGCGGCTATTGCATCATTAAAATCCTCTCTTCCTCATAAATGCATGCATCAACTAATTTGACTCTTGACTGGAGAAAGCTAAAAAAGCTATACTTGTCTCTAAGAAGGTGTCATGCGAAGGTTGTTTTAAGAGCATAGCCAAAAAGGGGGTG
Source organism: uncultured Chloroflexia bacterium (assembly GCA_963727755.1). Classification (GTDB taxonomy): domain Bacteria; phylum Chloroflexota; class Ktedonobacteria; order Ktedonobacterales; family Ktedonobacteraceae; genus DASYAN01. Next base: position 495,072 of record CAVSHN010000009.1, read on the forward strand.
AAATGCGAACCTATAAGCCAAGCATTCTGATAGAGGATTCCGATGGAAGGCTCATCGCAGCAGTAGAAGCACAGAGTCGGCTAGATATGCCGAAAGATCTAGCGACATATGTACGGAGTTTTATGTTGGATTACGGTGGTCTCACCACATATCCCGTACATAATGGTGCTTTCTCAGGATAGAGGTTTTCTGTGGAAAGGTGACGCATCAATCAATGGAGATCGCCAGCCAGATTACGAATTTCCAATGGATAGCGTTATCACGCGTTTTTCAAAAAGTGATCCAGGGAAAAGGCTAATTAAGTGGGGGCTTGAAGATCTAGTTCTGCATTGGCTCACAAACCTGAGTTTCAAACCCGAGGAGATGGAAAAAGGAGAACCAGAAGATACGCTTGCACGAGCAGGCTTCACGGATGCAATCCATGATGCGATGGTGGTGATGGGAGATACGCTGTGATTGTCTACATCGAGTCAAATTTTGTGCTGGAGATTGCTCTAGAACAAGAGCAATTTTATGCTGCTAGCTCCATTCTCTCCCTGGCTGAAAGCCACCAGATAGAACTTGCCTATCCAAGCTTTATTTTGAGTGAACCATTCGAAAGCATCGTAAGAGCACGCCGAGAGCGCAATACTCTTCAAAAGTCTCTTGTAAATGTGCTTAATAATCTTAAGCGATCAAAGCCGCATAAACAGATTATGCTTAATCTTGAGCCAACAATGAATGCATTAGAGAATGCTCATGTAAGACAAATAGAGATTTTGCATGCTACCTTTGCTCAATTGATGGATATAGGCAGATGCATTCATATTGATGGATCAAATTTTAGAGAGGCATTAAGCTATCAATATAGCTCGGGCCTTTCTCCTCAAGACAGTATCATTTACACAACAATCATTGCGGATCTTAAAAAACAGCCAGAGCAAGAAGCAAAATGTTTTTTGAGCCGCGACCGCAAGGCATTCGGTGACGCCAACGATCCCAACATCAAGATTGAGTTGGGAAAGTATAATTGTCGTTACATTGCTAGCTTTGCACAAGGCCTAGATTTTCTACATAGCTCGTTAAAATAGAGCAACTAACACAGAAGGGAATTTTCAATATCATGACTATTTCAATTCATGGGGATGTGAAAGATCTTTCTCTGCTCCTCGCGGTAAAGATCGCATTGAGTGGGCAGCAAAAGATATGCCCGTACTCCGCCTCATTCGTGAGCGGTTTGCTAAAGAGAAACCTCTCCAGGGCGTTCGTATGTCGGGCTGCTTGCATATCACTACCGAGACTGCAAATCTGGCGATTACCTTGCAGGCAGGTGGAGCTGATCTCGTACTCTGCGCATCCAACCCTCTCTCGACCCAGGACGATGTTGCCTCTGCTTTGGTGAGCGAGTACGGTATTCCTACCTTTGCCATTAAAGGTGAGGATGAGCAAACCTACTATCGCCATATTAATGCTGTTCTTGATCACCAACCAAATATGACAATGGATGATGGGTGTGATCTTGTTTCGACCCTTCATACGACACGTACCAATCTTGTCCCGGCCATTATCGGCGGTATGGAAGAGACAACAACTGGTGTGATTCGTCTGCGCAGTATGGAGAAACAGGGCATTCTCAAATTCCCAGTGCTGGCAGTCAACGATTCGGATACCAAGCATCTGTTCGATAATCGCTATGGTACAGGCCAGAGTACACTAGATGCCATCATGCGTGCAACTAACATTTTGCTAGCTGGCCGCACTGTTGTTATCATCGGCTATGGCTGGTGTGGTCACGGTGCTGCCTTACGTGCTCACGGGTTGGGAGCGAACGTGATTGTCTGCGAGGTTAACCCCATCCGTGCCCTTGAGGCTGTGATGGACGGCTATCGTGTCATGCCAGCTCATGAAGCGGCTACACTTGGCGACATTTTTATAACGGTTACTGGCGATCTTAATGTCATCGATCGTCAGCATATGGAGCGCATGAAAGATGGTGCGATCATTGCCAATTCAGGACACTTTAACAACGAAATCAATATCCCGGCCTTAGAGCAATTGGCTGTACGCAAGCGCCGGGTGCGCGATTTTGTTGATGAGTATACTTATGCTGATGGTCGCCGAGTTCACTTGCTGGCTGAAGGACGTCTTGTTAATCTCTCAGCCGCGGAAGGGCATCCTGCTAGTGTCATGGATATGAGCTTTGCCAATCAGGCTCTCGGCTCCGTGTATATGCTTGATCATGCGAAAGAACTACAGTCGCGTGTGTATATATTACCTGCCGAGATCGATAAGGAGATTGCACATCTGAAACTCCAGGCCATGAACATCGGCATTGACACACTTACTCCTGAGCAGGAGAAGTATCTCAATTCTTGGGAGTCTGGCACATAATCGATGGGCCAGTTCATCCCCTGATTAAAACTGAGGAACAAACCTCCCTGAGGTTCTGAGGTTCTATAAAATCAGCTCATCTGGCAATACCGGATGGGCTGATTTCTGCTATAATGAAAGCAGAGCTAATCTGGTACAATCGGTCTTTAGTTACAATCTCAATAGAAATCATAGTTGTCAAGGAGTGCGAATATGCAAAAAGATGTTGAGCAGGAGAAGCAATCTGAACCAACTCTGAGTGAAGATAGTACAATTCTACAGTCAAGCCTCTTTGGTCCCTCAACAGTAATCGCGGAACCTCCCGACCCCACCCAGACGCCATACCCACCACTGGTGCGTACCAATCCACTGACCGACCAATCTAGCTTAGCGGCCTGTGCCCTTCCCTACCGACAAGAGCTGACGTTACGCGGCAAATCAAACTATACTGTGACATGCTTCCTCTCAGACCTGAAAATGTTTAGCGATTTCGTCGGTCAAAACACACCTGTTGGGCGTATCACTAAGGAGAAACTGGCAGATTGGCTGATGAAGCTGAAATTCGGAACAGCAGGCCAGACTCCAGCACCCAAAACCATGGCACGCCGGGTCACGTTCCTCAAAAACTTCTTCTCTTGGCTTGCCAGCGAAGGCGTCATTCGCGAAGACCCTTCAGCAGGACTAGCACTTGAACGCCCTTTACCTCCCTTACCAGAATTATTATTTGCCGATGAAGTACAACGCCTGCTCGATGCCGCTGCTACTGATCCTCGCTGCCATTGCCTCGTCTATCTCGTGCTGCACGCAGGTTTGAAAAAGGAAGAGTTAATGGCCCTGAAAGTCCATCATATTGATCTTACTGATCCTCAAGCACCCATACTCACTGTCCACTTTCCAGCCGCGACAGGCAAGCAGCACCGCGAGCGTAAGCTAGCACTACCAGCCGAATTTACCACCATTTTTCAAAAATATCAGAAAGCCTATTACGTCACTGATATTGTCTTTTCCTGCACTGACCGCAATCTAAATTATATCCTTGGCAGAGCTGTGACGGCAGCTAATATCAAGAAGCGTGTGACGTTGCAGTTGCTACGTGACACGTTTGCCGTCCAACAATTGCAATCTGAGGTCACATTCGAGGCTCTGCGTGAGAAACTTGGTCTTTCGGATGAGGCTTGGCTGGAGTCTAAAGAAAAGTATCGTCGTCTGGCTTTTCCGAAGTAGGAATTGAGAGTAGGTATCCAGTTGCGTAATGAATTTATCATTGCCGACGAGCCATTTTGCGCTTCAGACAAATGTTCAGTAACAAGGTATTACAAATCACACAACTAACAGCCAATGGCCCTAGACACATGAGGCCAAACCCTAGCGTAACAAGTGTGCCCAGAATCATCATTGGCCAGTAAACCAGGATGCTAGCAGCAAGCAAGAGGAGACCTGCTGTTGTCTCACCTGCAAGCAACCAACCGATACCAAAAATACCCAGGAGTGAGAGAATAAATTCTATCAGTAAGGCCTTATCATATGAGCTTGTCGAAGTAAAGCCTGCCATTGTGGGAGCATTGATGGCATCTGCCACATGGAATGAGCGAACTGTGTGTTCTGACCCATTGCTGCTTGATTGCAGATCAGATTGCGAGGCCATTTGTGACGTGGGTGAGTCCCCAGGCGAAAATACAGGTTGCCCGCTAGGATAGTTCTGGGAAGATTGAACATAACTGCCAGATAATTGCGCCCTAGCAGGTTTTCTGATCACCGTCCCACAGATAGGACAAAGAACGCTGCTGGGGTTGCCTGTTATCTCATGACCACAACGTTCACAAATCATGGATACCCGGCTCCCTCTTGATACAAACGTTGCATTCAGCTAAGCAAAGCTCACGATTATGAACAACAGAACTGAATGCAGATATTGCCAACATTTGCTAGACCGGGTTGTACTCTCTCTGCTTATGTTTCCACCACGCTTGTGCTCCAGCTAAACCCATCATAGGATCAACCCGTTATCGCGCACCTCGTTACTTCCAGCATGCAATTGTGCAGTTGGCCACAGCACCTAGAGTTTGGTTGTAGCCCCCAAGGCGAGAGTCTCTCCCTGGACAACCTGTGTATAGAAAAGGTTGCGCTCACTTATAGTACGTCGCCAGCGTGCATAGGTTGTATGAGGATGGAGCATCCCTGCGTCAATTACCTCTCCAATGGTATAGCTTGCAACAATATCCTGTAAGCCTGCTAGATGATCCGGTCTGGGACAGGTAAGTAGTACAAGATCAAGTGAACGTTGCCAGGATGGCAGTTGACTACTCAGGGCTAGTGATAATGATGTCGCATCCATTCCACCATCGATCAGCATTGTCTTGCCCTCAGGTGTACGCACCAGGATAGCCTCCCCCTGTGGTAATTGACATGAAAGACTAACGTTAAAGGAGCGGGCATCTTCGTCCGCTCCTTAGTTGATTACCAATTATACCGTTAAACTGAATATGATCTGGCGTGGTTCCTGTGTGTAGTAAAACTTGGCACTGGCACGCTTTTGATGAAGGATGAGCTTGTCTTTTTGGCTTCTCGCGTTTTTCAAGAGTAAATGTGAGTTTCAACGTAAGTGTGAATAGCCTGCCACGCATCGATCTCAGCCTGAAACACACAGAGCATTGTGAACGTGGAATGAGAAGCGGGGATGGTTAGCTTTTGCTCTAGAGGAAAGAGTGAGGAATGGAGAAGAACGATGTTGACTACTCTACGTTATATGCTCGTACTGGTTAGTCTCCTTATGATCATGCTCACAGCCTTTGTGGTAACGATGAGTTTGCCTGGGGGACAAACATATGCTCACGAAGGATCTCGCATTTGCCGAACTACCTGCACAAGAGGGGTGTGCCGGAGAGTCTGCACTTAGAGACGCAGAGGATTGCCATTTGCGAAAAAGCATGCCGATCAGCGGATAACAGGCAATCGTCGAAGATGACGTGCCCTGGCTGCTCTTGTGGCAAGCAACCAGAAGCAAGACGGACAACAACATTGGCAGATCTCAGCGAAACGGTTTGCCAGAGATACCAGACTAACGACAGAAGGATGGGATGAGGAAACTTCTGCTTACCAGGGTAAATGAAACTGCGAAACGGTCGGCACCAGAACGACCAGCAGAGAAAGGAGGGCTTCTATCATCATCAATGCTTTCGCTCGGTGTGTCAGAGGAGATATGTCAGCGGGACCGAGAGCTGTGGCACCAGTAAATGCCAGGAAAAGGTAATCCAGAAAAACAGGGGATCCAACCAGTGGGATTGCCGTCTTCCTGCTGTGCAAATAGAAAATCTGCTGCCTGGGAGCCAGACTGCTGGAGTTTCACTGGTCCTCCGCTGTCTATTTGCCAGTACCATAATCCGAAGACGAGAATATTGGAACACCAGAGCAGAAGTGCCGAGCGCAGCAGGATGGTGGCGTTTTTGTTTGTTACCACGGTGATGATGAGAAGCACCATGCCACTGGCAAGGCCGAGCGTCAGCACTCCAAGCAGCATGAGAAGAAGCATATGGAGCGTTTTGTCCGGGAGGCGGTATTTCGTCAAAAGAAGAAAGACGATTGGCAACAGAAAGACTGCTTCGATTGCGAGGAGCAGCCAGACCGGGCCGATCAGCAGTTTGGGGGGAAGAAATGCGTGAAGTATTCCTACAGCAAGCATACCTAGAATAGCTTCCCAGAGAGAAGCTCTATTGAGATGAAATTGATCTGAATGTGGCACCGGAGACTGGATCAACTGCGGACACGTTCTTTCTTTCAAAGAGATTTGTGAGCAGGTGTAGTGTTTCCTGCCTTGTACAAATAGGTTTATCCTAAAAATGAGCGAAAGTCAAGCTCATAGATTGTAGATAAGTTACTCTTCACTTTGTGCAGATTGAATGGCTCTCTGCTGGCGGAGTATGGCAGATTGGACGCGTAAGCGTATTGGACTCATCTAGTATGCTTTATTTAGATGCTCAGGTGGGCATAGGCAGAGAGGCTTGGCGTGACGGCGATCTACCGGCAGGACTGCTATCAACTTCCCACGGGGCGCGAACCATTCGGCTTTCGGGACGGCATCGGCCAACCGGCGATCGAGGGGAGCAGCCTTGCTGGGAGCAATCCCCAGGATGCTCCGCTCAAGGCGGGAGAGTTTATCTTGGGATATCTCGACGAGTCGGGGAGGCTACCTCCGCAGACCCAGCCCGAGGTGCTGGGCCGCAACGGGTCGTATGTGGCCTTGAGAAAACTGCATCAAGATGTCGCCGCGTTCCGCCGATACTTGGAGACACACACGACCAGCGCGGCGGAAGAAGAATGGTTGGCTGCCAAGATGATGGGTCGCTGGCGCAGTGGTGCGCCCCTCGCACTCTGTCCAGAGTCTGATGACCCAAAGCTCGATGCCGACCCGCAACGCCACAACGATTTTCTGTACTATGATGACGATCCCGAGGGCCTCAAATGCCCGCTTGGATCGCATGTACGGCGCATGAACCCGCGTGACCAATTCAAGCACGAAATCACCCAGGTCAATCGCCATCGCTTAATTCGCCGCGGCACAGTCTACGGTCCCCTCCTTCCAGAAGGGATCCTGGAGGACGACGGAGCCGAGCGTGGCATCATCTTCGTCTTCATCGGTGCCTCACTTTCGCGGCAGTTCGAGTTTGTCCAGAGTGAGTGGGTCAATCAGGGCACCTTCATTGGGGCACCCAGTGAGAAAGATCCGATTTGTGGGCCCAATGACGGGACGGGCGTGTTCACTATCCCCAAGCAGCCCATCCGTCAACGCCTCCATGGCTTGCCGCAGTTCGTGACCAACCGTGGGGCGGGGAATACTTCTTTATGCCCGGTCTGCGGGCTTTACGGTGGCTGGCAGATGCCTCCTATGTCACCGATGGAGGTGGTGTGGAGCCGAGCGCTAGCCGGGGTCCACACCGACTCACGACATTGTTTGACGCATATGTATAGCATTCATGGCAATAGCCACAGGTCGAAATTGGCGAGGAGGGATCATCCTCGTGATCGCCTTCCTGGACCAGATGCCTTTCTTTGAGAGGAAGGTCGTTTCACCGTGAAAGGGAGTTGCAGGACATCATCCAAAAGATGTCTTGAGCGATTGAAAAGAAAAGGAGCAAAACATGATTGATCCAGCGAAAATTGCCGAACAGCAGGACACATCTGCTGATACCAAGAAGATGCCACCCACCTTCGACCCTGCCTATGTCCAGGGCACCGTGAAGCCGTTTTTCCTCAGTGCCATCTACCAGGGCGAACGGCTATTGCTTCCCATGATCGACCTTGCCCTGAGCAAGGAGGCGGCGATGCCGGCTCACCTCGTTGGGATGCTCTATGACAATTGGGAGCTGAATATGGAGAAGGAGGGACTCACGGTCTTCATCCAGGGGTACCAGAAGCGCGGGCCAAATAACGAGAGAAAGAGGATCTACTCCTCGGCTGTCACGCCGGATCTCTATGATCCGATGTACTCGGATAAGATCAAACGCTTCCTCGATGACCTCTTCGACGAGCAAAGCGAAGGCAAGCCACTGATGCACCAATACTCCCAGAGATACTTCGACCTGTACTGGGACCTTCACCTTGGCGTCACGGGGGACGACATTCCGCTGAAAGTCAGGCAGAATCGGCCAGAGGCTTCGTGGCTGTCGTCGGCTTCCGGTACCCGACCTTGCAGGTTGTCCATGACAACTACATGCGTGTGCGTCAGCTCCGTCAATTCCTCAAGGACTGGATTGACCAGCGGGTGCAAGATCTGATCGACGGTCATGTGCCCAACCCCGAGAAGACCCTGGTCTACTACTGGATCAAGAACGGCTCGCTGGGGGAGAACTTCAGGAGGAAGGACATCGTCTTCAAGTGCTTCCACAACTTTCTTGCGTTCAGCCAGTGGGGCAATATGCTCTACAACATGATGGCCCACTTGGAGGCAACACATGGGGACCCGGCTGTCCGTTCATGGTTTGAAAAGACGATGAAGAGCGACCCCGACGAAATGGACAACACCGCGTTCAGCAGGCTTGACCGTTTCGTGATGGAGTTGTTCCGGACCATCTCCCCCAACCGGGGCAGCGCCTCAGTGCTGCCTGCTCAGGAACACGCTTTTGGCACTGGGTCCACTGGCTTGAGCACTATCATGACACCGTTATCCAGAACTTAGACAAATATGGACAGGCCATACTTGAGGTCTAGTTCCTGCTTCGACGAGAGCAGTTTCGCCAGAGCTTTCACCCAAGCCAGAGCTTCTCTCTCCACAGGCGTTACGTTCCCGTGTAACTCACGGTACGTTGATCTTATGCTGATTGGCTCAAATCCTGCTCGGTTTGTGCCAAATTCTTTGCTGCGTTAAAATCTCTGTCTGCAACATATCCACATCTTTCACAGACAAAGACTCTATCAGAGAGATCTAGATCTTCATCTACCCATGAGCAGCAAGAACATGTTTTTGAAGATGGAAACCACCTACTCACAGTATTAACCGTTGAGCCATACTTCTCAGATTTATAGGTGATCTGACGTTTAAATTCGTACATGCCCACATCACCAACTACTCTGCTTAGCTTCCTATTTTTCATCATGCCTTTGACGTTCAAATCTTCAAGAACAATGATGCTAGGCTTGGTTTTCGCTATGGCATTTGTTGCTTGATGGAGTGCATCAGAACGTATATTGGCAATTCTGGCATGCATCCTTGCTAGTTTGTGAGCTGCTTTCTTTCTATTCTTGGAACCTTTTTTCTTTCGAGCATGCTGTCTACCTAATCTGGCCAGCTTGGTTAAGTTCTTGCGCAGCGCTTTCGGGTTCTCGAATGCTTGTGCTTCTGATGTGGTAGCAAGCGTTTTGATACCCAAATCGACACCTAGCACTAGGCCCCTTGCGGGAACTGGAGCGGCAACTTCTTCCTCAACCTGGACTGAAACATACCAACGTCCTGCTTTTTCAGAGATCGTAGCAGACAAAATATGCACATCAGAAGTTGGAATGTAGTTAGCTTCCTTGAGCTTCAGCAATCCAAGTCTAGGCAGTTGAATATGTTTCTCGTACACATGGATTGCTCCTGTTAAACGAAAGCTTCCAATGCCCTTCTTCTTTGTCTTAAACTTAGGATAGCCCAGTTTGCCCTTAAACTTGCCAGACTTCTTCTTTTTAACATTGGCAAAGAAGTTCTTAAACGCTTTTTCCAGATTGCGCAAGGCTTCTTGTGGTGCGCATTTTGAGACTTCATACATCCAAGGATATGCCGTCTTCTTTAGCGCGTTTAGCTCTTTGTGCAGACTGATAGCGGTGGGCGTTTGGCGGGAAGCTTCATATTCCTCTTGATAGCGTTTAAGGCCCCAATTATATGCAAAGCGTGCAGTACCCGCATGCTTAAGGCAAGCAGTAATTTGAGCCTTATTCAAGGCCAATTCTGTTTTATAGCCTCTAGTGATCTTCATCCGATTTCTCCATCACTTGCTCTATACACTTCTTGACTTGTTCTGCACTCCGTTTGCTATTGCGTCTGCCATAAATTCGGCTACACATGCTTGTGATCACAGCTACAAAATCGTCTACCAGCTCATTGTCCGTATCGCTTGGGAATATAACTTCTAGCTTCCTACCTTGCATATGCATGAACTGCTCAATATAGTTGAAGCCAAAACGTGTAAGACGGTCTTTATGCTCCACTACGATGGTTCCTATGCTGGCATCCATTAGCAATTTCATCAGTTTAGGACGTTGGTCGTTAAGTCCAGAGGCAATTTCCGTGACTTCTTTTGCTACCTGATAGCCTTTTGCAATGGCATATTCGTGAAGCCTCTCCAGTTGTCGCGTCACATCAGCTTTCTGATCTGCTGACGATACTCTCGCATAAAGAGCAACACGGCCTGTTATCGGAATTTGTACAAGAGGATCTCGTACAATCACAATACCGGTGGCTGTTTTATAGGCATCTAGCTGTCCTGCTTTGTACCATCGCCAAGCAGTTTTATACGAGATGCCTTGTTGTTTGGCATATTGACTTAGCTTCATGTCTATAGTTTACCATAGATTGTACAGGCTTGTCAACAGTTTAAGCAATTGGATTTAACCCCAATGACTTCGACCCGGATCGCTATAAGCAGGCTCCGACGAGTGAACAGAACGACGAGACCAGATGCAAGCAAATCGGGTTGGCCCAATGCCCCTTCAGCAAGGAAGCCTTTCGAGTCAAGGACGGTCGGCAGGCTTCGATAACCAACAGTGCGTTTGGCACAGTGTACGCGCGTGTCGACGACCAGACCTATCCAGTGTGCGATGATGCCGGGTATGCGCCATTCGGCTTCGGGTATCGCCGTTGCGCTGGCAAGTTCCTCACCATTGATTTCTTCAAGGATCTCCTAAGAAAGGTGTGGAGCGAAAAGATCGCCTTCATGAGGCTCAACATTGACCATGTCGAGTTGTTACCAGTGGGACCGGCAACGGTTGTGCAGGACAACATCGGCTTCAAGAGGGCAGAGTAACATCTCCTTGCGTTTTGGCATGTTTGGTCCGTACACAAAAAATACAACGTTATGCGAAGCAGCGGTTTGTTCTGCTCATTGTGCTCTTCGTGTCCTTGATATGCATATTCGTTCGCTTCGTCTACCAGTATCCGGCCTATACCAAAAATACCAAGTAATGTGGCAAAAATCGGCGCAATATGCTTCAAAAAGCAAATGGCATGATATCCTTCACAGACCAAGTTTGAGTTGAAAAGGTGAGCCATAAAAGGGGTCAAATAGAGATCGTCAGCCGCTGTATAGGGTTCCCAGGCTTGAAGCATCCGTTGCGTATAGGCCATGTATCCTTCAGCCAGGGCATCAGGTGCACACCCGGATCTAATTCCTGAACCTCGAACCATGAAGTGCGAAACACGGATCTTCTCCTTTTCTTCTCGTTGCCTCGCTTGAGGGAGGCTGTTGGCCCCTATTCCTGACTCGCCAGTTCCTCCTGAGGTCTCGCTACGTTTTGGGCGCGAGCCAGGAACACCTGCCGCCGAGCGACAAAGTAATAGAGGATACCAGTGATGATCAGCCCAGCAAACAGGCTGAGATCTGCCCCACCCAGGAAACGAGTCGTAAGAGGGCTCGCCCATAAAGTCGAGTTCGCAACTGCAAAGGCAGCAAGAACGCCCACAAGATACACAGCGAGTGCTAGCCAGTGAAAGCCGCCATGGTACCAGTACGGCCCCCTTCCCCAGGAATGCAGCGCCTCAACATCATATTGCCCGCGCCGCACGAAATAGTCAACGAGCAGGATCGCAGTCCAAGGCGTGAGCAATATGAGCATCAGCGAGAGCCACTCGGCATAGAGCGACATAAAGTTGTAGACAAATACCGCGATACAAGTGAGCACGGTAGCAAGAACGGCGACCAGACAGACCGCAAGCCAGCGGGACACGCGAAGACGCAAGGCCAGGAGGCCAAGCCCAGCCGTATACAGGTTAAGCACATTGTTAGCGATAGCCCCCCAGATGACCACCAGTAGGAACGGCAACAAGTACCAAGAAGGAAGGATCTTCGGCAGATTCGCAATGGGGTTGGACATATCAACAACGGTTGCCAACACTGTTCCGATCAAAGAGCCCAACACAGCCGAAATTCCCATTCCAAGAGTGCTCATTCCTACAATGCGTTTCCAACTCGTGTTGGTTGGAAAGTAGCGCGAATAGTCCGACGCGTAGTTGACCCATGAGAGTGGCTCGGCAAAAATCACCGAGAGTGCGAGCAGCCAGATTCCCAACGTGGTGCTCCCAGCAAGAGTTGCTGCCTGTGGAGCAGCCCAGTTGACCTTTGGCAAAGCAAAAAAGAGCACCCCTAAGATCAGTACAATCGAGACGGCGGCGAAGACCCGCTCAGAGGCAAACACAGTCGCGTGGCCAAACAAAGCAATCACAACCTATGCAGCCAAGACGATCGCCACCGCAGCAATCTGCACGCCCAGACCAGTCCCTAGACCAATGACTCCTACCACCTGAATAAGTGCAAAGACAGCAAGCACCGAATTGACTGCCACCCAGCCAGAAACCGAAAGCAAACTGATCAGGGCCACAGGATAATTGCCGTTGAGTCCAAATGCAGCACGCGTGTTCACAATGGTGGCAGTAGCGGTGCGTGGACCAAAGATGCTACAGAAGCTGAAAACAAACGCCCCAAGGACACTCCCAACGATTGCAGCAGTGATCGCCTGCCAAAAGCTTAAGCCGAAAAGGATCGTAAATGCACCAGACGCCAGGACAACATAGTTGAAATTCCCTCCAAGCCAAATCCAGAGAAGTTCTCTAGGCTTGCCATGACGATGTTCCGAGGGGATGGGGTCCAGTCCGTGAACCTCAATGCCAAAGATAGGATCAACAGCAGCGATCTCGTTCTCTCTGGCCAGATTGTGGTGATCAATCTGCTGCATCGTCAGTTGTCTCCTTGTCATCAATTTCAAAAATGAACATCTTTCGTTCGCTGTCGTTGTCGTTCTTGGGGCACTTGCATGCGTTTCATTCCTTCTCAGATAAAACATTATTCCAATTTAAGAAAGTGCGCAATTTTTGCTAATAACTCATCAATGGCAAATGGCTTGGCCAGGAAATCGTCGGCTCCAGCCTGCAGTGATGTCTTGCAGGCACTTGGATGCGCCGAAATCATGATGACAGGGATATGCATTGCCTCTGGCTGACTCTTGAGATCTTTCACAATAGCGCGTCCGTCTTTGCCTGAGAGTAGGACATCCACCAAGATAAGATGGGGGAGCCTGTCGTTGTGTAGTTGTTCGAGAAACTCGCCCTTGTCTGATGTCACTACCTCATATCCCTCCTCCTCCTCCAGAATGACCCTAAGAAACTCAAGAATATCCGGATCATCGTCCACGATGAAGACTCTTTTGGCCGTCTTCTGCATTGAGACCTTCCTTCCATTCTCTGCTACTTGGCAAGGCAACAAAAAAGGTGCTCCCTTTCCCCTTGCTGCTTTTCACCCATATCCGACCATGGTGCTGCTCAACAATCTCCCTTGAGATAGAGAGACCGATGCCCAGTCCTGGATATGTTTTTTCCTCTGGACCAGTGACTCGATAGAAACGCTCAAAGAGGCTCTCGTGATGGCTTTTGTCAATGCCAATGCCAAAATCTTGCACGCTCACAATGGCCTGCTCGCTGTCCTGGGAGATCTGCACCAGAACAGTATCTGCCCCCGGAGAATACTTGATGGCGTTGGTTAAAAGGTTAATTACTACCTGCCCCAGGCGATCTTTGTCACCCAGCATCTGCATGCTTGTTCTCCCTTCGACCAGCAGGCGATGGGTCGAGGTCACAGCCTGTACATTTTCCACCGTTTCGTAGATGAGTGCATCGAGGTCAAATGGCTCCATGTGAAACATCAGTTTGCCCAACTGTATGCGGGAGATATCTAGCAGATCGCTGATGAGGCTGGTGAGCCTATTGAGTTGGGCATCCATGCGAGCTAGATAATGCAGCCCTTGCTCATCTCCCTGTTTGGTCAAGCGACGTTGTAATATGTAAGTAAAGCCTTTCAGGCTCGTGACTGGGGTTTTGAGTTCGTGGCTCGCCATGCTGATGAACTCATCTTTGTAACGCTCCAATCTCACCCGCTCGGTGATATCCCGGTTGACTTCTAAGACCCTCAGAGATGAGCCATCATCTTGTTGTTCCATTAACTGCCAACGGCTATCTACGATGATGTGCTTGCCATTTCGTGCAATGTCTTCCACTTCGCCTTGCCAGATCCCTTCTCGTCTGAGGATTGCGTGTATTTCAGACAGTGGGAGAGGAAACTGCGTATGAAGTAAGTCAGAAATCACTTTTCCCACAGCCTCTTGTTCAGACCAGCCATATAACATGGCTGCGCCTTGACTCCAGAAGATGGTGCGATTCTGTTCATCGTGGACTATGAAGCCATCATAAGCCAGTTGTAATAAGGCAGCCTGTTGACTAAGGGTGTCTTCAGCCCACGCTCTCTCTTCCCTGGTCTGTTGCTCTACCTGTTCGGCCCGATGAAGTACGACTCCAATCCAGTGGCCCACAGCTTCTAGAAAGCACAGATCTTGCTCTGTAAAATGATTTGGGTGACTAGAAGAAGCAAAAAGAACACCTCGCCGCTCGGCATCAATTTCGAGGGACACTGCCATCTCTGATTTGATGTCAGGTTCCTCTCTCATCTCTGTGACAGCAACGGGATCATGATGTGCCTGTCCATTACAGTAGGACTGCCCAGTTCGATAGACTTCGGCAATTTGTCCCCAATCTTCCAGAGGCAGGCCATCTAAGCCGATAGCCTTTTCTTGGTCTCCTATCGAGGTCATGCTGGTTCCCTGTGCCGTTAAGTTCTGACCTGCAGCATCGTAGAGAAACACAACCACTTCCTCTCCCCCAAGAGCCTGTGAGACCAATTGTGCCATTTTGTGCAAGGTCTCACCTCTATGAATTGCAGGGAGTTCGAGTAAGAGTTGCAAGGTCGTAAGCAACCGAGCAGATGCAGTAGTCGGATGGCTATTCTCTGAGAACATAAGAGAATCCCTTTGTTTCATTCCCTCTCTTTGCTATTCTCGCATTTGGCCACATAGAGAGATCGCAGCAAAGAGCATTACTCAACAAGATAGCCTGGAAGAAGCCAGGATCTCGATGTGGTCACGTGTGAGAAAGGAATGGACGATCAAGAGCAGAAACTGCCCAGGAACCAGAAGAGATATAGCTTGACTCCCATGTCAACTTTTATTCTATGCTTGAGATGCAAGGTCAACAGTGCACACGAAAGTTCACAAAGCCAAGCCATAGAAGGAAAGACTGGCACCAGATCACTAGACCTGCGCTCTTCTCGTACTTCTCTTACCAGGAATGAGAGGCAGTAGGAGCAGGCTACGCCATTTCTTCCATCCGTCTCAGGTGTACGACACTTACTGATAATAGAATATGGAAGAGACCTTTATATACTCTTCGCACTTCATTAGTATCCTATGATTATAGAGGCAATTTTCGCAAGGCATTCGGGTCGAACATAGAAGTTTCCATGGAAGTAAACACCCACACATATTATTCAGATCCCCGGATGTCGATTTTTGTCTCATCAGCATGAATGAACGGGCTGGCGAGAAGACGTTGCAAGAGGAAGCTTTCTGTCTCTGCATAATACTGTTCCAGAGTATAGTGGATGTGGAAGACCACCAACACTGTTACAGCCCGCAGAAGATTGGCATTATCTCCAAATAATTAAGGAAAAGAGAGGGAGTAAGCTTGTGGGGATAAATGTGAAAGTTGTCTATGGAAGACCAGAGGAAGTTAAAGCGTTATTAGGAGAGCATACAGCTTATGTTGAATGAACCCATCTTACATCACGACAGATGAATGGATGATTAGTTCGCAAGACGCTTTCCTTCTCAAAAGAGCTTCGTAGGCTTTTAGCAACGAGTGCTCTTGAAGACGCTCTCTACAATTTTACTCGTCCAGTCAGAACATTACGCGTAGCATTAGATGACCCTACAGGACAAGCACGATGGTCCCAACGAACCCCAGCTATGGCAGCCGGACTCACTGATCACATCTGGACCGTCAAGGAACTTTTGCATGTCGTGCTTGTTCCTTGCTCTACCAACAATTAACAGGGAGACTACCTAATCTTGGGAAGCCTGAATATAGCTACCTAGTGACTGTTGCCTACTATGTCTTCTAAATACAGTTCCACAGACAGGACAAAGGACGCTGCTGGTCTTGCCTGTTATCTCATGACCACAACATTCACAAATCATGGATACCCGGCTCCCTCTTGATACAAACGTTGCATTCAGCTAAGCGATGCTCGCTATCATGAACAACACAACTGAATGCAGATATTGCCAACATTTGCTCGAACCGGGTTGTACTCTCTCTGCTTATGTTTCCACCACGCTTGTGCTCCAGCTAATCCCATCACTCGTGACCTCGAGCGTGCCCTCTTGAGCTGTCTGGAACGTTTGGATAGCTGCTATCACTCCAGGCAGTGCTATACTAGGTGATGAATGAGCCTTGCGTTGCGCTGCACCCAATTCAGCAGGTGAGACAATTAGCAGAGAAGGTTGCGCTCTCTGCAATACACCCACCAAGGTCTGTGAAAGAGGTTTACCCGCTTCTCCTATCATCTGCACCATGTCAGATCGGAGGGCGTTGGCATCGAGACTACCCATCAGACCTGCAAGTGCATAGTCACTTTGAGCACTCGCGCCTAACAACAGCATACGCAAGCCGGGGGCTATAAGTTGTAGGATCAACCCGTTATCGCGCACCTCGTTACTTCCAGCATGCAATTGTGCAGTTGGCCACAGCACCTGGAGTTTGGTTGTAGCCCCCAAGGCGAGAGTCTCTCCCTGGGCAACCTGTGTATAGGAAAGGTTGCGCTCACTTACAGTACGTCGCCAGCGTGCATAGGTTGTATTAGGATGGAGCATCCCTGCATCAATTACCTCTCCAATGGTATAGCTTGCAACAATATCCTGTAAGCCTGCTAGATGATCCGGTCTGGGACAGGTAAGTAGTACAAGATCAAGTGAACGTTGCCAGGATGGCAGTTGACTACTCAGGGCTAGTGATAATGATGTCGCATCCATTCCACCATCGATCAGCATTGTCTTGCCCTCAGGTGTACGCACCAGGATAGCTTCCCCCTGTGGAGGTTGACCTGCCGAACCAACGGAGAGAAATGTAACCGTCAGAAGGCCGTTGGGCTGCGTGACCAATATATTTATGCCAGTGCCTGCAATAATCACAACTGCCGCACCTAGCTGTATCAGACGCCATGTTTGTCGGGAGAATCCTCCCGCTAGAACAGGCACCTTCTCGTCGGCTGCATGTATAGAGATATCTGTGAATAATGTCGGCCAGCGTCGGTACAACAGACTAACCAACAGAATGAGGTGTGCATAATAGACCCATGCAATCCATGAGCTTAGGCTCCAAGGTTTCCATGCATTTGGTATTTGGGCACACCAAAGCACGATTGTATATGTATACCAAAGTATAGGCCACGCAAGCCAACCACAAAACCATGCCAATGGAGCCCACAAGAGACCAGCAGCGCAGATGAGAATACCCAGCATGACTAACACTCCTAGCAAGGGCACAGTCAAAATGTTAGCCAATGGGGCAATCAATGAGAACTGTTGGAATGTTATAGCGACAATTGGCCAAGTAGCTATTTGTGCAGCCAGAGTGACTACAGTGATTTCTGCACCAACGTGACCAAATGGCAGACGAGTGAAGGAACGGAGCAGATACATGCCGCATGGAGTCAATCCTACAATACCTAGTGTGCCGAAGAATGATAATTGGAAGCCTACGTCCCATAAGACAAAAGGATTGGCGTAACTCATCCCTAGAGCTGCTACTGCTAGTGCGGTGTAAACATTGTAGGCACGGCCCAATCGTGGCGCAGACACCATTAGAATACCCATAATCCCTGCACGGATAGCAGCTGGTCCAGATCCGCTGAGTATTGTGTAAACAACAATACTCAAAATGACAAAACTGGTTGTCAACCAAGGACGCCAATCTCTGAGCCTTTCTGACGGCAAAAGGCGTGCATCTCGTTTCTTGTAGAATATCTTTGTACCGCTAGCAGCTAAACCTGCCAGGATAGTCACCTTGAAGCCTGATGGCACAATCAAATGTATTGTACCAGTGAAGCTGAAAGCGCACTTAAGAGGCACGAGTGCTGGAGTTGATAGTCCTAGAACAATGGCAATCAGTAGCGCAGCCGCAGGCTGGGGAAGTGCTCGCTCGATGATGGTAGCAAATGTCGCACGCAGGTGATACAAGAAAACAAGCACTGGATTGCCACCTGGGCCCATGACACTAACATGTGGAAACAGCATGCTGGTAAAAATACCAGGATAACCACTAGTCTCAGCCGCATCCTCTATACACATCAAGTGAAGTGGTGAAGGTGACTGCAACTTCCCTTGTAATTCTACGTTATCGCCATAGTTTGCCCCATAGGGATCTTCAAGAGCTGTATCCAACGTTAGGACCTCTATTTGCCCATCTGCCTCTTGCCAACTGTTACCACCATCTGTGCTAACAGCACTGGCCTCTATAAGCATTAAGCGCGTACGGACCTCGACCAGCGGCTCATCAACCACGCTACCAAGCACTTCTAACGAATTAGGGCTGATGAACGCAGTGATAGAATGAGGATTATTGCTCGGCCAGACAAGACTATACCGCAACGCACCCAAACAGGCACAGAGCACGAGTAGTAGAATAAAACGCATCTGACGATCTTGATAGAATACAATGACCAGAAGCCCGAAAATACCTATACCAGCAAAAGCACTATTGAAAGGAATACTAAAGTTAAATATTGGTATGTATTGCATAGCTAGCATAGAGGTATTCTGAACTAGCCAAGAGGCAAGCCAGATACCTACTAACCAAGCTACTGCTATTGCAACAAGAGCATATCCATGCAAATCAAATACTAACTTCTTCTGCCATACATCCATATTACACACCTTCCACACTAACTACCTCACAATTGTGATAAACAGTCCTGTCCTAGCTATCATTTCTTAGGCAGCTACCAATATCAAACAGTCACCTCGTTCTTTATCTTATCGTAGATCGACTTACTGACCACCTGCGTTAATTGGCTTACAGATGTAAAAGGTCCATGCTGCTCACGATAATTGATAATGGCTTGCGCAGTCTTACTGCTAATATGCAATTGCGTCTCCATTTCCTGTGCCGTGGCAGTATTAATGTTCACTAAGTTTTGACCCTGAGCACTGGGAGTTGAACTGGACCCTGAATTGGAAGTTGATAGGCCTGAGGGTGGGCTTTCGCCTATAGTCGCTACATAAATCTCTTGCCCATCATTCAATTTGGCTGCAAGATTGAGGGCCACAAGATCAGCATTTGGCAATGGACCTCCAGCGGCCTGCAGCAGTTGATAGATACGTGAATTTGCAGGAAGCGTGTAAACTCCTGGATGCCGCACAGCTCCTAGGAGATAAATTTGGATGCTACCACTGCTATTGACTGCCACATTCGTGGTCGTGCCATTATTAGAAGAGGTCCGACTAGCATTTTGCTGCGTGACAACCGGGAGAGACGATGCAGGAGACGCTGGACGCCAGATTAGGTAGAAAGCTAGGCCTGATATCAAGACAACCGCAATAGCAACTAGGCGCATTATACGCGTTTTATTTGCATGTGCGTCTATAGCCATTTCTTGATCTAGCTCTGCATCAGGCATTGGAGGCATTGCCTGATCTAGCATTGGATAAGATATCGTAGGCATTGCCTGATCTAATGGATAGGGTGTGGTAGGTATCGCCTGCTCTAATATTGAAGAGAATGTCGTACGAACCGCTGGGTGATATGTTGTCATATCAATATCACTAGGTACTGCTCAATATCGCTCTCGACCACGAGCATCTGGTTCGGTATATTGAGCACCCGTTTGTGGAATTACTTTGCTTGGTAAGATCTTGGAAAGCTGGATAGCCGGGTTTGGAATTGTGTCTTGCTGCGAACAATAATATTGCAACAAACCTAACTTATATTGCATTCGACGTTCTGCCATGAATTTTTCTCCCTTCTATCTGACTGATTCTACAAATCGAGTATTCCTGTCTTGAGGTGAGGAATCGATTGACACATATGCACTCACCACTACTAGAAGGATAACATAGCAACTCAACAAATGTAAATACTTAAAATTAAGAATGAAGGGTCGTAACTAGTCTCTGATGCAATGGGCAAATGTATCATTTTATGGACAAAGATACAAATCTTCACAGCTTGACAAGCATGTTATACTACAAATGCTGTGACATCGATGGCATAGGGAATGAGGCGAAAACCAAGCCTCCGTCTCGTGTATTCGCATGTGGTGGCAGGACTCCTGGCTCTACCGTGAGTTGCACGGGAAGATATACGCCTGTGGAGAGAGGAGCGCTGGCATAGGTGAGAACTTAGGTGAAACTGCTCTCGACGAAGCAGGAACCAGACATCAAATATAGTCTGTCTCTATTTGTCTAAGTTCTGGACAACGGTACACGCTACACAATAGCCTGTTTATCAGCTCCGCCGCGTAAAACCTCGTGCTTTAGCTCTGGGGATATAAGCGGCGTTCCTTATTTGAGGCTGGAGCAGGGTGGATAGAACTATATTTTGAGACAAGGCAGCAAGGACAAAGCATGGAAATAGTAGTCGTTACACTAGCATACGGCATTGCAGGCAAAGACACAGACATTCTGGCCCGTATCCGCGAGATTGCAGATATAGTGCGAAATGCACCAGGATTGGTCACTTCTCACATGTATAAGGGGAGAGAACAGGATAGCTACTATTTTATGCTGACAACATGGGAAGATACAGAAAGCTGGCAAAAAGCCCAGGAGCAGTATGACCCTAAACAACACCTCCTGGCAACAGCTGATCTCCTGCTATCACCCCCAGAACAGTGGGTGATGCATTATCAGTGGGGATATAGTCGTCCAGTAAAACAACCAACCATATCCGCAGCACATATTACAACACTCCGCCCAGACCAAGCCAGACTTGCACAACGCGAATGGATCACGAGCCTTAGAAAGCAAGCAACTAAGCCTTCATTAGCATTCGCCTTTCTGGCACAGGAAATAGATAGAGATGCAACGGCACCACTCCGCGTGATTAAATCGCCACAAGCAGGAGTAAGACCAGAACAGAATCCCGCTTACCATCACGGCACTACTCTACTCAAATTTTTAAGCTGGGCCAGTGAAACAGAGCGGAACGCATTCTATATGGACCCCTATTACCAGTCCATCAAGAAACTGTTAGAAAGTTTGGCAGTGACGCGCATATTACCTCTAGAGCAGGTCTAATAAGCCCTAGTCAGAAGAAGTTTCAGCAACCGGACGATCGTAGTACTTTTTCAACTCGGACTGTAAGAATTGCCGATCCAACCACATAGCGCGGGTGAACGTATGGTATTCTCCATCACAGAGAGGTGCCGGACTAGTACATTTGCGATGCTCTTGCAACCTAAAACGAACGGTATTGTCTTGCAACTCAATCCATATATGACGGCGCGTTGATTGAGTTCCCCACCGCAAAAGGATCGTCGTCTCATATTCTTCAAAATGGCCTCGCCCCTTCAGGAGATTTTTATTAATGGCCTGTAACATCTCAGCCAGACCACTCTCACGCAGAATGTACTTGGCATTTTCACGAGCAGCCAGTCGTCTGGCCTCCTGCTCCTGCTCATTCAGAATTGGATCGATCTTCACTACCTGATCATCTTCACCCTCTATATTCACAACAATCTCCTCCCCCCAAACAAACCGAATAACAATCGAAGCGATATTAGCTTAACACACAAACTAGCAGGGTTACTAGGGGAACAAACCCTACTTTAACAAAAGTCACCCATCAGACGACTTTCATTTTAAACTCAGCAAAATGCATCTCCCTCGGCAAAACGCAACAAACATTGCCGAAAGGGAGCAATCAGATCGAGAGGATAGGCAGCATGAGAACCAAGGAAATGATCACTCAATTGGTGCTGCCATTCCAGCGAAATGTGAGAGATATTATTAGAGGACTGCTTCGCACGCCGCTTTGCCTCAGCTGTCAGAATACCAATAGCATTAATTGTATGGATATCATGGAAGCGATCACTGACCACGCCAATAGAGAGAGAGACAAGAGGGAACTCAAAGGGCTGTCCTTCACGATCAATACCTTTAATAGCACCACGTTCTAGGTCTTCCCGCCGATAGAGTGCCACACTCTCCCCTTTATAGCGAGTCAGAATATGTCGACAAAGGGCTCTCTCACGCTCAGGGGTCGTCACAATCACAAAATCATCACCCCCAATATGTCCGACAAAGTCATCGGCATTCCCATACACACAAACGACATGCTGACAGATATGGCCAACAAGCGAGATCATATCATTACCAGCCAGGAAGCCATATGCATCATTAAAAGACTTAAAATTATCTAAATCCAGGTAGAGGATACTCCAAGGATCTGAACCACGTAGTTTATAATGAATAGCACGTTCAAGTTGCAAACCGCCGGGCAGTTGTGTTAAAGGGGAAAGAGTTGTTTGCTGCATTCGTCGAAGATGGCAACGAACATGAACAAGCAGTTCATCAATGCTAAAAGGCTTGGCAATATAGCTATCAACTCCTAACTCGTAGGCACGTACCTTCTCTACAAGAGATCCCTGGGGACTCAGCAGAATAATCGGGATGTGCATACACTTAGGTTGATCACGTAACTTCTGAATTACTGGATAAACGTCGAAAACAGATCGCATGACATCAATAACAATAAGACTTGGCATTTCACGCAATGCAAATTGTACAGCATCCTCATCATTGAGAACTGTAACTGCTTGATATAATTCATTGATAGGTGCTCATTGATAGAATTGGTAATTACACCTTCACTCTCGATGACCAAAATGCTGAACATATTACTCCTATCTCTACACGCTGCTATATACACTATTACGCCTTTCAAGACCTTGCCTCGCGACAAAATATCCATACCCTGATAAAATGCCAAAGTACTTCCTGAGATCTTTGCATTATGCTACCACTGATTAGGGTTCGACACAAAGCTCAGGCAAACGCACAAGGATACTTCAATAAGGTTGTGTTTGAGAAGCGCAACACGCATATGGATCATATCACATTCAGACTACCATTGTTTGTTATGATCCATCATTGGAGCATAGGTAGTAGTGACTATTAAAAAGGCACCATGATCAGCATAGACCAGAAACCTATCAGGTTATGATGCAAGTTAGAATGCATTATAAGCTAAGAGTAGATAGACAAAAGAACGTCCCATATGTGGTTGATAAACATGACTTTGTATTTTCACTCTTTATCTATCCACTGTTAGGTCATATTTGTCTTTAGGGACAACATACCTAGTTTTTCATAAACTAAGCATGACATCCAACCAGCAGATAGGTTTCGATATGCTTTAAACATACAACCCTACCCCTATCATACACATGCTGCTCTCTGTACTTCACTACAGGCACAAAAGAGAACAACGTTCAAGAGCCCAAGACCTGACTCTATGCACCTGATAGCCTCTCGGTGTTTCAACAACGCCATCGACCTTAAAGAGCCCTAGTACAGAATAGCAGAGAACTGTACACTTCACTAGGGGGAAACAGGGACAATTCTCATGAAACAACGTTAAAGCTGCTCACAAGCCCATCCCCTTAGCGGGGATCGGGTTCCTGACAGTTCTATATGTATAATATAACAGTACAACATCCTTGAGATTGTATGCAAGGGGTTTTGTTACACAAATTCTTACTATTTTCTAAAAACTCCTCGCAATGTTAGCAAACAGTATCTTTTGAGACTAGAGCACACTTATCCTTAACTGAGGTCACGGGTACTTTAGGAAAGAGAGTTGACGCGCAACCCATCCTGAGATAATATTTAGAAGCGACGGTATCATTCTCAATAGTAAAAGGACGAGCTATGACCTTACCAGCATTAGCCGAGCGATCAATTACATTTTATAGCAAAGGGCAGCCAGCACTGCTACTCGAAGGTGTGGTTCAGGCCCCTATCAAAGCCGAACAAGCACCAGTCATTGTTCTTTGCCATCCTCAGCCTGCGAGCAGTAACATGAATAAATCGCTCACTGTCGCATTGGCACAAAGCTTTGCTAAAGCTGGTATGATTGCGTTGCGCTTCAATTTCCGAGGAGTTGGTCAGAGCCAGGGGCAACAAACTGATGGGCGTTTAGAACCGCTCGATTTAGCTGGAGCTATTGATGCCAGCGTTAGCCCAATCTGGAGCGAACCCTACAAAAGTCTGTGTTGTTGGGCATGGATTTGGTGCTTATATTTCTCTTCTCTATGCACCTTTCGACTTACGCATACGCACTCTAGTGGCCATCAGTCTCCCTATTTTCCGTACCAGCAGCGGTCTCCCACGGTCATTTGAACGTCCCAAATTGTTTGTCACAGCAGAGTTTGATGAGCTTTGTCCATTGTATAAACTAGAACCCTTTGTAGAGCAGCAGATAGGGCCAAAAGGCATTAAAGTCATTATTGGAGCCCGTCACCTTATGCGAGGATATGAAGAGGCAGCTAGTACTGCCATCGTTAAATATGTAAAGGCATGGGCCGAAATGCCCGGCGTGTAAAGGGTGAGCATATGAATTTAAATAATCCGATTATTGTACAAAGCGACCGTACTATCTTGCTTGAGGTTGATCACCCATTGCATGCAGAGGCACGTGACGCACTGGCCCAATTTGCAGAACTAGAAAAGTCGCCAGAACACATTCACACCTATCGCCTCTCACCACTTTCACTCTGGAATGCCGCCGCAGGTGGCATGAATGCCCAGTCCATTCTTGAATTGCTGTCCTCCTATAGCAAATATGCCCTTCCCAGCAACGTTATTACCGAAATTCGCGAGTATATTAACCGCTATGGTCGTCTCAAGCTTATACGCAACGAGGATATGCTCTTGCTCATATCAGATGATCCTGCGCTCATTGTAGAAGTCATGCACCATAAGCGCACCCAGCCATATGTACTCCGGCAATTGGATCGTCAAACATTGCAGGTCGAGGCGTCACGGCGCGGACATGTCAAACAGGCGCTCATCCACATGGGATTTCCAGCAGAGGATCTGGCAGGGTATAGTGATGGCTCAATGCTGCCAATGAAACTCCGTGGCGACACACTTCAGGGAATTACCTTTGCGCCGCGTGCATACCAGACGGCAGCGGCTGCAGCATTCTACGCTGGAGGTGCATCTAGTGGAGGAAGTGGAGTAGTAGTTCTCCCCTGTGGAGCAGGCAAGACCATTGTAGGCATAACTACAATGAGCGAGGTTCAGCGTGCCACCTTAATTCTTACTCCCAACACTGTTGCTGTACGGCAGTGGATCAGCGAAATTCTTGATAAGACAGATGTTCCACCAGAGATGGTTGCCGAATATACTGGAGATCGCAAAGAAATTGCTCCAATTACGGTCAGTACATACCAGATTTTAACCTATCGACGTCCTGGTAATGGCGACAAGAACGGGATTGATATCAACGACTATCCGCACTTTTCGTTGTTCACTAGCTACGATTGGGGCCTGATTATCTATGATGAAGTTCACCTACTCCCTGCCCCCGTTTTCCGAGTGACTGCGGAAATCCAAGCAAAGAGAAGACTTGGTCTCACCGCGACTCTGGTACGTGAAGATGGTCGGGAAGCAGATGTCTTCAGCCTGATCGGTCCCAAGAAGTATGATGTCCCCTGGCGTGAACTGGAGCAGCAAGGTTGGATCGCAACAGCCGAATGCCACGAGATTCGTGTGGGATTGACAGAGGATGAACAAATGAACTATGCCATGGCAGAAACTCGCGAGAAGTATCGCATCGCCGCTGAAAATCCCGAGAAGATAACGGTTACACGCTACCTTGTAGAACGCCATCGGAATGATCAGGTGCTCATCATTGGCCAATATCTGGACCAACTCAAACTATTAGCAGATGAATTGCAAGCTCCATTGCTGACTGGTCGTATCCCGACGAAACAACGAGAGATATTGTACGAACAGTTTCGCCGTGGCGAGATCAAACGTCTGGTAGTTAGCAAGGTTGCTAATTTTGCTATTGACCTCCCTGATGCCAACGTTGCTATTCAGGTATCGGGGACCTTCGGTTCACGCCAAGAAGAGGCACAAAGACTTGGCCGTATTCTCAGACCTAAGAGTGACGGAGGACTCGCATACTTCTACTCCATCGTCACACGGGATACAAGAGACCAGGAATTCTCTGCCAACCGCCAGCTCTTCCTGACTGAGCAGGGCTATCGCTATGTGATTGAGGATGCGGAAAATCTTCTAGCAACAACTAGGACTTGAAACACCGCCAGAAGAAATTTTGCCTTCGACAAAGTAGGATCTTTGCTTGACATCAGTGTGAATTAGGTGATACATTGAAGAGATAAAGAGCAGCATATTTTGCAAACTGTACGAGGCTAATATGACAGATAGCTATATTGATGTAACAAATGAGGATTTTCGTGAGAAGGTACTAAGTTCTCCTGATCTAGTAATTGTGAACTTTTCAGCAGAACGAAGTACCGCATGCAAGATACAAGACCCAGAGTTCGAGGCGATCAGCAAAGAATACCATAACAAAGTGACCTTCGCCAAACTGCGTCTGAGCGGGCAAAATGAACTCACCAACCAATTGCACGTTGATAATGTCCCCACGCTTATTTTCTTTAAAGGTGGCTGTGAGATCCATCGTATCACTGGTGTTGTTATGCGCAATAGACTACGCCGCCAAGTTGAAGGCGTCTTATTAGTTAACTAATAGTCCCCCAGACTGTGGTCGTCTGTAGGAGTATTATTGTGATTTACTATTATCCCCTTCGTTTGCATGCCTCATTGCACGAAACTATCTGGGGAGGACTCCGATTAGAGCGTGATGGCTGGAAGCAGCTTTCCCCAGGTAATATAGCAATTGGAGAATCATGGGAAACTGAAATCAGCAACGTGATCCAGAATGGTCCCTATGCAGGAAAAACATTAGGAACATTGGTTGAAGAACTCAAGGTTCCATTGCTTGGAGAGCAGAGTTGCGCAATCTTTGGTCAACGCTTCCCGTTGCTGGCCAAATTCATCGATGCCAACGCAGACCTCTCTGTACAGGTCCATCCCAAAGACAGCTATGCCACCCACCATGAAGGTGGGAAATTGGGGAAAACGGAGTTTTGGTATATTCTCGCTGCAGAACCAGAAGCTTCCATTGTCTACGGATTCAAAACTGCGACCGATCGGGTTGAGGTAGCAGAGGCCATTCAAAATGTGACACTTGATCGCCTGCTCCATAAAGAATGCGTACAAGCCGGAGATGTGATCTATGTACCAGCAGGAACAGTTCACGCGATCGGAAGCGGGGTTATGCTCTACGAACTGCAAGAGTATTCAGACATTACCTACCGTATGTACGACTATGGCCGTTTATCGACATCAGGGAAACCGCGCGAACTGCATATTGAACGCTCTCTCGACGTAGCCCACTACGAGGTTCCACACCAGATCAAGGTGAATCCCGTATCTCTAGCAAATACCCACGACTACGAAGATCGCTGCTTGATTGCTTGCCGCTATTTTCTGACACGCGAACTGCAATTTAAAGAGCATGGTATTATCGAGGAGACCACAAAGGGCAGTTGTATCATTATCTCCTGCCTGAGGGAAAGTGTGCAAATCTTTTACGGAGATGGCCTGCAGGATAGCGAGTCAATTTCACGAGGCGAAACGTTAGTATTACCAGCAGCACTGGGGCACTATCGCCTTGTAGGGAGTGGGACCCTCCTATTGTCATACGTGCCCAAACCGACGGATACAGCCTGGCAACAATGGCAAGCTAGTAACCCGGTCTAGAGAGAAAGACAGGAGAAGATTTTTCGTCCTGGCTCTGGTTTTGCTAGCGACAGCCCTTGGGACTGTTATAGCGCTAAAGGATAGGCTTTAGCCATGGGGTTCCTGACTGCTCAACAATATTCGTTGGCTACTACGCACTGGAAGAAAAGTCTCGAATGCGAGCCTAAAAGAGGGAAAGCCAACCGTAATGTCATCATCCTTTATAGTAGAGGCCTGTACCCTAAGATTTAACGACGCCTGCTGCTCAGAAGGAAGTTGAAAACTCACGAACAACTGATCACCAGCCTGTACCGATGTCAAAGCACATTTGACAGTTGCTAGCTTCCTTGCTGCACGATACCTAGTATGACCTCCACGATTCTGATTTAGAGACATAACAGTAGCAGCATCTGGCGCAGGAACCATATTGTAAGAATAAAGAGTACCATCAGCAGACGGTTGGGAAAGTAAAAAACGCCAGCGTGTCAACAGGAAAGGTCTATCTTGAAAAGCGAAAGATTGAGCACCTACCAATTGCAAATCGGGAGCAAATGTGTCCTCTACAGTAACAGGCTGCTTGACAGACGATAAGATATAGATACGAAACGGCGGGCCACCTAGACGTGCAGGAGCAGCAATGAGAGATACTGTCACGAAGCGAGATAACAAAGTCTCTATGAAACTACTACGAGCGCCAACGAGCAAAACAACAGGCCCATCAACAAGATTAGGCAACAGAGTACACGAATCAGAGAAAACAGTTGTCGGAGTATGCATTTGTGTTGATAAATAACGAAACGCATCTATTGTAGCAGTATCAGCTCCTATATATATATGTTTTAAATGCCGGATTTTAGCAATCCGATCTGCCTCAGATAAGGTATGCTGCAATGAGTCCAAATCATTATAGTAACCACTGGATAGAGTATGGGTAGAATCAATAAAGTTCCCCTCTGTCAGATCAACTACAGATACAGCAGCACCTATTGTTTGAGCAATCACAATAACCGCCATTATACCCAAAAGCGTCCTATAGCCTAGAATACCCCACCTTCCACGTTCCCGAAGCCACACAATTGCCTCAGTAACAAAAATACCGACTAGAATAAAGGGCCCAGGCATGAACATAATAAAGTAGTGAGGATGGAGTATGATAGAATGATGTAGAAGAGATAGCAGAGGCACAATCTGCCAGGATAATAAGACGCTCAAGCCACAACAATAAGGAGAAGCGCACAAAGCCCTCCACCAGAGCTTTAGCTGCTCAAAGGCCACATTGCCAGACACACTAACCTGATCTGTAGTCGGTCGCAAACCCAATACCAATCCTAAAGCCAAGACAGCACTACCCACGACCAAGGCAGTCATCACCCACCATATACCATTGAACAATGACACAAAAGGAGCAAGCAAAGAACGAGGACTCATAGAAAGAACGTTGTACGGGCTTAGCAAAAATTGATATAACGTGAGAGCCTGCAGATCAATGCTACTAGGCCGCCTCGTTGTATTGAAGAGTACAGAGATATCATGAAAGTGGACCGAGGTCTCCCACAGTATATATGGCGCATAGCTCACCAGCAAAAGCAGTAATCCCAGCGAGACATCACGCCAGCGAACTGTATATGGAGCTACAGCCACAGCAATAAGAAGAGGAACAACGAGTAGAAATGCCGAGCCATGTAACTGTAAAAGTAAGCCCAGCAAGAAAAGTGCAGGGCCAAGCCATCCTTGGCGACGAGCGACTGCACCATGGAAAAGCAAAAGGATATAGAGCGGGGCAAAAAAAAGTAATAAATTCTGTTGCCACATAAAACGTGAGTAAAAAACTGGCAGCGCAGCTGTAGCATACAGAAAAGCAGCAATGGTTGCAGCAAGTCGTCCATAATAGCAGTGAACAAAAATATAGGTTAATAACACAGCCAGCGTTGCAAAGAATGCCGTTAGAACAGCACCCCACACCGGATTGCTACTTAAGACTGCTGGCAACATCAAAAAGTAAACGATAGCAGGTGGATTGACGATGCCAATAGAGGCCACATTACTAGTAGCAACTAACTGACCGTGACTTACAGCATCGTGAGCCATACTAAAAATAGTCGCTTGATCCGCGTCAAATTCAGTCTTATTGATCATGTAGAAACGCAGAGCTGCGGCTATCAGTAAGATCGGGTAGATTTCCCATTTCAATCCCAATTTCAATCCCACGCGGGCTGTATACCTCTTCTTACCAGTTTTCACAGCAGATAAATCAGCAACTGATTTACCCCCAAGAGGGGCACCTAGCAAACCAAGCTTCATTTTGTAAGCGCACTCCTGACAGCATCAATAGTAGCTGCGACTACACTACTCCCAACCTCTTGCGGTATGCCTGTCTTGCTATCCTTAAGCAGGTTGCCTGTGAGCACACCGACGACACTCTCGTCACGCTTAATCACCCCACGAGCTACCAGTTTACGCACACCTGCCAATGTCGCAGCTGAAGCGGGTTCACAACCAATGCCAGCCCTGTCAATAATCACTTTCGCCTCCAGAATTTCCGCATCGCTTACCTCTTCTACAACCCCATCACTTTCCTCGATAACACGACGTGCACGGGTATAGCTGACTGGATCACCTATTTTAATTGCAGTTGCCACTGTCTCAGCATGCACAGACTCGCGCTGCATAAAACCTTGTTTGAAACTACGATAGAAAGGATTGGCTCCCGCTGCCTGGATAGCTGCAATACGCGGCAAATGATCAATTAGTGAAAGCTCATAGGCCTGACGGAAGGCTTTACCGATTGCAGAGGTATTTCCTAGATTGCCAGCAGGAAGAACTAGCCAATCAGGAGCCTGCCAATCTAGCTGCTGCAAAATCTCGAAACCAATCGCTTTCTGACCTTCCACGCGAAATGGATTGAGTGAATTGAGTAGGTAAATACCCTGCTCGTTACAGACCTCTTCGACTAAGCGCATTGCATCGTCGAAATCACCCTCAATCTGCACAATTTTTGCCCCATAGGCAAGAGATTGTGCCAGCTTACCACCAGCCACATTGCCTGCAGGAAGGAAAACTATCCCTCGCATACCGGCTTGCGCAGCATAAGACGCAAGAGATGCAGAAGTGTTGCCAGTAGAAGCACAGGCAACCGCTTTTGCCCCCAGCATGAGAGCCATCGTTGTCCCAACCGTCATCCCACGATCCTTAAAGCTACCGCTCGGATTTTCACCCTCGTGTTTGAGAAAGAAACGTTCTAACCCTGCAAAGGTCCCTATTTGTCGGTGTCCAGCACGAGCACCACTACAGTTTTCAACGCCGACAGGATAGAGACCTGTGTTACCTTCCGGTCGCGTAACGACATATCGCTCTGGCGCAGGCAAGATAAGTTCACGATAGCGCCAGACACCACTACAGTCAAGCAAGAGCTTATCTGTGCTGATCGGCCAAATAGGAGGACTGGCGGCTCGCTCATCAAAAAGCTGACGCAAGCCAGCCCCAACAGAAGGGGTATTCTTACGCAATAGGCTGCCAGCCGTAGAACCATCATGAGAGATGCCAAAGCCTTGAGCCTCTTGTAAAGCATGCCCAGGGAAGCGAAACGCCATCTCGACGTCCAGCACACCGCCACAATCACAACGATAACGAGGAGAACGCCCAGCCTCTATTGCTGGATAGAGACTCCAGCACTCAACACACCGTAGAGAAACTGAAGACAGGGCCTCAGCAACATCGGATGGTAGGGGAGCAAGCGAATGATTACGCTCACCATCTGCTCCCCGGTCTGGCTGGAGACCAGTAGAATTGATTACCATGACGCGCACTAACTTCCTTTCGTATGCGACTACGCGATGTACTCAGTACTCGCGCTCCATTCTGATCGGCACGCAAAACCATCCCGGTTCCCTCAATGCCTGCAGCATAAGCAGCACTCTGCATCGCATTTAGTATACCATGAAACCGCGAACTGGCTAGTGCAATAAGGGAAGAACCACCACCAGAAAGGCAAGCACCATGCGCTCCAGCAGCAACAGCTGCATTGATAATATCAGGCATGGCAGGGAAAAGCGCTTGACGATATGGCTGATGCAAGCGGTCCTGCATGGCCTCGCCAATCAACTCGTAACGACCCGTTTGTAAAGCAGTTAGCAATAAAGCAACCCGCCCTGTATTGAAGGTCACATCAGCCTTTGTATAACTGGCAGGTAGCAACTTTCTTCCCGCTACAGTATCCATCGGAAAAGATGGGGTAAAGATAACAGCTTTTAGCACATCTGGGAAAGGTGTCTTAATAGCATGAATTTTGCCGCCGATATTGGTAGTGGCAACCAGCCCACCCAGCAGAGCAGGGGCAACATTATCGGGATGATTACCAGCCTCAGCCTCTACCGCAAGATCCAATAGATCCTCTTTTGGTACTGCTAATTCCTGTGATCGTACCCATTCGTTTGCAGCTATCAACCCGCCAACAACAGCAGTAGCACTACTACCCAGGCCGCAACCAGGAGGAATGTGAATACTCATCCAAATACGCACAGAGGGAACTGGAACGCCAAGACGCTCAAAGAGCATAGCAAAAGACCGGAAAAACAGATTATCCGGCCCAGTGGATAAGCCCGCGCCTAACGGTCCTTGTACTTCGATAGTAGGAAGAGAGGGATCACCCTCACATTCCTCCACTTCAAAACGATTATAGAGCTGTAATGCCAATCCCAGGCTGTCAAATCCTGGCCCCAAATTCGCTGACGTAGCTGGGGTTAAAACAGTTACTGCCATAGGTAGTGCCAGTGCCATAGAAAACCTTTCTGGGGACCCGCCTCCCTCGAGGGAGAGGAAAGAAAGGCACCGCGAAGTCAGCGCCTTTCGCTTGTTCTTTCGAACGTTCCGGACTATGGTTTCCCGAGTATGAAGAATAGATCTATCATCTACTATTTACAACGTTACCCAACTGAATCGGTAACATCGAAATAATTGTGTAACAAACTAAAACCCCTTTGTGAAGGTATCACTCACAAACTAAAGGTAGGGACAAAGCCACCCATATCCTCTCTTGGCATGGGAGGATATAGGTGGCTAGATGGCCGCTGGTGTTTCCATACTGCTATCAACAATATAGATTAAATCTACATCGGTGATGTGCTTCTTCTCATCGGCAAGGGCCACAAAGCGGCTATAAGCAACCTTGAGCTGGTCGCCCGTCAGCCTATAGCCAAGCTTGCGCAAACGAGCATCCAGACCATGGCGTCCTGAGTGCTTGCCCAGCACAAGGTTGGTACCATTCCAACCTACCGACTGAGGAGTCATGATTTCGTATGTCAGACTATTTTTGAGCATACCATCCTGGTGGATACCAGCCTCATGAGCAAAGGCATTGAGCCCAACAACAGCTTTGTTAGGCTGAACTGGAACACCAGTCACGGTACTGAGGAGATTACTTGCCTTGAGCAGTTCTTGCGCATTGATACGCGTCTCCACATGATCAAACACATCAGGACGTGTACGTAATGCCATCACGACCTCTTCCAGAGCGGTATTACCAGCACGCTCACCAAGGCCATTGATGGTTACTTCCACCTGTCGTGCACCACCTTTAATAGCAGCCAACGTATTAGCAGTTGCCATACCAAGATCATCATGACAATGAGCACTCATAGTCACATTTTCCATGCCTGGAACGCGTTCACGCAGATAGCGGAAAAGCGCTTCGTATTCATGAGGGAGGGTATAGCCAACCGTATCTGGTATATTGATCGTGGTTGCTCCAGATTTGATGGCAACTTCAAGAACCTGACATAGATAGTCCCGATCGCTACGTGTGGCATCCTCAGCCGAAAACTCGATCGTCGGACAGAGATTGTGTGCATAGGCAACCATTGTCTGCACACGCTGGAGTGCTTCTTCCCGACTCAAGTGAAGCTTGTATTGAAGATGGATATCAGAGGTTGCAAGAAACACATGGATAACGGGCTGTTCAGCCTCACGAACACCTTCCCAGGCAGCCTCAATATCACTTGTATTGGCACGAGCAAGGCCCGCAACGGCAACACCGTGCACACGCTTGGCAATCTCTTTGACAGCTGCAAGATCGCCAGGAGAGGCAGCCGGGAAACCAGCTTCGATGATATCTACATTGAGTTGTACTAACTGATCGGCGACTTGCAGCTTCTCGGCTATAGTCATTGTGGCGCCTGGGGACTGCTCACCATCGCGCAGTGTTGTGTCAAAAACTTTGACTACCGCAGGATCTCCCATTGTTTTGTCTCCTCCTTTTAATATGTGACCATATATGAGTAGGGTGAGGTCAGTAGGTTTCTTTATTTATTTTAATTCCAAATGATTTCAATTCCAAATGGACCCCCCCCCCACACCCTTTCCAGCACAGAACTGGCCTCACCCCTCCCTGCTATTTTATCGTCTCTACTTTCGCTTCAACCTTCTCAGATTTTGTCTGAACAGGGTTTAACCAGGGCATCATAGAACGCAATTTTTTGCCTACTTGCTCAATTTGATGTTTCGCATTGGTACGACGCATAGCCAGAAAAGCAGGACGTCCTGCTTGATTCTCCTGAATCCAGCGAGATGCAAATGTACCATTCTGGATCTCTTTGAGTATCTCTCGCATCTCTTTACAAACATGCTCATCGATCAGACGCGGCCCGCTAACATAGTCGCCATATTCGGCAGTATCGCTGATCGAGTAGCGCATATAACTCATACCACCCTGGTACATCAGATCTACAATCAGCTTCATCTCATGCAAACATTCGAAGTATGCAACCTCTGGCTGATATCCAGCCTCAACCAGTGTCTCAAAACCAGCCTTGATCAGGGCTGTGACTCCACCACACAGAACAGCCTGCTCTCCAAAGAGGTCTGTCTCGGTCTCTTCTTCGAAGGTGGTTTGCAAGACGCCAGCTCGTGTGGACCCAATTGCCCGAGCATAGGACAGTGTCAGAGCCTGAGCCTGACCAGTCGCATCCTGATAGACTGCCCAGAGCGCGGGAACGCCTACACCCTCAACGAAGAGACGACGCACCATATGACCAGGACTCTTGGGAGCTACCATCGCGACATCAATATCGGCAGGTGGGACAATCTGCGAAAAATGCAGGCTGAAACCATGGGCCGTCAGCAACATTTTGCCAGGAGCGAGAGCTGGACGAATGTCACGCTCGAAAACTTCACGGTGGTGCTGGTCTGGGATGAGCAGCATAATCACATCGGCTTGTTGGGCTGCTTCGGCAGGAGTGAGTACACGCAATCCCTCAGCCTCAGCCTTCTGACGACTCTTACTGCCAGATGGCAAACCGATAACAACATTCACGCCTTGATCACGCATGTTGAGTGCATGAGCATGACCCTGGCTACCATAACCAATGACAGCAACACGTTTGCCCTGAATAAGCTCTAAATTTGCATCTAAATCGTAATAAACACGCGCCATTGCCTAGATACTCCTAAATCCTAAACTTTAAAAAACTACAAATCAGCAAGGGGGAGGGTAATCCCCCTACCCTACGGATACTTTAGCGTCCCGTTGCTATATGCCCAGAACGAGCAATCTCACGAATATCATACGCCCGCAGGGCCTCCATACACTTCGTGATCTTCTCTTCATCGCCTGATACTTCAAATGTGATCGTATCCAGCGTAATAGCAACGACAACACCTCCAAATTGATCAGCAGTTGCAATCACCTCATGAACATTGTCAGTGGTTGTACCAACTTTCACCAGAACTAGTTCACGTATGACAGCTTGCTGAACCGTGAGATTGATAACTTGTCGAACATCGGCGACTTTGCGCACTTGCTCAGCAAGATTATCGACACTCACATCCAAGTCCTTGACAAGAGCAGTGATGCGAACCACATCTGGAGCCTCACTTCTCCCCATCGATAAGGACTGGGTATTTGCTCGCTTGCGACGGAGCACGCCGACAACACGATCAATAGCTCCTGGACGATCTTCAACGAGCACAATCAAAACATGGATAGCTTCAGTCCCACGAGGCAGATCGGAATACCCCGCTCGTGCCACAGCAACATTTGTCATGGCGAATAACCTCCTCCTAGTCCTAGTCCTACTCAGGCTGCACTTCGATCATCTGCTTCACTGTCTTACCCGCAGGAATCATTGGAAAGACATTCGCTTCAGACTCGATAGCAAAATCAACAATCACAGTGCCCTCGGTCTCCATCGCACGCTTGACAGCAGCCTCTACCTCGCCGCGACTGGTCACACGAATACCCGTGAAACCGTACGCTGAGGCTAGCTTAGTATAGTCAGGACCAGTGATAGGAGTCTCAGAGTAGTTGCGTGAGTGGAAAAATTGCTGCCACTGGCGCACCATACCCAGATAGCTGTTATTCATAATTGCCACTTTGACAGCTATCCCTTCTTGCCGCAGCGTCGCCAGTTCCTGCAAATTCATCTGGATGCCTCCATCACCAGCAACAACCCAAACTGGCGCATCAGGTATACCCATCTTGACACCCATAGCAGCTGGCAGCGAGAAACCCATCGTTCCCAAACCTCCAGAACTAATATAACTGTTGAGGCGTTCCCAGGGATAGAAGCGTGCCGTCCACATCTGATTCTGACCAACATCAGAAACGATTATTGCCTCACCATTGGTGGCATGATAGATCGCATTCAGAATGCTTACAGGATCAGGCAACATCTCATCATGCGGAATGCTCTGACTACGCTTGTTAGATGCAGCCTCCCAGGATCGAATCTCTTCAAGCCAGGCTCGTCTGTCAGCAGGAGCTACCACTTCAGTTAATGCAGCTAACGCCACTTTTGCATCGGAGACAATTGGCACAGTTGCGATCTTGACTTTGTGCATCTCTGAAGGATCGATATCAATATGAATAATGCGAGCATTGGGAGCAAAAGCATTTACATCACTTGTGACACGATCATCAAAACGCAGGCCAACACCAATGATCAGATCTGCGGCCTCAATCGTACGGTTAGTATGAGCAGCTCCATGCATGCCAGGCATACCAATAAACAACGGGTGCGACGATGGGAAAGCGCTCAGTCCAAGCAGAGTAGCAGCTACAGGAATGGATGCTTTTTCAGCTAGAGCACGCAATTCACTATAGGCATTTGATAGGATGACGCCATGTCCAGCCATAATTAAAGGATGCTGTGATTGAGCAATCAATTCAGCCGCCTGCGACAGCAAATGGTCTGCCAAGCGTGGTACATTAGCCTGAGAGGCCCGCAAAAACTCTTCTGAGGTCGTATAATCGGCAGACCGATAGCGTGCCTTAATCATTTGTACATCTTTAGGCACATCGATCAACACCGGACCCGGACGCCCACTGCGAGCAATACGGAAGGCCTCATGAACGATGCCCGCCAATTCCTCTGTATTCCGTACCAAGAAGTTATGTTTGGTGACGGGCTGAGTCACGCCAAGCACATCAGTTTCTTGGAAAGCATCACGACCAATAGCCGGGCGTGCCACCTGACCCGTAATCGCGACAATAGGCGTTGAGTCCATAAAAGCGGTTGCCAGACCAGTAACAAGGTTCGTTGCCCCTGGACCACTTGTTGCCACACACACGCCAACTTTTCCTGTCGCACGAGCATAGCCGTCGGCAGCATGTGCCGCCGCCTGTTCATGTCTGACCAAAACGTGATGCAGAGACGGATAGGATGTCAGAGCATCATAGAAAGGCATAATCGCGCCGCCTGGGTAGCCATAGAGCAGATCTACGCCCTCACGCATCAATGCCTCACACAGAATTTGACTACCAGTGAGTTCCCTAATTTCATCCTCATGCCTATTTGCCTGATATGTAGTATCTGGCAGTTTAACAACATTTGCTACGATTGCCATAAATCCTCCTGCTGTACAATGACTATAAAAAAAGAGGACCATCCCAGCATGGGGAGGTCCTTTTAGGTTACCTGCTTTGGATTGGGCTAGCTTCGTTGCTCCCGCTATTCTCCCTGTGCTGTTCTTGTGGCCGATCCCCCTACAAGCCCTACCAGACTCTCGAACCTTACAAGTCTGGTAAGGCCGATAAGCAAAAGGCTCATAAGGACTACAAGCACTACTACAAGGAGGAGGAGCACAATAAAGAGCGCAAATAAAGAAACCGACGTGAGAACGCCGGTTAACAGAACTGCACAGATGATTGCGAACATGCACATCGTAGGCATAGAGAAAGACGCAGACATACAACGGTGCTCATAATCCATTTTTGTTGCTTGCGAACCGTTTAATGCTGCGAACACGTTGCTAACTCCGTCTCTGCCTCAATTTATGTACAAAAAAGCCACTGAAATTCTTCATACAGAAGCTACGACAGCTACCTCGCTGGAGCACTCTGTAGTTCATTCATTGTATCAAAGAATACACTACCAGACAAATGTTTGTCAACCCGCTTAGGAGCCTTTTTCTGATATTTTCAAAATATTGGAGGATACATACAGCTGGTAAGCAGGTGCTATGTATATTTTGCACATATGTTTTGCCATTCGAAACTTTGGTAGTGGCTCAATGGAGGATGATGATACCAAACGTGCGATGTTCTCGAACAATTACACGAGTATGCCATCTTCGCCTACTGAAAATCCAAAAGTACTACTTCATTCACTATCACTTGTAAATCAGTGTAATATTAATATATGTAAACAGAGTCATGCTTTTTCGCGAAGCATGACTGGAGTGTTTATTCCATCATTTCAGCCAGATTAGCCATCCCCTCATCTGGCTTGGCAAAGAAAGGCAATACTGCGGAAAAGAGATAACCTGATCTGGTAGTTCGCTGGTGAGATGCTTATGAGTCATTCGGCAATGAGGTGGCATTTCGGTAGATGACGAAATATTGACCTATTGAGCACAGAGGAGGTAGAACAATGCGCATACTCCATACCGCAGATTGGCACTTAACCGAGAAGCTTGGCCCAATTGATCGGCGTTCGGACCTTGTAGCACGTTTGCAAGAAATCGCTGCCTACTTGGACGAATACAAGGTGGATGTGATGGTCATTGCTGGTGATGTATTTAGCCAGTGCAACCGGATGGAAGACTTAGAAAAGGCAATGACTGATGTAAATCGTGTCTTCAAGCCTTTCCTGCTCAACGGCGGCACAATGGTTGCTATTAGTGGCAACCACGATAACGAGCACTTTTTCTCGATGCTACGTATGGCTTTTGACTTGGTTGCTCCCGTTTATCCAGCACAGACAGATCCCAAACCCTCGGGACGACTCTATCTTGCAGGCCGACCTGCTATCCTAGAACTGGCAGACAGGCATGGACAGAGCGTGCAATTCGCGCTATTGCCCTATCCGACAACAAAGTACTACCTTAAAGACGGTCAAATGCATTACAAGAGCCAAGAACAAAAACAACAGTATCTCCGTAACGGCCTACTCGTTCGACTTAGAGAGATAATGCATAAATATATGACAAAGGAGTTGTATAGTGTCCTCGTATCTCATATCCATATGCGTGGGAGTCAGATCAATACGCCTTTTCATATCTCAGAGAATGGAAAGATTGTCTTCGAGTCAAGAGAAATTCCTGCCAATTGGAGCTATATCGCTTATGGACATATTCACAAACCGCAGGCTCTTAACACTCCATACACTCGCTACGCAGGTAGTATTGAGCGTCTCAATTATGGAGAATGCGCTGATGAGAAAAGCGTGGTATTAGTTGACATTGGGGCACAAGGTCGGCAAGAGGAGCCCATCTGTTTACCACTCAAAAGTACTCCGTTCTATCGAGTCGAGATCCTAGACCCAGTCGCCGACATGCAGGGTCTACGTGAACGATATCCTGATGCTGAGCAAGCACTAGTCTCCTATCGCGTGATATATAAACCAGGCGAACATAATCTCAATAGCATCACGCAGGAGTTAGAAACCATTTTCCCCCGCTGCTATGAAATGCAAACCTTTCCGGAAGGATCTATCATACTATCCGGTGATTTCGAAGCAACAGCTCCGTCACGAGATGTTGCAGGAACCGTCGAAAGCTATATCAATGAGCGACTGGCTACTCATCCAGATCGCGAGGATGTGTTGAAGTTAGCACGTGAATTGCTGGTAACATTAGAATAAAGGGAGTGTAGGTTGAAAGATGGTACCGCTGCGTATTTCGCTTGAAGGGTTCTTAAGTTATAAAGAGAAACAAGTTATTAATTTTGAAGGATCGTCGCTCTGGATGTTGTGCGGGCCAAATGGTGTTGGCAAGTCCGCTATTTTCGATGCGATTACCTTTGCACTCTACGGTAGTCATCGAGGAAGCAGCATCAAAGAGTTGATCAATCATTACAGTGAGCGGCTCGTGGTTGAATTTGACTTTCTTGTGAATAGTGTGGTGTATCGCGCTCGTCGTATTCACTCTCGTAAGGGGTTTCCTGTTCGAGAGATTGTCCTAGTCAAGAAAAACGCTAGTGATCCATCGTTTGTTCACCAAACACTAGTATCTGGTACAGACAGTGAACGAGGCTTCAAAGAGTGGGTAAAGTCTCACATTGGCCTCGACTATCCGGCTTTTACTTCGTCAGTACTGCTCTTACAAGGGAAAAGCGAACAATTACTGGATGCTGGACCAAAAGGGCGTTATTCAATCTTGGCAGATCTCATAGATTTATCTATGTATCAACGTCTCTATGATGCTGCTGATGCCCGCCGAAAAAATTACGATGCCTATGTGAAAGGGCTAAATAGCCAACTTGGTGCACCAGCAATGCAGTCTCTAACTAAGGAGAGTATTGAGACAGCGAGATCTGAGGTTGCTCAGAAAGATGAACAATGGCACAAGGCACAAACTGAGGTGGAATACTTCACGAAGCTATTAGAGCAAGCCAAACGGTGGGAAGAAATCATTGCTGAGATTAATGAGAAACAAATGGCTCTGCAGCGTGTCATTATGCTTCTTGCAAGAAAAGATGAAATTGAGAGTAATTTTGATGAGTGGCAAGCATTGCAGAAAGTTCTGCCCATATTCCAGCAGTTGATAGAACAGCGGCAACGTATCTATAAAAGTCAGCAATGCTCAAATGTCCTGCAAAAGGAGCTAGAGGATGTGTCGAAGCGTGATCTCGAAGCCCAAGAAAAGAGAGATTTGGTGGTGGATCAAGCTAGCAAGCTTGCACAGGTAATTGAGAATTTACAGGCAAACATAAAACTACGGCAGTGTCGCCTGACAGAGCTTGCTCCCACCGTAGCAGCGCTCGCACAAGTAGAGAGTCTTCAGGAACAGGTTGCCGAACTGCAAGTTCAAATGAGGATATTCCCATCAGATCTAGCACAACATTTGCAGGAAGCTGAACGGAAGGTAAAACAACTGGCGAAAATAGAGAAAGTATTGCCTTGGATGGAATTATTCGCGCAGGCCCGGTCTGATCTTGCTAAGGTAGTAGCAGACGAACAAGATGCTAATGCTCAGACTGCGATATTGCAAACAAGACTCCAGGAATGTGAAGATCATCGCGAGCAATTGAATACAGAGTGGTTGGAAGCTCAGGGAGCAGAAAGAGACCTCTTAGCGAAGAAGACCAGTGCGTCAACTCGCTGTCAGGATGCATGTAGAAGGCTTGAGCGATTTGAGGATGCTGCAACAAAGCCAGTTTGTGAATTGTGCAGGCAAGAAATTACCGCAGAACACGCTCAGCAGGAAAAGGTACGACTTCATCAACAGATGGAGGATACCAGGGATACTTACGAAAAACAGAAATTGATACATCATAGAACTTTAGAATTACAAAGACGTATTGAGAAAGATATTGCATCATTAGATGTGAAGATCAAGAAGGTCGCGAGAGAGCATGATGGTTATCAAATCAAGCAACGGAGTAATCAGAGTCAGGCCAAGCATCATGTGGTACAGTTGCATAAGGCTTATGAGAATATCTCGAGTCCTTTCAAGGAGTGTATTATCACTACCGTACCTGCTGAGGATATCGGCTGGCTTGAGACAACTTACCCAACCAATACAGAACTAGAGGCGCTACAACAGAAAATAGTAGATAAAACGGGACATGAGAATAATTTAAGTGATCTCAG
The DNA here is from genome assembly GCA_963727755.1 of uncultured Chloroflexia bacterium. Taxonomy (GTDB): domain Bacteria; phylum Chloroflexota; class Ktedonobacteria; order Ktedonobacterales; family Ktedonobacteraceae; genus DASYAN01. The sequence goes on from CAVSHN010000009.1 coordinate 536,849, forward strand.
TGAACAGTATGAGAAATGGAAGAACATACAAGCCAAAAAAGCTTTCGCTGATGAGCAGAGTGCACAGTTACTTGTATCGTTTGACCTTGAATTGGCCCGACAAGCAAGAAATAAAAAATCTAGTATTGACCATGAATTGACACTTCTTGAGACGAATATCAATCAAGAGAGGGAAAGTTATAGTCAGCAAGAAATGCTTATTCAGGAGACATGTAAAAACTATGCCATGCTAGAGAAGGAGAAACAGGAATTGCAAAATCAGCTAGCTGCCGAGCGCGTGAAACAAGAAATAATGGGTCAAAATGTGCAAACGCTCATTCAGAGTGTACCAGTTGCTTGGCAAACGCATGCTAAATCACTTTCTATAGCAGAGTTAGATCAATTGGATCAAAAACGGGAATCGCTTGCATTATATAAATTGCAGCATGAACAGCTGGGACAGGCCCAAAAAGACAAAACATCGTATGAGCAGCGTATCGCTGAGTTGCAAGACATAGTTGTTGCTTATCCATCTGAAGCTAGTCGTCCTGCTGTCGAGGTTGAACGAGAACTCAGTCGCAAAAAAGCTGGTCAGCTAGCGATTGACAAGGAACGCAACAGAGCGAGAGAGCGTTTGGCGCAACTTCAACAGCAATGGAAGCATCGAATGGAACTAGAGCAACAGAAATGCAAAGCTGAGCGCCGACATCATCTCTACAAGTTGCTGAAAGATCTGCTAGGGCCTGGGGGCTTGCAACTTCACTTGCTTCATGAGGCTGAAAGTGTGATTACAGATCTGGCAAACCAAACGCTTAGTGGTTTGTCCCATGGACGAATGCGTCTGGAATTGCGTAGAGAGAGCGAGACGAGCAGTGTATCGACCGATAAAGCTTTAGATCTTCTTGTCTATGACCGTGATACTAATCAGTACTCTATTCCCATTAACCTTGCTAGTGGAAGTCAACGCTTCCGCATAGCGGTGAGTATGGCACTTGCTATTGGTCGCTACAGCAACCGAGCTGCTCACCATATCGAATCAGTGATCATTGACGAGGGATTTGGTAGCCTGGACAAAGCAGGCCGGGACGATATGATGCAAGAATTGAACACACTTGGGCAACAATTGGCCCGCATTATAGTTGTGTCGCATCAAGATGACTTTGCCACAACATTTGCAAACCGCTATAGTTTCAAGCTCGTGGATAAGGCATCCTGTGTGACGTTGGTGGAAGATGATTTCACCACGATTCTGTAGAATTGGGAACGTGCTGGAAAGAGACGATTGACCAGAAGCCCATTTCTCTTGACACCCTCTTTGCTATCTAGTACACTCTTTTTACTCACTATTTTGCTGGAGAGACAGAAAGGTCAAGTGAATGCGAACACAATCACCAGATACTAGTCCAGAGATAGAACGGGTTCAGATTGACATGCTACGAAAAATGTCGGTCAGTGAGAGATTCACCTTGATAGAATCATGGAGTCAATTCATTAGAGAGGTAGCGGAAGCAAGGTATTCGGCGGGATTATCCAAATGCTAGCGAGGAAGAAGTAACCTTGATGTTAGCTAGCCGCCTGTATGGACACCCCTTAGCAGAAAGGATTTATGCGGATTTTGCACGCAGAAATCAATGATGGATGCAGGGGAAAACATTTGATATGGCATATTTGAAGCATTGGGCCATTCAGCTTTGTGTTACTGATCTCCTCGACCGGGCACTTGAAGACTTAGAGCTTACAGAGTCTTCGTAATACTCATTATTCACTTTGGAAGGCTGAGAGAACTACAGAGATGAAAGAGACAGCACAGTCGTTGGAGTTGGGATTATAGGTTTAAGCACTGCGATCTTAGCCTTGCAGGTCGTATTTGCCTATAATCTCAACTGGAGTGCAGCCTTCAAGTTCAGCCCTTCCCAATCAGACATGACCGCAAGCATGTATAACGTGCTCCCGTGCGCAACAACTCGCTCTTCATTACGTCCAAATGGCGTGCAGGATAGGACTCGGTAGAGGCAAGACTGCGAGATTTATCGACAAGTAGAGCTTGCAATGTTTGCAGATCTTGCGACGAGAGAGGAGATTTGAGGCGTGCTAGAGTCAGATGAGGCGCAAAGGGACGAGTTTCAACTTCGAAACCACGTCGCTGCAATTGCTGGTTAAGTATGCGATGGATGGCGGCAAGAAATCCTGAAGCTTCTTCAATACCCATCCAAATGACACGTGGGGAGCGTGGCGATCCAAAAGTACCAAGACGCGAGAGACGATAGGAGAAAGGCAGGGCTTGCTGAGCAGCCATTTCTGTCGCTTGTATGACCTCGGTCACCTGCTCATCGGTTAGCTCTCCAAGGAACGCGAGAGTCAGATGGATACTCGAGGCATCAACCCAGCGTATCCCTGGCAATGCCTCCACCACCTGACGGATAATACCTGCCAGGTGGCTCTGCAAGGCGTTATTCATTTCTAATGCGACGAATATTCTCGTCATGTATTTAAACCCCGAAAGATCCTACCACACATCCTCAACAATATAATCAGCAGCCTATGCGGCAAACAACATCTGATCCAGTTCTTCACCATCAATCGTCTCAACTTGGATCAAGTGCTCCGAAATGGCCATGAGTTTATCCTCTTTTTCTCGCAGGACATTCAGGGCAGTTGTGTAAGCCTGATTAATCAGAGCAGAGATCTCGGCATCGATTCTGGCCGCCACTTCAGCACTGATCATCATATTCCCATCGGCATCAGCCTTGAGCGCAATATTGCCCAGCGGGGACATACCAAATTCACAAACCATACGACGTGCGATATTGGTTACATACTCAATATCCTGACTGGCTCCTGTGGTAATATCACCGAAGATGATCTCCTCCGCCGCACGGCCTCCCATCGCGCCAGCTAATTTCGCTAGCAGTTCTGAGCGTCGCATGAGATAACGATCTTCAGCAGGAGCTTGGACGGTAATACCTAGCGCCATACCACGAGCAATCGCAGAGACCTTTTGCACCGGATCTGCTCCTGGTACCGAACGCATGACGATAGCATGCCCAACCTCGTGATAGGCAATGATGGCTTTTTCTGCCTCGGTAATCAATCGGCTCTTGCGCTCGGGGCCTGCCATCACACGTAGAATAGCCTCTTCCAACTCAGGCTTCTCAATGAATGATTGCCCATTACGAGCAGCTAGCAAAGCAGCCTCATTGAGCAGATTCGCTAGATCAGCTCCAGAGAAACCTGCCGTCTGACGGGCGAGATCAATCAAACTGATGCCAGAGGCTAGAGGTTTACCCTTCGCATGTACTTCCAGAATCGCCTGACGACCACGGATATCAGGTTTGTCAAGCATCACACGGCGATCAAAACGCCCTGGACGTAAAAGAGCCTGATCAAGCACATCGGGACGGTTAGTCGCTGCGATCACAACTACATTTGTATGCTTATCAAAACCATCCATCTCGACGAGCAATTGGTTGAGCGTTTGCTCACGTTCATCATTACCGCCAGTACCCGAATTGGTGCGTTGACGACCAACGGCATCAACCTCGTCGATAAAGACGATACATGGCGCATGCTCTTTGGCCTCTTTGAAGAGATCCCGCACACGGGCGGCACCTACACCAACAAACATCTCGACAAATTCGGAGCCGCTCACACTGTAAAAAGCTACTCCTGCTTCACCAGCTACAGCACGCGAGATCAAGGTTTTGCCTGTACCAGGAGCCCCCACAAGCAATACACCCTTAGGAGTACGAGCCCCCATAGCCGTAAAACGCTCAGGATATTTGAGAAACTCGACAATCTCTTGTAACTCTGTTTTTGCTTCTTCAACCCCTGCTACATCCTTAAATAGGACGGAAGGACGCGTTTCGCTAAAACGTTTGGCCTTTGAGCGTGCAAAAGGTGCTATCTGCCCCCCAGGATTGCCACGTTTGATAGCAAAAAACAGCATTCCTGCCACAAAAGCAATCAGGAGAATATCAACAGCTCCCTGTAGCCATTGACCCTGTTGGCTGTTATCAATACTGACACTAACACCATCCTTGCGCAATTCGTTCGTCAGTGCAAGCCCATCTTCCTTGACCGTATGGTATTGCTGACCCTTCTTACTCGTTGCATAAACATCATTTCCATTGATAGAGAGCAATTTCAGCTGATGGTGATCAGCCATATTCAGGACTTCACTAATCGGCTTATCCTGTATAGAAGTCCCCCCTACCGTAAGACTTACCCAACGTATACCCGCGAAAACCAATAGTGACACAGCCACTATAATGATGGCCATGGGTATGATATAGCGGGTAACTAGGTTGCGTTTCTTTGTCGTTTTGGATGTTGACTTTGTTGTTCCTCTATTATCCTTTGGCGGTATTTCCATGCGAAACCATTCGACCCTTCCGTATTTTAGATAGGTAGCTAAACTACCCAACCAATCATCTCTTTGTTTTCAATCTCATCTGAGGAGTGCCATTCACTTTTTCCGCAAAATCTCCATGCTTATCTCTTTATTGGACCACCAGCTAGGCTATCTCTGTGAAGTTCTATTTCAGAGTGGAGTCTATTGTCCACCCACCAGTTGGGCTATCTCTGTGGAGTTCTATTCAGAATAGCACTTAGCCATTACAGCACATAACAAAAGATTAGTCTATGCTTATAAAGCTTAGAAAACCTTAGAGATAATCCTATAGTATGGCATTTGTCAACCTATTTCAAATTACCTCCCGATGATAGCAACAAGGTACCATGGTCAAAGATATTTGGCCCTCTTGTGGCTAGCAAAAACAGCCATCTTGGGGAAGATTGAGCCCACAGTTCCCCAAGATAAGATAGCTTTTCACGAGTTAGGGATGAGCTTTAGTGCACTTCATCATCAAGAAGCGACTGCAAGGAATGTCCCTCCCTCAATCACGCTCGTCCGAGATACGCAGCCGAGTATATTATAGCGAAAGATTGGATATCTCTCTAGGGAGGAAACAGGGACAGTTTTATGATGAAATGTTGAGACGATTAAACTTACGCGGTTGTACCCTCTAGGAGCAGACTCCCCCTGGCCGCGCAGGGGATCTTGTTTGTAGGACCAAATGCCACACGGGTCACGTACAGCAATAAGAACTCCTTGTAATTGTTATTCCAAGAAATCGACAAAGCGTGTATACTTTCTCCAGTTGTTGCGTGTATATGTTTTAGAATATATGCCACCCAGTGCAAAAATTCAAGAAGATTGCTAAGAGGGAAAGTATCAGCCACATTATGCATTTGTGCGGCAACGTCAAGCTTCGTTTGCATACAATTGCGCTGATAGGTTGCATGAATTACAAATCCCAACGATTATTCTGCATGGGAAGAGGGATAGGATCACCCCTTATGAGTTGGCTAAAGAGATGCATGTTGAGATAGGTGAGTCGAAGAGAGTTCCGTTTGAAGGAGGCCATATCTTCTTTTTCCTACGTGAGTGTCAGCAGTTTCTTGACACAGTGGCAACGTTCTTGGGTTAATGACAAAATGAGGGAGACTATTTCGCCAAGAAGAAAATACCACCTCTCTCCCCCCATATCTCAAGAAAGTGGCTCTACATGGCAGAGGTGATATAATATAGCATAAAGAAAAGGTGTTCTTTACAGAAAGCCTATACGAGGAGTTTGTACATGCCAAAGTTCCTAGGTTTAGTAGTTTTCCTAGTCCTCTGGTTTGTCCTCTTTGAGTGTGCGCACGCTTTGACGACCTTGCTCAGGCGTGGGCCTTTGATTGGTTGGGCAATTGGTCCCTTTGGTGTAACACTCATGTGCCTGTTGCATGAACCTTCTCTGTTCTATATCTGGTTGGATGTGCTTTGTCCTGCGTTTGTATCGGGGAGTGTGCTCTATCTTGGTCTTTTCACATCTTTGAGCCCACTTGCTTTGCCCCGCGAACCGCTTGTCCAGATTCTTGTGATCACATGTGGTGTACTTTTCACTAGTACGACTGATTTTCTCAATGCGCTGCGTGATATGCGACATCCTTTGTGGGGTGAGATTCGCGTTCTACGTACCATTCAGAGCCTGCGAGCAACCTGGGCTGAGAATTTACTTTACTCCCTTTGGCTACTCTTATGTATGTGATCGCTTTGGAGCAAATCCTGCCGAGTTGCTACAAGCACTGTAGCAACTCCCCTTCTGAACCTATTGCGAAGAACTTAGAGGAAGAGTGAAGTGGAACGTACTTCCTGCTCCCTGATTGCTCGAGAGCCAGATGCGCCCATCATGTCGTTCGATAATCGCTTTGGCTACATACAACCCCAACCCAATGCCTGAAAGTTGCTGCGTTGCGGTATTATGCACGCGGTAGAAACGCTCGAAGATATGGTCGAAGAGTTCTGGGCTCACACCCAACCCTTGATCGCTGACACTCACCTGATAGTATCCATCCAGCTGCTTCAAGCACACAATCACCTGTCCTCCGTATGGAGAATACTTGACCGCATTATCCAGAATATTGCCCACAACTTGACCTATGCGAGCACGATCAGCCACGACTTTGGTATCTTTCGCTTTGATTTGCAGGGAAATTACGTGCTGCTCTGTACTTGATTGGACCGATTGAACCATGTCTGTCAGAAGATCCGCTAGGTAGAACGTTTCAGGACGAAGCTGCAATTGTCCCCACTGCACCTGGGAGAGATCCAGCAGGTCACTGACCAACCGTTCCAGATGTTCAGTCTGGCTCTGGACAATATTTAGACTGCGTAGATCATAGTTTTCTGGCAGATCATTGACAGCAGTACTACCCTCTGGCTGAGCAATGCGCGTCTTGCGCAAGCGACGCTCGATACGTCTTACCAAATGTTGTGTATATCCTTTAATCGCCGTCAGTGGCGTTCGCAACTCATGTGATACGACCGAAACAAACTCGTCTTTTAATCGCTCAACCTGCTTACTGGGAGTAATATCATTCAGGACAGCTACCACGCCAATCGGACGGGCAGAAGTTCCACTAGCATCAAGAAGCGGGGCCGCACTGATACTTAAAGTGAGAGGAACACGCTCTTCAGCCTGTCCTGCAACCAACTCCTGGTTTTTGACAGTGTAACCCGCTAGGGCCTGATCAACAATCTCGGCTAACCTGGAAATCCACTGTATATTGCTCGTCCCCGCTAACTTATGCAAAAGAAGATCGGAACTGAAACTGACCTGAGCCTGTGCCAATAATTGCTCCGCCGATGTGTTAAGAGAGGTAATCACTCCTTTGGCATCAGTAATCAGCAAACCTTCTGCCATACTTCCAATAATCAATGACAGGCGCATACGTTCCAGCTCTGCTTGACGCCAGAGAGCGTTCTCGCGTTCATGCAGACGAACGTTCTCTAGGGCAATGGCAGCATAGTCAGCAATCATAGCTGTCATTTGGAAGAGATCTGTATCAAAAGTCCCCAGTTTTTCATCAAACAGGCTGAGCATGCCAATGATCCGATTCTCGACAGTCAGTGGGATATTCAAAAATGAGCCGATTTCAGAGCCCACCATTTCTCCCTGCGGACGCGATAGGGCAAGATCATCGGGGGCATCAAAGTAAGCTGCACAGGTTAACTGATCGGCTGTCGTGTGGATCAGGTTGATAGCACTAGCAGCACTGGCTATGCGTTGAATGATCGACCCTAAAAATACGGCATCCAGAGGATAACACGGGATAATAAACAGCTCAAAGGGATTTTCTTTTTCAAGGGTGTTGTCCTTTAAGAGAATACAACAGGCCGAAAAACTATAGATTTCTTGCAGTGCTTTCAGCAATGCTCGATGCACTTGAAACCGATCGATTGCAGCTACAAACCGCTTGCCAATGGTATTGAGATATTCCATCTCGTGACGGATCGCCATCAGACGATCCGCCGGATACCTATTGGAGAAACCAAACGCACTATCTGTAGTTTGTGACATCGATTGTACGCTGCTTTCCATGCTACTCCCCTACGGCAATTGTTCTAACTGGTGAGTAACTTCATCATGGAGAGGGGGAGCAATCAGATCTCCAGTTAATTCCCGCAACCCGGCAAAGCACTCATCTAATAATGCTTTTAATCCCTTAGCAACCTCTGCTGGGGCCACACCGGAAAGTTGCTCACGAATGACAGACGGAACGATATCGGTATAAGAACGGTAAACTAAAAATTCAAGAAATGGATATGCAGCTTTGATGTGGTGGGCCGCGCCTTGCACCAATGCACGGGTCGTCGCTTTTCCCAAGTATGGGGCTACTCGCTCATCTATCAACCCAATGACCTTGAGGTACGCCTCTGTAACTTGCTCACTGGAGATGGAAGAGGAGTTTTCATGTCTCGGTAACATTGTTTCCTCCCTTCGCTTTTGAATAAACACTCTCCGTTGTTTATTATAGCATAGTCACCTATATATTGTAAGTGTATAGACTCTCCAGCAAATTATTTCTTTTAATGTGTATTTCTTGCAGCCCAACGTCATTTCTCTTGCCAGGGATAAAGCTGTACAGCCACGCCTTTGGCAATCCCTACCCAAAATGCTGCATAGATAAGAGTACATGTTCTTCATGGTTTTGTCTACGATAAATAGGTAAGATCTCCTACCTATAGCTATTTTTGTAACTCACAAGCTCTTCCACTACCGTTCTACTATACTAAGCATACCTCACAAGAGACGTTTTTTCTAGGACAAGCAAGAGACAACTTATAGACAACTTGGGCCAAAAAGCGACAAGTCCATTGTAGAGTCTCAACACTGTGCACAAAAACAGCATTCATACGTCTCTACTGGACTTGCCGCTGTGGTTTTAATTATTTTCCAAAGCCGAATATACGTGCTAACCAGAACCAGAATGATCTCAAAGGCTGCTTTTCTTTTGCTCCACTGTCAGCAGCCATTTCTATCAAACGTTGTCTTCCTCGCTCCTGCCGCTCTCTCTCTTTCTCAATTGCCTCCTGGGCAGCATAGCGTTCTTGCTGTTCCTGGAGAGCTTGCATAAAATGTTCTTTACGTATAAAGACATTTGTCGGGGATGATGGAGGTATTTTCTGACCCGTTGCACTTGCTGTTACCTCAGACGTAGAAGTTGTACCATTACCTTCACCTGTCTCTTCATTAATCTGGGTAACCCGTACCTGTCCCAATGCCAGTTTTGGCATGATCCATTCGCGCAGGGCAAGCAACGAGGCACGACGACAAGTGGCTTCAATATCAGCTCCGCTGCGTCCAGATGTGAGGTTGGCTAATTCTTCCATGGTTACATCTGGAGCAATTGGCCTACCCCGCAAGTGGATAGCAAAGATTGAAGCACGCTCCACTTCTCCTGGTAGCGGCAACTCTACGGCCAGATCAAAGCGACCGGGACGTAGCAGGGCAGGATCGATGAGATCTGGTCGATTTGTCGCGGCTAGAATAATCACTCCTTTGCGACCTTCGACTCCATCCATTTCGGTGAGCAACTGTGCAATCACGCGATCTCCTACATTCCCATCATTTGCCTGCCCTCGGCGTGAAGCGAAGGAGTCAATCTCGTCGAAGAAGATAATACATGGCGCAGCCTGCTTCGCCCTCCGAAAGATCTCACGGATACCCTTCTCTGACTCCCCAACCCATTTTGAAAGCAGTTCAGGACCTTTGATAGAGATAAAACTGGCCTCACACTGCTTGGCCAGTGCACGAGCAATCAAGGTCTTGCCAGATCCCGGCGGTCCTGAGAGCAAGATGCCTCTGGGAGTCTCGACTTTAGCCGCTGCATACAGATCTGGAAAGCGTATTGGCCATTCGACCGCTTCAGTGAGTAAGTCCTTTGTGTGCGCTAACCCACCGATATCATCCCAGGAGGTTTCACTGACTTCTACATAGACCTCACGCGTTGTCGACGGTTCAACTTCACGCAATGCAGCCTGGAAATCTGCCATAGTGATATTGAGGTTGACCAGGGTTTCGTAGGGGATGTAGCCACGCTGATAATCGATGTGTGGCAGGACGCGACGCAAGGCAATCATGGCAGCTTCACGGCAGAGTGCCGCTAGATCAGCCCCAACGTAACCAGGTGTTAATTGCGCTATACGTGCAAAATCTACGTCTCTGGCTAGAGCTGCATCTCTACTGTGAATTTGCAGAATTTCCTGACGCCCTCTTATATCTGGCACACGCAACGAGATCTCACGGTCAAAACGACCAGGGCGTCGCATAGCTGGATCAAGAGCATTTGGTTGATTAGTTGCGCCAATAAGTACTATCTGCCCACGAGATTCCAATCCATCCATCAAAGCAAGCAACTGTCCTACAATACGCCGCTCAACCTCTCCTCCTGTTTCTGCCCGCTTTGGGGCAAGAGCGTCCAGCTCATCGATAAAGATAATGCTTGGAGCCCTCCGCTGGGCCTCTTGGAAGACCCCACGCAAGCGTGACTCGCTTTCTCCATAAAATTTATTGATGATCTCCGGTCCATTGATCACAAAAAAGGCAGCATTCGTTTCTGCTGCGACAACGCGTGCGATCAGGGTCTTGCCAGCTCCAGGAGGACCGTAGAGCAAGACACCCTTCGGTGGCTCAACTCCCAAGCGATCAAAGACCGCAGGATATTTCAGAGGCAACTCGATCATCTCTCTGATGCGTTGGAGCTCTTTGCCCAACCCGCCAATATCCTCATATCCTAACCGACCAGGGGCACCATTTGTAGCTCCACGTATCTGGGCACGGACAATGGTTCCACCATGAACGAAGACAGCTTCGACGTCATCTGCTGCTGGCTCGGGCGGTACTATCGGAGGACTACCACTAGTAGCCCTGTGCAGCGTGTAGCTTGGGGTTGCTGGCGATGTGTTAATAATCAGGAACTCACGCGGAGCCGTACCCGGAGTGCCAACACGCAGCAGATCACCAATGGTAACAGGTAATCCTATCAAGTAGCGGGCAATGTATTGGAGATCACTCTCCTGGATGGGAGCTTCGCTGCTCAGTGGCAATAGTGTAATCTTATCGGCCGGGCTTGCCTTCGCTTTGCGTACAGTAACGTGCTCTCCCAAGCCTGAGGCGCTATTCTGTCGCACCTGACTATCCATTTGGATGGTCTGCTGGCCACGATCTGCCAGAGCACTAGGCACTATTTTGGCGGCTGTTGTACGTGACCCTATAATTAAGACAATATCGCCCGGCTGACACCCCAGGCGCGTAATGTATTCTGGATCGATACGGGCCACCCCACGTCCTACCTGAAAGCCCTCAATGACAACGAATTCTAGGTTGTTTATTGGCTGTGCATCTTTTGTTGGTTCCTGTGCGTTGTTAGTATCTGTATCAAGCGAGCCAGTTGTACTGGCCGCACTAGTCGCGGTATTTTGGTGTGGGAGAGCTGCTGTCCCTGTTGCATGATCAGACGTGAAACCCTCGCCCCGCTCTTTGTGCAGATCCTCCATATTTTGCCTCTCTTATACTAAAAGGATTGGGATATATAGTTTGTGGCATATCTTGTTGCATAAGTATGTACGCAACAGGAGTAGGAAAGTTGAAAGAGCGCTAGAAGAATAGTCCTCATCTCTATCTTACCAATAACCCTTCCCCTACTCATAAATCCTTCCCTCTTTCTGACTTGCCTTACACCAAATGATGAGGTACAATTTTACCCGTATAGTTGTCAAAGATGAGCTATCAGCCAATCAGAGAGGGTGAAAAATGACACAATTCTTGCAATATATTCAAAATAGTATAAGTACTGTTAGTATTCATACTAGCAGTTCTATTGCCAACATTTTGGTAAGAACACCTAGTAGGCTTTTTATTATAGTTTTACCTTTTGCGAGTGCGTTTAATAGATTTACTCCGGATACTTCAATTCCATGTACAGATCCCATTGTCGAAATTATCAGCGGAAGTCTAGGCAGATTTCTCTACACGCTGATGGAGATAGGAGGCATAATAGGAATAACCTGCATCATTCTTGGAGGACTCCTACGTATAGCATCCCTCACCACTCAAAAAAAAGAAGATAAAGACGACAGAATGTTTCTATCCCAATTTTCATTCGTCTGCGCAGTGATCGTTCTGATACCTACCTTCATCTTCTTCGTTTTATTAATTTTGCTTCCTTATTGGTATGGCCTAGGTAATACAACTTGCTATTGATTGTAGCTGCAACATTTTAACGAACGCGGCGCTTTCATCCTCATCCGCTAGAAGCGGATGGGGATGGAAGCGCCGCCTCTTTGATTTCTGTCATAGGTTTGGAGCAACAAAATACCGCTAGTTGTTCCCCCTGTTCCCAAAATGTCCCTTTTTTCTCCCAAGTTGTCCCTTTTTTCCCTAGAAAAAATCTCTTCCATTAGCTATTCTTAAAGCAGGCAGAAAACTCATCGCGGCAGGACCTTTCGTTTAGTTATATATCAATTGGATAACGTTAAGTTTCCTGAGAGGAAAGGTTCGACAATAAACTGGCCCAGATTGCAGATCACGAGCAAATAGAGCACAGCCAGCGCAGCTTCTTTGCCTGGACCCAGACATCCTGGCATCGCTTGAAGCCAGAGAGAAGCCGCTGCAAAGCCAGAAAGGTCAGATTCATTGCAAGGAAAGGAAGGAGTTCTATGAAGAATATGAAACCCCCTGTATTCATAAAAAATCATAAGTTGAGAACCGAGCGCAAACTGCAGGGCTGGTCCCAGGCCAAACTTGCGAAGGTGCTGGGAGTTACTACCCGAACGGTAATTCGCTGGGAACAGGGACTAGCTGTGCCCCAACCCAATTATCGAAAGAAATTGGGGGCCCTCTTTGGCAAGACAGCCCAGGAGCTAGGCCTCCTTTGGGATACAGACAAGAACAACACAGTACAGGAAACACCACCCTCTGCTCCTCATTGCGCCCCTCCAGATGTTTCCGCACAAGTACCACCGCTGGCTGACCCTAGGATACCACAGACACTCGGTCGGACCAAGAATCTTGCGGGACGGGCAAGTTTGTTAATGCAGATCAAACGGAGCCTCTTAGAGGCCGATAGTCTGACCTTCACAACGCTGCATGGCTTGCCCGGCGTTGGCAAAACTACCCTAGCAACGGCACTGACGATGGATCAAGAGATACGACATCGTTTCCGCGATGGCATCCTATGGGCACCCTTGGGGGCGCAACCACATGTGCTTGGCCAGTTGATGCACTGGGGAACTCTCTTAGGAATAGGCCCAAATGATGTGGAAAACCCCGAGAGTCCACTAGCTTGGAGCCAAGCCTTGCAATCAGCTATCGGCAACCGCAAAATCTTACTGGTCATTGATGATGCCTGCACAGTTGAGGATGCTCTCTCCTTGCAGATCGGGGGTCCACAATGCACCTACTTACTGACCACTCGCCAGTCCCCAGTCGCATTTACCTTCGCCGAACGCCGGTCCACTGTCGTTCCTCCACTAGAGATTGCTGACGGTCTGGTACTGCTGGCCCAATTTGTCCCACAATTTGTCCAGCGAGATCCCGAGGGAGCACGGTCCCTCGTGCAAGCAATGAGCAACTTACCATTAGCTTTAACCTTAATAGGCACCTGTCTGGCTACATCGACTTTAACCGCTCATCCCTGGCCTCTACGAGCAGCCTTGACCCAGGTACACGACACCCAAGAGCGCATTCGTATAAACATGCTGACGGCCCCTGGAGACAGTTGGCTCAGCCTTACAGAAACCACGCCGCTCTCACTGTATGCAGTCATTGCGCTCTGTGATCAGCAACTGAGCCCAGAGGCTCATGCTGCCCTGTGCGCCCTGGCCATTTTTCCGCCCAAGCCCCAAAGCTTTTCAGAAGAAGCAGCACTAGCGATGAGTCAACAACCAAGAGAGATACTGGATACTCTCTGGACCGCAGGGTTGCTGGAGAACAGGGGACCAAGTCGCTACAGCTTGCACCAGACGGTTGCCAATTATGCACGTACCACTGGTAAATTCTGACGGCGTGACGATGACCAGTCATCCTCTTGGTATTGCAGGATTGAGGTAAGAATACTAGAGAATACCACAAAGAACGAGTGTTGGGCAATATCTTCTAGGTGCAAACAGGATGCTTCTGGCATGGCAAGCGCGACAACGCATTCCGCCATCCTTTTGAGAACGATAGACCAGCAAAACGTTGTGCACAGTGTGGAGTCAATTGGAGTTACCAAAAGCTTGTGGGGAACGCCGCAAGCAGCGTTCCCCAGATCCGCCTAATGGGCGCTACTGGGCTTGAACCAGTGACCTCTTCGGTGTGAACGAAGCGCTCGTACCACTGAGCTAAGCGCCCTAACAATTGACACACACAACTATACCACTAGCGCCTAGAATTGTCAACCACTTTCGAAGCTGCGTAGCTGCAAGAGCTAATTTAAGATCCCAAAGATAAATTCCAAAAACTGTCACTGGAATCGACTATCAAAATTGATTAATCTAGGTTAAGATATAAAGGGACAGATCTTATGCCGTTCACTTGTATTAAGCAAAGCATATCAAGAATGTCATTCCATGAGGAGATTAGAAAGTCTTTTTCTAACGAAACGATTGTATTGTTTTTTAGTATTAGTGTATTGAGTATTTCCATACTTCATAGACAAAAGGAGATTTGTCATGAATATGCCAGCAATTGTGCTCGGCCTCATCATCTTTCTCGCCTTTGCGTTCGTTATATTCCCGGGCTGTCGCGTGGTACAACAATATGAACGTGGCGTGATCTTCATTCTCGGACGTCTCATAGGAGCCAAAGGACCTGGTTTTTTCTGGGTACCCCCACTCTTTACACAAATGATCAAAGTTGACCTGCGTATCATCACTCTGCAAGTCCCTCCACAAGAGATAATCACCCGTGATAACGTCACTATCAAGGTTACAGCGGTGGTTTACTTCCAGGTTTTCAATCCAACCTTAGCAGTAACTAACGTCGCCAACTTCACTGAAGCGACTATGCAAATCGGTCAGACGACTCTGCGTAATGTGCTGGGACAATCAGATCTTGACGAACTGTTAGCTAACCGGATAAAAATCAATCAAGAGTTGCAGACAATTATCGATGACTATACAGAACGTTGGGGCGTCAAGGTAACCGCGGTTGAAACAAAAGATATCGAATTGCCCTCTACTATGCAACGTGCAATGGCAAAGCAAGCCGAGGCAGAGCGCGAAAAACGAGCTAAAGTCATTCATGCCGAAGGTGAACTGCGAGCATCAGCCCAACTGGCACAGGCAGCAGGCGTGATTGCTTCACAACCCGCAGCACTGACATTGCGCTATCTGCAGACACTTACAGAAATCGCTGTCGAGAAAAACTCAACTATTATCTTCCCCCTACCGATAGAGCTGATCCAGCCAATCATGTTGTCAATAACCGAACTAACAACAAAAATACAGGAGCACCCACCTAAAGAGCAACCACCCTACGAGTGTCCACCCATGGATCAACTACCTTACGAGCGCCCTACCATCGAACGTCCTATCGAGCGCCCTACCATCGAACGCCCTATCGAGCGCCCTACCATCGAACGTCCTATCGAACGCCCTGCCATCGAACGTCCTATCGAGCGCACTCCCATCGAACGTCCTATCGAACGCCCTCCCATCGAACGACGCGATGATGGCATAAGACGTGGAGGAGGAACCAAGCGTACTGATGGCATCAGGCGTGACGATGGCATGAACAGTCTTTGAGATTTTCTCCTACAATCTCTTGAAAAGGTGCCTAGTAGAGTTACTCTAGTATAAACGGAAGAAATTGCAAAGATCTTGATGGCAATAGTTATCAACAGATAGACAGATAGCCATAAGTCAAAGCAACGCTTATAATAATAAGAGTAACTCTATTTTAGACCCTTGTTTTTCAGGAGGAACCTTATGGACGAAAAAACATTGAACTCTAATGTCTCAACAAAACCAACTCAGGATACCCTTGCAACCGATACCACCACATCGGCACAGAGTACCAACGGCTCTACTCAAAGAGCAGATAGCAAGCATGGCCAAGTGTATGGAACAGCCAAGACCGAAAATCTGCGTGACTCCGGCCTTTGGCGCATTATCTTGCCTACTGCTGTCGGATTATTTTGCTTCACCTTATTTGTTGTCCCATTACTGATCCTTGTCCCTCTGCTTAGCAACTCAATTCTGGGAATTATCAACCATAACCCAGGAGAAGCACAGCTGCTATGGATCTGGATCACAATGATTGTGATTGAGGTTGCCATCTGGGCAGTCATTGCCTATGGGCTTCTCAAAGCCTTTCTTACTCAGGCCGGCAACTATGCGGCCTAGTTGCCACTAGTTAAATAGACACAAGTAAAGCTTGAGATCGGCACAGAAGTTCTTCTTCTCGATGCCGATCCTGATCCAACCAACAGGGCTATTTGTGCTTGATGCCTTCCAGAGAGAGTAACCAGGATTTAGTAGGCAAGCCACCTCCATAACCTGTAAGCGCACCATTACTGCCAATTACGCGATGACATGGCACGATGATCGCCACAGGATTGGCTCCGTTAGCAGCGCCAACAGCACGAGCAGCATTAGGTTTCCCAATTGCATAAGCGATCTCACCATAGCTACGTGTCTCTCCGTAGGGAATATGACAAAGTTCTCGCCAGACAGCGACAGCAAATGGCGTACCATGCAGATCTAATGCACAGGAAAATTGGACACGCTCACCAGCTAAATAGCAGCGCAACTCATCAACTGCCTGTCGTAGAGGTGCAATTTTCTCTCCCTGCACAACCTGCTCAAAAAGCAACCACCGCATCATTCTAGTCACGGCACTATCGAGCGTTGCGCCAGGCGTTCCAACCCAACACACCCCAGCTTCCGTCGCCATCACAATACACTCGCCTATCGCACTGGGGACACTACTCCAGCACAAGAGCGACGTTTTCTGCTGAGCTATAACCACAAATTTCTCCTTCACTATTGCACAAAGGTTCATTAGCTATAGACGATTTTTGACATTTGAGATAACAAGCAGAGTCATGGATGAGAAAATTGAAGCAGGAAAGCCCATCCGTGAGGACAGGAAGCCCATGGCTTTTAGCCATAGGCAGATGTCACCAATATCGTCAATGGTACTAAATAGCTAAGCAGTTGACCTTCAACGAGACCTCCTCTGTAAGATATGCAGAGTTATCGTTATCTTCAGCCTTGATCGTTTATCTACCCAGCATTTGCCCAAATTGGTAGCAAATTGCTCATGGTAAGTCTTGTCCTTGCAAAGGAGTCTCTCTATTATGAGATGGCCATCCCTACAACCTGTCAACAATGTCTGCATTTTGTATTATCTTCTCGCGCTACTCCTGTCATCAGTCGTTCTCTTTCGAGGACTACCTAATCCGCTTGGCACACCTGCAAAGAGACATCCCCATAGCTACCAATCCTTGACTGGTGACAACTGGGCAGGCTATGAAGCTCTAGACCGGTCAGGCACATTTAAAAAAGCACAAGCATACTTTACAATCCCATCTCTCAATCCATCAACACAAGGGGCAACATCCGAATGGATTGGCATAGGTGGAGAACCAGATGTCACACATTCACCAGTATTAGTGCAGGCAGGTGTAAATTCCTTTATGGATTCCTCTGGGAGCCAGTCTAATGAAGCATGGATTGAAGTTGCTGACACTTTTCCATCACGCAATGTCCAGTTTATTCACGGGTTGCATAGGGGAGATAGCATTTATGTCTATGTAGAGTCTAATGCAAATAATAGCGGCTACGACAAATTATACATCCGTAATATTACAACGCATGAAGAACATGCGTCTTCCCTATCTGGCCGACAGTATATTGCCGATGGTGCTAGCGGCAAGTGTATCCTTGAACAACTTGACGAACCTCTGGCCAACTTTGGGAAGGAAAAGCTTTCTGGCTGCCGCTTATCAGATGGCAAGGACCCTGTCCATTTGTCTCCAATTGGTAGCTATCCGACCACTGCCAAAACCAATATAGTTAGTACTAACGGTTCAAACCATTCTGTCATAGTCGCCAATCCAGGGAAGCTTGACACTGAAGGACAGGCTTTTGTCGTAACGTGGTATCATTTGTAAAACAGTTTTGGGAAGACTCATCGTCACCTCATATGATTGATTCCAGCACGTAGAACTACTAACGATAGCCTAAAGATCTAGCAGCACTTCATAGCTACTACTCAGATATCCCTTGTGACACTCTCAACCCGCCTTTGAGGGGGTGAGCTTCTAACGCACTCCAACAGTGTGGTTGGCCCCGTAGGGACCTGCTCCTGGAGCAGTGGTTGACCCGTTTGGCTGTGCTAGACTACAAGCATCGTTTTTGGATGCCAGGGGCATGTCTGCCCTCCTCCTTCTCCTGGAGAGACTAGTCGAGATTGTTCTCAATCTCGACTATAATACCTATCTGAGTAGTAGTTATAGATATTCTTCAAAATTGATCAATTAATAATAGCTACATCTATAAATATGATATTGACATTCTATCAATAGTATGATATTTTCTTTCTCTGAAAAGGAAAGAGATCTCGCCTCTCTTCATAATTACGTCAACCTCTGCAGAGAATCGGACATGCTGATAAGAGTGCTAGTAGGGTGTCAATCTCTTTTTGATATATCATTATATATCAAATAACCATTGATAAACTACTAGCGGTATCACAAGCAAAAGGAGAAGATCAATGAAGCATATAGTCCCCATTGATAGCCAGAGGGAACAACATCCGCAGTGGAAGCAGCTTGTAGAAACTGGAACTTTCCTTGTAGGTAGACTCCTTGTTGCAATTGTCGTAGTGATGTTGATGGTCGGACTTTCTCTGGCATTCGTTGGGCCTGGGAATGCGGCTCATGCGGCACCAGCAAAAAGCCTAACTCAAGCGAGGGTAGCTATTACCACGAGTACGAATAACGGTGGCCCCTACCATCACTATCGCCATCACTATCGCCATCACTATCGTTACAATTGAGGAGGATGAGTAAACTGAGCGGAATGCAAGATCGTAGATGGCAACCAAGAAATACAAGATGCCTCGAAATTTGAAGAAAGACGCTCATGAGCCGAAAGCACACCACAGCCCATGAAAATGGCAGAGACTGGCTATTTTCAGAGAAGAGTTCGATAGCTAGCTGAGCTGCCTAAAAGAAGACCTACTAGAATTGACTGAAAGAGGTAAAACCAAACTTCAGTTAAGCTAGGAGGTTTTCCTATTACATCCGCGATATAGAAGCAACAAAGAGAACAAGTACTGCGCCCTAACTTTTGCCCCTTACCACTCAGCCTAACTATGAGATACAATGTACCAGGAATAGCTAATTAGCAAACCTCCCCATACACAACGTCGTGTTTTTTATTTTTAAGGAGCCAGATATAGCATGTCGACAACCACTGTCAACGTCAAATTGCGTGCTCAAAAGCCGTTCACCAATGAACCTCCGACCGATTTTTCTAAGGAAGAGCAGAAACGCGCTCAGGCAGAGGCACTAGAGCAGGTCAAGAGTGAGCTGGGACTCACCTATCCACTAATCATCGGTGGAAAGAAGATTACTAGTGAACAGACCTTCACATCCATTAATCCTGCCCAACCCGGCCAGATTATTGGTCACTTCGTGCAAGGGGCAGTCGAACAGGCCAATCAGGCTATCCAGGTTGCAGCAACGACATTTGAAACATGGAAACGTGTCTCAGCCGAGGAGCGTGCCAGCTATCTTTTCGCAGCAGCAGATCTTCTACGCCAGCGACGTTTTTATATCAATGCATGGATGATCTATGAGGTTGGTAAAAGTTGGCTTGAAGCTGATGGGGATACGGCTGAAGCTATTGACTTCTTAGAGTTCTATGCACGTGAAGCGCTACGTCTAGCAGATCCACAACCCATCATACCCGCTCAAGGTGAGCACAATCAACTCGTCTATATACCGCTCGGCGTTGGCGTCGTGATTGCCCCTTGGAACTTTCCCTGTGGGATTTTGGTAGGTATGACTAGTGCATCTTTTGTCACTGGCAATGCTATCGTCCTCAAACCAGCCAGCACTGCTCCCGCAACTGCATACCAATTTGTACGTATCCTGGAAGAGGTTGGATTGCCAGATGGAGTTGTGAAACTTCCTCACAGGCTCCGGCTCTGTTGTTGGAGATGCGCTGGTAGATAATCCACAGACGCGCTTTGTCGCCTTCACGGGCTCACGCAACGTCGGACTGCATATCAACGAACGCGCATCTAAGTATCAGGAAGGACAACGCTGGTTAAAACGGTCAGTCTTGGAGATGGGAGGAAAAGATGCAGTTGTAGTAGACGAAACTGCCGACTTGGAAGCCGCTGCCACTGGAATAGTCACTTCGGCTTTCGGGTTCCAGGGCCAAAAGTGCTCCGCAGGCTCACGTGCAATCATCGTCAAAGAGGTTTATGATCAAGTCTTACAGAAGGTTGTCGAGAAAACGAAGCATCTGACACAAGGTGACGTTACCAAACCTGAAACATTCATGGGACCTGTCATCGACCAAAATGCTATGAAGAAAATCGTTGAGTATATCGAGATCGGGAAAAGCGAAGGACGCTTGGTACTTGGAGGAGGACACCACAGCCCCGGCTACTTTATCGAACCCACGATCTTCGTAGATGTTGATCCACATGCTCGCATTGCCCAGGAAGAAATTTTTGGACCTGTACTTGCTGTCATTAAAGCACAAGACTTTGATGACGCTCTACACATCGCGAATGACACAGAGTATGGCCTGACAGGCTCACTCTACTCAACGGATGAAGAGCGGATTGAGCGTGCCAAGCAAGAGTATCACGTTGGCAATCTGTATTTCAACCGTAGGTGTACAGGGGCTCTGGTTGGTACTCATCCATTCGGAGGCTTTAACATGTCCGGCACCAATTCAAAGGCCGGAGGGAGAGACTACCTGCTGCTATTCACGCAAGCAAAAACCATCTCCGCCAAACTCTAATTTCAGTTGCATATCCTCAAAGCAGGTTGTGAAAGAAGGCAGGCTTTAATCTACCATCACATATCTGCATGAGAGGAAAGTCATAGGAAATATGAACTGCAAAAGTTGATTAATCCTGTGCATTTCTAGGAAGGGTGACTTCATGACTGTAGTCACGAAATTAAGTCTCGGGACACGTCCCGGTACATGGCATCTATCTCTGCCATTCCAAAATGAGAATGGGCTTCTCGGTCCCTACATCCTTGCCGGGCAAAACGAAGTCGCACTCATTGATCCGGGACCAGGCATTACCATGCCAGCCATGCTTACATCACTTAAAGAGGTAGGCTTTGAGCCACGGGACGTTACTCACTTGCTACTTACTCACATTCACTTGGATCATGCTGGCGCCACAGGCGAATTAATCCGCCGCATGCCACGAGCTACGGTCTATGTGCATAGCAATGGCGCACCACATCTGGTTAATCCAAGCAAACTTATAGCAAGCGCATCTCGTATTTACGGCGATAAAATGTATGACCTGTGGGGCGATATAGAACCAGTTCCGGCTGAGCAAATCCAGGCCATCGGGGGAGGCGACGTACTGAATGTTGCTGGTCGCCGCCTAGAGGTCCACTACACGCCAGGACATGCCAGCCACCATGTGATCTTCTTTGATGTACACACTGGAGAACTATTCGCTGGTGATACAGCTGGTGTACGCTTACAAGGGATTAACTATGTTCGTCCACCAGCACCACCACCCGATCTTGATCTGGAAGCTTGGTTTGCCAGCATCGACAAAATCAAGCAACTACGCCCGGATGTCCTCTATCTTACGCATAGTGGGCCAGCAGACAATCCAACGCAGGTATTAGAGCATCTGCGGGAAAAACTCATTTCATGGGGCGATATTGTACTGAATGCGATGCGCGAAGGGAAAAGCGAGGAGGAAATCATTCGCTTGCTCGCCGCAAAGACCGAGCCCGAGGTGCTTCGTATTACAGGGAACTCGAGCAATCTGAAACGTCTGGGAATGACTGCGAGCTATTCTATGACAGCTCAAGGATATATGCGCTACTGGCGAAAAAAACATCCTGAACGTCTGGAAGGATACGTATAAGAGAGTTAATCCTGACATCTGCTGTCAATAGATATTAACAGCAGATGTCATTTTCAGATCTTCACAACTTCTTAATCTGACACAACTTCTCACACGTTTCACACCAACCAGCCAATTGCCCCTCCTGCTCACATACCTCAATGAGACGACGAGCACAATGGCATACATATCCTCGAAAACGTGCTGGATTTCCAAAAACAAGCGCATGCGGCGCAACATCTCTGGTTACAACTGAACCGGCTCCGACAAGAGCAAACTCACCTATCGTTACCCCACATACAATCACCGAGCCTGCACCAATCGAGGCTCCGTATTTAACAAGCGTTGGCGTAATTTCCCAATCATCAGCACTTTTGAGCTTGCCATCAGGAGTAATCGCTCGTGGTGCCATATCATTGGTAAAACAGGCATGCGGGCCAATAAATACACCATCTTCTATTGTCACTCCCTCAAAAAGAGAGACATGATTTTGAATTTTGACACGCGAACCTATACGTACATGAGATTCGACATAGACACCCTTACCAATATTGCACATCTCGCCAATTGAGGCACGAGTACGGATATGAGCTTGACGCCAGATGCGCGTTCCTGCTCCTACTTGCACTTCAGGCTCTACTTCGGCCAGTGGATCTACATAGAAAGATGGTTTTAGATCTTCAGACATTGCGGCCTTCCTTTATTATTGCTATAGACAAAAATGAGCACGGTTAGGAATTTTCTTCCCTTCCTTCCATTTACCTATGGCTATGAATTATACTATAGCATTCGAGTCATCGATTTTGTCTGCATCATATGCTCATTGTGCAATTCTATTTCCGCAATGGGGACATATAGATTCGCCTGTGGAGCTGTGCGAGACGTCGTGCTCAGAATTTCCACCACTGCGCTCCTCGTAGACAAATTGCACCGAGATCTCTTTTCCCACAGCCTCAGAGACCATTTCGTAGAATCGCGTTTCCAGTTGGGTCTGGACAAACGGCGATGACGTTTTAATAGTGAGCACTCCATCTCGGAATGATAGTGCTGATGTGCCTCCAAACCATGTGTTAAACCTAGCAGTGTCGATCTGGGATCGTATGTGGTCTAAAGCTGCTTGCCAGATTTGTTGTGCTTCCATCATTCTCCCTTAAGCATCATCCTCATAGCCTCAATCAAGCGTGCTTCCATTGCTTTCAGATCATCCTTGGATGCCATTGCTTTCAGATCATCCTTAGTTGCCATTGCTGTTTTCATCTCCTCGCCAAAGTTCATAAGTTGGCCTAGTATCTCTGTGTGAGTATCCTCTTTCTGCTCAATGCTTTCAAGGCGTTGGCCATGTTCGATCAGTCTATCTCTCATATCAACTTGTGACTCTCTGATTTGCAGAAGATCTCCGCTCACTCCTTCCACCAAGATCTTTGTGATATTGGTATTCTTCTGGATTTCATCAATCCTTCTAAATACGCGCCCCGAGTCGATTTCAAGCTGTGTGAATTTGATAGGCGAGATATAGCGTTCCATATCTATAAGCCGCTTCTCAAATTCTACTTGTCTCTCTTCAAATTGCTTGATCCGGTCTTCTGTGGGTTGGTTCATCGTGTGGTGTCCTTTCCTTTATACTACTACATACGGTTCTGTTGAGTCGTCATGGCATATAGATGCTTCCAATCCATGTCTACATAGAGCATCCGTATACTTAGTAAGCATCTGTATCCTTACTTCATTGCCCCTGTCAGTCTCGTAGGATATGAATGCAAGCATCGTATAAATTGTTACTTTGTACCCTTCGCTTCTGCCAAGTATCCCCACTGGCTTTGATGCAACAAATCCAGATTTCCATAGTATTGCCTCAATCTGCTTCTGAAATTTTTCTTCCTCTTGCTCGTAGTATTTGAGCGGGTCTTTTGTCATCCTAGCTTTACCCCCTCATTTGCTATCTCTGACTCCTCAGCATATCTGAGCGGCATGTATGGACTATTCCACCCTCCAGCTTGCTGTAGAGCTTTCACATCTGTCCCCTTGCGTATAGCATTAGTTGCCCAATAATGGCGCAGATCATGAGGTGAAAGCCCTTTTATATCAACCATCTCACCTAGTCTGGCAACGATCTTATTAATAGCTCGTGTGGTTAACCCATCCTCGAGAACTCTTCTTATTAAGGTAGGCATATCCGCTGAATAGCTTTTCTCCAGGTGATACCACCTGTACATAGCTCTTTGCTGCTTCGAGTGTATCAGCCGTTAGCCTATGTACTTGGGTCTTATCTACCTTGCGTCTATAGAATGTGAGCATCCCAGTAGTAATATCCAAGTCCCTGGTCGAAAGTTCTGCTATCTCTCCAACTCGTAGCCCATGGTCAGCTAGTAGACAAAAGATAAGATAATCTCGTGCTGTGTCACGTTCTTTGTTGGACTGGCTGAGCTTCTTCTTTATGAGCTGAACATATGGCTCTGATAATAGAACCGTCTGGGCCTTCTTCTTTCCAACCCTCTGGACTTCTCTCTTTTCATCAACGTTGCGTCCAGCCTTACGGCCTATATTTCGAATCCCTCTGATTTTTGTTATTTCCTCCTGGCCTATATATTCTGCTTGGTTTGCCATTTCGCAATAAGACTTAATTGTTGCTAAACGAACATTAACGCTCCCAATGGAATAGCCCTCTTGCAACTGCCATTGTTGGAAACCAGCTATAATCCCATAAGATATATTACTCCACAATGATAGATCATCTTTCATGCTTTTTACAATATAACCAGCATTGCTGAGGTATCTCTCAAATAGATCAATATCAGATGATTGTCGTCTCAATGTTTCCTTAGATTTTTCTTGCTTATATCGATTAAGAACAGTTTTACGAGCAGCTTCATTCGCTGCTTGTGCAATTGTGTTTATCGAAACATGCGGGATAATTTCCTGACTCATGGCTCCCTCACTTTCTGATTAGCTTTAATAATCAGAACTTATTTTACTCCATCGAAGCCCTTCTGTCAACTATGGGAAACCTCTACTACTTGCCCATACCCCTACCTAGCCTAGATTTGCTATATCTCATCATCACATCTCTATCATTCAATACATCTTTCATCATAGCAGCATGACCTTACAGGTATCGCTGTGAACTACTTCACAAACTGATGTATTTCTATGTGGTATAGTATGAGGTAAATTGATGTTTATCAAGTGGATGTTCCTGACCATGCAAGGGAGGAGATCAATATGGCTGTATTTCTAAATACCCTAGAAGGTGTATTAGCAATTGGTGGCCTTTTTTTAGCAATATGGTTACTCCAAGATTGGCATAATTATACGTATTGTTGTGGTAAATTCTATAATAAGAGGCAATTCTTTTGTGCAGTTTGCAATGCGCGGTTAGCAGGCCCATGTCCAGCATGTGATAAGAATCAGAAATGGAAAGGTTCAGGCTGTATGCATTGTGGACACAAACTCGGTGATCCTATTTCTGTGCCTGCCCTGCCTTCCTCTAACGTGCGCACTACACCAGTGCCTCCAACTATGCCAGCAATACTTTACCCATCCTCATGTCCTAATTGTGGAGTTAGACCTGTAGGAGAAACATTCTGTGGAAACTGTGGCGAGAATCTCTTGTCCACTTCTGATACTACTGTAATGCGTGAGCAACAATAAGGAAAGAGGCGCAGCTATCATTAGGAGGTCCCTCGGAATGCAACTTGTACTTCGAACTTTTCAACGCTATTCTCCCTGCGCCTCTGTCAACCAGTATAGCATATATTGGCTTATCCATGTATTTACGCTTATGACTGAATTTGATGATTTTATAAGTACAATCTCATGGTTCGCTCATTTTTCAAGGTGATTTGAGAAAATTGACGCATGAGATCCTCCTTGTACTGTTCATGTAGGTAATGCATTCCGCATATGCGAAATGTCCCTTCACCTGATAGCGATTGTCAAAGCTAGAGTGGAAATGGACGCCATTTCCACTGCTCATTTAGCATTTTCTGCTTGTCAATGACGTTAAAAAAATCTTGTTTTCCTCCTCAAAAATGAGCGAACGGTGAGTACAATATCTAGTGAAGTTGACGTAACCTTAAACTTGTTTTTTAGAAAGGTTATCTTTACAATGATTAATCTTGACGAGATTGAATTGACTGATTCTGAGCTTGAGCAGATTGAAATATCCGGCGGGCGTCATCATGGCTATTCTGGCCACTTTGGCTTCGGTGGCTATGGCTTCGGTGGCTAGTTTGTCGAGCCTGTAGTTGCTGAGCCTGTTGTAGCCGCTCCTGTGGCCGTCGTATCTCAGCCTGTGCAGACCGCAGCCGTTGTCGAGACTGCGCCAGTAACAACGCAGGTCACTGAGACCACAACATACACAGTGGCTGCTGGTAGGCTCAGGTCCCTTACAAGCACAGCTAGAACGGATTGCTACCACCAAGATTACGGATTATCACTGAAGGGAAGGAGAACAATAATAATGCCACGCGATCCCATACATCCCGGCAAATTTCTTGCCGATGAGCTAACTGCGCTCAACATGAGTCCAACCGAGCTAGCTCATATCCTGCATGTACCATCTAACCGCATATATCAAATACTGAACAGCAAGCGGGCCATAACAGCAGATACTGCCTTGCGCCTCAGCCAATGGCTTGGCACCTCTGATGAGATGTGGATGAATCTACCAAAAACTCTACGAGCTGCGACTTGCCGAGCAACAGGTCGGTGAGGAAATTAAGCGCACGATTGCCCAAAGAGATCTACTCAGGGAGTCATGAGCAAGCCAACCGCAATACCAAGCAATGCCCCAACCAAGACTTGCACAGGTGTGTGCCCGATTAACTCTCGCAAGCGCTTCTCCGCCATTGGACTGCCCTGGAAAGCTTCTTCTATCATCTGATTGAGAATACGAGCTTGAATACTAACAGCACGCCTCACACCAGCAGCATCATACATAACAATAGAAGCTAGGACAACCGCAACAGCAAAGATCGGGGAAGTCACACCCATCGCACGCCCGGTGGCCGTTGCCAAGCCCGTAACAAGAGCCGAATGAGACGACGGCATACCTCCAGCTGAGACAAGACGGCTGAGAATCAGTTTACGCTGCTGAATCAATTCGTAGAATATCTTGCTTATTTGTGCCAGCGCCCAGGCAAGAAAGGCCGCAACTAAGACCCGATTATCAAACACTGAATGGCTTACCATAAAGATTATTCTCGTCCTCTTTACAGATCCAGAGGCAGTACAGATAGTACACCAGCATCGTCTACACTCAACTGCTGCACCGTTAACTCTGCCTTCTGTAACAGTTCATTACAATACTGAGCCAGTTTCACACCTTCTTGATAGTGTTGCAAAGCTTCATTGAGAGAGATCTTACCATCTTGCAATGCAGCTATCGCAGTCTCAAGGCGTTCAAAAGCTTCTTCAAAAGCTAATGTTTCCATTGCTTTATTTCCTCACTTCAACTGGAATACTCCCATCTTGCACCTGGATAGTTAAGTAGTCACCAGGCAATGTATCTGCAACCTGGGTTACAATTTGCTGGTTATCCTCACGACGCACAATTGCATAACCACGTGCGATGGTGAGCAAAGGACTTAAGGAATGCAACTGCAAGACAACACCACGCAGTCGCTCAGCATGGAGCGAAATCATATGGCACATACGCGTCTGCAAACGCTCCATACTCTCATCGAGCTGCTGGCGACGCTGCTCAATTAATCTGTGAGGACTCACATGCTCCAAATCGTGTTGGGCTCGTTCAAGACAGCTATAGTAGTTACTGATAGATACTTGTATCAAAGCATTCAGAAGCTTGGCATTTCTCTAAAATATCAATACGCCAATCTTCGATGTTGGGTACAATCGCAGTCGCCGCCGCTGTTGGTGTAGAGGCACGATAATCTGCTACGAAATCTGCAATTGTAAAGTCCGTTTCATGACCCACACCACTGACAACAGGGATGCGGGAACGAGCAATTGCACGTGCAACTACTTCGTCATTAAAAGCCCATAATTCTTCAATTGACCCTCCACCACGTCCCACAATCGCTACATCGGCCTCACCATGTTCATTGAGTAGGTCAAGCGCAGCAGCAATCGAAGATGGAGCATCAGCCCCCTGAACTTGAGCAGGTGAGAGGATAACCCGTGCTAGAGGGTAGCGCATACGCAATACACGCAGCATATCCCGTAGTGCCGCAGCTTGAGGCGAAGTCACAATTCCGATCACAGCAGGTTGCACAGGTAGTGCCCTTTTACGCTCTGCATCGAAAAGCCCCTCAGCAGCTAAACGCGCTTTTAACTGCTCAAAACGCTCGAAAAAGTTCTCCTATCCCTAGCGGATCAACAGCCTCGACATAGAATTGCAGCTTGCCATCACGTTCATAAAATGAAACACGACCATTGGCGACTAAAGCCATCCCATCGGACAACTCGGGAGCAGACGTACGGATACGAGAAGATTTAAAGAACACACACGGAAGCTGGGCCTCACCCTCTTTCAATGTGAAATAACAATGTCCCGAAGGATATGTCCTGCAATTGGAAACTTCCCCACGCACCCAGATATTCTGTAAGATATCATTGGCCCCCAACAATTCTTTGAGGTAGAGAGCTAATGCAGAGACACTGATCACTGAGTCATGGCGAATTCCAGCAGAGGCATAAAATTTAAGACTCCTCCGAACTATCAATTGTCATCAGTGGCTGCCCATACTCGACAGGCTGTCCATCCTGTACCAGAATCTCTACCACCCGGCCTGCAACTAGCAATTCCACTTCGTTGAGCACATTGAGCGACTGGATGGTCCCAACAACTTGACCAACCTTGACACGATCTCCAACATTGATTAGGGAAGGCGCTTTAGGTTTGGCCCAACTATGAAAAATACCAACAAGGGATGCGGCAACAGTGTGCATCTTTTCTACAGGTGTAGTTGCTACTACACTCTCTGCACTTGCTGCAAGCACAGGGGGAATCTGGTCGCCACCAGCTCCTGTCTGCAGATGCGCTTTCGCTTTCGCAGCGCTAGACGCATTCCCGTGTCAGCACATTTTACCTCAATCTCTGAGACATCGCTTCCATCGAGTAAATGTACCAGACGTTGCAGCTGTTTTACGCTAACGCGTTCTGCAATTCCATTCTCTTCGTAGGTATTGGCTTTTGTGTTGTGGGAATACTCTCTGTTACCGTCCACTATCGTTTCTCCAGCAAGACCAACTAAGCACGCTCTACATAAGCCCCAGTTGTCGTATTGACACAAAATCTGGTCACCAATTAAGACAAAGAGCGGAACTTGTACTACCAGTCCAGTTTCAGTCTTTGCCGGTTTTGTACCACCCGTTGCCGTATCACCTTTAAAACCTGGCTCGGTATACTCCACACGTAGCACCAGCTTCTCAGGCAATTCTACAGAAAGCGGTTGGCCCTCACAGAGCACAATGTCTAGCTCAAGATTGTCAATCAAGTAATTTTTGGCATCGCCAAGCTGCGCTTCTGTCAAGACAATGTCTTCAAAGCTACTCGTATCCATGAAATGGTATTGATCCCCATCCTGATACTGGTATGTCACTGTTATGTGCTCTAGATACACACGCTTGAACTTATCACCTGCATCACACGTTCGCTCAAATGAGGCACCACTCCGTAGATTGCGCAATTTCATCCGAACAATTGCACCACCACGCCCAATCTTTACATGTTGCCAATCTAGAATAGTGCAAACTTGGCCATCAAACTCGATGGTTAGGCCTTTTTTTAGGTCTCCAGTAGATATCATATGTCTCTCCTTTTATCATTAAACCACCAGTACTGTCGGTGACTGCGTTAATACTTCAACACCATCTTCTTTAATCAGGACACAATCTTCGACACGTGTCCCCGTCCAACCAGCAATATATACACCAGGCTCTACGGTGACAACACATCCAGCAGGCAGTTTTACCTGCTCAGGAGCACGCTGCGATAGTACAGGTCCTTCATGTATCTGCAAACCAACACCATGGCCAGTACTATGAACGAAGTACTCTGCCAAACCTGCCTCCGCCAGAACATTACGAGCCAAGGCATCAGCTTCACGACCTGAGATACCTGCATAGAGTTTCTGCTCACATGTTCTCATTGCAAGCAGGACAGCATCATAGATCTCTCTCATTCGAGCTTGAGCAGGCTCTCCAAGACAGATGGTGCGTGTCATATCTGCACAATAGCCCTTATAGCGACTTCCCATGTCAATCGTGATAAGTTCTCCACGCTGGATACGGCGTTGGCTTGCTACGGCATGAGGCATTGAACCGTTTGGGCCTGAGGCAACGATGGTTTTAAAAGCTGGCCCATCAGCCCCAAGCTCCATCATCTTGCGTAAGATTTCCCATTCCACTTCTTTTTCAGTCATGCCGGGCTGAAATCCACTGGCAGATGTGTGCAAATGTGGCATCAGTTATCCCAATAGCATGTCGCAATAACTCAATCTCTCGCGGCTGCTTGACCAGACGAAGTGCATCTATATAACTTTCTTCGATCGGCTGGAGGGTAAAAGTGCCATCACCCGCCTTCGTATACTTGGCATAGGTTGCATAGTTCAATGCCTCTGCTTCAAAACCGATCTTTTTCCAGCCATGTTCTTGCGCCAACGAGACAATGACTTGCGTGTACTCGCGCTCAGGTGGAGAAGGCATAACCACTTCCCAACCTGCGGCATCACGCGAGGTGACTTCAGAGTAGAGAGGACTGGTCAATAAAAATTGATGGCCTTGCCCAATAAGTAACATGCCTGCCCCTGGCTCATCTTCAAACCAGCCACTGAGATAGGTACGATTGTAAGGCTGCGTCACGAGAAATGCATCGACGCCTTGTTCAGCCATCCATACCCAAACCTTATTAACGCTCTCATGAGTCATACAATGTCTCACACATCTACAGAAACTTATTTACTTCTCTTTGACGAGTTCAACAAGCGCCTCTAGCGCCAGAACATAGCCATGCCAACCTAGCCCGACAATCTGTCCTCGGCAGACCGCTGCCATGATTGAATGATGTCTGAACTCCTCACGCGTATGAACATTACTCAGGTGGACCTCAATCGTCGGCAGTTGAACCGAAGCAATTGCATCACGCAGAGCAATTGAGTAATGAGTAAATGCTCCTGGATTAATTATTATACCAGCCACTTGCGAGGCATGCTGCTGGATATAGTCGATCAAAGCTCCTTCATGATTGGACTGAAAGCAGTCCACGGTTACACCCAACTCCTGAGCACGTTTAGCCACCTTATCCTGAATCTGCTCTAGGGTAAGCGAACCATAAATACCCGGCTCACGCGTACCTAGCATATTCAAATTGGGACCATTCAAAACAAGGAATTCGAGCATATCCTACTTTTCCTCTCACACAAAAAACCCTGTGACGACTCGCTCAACCACATCAGTTGCCATTGGCGTGACTACAACCTCACCAATGCGTGTTGGCATCACCCAGCGTACCTGCTTGCCCACAACCTTCTTATCAAGCTGCATGGTTTTGAGTATATCTTGTGCTCGCACAGAGCCTTGATAGGCAATCGGCAAACCTAGAGCGGCAAGCAGATGATTCTGACGCACCACATCACTAGCAGCAAACATACCTGCCTCTTGTGCGATAGCAGCAGCAACGACCATACCTAACGAGACAGCTTCACCATGCAGCCATTCACCATAGCCAGATGCATTCTCCAGCGCATGACCCGCTGTGTGACCGTAATTCAAAATAGCACGCCGCCCTTGCTCTCGCTCATCATTTTCGATTACCCCGGCTTTCAAGTCAATACTGCGTGCGATAATCTGGCAAAGCAGGTCGATTGGAGGCTGAGAAAATTCTCGTAGTGCTTCCGCATGGGCCTCAAGCAGAGCGAATAAGTCAGCGTCAAGTATAATACCATACTTTACAATTTCTGCCCATCCCTCTATCCGCGAGCGAGCTGGTAAGGTTAGCAATGTGGCAGGGTCAGCGAGAACTAGCCGTGGATGATAAAAGGCACCTATCAGATTTTTTCCCTTGGGATGATTGATCCCCGTCTTACCACCAATCGCTGCATCCACCTGCGCGAGCAGCGATGTGGGCACTTGCACGAAAGACACACCTCGCAGATAGGTCGCAGCGATATATCCAACAAGATCTCCGACAACTCCCCCTCCCAGCGCAATTAGTGCTTCACGGCGTTCAGCATGGTGCTCAATCAACCAGTCGTAGATCGCATTGACCTGTTGCTGAGATTTACTAGCCTCACCAGCAGGAATGCTATAAATAGCTGGCTCAAAACCGGCAGCAGAAAGACTCTGTGCGATTTCCGTCGCATACAAGTCATAAAGATTGCTATCGGTCATCAGAAATACCCGCGACGGGAGATGCAACTGTTTGAGATAGTCAGGCAAACGCTCAATTCCACCCCAATCAACAACTGTATCATAGCCTTGCCCAACTTGGATACGCCTAACAATTGGGAATATTTCATTTGCTGTACACATGGCAATTATCATCCTCTGAGAGATTCACGAGAGACATGCATGAGAGAGAGATCTGGCACACGCGCAAAGTCACTATCAGTTGTTACTAAGGTAAGCCTGTAATATGAGGCAGTAGCTGCAATGAGGGTATCAATATCTCCAATAAGTCCTGGTCCATAGGGCGGACGCATCGCTCGTCGCAGGTCTGCATATCGTTCAAGAAGTTCATATGTCAGAGGGTAAGGATATACTTTCCTAAGCAGCGTGTGAAAGGCTGCTTGGTGTATAGGAAAATCTGCAAAGCTCTTGAGATATTCCGTGACTTCTCCATAGACAACAATACTGGTAGCGGCTTCATCTAGTCCTGTGCAAGGAGACCCCTCGTCTTTAGACAGGGGAGGATTTGCTCCCTGTATGCATGGGGATGTGGGGAAGACAAGTGGAGGGCTCGTTAGCCAGCTTGTCTTGTGCGGTAGCACTCTCTTGCTCTCCTTTCTGTTGCTAGTCCCTTGCGGGAGGGCCTTTTTAGGAGAAAGACCCAGAAAACTCTTGCTCGATTGCGAGCCCCCGTGTCTAAGCACGGGTGATATGACCCTTCGAGATTGCAGTACAGGCATAGGGATGATCCCGTCTGCTTCGGCGTGGCAGGTAGCGGTTGAGATTAGGGTGGCGTCCAAACATACTTTCGCTACTTTCCCTAGCACATAAGCCTGTGGATTTCGCTCTTTCTTATGCTGCTCTTGTTACCAAGAGCCCTCTAGACAAGAACTTACGTTGCGCTAGCCGTTTCGCAAGCCCCCGTTTTTAAACGGGGGTTCTTGACCATTGTGTATCCAAGCCTGAGCTAGGGAAAGTGCACCTGATCGCGCTTGTAGATAAGCTCCAAGCACGTTGGTATCGAGCAAGTACTGTCTCATAAATCATCCAAAGGAGGTGTTGGCGAACTAGAATGCCGAAGTTGGTCAAGGTCCTCCAACAGAGTATCTGGAAGATCACGCCATGCCCCTGCTGGATCTTCCCAAGGCTGCTCTGGCTTTATCTGTGATGGAACAGCATGAATGCGATTAAGTACAAAAAACTTACGCTCAAGCACCTCTGTCAATGCTGCGATATAGGTCGCAGCCTCTTCCTGGACTTCTGGTGGAAGATGTTCCAAATGTGACACCACATCATGTAAACTATCAATCATCGGCAAAACCTTTCTAATCACTAGACCATCTGCCCATAAGTTCAGAGACAATTTCTGCAGCAACCTGCTCTGCGCTCTTTCCCTGGGTCGAGTAAACCAACTCAGCCTCATTATACCAAGCTAAACGAGCATCGAGCAAGCTCTGTAGCGTGGCAAGAGGATCAGGACCAGCTAACAGCGGACGTAGCTCAGGAGCACGTCCCTGAGACTGTTCAACTTCATATTGCTTCAACAGACGTTGCAGAGCAATATGAGGTTCAACTTGCAAAAAAATACGCACTCCCCGCTCAGCCATTATAGCGCGGTTCTCCGGCCTCATCACAATCCCGGCGCCAGTAACGATGATAGCACTTCTGGCCTCTTGAGCAGCCTGCGCAAGTATACGGCTCTCAAACGAGCGGAAATATTCCTCGCCATGGCAAGCAAATATTGCCGAAATGGACTCGCCACTCTCTTTTTCAATCAGTGCGTCAATATCGAGTAAAGGTTTATTCAAGTGCTGGGCTAGGATACGGCCAACGGTACTCTTTCCGCTGCCTGAAAGCCCGATTAAAAAGATGTGTCGCATGTGGCTATTATAACATCGCAATAAGCTAGGAATCTATGCCGTTTCCCACCCTCAAAATAGATCGGTTTCTTTCCTTAGCAAATGGCCTATTTTGGAGAAAAAATGCTTGACAAAGCACAGTGGCCATGCTATTATCATAAACGTTCCAAGGGCTGTTAGCTCAGTTGGTTAGAGCGCAGCGTTGACATCGCTGAGGTCACAGATTCGAGTTCTGTACAGCCCACTTTTGAAGAGAGACAACCCCGCTTAGCCTCTCTCATTACTGAACGGGCCCTGCTCATGGGCTTAGGCACTTCGTGGCTGCAAGGACCTTGAACGGGTTCGCATACCTCTCATCTTCATACTCTCAGCATCAAGCCTTGGTCTCCTGCGGGCTACGTCCCTGGGAGAGCCACTACTCTTCTTTGTCTCCTTGCCCCTCTTTTCTGAGATGATACAATCTGGCGCTTCCAAAGACGTACAAGGGCGTCCATAATGGTCTTTGTGTACAACGGATCGTTAACAGCATAAGATCCTCCTCCCGCACCCTTTGAGACCGTAAGATGTATAAATGATCTTGCTTCTCGCACTCTGCTAACGTTATCCCAATTGATGGTCACGCTATCTCTGCCAGTATCTGAAAGAAAATAAAGCTTTTTATTGGTACCAACAAGACGACCAGGAACAATTTTGATATTCTTGTTTGGTTTAGGGACTCCCAAAATTCTAATTGTCCCACTTTGGCTGATTGGTCTGCGGGTATCCTGGGATGATTAAATAGTTTGAAGTCCCTGAATGTGTCATTGCATAAGGTCCCACTATGCTTCCGCTGGCCGCTAGAGCAGACGGATTTCCCTTCCCTCTTTCCTCTTCTATTTTGAGGAGAAGCTGAGCAACTTTCTCCAATGCGGCTTTCGTTTTTTCGTCAAATTCTTGCATCGCATTGGTGAGTTTATTGTCAATCTCTTCGTTTTTTCGTCAAACCTTCTATCAATCTCTTTAACTTGATTAACGAGTACTAAAGAGAAGACGAGAGCTATAACTGTCATGCCAATACCAAAGGCACTTTCAGTAAAAGAAAGCATATCAATTGTATTATGATCAGGGAGACTGAACCAATGCAAAGTACCTACAGCCATAAATCCCCCTAAAATACCCGCTATACAGTGGGAGCATGCATTCCATGCTCTCATAATTTTGCTGACAGCTATCATCTCTTTGCTCCTCTCAGCTTAATGAAATAGCTAATTCCATCCCTCTAAATAGGTTCGTTAAATGGGTGTTTACAGGAGCTATTGATGAGTATTTTAGCGTTATTACGCCATGTTGTCAAGCGTTATTACGCCATACAGGCTTTATCACAAATGCGATAAAGTCCAATTAGTGATCACTTGATAAAAAGCCCTTTTTAGCGGCGAGAGATCCCACCGCTTTTTATTGTTTAGATTGCTCAGGGAGTGTATCCTACTTAAGATCACGCAGCAGCCTAGTAAACCCTTTTTGATACTCGTCGTGTTCTTTCCAGCTGGTGAAGTCCCCAATGTGGCGCATACGTCGGATATCAGATGCCCATGCTTGATCTGCTTCCATTACAGTGTTGTCTAGCTTCACAGGGAAGAGTGTCAGTTTCCCTGATTTGTGCTCCTTCTCAAATGCTGTTTCTACTTCTGTTTCCACCCATGGGCTTTTGACGGAATGCTCGGAGAGAATTAGTAGCAGTTTGTCATAGAGCCGGATGGACTCGTCAATGCGTATTCTGAACTTGTCGCCTATTTTGAGGTCTTCAGGGGCGAACCAACAACGGACATTATTGGCTTGCAGATCGGCGTAGAGACGTTCGGCAAAGGCTTGGTCTTTGCTGGAGTAGGAGATGAAACACGTGTAGTACTGGATTGGCTTTCTTGCCAAAGAAAGGACATAGCTCATGAAGGTATCGTCAAGGCCTGCGCCACGCAGGAACATCTCTGGAATATTTCCCTCTGACTTTAAAATAGTGTCCGTTCCAATTGTCGATGGTCCCCAATGCTGTACTGTTTCCAGCCCTTTGACTAGACACAAGTCAGAGATTCCCAAATATTGTATATCCCAATTTAGAAGTACTAAGGTTGGCTCCGCTAAGGTTAACATCCATGAGTACAGCTTCTGTAAGATCGGCTCCAGTAAGGTTAGCATCACTAAGATCAGAATGGGTGAAATCGGCACCATTAAGATTGGCACCATTAAAGTTAACACCACTAAGATCGGTCCAGATAAGATGCGAGCCATTAAGATCGGCATTGCTAAGATCAGGGATCACGTTAAAGCGCTCTTCTTTCCTCCAATCATTCCAAATTGCTAGACCTTGCTCAAGTATATCAAGATGTTCCTGATTCGCCATAGCATTCCCATCCCTTCAAGTGGCTGAGTGAGCCCCAGCCACTTGGGGACCAGCTCAGTGTGAATGGATATTCCATTCAGACGCTTCAACTTGGAAACAATTCTCAAGAGCATCTGTTTGAATACAAAGATCAAAGTAACCTACACGCTCATAATCTTCATCGCTCATACTAGGATTGACCTTCGCTTCAACTTCTGCATGCTCTTTTATCAGGTCCAACAACCAATCTCTATCCTCTTGGGTAAAAATATCAGCAAAGTGAGCAAGGATATGAGCAAATTCTATATCTTCATTTTTGTAGCGCATAGCCTCATATCGCTCTTCAATAAGATCACCAACACCATCATCACGTACTTCATGCGCAACAATTGTCACATACTCAAGGACAGTTGCTAGGACATCCTTATTAGATATAATAGCCTGAAGCATCCTATGAAAGCGATCTTTACTCTCCTTGACCCAGTCAGAGTTAGGATCTGTACAGTACTTCTCATAGTACTCATCAATAGCTGACTCATCAACAGTAGCTTTATAGTACTGCTGAATAATGAACTCTTTTTCAATCAAAGACATAGTTGGTACCTCCTAGATTGACTTAAACTTTTATCTTGACTAGCAAATGCTAGATCAATTCGTAACGGGTAACGTTTGTAACGCTTCGATTCCCTATGTTCCTCGCGTAGAAATTAGGATAGCGAAAAAGGAAGATTCTCCTTTTTCTCGTTTATTGCAAAACATTAAGGAATGTATTTTTCAATCAAAAGCTGGTACTTTTCCTTAACCTCTGCTGGAATTAATTTGGGATCTGTCACAATTGATGTTGCTAGCGCCTGAGCACAACCACAAGTTTGATCAGTACGGGCGGATGGGATCTTTTGGGCAATATGGCGCAGGATGCGCTGAGCATTGGTTATATTAGCACTCAAATGCCCAATAACCATCTCAACTGTGACCGATTCTTCTGATTCATGCCAACAATCATAGTCAGTGGCACAGGCAATCGTGGCATAGCACAGTTCGGCCTCTCGTGCTAGTTTGGCTTCTGGCAGAGCTGTCATCCCAATGATATCCATCCCGAGCTTGCGATAGACATGAGATTCAGCACGGGTAGAGAAAAGAGGTCCTTCCATGCATATATAGGTTCCACCTGCATGCACTTTAACGTCGCCTAGCTCACGTGCAGCACTTAGCAGCAGCTTGCTAAGCACAGGACAGAAGGGCTCTGCGAATGTACAATGCACTGCAATCCCTTGCTCGAAAAAGCTATTTACGCGACTTTTTGTGCGATCAAAAAGCTGATCGGGAATGACTAGGTCACGCGGCGCAATGTCTTCCCGCAAACTGCCTACCGCACTCACTGAAATCACCCATTCAACACCTAGACTCTTGAGCGCCCACAGATTGGCACGCACTGGGATCTCTGTCGGGCTAAGACGATGACCCCGCCCATGTCGCGGTAGAAAGGCCATCGATACCCCCGAAACTTTCCCGATCGTGATGACATCGCTAGGATCTCCAAAAGGAGTGTGGATGGTGACCTCCTCTATATCAGTCATACCATCCATGCGATAAAGTCCCGTACCGCCAATCACTCCAATTGTTGCTTGTGGCATATAAAAATCTCCTTACTTAAATTATGCCTTAATGCGAATGTATTGGCGTTTGCCAACCTTCAGAATAGCACCATCGATGACATCAACAATAAAATCAATATCTCTAATACGTTGCGCTTCACCTCCTTCTCCCTCAGGGAAGAGCGAGACACCACCTTGCTTGATCAACTCCCTGGCCTTATTGTTGCTACTAGCTAGTTTTGCCTCAACCATTAGCTCAACAATATTTTGGGGCGAGCCGAGATGATAGTCTGGAATATCAGTAGGCAACTTGCGCTCAGAAAACTGGCGGATAAATGCCTCTTCAGCCTCTTGGACTGCAGCAACATCATGGAATTCGGTCGCAATTTCACGCGCCATGCGCAGCTTGACATCTCTGGGATTGAGTGTGCCCTCTGCCATCTTACGATCAAACTCGTCGAGTTCTTCGGTCGAAACGTCGGTCAAAGCCTCAAAATATGAACGCATGGTTGGATCAGGAAGTGACATCAGCTTCCCAAACATATCTCTGGCTGGCGCTGTCATCGCAATGTAGTTGTCCAGCGATTTGCCCATCTTCTTTGCACCGTCCAGACCTACAATCAAATTCATTGTCAGAATTTGTTGGGGAACTTGGCCGAAAATTGGCTGTAGTTCACGACCAACTAGCAGATTAAATGTTTGATCCGTACCACCAATTTCAACATCTGCACGTAACGCAACTGAGTCATATCCCTGCAAAAGGGGATACATAAACTCAGACAGGTAGATTTCAACACCACTTTTATAGCGTTTTGAAAAGTCATCACGCTCAAGCATCTGAGCAACTGTTTTATAGCCTTGCAACTTAATAGCATCACTTAGGCTAAACTTGTCGAACCATTCGCTCTGACGATGCACTTCCGTCTGTTGAGCATCAACAATTCTGAAAAACTGGTCAAGGTAGGTAGCTGCATTGGCATTGACCTCTTCTGCGGTCAGAGCTTTACGCGCTTCTAGCCGCCCACTAGGATCACCCAATCGTGCCGTCCAGTCACCAATGACAACAACTGTCTTGTGTCCCAAAAGCTGAAATTGACGCAGTTTGCGGAAAACAACGGCATGGCCGATTGTTAGCTCGTAGTGCGTCGGATCTACGCCAAGTTTTACTCGTAGTGGCTCTCCCTTGTTGCCTTCTAGTAGAAGACGACGCAAGTCGGCTTCTTTTTCGACTAGGGCTACACCACGTGTCAGTAGGTAATCTATTTCTTTGGATGTCGGTTGCGGTCTCACTATCACGTAAGCTTTCCTCCCAAGTTTTGTTACATCGAGCATAGACATGCTATTTGTTCTGCATTGTAGCAAATTAATGCAGAGTAGTCGATAGCTGGTAAATTGCCCTACCATGTAAGCACTTGCCCTCAATCATGAGCAACTGTGATTTCTCTTTCGAATGGTACTTCACCACCAAAGATGAGCGTGTTTTCCCCCAAGGTTGAGCGTTTCCCTGAAGGTTGAACAAGCAAGCGGTGTTTTCTTGGGCCTCTGTGCTCTCCATTGTGATATACTTCATATATATTTGCACTCTCTTGGATCTCATATAGCACTCTATGTTTGCAGTTTCTTTGAAAAAGATGCTTAAACGACCAGGAGGCTCTAATGGAGACGCAACCGACCCCGACGCGCACTGGTACTCCAAGCCTCGATGTATTCAAATTTGCAGGACGATCCATCTCAGGCTTTGTCCATAGCTTTAAAATCGGTGATTCCCTCAGACCGATCTTTCTATACTCACGGTTCGCTGAATTCAGGAAGAGGGTTAGGCAAAAAGGTGGTAAACTGAGAGTAGTGGTAGCCAAAGTGGGGAGAGAAGGCGGGATCACAGCAGAGCCAAGGGGATAAAAGAGTATGGAAGAAGAAAGCAACCAAGATCTCATAATAACAACGGAACGAGTAGATGACCTCCCAGTGCTATTTGCCCAAATGGAGAAGATGGGGATAGCAGAACTGCTAGATGAGCACTTTTTGGTGCATGGAAACTGGGGAGGATTGAGTCTGGGAAAGGTGGGCGTCGGCTGGCTCAGTCATATTCTTTCCAAGGGCAGCCATAAGCTCAATCACGTTGAGTCTTGGGCGGAAGAGCACCTGCGCATTTTGCAGAGTTGCCTAGACGAGCAGGTACGTACCCTGGACTGGAGTGACGATCATCTAGCGCTGGTGCTCGACTATTTGGGGGATGATAAGCAATGGGATGCATTTGATGCTGATTTATCGAAAAAACTGATCAGGGTCTACGATTTAGATCCTCAGATTGTGCGGTTAGATAGTACAAGCAGCAGCAGTTATGCTCAAATCACGCCTGATGGTCTGTTTCAACTCGGTCACAGCAAGGATCACCGGCCAGACTTACCCCAATTCAAGGTG
This sequence comes from uncultured Chloroflexia bacterium, assembly GCA_963727755.1. Taxonomy (GTDB): domain Bacteria; phylum Chloroflexota; class Ktedonobacteria; order Ktedonobacterales; family Ktedonobacteraceae; genus DASYAN01. The sequence goes on from CAVSHN010000009.1 coordinate 577,344, forward strand.
CAACTCGCAGCTCTTGACCCAATTGGGCTTCCATTGACAAACACGATTGTGTCGGGAGAAAGAGCAGATGATGTACTCTATGTGCCTGAGATAAAGAAGATTCAAGATGTGCTGGGTCGACATGGTCTGCTCTACATTGGAGACTGCAAAATGGCAGCATTGGCGACCCGGGCCTACCTCGCCCGAAGTGCAGATTACTACGTGTGTCCGTTGTCTGCTGTGCAACTGAATGCTGAGCAGCGAGCAGCCTTGCTGCAACCAGTCTGGGACGGCGTGCAGGAACTAGAAGCCATTGAGCGGATCAATGACAAGGGCGAAAAGGTGGTGATTGCTCGCGGGTTCCAAACGCAGCGCACCCAACAGAGCACGGATGTCTTCTCGTGGCAGGAGCGGTTACTGATTGTGCGCTCCCTGAAACTGGCAGTAGCGCAGGAAAGAGGGCTACGGGAGCGGGTCGCCCATGCAAAGGCAGAGGTACAAGGGCTCAATGAGCGGGGACGAGGCAAGCGTCATTTCCGGGACCGGGAGGAGTTACAAAAAGCGGCTGAGTCCATTGTGCACCGCTATCGCGTGGAGGGCGAGCTTGTGCTCTGCTATCAGGAGCAGGAGAGCGAGCGAGCCGTGCGAGGCTATGGGGATCGCGAGGCGGGGATCAGAGTGGAGCGTGAGGTGAACGTGGAAGTGGAAATTGATGAAGCGGCATTGGCTCAGACCATCCAAGCGTTGGGATGGCAAGTGTATGCCACCAATGCTCCGGCCTCACAGTTCAGTCTGAGCAAACTGGTTCTAGCCTATCGCAGTGAATACCTCATTGAGCACGATTTTGGGCGGCTCAAAGGGGAGTCCTTGTCCTTACGGCCACTCTATCTGGCCTCACCCCACCGCGTGAAAGGCCTCCTACGCTTGTTAACAATCGGGTTGCGTGTCTTGATTTTGTTGGAGTTTGAAGTGCGTCAAAAATTGGCGGCACGAGGGGAAAAACTGGCAGGCTTGTATGCGGGACAAGCGACGCGAGCCACCGCTCGTCCAACCGCTGAGAAGCTGTTGCAGACTTTTGATGGCATCACCCTGACCAGGGTGAAACAAGGCAATCAGAAGTATTTGCATGTAACGCCATTATCACCGTTACAGAAAACTATTCTTGAACTACTTGCTTTGCCACTAGATCTCTTTGCTACGGTCACAGCCAACCCACGCAGCATTGCTCATGCTCAGTCGTAGTGAGGTAAAACATGCACAAAAAGCAGTATTTCTGCCCTCCGTCGCCGTCAGGGCAATCGCGACGATCCACTGAGCTTGGTAAGACTCCTGTGATCTGAGCTTACTGTACGCTGATTTTGCACTGACGGCTCTGTCGGCATTTTCCCAGCTCATGTCCTGATGCTTTCGGTCAAAAAAGCGGGAAGTGGGGCTTGATACCTGCTCCATTCTTGGCCATTAAGCCATTCTTTCCAACTCCCTTTTGAAATGAGCGAACCGTGAGTCTATATAAATCAGGAGTACAGAGAGAGACTGAGACAAAGATATGAAACTCATCATGGAGATGATAGATGGGTTCTCCAAAAAGATAAACAAGGCAGGTTGAACACCAATGAAATGGTTTTTTCAGGCACATTTCACAGGTATCGCTGCACTGATGCTCCTCATCTGTCTGCTGGCAAGTTGCGCACTCCCGTATCCGAGCTTCGCTCAGCATACTCAGCCAACAGCGGCCGCCAGTGTCACCGTGAACGCGAAGAGCCGTCTGGGAGTGATCCCCTCACCCGCCTTTGGCATCAACGAAGCAGCCTGGGATAGTCATCTGCTCAATGCGAAATTACCCTCTCTCCTGGCTGCGAGCGGAGCTAAGATTATGCGCTATCCTGGCGGCTCTCTCTCGGACGGCTATCACTGGCAGTCGAATACCACACAGGCTAGCTATGCCGCCCCCAGCAATACGTTTGACGCTTTCATGAAAGTGGCCCAACAGGCCGGTATTCAGCCGATGATTACGGTTGATTATGGAGCAGGCACGCCACAGGAAGCCGCTGGCTGGGTGCAGTATGCCAACAAAGGCGGGTCTGGCTACACTGGTCCGGTGCCAACCTATGCAGGGGGAAGCAGCACTGGCCATAGGTACGACATCAAATACTGGGAGATCGGCAACGAGGTCTATGGCGATGGGACCTATCCCTCGCAGTGGGAAATGGACCATCATACGTTGGGACCAACCACGTATGCTAATAATATGGTTGCCTTTAGCAAGGCGATGAAAGCGGTCGATCCCAGTATCAAGACAGGCCTCGTACTCACGACGCCGGGGTATTGGCCCGATGGCCAGACTAGCAGTTCATCTCCGCAGCCATGGAACGATACAGTTCTGCCTCTGGCCTGCTCCGCTGCGAACTTCGTGATCGTCCACTGGTATCCGAATTCCAGCAATTCATCACCAGCAACTGCGCTGGCCTCCTCCAGCCAAATCCAGTCCATGCTCTCGACTGTGCGCTCAAAGATCAATCAGTACTGTGGCTCGCAGGCACACTCGATCCAGATTATGGTCACGGAAACCAATGGAGCGAGCCTCAATCCTGGCCAACGGGCGACCAGCTGGTATGATGGACTCTTCCTGGCCGATATGTATATGACCATGCTGGAGAACAGGGTGGCCAACGTAGATTGGTGGCTAACCCATGATGACCTGCTCTCAAGCGGCGCATGCAGCGGCTCAACCTGCGATCCGTCGGCAGAAACCCCTTTCCCTCCGTATTATGCCCTCCAAATGCTGACCCATCTGGGGCAGGCCGGCGCCACCATGGTCTCGTCCTCATCGAGTCAAAGCCTAGTAGCGGTCCACGCGGTAAGGCAGGCTAAGGATAAATTGGCGGTGCTGCTCGTCAATAAAGATCCCACCAATAGCTATACAGTCTTGCTCAGACTCACTGGCTATACAGCGAGCACGACTGCCAGGATCTATGCCTATAGGACCAGCAGTGGAGGAATTACCTCTACGTCAGGTTCGCCTTTCAGGGTGACCATCGCCCCCTACTCGCTGATCACGCTGGTGCTCCACCGGAGATGACTGCCAGACTCTCTACGCACATTACTTGGTTTTCGTGCACAATGCGTGTCGAGAGATTGTGCTGGTAGTCTTGTCTTCGATCTCCTATTCGAGCATGGACACGGGCAACCTTACGCCGCGCTTTCGCTTTGGACTGGTTCTCTATGGCAAAGGGAAAATCTGGCTTGCAGATGCACAATTGGAAGTTGTAGGAAGGGTATGCAAACCTATCTCTGTTAAAAACAGGGTGACCACGCGAAGTGGTCACCCTGTTTTTAATGATTGATCAACAGAGAGTCTTGCTCGCCAAAAGGGAACCGCCCAAATCTCACTGTAGCATTCATAACATAAATCACAAAAATAGAGTACAATTAAAGAGAAAGATTATGCTTACTAGCTAGGAGAGAAACGCCTTAATAAATCAGCTCTTACTTGAACAACTTAAACAAGGGCCTTTACTATGCGATGGGGCAATGGGCACTCTGTTGTATTCACGTGGTGTGACCTATGATCAATGCTTTGATGCACTGAACCTGACTAATCCGGATCTTATTCAGAATATTCACAGCGAATACCTGAGTGCAGGTGCCCAAATTATCGAGACGAATACCTTCGGAGCTAATCGCGTCAAACTGGAATTGCATAACTTGGGAGAAAAGGTTCGAGAAATCAATTTTCGAGCTGCCCGCATTGCTCTGGAGGCTCGCGAGATTTCAGGACGACCTGCCTTTATCGCTGGAGCTGTTGGCCCCACTGGTCGACCACTACAAGCTCCCGATGAGCATCGTTTGACTGAATTACGCTCTATTTTTCGCCAACAGATCGAAGCTCTGCAGGAAGGCGGCATCGAATTGCTGATCCTTGAAACGTTTTCAGAGTCTGGCAAAGCTGAGACAGGCGATTCTGGCCGCTAAAGAGGTTGGAGGATTGCCAATCGTAGCCCAGATGAGCTTTTATGAGGATGGACATACTCTTTCTGGACAGTCAGCAGCACGCGTTGCAACTGTTCTGAGCGATCTGGGTGTCGATGTGATGGGCGCTAATTGCAGTGTAGGACCTGCTGTGACTTTCGATGTCCTGAATGAGATGATTTCAACGGTTAAACAGGCAGAGGTAAGCACACTCCCTTTTTTCTCAGCACAACCAAATGCTGGTCTGCCAAAGAGAATTGACAATCGCTTCTTCTACGTCTCTACACCAGATTATTTTGCCGAATTCGGCTTTGCACTTGGCCCAGGTCGGGGTGCGTTTGATTGGAGGCTGCTGCGGTACTACACCACGCCACATCCAAGCAATGCGTAAAGCGCTTGGTGAGCACTACGGGACTTCTACTCAATTTGGGACTCTCCCTTTGAAGACAAGTGAACAGCCACAAGAGATAATCAATGGCTGTATCACAGCTACCAGACTTCTTGAAGAAGAGGCTATTCTTCCTCAAGAAGGCACCCAGACTTCTCTCCAACAAAAGCTTGCCGCAGGTAACTTCGTTATTAGTATCGAACTCGATCCGCCAAAAGGTTTGAATCCAACCAAATTGCTGACCGGCGCTGCATTGCTCCAACAAGCAGGAGCTGATTTCATTAATATTGCCGATAGCCCGATGGCTCGTGTACGCATGAGTTGTCTTGCCCTCGCACGCCTTATCCAGGATCACTTGGGGATGGAAACGATCATCCATTTTACTACACGCGATCGCAATTTGATGGCCATACAGTCCGAATTGCTCGGGGCTCATGCTTTGGGTATCCGCAATATCCTAGCACTGACAGGCGATCCGCTGCGTGTGGGCGATTATCCCAACACTACCGGAGTATGGGATGTGGACTCGGTTGGCTTGATGCAGGTTATCCGCGGCCTAAATGCAGGACATGACGCCGCCGGTTCCTCAATTGGCGCAAAATCGTCATTTCATATTGGGTGCGCTCTTAACTTGAATATGACCGATGAAGAGACAGATCACGAAATTGAAAAATATCATCACAAGCTTGAGGCTGGCGCCCATTTTATCATGACTCAACCAATTTATGAGCTGGCACCACTTGAGCGCTTCTTGAGTAGAGCTGGTAAACCACCCATTCCTATGCTGCTTGGCTGCATACTACTACACAACTCGCGTCACGCAGAATATTTACATAATGAAGTACCAGGTATTACAATACCAGAGAAGACTCTAGCACGTATGAGAGCAGCTGGCGAACATGGACATGAAGAGGGCATGCAGATTGCACATGAATTGCTCACAGAGGCTGGTAGCATGATCCAGGGAGTCTATCTCTTACCCTCTTACCGACGCTATGATGTTGTCAGTGAATTAATCAAGACTCTTCGAAGCAAGTACCCAACTTTATAGATATTGTATCTTTGGCTAAGGGTTGGCCCTCCGAAGAGAGAGTTTCAAGCTCAATTCTCGGTCACGAAGAGCTACACCCTTAGAGAAGGATATAATATCTCCGTTGCCATGCCCTTGCAAACTACCACAGCTCGTAGTATACTTGAACCGTCCAAGTATTGAGAACGTTCACTGAAACGGTAGCGAACTCTTGATTTTTCTAGACAATTCTTGCGTGAGATATTCGATGTTACTTATTCGAATATGCTTCGTTACAGGCAGTAGACACAATTCTCATTAGGACCTTGCCAAAGACCTTAGAGATTATGGTGAAAAGCCAATCGGGTGCGCGACGGCAAGGCGAATGCGCCTTTGCATGCTTCTATAGAACGATAGCAGGTGGTCTCTAAGCGAGGTATATAAAAAGAGCCTAACATGAGAAAATAGGTCAAAAAAGCACTCCCACATTCCCGCAAGGGTCATGGGATAGAGGATGTGAATGGGATATTCCAGTCCCTAGTAGTGCATCCTGAGAGGATAGTCGTTCCCCTCCGAACACGGGTTCATAGACACATTTGTCACTGAATTCGTAACTATGAGAGTTTTGTTGCTTTTACTAAAGGAGCTTTCAGAGGATCTTGGGCAAAAAGATGCAAAACTTGTTGCTAGAAGTACTGTTCAACTAGTATTATGAAGAGGAGATTTGGCCTATCAATATGCGGGGGAATGACCGTGCGCGTGAGCGTGAGACACGAGTTAACGAGCGTGTTCGTGCACGGGAAATACGCTTAATTGACGAAAACGGCGAGATGCTGGGAGTGATGCCTCTGGCACGAGCATTACAGAGTGCACGCGAAAAAAATTTAGACTTGGTCGAAGTATCACCAAACGCAGTCCCACCAGTCTGTAAACTGTTGGATTACGGGCGTTTTAAGTATGAGCAAGCTAAAAAAGAAAATGAGGCACGCAAAAACCAGAAGACTATCACGCTTAAAGAAATTCGCATGCGTCCACGTACAGATGAACATGATGTAGCTGTGAAGACACGCAAAATTCAAGAGTTTCTGGCAGACGGCGACAAAGTGCGGGTTAGTGTGCAATTCCGTGGACCAGATATGCGCCATCCAGAGATTGGCCGTAAGTTGCTAGATGGGATAGCCGAAAACTTGAAAGGGATAGCAACGATCGAGCGTTCACCAGTAATGGAAGGGCGCATGATGTCTATGACCGTCTCCCGTGCACCTGGATGGGAACCACCCAAGAAACAGACAACTCCCATCACGAGCCAAAGCAATGCTCAAGCACCAGGAGAGAAGGCGTCTGAGAGTAGCGATGTAACAGAGGTACCACAGTAGTAACTCTTCTTTCCTCATATTGTACGGACTTAGCACTCCGCAGCCAAGACACGTTTTCGACTCATCGGTAACCTGAAATGAGCCTCGTATCGCAAATGTCAGAAAAAGAGGGTATAGTGATATTGAACTATACCCTCCTCTTTTGCCATCGCTATCCCATGGCTATCCCATGGCTATATGAAACCCAAGTCATGGTCTGTCTTTGCTACTCGCGGATATTGCGAGGCGGTAATGGACGAACAAGTGGGCTCATCACTGGTAAGTCCTTCTTGCCACGAGGTAATCGCTGACGTACCAGATAATTAGGCGCATTCGCTAGGTCGTTCTTCTCTAGCGTCACATCCTCCCCAAAGCGGTTAAAGAAGGATAATTCGAAGTTTGGCGTCTCGCCCAGCGCTCCATGCGGACATACTTCCACACAGTCACCACAGAAGATGCAGCGATCTAAGGCAAAGGCATAACGCGAGAGGTATCGCTCAGCCATCATTAACGATCCCGTTGGACAGACCTGTACACAGGCACCACAGGAGACACAGTCAGTATCGTGCAAGCTCACGTTGAACGGCGTTGAGACAATCGTATCAAAGCCTTTGCCGAACATTCCATAGCAGTCAGGACCGATCACATCGTGACAGACACGGACACATTGCGTGCAGTTAATACACTTATTGGGATCACGCAAGATGAAACTGTGCGACAAGTCCATATCGTAGTCATGGTAATCGCTCGGCTCTCCATCATGGAAACGATTGTCGGCTAAGCCATGCTCAATGCTGTACTTTTGCAGATCACATTGACCAGCTGCCGGACAAGCACATTGTAAGCAGCGCCCTGCTTCACGTTGGGCCTGCTCACGCAGATACCCCTTCTCAATGATGCGGAAGTTGCGCTTGCGGTCTTCGTAAGGCAGCATCGGCATCTTTACCTTCGGCTCGACTGGCTTGTAGGGGACGATATCGAAGAGATCTGGACGACGCTCCTCCAGTTCCAAACGACGAGCTACTTCCTTCATATCCTCACCCATTAAGTAGGCATGGATTGAACGAGCACCTAGCTTGCCTTGAGCAACACATTCGATGATGGTCCTGGCTCCCATCTGGCAGTCACCACCAGCGAAAACACCTTCGCGATCGGTCATAAAGTTATGTGGGTTGGTTTGGATGGTCTTCCATTTCGTCCACTTGATACCAGATTGTTCATCTAGCACCTTGGTGTCAACCGCTTGGCCAATCGCAGGGATCACGGTGTCGCATTTGAGGATGAACTCGGAACCTGGAATGGGCACAGGCCTCCGACGACCACTAGCATCTGGCTCACCAAGCTTGGTACGCTGGAATTCCACACCTGTTACATTACCATCTTCTGTGACAATACGCGTCTGGCTGACATATAATTGCAAATGCGTGCCTTCTGCCTCACCATCCTCAACTTCCTCAGTTGTCGCACCCATCTCTGTGCGTCCACGACGATACATGGTGTGTACCTTGGCTCCTAGACGTAGTGAGGTTCGCGTACAGTCAAATGCTGTGAAGCCTCCACCAATCACAACTACCTCTTTGCCTTCCTTGACCGGGATAGGCTTGCCCTCAACTTTCTCACCAAGATAGGCAATAGCATTTACAACACCCTCAGCATCTTCTCCAGGAACACGTAGCTCATTACTGGTCCAGCAGCCAATAGCAAGATAGACGGAATCAAAACCCTGCGCAAATAGATCATCAATTGCGAAATCTTTGCCCAGTTCAATATTGCCCTGGAAATCGACGCCCAGTTGCCAGACATGGTCGATTTCTCGATCCATCATGTCTTTCTGCAAGCGGTACTCTGGAATACCGTAACGCAACATTCCACCTGCTTGCGGCTGCTTGTCAAAAATTTTGCAGTAGTGTCCTTTGAGTGCGAGATAGTATGCACAAGTCAGACCTGCAGGGCCACCACCAACGATTGCGACCTTCTTGCCCGTGGGTGGATCTTGTACAAAGGGCACTGGCGGATCTAATAGGCAAGACTCCGCTGCATGTCCGTGCATGCGACAAATGGCAATGTCTTCCTCGACTAGCGCTCGACGACAGGATTTTTGGCAAGGCGCTGGACAGGTCAAGCCTAGAATATATGGGAAAGGTAGCACTTCTTTTACTAGCCGCGCCGCTTCCTTCATCGATCCTTGCGCAATTAATTCTAGATAGCCCGGAATGTCAATATGCGTTGGGCAATCAATTTGACAAGGCGGCTGGCAATAGGCATTGTGGTCGGAGAGCAACATTTCTAGATTGGTTCGACGAATGTGGAATAGCTCATCCGAGTTCGTCGTCACTACCATGCCCGGTTCTGCAGCAATATTACACGCAGGTAGGGGTCGATCTGTGCCCTCGATGTGAACAAGACACATGCGACAGGCTGAGGTCGGCTCTAGCTTTTCGTCATTACACAAGTTTGGGATGTCGCGAATCCCGTTATCAATGGCCGCACTCAGAATTGTCTGCCCCTCATAGGCTTGCACTACCTTGCCATCAATGGTAAGTGTGAAGGTAGGTTGTCCCACCTCGTTGCGCACCTTGGGAGCCTGCGGCTCGGGAGCCCCAGGGGAGAAATTATCTCGAGTAGATATAGCCATATATTTTCCTCTTAGCTCTTCCCACTTAGTTATGGCAACACATGCTTCGTGACAAAACGGTGAGCACGCACCGGAATACAGGTCTTGGTTGGACATTGCTGCTCCTGAACATGCAGCGTAAAATGCTCAGGCCAATAACGCCGCGCCGTCCTCAGAGCATTAGGTGCATGGACTCCAAACCCACAAAGCGAGCCATTGGAGATATATCCAGCGAACTCATCTAATACGTCCAGATCGCTACTGACACCGAGGTCACTTACAATACCTTCAAGAATACCTGTGACACGCTTGACTCCTAGGCGGCAGGGGACACATTTTCCACATGACTCTCCACTCAAATAACGGCTACGCTCCAAAGCCCAGGCCACCATACAGGTCGCGGTTGGCAGTAGTTCGATAATGCTTGAACCAACAATTGCTCCAGCGTTCTCCAATGGGTCAAAATCGTAGAGGGTGTTGAGCGCAATAGGCGGCAAAGCACCACCTTCAGCACCACCTACAACAATTGCTCGAATATCGTTCTCCGCTAGATTTACCTCAGCTTCAGCGAATATATCCCGTAAGGAAGCTCCAAATGGAACCTCAATAACTTTCGGCTCACCCTCAGCTAGACCATAGATAGTCAATATCTTGGTTCCTGGAGTTATCGAGGTACCAATATGAACAAAGGCTTCGATACCGTCATGTATGATGCTAGGTACATTTGCTAAGGTCTCAATATTATTGACCACCGTTGGCTTATCCCACAAACCATATTGGGCTGGGAACGGTGGGCGCTGCTCAGGCATGCCACGACGCCCTTTGATTAGAGCTATCTGTACTGTCTCTTCGCCACCCATAAAGCCTATATCTACACCTAGCACGTTAATAGTACAGCTAAAGTTGGTCCCTAGAATATCACGACCAACAAGCTTGGCATCTAATGCTTGCTGCAAGGCCTGCTGGATAGATGCAATGCCTTCTGTAAAGGTGCTACGGGTGAAAAGATATGCCTCAGAGGCCCCTACAGCGTAAGCTGCAAGCAGAATGCCTTCGATGACCTGATGTGGGTTATTCTCAAGCAGTGAGCGGGCAACCAGTGAGCGACTATCAGCATCATAGGCATTACAGATAATATATTTTTGCTCATCACTAGACTGTCGCACAATACGCCATTTTTCACCTGTCAGACGACCAGATCCACCACGACCTCGTAGCTTGGCATCGATCACCTGCTGCACAACATGGCCTGGCGAGTATTCACGAAGAGCTTTTTCCAATGCAGCATAACCACTAACAGCTCGATACGCGTTCAGCGTTCGTACATTGGGGTCGCCTCGCCGCAATAGTCGGTAAGAAGATTTAAACTTAGGCATCTGGCTGCCTCACATGGTTAATATTACCCCACACACCACGCTTGTCTGGCGCAAGTCCTCGCTTTGGTTGATCATCACGAGTAATTCCTTTGACAGCAGGAGCGGGCTTGAATTTTGGACTCATCGTGGCAATCCCAAAGATATCACTCAGATCTACACCACGAACCTGGACAATACGCTTAGCCGCTTGCAATGGTAAATAACCATAAATATCCATAACCGCATCTAATAGCCCCGGCAAGGCCCCAGCTTCCTGAGACCATGTTTCTAATAAAGCATCAACTTTACTCAGATCAATCTCAGGCTCTAGATGGTCCTTTACAGGCATTGAGACACAGGGAGCAACTGGCTTGTTCAAGTAGCCAACTGCATATTCGGAGATGCGCGTTTTATAAAAGCTAGCCTTCGATGTACCAGTTGCAGGAGTGAGTTTGCGTGACGTGAACTTTTCGGCTCCCTCACGAATATAGGACTGAAACCATGGCCGCTCTTTCCACTCATAGAGCGGCTCGTATTCAATCGTGATTGCCCGAGGCGGACAGGCCTTTTCACATAAAAGACAGGATTTGCACTTTAAGTTGAACTCCGTCTCTAAACCTTCCTCGGCTATTAATTGAATTAAACCCCGGCTACGCGGTGGCAACTTCGGTTTCTCATAGGGATAAAGTCTGGTCACCTTCGGACGGAAGAGATGACTAAAGGTTAGACCCATGCCCTCAAGGATTCCACGCATACACTATACCTCTATTTCCTTCTCGCCACGCACTTTGAGACCTTGCTTGGCTATTTTCTCACGTAATTTTAGAATGCCTTCAATCAATGCCTCTGGACGCGGTGGACAGCCAGGTACATAGATATCAACTGGTACGATCGTATCCACACCCTGGACCGTATAGTAGCTATCATAGAACTCACCACCAGAGTTGGCACATTGTCCCATACTCAGGACCCACTTGGGCTTCTGGCATTTGCTCCCACAGGAGACGCAGTCTCGGACCCATTTTCACTGAGACCGTACCAGCTACAATCATTAGATCGGCTTGCCGGGGACTGGAACGAAAGACTTCAGAGCCAAAACGGGATAAATCATAATGCGACTGGGCTGAGGCCATCATCTCAATAGCACAACAGGCTAGACCATAGCCTAGCGGCCAGACCGATTTGGAACGCGCCCAGTTTTGTGTCCACTGTATCATATCGGCTAGACTGGTTAGTTGAACTGGCAGTTCCTGATCTCCTGGGATGTATTCATGGGGGCCAGAAGCCATAGCGATGGGGATTGGCTTACGACGTGTCGGAGACCCCACAATCTTGCCATTTTCTCTCACTTCGCTGCTCATTATATTCTCCTGCATAAAGGTTCAGCAGCACATCTTGCTTGGTTTAAACTAGGACTAGGTGAGAAATAACTTATGCATCTTTGAGACTGCTCAAGCTTCCCAGAATGCCAAGTTAAATCTTACCCGTGCCTATCGCAGTGTTATATGGAGGATTGAGGAACGATCTATATAGTTCCAAAAATCTAGCGAATGCTAGACTTTCGGGTTCGGAGGGGAACGACGATCCTCTCAGGATGCACTACTAAAGACGCAATCGCCTTATTCACATCCTCTATCCCATGACCTTTGCAGGAATTTGGGAGTGCTTTTCGACCTATTTTCTCATGTTAGGCTCTCTTCATTTACCTCGCTTATAGACCACCTGCTAACGTTCTATAGGACTTCACAGAGCAAAGCTGTACTCACGCACCCGTTTGGCTTTTCACCATCATCTATAAGGTCTTTGGCTTTGCCAGAATGAGATTTGTGTCTACTGCCTATAACGAAGCGTTTTCGAATAAGTAACATTGAATATCTCATGCAAGGATTGTCAAGGATACGCTATAATTTCAATGAACGTTCCCTATACACTCCGCTTCGGCCCTATTATAGCACGTTTCACTTAGGCATGCTATCACCGCTGTTGATGAGCCATCTTAGGGTACAGGACCTACCTCATGGGGAAAAATTGCATCTTCCCCGCTTCTATGAGAAGATGATATACTTCTTGGTGGACTAAATTCCCTACAAAGGTTTTAGTGCCCTACAGTTTGTCTATAACAAAGCTGTCTCAGTCTGTGAGCAGCTTGCAGCTTGATACTTGCTAACTAGTAAAGGAGTAAATTATGGCAAAAGCAGAGCGACAAGCTACAGTACAGTGGGAAGGAAATCTTATCCAGGGTAGTGGAAAGATTGTTAGCGTTGGTAGCGGCGCTATAGCAGAGCTACCGATTACTTGGGCTTCACGCACAGAGCGATCGGATGGCAAGACTAGCCCTGAAGAGCTAATTGCAGCAGCACACGCTGGATGCTATGCAATGGCATTCTCTCATACACTGGCTCAGGCAGGTACACCCGCTAAGAAGCTATCTGTTAATGCAACCAGTACCTTCGAGCAAGTTGATGGAAAATTTAAAATCACTACCATCAATCTTGATGTGCGAGGGATTGTTCCAGAATTGGATCAGGCTGGCTTTGAGAAGGCTGCCCAACAGGCTGAACAAAGCTGTCCCGTCTCAAATGCACTGCGCAATAACGTCCAGATTCGCGTTAATGCTCATCTGGAAAAGTAGTTGTCTTTGATTGTATATGAGGGAGTTTGATCAATGAGTTGCAATCCTTATGAAAACTTGCCCAAGGTTCCTTCATTTGAAGTCACAAGCACCGATATACGAGATGGCGAGAAATTGCTCTTACCACAGGTCAGCGGTATCTTCGGTGCAGGCGGCCAGGATATTTCACCTCAGTTGTCATGGCGTGGATTTCCGGCAGGGACGAAAAGTTTTGTCGTGACGGTGTTTGATCCAGATGCTCCCACAGCTAGCGGCTTCTGGCACTGGGCTGTGGTGGATATCCCGGCAAATGTTACTGAGCTTGCCCGTGGAACTGGGGATGAGAATGGCTCAGGCCTTCCACGTGGCGCGTTTCAGCTCCGCAATGATGCTGGACGGGTCGGGTATATTGGTGCAGCACCACCTGCTGGCCACGGGAAGCATCACTATTATACTGTTGTTCATGCGGTTGATGTCGAGTCACTTGGCCTCGATAAGGACGCTACACCAGCAATTCTCGGTTTCAATCTGTTCAGCCATACACTAGGACGAGGCATACTTGTTCCTTGGTACGAGTCCTAGCAGATCGAACTGCTATCTACCTTAGCATGGGGATTGGCATTCAGTATTGTCCAATCCCCTTTTTGCTTGCCCACTGCCTTTCAAAACGTCTGGAATGGCAATTATCGACTCAAGTATCGTTTTGATCTTCCTTCCTACCAGCTATCTTCAATGGCATCCACATCAATCATCTTACACCAAGTGAGACAAACTATTTTCTCTGGATATGGCATAATCTCTTTTCATTTTCTAGCTTGTTACACATATCAACATGCATCAATCCTCAATGTCTTCTATTAGCTCACTAGAAGATACTCCTAATGCCTTTGCTAGCTTTCCCAAGGTAATAGAGCTAAATTCAGCTGTGGGATCTTTATATATTCTTTGGATAGTCTTTACATCCATATCAGCACGTCTTGCAAGAGCGTTCTGGGACAATCCTTGTTGGGCGGCATACTCTCTAATTCTCTCGATACGAAGCCTAATCACTAAATGCTCCCTCCTTATGTTGCCCTGCTATTTTACAGCCATCAAAGGGTTGACAGATAGAGGGACGTAACTATATAATTTAAGTATACACTTTATCCACGGGATTGCAATCCTGTATTTATACGTCTGCTAGTTCTATTAAGGAGACACACAGCCATGAGCCAAAGCGAAATTGCTCGTATCCGCGAACAAATCACCAGAGAATACGAGTCGGTTCAGCAGATATTTGGAGGCTTTACGTCAACCGCCAAGCATGAATTCCTCACTCAGAGACAGGAGAACCTTGCTAACCACTTTGAGGAGTTGAGGAAATACCTAACTCCAGAGGAGGCGATGAAGATCTTTGCTCTGGCCGCTAGTAGTTAGAACGTTCCAAGCCCTTGAGTACTAAGGAGAAATCCTGCGAAAAAACCCCATACCGCAATTAAGGCTCAATATCCGACAAAGCAGAGCACAGCACCTACCACTAATGCCAGTATGCCAATAGCGAACTATTCGAAAGACATAGGACCTCCTTTGTCGTTTCAATCGCATCTGCGCCCCATCCACCCTATCCACGATATAGTTTGCCTGCTCCTGTTTACCAGTGTGCAAGTTTCAATCGCATCTGCGCCCCATCCACCCTATCCACCAGTAGATCTTTTTACAATCGCTCGTGCCCAGGTGCTGTTTCAATCGCATCTGCGCCCCATCCACCCTATCCACTGCTCTCCAGTCAGCTGGCTAGCGATGCGTGCTGCAGTTTCAATCGCATCTGCGCCCCATCCACCCTATCCACTTTTGTGTTCACATGTCCTTTAGGCCAGTTTACAGGGTTTCAATCGCATCTGCGCCCCATCCATCCTATCCACGTCTTGTACTACAGTCACGACGTGCCGATTAATGTGAGTTTCAATCGCATCTGCGCCCCATCCACCCTATCCACGTCAGTTCTTTCTTGTTTTGACCTTTGTTTTAAAAAGTTTCAATCGCATCTGCGCCCCATCCACCCTATCCACGCCGTCGCAATCGAGGACGCCAATCTCATTGGCAACGTTTCAATCACATCTGCGCCCCATCCACCCTATCCACCGTAGGACAATGGGAGTCTATTCTTAATACCCAGGAGTTTCAATCGCATCTGCGCCCCATCCATCCTATCCACCAAAGTCTGTATGGTGGTTCCGGTGTGGGATATCATGGTTTCAATCGCATCTGCGCCCCATCCACCCTATCCACAAAGATCAGGCATACGATGACAGCAATCCATCCAAGGTTTCAATCGCATCTGCGCCCCATCCACCCTATCCACTTCCCAGAGAATGCGGGAGAGATGCAACGGCGACTGTTTCAATCGCATCTGCGCCCCATCCACCCTATCCACCATAGGGAGCTGCAATGTGCCCTATCTTGAGTGAGAGTTTCAATCGCATCTGCGCCCCATCCACCCTATCCACTTCCTTTCTGGAAGTGAAGCGGAGAAGCTTGTAAGATGTTTCAATCGCATCTGCGCCCCATCCACCCTATCCACAGCAAGAATCACTCTAAAGACAAAACAGCTCGAATTGTTTCAATCGCATCTGCGCCCCATCCACCCTATCCACAACAAAAGCACCTCCTGACATTGCCTCTGGTGAGATCGTTTCAAGCGCGATGACACCTCGGCGTCAGAGAGAAGGATGAAAATGGGTTAGAATATGGGAAGGTGGCAGTGAGAAGAGATCGTTGCGATTTGGTACACCCAAGTCCGTGTTTCAAGCTGATCCCGGCGCGTCCAGCAGAGCTGAGTGTCACCACGGGTTCGCCCGCGAAGTACGTGTAGGAAACTTGTCAGTTTCAACGCGCCTCTCACCGCCACTCCTTGATCTTCCGAAACACAGTATAGCAGATAAGGAAAGGAGCCCACAATGGCTCTTTCTGTCATGTATTCCTGTTGTGCCGGATTGGATGTGCATAAGGAGACCGTGGTCTCTTGTATCCTGCTCACCGCCCCTTCGGGTAAGGTAAGCAAGGAGATCCGCACCTTTGGGACGACCACCTCCGACTTGCAGATGTTGAGCATCTGGCTCGCGAAACTTGGAGTCACCCACGTGGCCATGGAGTCAACCGGGGTCTATTGGAGACCGGTGTTTAACCTTCTGGAGAACCGGTTTAAGGTCATTCTGGTCAATGCTCAACATATGAAGGCGGTCCCAGGGCACAAAACCGACGTCAAGGACAGCGAATGGATCGCTGATCTCTTGCGTCATGGCTTGCTCAAAGCGAGCTTTCTTCCCCCGAAGCCCATTCGCGATCTGCGTGATCTGCTCCGTTTTCGCAAAAGCTTGGTGCAACAGCGTGCCCAGAGCATCAATCGGGTGCAAAAAGTGTTGGAAACGGCTAACATCAAGCTCTCTTCAGTCGCGACGAATGTGCTCGGCAAGAGCGGGCATGACATGCTTGATGCTCTCATTGCAGGCGTCAGTGACGCCGAGGCGCTCGCCGAGCTGGCTCGGGGACGCTTACGGGCCAAACTGCCTGCCCTGCGTCAAGCCTTGGATGGTCGTGTCGAGCCAAACCATCGGCTGTTGCTGCGCCATTTGCTTGATCAGATTGACTTCTTGCAAGGGGAAGTCGATCGGCTTTCTCTCGAGATTGACGAGCTGTTGAAGCCGTACGAAGAGCCCATCAGTCGCCTGATGCAGATCCGGGCGTGGGGCGCATCGCTGCCGCCACCATCGTGGCTGAGATTGGCGTCGATATGACGCGCTTTCCTTCCGCCAAGCACTTGGCTTCATGGGCCGGATTGGCTCCTGGTAACAAACAGAGTGCTGGCAAACGCCAAAGGGCCTCGACCACCAAAGGCAATCGGCACTTGCGTGCCGTACTCTCAGAAGTGGCTTGGGTCATTTCCCATACCAAGGACAATTACCTTTCGGCTCAGTACCATCGCTTCGCCCGCCGCATTGGCACCAAGCGAGCCATTGTTGCCACCAGCCACAGTGTCCTCACCATCATCTACTCTCTGCTTCGGACGGGGCAGCCCTATCATGATCTGGGTCCGCATTACTTCCAGACCCTGGACACGACGCGGCAACGCGAGAGCGCCGTGCGCCGTTTGCAGGCCTTAGGCTATCAGGTGAGCCTGCAAGAGCCGATTCAGGTGCCATCACCGTCTGGCAGCTCCGTCCCTAGAGATGGCCCAAGCTCGCCGGGGACTCTCGATGGTAAGAAGGAGGTGCCTGCCTAGATCTTGCAACATGCTGAGCAACTCTTCTTTCTTCCCAGATCTCTTCCTCTGGGTTCCTTTCGTGCGCCTTTTTCTCCCCATTCCCCTCTCCCCGGATTTTCGTAGGAATCGCATCTGCGCCCCATCCACCCTATCCACTATTTATCCGTGCAAGGTTCAACAACTTTTTTTCGAAGTAGGAATCGCATCTGCGCCCCATCCACCCTATCCACAGCGGGGTGCCTCGCACGGCCCCGGAAAACGGCTTCCGCTTGTGCTTTTCGAGGCAGATGGCTTTGTTGCCTCATTTCTGCCCGGTTTGCCTCTTCTTAGAAGAGTATAGCGCATCCTTCTCACTTTTTCAAGCCGCTCTAGAAGCACTGCGAGGCTCCTTTGCTTAGTTTGCGAGGCACTGAGCTTGGGATTTCCACCACTTCATGCCTCGCAGTCTTTTTGGACAAAATATCAATCATAGTTGGTAGATCGTGTCCTCCCTAGGTGCATCTCCTGTTCCCAGGACTTCTACCTTGGGGGCACAAGCTCCACACAAACCATAGATCCTGACGGTATCTTCCTTCTGATGAATCTCTTTGAGCAATCGTGCCTCCATAAGGACGCGTTGCTTTCGATTCAAGAAACATTCGAATACACTATATTGTACCCATGTGCCAAATCCTGTCAATGCGCTATGGACACGGGTACGTCTTCTGTCGTTAGGTATATCATAGCTGACTACATACAGTGTGCTCTCATTCCCATGACTTGGAGGTGTTTTCATCGGCTTTCTACCTCACGATGAATGGCGGATAGGCCGGAATCTCACCTGTGAGATGTTTCGCTAATAATCTTGCCTGCAATTCGATACATCTGCGGTAGCTAGTGCGATATTCAAATCGTGGGTGCACAATCTCCTCCTGCAAGCGTTCATCAAGTTTGGTGGTGAACTTTTTTCGTGCATCTGGCTTGAGGTGAATAACGCCCAGTTCTTCCTGGAAATCTTGCTCAGACAAGAGGCGATGGTTGCAGATGTTTAATATAACCAAGTCGACAATGATCGGTCGAAACTCCTCTATTAAGTCAAATGCTAGAGCTGCGCGTCCATGACGCGTTTGATGTAGAAATCCTGCATATGGATCAAGCCCGACAGTCTGGATCGCCGCTGCCACTTGGTGCCCCAGCAGTATATATCCCAGACTGAGCATCGCATTTACCGGATCTCTCGGTGGACGCCTTTGCCGATGTGTAAAACTCAGTGGACCACGTAAGAGTTTTCCAAATACACCAAAATACCGCTGCTGATCCGCGTCCTTCTATTCCTAACAAGGAGCCAAGAGCTGTGACCTGTGAAGTCTGTTGCATCATGCGTTGGATTTCATTGGTTGCTTCCGCAATTCCCTCATCTTGTAGTTGTCGATTGGCTCGCAATAACATCGTGCGCATATTTGCTAGTTTCCCTCGAACACAGGCGCGAGCGATCTCTAATGCCTGTTCAGGGTCTGCATGGGCATGGTATTGTGCACGGCGAATGGCTGCATTCTTAGCAACTGGTGGTGCGAGCCTTCCGCGAAAGTGTCCATAAAACGAGAGAAAGCAAACTTCAATACCTCGTTCAAGCAAAGCATGCAAAGCTGGTGTTGTTAATGTGATATCACCAACTACAACCACTTGCGACACTTTAATTAATGGAACCTCTGTCTTGCGTTTATCGGGATACTGAACAATAAGATATTCATCGCGCTTCTTGACGATCGACTGTTGTTCATTGAGATAAATTGTTGCCATTCCGTTATCTCCCTCTATTACTCCCCATTCAACACCTTCCAATGCTCCACTCCTTCCGAGAACTACTATTTTGCGTCTTCCACTAGTGTTAACACCTCACGTGGCAAGCATAACGGTTCCAAGCTACAATCTCGGCATTTGCGATTTATTGTTGGTAGCACGCTCCGTTTGCTCGTCTTACCAGTCAATGGAGGAGGCAATACACCGCGCTCCAGCAACGAGAATGCCAGTTGAATCGTCTCTTCTGTACGTCGTCGTAACGTCTCATCGAAGGCAACCTCTTCACGTCGTGCTGAACCGAAGTAGAAGATATAACCATGTGTAATCGTGCATCTTCGCATCTCTTCCAAGCAGAGAGCCTGAGCGCATAACTGAATATGGTCATTGAGCCATTCGCCCATCTTACCTTTTTTATATTCGATAGGTACTAATTTTCCCTTCTGCTCTTCCACAACATCGGCGAACCCGCTCAATTTCAAGTGATCCGACCAGATCCATACGCGACGGTACGTTGTAATGCCATCTTCGAGCGTTCTCAAGCCGCTATCACTTCTCTCATGCAGCATAGTCCCTTCCGCAGTATGTGCATTATCAATAAATTCGCTTAATGCACATTCATAGTAAAAGCGGCGGGGGCAATATTCTAATGTATTCAAATAAGAGATTGAGAGCATATTATCATCTTCCACGTTTATCCTCCTCTAGCAGACGTGTTTGTCCCATACCCATCGTAGGTTTATAGCCCACTCCCGTATAAAACGCCAGCCATGAAAGCAGTAAAATCTGTTGGCGAGCGGTGAGAGGCTCATCTGTGGTAGGTGGATCATCAGGGCCACGTAAGATATAACGGCAGGTCCCAACAAAGCCAGGTTGACTATATTGGGCGAAATGGATATTATGCGTCTGCAACTGATAGTCATCTATAATGAGGCCTTCAGTCTCAATATACTCTTGTACGCGCTTATACTGTACCATATATCTAAGTGCTGGTGGAGCTATTTCCTGCCAACGATTAGCTAATCCCCCAAACACATAGGATGGTAGTGGCAGACGTGCGAAGTGATTGCCATACGGCTTATTAGAATTACGTATCCGATTAAAGGCGGTAACTGACGAAAATTCAAGATTTAAGGGTTGAGAAAGCAAAAATCGCTTTCTTCTTGCATTTTCGACGAGAGACTCGCAAGTAGTGAAGCCAGTCCAGCCAGAGGGATCATCAGCGTGGGAGACGACCTCTTCGAGAAGGAAAGACTGTTTGCCAATCTGGAGAAACGGGTGTGGGTTTGTATGTGTTGTCCGCTCATTTGTTCCCATAATCATGGTATAGAGCAATGGGAACAAGTCTCCATGTAACAAAGTCAAGCGCACAGTATACGTCTTCTGAGGATCGAGTGGTAAATGAATATTTTCCCGTTCTGCCTTGAGAATATGCTCCTTCGTATGAGGAAATTGCAAACTAGAGCAAGTAAAGAGGCGGCGTTTATTGCCCTCATGGAGTTGACTAGCAACATCAGGAGCTGCATCCCTCAACCAGTTTAGCCAAGCCCCATGTACCAGTTCACCCGAAAATGGCATCAAAGTTCCGCGTTCGAGTGGACGCAACTTGAGCAACAGAGCATACAGCTTCGTAGGCTGTGCAATGTCAGTAGAGCCTTCCATCAACAATAATTTCTCCTTCCGTCATTCGAGAAGAGAGCAATGAAGCACAGCAGATGCTCAAGCCTCATTGCCACTCATCTAATCGACTCGTATAATATTAGCGTTTTGCCTGATAGTGCATCCCTGCTGGCAGACATATCGGGCCATTACTATCGGAAACCTCGTAATAGGACCCGGTATAATGAGCATTTGTCAACAAGCTAGCGGGAGCCATAGCAACAATATTGCAATTCTCAGGCATCATATCGACATCAAGGGGATTGAGTGCTCCCTTGACCTGAAAAGATCCATTTTGGCCTGAGCATGTACTCTAGCCTTAACCTGTACACGCCCTTTAGCCATCCACTTCCCCAGACGAATCGAAGTTGGGAGAGCCACCTCTTGCTCACTGAGCACACAGAATTGAAAAGTACTTTCAGGCACCAATTCCTTAGCTCGTCCAAAGACCACCTGATTAGTACTGACCTGCGGTGTGAAATTATAGTAATTCACATTTGCCATCTTAAACGTATGGAAGGCAAACGTACAATGCAAGGGATGTGCAGGTGTCACATAGACCCCTTGCTCATTCATCGCAGCAAAATCCTCCTGATAGTGTGGCACCTGAGCCAGATTGCTAAAAGGCGACTTGACCAGACCAAGTGCATAGGTCAGCCCATAGTTATGCAAATATTTCTCCGTCTCATAGAGTCGTCCAACCTCTCGTGAGGCATAGAAGAGGTAATCATGCAATGTCAGGTGACAGACCGTGATGAGCATACTATACTCCATTTCAATCTCGCAAGAGCATATTTCGCTATTTTCACTCTACTTCTTTCCTTTTGTCTCTTTAGCTCCGACTCCGTAGGTTTGGGCATAGCGATTGGCTTCAGTGCTAGCCTGAGTTAACAGTGCAAGGAGTTTCTGCTCATCACTAGTAATCTGAATCACCTCCTGTAACAATTTCTGCAACCGTTCACCAGCGACATACCGATATACAACCCCATCTTCTCGCAAGAGTTCAGGAACAACATTTTCCATTGCCTCGACGACTCCCTCTTGTGGAAGAGGCATCTTTGCACGTTGCTCTGACGGTAGAGCGTCATAGATGGCCTGAGTCAGATGAAGATTAGAGAAAATCTCGCCATCGGCAAAAACGACGCCCAGGACGCGATTTCGTAACTGTTCCTGTACGTGTATTTTGTGCGCCATAGCGTTTTGTACGCAAAATATTATTCAGCACATAGATAAACTCGGCCTCAGTGGGGTCCTTAATCGTCACGACCGAGGGGAAGTAGACCTGTGGCAAGACATAATCCTGCTCACCTAATGCAGTTTTCATCTTCCCATCCTCACTCATCGTACCATTTTCCGACGGAGCATTAAAAGTAAACTGCTGATGTGACAGATCATAGCCCGTAATCGAAAAGGCCGAATCAACCAGCACCTTCGAGCGCTCAGATCCCTCATTACCGATGGCAAAGCCGTAATAGATACAATCAGGGCACCGTTTACAAAACTCAGCTGTGTTATATTTGCACTTCTCCACTAAACCATGACTACGGAGCAATTCTCGTCCAGTCAAACGTTCTGGAGTTGATTGTTTTCGCTTAAAGAGGACAATACGAGTCGCCAACTCTTGATGACTTCGTCCCAAGCTAACACGAGAAATGTTTAGTTCTCCATCCGTTTGAAAGAGTGCAAACGAATTGGTCTCACGCAAGAGAATAACATGTGCGTACTTGCCCATTGGCAATTTGGGAATATCCTGATGGAATACAGCACTGCCTTCTAAACTGTTCAAAAACATGTTGATACTCACTTTCTTTTTTTTGCAATTAAACTAAGCAACAGGCTCTTTCTCAGCCTCTTGCTCCTGAATACGCTGAATCGTACGCAAATGGACATAATAGGCTTCACATCCGTCTTTGAAGCGATTGAGTCGGCTGCGCAATAGACCGCGCTCGCCCTGGCAATACGTCCCAAATACCTGCTTATAGAAGTAGGTAATAAACTCGCGGATCGCTGGGGCTTCCTTGGCGTCAATATCCTTGCCCCAGAATACTGCATAACCCGTAGCTTGGCGGTTCCGTACACGATCCAGCCAGTTCTTTACCTCACCTTGGATCTGCCACAGCAAATCTTCCTCGTCGATCTCCAAGGGGCTATTGATAATAGCCTTAGCGACAATATCTATAGGCTTGAGTATAGAATGTGACTCATAGCCGCCGCGATAAAACGTTGTGTAGAGTTCTACACATTTTTGAATATTCCCCAAGTTTTCCTCCTTTAAATTCATATCAAGCATCGCTTGACAGATGCGTTGACCTAACAATTCTCGACAAACACGTCGGTAGATACCGATGTATGCATTGGCACGGGACGCAAATGCTATTGTCCCTCTACGTTCTTGCTCGCGCAAGTAGCTAAACACATACATAGGATCGGTTTCGATATCGCGCACAACCGCGCTCAAATGCTGCCATTCTGGCTTCCCTTTCTTTGAATAAGTCTCAAAGTTCACCTGATAAACCTGTACTAGCGTTGAAAGCTTGTCCAACATTTTATTGACTCGAACCCGATTTCGCTGACCAAGGTCAGTGTGTTCGCTTGTAGCCTGCCCATGCCAGACATTATCCAGCAAACGTCCTAGATAAGGATGCGGAGCATCAAATACCACCGTTTCTGGAAAATCGTGTCCAGAAGCAAAGAGCGGCAGGAGTAGCTCAGAGATAACTACCTTTGCGCCCGTCACCAAAGGCAAGGCAAGTGCGAGTAATGCAGGCATAGCCCATGATGCCGTATCATTATCATCCTTACCTGCTGGCATACCGAAGATGCACATACTAGGATAGGTACCATCAGGATACTGATACTTGATATAGCGGTAATCATGCACATCCTTTGCCTGTTCCGGAGTTGTTTCCAAGTTTTCCCCTGTGAGCAGATCTTCTAGCGTGGCATTATCACTATCCTTCTGATTATCAGGTTCAGCAAGTGTACGAGCGCCTTTGCTCTCAGATTTGGTTTCAAGCTTGAACATCTGTGAATTGAGCACATCTTTTACTTTGAGATCTTTGCCTGTCAGCTGCTGGCGCAATGTAAAGAAATTCATATCCCACAACTGGTCAATAATACCTTGTACCATTGCACCTGTTTCAGCAGTGAAGAAGTAATTGGGGTAGACCATAATATATTTGCTCTTCATGGCCTCAAACTTGCTTCCAGTCAGGCGCAGATCTCCTTTTTGCAGAAGTTGCCGCAGCATCAACTCCAGTGCGCAAATAGCACACACACCACCTGCATTTGTTCCAGCATAAAGTGGCATCTTATTTTTATACACCCATGGCTGAAACAACACGGCATTGTCAGACTGAGCCTCTGTTGGATACGAGCTATTGCAGAGGGTACAGATTAGCTTTTTGGCTTTTCCTTTACCTTTTGCATTCGTATAGCCCTCCATCTCGCTGTGGAAGTCGGGTAGCATGCCCCGATTACGTACCGTATGAGGTAACTCAACCGTAGTTTCCAGGTAGTGAGGTAAATGTGTAAGGTAACGCTGGCGTTCTTGGATGGCCTGAGCTAATTCTACACTTGCGTGCTCTTTTATCAAGGCAAAGCATCCCTGAAAGATTGCTTCTAGGCTGCCTGCATCGTTGTAATAATCAATACCCTTGTGATCCTGCATGTAGCGAGCAGCCAACCAGAACCAGCGATAGTCTAGACCGCCCTTATTAGGAATTGCCCTTGATTGCTCCCAATACGGTTGCAATTCAAGAAAATTTGCAATATTCTGTTCTATACGTTTATACAACTCTTGCTGATTCTTGTTGAGCATACCAAGTACCGTAGTGAAGATAACTGAGAGAAAACGAGCAAGCCTGCTGGTTCGCAAATCTGGCTCAAGGTCCATGCCTACCAGCAAGTCGGCAGCAAATTCGCCATTAGCTTGCATCTCCCGCAGCTTCTCAAAGGGCCCTGTTGTTATATCTCTCTTGGTACGCTCCATTGTGCCCTTCACCAGAAGTTGCAAGTAATCGTCTAGTGATAAGAACTCAAAGTAGTATTCAGGATGCTTAGCATTGCCCTGATTGCTAAATGCAAAGCCTGGAGCATCTCCCCTCACACGCACACCGCACACTTGTTGCAGTTGATTTTTGACTGCTTCAACCACTTGTTCATTTGTAATTGCTAATTTTACTTTCTTGCGTGCGAGATACACTACGCCATCAGAAAAGAAGAGATAGGGCCAAATCCCTTCGCGCTCACCTCCACTAGTAAATAGATTGATAAGGCCATTGTTAACTACATTCGTGAACAAACCACGGACATCACGTAACTGGTGATAGTAGAACGTCAACTTGTGATCACCCAGAACTTCTAAAATCTCTCTCAAGGCCCCTGCATGCAAGATCTCTGCTGGAGAAGTTACCGCGTAGGCAATCTGATCTGAGAATGTGCATAAATCTCGCAGGCTGGCAATTCGATCCAACAAATGGAGCTTCCAGGGAGGTATTACCAAATGGGTTCCCCATGTACGCTGCGTATTCACTACCAGAAAAGTGATATCCTCCAGATACTCCATAGCCTCAGGAAAGAATGCTTCTGCATTACATTCTCGTAGTTCTTCAGCAATAAATGCTTTTGATTCCTCAATAGCTTCACGCGTCTGTGTTTCAACAGGACGCCGTTTGATCTTGTCAATATCATGCATCAGATAGGAGAGAATATATACGCGACGTTCAGGATCAGAAAAATGCTCAATATCTTCATCCTCAAGTACATGCATTAATCGAAGCGATGGCAAAATGCCATTGAGCAAATGACTGAACATACTCTGATCGCCGAGAGCTTCAAAGTCTCGCTTAGTCTTCTCTTGCAATGTATCATCGTCCTGATGTGTACCACCTTTTGCAGAACGATCAACATACTTTTCAAGTAGCTGTGGCACCATTATGTCAACAAACTCACGAGTGACCGCATCGTCAGCAGGTATCGACTTTTTAAGAAATTCCAGAAAAAACATGCATACCTCCTTATTTATTCACGCTTTACAGCATCATCGCATGATCATCATTGGTCTTGCGGAAGAACAACTCTGAGTCGAGCAACAAGGCATCTTGCCCAAATACGATAGAGTAGTCGCGTGCTCCTATTCTATCTCGAATACGATGAACCTGGAAAAGTGGACCTAAGCGCATCATACGCTTCAACTCTAGGGGTGGGATATCACTGAGAATACAGACCAGCGGCTGTTTTTTGAGTGCTTCATTGATCATATCGCGCTGTTGATGTGTTGGATCAATCACCGTGATCCCCTCAAGGACCATAACTTGATGAAGAAATTGGCCAGATTGTGCAAAATCCTGATCGACACGCAAACGTAATGATTGGCGCTCTGCAATAAATTCGTTGATCCTGACGTAGAGAAGTTGGCGTTCAAAAGCTTTTTCTTGCAGATTGTGTTGCTTAATCCCTTGTGTAGTCTCTTCCTGGTCTGCTCCTGAAGAATTTCGTCTTCTGACCTCCCGCATAAACTCTTCTTTATCTATCACCATAAAATCAGTGTTGGTGAGCAGGAAGAATAGACCGTATGTTTGCAAGTGACCATCTTTTGTGTCGTCCGTTTTCTCCCAGACCCCACAAGAGAGAGGACTCTGCCCTCGAAAGCTAGCTAGTTCAGCAAGCACCTCCGGCATAGTCTTCTTAAGACTCCAATACTTTCTAAGAGCACTCTTCATAATAGAGCATGTAGGATCGCCTTTTCCATAAAATTGCTCATAGCGCAGGAGAAGTGCTTCAACAAAACCTGTATTTTCCTCCTGCAGTGCTCTACCATCTTGCTTTGACTTTTTTTGTAGTGCTCTGCAAGTCAATTAACACTTGAGCAGCTTGCACCACACCCCAACGGCTGGCATAGCGACGGAACTCATTTTCTGTGGGGAAGACCTCATAGACGAGATCATTGAAAGACTTACGTTCAATCTCTGTCGTCTCTGCAAGTGGCTTGGCGAAGCGCTCCAGTACAAACCGAGGTACAAGTCCGTAAGCGCGATAGATAGGATAGCCCTCATGGCGTCCCAAGCGACCGAAACGCTGAATAAATGAGCCAGCACTATAGGACTCGAAGATCAGCAAATTGATCTTGAAATCAACACCAATATCCACCGTCGAGGTACCTACAAGAAGTGTTTTCTCGAACGAGGCCAGGCGCTCCTGTCGACTTGTTAAACCAGTATTCTCGCCAATGGTGATCTCGGGCTGATCCTGAAAGTACTCTTTTAATAAGGCTACTAGGCGCTTAGCCGCAGCTACAGAATTGACAAGAATTGCGCCTTTTGATCCCTTGTGCATATTGAAGAACTCACGAATCTCACCGAGATGTTCCTCTACCCATAGTTCAATAGACTGTTCGGGACTAACCTCATGCAACTCCAGCTCACAGTTCTGAAGAATACAGCGATAGTTTTGTTGAGATGTTGAACTATAGGAGCCATATACGCGACGAGCCCGCAAGCCTCCTCGCTCCAGCAAGGTATCAAAGAACTTGCTTGGAGTTGCTGAAAGAAAGACAAACTTCCTACGCTGATCAGGATCATGCTCATAAGACGTTGCCAGATAGCCGAGCATATTAGTTACTGAGATGATCTGTGGAATATCAAATGTATGGAACTCATCAAAGAGCAAATAATGGTAGTGAGAGCTTAGTTCAAAAGGAAGTTCCTTGCGCTTAGACCCCCAACCATATTGATAGCTCATGATGAGGTGCACTAAGTCAGGGTTAGTAAGCAGGATAGGATTGTGCCGAATGAGGCTACGCACTTGCTCAAGGCGGTTAATTTCATTCTGCTCCATCAGTTCACTAATCTTAGCGCTATCCATTGACTGATGCTTTGGCAATGTGATCCCCAAATGCTGCTCATAGCGTGGCAAAGCCTGAAGCTGATCGCGTATCAGCTCATTTGTCGGATACATTGCCACGACATGCTTCCTATCCCTAAACACTGGCAAATACCCTGCTACACTCTTACCATCGCCTGTCATTGCCACATTAAAAATAACATCGACTGTTGCATCCTGGAACGCTTCCCAGGTCTCTACCTGGTGTTTGTGAAGTTGCATATTACCAATCTGCTCTTTATGTTGTTCTGAATAGACTGGCAAGATGCGTATACTCATCGGTTTCATGAATCCATCCTTTGACTAGGCAGTCGAAAGAAGCTGGCTCTACTCGCCTTTTACCGTTTCTACTTGCAACTTTAACACAAAAAGATCAAGTATGGTACAAAACCACGCAAAAATACTATTTCGCTATACAAGCAATGAGAAATCTAGAGGAAGTTTACCCTCCCTCTAAACTGCAATTAGCGCTATCGCCAAAGAAGAGTGCTAGAGAACACCTACTTCCAACTCATCTATAAATGAGCATATCATAGAGCCTGGGACAGAATTTGTCCCTAGAGAACGAGATTCCGAAGTGCCACAAAAATTGGTTCCTCTTTTCCTTCACACATAACAGGGAGAAAGGAAGGACTGATCTAAGTCACATTCTACTTCTCCTCCTCATACAACATCGTTATCCTCTGAGCCGTCTTGCGCATCGTCTGCGCCAAATCCTCCGGTTCCAACGCCTTAACCTGTTCCCCATAGCCCAGCAGCAAACGCCTTGCCCACCACACTGAGCGAGCGTACCCTTCAACGATTGCCCCCTGACCGCCATCCAACAAAGTCACTTTCTGCTCCCACAAGCGAGTACTGAGTGTACCATGGCGTGCCATCTCTGGAGCCACCCAATAGCGAATCTTGACGCCAGGACGTCTCCTGCCACCTGGATAAAAATGATCATGCTCCTGTTGGACAGAACCAGGGTGGATGCGATCGACGCGATAATCAATGAACCTATTCATCTCGAACACAAAAGCCGTGAAATACCACTGTCCATCGCGATACTCCAACTCATAGGGTTCAACATGTCGATGCAACACAGGTTCATCATCCCAATTTCGCTGCAAAGGTGTATAGGCAAAGGAAACATAAGCTCCAGCCTCTAAAGCCGCATCCAGTTGCAAAATCACCTCAGTATGTTGTGTATAATCTGCTGCTGGCGATAATGGTAGCAGGACTGGACGAGCAAGCCTTCTCCGCTTCTGGTTCACAAGGCGGAGACTCTTCTCCGAAAAGAGCCATTCCCAGCGTTGCAACAAACGCTGCACAGCATCAGCATATGGAGTTCCAGGAGTAAAGCTCTCTTGCAGTGCGACAAAAGCGCGAGCCTCATCTTCATTAATATCTAGCTTGAAAGCAGATTGCACCAATCCAAAGGTGCCAGTATCGCGATCATAAGTAATTGCTAACCTTCCTTGCCGTTGTTGCTCTCCACACCACTCGTCCAGATCCTCATTGCCAGGATCAGGCAATCTCTCCACGAAACTCACCGGAGAGAGTTTTGAGATCACAATAGAGGGCCTTCTGCGGATTATCACCATAGTGCGGTATTTGTCCGAAAATTTCTTCCTTACTTAAACGCGTTTGTCCTGCTATTTGTAAAAGAATCGCCAATAACATAATCCTGAGCGGTTTACTACTGCTGGGGTTGGTCAACTGCTTCTTCGAGCCTTTCATCACAGCCTGCTGCTGTCCAAAAGCATCTTCTTCCATAAAACGCATCCTCCTTCAAACTGGAATTGTTGCCATCGACAAAGAAGAAGAGTGCTAGATAGCACCTGCTTCTATCTCATCTATCAGTGAGCATACCACAGAGACTGGGACAGAATTTGTTCTTTAAGAGGGCTTTGTAAGATGGCTTTGTTGGCGGAATGAGACCAAGAATCCGCAGAGAGATCATGCAGCCCAAAGCGCAATGCAAGGCTTGAAAATGTAGGGGCTTTAGCCCGTCCGCAATCCACGGGATTTTAATCCCAGTGGTTAGGCGTCGTGGCTTTAGCCAAAAGTCTGTTAGCCAATAGTATATCTTGCCATATTTCCTAATTCCAATCGGCAATTTGGCATACTAAGATGTTACTTATTCAAATATGCTATCGTTATAGATAGTAGAGAACTTAAATTGAAAGGAGCTGGTTCACATGGCAAAGGCCACCGTTACTATTCGGCAAACGATAAACACTAAGACAGAAGTGCAATCGTATTTTGCTGCCAATCAAGCTCTTTTCAATCGTGTCGCTTCTTTCTACTTTGATGTGATCCAAGCTCACACGGGCATTCTAGACCTCACGAACAAGGAAGCAGTTCCTGCTCTGGAAAAGCTCACTCACAAGACAGAAACTCAACCGTTACCCAGTTATGCCTCTAGCTGACATCCAGGAGGACATCCCCGCCTATTTCCGGCGTGCAGCTATTAGTGCAGCTATTGGCTCAGCACGCTCGTTCTATGCTCACTTGGAACGGTGGAGGAAGCGCAAAGAGAAGGTAGAGGCGAAGGGCAAGAAGAAGTTCAAAGATCGCCCGCCCGTTCCTCCACGCTCCTGGAACAAGTCTGTAACCATCTACGCAGGCATGCACAAAGAGCGTACGGACTCCTCCATTTGTATCAAGGTCTGGACGGGAACTTGCTGGAGCTGGGTGCGTCTGCACATCACTGGGCGAGATATCCCTGAAGACTTCGAGACTTGCAGTCCACAATTGGTGCGGAGGGGTGAGCATTGGTATTTGCATACTCCCATTGAGAAGAAGCTTAAAAATCCACTCACTATCAAAAAGCAAATAGAAACTAATCCAGACACTAAAATCTGTGCCATCGATCTTAACATGGATGGTGCATTAGCAGTGTGCACGATACGAGATGTTGAAGGTTCGGTTCTTGCCACTAAATTCATTGGTAGTGGTCAACGGGCAAACGGCTTTAGGAAGTTGTATCTCGGTCGTATCGCACACAAACGGTCACAAACTGGCATTATCGAGCAGGGTGTACAGGACAATGCAGACCTGTGGCGCAAGATCAGGAACTATGACGAGTAGCCTCGCTCATCTGGTGTCCGCCCACATTGTCCAGTTTGCCCAAGAGTACAGTGCAAGCTGCACTAGTGTTCGAGCACCTTGGTAACCTTAAGCCTGAGAAAGGCAAGTATAGCAAGCGAGGCAATAGCAAACGCGCATTCTGGATGAAAGGCCGCATATTCAAGTATGCGAAGTACAAAGCGTACAATGTGGGAATACTCACGAGTCGAGTAAATCCACGAAATACTAGTCGTACTTGTGCGAAATGTGGCTCTCCAGTTGCACGCTATAACGAGGGAGAAAAACCAGAAGGTTATCAGATGGGTGCTCCACTATGCAAATGCACCGTATGTGCAAGGAACGATAATGCGGACAGAAATGCCAGTTTGCAGATCGGGAACAAGTTCTTCGCCCGCTATGGGCTCATCTTCCAGGAAAAGCCTCAAACGCCTCTAGCGATAGAGAGGGAAGAGCAATCTTCAGGTGTTGCTGCTCTCCAAGACGCCAAAGTTCCAGGCTTGAGGGCCAACTAGCTCAAAGGGCTTGGCATGAGAGCAACAACGGGTATGGCACCGCCCAGAGCAGTATCCCAGGGTTGGCTGGGCCTGCTCGCGATTTCACCGATCCACTACTACCCCAATTGGGCCGGGTCTACGACCCAATCGCTCAGGGAACAGACTATCTCGGGGAGTCAGAAGCTGCGGGGTTTTAACCCCAGCAGAGTGTCGCAAAATAAGGAAGAGCATGCTAAAATGGACACTGTCTAAATAACGTAGTTAGACCTATCTGTTCCAAAGTTTGCCTTTGGCGAATATGAACGCTTCTCTATATAAATAAGGCTTGTCAGGCTGTATTGATAGTGAGAGGCAAGATTCGCTAGAATGGCAACATACAAAATTATATTGCTACTTTGTCTGTTTGAGATATAACAAGCGCGGCAAGGTAGCTCAAGATTGGAGAAAGATTTGAGCGATCAATACAACCAGAAGCCTCCCATGACAACAACCGATGCGGGCATCCCTGCGTCAAGCGATGAACACTCGCTCTCGATCGGCCCCAATGGCCCCCTATTGCTACAAGACCACTACCTCATTCAGAAAATGGCGCAATTCAACCGTGAGCGTGTACCAGAGCGTGTCGTCCATGCCAAGGGGACTGGTGCATTCGGTTATTTCGAGGTGACCGAAGACGTCACCCAGTGGACTAGGGCAGCCTTCCTCAACAAAGTCGGCAAACGTACGCCTGTACTCCTGCGCTTCTCGACCGTAGCGGGTGAACTAGGCTCAGCCGATACAGTGCGTGATCCACGCGGCTTCGCGCTCAAGTTCTACACTGAAGAGGGCAACTACGACCTCGTAGGCAACAACACCCCTATCTTCTTCATACGAGATCCATCAAAATTCTCGGATTTCATTCACTCTCAGAAGCGCATGCCTGATTCAGATCTACGCAGCAACAACGCGCAATGGGATTTCTGGTCCCTCTCTCCAGAAGCGATGCATCAAGTGACCTTCCTCATGACTGATCGTGGTACGCCTCACA
The DNA here is from genome assembly GCA_963727755.1 of uncultured Chloroflexia bacterium. Lineage (GTDB taxonomy): Bacteria > Chloroflexota > Ktedonobacteria > Ktedonobacterales > Ktedonobacteraceae > DASYAN01. The sequence continues at coordinate 609,777 of CAVSHN010000009.1, forward strand.
CCTTACGCCACATGAACGGTTATGGCAGCCACACCTTCATGTGGATCAATGCCAATGGTGAAAAGTTCTGGGTCAAATACCACTTCAAGACCGAGCAGGGTATCGAGAACTTTACCGATGCTGAAGCCAAAGCCATGGCAGCGGAAGACCCCGACTATCATCGTCGAGACCTGCGCGAGGCCATCCAGAAGAAGATTTACCCGGTCTGGCGACTGGAAATGCAGATCATGCCCTTTGCGGATGCTGCCAACTATCGCTTCAATCCCTTCGACCTCACCAAAGTCTGGTCGCATACCGACTACCCGCCCATCACCATTGGTCGTCTAGTGCTGGACCGCAACCCTGAGAACTTCTTTGCCGAGATCGAGCAGGCGGCGTTTGAGCCAGCAAATATGGTACCCGGCATTGGTCCCAGCCCAGACAAGATGCTGCTGGGTCGCATGTTCAGCTATCCTGATGCACATCGTTATCGCATCGGTCCCAACTACTTGCAATTGCCGGTCAACGCACCCAAGAACGAAGTGCACAGCTACAACAAGGACGGTGCGATGCGCTATCACCACAACGGCAACCAGCCCGTCTACGCTCCCAACAGCTATGGTGGGCCAAAGGCCAATCCTCAGAGTCATCCTGAAGCAAGCTGGCAGGCGAGTGGAGAGATCATGCGCAGTGCATATATCCTGCACTCAGAGGACGACGACTTTAGCCAAGCGGGAACGCTCTACCGCAAAGCGCTCTCACCAACGGACAGGGATAATCTAGTGAGCAACATTGTTGACCATATGAGTGCAGGTGTCGAGCGCTTTATTCAGGAGCGAGCGCTCAAGCTCTGGTACCAAGTTGATAGCGATCTAGGTGCACGCATTGCCAAAGGACTTGGCCTAGAGGTTGAGAGTGCACTATCGGCATCAGGAAGCTAGATCCTGTTGACAGAGAGATTTGTGTTCATAGTTCTGAAAAGAGCAAACAAGTTCTTTTCAGAACCCAATCCAGCTAGTGAAGATCTACGCGCCAATAGAATGCCCTTAAATCTTCCTCTCAAATTGCATGATGCTCGTGGCATTCTGTTTCCGCGAGACATTGTGCGCAGTGCCCGCGAAAAATAATTTGCGCCTCTTCAACCACTCCGGGTACCCAATCTGGCAGTAGGCAAGGTTTCTCGCCCTTAACGCACGGAATATTAATTACTTACAAAAGACGCTCGTTGGGGATGGAGTGAGGCTCTAGCAATCTTTTCGAATAACTGACACTTTGTCAATATCGGGTGCCCAGCCGAAATCATTAGAAAACTCAATAGTATTCTTACCCGCTTTAAGACGCACTATCACGGGCAAAGAGGCAACAAGATCACCTCCATGACTGCTAGCAAAACTAAGCATCGAGGCAGGGCCCCCATTGACGCTGATAGAGGCCATACGTGCTCCTGCATCGCCATTCACATAGTAGATGACAAGCAGATAGTCTCCAGTGCAGCAGCGTTCACGCCATTAAATTGCAGCGTACCGCTATTATTCCCAAGATAACCTACATCCTTGCCATCAGAACAATGAGAACAATCCGTCACTCTCGCATTACCACCGAGGGTATTGACTGGTGAATCGGCCACATAGGTAGTTGCTGGAATGCTATTCCACAAACCCGTGCTTATATTGATCGTCCAAGCATCATAATAGGAAAGTGAGATATCTGGTCCACTGAAGTTCAGGGGAAGCCAGATATAGTGCAAGTTTCCTAGTGCAGTGGGGTCCCAGCGATCTCCCATATAGATATAGGTCGTGCCGCGGCTGCCAGTAACTGGCAGAATATAGGCATCCTGTGATTTCATACGTATTGAGTGAGTTTGGTGCTAGGCTAGCTGGTGAGGTCCATGGCCCGCTGAGCGAGGTGGCACTAACATAGACATTGGGATTGGGGGCCCAACCTGTTGGAGACGAGCAGATCAGATAGTACCGTCCATGGGACTTGAACATGCCGGGGGCTTCCCAACGATTATTGAAGGAGTAAACGTTACTAACATCGTCCATATAGTCAGGTGAGAGTTTATCGATATTAAGTGTAGAGTTATTATTAGTCGCATAAATCAGGTAGGCAGAACCGTCAGTGTCCTGGAAGACCGTCATATCTCGACTTTGATTGCCACGAGGATTATAACTCCCTATATAGCTATAGTTGCCATCAATCGTCTTACTAGTTGCAACCCCAACTTTTGCCTCACCATAGTTAGGACTATCGATATGTAAGTACATCACATAGGTATATGTTGGGGCATTGTAAACCACCTTGGGACGTTCAACCACTCTATTTGGACCTAGATCACCACTACTTTGAAGAGTCAGCACGTTACTACGAAACGTCCAATGGACCAGATCCGTTGACGAGTAACAACTGACCGCAGCGAAGGACGAGTTATTTTGTGCTCTATTTTCTCCAAACCAATAGTAAGTTCGACCGACTTGAATGATACCAGCCCCATGAGCTTGGATGCTCTTGCCGTTGGTATCCATCCAATTGTCGGCAGGTACAATCGCATCAGATGCCAGTGTACCCATCCGAGCAGAAGGTATTGCAGCACACATCTCAAATGTCATACAGAAAGTCAATAGTATAAAAGAATTAAGAAGAATAAAACAAAAAAGATAGCAATTGAAATAAAGGAAAGGGCCTCTTTGTCCAAACGGAAACTTCCAGTGTGTGGGATTCACCATTGATTTGCTCCAAAACAAAATCCAGTCAATTGGATATGGCTAAATCTAGAAACTCTCTCTTTGCGCATTTCCAACTGGAACCGCTCTTTATAATATATTAAATAGAGAATACCTAATCAATGATGATTGTTGCAAGGGAGAAAGAGGGACACTTTTCCATTTCCCTTCGCTAGTTGTCACAGCATGTTACTATATACTTGATTTTTCCTTTGCCAACTCGTTCATCTCTCTCAGAGAGATCGACCATCTATTTTCCTATCAAGGAGTTTCTATGGAATACCAACTCGCCCTTGCCCCCAGCCTGGAGATCACGCCAGTGGATTTTGTAACCGCTTGGAATGAACAAGAAAGCACACAGGAAGTTGCGCAGAGCACAGGTAGTCTCAAGCAAAGCCAAATCGTATGACGGAGCATTGTTGGGCGCAGTCCTGCTGGTAGTGAACGCCGTTGTCTTACCAATTGGCACCAATGCCCTCTATGATCTCATTAAAGGCGTCGTTATAAAACAGAAAAAGCATAAGCGCACGAAGATCACAAAATTGGATCAACCAGATGGAACCCACTTGCTGGTAATAGAGGAGGAAGAATGACAGTGAACATCTATTTTTAACTGAAGTGACCATTTGTGTGTGACATCAAAACGCACGACGATTTGTGATTGCGCCACACGCATACTATTTTTTAATCATATACGAACAATATCATCATAGAAATGTATTGTCTCTTGCAGCAGTCGTCCCCACGCCTGCTTCCCACATATTTTTAAAGGATGAGCAGTGCCATGACAGCAACAAGTGTCATACGGATAGAGGAACAAGAAACCCCATCAGACCCAGGTCAACCATACCAGGTCCATGTTATTTTTGATCATGGGGAGCGTTACGCTTGTCAGGTGCGCGACCCATTCGCGGAGCACAAGCAGCAGGAAGCCGACCTCGAATGGTACTTTGAAGAGTACCCCGCATTCCCCTTTACGCAGAAGGTACGAGCACGCACCGCTGCTGAGAGTATTCGCACCTATGGCGAGGTCCTCTTCTCGCAGATCTTCGCTGATCCACAAGCCCTATTGCAATACCGACAGGCCATCCAAAAGGGATTACACACCATCCAACTAGAGATTGCGGGTTCGGCATTCTTTCATCGTCTGCACTGGGAAGCGCTATACGATCCCCAACTTGGTCTCGAACTAGCCTTACATGTGCCGATCATTCGCCAAAATCTTATACCGCAAAAGTTTGCTGCCGTCATGCAAGCATCTCATACCATCAACATCCTCGTCGTCGTCGCGCGTCCAGCAGGATCGCGTGACGTTGGCTATCGCACTATTTCCCGCCCCTTGGTTGAGGCACTTTCCAAACGCCAAGAGCCAATCTCGATTACCCTATTGCGTCCAGGTACTTACCAGGAATTGCAGGCAAATCTGGAAAAAACGACACGAGAGAAGGGGATAGGCTACTATCACATCATTCACTTCGACGTGCATGGTGGCTTGCTCTCCTACGAAGCGTTCCAGCAAGAGACCACCCCAAGCCGCTATCTCTATCAGAGCCGTTTTGGGCGTGGAGATATTGCACCCTATGAGGGCAAAAAAGCCTACCTCTTGCTAGAAAGCGAACGCGACGAACGAGCTGATCCGGTAGAAGCGTCCGAAGTGGCGCATCTGCTCTTAACCCATGGTATTCCTATCGCAATACTCAACGCTTGTCAATCAGGCAAATACATCGGCAAGGATGAAACGAGTCTGGGGAGCCGTCTCGTTCAAGCGGGCATCCAAAGCGTCCTAGCGATGGGCTACTCAGTCACGGTGAGTGCTGCCGAACTGCTAATGCCAGTCCTCTATCAGCAATTGCTCACTGCTAACAGCCTTTCATCTGCGCTCTGTCTTGGTCGGCAGGAACTGGCAAACCGCAAGCAGCGACGGGCCTTCTTCAACCAGCCGATCGATCTTGAGGATTGGGTCTTGCCCATTGTCTACCAGAACCGGGATGTCCATTTTGCTCTCAAGCCGATGACGCCCCAACAGGAGACGGCCTTTTACGAGCAGCAAGCCAAACACTATCGTCCATCGCAGCAACCCAGCTATGGCTTTGTTGGTCGTGATGTCGATATTCTCCAGATCGAGAAACGACTTTTAACCAAACGCAACCTCTTACTAGTGCGTGGCATGGGGGGTGCAGGGAAAACAACCTTGCTGCATCATCTCGCATCCTGGTGGCAACGCACTGGCTTGGTGCAACACATCTTCTACTTTGGCTACGACGAGCGAAGTCACACCCGCCAACAAATCATGCGTACCATCGCCCAACAACTGCTGGGGCGTGAAGACTTTGCCCTCTTTCAGTCTCGTTCGCCCGAAGTGCAGCAGGCCCAACTGGTCAAGGTGCTCCTCAATGCGCCCCACCTGATCATCCTGGACAACCTCGAATTGATCACTGGCACAGCCATGGCCATTCGCCATACCCTTTCCTCGAAAGAGCAGGGATACCTGCGCAGCTTCCTCTCCGCACTAGTAGGTGGGCAAACGCGGATCTTACTTGGTTCACGCAGTGCAGAAGACTGGTTAGCCAAAGGCACATTCGAAGACAATCGCTACGACCTTCCAGGCCTGGACCCTGAAGCCGCATCACAACTCACCGAGCGCATCCTCGGGCGGCATAACGTCACCCGCTATCGAGAGGACCCAGACCTCCCCAAGCTCATCAAACTGCTCGACGGTTTCCCTTTGGCCTTAGAAGTCGTGCTTGCCAACCTTGTCCAGCAAACCCCAGCCCAAATCCTCACCGCCCTGCAAACCGGAGACATCACGCTCAAAACGGGTGAGAGCGACAAACGAACAGAAAACATCCTCCGCTGTATCGACTATTCCCACAGCAACCTCTCTCCCGAAGCGCAACAACTCCTGCTCTGCCTCGCACCCTCCACATCCGTCTTTTGGCTTGACATGCTCGACGCGTATACGACTCATCTCAAACAACAACCAGCATTAGCAGAACTGCCATTTGATCGTTTGGGCGATGTGATCCAAGAAGCGGTGAAGTGGGGCTTGCTCAGTCCTGATCCCGAGATCCCCAGCTTCTTGCACCTTCAGCCTGTTCTACCATATTTCTTGCGCAACCGCTCTTGCAGTGAAGACCAACAACCACAACGAAGAGCCATTGAAAAAGCATTTCAAGATCACTATCGCGAGCTGAGTCAGTATTTGGGCGTTCTTATCACATCGAAGGAGGCCAATGAACGACAGATAGGTCTGCGTTTGACACATTTGGAGTATGAGAACCTGCTGACTGTGCTACGCTTCGCACTACGGGAGAAAGCATCGGTTAGAGATGTCTATAGTCTCCTTGATCATTATTTAAATCTTCAGCAAGATCACCAGCGTGGTCAGGAAATAGATAGACAGGTGTTACGGTTCTTTGAGACGCTTTCAGAGCAAGACTTGTCGGGTTCGCTGGGAGAAGAATTCCCGATGGCGCTTCTCATTGCAGCCAATCGCCAATTGGAGCTGAGACAACATGAGCTAGCAACGAAATCATATCAAAAGGTCTTGCAAATGCTAGAAAAAGCTGAGATTGAGACAGAACAACGTAGTATGTGGCAGGCTAGCGTTTATCACAACTTGGGGATGGTAGCGCAAGAGCAGCGGAAGTGGCAGGAGGCGGAGGGCTACTACCAGCAAGCCTTGCAGATCTTCGTGGAGTCCAACGACCGCTATTCACAGGCTCGCCCCTATCACCAGTTGGGGAGAGTAGCGCAAGAGCAGCGGAAGTGGAGGGAGGCGGAGGGCTACTACCAGCAAGCCTTGCAGATCTGTGTGGAGTCCAACGATCGCTATGGGCAGGCAAACCCCTATCACAACTTGGGGAGAGTAGCGCAAAAGCAGCGGAAGTGGCAGAAGGCGGAGGGCTACTACCAGCAAGCCTTGCAGATCTTCGTGGAGTTCAACGACCGCTATTCACAGGCTCGCCCCTATCACCAGTTGGGGAGAGTAGCGCAAGAGCAGCGGAAGTGGCGGGAGGCGGAGGGCTACTACCAGCAAGCCTTGCAGATCTTCGTGGAGTCCAACGACCGCTATGGGCAGGCAATTACATATGGCCCATTGGGAATCTTAGCGCAAGAGCAGCGGAAGTGGCAGGAGGCGGAGGGCTACTACCAGCAAGCCTTGCAGATCTTCGTGGAGTCCAACGACCGCTATGAGCAAGCAATGACCTATCACCAGTTGGGGATGGTATCGCTAGAGCAGCGGAAGTGGCAGGAGGCGGAGGGCTACTACCAGCAATCCTTGCAGATCTTTGTGGAGTCCAACGACCGCTATGCGCAGGCTCGCCCCTATCACCAGTTGGGGATGGTAGCGGAAGAGCAGCGGAAGTGGCAGGAGGCGGAGGGCTACTACCAGCAAGTCTTGCAGATCTGTGTGGAGTCCAACGACTGCTATGCGCAGGCTGGCCCCTATCACCAGTTGGGGATGGTAGCGGAAGAGCAGCGGAAGTGGCAGGAGGCCCAAGAATTGTTCATTCAATCGTTGCGCATTTTTCAGGAATACAATGATGCTCACAAAGGTCTTATTGCCCTGAATAGTCTGGCCCGACTCTGGCAAGCAAGCCATGATCCAAGCATTGTTGAGCGTATTGCCTCTCTTTTGAAAATGTCGCAGGCAGAGGCTGAGAAATTGCTGCAAGACTTCATCTCAGAATCCTAAAGCGAGGTGAAGAGTCGTCAGTGAACAGAGTGCCTACATCTGCTCATATGATACGATACGGTAAGGAGATGTGCAAAAATAACCTCCTTAAGTTTGGAGGAAAGCGACGGAGAGTAGGTCGGGAGATTATTGCTGTACGCTCCCAAAATCTGAACATTATCGTGCATCCACTGAATTAGCTGGGGAGCAGATAGATGTGATAAAATGAGCTTTGATTTTGCATGCCAATCGGGATTGCTAATCGTATTGAGATCGAAGGTCAGCATTCCGTCAGACCCATGGTCATGGCATTCTTTTCATAGGATGCCGAGACGCTGCTTTTCAGACACAATCTTCATTAGTGAGTAAAGAGGGCGTATGATGGCTCAACCTTCTATCATCGGCAAATGGACCACAGGGCGATTGTATCCAATCGTTTTAAAACTGCTCTTTATCATATTTCTGATAATAAGCGTAATACTGGTCTTAGAATATTTTTCATCTGGCATAGATGAACTGATAGGCCCTTTTGCTTCACCTATTATGCTGAACAATCTTACCGCGGCAAGCGGTTTTTTTGCCTTTGATGTGATCGTACTAGCTAGCCTCCTGCTGCTGATCGCAGGCAAATTTTTTCCTCGTCTGTGTCTCAAGAACAGGGACTTCCGATTAATATTGCCTGTGACAGTCTTGGGATTAATCGTAGGTTCACTTGCTGTTTTCGCTTTGCATGGTTGTTGTGAAATTGCTTATCGCATTGCACTAGGTTTCCCTTTCCCATTTCTTACTCTTGAGATAGCTTTAGACCTTTCTTCTGCTGTCCCCATTAATTCTCTCCAACCATGGCCACTCGTCTATGGACAAGTGTGGGCCTATATGCAACAAAATGTGCAGCAACATCCAGATGTAATCTATTGGTCTGTATGGTCTATATTCCCCAACCTCATTTTTTATGCTCACTTAAGTATTATTGTATTGCTAGCAGGCCGTGGTACGCAGCATCTATTCAGGCAACGTAAAAAATCAACTGTAAGCTGATTTTTATCCATTTCTACTCTCTTCATGTTCCCACTCCTCAAACAGAAGATACATCTTACTCTCGCCACAGGAGAAAGGTCATGCCCACCAGGAACATTGGTCCCAACAGTCCCTTTTGAAACAAACGAATAGCGTGTATTGCAATTTATTGTATGGAATGTAGGGGCCCAATTCATTGCGTCCGTAGAATGTAGAATAATAAATAGCGTGTATTGCAATTTATTGCATGGAAAGTAGGGGCCCAAATCATTGCGCCCGATGAACGTCGAAAAATGTATGACCTATATTGCAATTTATTGCATGGAAAGTAGGGGCCCAAATCATTGCGCCCGATGAACGCCGAACAATGTATAACCTATATTACAATTTATTGCATGGAAAGTAGGGGCCCAAATCATTGCGCCCGATGAACGCCGAACAACAAATCACCTATGTTGCAATTTATTGCGTAAAATGTAGGGGCCCAAATCATTGTGCCTGTTGCTTGCCACATGTTAGAACAGGTTTGCCAAAACATCGTACTTCCCTGGACCAGCGGTCTTGTCTAATTGCTTTATGATCTGTTCCACATTATCATATGGTCCTGAAATAAAGAAAGGCTTCCCATCTTTTCCAAATGTTAACTGATAAGGTTCCTCTAATTCACCGCGTGGTTCTAGCACATACTGTGACTGTGCCCAATCGCTTTGGGGTTGAAAGCCAAACTGTGCTGCATAATCAATCGCTGCGTAAACCATCTGGTGAACTAGTTCTATTGGACATTTGGTCATTTTCATCCTGCTGTCCATGCTTTCATAAAGTTTTTGGTAGCGATCAGGAGACACATTTGTTTTGGCAAAGGTATCTTTCAGTCCCAAGCAGTACTGATCTATAAGGTAGCTCCCGCAACAGATTTTCCTATTCGGTTGCTGGCGAGCTAGCAAGATCTGTACCAATCCTGAGCCACCCTTCCACTGCTCACTGATCCAACATTCCAGAACGGGAAAAGTGCGAGCCTCGTGAAGAATAGACTCTGGGGATGTTGTTGCGCTTTGATGCGATTTGAATGCTGAAACACCTCTTTGCTTATGACGTTTTTTCATACATACACACCTTTTTCTTGAAGGAACAGTCAGTTCCAATTTTGGCTCATGCTCGTATTATATCAATAGGAAATGAACTGTCAAGATGTAGGAAACAAATGTACATAGTAATCACTTATACTAACCTACGATCCATTGTACAACGTCTTTAGTTTTCAACGCATTCTAAATGCAACAATAATTTTTAGCATCATAATCATGCTAGTATATATACTCATCGTGTTGTCAAGAATATCTTTAAATTATCATATCACTCTAAGTATCACATATAATATATCAGCAAGAACAATTGAAAAAGGAACAAATCTATGTTATACTATCTCATAGGTAGACAAATGAAAAAGAACCATTCACATTTTAGGAAGACAAACATGGCGAATTGGTTGATTGTGAGATCTTTCCTCTGGCTCCCCTTGATACAATCATCAAGAGACAAAGCAACTTTTTGTCCTCTTCTACTCTCTTCATTCTCCCACACCTCAAACAAAAGATGCATCTTACCCTTGCCACAAGAAAAAGGTCTGTTCCATCAGGAACAAGGGTCCCAAGAGAAAAAATGCAACCCACAAAAAGGTCAAGTACATCAGGGACATTGGTCACAACTGTTACATTTGCAACATTGCAACTCCGCAAAAAGGTCATGCGTACCAGGAACAATGGTCACCACTGTCCCCTTTGGAACAAACGAATCATCCGAATTGCAATTTATTGCGTAAAATGTAGGGGCCCAAATCATTGCGCCCGATGAACATCAAATAAATCACATTCCATACAATTTATAGCATCTCGCAATCTACGAGTCGCAGCTGTAACATCTTCAGCGTTCACCACTGCACTAATCACTGCAATACCCATTGCACCTGATTGCACAACAGTGGCAGCATTCTCGGCCTGAATGCCGCCAATCGCAACTAGTGGGATGCTATAGTGACGTGCCAGTTCGTTTAACAAAGCCAAACCTATTGGTTGGCCTGCATCATCTTTTGTATTAGTTGCATAGATAGGTCCCACGCCCAGATAATCGGCTCCGCCAGCAACTCCTGTAGTAGCATCCTCTAAGTTGCCAGCCGAGACGCCCAAGATGCGATCTGGTCCCAGCAACTTACGAGCCAGTGCTATAGGCATATCATCGTCCTGTCCAACGTGTGCGCCATCGGCCTCAACCGCCAGAGCAACATCAATGCGATCATTAACGATCAGTAAAGCTCCTCGTTCTCGTGTTAGGGCACGCAAGGCCAGACCTTCCTCAACCAATATACGTGTCGAAGCCTTTTTGTCGCGCAATTGAATAACGGTTGCGCCTCCGTCGAGAGCTGCCGTTGCTACGGTCAGAGTATCGCGGCCACGTGACCATTCTCGATCCGTCAAAACATGTAGTGCCAGATGTATTCGCAAGCTATTCTTCATACATTAAAAATCGCTTTCTATTCTATTAGATAGATGTTGTCCTGGTTGCGACTGATCCCAGAGCCAGAAATGATCGATCGGGCCATGACCATGACCCAAGCCCAGTGCATTGCGGATAGCTCCTGTCACATAACGCTTAGCTCGTATAACTGCATCTTTAACAGGCCAGCCATGTGCCAGCAATGCAGTGATCGCGGCAGAAAATGTGCAGCCGGTCCCATGCGTATGGATTGTCTTGACGCGTTCTGCGTGCAGCTCATAAAATTGCAAGCCATCGAAATAGACATCGATAGGTTCGGCAGTGCGGTGACCTCCTTTAATAACAACATGCTGTGGACCAAGCTCATAAATTGTACGTGCGGCAGCCCGCATATCCTCTATTGACTCAATCCCTTGCTTAATTAACACTTCAGCTTCAGGCAAGTTAGGTGTGATCACTTCAGCCAACGGTAATAATCTAGTTTGCAGGGTCTTGACCGCCTCTTGGTGCAAAAGACGTGCGCCCCCTTTAGCAACCATAACTGGATCAACGACCAGCCGCAGCTGCCATTTCTGGGTTTGTCTTGCCACAGCCTCAATAATTTCTGGGCTAGAGAGCATACCTGTCTTAGCCGTATCCGTACCGATATCTTCGAGCACAGCATCAATCTGTCCCTCAATCAAAGCTATTGGTAAATCATAGGCATCCCGTACTCCCTGTGTATTCTGTACAGTAATCGCCGTTATAGCTGACATACCATAGACACCCAAGGCAGCAAATGTCTTCAAGTCGGCTTGAATACCTGCACCCCCACCCGAATCTGATCCTGCGATCGTGAGTGCTCGTGGAATGCTCGTGCTATGTTCATTCTTTTGCATTTCGTGACCTCCTTAAATATCTATGGCAATTTATTGCCTGTAAAGTAGGGACCCGATTTATCGCGTCCGCATCTCCAGGATCGCACACGTGCAAGCTCCGCAGAATTCTCCCTCAAAAAGTGACGTGCACACAGTAACATACCCTATATGATGGTTTTACGTCAAGCAAAATTGTCCCATTTCTCCCCTTTTGACACATGCCTTAAGGTATAATAAATGGTTGAGATATTGCTCAACGGGACTGTGACTATTTTAGGAGGGAAAGATAGGTGTCTCATTAATTTTTTTAGGAAGAGGAATGTATGGCAAGTAATCGGGGTGATCTTACAGGACAAACATTAGGGTCCTGCATACTGGAGAAACATATCGGTCAGGGTGGTATGGGAACAGTCTATCTGGCGCGTCAGACACGCCCGGCACGCAAGGTAGCGGTGAAGGTCTTATTGCCAAACCTTGCTATGAACAGTCAGGTTTATCAAGAGTTCCTTGCGCGTTTCCGTCGTGAAGCGGATGTCATTGCCAAACTTGAACATGTGAATATCATGCCAATTTATGAATATGGGGAGCAGGAAGGATTGGCCTATCTAGTTATGCCTTACCTTACTGGAGGAAGCCTGTGTGATGTGCTAGCTAGGAAGGGTGTACTAACATTACAAGAGGCAGTAACATATACCGATCAGGCTGCCTCAGCTCTCGATTATGCGCATGCTCAAGGCATAATTCACCGTGATCTCAAACCTGCTAACTTTCTTCTCCATGCTGACGGGCGACTTGTGCTAGCCGATTTTGGTATTGCACGCATCATGGTGGAAGGAACTGTTGGAGTGACATTAACCAGTCCGGGTTCAATGCTTGGCACGCCAGAATATATGGCTCCCGAAATGGCACAAGGTCAGACGGTAGATTCCCGTGCTGACATCTACGAGCTTGGTATCGTCCTCTTCCAGATGCTTAGTGGACATGTCCCTTTCACAGGCAACACTCCTTATGCAGTAATGGTCAGGCATATCCAGGAACCGTTGCAGCTACTTCACCAAATAAATCCAGCAAATCCCCCTGCGGTAGATGTGGTTATACAAAAGGCGGCAGCCAAACAACCTGTAGATCGTTACCAAACAGTGAGAGAAATGGCACAGGCACTACGCAATGCCACTTCAACAACAATCGTATCGCGCACGGATGATGAAGAGCATATCTCCACCATGCTCTCACCTTCCTGTCCTCTTGGATTGCCAGTGGCGACCTCACAATGTGAAACGCCACCAGCCCAACAGCAGCTGTCAGATCCCAGGTTATCCAATCCGCAATGGCCGAACATAGGTCCACCTCCTAGAGCAGACACACCAATATATGTACCACCATCATATCCGATATCTCAAACACCAGTTAATATGCCTCCTACTCTGCACATGAAGAGGCAACCACTCGTACTATTCTTTATTGCTATCTTACTTGTTATCGCGCTTGTAATTGGTGGTATCTTTGTGGGGATACAGATCAGCCGAGGAACACAGAGCGTAAATCCAGCACCAACTGTGGCTTCCACAACACAACTATTTGCTGCGACAGCAACGGCACCGCTCCAAGCTACAACACTCCCTACTCCCATAGCGTCAACCGTATCTACCAATATCCCCCTAGGTACGCAGATCTATCAGGCGGTCAGTCCTGGAGACAATTGTGATGGAGGTGGTGGGCGGTGGGAGCCATATAATGGGGCACAGGTTAATTGTCTAGGAAACAAAACAAGGGTAACCAATGCATCTCATACGGGGGAATTAGACGGCATCTTTCTGACCGGGTTACCGGGTCAAAACTATCCTACTAATTATGTCGTACAGGCCCAGTTCCAGCAGGATACAACCTCCTCCAGCGATTTTGGCATCTATTTTCGTAACCAGCCGGGTCAGCAGCGAGGGGTTTACGCATTTCTCATTCATGCTGATGGGAGCTGGAGTGCCTATGTTTATGATAATACCACGGGCTCAGAAACGGAAATTTCAAAAGGAAGTACTCTTGGTGATGCACATGCGGCGGTTACCCTAACGGTAGTTGTTAGTGGTTCGCAATTCAGCTTCTATGCCAATGGACGTGCTGTGGGCAGTGTGAGTGACCAGACCTATGCCAGCGGAACGGTAGGTATTGCGGTAGATCGGGGTGGTAGTATCGTAGTCAGCAATTTCGCTCTGTACGCAACAACTGGCGGCTACTCGTATTGATGAAGAGGAGGATTAGTCTGTACAAAAAAGCTCACGCCTCTTCACAAGGGGCGTGAACTTTTTGCAAGGAAGGAGCAGATTACTATTAACGTTGATAGCATCTTCCCCATACGTTACCGTTCTATCGGGCTGGCAGGTGTAAACTATCCTGCAGATGCGTTGTCCCTGCCATACTGACTATGGCTGCGTACCAAGCAACCAGAGCACAAATGATGCCCAGCCAGCCACCAATACCCAGTAAAATGGGATTATCTCGTGCTAATTGCCCTATAGTCAGGAAGAGGTAAGAGAGGAAAAGCACACCTAAAATGGTAACAAACAGGCAATTTGTTCTCATCGATCCGACCAAGAGCACGAGACTAAGAATAGTCCAACACAGGAAAAAGAGCCCAGATCCCCTGCCTGTAAGACCGGTCATGGTTATTATTGGCAGGAAAACTAGGCCGAGGGCTGCAAGAAAACCTCCATAGGAGGTGAAAACTGTAGCTGCGATGGTGTTATTTCTGCGAAATTCCCACATCCCAGCAAGCATTTGTACGATGCCGCCGATAAAAATGATGGCTCCGACCGCCACACGTGATCCTGGCGTATATGGGATGATAAAGCTAGCGTAGAAGGCTCCCAGGATTGCTGTTGTGAAAGCAGGCACACATAATCCAAGTGGTAAAGGATTCGCTATGCCTCGTGTTTCCTCCGCTCCAGCTAGATGTTCATCTGGTGTTGTATAACGAGCCATTGGAATACCAACCTTTCCTGAATAAACGAACAACCGCTCCTTACCTGTGCCTTTAATTGCTGAATTGCATCTAGATGATATCACATTGGAAAAATACCTGACAAACACAGCTATATTTGCTCTTACACATTTCAAGAGCTTGTGGTGATGGTCTGGATGCTCTGGTCGGGCTAGCTAGCGCAATTGTCGTCGCACTATAGACTCCAGGAGCAAGGAAGGCTGTCGTAGCCAGCGAGAAACCCAACTACACCAATTGCGGGTGACACTAATACCTAGTGTCCTTGATCTTGACACAGCGAGCATCTCAGAGGTAGAGTAAAGTAGTTAAGAGTGCCTAGGAAAGAGTTGCTTAGGAGAAATCAAGTCCATTTCTTCGCATCAATTCTATTGCGGGCGTTTCTCTTATTTTATGCATACCATTTGTTTCTAACACCTAAGGAGGTGAGTAACGTGAGTGCCAATCCCGACCAACGATGTCTCAGTGCGGCACAATTGTTCTCTGTCTCGGTAAGTGGACGAGAACCCTTTTGTATGTGCTACGTTGCTTTCCTCCTTTTGGGGGCAGCTACTGTAGATAAGTAAAGAATGGGTTCCTCTCCACTATCTGATCTTATAGTATGAAGGGAGGAACCCAAAATGGCTCAGCTTTTCATTCCTCACAAGCCACGTGAACGTGCACAGTCTCAAGCGCCCGTTGTAACACGTGAGGCATCATCTTCTACTCGTTATGGTGCACATGGTGCACAGCGTCTGGGAATTATCGATCTGATTATTGTACTAGTATTGCTTGCTAGTTTTGCCTTTCTGATCTCGGCCGCTGCTCGCTGGGCAGCTCCGCTAACCCCAAATGTCTCGATCAATCTCTCGCCAGCGGTATTGCCGCTGTATGCTGGCTACTCGCTACTACGTATGATTTTAGGCTATGTGCTGTCATTGCTCTTTACTCTAGTCTATGGGCATATAGCTGCTACTCATCGACGTGCAGGCATGGTTATGGTTCCTGTACTCGATATCCTTCAAAGCATCCCCATTCTCTCATTCCTACCAGCGGTTTTACTGGCGTTAGTTGCAGCCTTTCCCCATTCCAATATTGGTCTAGAATTGGCAAGTATCTTGCTCATTTTTACCAGTCAAGCTTGGAATATGACATTCAGTTTCTACCATGCTGTACGCACGCAGCCCACAGACCTGAATGAGGTGGCTGCCATGATGCGTCTGCGACCTTGGGCAGCGCTTCTTCACATTGGAACTGCCCTCCTCGATGATTGGTTTAATCTGGAACAGTATGATGAGCTGGGCAGGTGGCTGGTTCTTCTTGATGGCCTCGGAACAGTTTACTCTGGGGAGTCGCTCCTTCCAACTGTCAGGGCTTGGTTCCTATCTCCAGAATGGCGGCAAATAAAGGCAATGTAGCGGCCCTGGTACTTGGTCTAGTGACGCTTATTGTGCTGATTGTATTGCTCAATCTCCTCTTCTGGCGTCCACTAGTTGCCTGGGCTGATAAATTCAAAGTCGAGCTAAGTAGTGGGGCGGATGTACCTCATTCACTAATACTTGATGCCTTGCGGCGTTCAGCCCTGCTTACTCTGATCGGGCGGTGGATCTTTCTTCCACTGGGCAAGTTGATCGCTCTGATCTTGAATCGGCTTCAGCCTTTGCCTGATCCTAGTCGTGCCATAAGTGAGTTCAAGGAGCAAGGCAGGTCCTTTTCAGTCCGACGGATCGTTGCTTGGATATGTGCCCTTATACTAGGTCTCTTGGTCCTAGTTGGTCTGTGGTTAATGCTACGTCTGCTCCTACAATTGAGCTTGCAGACGTGGGGAGGCTTACTCATTGCGCTGTTTTCTACCTGGTTGCGGACCCTTGTTGCGCTTGCGATTGGTGCTGCTTGGACTGTGCCACTTGGCGTGGCCATTGGGCTTTCGCCGCGTTGGTCGCGTCGCTTGCAGCCAGTGGTCCAAGTTATCGCCTCTATTCCGGCAACGGCGCTCTTTCCCGTCTTACTGCTAGCTTTAGTTGGTTTACCGGGAGGTCTATCATTGGCTGCCATTTTGCTGATGCTCTTGGTACCCAATGGTATATGCTCTTCAATGTAATTGCGGGCGCGATGGCAATTCCTAGCGATTTGCGTGAAGCAACAACGGTCTATCACGTGACAGGATGGCGTAAGTGGCGTACTCTCATCTTCCCCGGCTATCTTTCCCTACCTTGTGACTGGTATGCTCACTGCCAGTGGAGGGGCTTGGAATGCTAGTATTGTCTCAGAGTACGTGCAATTCAATCAGCATGTGATAAGTACTGTTGGCTTAGGAGCGAGTATTGCTGATGCGGCTGCCAAGGGCAAATTCCCTGTGCTTTTAGCAGCAACTCTCTTGATGGCGATCTTCGTCGTTGCCCTCAACCGCCTGATTTGGAAACGCTTATATGCGCTTGCTGAGCGTCGCTATAGATTTGAATAGGAGCGAGCAGATATGAAACACTTTCATGATTTTTCACAGCATGAGCCAGTGACCTTACCGGGGGAAGTCTTGTTGGAAGCACGTGAATGTAGTAAGACCTACGGCGTGGAGGGAAGGCTTCCCCATGATCCGCGTCCTTCGCTGGTACTAAATTCCATCCAGTTACAGATTCGGGCAGGCAAGTTTGTAGCTCTGCTGGGCCCATCTGGGTCTGGCAAATCTACGCTTTGCGCATCCTTGCGGGATTGATCCAGCCATCGGAGGGGCAGGTACTCTTCAAAGGCCAGCCCCAGTATGGACCGAATCCGCATGTAGCCATGGTATTCCAATCGTTTGCATTGTTTCCTTGGCTCACGGTTTTGCAGAATGTTGAGCTAGGCCTTCAGGCACAACCACTTACGCCGACTCAGCGCATGAGACGTGCGTTAGCTGCCATTGATCTAATAGGTCTGGATGGCTTTGAGGATGCCTATCCCAAGGAACTCTCCGGTGGTATGCGTCAACGGGTAGGATTCGCACGGGCATTAGTCGTTGAGCCGGAATTGCTCTTTATGGATGAACCCTTTAGTGCGCTTGATGTGCTCACTGCGGCCAATCTGCGCAAGGAATTGTTGAGCCTTTGGCGTTCGCAAAGCATGCCAACGCGTGCAATTCTCATGGTCACGCACAATATTGATGAAGCCGTGAGTATGGCTGATCGTATTCTTGTGCTGGGAGCCAATCCTGGGCACTTGCGCATCGAGTTGCCAGGGTTGCCGGTGGAGGAGCGCATTATTCCAAATGGTGCTCATACTGCCCTAGTTGACCTGATCTATCGCATCATGACCAGTGTCCATGAGGATGTTTCTGCCCTACTTTCAAGAGAGGTGCCGCAGGCCAAGACAGGGCCGCTAGTCACTGTACCGCCACGTCCCTATCAAATCCTTCCCCATGTCTCGATTGGCGATGTGGCAGGGCTGATCAAGTTGGTGCATGCTCGTGGAGGAAAAGAAGACCTCTATCAACTCGGTCGTCATCTCCATTTAGAGGTGGATGATCTGCTCCCACTGGTTGAAGTAGCTGACCTGCTCAATCTAGCTGAGACAGGAGATGGGGATCTGGTGCTAACGCCACAAGGGAAAAGCTTTGCTGAAGCTGGAGTACTCGAAGAAAAGCAAGTTTTCCGTGATCAGGCACTTGCTCATATCAGCCTTCTTCGTCAAATCGTCCAGGCGTTGGAAACTACTCCTGGGCATACCTTGCCAGAAGAATACTTTTTGCGTCTGCTAGAGACCCATTTTGGAGAAGATGAGGCGCAGTCGCAACTAGAGACAGCTATTGACTGGGGACGCTATGCCGAACTGTTCACCTTTCAGGAAGAACGGGGCATCTTCCGTTTAGAGGAGCCAGAGCTTGCTGAAACAATCTAGAGCATGTTCCCCTCTGGGTCATCATACAAAGTAAAAGATACGAGAGATCTCTGAAGATTAGTTTCCCCATCTGGTACACTATAGTTGCAGTGTTTCAAAAATGGAGATGTTGTGCTAAAAACTCTGTCAAAGATATCTTACCACATGCACTGCTCTTGCAGTAGACAGCGGTATGTTGTACATTCAGATTGGCAGACGACTAAGCCCAGCATCTCTTTGAGAGGGATGACAAGAGATAACGACGTGGTTACCACTCTTTTTCACCTATGGCGTTATGTAGGAGATCTTTGTTGCATAGGCGTATTGAAAGTAGGTTGATCTGATAATCAGTGGCAACGACGGAGATTTTTGCATCCATGAATATCCTGCACACATCGCTTTTCGCCTCAGACACTCATCAAACTATTGTAGGAGCTGGTTTCCATAATGTAGGAACTATAGGCGTTTTACATGCTTTGAATGAAACACTATTCAGGCAAGCTGAGCTACACTATGGCGAGAGGTGTGGACATCTCCCACTTGATTCTCATGACGTCAGCATTCTCGTCCGTTTCCCGACGCCAGTTGTTCATACCCAAGTACAATATCTCAGTCACCTTTTTGGCAAAAAGATTAGCGCTCGTTCCTTTACGAATTCAAGGTTATAGCAAGGCAGGTTACCAATTCTGTACCGCTCGTTGTGCCCTATATTAATATCCCTGAGACGGAGGCATATATCCGCGATGAACTGGGGGCGCAAGTATGGGGCTTACCTGCGCAGATGACCCATCTACTGAAGAATAAAGCTCTTTTCTATCAGTTGGCCGATGAGTTAGCTGAAGAGGGTTTTAGTCCTCCTGACTATACTATCGTGCATGTGCAGGATGTAGCCAAAGAAGCTGAAACATTTCTGGGCAAGGTGGAGGAGATCTATAAGCAGGCTGGAGTGGCTCAAGCGTATCCGCTGGGAGTGGTGTTGCGGGCAGCTGAATCGGATGGCAACATTGGCTGCTGTCTGGTTTACGAAAAGGCTAGTGCGATTATTGTTGTCCAGAATGGCGATGCTGAAGATGTCAACTCTTATAGCTGTTGGCGTGATGCCTTGAAGCAGGCACAAGCAAGCCTGATGGCAGCCATGTCCCCTCCTAAGGAGACGCGTGTGGTAGTCAGTCGCTTTGTAAATCTGGCCAATTCACCTGGAATGTCTGTTGTCATCATGGATGGCCATGTTGAGTCTCTGCGCTGGAATGGTCAGTATCAAAAGCCGGGCAGTATGGCTTGTATCGGTACAAATACCTATATTCCCAGAAATGCCTATCTGCAACAGATGCAGAATCACTATGAAGACCAGACAGCAGCATTCTTTGAGACATTTTTACGCAAGGTAGCTGAAAGGTGTGGCATAAACTTTTCTTCCTTGCGTGCGGTGGCAAATGTGGATATTATGATTCCTACGGAACTGGAGAAAACGCTCCAAAAGAACGTAAGCAGCGGCCGATGAACTATCTGGCTGAATGTAACCCACGCTGGACGAACTATACTGATGCCATTGTTACTGTTATGGGCGTAAATCGGAAAGAGCCGACCATTCAGAACATGCGTGCGGTGATACAGGCAGGTATCTCTACGATCGATAAGTATCCTCTGCCAGCCAACGTAGACCCTCACATACTCAGGGACCAGATCTTTGAAATTGATCAACTACTCCTGCAAAATGGTACGCGTATAATCTGTCGCATGGCAAAGAACCCGATGGGTCTGATCTTTGCAGGCAATATAAAGCTGGCACAGGAGCACATGGATCATATGCTTGCAAAGTTGTCTCTATAGATCTTGCGGAAGGGGCTTGGGCCAATGAAGGTTCCTATTTCCCCTTCTGTTAAAAATGGGCTAGCCAATGTGCTGAGATTGGCATCCTAAATTACAGAGGCTTTCCTAATTGGGTGTGGTAGAATAGAAGCGTTAAGATTTGGTCATTTGTTTGCACCATTCATGGCCAGATGCGTGCTAGGTCAGTTAGTGTTATTCCGTAAAGAAGGAAGGTGAGTGTGACTAATCGTAAACAGTATCAGCTGAGGTCTGATGAAGAAGAGAAAAAGAAGATTAGAGATAGTGTCTGGGCAAGCCTCTTTAGTAAAGGTCGGCCTAAAACTGTGCGTGATATAGGCCTGAAAGTCATAGAGCATCTCCCTACAAGGCTGAATATGGTACAAGGCTTTATGAGAAGCGTAAATTGGAAGGCAGCTCAGCGGGATGTCCTTGAGAAATTAAACAATACCATCGTGATTGTAGGCTTGCCCAATACCCGGGAAGAGTACCCTTTTCAACAAAATCAATGGCCGAAATCTCTCTCCTGTCTCCCCACAGTCAGGCAGTACGCCTACGTTAGTGCGTGCTGACTTTGGGCCCTTTACACTGGTGGATACTCCTGGACATTTGCCTGATGTCATGGACAGTGGGCTAGCTCAGGCAAGTGTGATTGTTTTCCTCACCGATGCGTCAAAGGGGTTGCAAGCAGAAGATCGAGAGTTGTTTAATCATGTCAAACGCCTAAACAAACCGATGATTATTGCCGTTAATAAGATTGACGCGCTAGAGGCAGATGAAGGCGGAGATCATTTGGCCACAGAGGTCGCTATCGCGCTGGATACTCCTGGCGTCATTCCAATTTCTGCCAAAACGGGTCACAATATTGCGGATGAGCTAATCCCCATTATCATAGAAGCTAGCCCTGAAGCTGCTCTAGCAATTGGGCGTGAATTGCCCGCTTACCGACGCGAAGCGGCGCAACGGATTATTGGTAATGCTGCTTTGGTAAGTCTGGCGGCAGGCCTAGAGCCTATACCGTTTATCGATATTCCCATTCTGCTGGGGACGCAGCTACGTCTGGTTTTGCGCCTGGGAGCTTTATATGGCGAGCCTATGGATAACGAAGAAACGAGCCATCGTGCATGTGAAATGGTGATAACTCTCCTGAGTGGATTGGGGCTCCGTCTGCTAGCAGAACAGGCTGCAAAAGCAGTCCTTTTGGTGGTGATCTTATTGCTGGTGCTATTGCAGCAGCGGCTACCTGGTCTATTGGTCAGGTTGCTCTTGAGTATTATGAGGGAAATGGGAGAATGGCTCCTAAACGCTTGAGAACTCTACCGTAGTTTTTACGATCGTTTTCGCAAAGATCACAAATTAGATAGGTCTGTATTGCAGGGATCGCTGCGAGAAATTGAGAAAACAGGACTTTCTCCCTCGTTGGATGGGTTGGAGAAGGCCGCAATTCTTGAGGAAGGGAGTGCCTAAGACAAATGGCGCATTTCCCGTATAATCGTTATGAGAAGTTAGGCGGACCGTTAACAGCCTATTATCCATCAGGAGAAGCAGAACTTGCCCATTGGATAGTTCAAACAATTGACAAAGCCGCTGAACGGTTAATTCAGTTGTTGGGGCGGTCAATGCCAACCGTAGAGGTACTGGTAGTCGGGCCGGAAGACTGGCCTCTTGTCCCGCGTGATGATCTGGAGGAAGAGCGTGCTCCTCGTCCCTATTGGACAGATGCGACCTCTCCTCCAACTCTTGTTGTGCCAACGGCAATCGACCCGACTTTTGGCACGATAACGCGGGAGAAGATCGCGTTCATGCTTTACCATGAGCTGGCCCTAGCATTTCTGGAGGCAGATCCACGTCCCTGGCCAGATCAAGCGCCTTTGTGGGCCGATGAGTGGCAATTCGAGTTCGTGGCCGTCTGGCTTTCATATAGCCTTGATGGTTTGCAAGGGATGGTCAATCAAGATTTATATGAGCAATATGCAGACATTTTTAAGCCAGAGCCAGATGGTAAAACTCCGATGACCATTCGTGGCTTTGATTGGTACGAAGATACGCCGATGGAGGAGTATCTATCCTATGAACTGCTGCTGGAACGGTTTGCTGCTGATCTGCTTGCTCGCTACGATGTACATATTTTGCAGCGTTTCCTGGAAAGTTATCGCGTGGAACGTGATGTACTGCTCAGTGACGATGTAACCAGCTTGCTGGCCGCTGCTCTTGGGTCAGGTGGAGAGGAATGGCTTGAGGGGCTAGTGTACTTTTGAATGCATCATAGCGAAGAGTGGGAAATACCGCCAGACCAAGTAGCACTATCGGAGGACGAAGTGCATGTCTGGCGGGTTTCCATATTACAACCGTTAGCAACAATCCAGTATCTGCGATCTTTACTGAGTCGAGACGAAATAGCCAGAGCAGAACGTTTTCGTTTTGAAAAAGATCGTTATCGTTTTATCATCACGCATGGCCTACTGAGAATATTGCTTGCTCGCTATTTAAATAGTCCTTTTATTAATGCAAGCCAGTTGCAGTTTTGCTCTAATGCTTACGGCAAGCCATCATTAGATCTCGACATGCAAGATCATGTCTTGAACTTCAATCTTTCTCATTCTCATGAACTGATATTATTTGCTTTTACCTATGTGCGGCAGGTTGGTATTGACATAGAGTATATGCGACCAGACCTCGACCTTGAGTCGTTGGCCCAGCACTCATTCTCGCCGCTGGAGAATGAGATGCTGCGGGCTTCTGCCTCCCTTGGAGAGGATGAAAGCTTTTTATCAGTGTTGGTCACATAAGGAAGCCTATATCAAGGCGAGAGGTAAAGGTCTTTCCATTCCTCTCGATAGTTTTGATGTATCCCTGCGGCCAGATGAGCCAGCAGCGCTATTAAATAGTCGTGAAGATCCACATGAGACTGCCCGTTGGAGTATGCGTGCTCTTCATCCTCATCCTGACTATGCGAGTGCTCTTGTTGTAGAAGGGGATGGTTGGTGCTTGCATTGCTGGCAAGTACCGACCATTGAAAAAAGGCAAGGCAACGGAGTATAATTGCTACATTATCCGACTAAGTACTTTGCAATTATACTTAGTCTGTTGAGGAGTCGATTTCTATGTTTAGTCGTGTAGCGATTATTGGCTTGGGATTGATTGGAGGATCGATGGGCCTAGCCTTGCGTGAAGCGAGGGCAGCTAAGGAAGTTATTGGTTATGATTTGGGCAAGGGTGTATGTGATTGTGCCCGTAAGATGGGTGCGATTGATCAATGCTCTAGTACACCTGCTGATGCTGTATGTGGGGCAGAATTGGTTATTCTGGCAACCCCAGTAAGAGCCATCCACGCGTTATTCCAAGATATTGCTCCTCTACTCTCCCCGGAAACGGTTGTAACTGATGTCGCTAGCACGAAGATGGAAGTAATCAATTGGGCTGAGGAACTATTACCATCCTCAGTCACTTTTGTGGGTGGTCATCCAATGGCTGGTAAGGAAATGTGTGGCGTTGAAGTCGCTGAGGCATCTCTGTTCCATGACCGTATCTATTGCTTGACTCCTACACCTCGCACATCCCCGGCTGCTGTCAGAAAGGTATGTGCTCTGATTGATGTCCTTGGCGCTCATGTACGTTTTCTTGAAGCAACTGAGCATGATAGGTTAGTCGCTGCGATCAGCCACCTGCCTTTCTTGGCTTCTGTTGCACTGATGAATACTGTTGCTGAAGACAGCACATGGCAGGAGGCCTCTTTGCTGGCTGCGAGTGGATTTCGTGACGCCTCGCGTCTGGCAGCTGGTAGCCCTGAAATGTATCGTGATATTTGTCTCACCAATGGCACGGCGATAGCGCAACAGCTAGATGAGTACATTGCCAACTTACGTATGCTACGTGAGCGTATTGTAGCCCGTGAAAAAAAAATTGATGAGATATTCAGGAAGGCGCAACACCTCCGTCTGGAATGGGAGGCTGCTCAGGAAGGTAGAGCGCAGCTAATAGATTAGGGAATTTTCAATCTGGTTTTCGGTTGTGGTGCGGGAAATAAACATATTAGAGAAGGTATATGGACATTTGTGGAAAGAACTAATAAAACAGAGTGCTATTGACAAGTTTAAACCATTCTCGTTCAATTTCTCTCTGACACCACTTTGGAATGCTTGGCAAGCTGGTCGCAGAGGTGTAAGGTACTTTCCTGTTGTGCTAGTGGCGCTTTTAATGTGTAGTGGTGTTGTCTGGGAGTTCTTTATCCCATCATTTCTTATCACAACAGATCCTGCTCGTTATCAATGTTACGCGCTAGCATTCTGGTTTGGCACAAGTGCGACCCATGTTCTTCCCTCGCTCCAATGTGCATTCTTAGGTATTGCTCAACAAAAATCAGCATTCCATCTTTTGCCGTTTGAATATCCTCCATTGACCATACTTGTATTTTCTTTACCGCTTCTTGTACAGTTATTAAACTATCAGGTGACGTTTGCTCTCCTGATGGCAGTGGTGACGATAGGTATCTACTGGTTACTGCAACGCTATGGACCACATGGCTCTCCATTTGTATTTGCGTTCTACCTGCTGATAGGGGTGCCAGCGCTGGCACTGGTGCGTTTTGATTTACTACCTGCGCTACTGACCTTGCTTTGCGTAATGGCGGCAGAGCGGGGACGCTGGACAACGGCTTATTGTGTCCTAGCAGGAGGTGTATTGCTCAAGATTTATCCGATTTTGCTATTGCCTGCCTTGTTTATTGCGGAACAACAAGCCTTAGGCCGTTTGCATGTACCTGCCAACGATCTTGTCTGGCGAGATGTGCCGAGACAGTGTTGGTGTACATTGCAAGGAATACTACGCTGGCGTTGGCAGAACTGTTTACTCTTTCTAATTCTTTTGTTAGGAATAACGGGAGTATTCGCATTGCTTGACTTTCATGGGGCAGTGGTTAGCCAGTTAAGCTATTTTCACCAGCGACCGATTCAGGTAAAATTGACAGGGAGCACAGTGCTCTGGATTGCGCGACAGCTGGGTATCCCATGGCAGAGGGTGGAGTATAGCTATGGTTCAATCAATATTGTCAGTGACAAGCTTGGTCAAAGCGTTTCGCAGGCAGAGATTATCTTTTTGCTCATGGGAGTAGCATATATTCTCTTACTTCAGTGGCGCAAAAAACTAGATATTGTGCAAGCATCGATTGCTTTAATCCTAGTTTTTCTAGCGACAGGGAAGACGTTCAGTCCTCAGTACCTTATGTGGCTTATTCCACTGCTAGCCTATTCTGGCGCATTCAGTCGCTTCTGGACTATATGTTGGGGAATAATTTCACTACTTACCGCTATACTTTATATCTTTTTCTATTCACAGTTGCCAACCTCGATCAATGCACATGTAATTGTACTCCCTACAGGTTTTTTAGGGATAGTAAATGCACGTAATATTCTATTTGTTTTTGCCACGCTGGCATATCTCTTTAACTGGTGGCAGATACGCTTGCGTAGATGGTTGCCGCTAGCCCAAATCAGGTCGAGAGATGCAGAGATATCAATAATGTGGTGCAGGTGTATCCTCCAGAACCTGTGGAAGAGATAGATGCGGAGCCTGCACATCTAGGTCCTTCCTGATCATATAGGCGTATTATGCATTATTGAGATCTTCTTCATGTTCGACGCTAGCAGATCATCTGCCGATTTTTGGTCTTTTCTGGTCGAGAGAGGGAAGAGATTTCCTGTGTGGGAAGAACTGACTATTTGATATTTTTTCCACTTTCTTCTCGGATGCCTGCCTATGAACTGGGCCTGCGGCATTTAACCAGGAGTCATCTTCCAATTCTTCTTCAAATATCTGTGTTTTCTCTGGCTCTTGTTTGAGCGGGAGTGCGTTTCCTCGTTCTCGTTCAGACACGGATAGTCTCTCTCGTCCTCGTCTGAACGATTGCAGATGCTCCTGCTCTTCTTCTTCGAAAAAGAACACTTTTGAGTTCTTTGCTAATGGAGCAGTGGGAACAATTCGTACTTGCTCCCCTGCTGGTGTAGCTCGGGGATGCGTTTGTACTTGCGGTTGTCCATTGAGCACATGAGCATAGGCCGTAACAAAATCTTCAGGAGTTTGAAAGCGATGTTCGGGATTGCGGTACAAAGCACGATTGAGAACAAGCTCTAATGCAACAGGTACACTTGGTGTAATACTATGGATTGAAGGCAATGGCCTGCATACATGCATTTGTGCAATTTCTAAATAGTCTCTTCCGGTAAAGGGAGGCTGTCCACTCAGTAGTTGGAAGAGGATGATGCCCAGTGAGTAAACGTCGGATCGTAGGTCTGGTGGAGTCCCTTTCACAACTTCAGGAGCTAGGTATTCTGCTGCGCCTAAATAACCGCCTGCAATGTTCTTGAGATGGGCATAGGGAGAAGAAGCCGTTGCCTTATCGCCGAGACCTTCCATCCGCAAGATCTGAGGGTAATTGAGTTTGCAATTTGTGGTACTTTCGAATCCTGCAAGAAGATATTGGTTGGATTTAAAAACTTGTATATCAGTCCTTGACTATGAATGTAAGTCAGCGCTTTAGCAATAGGAACAAGAATTGTAAAAGCCTCTGATGGGCTCCAGGATTGCCTTTGCTTCATGTAGGTTGCCAGGGTTACACCTGATACATTTGGGGTTAGCAGATATGGATATCCATTCTGTTTACCGTATCCAAAAAGAGGAAAGAGAAGTTTATGGCGTAGCCGGACAATTCGCCTTGCTTCGCGCAAAAACCTTTCGATAAACCGCTCTCGAGTTTGAGGTGATAATGTCATGGGCAGGTTGAGAATTGTAATAATCAGTTCAGATGTCTGCCAGAGTTCCTGAGTATGGCCACGATAAACCTTGGTAACAGCATCGCTTTCGAGTAGTTCTTCTAGGCGATATCCACAAATCATATGCCCTAAGAGCGAATCGCTGAGTTTATTCATCAAAATTTTGTGGCACGCCCATGCATAGATGCTTGGGATGTGTTGCGGTCAAGTGAATGACGTCGCGATCTAGTGGATGGAAGTGCCTCCTCCTTTCGTTTTCATTTCTCTCCACTTGCTCTATAGATCTTTCTCCGTACGCAAGTTCGTGGGAAGTCGCGTCCCTTATTTGGGGCGGGTTGGGGATTGGAAGTGTTATAACTAGTATGGGGCTAATTTGTCTATTTAGGAAGGGGGATAGAGGGACAAATTTGAAAAAAATCAAAGGATGGTCCTATCCAGAACACCCTTTCTATTTCTCAAAATGAACAAGCAAATACAGTATAAAATTAGAAATCCTCTTACGACGGGATTGACAAGAAGGGATTTGTTTGCTATACTTCAAACATTGTTACTGTGTAGACATGATAGTAAGCTGAAGTCAAAAGAGGTGCAAGGCGTAAGCAGTTGGGCTCAACGGTTCGATTGCCACGTTGAGGAATAGCAAGGCAGGATATGATGAATCTGTCAGATGATAATAAGGATATTCTCGGTTCATACTTATTAACGTATTTAATGAGTGAAAAGGTGATGGACCTGGATTCGACAGAAATACCTGAATCTCCAAGTTTGCTCAATATATTGGGCTATGCCTTATGCCAGCGTTTTGAGCAGAACCACAATCTAGCTGATCTGGATCGTGCAGTGCATATCTTGGATCAGGCTGTGCAAAAATCGGCAGTTGCATCAAAAATGTGGTTGAGTAGTGCCAATAATCTGGGTAATGCTCTACACCTATCGTTTGAGCATACCCGGGATCAAACGTTTATCAATCGTGCAATCCAACTCTTTGGGCAAGTGGTGGAACATACACCGTTGGATTCCTCCAGCTTGCCAAATTGTTTACACAATCTCTGTTCCTGTCTGTTAGAGCGTTTTGCGGTCACGCAGAATATGGCGGATCTGGATCGTGCAATACGGGCATGGCAAGAGACGGTAGAGCGAACCTCTGCTACGTCGCCATACAGAAGCATAACGCTGAGCAATTTTGCTAATGCTCTTTTGATGCGCTATACCCTAACGGATAATCTGCCTGATCTAGCGGAGGCCATTAAGGTACTGAGGTTATTTGCCGAAGAAACTCCTGTTGATGAACCCAACCGTTATGAATATCTAGAATTACTTGGTAAATCTCTCATGGGGTACTACCATCAGACCAAGGAATTAGCGGATTTAAAAGAGCTGGTTCAGGTCATGGAACAAATGGTGGCAAAAACGCCTCGTAGTGCTGAATATTTGCCTGTGTTGATTAACTTTCTTGCCTATGCCTTGCTCACTTCGCTATGGGAGAACAGACTCTGAGGCCGATCTCCAATTAGCAATTGAGAAACAGGAATATGCCTTGTCTTTGTGCGAGCCCAACTCTTTCTATCAGATGCAGTGTATGCATAATCTCGGCAACGCCCTGTGCATCCGCTATAAATTAACGGAGGATCTGGCTGATCTCGATCGTGCAGTTGCCTTGCTTGAGCAAGCAGTTGAGCTGCTTGAACCTGACTCACGTGTCAAATCTGTGTATCACCAAAATCTAGCCAATGCCTTGCGTATGCGCTTTGAACGGACAGAAAATTTAGCTGATTTGGAGCGTGCAAACCAGCTGGAGCCATAGTATTGAAAGACAATCATCTGGACAAAAGGGAGCAAGTTTGACCGTTGGTTTTTAGAATTCCCTGAAGAGTATTATCATCTGCTCCAAGACAAGGAAAATATAGTTTTCCTTAAAAGCGCTCAGAACGATCACAACAATAATTGTAGTTTTTTATTTGTTGACCCTGTACAGATACTCGAAATTCACCAAGTCACTGAATTAGCTGACTTGCTTGCATCTATTCCAGGGTATGTGCAGCAAGGCTACTATCTCGCAGGTTATTTTGCTTATGAGTGTGCCTACCATATTGAGAAGCTTGGCCTATTAGATTACCACAGCGAGAAGCAACCTTTGGCGTGGTTTGGTGTTTACCGACAACCAATTATTTATGATCACACTAGTGGCAAACTTCATGGGGTATCTGAGCTGGATGATGTAATCTCGACTCTCCATACTTCGCGAAATGAACCTATCCCTCATTTAGACAACATGCATTTCGATCTGAGCGAAGCTGAATATACCAAAATAATTCATAAAATCAAAGACTACATTTGTGCTGGTGATGTCTATCAGATTAACTTTACGGGGCGCTACCATTTTACATTCGATGGTTCGCCAATATCTCTGTATAAGACATTGAAAAGCAAGCAACGAGTCTCTTATAGTGCATATATACGTGCTGCTGGACAAGAGCATACTTTGCCTTTCGCCCGAATTGTTCTTCTATATCAAGGGAGAGCAAATTGTTGCACGTCCGATGAAGGGGACAATATCACGTGGTCGCACACGACTTGAGGATCAGCATGTAGCGGAGTCGCTTTTACGGGATAGCAAAAATCGTGCAGAGAACGTTATGATCGTCGATCTCCTCCGTAACGATCTGGGACGTTTGTGCCAGATTGGTTCGGTAACGGTTCCTAAACTATTCACGATTGAGAAATATGATACTCTGTTCCATATGACCTCGACAGTGAAAGGGACATTGAACGACGATGTAGATTATTCCCAGGTCATCAAGAGTTTGTTCCCATGCGGTTCCGTAACAGGTGCTCCCAAGATCAGAGCGATGGAGATTATCAGAGAATTGGAGAGATCGCCACGCGGGGTGTATACTGGTTCCATCAGATTTGCCCCTTGCCCTTCCACGAGGGCTGTTAGAGCCATGTTTAATGTCGTGATTTGGACAGTTGTACTTGAGAACGGACGTGGTGAAATGGGTGTTGGTAGTGGGATTGTCTATGATTCAGTTGCCTCTGATGAATATGCTGAATGTACTGTAAAAGCCCATTTTCTCACCAAAAAGGCTTCAGTTGAGTTCCGACATCCTGGAGGCCATCTTATGGGATAGCAGGTATCAGCATCTCGAAAGGCATTTACAGCGTCTGGCTGACTCGGCCTATTACTTTCAGTATCCCTATGATCAGGCAAGCGTAGAGGAGATACTGATGCAGTTAAGTGCGAATCTTGTAGCAGGCCAGAGGTACAAAGTACGGTTGAAGCTAAGTCGTACAGGGCGATGGGAGAGCGAAGCGATCCAGATCCAAGAGGCCCAACCCGTCCCGGAGCGAATCATCGTGCTCAGCGAGGAACGTACTGATTCGCAATATCGTATGTATTATCATAAAACAACGGATCGTGCCCTCTATAATCGAGCTAGTCGTTTTGCGCAAGAAAATGGTTATGCCGATGTGATCTTTCTCAATGAAAAAGGTGAGGTAACGGAGGGTGCAACCAATAACATTTTCATCGAACGTGATGGTTTTCTGCTAACACCTCCTTTGCACTGTGGATTACTGAATGGGATTTATCGCCAACGGATGCTAGAAAGAGAATCGTCAAGCCCGAGAAGTGGTGCTCCATCTAAATGATCTGCTTGAAGCAGAGAAAATATATATTTGCAATGCTATTCGAGGGTTACGCCAGGTAAAGCTCAAAAATTTTAAACCGATGTTCCTTGGGAATGATGCACAACAGCCCGTACAAGCCGTATCTCCTCATAAGAAAAATCATCGCCGAGAAAATCCTTAACGGGCTTGAGCAACTCACTGCCCACCTGTTGCAGAGCATCTACGATGATCCTCATAATGTCCAGGCTGAATTAACGGTTCAATGTCAACTGTCTCACCTGCTTCAATAAGTTCAGCCAAGTGGTTGATAATCGTGCGTGGGCTGAGGCTACGCTCTTTGGCTATCTCCTCAATAGTTCGTCCCTGCTTGTACAAGTCTAATGTGAGCAAGCGCGTAGGTGAACTACCATTGGCTTTAGAGGTAGTGAGACCTGCCATTGTTCGAGGTTTTAGGCCCATGGCCAGATTGTGTCGCTCACAATAGTTGCGAATGGCATCACTAAATGGCACAAAGTAGGCTTCTAGCTTGCGGGCACCGACCCCTGGAATGTTAGCAAATTGCTCTTTGCTTTGTGGACGCTGTTGAGCCATTGCCAGCAAGCTGCTATTCGGAAACACCACGAACGGAGCTACTCCTTGAGCATCTGCAAGTTGCTTGCACAAAATGCGAAGGTATTCGAACAACCCTATCTCCTCTGGTTCTAGTTCTACCCTACGAAAATCTGTGGTATCACTCATATTTTGCCGATTTACAGGCATAGCTGGAATCTCAACACTACGCTGTCGGCGCAAGATCTCCAGGAATTTGTTCAGTTTGAGTACGAGGTATCCATCCTCCGTTTGCGTTACTAATCCTTGTTGCAGGAGAGATCGGCCAAGATACATCCATGCGTCTACACTCAAGTCTTTGCCGATACCGTAGGTGGTAAGTTGATCATGGTTCTGCTCACGAATCTACTGAGTTTTTGCCCCGCGCAGGATGTCAACAATATAACGCATGCCAAAACGCTGTTGTGTTCTAGATATGCATGAAATGAACTTTTGGGCATCAACGGTGCGATCTTCCATTGTCCCTATCGGATGTAGGCAGTTGTCGCAATTTCCACAGTTTTCTTGCTGGAACACCTCACCAAAGTAGGCTAGCAGTGTGCGACGGCGACAACCAATACTTTCACTGTAATCTATGACTTGCTGAAGTTGCTCGCGGGCAATACGACGCTCTTGCTCATCCGTTTTTTCGAGGATCGTAAATTCCAATTTTGAACGATCACTATACTGAAAAAAGAATATGCATTGTGCTTCCAATCCATCGCGGCCAGCTCTTCCAGACTCTTGATAGTATCCTTCCAGACTTTTGGGCATATCATAGTGGATAACGGCACGCACATCTGGTTTGGCGATGCCCATACCAAATGCAACCGTTGCGACCAGCACCGACACATCGTCACGCATAAAGCGGGCTTGATGGTCAGTTCGTGTCTCACTGGTCAAGCCTGCGTGATAAGAAAGAGCACGAATGCCATCTTGCTGGAGGCGCTCGCTCAGTTCGTCAACGCCCCTACGGCTCTGGCAGTAGATGATGACTGAGACATCAGGCTGCGTGCGTAGTAGTTGCAAGAGTTCTCGATACGAACCTTGATTCTTCTGACGAACTTCATAGTAGAGGTTAGGTCGGTTGAAACTGGCGATATGAATGTATGGATCATTGAGTCTGAGCTGAGTAAGAATATCCTCGCGCACGCGATGGGTTGCGGTCGCAGTGAGAGCTAGCATTGGTATAGATGGATAGCGATCGCGGAGACGGCCCAATAGCCGATACTCAGGGCGAAAATCATGTCCCCACTCGCTCACACAGTGCGCCTCATCAACAGCGAATAAAGGCACACCTATTCGCTTGCGCACCTCGTCAAGTAGAGATAAGAAGGGCAGGGTCACAAGCCGTTCTGGGGCTATATAAAGCAGCTTTAGTTTCCCGTTTAGGATCGCTTGTTGCCTGTTGAGTCGTTCCTCAGTATCTAAAGAGCTATTGATGAACGTGGCTGCGATACCATTGGCTTGTAGTCGATCTACTTGATCTTGCATGAGGGCGATCAATGGCGAGATTACCACTGTCAAGCCTGGCATCAACAGCGACGAAAACTGATAGATCAGCGATTTGCCAGCACCAGTTGGCATGAGAATGAATGCATCTCTTCTGGATAGAACTTGCTGGATAATTTCACGTTGCCCCTGCAAAAAAGTATCATGCCCAAAATACTTTTTTAGAGTATTCTCCAAATTTTCCAACATCTGATGGTTCCCTTGCTATTTACTATACCTCATGGGATTACCTGTAGTAATACTTGATCTAGAGACCTATGCGTGGTCGATACTGAATAGCCTCCGCAATATGATTGGCCGCAATCATCTCTGAGTCAGCAAGATCAGCAATAGTGCGAGCAAGCTTGAGCACGCGATGAAAGGCACGCGCTGAGAGATGCAATTGTTGCATAGCAGACTTCAAAAGTTTTTCAGCGGCAGCATCGGTAGTACAAAAATCGCGTACTTCAGCAGGGCCCATTTCCGCATTACAAGTCAATTTAGCATCCTTGAGACGTTGAAGTTGGCGATCACGTGCAGCCTGAACACGTGCTTAAAATCATCGCTGAATTCTCTATTTGACGTTTATCTGCGAGCTTCTCATAGTCGACGCGTGGAACTTCAACATGAATGTCGATGCGATCAAGCAGTGGGCCACTAATACGTTTCTGGTAGCGAGCAATATTGGAGGCAGAACAGGTGCAATCACGAGTTGGGTCGCTATAAAAGCCACATGGGCAAGGATTCATGGCTGCAACTAACATAAAGTTTGCAGGATAGGTAATCGTTCCCTGAGCACGGGAGATGGTCACCTGCTTATCTTCCAGTGGCTGACGGAGCACCTCTAGGACATTCTGTCCAAACTCAGGCAGTTCATCCAGAAAAAGGACACCGCGATGAGCCAGACTAATTTCGCCTGGACGAGGCATGCGTCC
The DNA here is from genome assembly GCA_963727755.1 of uncultured Chloroflexia bacterium. Taxonomy (GTDB): domain Bacteria; phylum Chloroflexota; class Ktedonobacteria; order Ktedonobacterales; family Ktedonobacteraceae; genus DASYAN01. The sequence goes on from CAVSHN010000009.1 coordinate 643,582, forward strand.
ACCTCCAACCAGACCTGCATGACTGACGGTATGATGGGGAGCCCGAAATGGGCGCCGTCGGACCAGTGGTATCTCAGCAGCAAGCATTCCACTAACACTATAGATCTTGGTCACATCCAGAGCTTCTTCAATGACCATTCTAGGTAAGATCGATGGTACGGCTCGTGCTAACAAGGTTTTGCCCGATCCTGGAGGGCCACTCATCAACACATTGTGCCCTCCGCTAGCTGCAACCTCCAATGCTCGCTTGACATGCTCCTGCCCACGGATGGCCGCCATATCCTGTCCATAGATCACATCGTCAATATTATTGAGTAAAGCGGGATCGCATATATAGCGCTCGAATACGCTCTACATTATTCAAGTGTGCAATGAGTTGTCCTAGCGTCTCAACGGGATAGACCTCTACACCTTCTACCAGTGAGGCCTCCATGGCATCGACAGAAGGGACAAATACTGTCTTGACCTGCTTCTCACGGGCCAGTGCCACCATTGGCAAAATGCCATTGGTATGACGCACACTTCCATCTAGTGACAGCTCACCCAGGAACAGCGATTCCTCAACCTTGGTCTGAGGATTGATCTGCTCCGAGGCAAGCAATATCCCAATAGCGATAGGGAGATCATAGACTGGGCCCTCTTTACGCAGATCAGCGGGAGCTAGATTGACGGTAATACGTTTGAAGGGGAAAAGGCAACCACTATTTCTGATGGCTGCTCGAACTCGCTCTTTTGCTTCATTGACAGCTGCATCAGGGAGGCCAACGATCATAAAAGCTGCCATGCCATTTGCTAGGTCAACCTCGACCTCAACGAGAGCCCCTTCCAAACCAACGACTGCGCAACTGCGTGCCATAGCCAACATGTCACTTGTACTCCTCTCAGATCAGTAGACGCCGATGCTTTTATATGCATTATGCACGAGGCAAGACAAAAATGCAAGATATGAGGTACTATAGGAGAAAAGTCTTAGTCATGCTATCGATATACAAGAAATATCTATTCAGGAGTTATGCCTACATTTAATTATGCTATACTTAGAAATAGGGGCATCACTGAACACTTCTAAAAGGCAATTCGCTATAGACAATACAGAGAGATTTGGAGGGATGCGATAGATCTATTGCATCTTTATCGAACTCATGGAAATTTTTACTGATGCACATGTAAAGCTTACTAAAGCGGCCCAAGAGGAACTATTGACAGATATCTGCGGACGACCCAATATTGAAGCGTGTGGGGTATTGTTGGGTCATAGAGACGATGCGGGTAACTGGTATGTCAACGAGGTCCTTGCGCTCCCGAACATTTTCGATTCGCCCGTCTACTTTGAGTTTGCTCCCGAAGATTTATTAGCGGTGGAACTTAGCTATCCGGGGCAGATCGTCGGCGTCTACCATAGTCATCCCACAGGATTTGATCGGGCCAGCGAGACTGACTACCAAAATATGCAACGTGTCAATCAAGAGCAACATATCCCCTGGGTATGGCTGATCATTTGCGGACCATTTGACGAAACATTCATTGAGCGAGCGAAAGGATCAATTTCCCAGGATTCAATTATTGCCTATCATTACGATGAAGAAATAGGTTTGCAGCGCATCTCCTTAGTGATGGATTAAGGGCTTTTTCTTATTTACCGTGCATAAAGGGGTTCGCAATTGAGGCCAATGAAGGCTTAACTGCGAACCCCTTGCATTTTGCGTAAAGTGGAAGGTTGAGAAACCTATCTATCCTTCTAGCAGCAAATCATCCCGATCTCCCCACTTTTGCAGGTAACGGTAGAAGTTGCGTTTGGTCAGACGTGTATATTCAGCATCAGACATGCCAATACCCATTTGTTGTGGATGGCACGTGATAGGGAGATAAGGTGTGCGTACGGCATGTGCTCCTGTTTCTCGTATAGCAAAGCTGAAGTCGACGTCCATGTACTGCGGGAAACGATAGCGCTCGTCAAAGAGACCCACTTGCTTGAGTAACGTACGTCTAAAGGCCATACACAGACTGTCAACCACCTCGACCTCAATCTGATCACTTTCTTCAAAGTGTCGGAGATCATCGGTGCACAAACCGCGTAAGCCAGTCAGACCTACCTTATGATCTTTGAATGTTTTCTCCAGCGGCGTGAAAATGTCACCTGTGAGTTCTACGTTAGAGCCGAGCAGCAGAATATATCTGCCTCTGCTCTGTTTCAAGCCAATATTGCGAGCTTCAGCTGCACCCATCACACGTGATGCACGTAGAAAGCGTAGACGTGGCTCATCGTGCTTGAATACGTTTGCCCAGAGATCGATCTCATCCTGCGAGGCATTATCGACTAGAATAACCTCAATGCTGCTATTGCCAGCGAAGCTCAGTACGCTCTCAACACAACGGCGAGTTTGCTCACAGTTATTTTGTGCCAGGATATTGACTGAGAAGGTACAGAGGTCAGCATCATCAAGGTGCGATGGAAACTGGTGCACGGTACGATAGAGTTTTCCATCAGTTTCGATACTGGGTAGAGTAATCAGGTGAGCCCCACGTGGATTATCTCTGATGGCATAACCGGCATCTTCGATTTCTCGCTTGAGTCTATCCGCACGATCGTACTGACCACGCCGACGTAGGAGATCACGTTCATGTGAAAGCGCTAAAATTTCCGTAGGAATACTAGGATGATAGGGACGAGTAGCCATACTTTTAAATCCTTCCTTGCTACACTAAACTCTATCCACAAAAAAATGCTACCAACCGAGCGCTAAGCTATCGCAGAGCGGATTGGTAGCCCCCTCAAAAATATGAGCTGTAGCAATCTTTTCGCATTTGCTAAGTACAGGCTGTTCAGGGAGCATGCAGAGTAATTTTCCCTTCGTATCCTAAAAGAGAAAAGGTTTGGTCAATCTACTCTTAAATTATAGCATAATCGAGATCTTCTCTATGACTATGCCAGCCGCAGAGTGGCGCCTTTTAGTGGAGAGTGAGAACAGCTCAAACCTTTTGATAGTATTTGTTCTGCTGTTCTGCCAGCTCTTTGACACGTTGCACATGCTTTTTATGGCAGATAACAGTGAGATCGCCCATTTCGACCACAATCACATCTTCCAGCCCGATAGTAAAGATGCGGCGCGATGTATTGTTATACACCATAACATTTCGGCTTCCCAGTCCTGTATGGGAACCAACTGCTCGGACACCTTGCTCATCTGCTGGGAAGAGTGCTCCATATTGTTCCCAGTTGCCAACATCATTCCACCCAAACTGAACAGGGATAACGACCAGATTAGTAGGTTTTTCAGTAGTGGTAGTCTTTTCTAAGATACCATAGTCGATGGTGATAGATTGCAACGTAGGCCAGAGTTCGTCAAGGACCGTTCGTTGATTATATGCTCCTTGAGCGTGCACAATGGTTTGTATTTTGTCAAAAATATCAGGGAGATAGCGCTGGAATTCTTCCATGATCGCTTTGACACTCCAGATAAATATACCTGCATTCCATACATAGTGCCCATCATGCAGATACCTTTGCGCTGTTTCCAGATTGGGTTTTTCAACAAAACGCTCGGCCTGGAACGCTTGGTACCCGTACCCTTCACTGATTTGTTGAGCGAAACGGATGTAGCCGTAGCCAGTTTCCGGTGTCGTAGGTTGAATGCCAATGGTGACCAATTTGCCTTGCTCAGCCAGTTTATAGGCCAAGAAGAGTGTCTTGCGCAATTGTTCAGTATCTTCAATGACGGCATCTGCACTGAAAATCGCCATGATCGCTTTGGGATCTTGCTGTGCGATAGTTGCTGCTGCCCATGCAATTGCAGGAGCTGATCCGCGTCCCATTGGTTCGCGTAGAATGTGGTCGGAAGGGAGAGTAGGGAGATGCTCCTCAACGAGATCGGCCATGTTACGTCCTGTCACGACCCAGGATTGTGTGGGTGAGACAAGAGGTGCAACTCGGAGTAACGTTTCTTGTATCATACTATTGCCACTGGGCAATGGCAGAAATTGCTTAGGGAAGGTGGGAGTACTCAATGGCCACAAACGTGTTCCACTGCCACCTGCGATAATAACAGCGTTGAGATGTTTCATAATGACTTCGTGCCTGTTTGCAACAGGCTCCTTTCAATTTATGCTTATCTTCGATATAGCGATTGTATAGGGGTTGTATAACTTTTGTCAATTTCACTCCCTTCTATTGGTCGCCACCTTCCGATCAGTTAGCCAAAATCTACGAAACAAATTGCTCACAGATAGCGTGTGTATACTGTACCTATTTATTTTACTCTGCACATTGTTAGGGAGAAGTATGGCTAGCCACGACATTATTGTGATAGGTGCTTCCGCTGGTGGCATTGATGCAATGACGAAACTCGTACGCACCTTACCGAAGGACATACCAGCAGCATTGTTCGTCGTATTGCATATACCACCGGATAGTCCAAGCCTCTTACCGGAGATACTGAGTCGGGCTGGAAGCTTACCAGCATTGCATCCAGCGGACAAGACAGCAATTGTTCCTGGACGGATTTATGTTGCACCACCAGATCACCATCTGATGATCGAGAAAGGATATGTGCAAGCAATAAGAGGACCAAAGGAAAACCGTCATCGCCCATCTGTTGACTCTTTATTTCGTTCTGCAGCCAGGGCGTATGGGCAGCGCGTTGTGGGAGTGATCCTTTCAGGTAGATTAGATGACGGCACAGCTGGACTATTGGCTATCAAGCGCTGTGGTGGAGTCTCGATGGTACAGAGTCCTCAGGAAGCGCTTTATCCCCAGATGCCACAAAGTGCGTTGAACAATGTGCAAATAGATTACTGCTTGCCAGTAGAAAAGATGGGTGAGGCCCTCAAGCGTTTGGCATATGAGATAGTGGAAGAAGAACTTAATAGTGAAACACCTGTAAAATTAGAGAATAGGTAAAAATTGCACATATGAATAGCAATCTGTTAAACGAGAGTGATTTGGCAGGTAATCCTTCAGTATATTCTTGCCCTGAATATGGCGGAGTCTTGTGGGAAATTCGGGATGGGAATTTGTCGCGTTGGGCTGATTGCCACAAGATATTGAGCAACGTGATTGTGCTTGGGCCAGGCTTATATCAAAACGTCATAAAATGTATGAACATGAGCTTGACAATGTGTTCTATAGTAGCCTTGTATAGTATTAATTGTTCAGTCTATCTCTTGGTGCCATAGCTGCTATATGTACTTGTTATAGGAAGTGAACCCTTGTGTTATGAGAGAAAAAGAGAAGAGAAATCCAAGCTTCGATGATCTTGTCGTTGTAGGTTCATCAGCGGGAGGTATAGAGGCACTGTCGATCCTAGTAGGAACCTTGCCCAAAGATTTTCCTGCTCCAGTTGTACTAGCTCAGCATCTTGATCCGACACGTCCGAGTAATTTAGACCAGATTCTCCAGAAGCGGACGACTTTGCCAGTTGAGGTCGTAACCACAAGCACAGCTTTGCAAGCGGGACATATTTATGTTGTACCAGCTAATCACCATGTGAGAATACACAATCATTGTGTTGAGGTACAAGAGGATGCTTTGCAACGCCCCCGGCCCTCAGTCGATATGTTACTATCAACAGCAGCGGAGGCCTATGGGGAACATCTCACAGCGGTCATTCTAACCGGGTCAGGGTCAGATGGAGCTTTAGGCGCGCTTAGCGTGAAGAATGCGGGTGGTGTTATTATTATACAAAATCCCCAAACTGCTCACTATCCATCTATGCCGCGATCATTGCCACCAACAATAATCGATTACGAACTCGACTTGGAACAGATAGGCCCATTGCTCTATGAATTGCTCACAAAAACCAATACGCCACCGACAGAAGAGAGAACAGAAGATATTTTGCAGAGTGATCCTAGAGCAGGTGAGTCGCCAAGCGAGTATTGATTTCCGCCCTTACAAGAAATCGACAATTCTGAGGCGTATAGGCAGGCGTATGGTAGTAACGCACAACCAAACCATGCGAGACTATAGCCAGTATTTAAAAAGGTATCCAGAAGAAGTAAGGGAACTGGTCAAAGCATTTTTGATCAATGTCACACAGTTTTTTCGCGACATCGATGCATTTGAATACTTCAAAAATGACATTTTGCCAAAACTGATCGCCCACGCGCGTGAACGCGACCATGTACTGCGCTTCTGGACGGCAGGTTGCGCCACTGGGGAAGAGCCTTATTCGTTAGCTATGTTACTGGCAAATCTTCTGGGGGCGGAACTGCCTTAGTGGAGCATCAAAATCTTTGCTACAGATCTAGATGAAGCTGCTATTAATTTCGCACGGCGGGGTATCTACTCTGAGGCTCTCCTGAAGGGTGTTCCTAGCGACTACCGAGACCGTTTCTTTGAATACATTGACCATGACTATCGCATCTCCAAAACATTGCGCCAGATGGTCATTTTTGGGCAGCAGGACTTAAGTCGGAGTGCTCCTTTCCCGCACATTGACCTCGTGCTTTGTCGCAACGTGCTCATTTATTTCACACCAGAATTGCAAGACACCGTCTTGAATCAATTTGCTTTTTCGTTGTATCCCAATGGGTATCTATTTCTAGGGAAAGCTGAAACGGTACGGCCTATCCAAGCCCTTTATGAGGTGGTCAACAAACAGTGGAAAGTCTATCGATGTGTTGGAAATGCTCTTCCTCTGGGGCGCCGACAGCATTTCACAGATAGCAATACGCCTCATCTAGCAGGACCTCACACGAAACGTTACAACAAAAGTATGAGCAAACCAGACGCAGAGCAGGAGCCATCAACATCCTCTCTTGAAATCAGTCAACTGCGGCGTTTTAATGAAGTGATCATGCGCTTTCTACCTGTTGGTGTGGTAGTAATTGATCGCACGTATCGCATAGTGACGGCCAATGGGATGGCACGGCGACTCTTGGGATTGCGAGAAGTAGGAGTCGACCAAGATTTTTTGCATGCCGTTCATGGTGTTCCCTATCATCAGACGCGTACAGCTATCGATACTGTCTTTCGCGAACGTGACCCAATCTATCTACCAGAAATTGAGCTTGAATCAATAACGGGGGGCAATGGGCATTATGTAAGCATGTCTCTAGGGTTAGTGCAGATTGACACAGAGCTACCACAACTAGCAATCGTCAGTGTTACTGATGTGACTCAACAAGTGCAGGCACGACGGCAATTGGAAATGATGCAGGCGGAACAAGCACAATTGATGAAAGAGATGGGTACTACTAACAAGCGCCTGACTGAAGTAAATAAGGAATTGACGGACACAAATGAAGGATTACAAGTTGCCAATGAAGAATTATTATTAACGCATGAAGAGTTACAAGCTAGCATTGAAGAGTTTGAGACGACAAATGAAGAGTTACAGGCTACTAACGAAGAGCTAGAGACAAACAATGAAGAGTTACAGGCTACCAACGAAGAGCTAGAGACAATCAATGAGGAATTGCGTGCACGCACCAGCGAGTTACAGGAAATGACTACAGTGCTCGAAAACGAACGTAGTCGACTAGCAGAGATGGTTGAGTTGGCACCATTCTATATCTTGGTATTGCGAGGACCAGACTTGATCATAGAGGCATATAACTCACGCTACGCATCCTTGATAGAAAACCGACCAGTCCAAGGACGGCCCTTGAATGAGGTGATTGATCTTCTCTGGGGAGCTAGAATGGAGGTTGTACATCTGGCGAGAGAAGCCTACCGTACAGACACAATACAAAGCACACACAGAGGACCGACTTATTTCCCGGGGCAGGTTTTGAGTGGAGAACATATTGAATCTTATTTCATATATACGGCAATGCCGTCACATAGTACTAATGGCAAGGTAGAAGGGGTGGTAATTTATGCTGCTGATGAGACAGATCACTACCTTCAAGAGGCCAAGCAGGAAATCGAACGGCTAAAACTGATTTTTAACAACTTGCCAACGGTAGCACTGGCTTTATATGACGCGCAGACAGGCAAATTGATTATAGGCAGTGCACGCTATCTTGAGATTGTGGCCTTGGCACATCATCTAGAGCAGGATCAACTGATCGGTCGTGACTGGCAGGAGCTGAGTTTGATCCCATCCAAAGAGGAAGCTATTGATCTCTGGCAGATGGCACTACAGAACCAAACAGCGGCTCATATTGCTCAATTGCTATATGAGCATGGAGACAAACCAAAGATCATTTGGGATTATAGGCTCACACTTATGCCAGATACTCAGGAGCTAGGGCTGGTTCGTTTTGTGCTTGTTTCGGCAATTGATATAACAGAGCAGATGGAGGTTAAAAAAGAACTAGAAGCGTTGAGCCATCTTCAAGATGAATTTCTGTCATTAACATCACATGAGTTGCGTAGTCCCTTGACAGCTATTCAGAGTGGTGCACAACTCTTGCAGAGAAACATCAACAGGCAGAAAAATGTATTGGTGGTCAATACGGAACAAGAGCAACGCGTTGACTGGGAAGTCTCCATACTTGACACCATCACTCGTCAGACAATGCGGATGAGCAAGCTCATCAGTGAGATGGTGGATCTGGCCCGTATGCGTGGACAGGTGTTTGAGTTACATAAGAAAGATCACGTAAATATAGTTGACCTAGCCCAATGTGTCGTTGCACAATATGCAAACAGCATACAAAAGATCAATATAGTTTTAAAGAGCAAGGAAGAGGCTATCCTTGGTACGTGGGATGAGGACCGGATCGAGCAAGTGCTCAATAATTTGATTACAAACGCTCTCAAGTACTCGCCAGAAGGTAAACCGATTGTGGTAGAAGTAGAGCAACATAGCCAGAATTCCAAGCATGAGGTGATTGTTTCTGTTCAGGATCAAGGGCTAGGTATTGCTGAGGAAAATCAAGCACATATCTTCGATCGCTTCTATCGTGTGAATAAGGCCGAGTATAAGGCGCTACAGGGTCTAGGATTGGGTCTCTATATCTCGCACGAAATTGTCACGCAGCATGGTGGACATATGTGGGTCAACAGTAGCCTGGGACAGGGTAGCACATTCTATTTTAGTCTGCCGTTAGACGAGTCTCCAAACGACGAGATACCAGGACAATAGTTCATGCCATTTCTTCAGGCCCCTCTCATGTTTGAAGCCACTGAGATCGATAGTGGAAAGAGAAATGGTCAAAAGAGAAATGGCGTTGTCAAAAGAAGATACAGGGGCACTGCAACGAAGTCGTATCGGCAGAGCGACACTACTTCTCACTGGCGCTTTTATTGCTAGCCGTGTGCTGGGTCTGCTACGAACCTCCCTGTTTGCCTTTGTCTTTGGAACCAGCAGTACCTCTGATGCCTACTTGCAGGCATTTCTTATTCCTGACCTCATCTTCAATATTGTCGCTGGTGGCGCTCTAATGTCAGCATTTATCCCTGTCTTTACTAATTACATGACAGGTAAAAATGATGAAAGAACGGCTTGGCACATTACCAGCAGTGCTCTCAATCTGGCTATTGCAGCAGTGGGTGGTTTTGCCTTTTTTGCTGTTGCTCTAGCACCTGCTCTTGTTCCACTCTACAACCCAGGCTTGCATGACCCTGCTGAACTTAATCTGATCGCTTCGCTAACCAGGATTATGCTACTGCAATCGATTGCCTTGGGAGCAGGTGTGGTCGTGACCGCTGTGCTGAATGCAAAGCAAGATTTCCGTTTGCCTGCCATTGGGACGGTCTTATATAACGTTGGCTTGATTGCTGGATTGTTGCCAGGTGTGGCATTTATGCTCAGCGGTCAGCGTAATGACCAGTTTGCCATTTATGCAGCAACATGGGGGGTTGTATTGGGAGCTATTCTCCAAATTGGCATCCAGATTCCAGGATTGCGCAAGGTCGGTATGCATTACTCTTTTACCTTTGACTGGCATCATCCAGGTGTATTACAAATTGCTCGTCAGATGGTTCCTCGCGTTATCAATGCTGCCATGCTCTACATCTCGATCTTTGTAGATCGAGGCCTGATCCAACTGATGCTGTTTATCATAGGATCAGCCAGTGTTGCTGGACTCATCACACAGTACTATCAAGCATTTCAACTCGTCTTGTTACCATTAGGCATCTTTGGCATGGCGATGTCAACTGCTGCCTTCCCCACCTTGGCCGAAAATGTTGCCATAGGACGTATGGATCGTGTGCGTGGTACAATTCTAGAGACGTTACGCACTATTCTTTTCTTGTCAATCCCTTCGAGCATTGGCTTGATGGTACTTGGTTTTCCTATTATCCAGGTCTTACTTGAGCATGGTCACTATACTCTGCAAGAGGCTCAATCGACAGCGGTGCCGCTGGCCTTTTTTGCGTTTGGTCTAACAGGGCTAGCCGCTGTTGAAATCTTGACGCGTGCATTTTATGCATTATGTGACAGCTTAACACCTGTAATAGTGAGTGTGAGCCAATTTGGTATCAAGATCGTACTGAGCTTGATATTGATTAAAGCTGCCGTTTGGGGCAGCCAATGGGGACTTGGAGGGCTTGCTTTATCCACATCGATAGCGGGGCTGCTTGAAGCCACTGCATTATGCTGGCTCCTGCACCGCCGTCTTGGAGACTTGCAACTGCGCGTAATCGGCAAGTTTATCATTCGTGTCTTAGTTACGAGTTTGGTAATGGCTATCTGTCTAATCATTGTACGTACTATCCTGGATCTGATCCTAGTTACGACAACTCAGGCAACATTACCATTTGGTGGCACGATACTTGCTACTATCAAGCTACTGATAGAGCTATTTATAGGCGTCTTTGTCTATGTACGCGTAGCACGCTTCCTCAACTTTGAGGAACTGGCTCCGCTCAAGCGCGTCCTTGATCGTCTAAAATTATCTTGGATTTAGAGGGATTTAGAGTGAAACAGATACGTCTTTCCATTATTGGTTTTGGGGTTGTTGGTCAAGGCTTGGCAGAATTGCTAGCCACCAAGAAAGATATCTTACAACACGATTTCGATCTTGAGGTAACTTTGGTAAGTGTTGCGAATGCGCGTCATGGTTTTATTTATTGCGAGGAGGGGTTAGATATTCCCACTTTGCTAAGTTTAGCAGCAGAGCGGCAGCCACTTACAAACCATCCTAGTGTAAAACATTGGGCAAATCCCCTCGAAGGGCTGCGTGCAACTGGTGGTGATGTCTTAGCAGAAGCGACTGGCACGAACTTGCACGACGCCGAGCCCGGGATCAGTCATATTCGGACAGCACTGACACAGGGGATGCATGTGATCACAGCCAATAAAGGTCCAGCTGCTTTGGCGGCGCAAGAACTCTTTGCTCTAGCACGCCAGCATCAGGTACAGTTGCGCATAGAGTCGACCGTCATGGCTGGCACTCCTGTGATCAGCACTGTGCGCGAGGGTATGGCTGGTGCAAACGTACGTGCTATTCGCAGCATCCTCAACGGCACGACTAACTATATTTTGAGCGCGATGGCTAGTGGACGTGACTATGCTGACGTACTAGCGGAAGCTCAGGCACAAGGCTATGCAGAAGCTGACCCGACCGCTGATGTTGAAGGCTATGATGCCGTCGCTAAAACCCTGATTCTAGCAGCGCTTGTCTTTGGTCAGACCCTCAAACCTGAACAGGTAATACGTCGAGGCATTACAGATATCACGAAAGAACAGATCCAACAAGCATCTCAAGAGGGCAAGCGTATCAAGCTGATTGCATCCTTACAAACAGTTCCTGCTAACGGAGCTAGCACATTGGAAGCACGCGTAGAGCCTACAAGTCTTCCATTGGATGATGCACTTGCACGGGTAGATGGAGTGATGAATGCGATTACTTTTCAGACCGACACGCTATCTGAGGTGACTGTGATTGGACCGGGGGCAGGCAGATTGCAGACGGGGCAGGGATTGCTGTCAGATTTGATCGCTGTGGGTCGTTTTCTCTAACTTTTTTTGATCGTAGGCATCTTTCCCATCCCTGGTACTTCAAATCTCATAGGCACACTACCGAATTGAACGCAATCACCATGCTGTAACAGCTCAGCCTTTAAAGGGGTCAGAATTGATCTACCAAGCCGTGTCTTGTTCCGACTATTAAGATCTTCAATGTAGAAAAATGTCTCCTCAAAACGAATGCGGGCATGCAGTCTTGAGACAGTCATGGTAGGATCTAACGTAGACAAATCAATATCGGGATGGACACCACGCTTGGGGTCCAAACGTCCAATAACCGCGTCCTTTTGCATGATAGCAAAACGTTGTGGTTGGTCTTCATTGACTTCATAACACAGATAAGCATACACACCTTCTTCAGTAGGCACATTAGGAATGGGCTTCTCTGTCGCAGCTAGTGGGATGCCTGAAGAACGCTCTATCTGTGTTGCAAGTTTTGTAACCTCTTCCTGTAGTGGTCTCTCTGAGGTCAAACTTATGCTTGGTTGTGAATCCATGAGAGTCTCGTCCTGTTCCTTTTCACGTAGGGACGAGGCAACGTCATTTAGTGCATTGATCAATAGCATAGCATTAGCAAAACGTTTGGCTGGGTCCTTTTGCAGAGCATGTTCTACCAGATTCTGGAGAATATTAGGAGTTTTGTGCTGGTATTGGCTTATAGGGGGAACTGGACTAGTGCTCTGCATCATGGCTGTTTCTGCTGGTGTATCCCCAACGAATGGCTGACGGCCAGTGATCAGCGTAAATAAGAGTAACCCTGCCTGATAGATATCGCTCCAGGGACCGATTTGCCTGCCATAAAGATATTCAGGAGGTGCGTAGCGTGGATCAAGGTATCCGATATCGTCATTGCGTTGACTGCTGACATACCCAAGCATTAGCAACAGTGAGCGTAGCCCGATATCGTCTATTTGTACATGGTCAGTCATATCGACAGTCTTAACTGTGATGAGTTGCGGGCGGAGATCCAAACCTGCAATACCTTGCTCGTGAAGTGTCTGTAGTCCTATAGCTAGTTGACGAGTCAGATCAATGGCGCGAGCGATATCGATCGTATCATGATCAAAGAGATGTTGTAAGGTTACTCCGCGTGGAGGATCAGTAGCAATAAAAATATGGTTATCATCAATACCCCAGTCATAGACACGAATGACGTGGGCAGAACGTATCTGCCGCCGTTTGTCAAGAACTGGCTGAAGCTGTTGCACTACCTGCAGCTGTCTGGGAGACGGCAGTTCTATGACGTAGAGCCCTACCACATCATTAGTATTATGGTTATAGGCGGTATACACCCTCAGTACACCGCCTGCACTAATAACTGCCCCTATACGATAGACTCCACCGATTACTCGAGCATCACGTTGTGACATATATTACTCCCTCTCACGTATACAGGTGCTGCTGTATATATGTAGGAATAGCATTCCAATCCCCATTTGCTGCAGTAAGAGTGTACTGCCCATCATCAGATTCACCATCTTCAAGCACATTTTGATTGCTTAAACCAATGTGAGCTGCTTTTGGATCATTAAGATCCACTTTTAATGCAAATGCAGATAAATCTGCAAAGGACATATTTGTGTGGATTGTTTGTTGTAAGGCATCCATCGCAGCATAGAGATGAGGCCAAGTTGAAATCTGTTTGACTTTTGCTAACACTGCTTTGATAATAATCTGTTGTCGTGCAGAACGTCCGAAATCGGTCAATTCCGCCAAATTCTCAGATGTACCTTGTCCACACACATTCATTGGCTCACGTGCACGAGCATACTCGATAGCTGTATTACCGTCCATATGCTGCATTCCTTGATTGAATTGGATGGTAATCCAACTCGGATCTACGCTTGCATCATCATTCTTCGGGTAGCAGGCATTAAACGAGTCGGGAACGTTCACATCGATACCTCCAATAGTATCAATCACCTTCTTAAACCCTGTAAAGTCAATCGTTAGCCAATGGTCCACTTGCATTCCCGTGATATACGAAATCTTTTGATCTGCTGCTTGTCCCCCCGATTGAGGATCGGCGTTATTATTGGAAGCCAACTCGTAGACTGAATTGATTTTGGTATAGTTTCCTGAATTTGGAGGATACTGGATCCAGAGATCTCGAGGGACAGAGATAAGCGATGTATGATGACTCTGGGGAAGCACGCTAATTATAAGCATTGAGTCAGTCAGGTAAGCTCCATCGTGTGTACCACCGCCGTAACCCATTACCAAGATGTTCGTACGATCGCTGGTCGTCATATATCCAGTCTCTGTGCTAAGTGGAGATTGGGTAGAGATAGCGGAACCGAATGCCAGCGCTTTTGAGACCGTAGTGCAGACCAGTATTACAAAGATGGCTAAGACGGCAATAGTACCAAGGCATCCGAACGTGCAACCCTTACGACGACGTTTAGGTTTTGACCATGGTTCATCGGGGTAGACAGTAGTTGCAGGTCTCTGCGACCTTGGCTGATTGTAATCTCCTTGCTGGTCTGGTTGATTATATGCCCGCCGCTGTCCGTTTTGTTTATGGTATTCCGGCTGTACTGGTATCGTAGGCTCATTATGCGACGGACTTTGGGGTTGATATTGATATGGCTGACGCCGAGGTGGTTGATTCGGATCGACATAACCATTTGGCATTGTTCTCATCCTTTTCTATATAGGGCGCACTTAGCAATATATTCGATCGCTGAAGATTGCTCTTCGTCCCCGCTCTCTGTCCAATTTCTCTATACTACAAGATAACCACAAACACAACATTCTTCAACTAAAGACGAAGGAGACTAGCAGAAGTTTCTCACTAGGCAGTGAAATATCTCACACTATAGCTCAATATTGCTACCAATCTGGAATCTACGAACAGGCTTATGGTCATGGTTACTCACAAGCTCCTGGCTTATGAACTTTAAATTTCAAGGAGGGTATATACGATGCCCGTCTAATACCCTATTAACTTCTTAACGTTCATAAGCCAGGGGTTTTACGCCGCGAATTGATAAAATAGCCACCACTTGTTCCTGACCCAACGTGTGCCTCCAGGTAAGATAGTAGACAGATGCCTACTTTAGCACTATACCAGAATGGTCCCATTTTTCAAGAATAATGTATCATCAATCCACACCTCACCACGGGTACGTAGATCGCAGATCATATCCCAGTGTAACGCTGATTGATTGACACCTCCAGTCTCGGGATAGCAAGCTCCTAGAGCCATATGCACCGTTCCACCTATTTTTTCATCGAAGAGAATATTTCTGGTGGCACGGTTGACGCGTTGATTATTACCGAAAGCAAACTCGCCCAGATAACGTGCCCCTGTATCCAGATCAAGCATTTGCAAGAGAAAACTTTCTCCCTGTTGTGCACTGGCTTCAACAACTCTGCCATTCCTAAAGACAAGTCGTACTCCTTCTATCACCCGGTTGCCGTAGGTAGCAGGGATATCAAATTGGACGATACCATTAGCGCTATCCTCAACAGGGCTGGTGAAGAGTTCCCCACTGGGAAAGTTGCGTTTGCCATCGCTATTGATAAAAATACGATCCTTGGTCGAAAGAGTAAGATCTGTTCCTTCCCCAATGATATGAACGTGATCATGTCCATCGAGCCAATCTACCAGCCGTTGTTGTTGAAGGGAGAGTTCCTTCCAACTGGCGATCGGGTCTGGATCATTAAGAAAGCAGATATCGTAAACAAACTCTTCAAACTCTTTGAGAGACATACTGGCTTCTTGAGCATAGCCATTTGTTGGGAAGAGCGTCCTACACCAACGATACTCTCCCATCTGCTCACGCTGCCGATAGATCTTAGATAAGGGAGAATGTGACTGGTGATATTTGGCTACGCGAGCTGGTTCAATATTGCTCAATGCACGTGGGTTGCTTCTGGATGAGATGACAAGACGTGCATTTGCCTTTTCTGCTAAAGTACTTGCTATTGGGGACACTGTGGCAAGTTGTTCATCGCTTCCTTCGCGTAGAAAAAGCTCTTCGAGATCTTCTAGATCGATAACTGGTACAGGATATGCACCTACCTGCAATGCTTCACGATAGACTGCTTCGATGAGAGGACTGGCCTGAGGTGTAGCCTGGATGACAAAAATATCTCCTGGCTTGAGGTAGAGACAGTAATGGACGATGGTATGTGCCCAGCGGTCGATGCGAATGTCGGACATGCTAATATGCTTCTCTTTCTAGTTTAGTAGCAATCGACCTCTCCTATGCTTTTTTTGCTGCGAAGCCGTCGGAGAGGCATTGGGAGTCGTCGCTGATCCTTGGATAAGTGTGAAGAAAGCTGCAGGTTGAGACTGATTATCGACGTTGCAGGTCTCACCATTGGGACCACTGAGATCTCCCCCGCAGAAATGCAGGGTAGTTCCGGTTCAGCTCCCCCTCAATCGCTTTCACCTTCGGGATCAACGCTTTCCAGATGAGGCCGTCCCAGGCGGCCTTCCACAGGTCGAGCACTCGGGCTCCTGTGGCACCCTGCCTATGACCAGCAGGGCCAGTCCTTCGACTGAAAACGGTTGTTTGAACGGAGACAAGAGTCTCCTACGAGTTGTACGTCTCGTGGAGCATTTGATATGCTACTCGATTATTCTAACAGATGGAGCAAAAACTGGAAAGAGCATAGGCGAAAGGTACCCCTGTGCCCAAGCTCCTCCATGAAAAGGTAGGCCCATTCATCCCCCGCATGAATGATACTGCTGGCGACGGGGGCTTTCTGGACCGTTAACTGTAAACGAGACAGTAACCAAATTATTTCTATTGACCATGTTCGGTCGGTTGGGTATAGTGAAGATGTAGTTACTTGTTGTTGCTCTTCTGCGGCTTCCATATACCCTCTCCGAGTTTCGTGGTCTGCCGCAAAGTATAACACAAGTACTGGCATTAAAGAACAACGTTTATCTATACAGCTATAAAAGTACTAGCTACAGTTTTCTTTAATAAGAGAAATGAGTTAAAGTGCAGAGGCCTCTCTGTGAAATATTGGAAAACAGCAAAAGGGCATATTTCCCTTTATATAGACAATATGTTATTTTTATACTAATATTAAATAATACACTCTCGTCATGCTGTGACATGAACGAGCAGCTTCATGTTCGGGTGGATTGTACAATAGTAGTGGAAATCACCTGCGACATTGAATGGCCCAATAGTTCGTGTATCATTCCCATTGAAATTCAGGGTACCGATCTGAGGAACGTTTGGCTCCGATGGCTTCTCTACCTTGCCACTCGCATCGTAATAGCCATTTTCGATCACGTGCGTATTTGACACGGTATCAACCAGATCGAGTGATTGTCCTTTCTTAACCGTTACCTCGGGGTTTATAAACAGTGCTTGTCCCATGAGCGCTTTTGGATTTTTGGGGAGCAGGCTTGCATCGACAATGCGGCAAGCCGAGACTAAGATAGTCAAAAGCATGCAGCCCAAGAGGATAAATAAGAGCTTTTTGTTCATAAAATCTTGATTGGAATCCTCCTGCAAACTCTATGTTATCTCCTGTGGATTGTTTGCTGAAATGTTGAGAACAACCCCATAGGGGACAATCCTAGTATAGCAAAATGTTTTTAAGAAAACAAAGAGACAAGGGGTAAAGATCCCCTTGTCTCTTGGAGAATAGCGCATACGGGATTCGAACCCGTGATCTCCGCCTTGAGAGGGCGATGTCCTAGGCCGCTAGACGAATGCGCCCTGCTATTAACTGGCCTAAACACAAACTTTTGTGCCGACGTGACTTATCACGGGGCTCATAATAACCCATCGCTTGCGACTTGTCAATAGGTTTTTTGGCTAAATGGTGAGTCCTTGTTTGGGGCTCTTTCACAGGGGGGGCCCTTTTTGCCTACCAGCCTTGCTGGTTTTCAACACATCTGCTAAAATGGTGAGATAGTGGGCGGAAAAGTCCCACTCCTAAATTCTCTTGACAATTCTTGATATGAACTTCCAGACAAAAGTTGACATTCGTGATATGATAAAGATGAAGTTTTCGCAAAAGGCAAAGCCAAAGATCTTATAGATGATGGTGAAAAGCCAAACGGGTGTGCGGCGGCAGATTTTTCTGCAAGGTCCTATAGAACGAGAGCCTGTGGTCTATAAGCGAGGTAAAATGAAAAGAGCCTGAGAGAACAAGCACTCCCATGAGGGAGGCCGCATTTTTCCCACTAATGTACTCGGTGGGGTTTGTTACCGTGTTTTTTGTCAAGTTGTTGCACCATTTGTGTATTTAAGTGAAGTTTCCCTAAGTAGCCAAGCAATCTCAAAGTTTTGGGTACCTGAATTCTTATTTAGTGGGGGCGGGGCATGGAAGCAAGAATACACACAGTAGACGAATCAGCAATTTTTGAGCGCATTGCACGCATCGTTTCTAGCGTGCGCTGTGCCAAATCTGGTTATACGCGTCTAGCTGCTGAGTTAGAGCAGGCAGTACCATTTGATATTTTTGGTGTCGTATTGCTCCAGTATGATGGGCAGGCTGTGCGTGTTACTGTTTGTGAGCGTCAAGGTGATTCATGGGAGGCTTCATATCATCGGCATCCCTTCGCTGATTCAAAGATGGAACAAATGTCACATCGTCGAACGCTCATTGTGAAGGATTATCCAGATGGGCTAGATGGTACTCCAGCTGAATGTGGTGATGCGCTCAGCGGCTTTCATCAACTCCGTTCAACTTTGATTGTTCCACTGATAGTGGGAGATAAATTACTCGGCGCACTGGAATTAGGCAGCATGGTTGCAAATATCTATGCTGATCAATCCCTACAGCGTCTGATGAACGCTATTGCAGGAGTACTAGCTACAGCCATTGAAGGTGTCCAGTTGGGCGGGAATACGGCTATACAGGATAGGCAACGTGAGGCTCTCAAAGACGTTACCAGTGCATTAACTGAGAGAATGGATCTCCCTACTATTCTTAATCGGATCGTAGTAGGTATCTCAGAGGCCTTGAACGTTTCCTCGTGCATTATTTTACGGGATGAGAGTCGGGATTGTTTGTGTTTAGAGGCACAGTCTGGCCTAGAGCAGGATGCATTGGAGAGGGTTTTTGGTTCTGGTTTGCCCGTGAGCGATAAATGTATCTTTGGGCAGACGGTACTACGTCGACAGCATTTTACCTCTAATAACCTTGCTGAAGATGATCGTTTCCCTGACAGCCGTATCTTGCTTCACGAACTGGGATTGCGTTCTATATTGAGTCATCCCCTAGCAGCTGGGACAACTGTCTATGGAGTCCTGTTCCTTTGTTCAACTGAGTCTGGTGGTTTTACTCCTTTAAAAGCAGATATTTTCGCACTTTTTGCCAATCAAGCAACGATTGCAATTCATAATGGCATCCTTCTTGAGTCTGTCCATCAACGTAGCCGTTTCCAGCAGGCTATTGAGCAGCTAGAACGAGCACATCAGAAGCGTATGGAGATGATCGTATCATCCAAGCTGAAAAGTGCTGATAGCGAAGATGATGCAGAAGAAGAATTTGCGTTGTTCGCACAGGTGCGTGAGGAGGTGCAGCGTACATTTGGCGTAAGCTTAACCAGTTTCTTGCGTTTTATCAGCAAGTATTTGCTCTCACAAGATGAGACTACTGTCGAGGCTTGCCGCTTCGCTTGGCAGGGTAAGTCGGCGGTTAATCTGGTAAATTCGCTCAGTCCCAACCCAGATGACAGGGTCCATAAAGATGTATTAAATCTAACAAATAATCTGCCAGCACCGATATGCAAAACTTCTTATACCGAAACGCTATCTCTCCTAGCTCAAACTGCTGAGTCCGCCTTGACGCGTGCAGGGAAGGTAGGCCAATTAGGACGTTTGCTCGTGCAGTTGAAGCATTCGGCTATTGGTGTCAAAGATGCGTGGTTTGTCGTTAATCTTGACGGTATCTGTGAATATATGAATCCTGCTGCGGAAGCATTTTGTGAGGTGCGCTTAGAGTCAATGGTTGCCGGGTACGGAAATCAAATGGTAGTTCCACCTGGAACTCAGAGACGAAATACATCTCTGATGATAGAAGAAGTCTTTGCAAATCTTATGCCAAATATGCGCAATGCAGAAGAAGTGTACAAATATTTGCGGGATTTTACCCAAGGGAGTGTTCATCGGCAGGAACTACGTTGTATTCTTGCTGCTCAATCTCCTGTACATGACGGTGTCGATGAACACTCATTTCAACAAGCCAGCGAGATTACTGACGAGCATTATCAATTTATCCGCTATCCGCTTTATAACGAGCAAGGGCAGCTCGCTGCGAATGCGCTCCAGGTTCAGAATATCACTCAGCAGGTACATGATGAGAGGAACAAGGATGCACTTCTCTCAGCGGTTTCTCATGATTTGCGTACGCCGTTAACGACGATCAAGGCGGCTGTGACAGGCTTATTACAAAAGGAAGTTGCATGGAGCAAAGAGGACCAGCAAGATATGCTTGAAGATATCAATCGTGAGGCTGATCATCTGACGGTCCTAGTCAATTCCCTAGTTGAATTGTCGCGCATACAAATGGGAGCACTGACACTGGAAAAAGAGTGGTGTGATATCATGGAGATCTTTTATGGTGCTCTTTCTAAATTAGACTGTGCGTTGAAAGGCCGGACTGTGCGGCCAAAGATTGTCCTTCCGCTCCCGTTGATTTATGCTGACCATGTTCAGTTAGAGCATGTCTTTTATAACCTGATTGAGAATGCTGCGCAACACAGCCCGCAGAATAAAGATATTGATGTGATCGTGGAGGCTATTGGAGAGGCTTCCAAAGAGCTTCGTATCCAGATCATCGACTATGGTGATCGAGTCCCTGAACATGAATTTGAGCGCATCTTCAAAACGTTCTCTAACCTGCGATCGCAATCATATGGGACTAGCATGAGGCTAGCAATTTGTCGGGGAATTGTGGAGGCTCACCGAGGGCAAATCATGCTGGATATTACAGTAAAAGAAGGAGCCTGCATTGTCTTTATATTGCCTGTTCATCCTCATTTCGCTCCTATAAGAGATGGTGCCCTACCTATGACAGAAGCTCGATCTGGGCTAACCGGATAGTCGTATTTCAATTAAAAGCGTTTCGGAAGGTAAAACGGCTATGAAAGCAAAGGGCAAGCGTATTCTGATTGTTGATGATGAAGTGCCCATTCAGCGCATTCTTCGTAGGAACCTGACCATGAGTGGTTACGAAGTGCTTGTTGCTGACAATGGGAAACAAGCGGTGGAGATGACCCGCCTCCATCAGCCTGATCTCCTCTTGCTGGATATTTGTATGCCAGGCGAACTGGATGGCTTGGATGTTTGTGTACAGGTACGTGATTTTACGCAAATACCAATAATTATTCTTTCTGCAGTGGGTGAGGAGAAACGGAAGGTAAAGGCGCTAGATCTAGGGGCTGATGATTATTTAACCAAGCCCTTTGGTAATGATGAGCTACAGGCCCGTGTGCGAGCTTGCCTGCGACGAGCCGGAGTGCAGGAAACTATGG
This sequence comes from uncultured Chloroflexia bacterium, assembly GCA_963727755.1. Lineage (GTDB taxonomy): Bacteria > Chloroflexota > Ktedonobacteria > Ktedonobacterales > Ktedonobacteraceae > DASYAN01. The sequence goes on from CAVSHN010000009.1 coordinate 664,900, forward strand.
CTGACAGTGAGCCTGACGTTTTGATGAGTGAAGATGGATACATTTACATGGATATACCCAGTCGTCAAGTCCGTGTTGGTTCACAAGAGGTGCGTTTGACACCTACGGAATTCGAATTGTTACGTCAGTTAATGCTGTATGCAGGAAAGGTCTTGACTCATCGATCTTTATTGCGAGCAGTCTGGGGACCTGAATACGGTGAAGAAGCTGATTACTTGCGTGTCTATGTGCGTCAGCTTAGGCTTAAAGTTGAAGCAGAGCCTTCGCGCCCGAAATATATTCTCACGGAGCCTGGTATTGGCTATGTTTTCCGGTCTTCCCGATAGTCTTAACAGGTATTTAATCTATGGACAGTATTTTTAGCGGTATCTAATTGGTTTCGGTGTAAACTCTGGCGTAGAATGATCTCTATTTGTGAAGCTTGTGATCTATCTCTGCCGCATTGAAGGGGAGTGGGGTTGACGGATGAGGCATAGGGGATGATATACTGAGCAGGATCACAAAATGGGGTTTTCTGAGCTTCCTATTGAGAAAGGCACGAGAGGAAGAATGGATCAGCAAGATCGCATCATGGATGGAGATTTACAAACATTAGGTCTCCAATCTATTTTAAAAATGCTCGCCTTGAGCGGAAAAACTGGTAAATTATTTGTCTCGTCGGGACCAGAGACGCTTTCAATCAGTTTGCGTAAGGGGCAAATTGTCGGGTTGCATGAAGATGGTGTGCCGCAGCCAGATATTTTAGGCATGCTGTGTTTGATCAATAGACTAGATCCTCCGCGGGCGGAGATGATCCGTGAACTCTGCGCAGGGGGATATGCAGATTGCTCTGGCGATGCTCGTTGAGCGTGGCTGGATGAGAGCGAACGAGATGCAACAACGTCTCGAATTTGCAGTCACTCAATCGATCAGTCATGCATTGCGCTGGGTTAATGGACGTTTTGCTTTTCACCGTCAGTTAGTACCAATGGAAAGCAAATTGCGACCTCTGGATGTGGACTCAGTCTTATTGGAAGCCCTGCGTCAGGCTGATGAATGGGAAAAAGTTGTTAGTGAAGGGGTAACACGGTTCACACGTACAACGGTTGCTCGCTGGCAACCTGAGGTGAGCAACGATGTACGTAGCCTGGGGCTAAATCAGGAAAGTATCGAGGTACTCTGTCTCTCGAATGGAGAATTGTCTCTACAGGCTATGGCCCTAGTGCTGATAGCGCCAGAGGCTCGTATTGCTTGTGTCATGGCACGGCTATTTGAACTGGGTTTAATTGAGATAGTCGATACTGTCTTAGAAACCGAGTTGCAGCAAGACCTCTCCAATATCATTATCAAATGTCAGTATACGCTCGTTCAACGTCGCAACACAACCAATGTTGAACAACACCTCCTTGGTCTGGTCACCACTCTGACTGAATGTATCAATGGTTTGCTAATTCACCACGGCACCTATGCTAAGAGCCTGCGTGGACGTGGGCATGTTCCCCCAGCAGAGGTTGTACGTTACCTGGAGAGTTGTTTTTCCCAGCACTTGCATACGCTGGCAAAACAACAATTTTCTATTCTTGATACTGCAATCTTTCAATATGGCCAACTTGACTGTACTGATATTCTTACTTTAAATAAAGTGGTTAAAGGGGAACAACTGGAGGAATTCTATTGGGAAGCAGTACAAGGATTGGCCGCATTTCTTCGTGTGATATTTACTGAGTTGTTGCGGGATGAAGTGGGGAATTCACATACAGGCCGTCAGTTGACCGTAGCTTGGAGGATGTTCCTGTCGGAAATCGATCATGATATTCAACAGTACCAGCTTTATCGTGCACAGCGCAAAACACAGAAGCGAGGGTACGAGAATCTCCAACCTCCTTCTCTGGGTATTGTCCCAAATAGGAGTCCTTGATACCAATGGGGGGAGCTGGTCACCCGAAACACAAAGGAGGTCGATCTAGAGATGGCTGAACCAACAGTGTTGGTAGTGGACGACAGCCCTACCGTACGAAAAATCGTCCAAATGACCCTGCAGAGGGAACATATTAGAGTCGTTACTGTTGGCGATGGCCTAAGTGCGCTCACTTCTGTCGCTGATGAGATGCCCGCTGTTATCTTGCTGGATATTCAGCTCCCCCGCATGGATGGGTACCAAATTTGCCAGATAATACGTAAAAACTTGCAGTTTCGGCAGATTCCCATTATCATGCTCAGTGGGAAGGACGGCTTGTTCGACAAAATGCGTGGACGGCTAGCCGGGTCGACTGAATATCTTACGAAACCGTTTGACTCAGTCGAACTCGTGCAAACTGTAAAAAAGCATCTTGCGAACTGGCAAGACCGTGTACCTGTTCCTCAGCAGAATGTGCGCCATCGCTTACGCTATCGTGGCTAGCCAATATTTAAGGTTATAGCAAAACTGGACCTTAGGGGGCTCCACCGACATAGGCAAAATGGATGATGGCGTAAGTATGGCTTACTATCTCATCGGTGTAGCTCGTTAGGAAAGGTTATAATTGAATGTCTGGGCAAAAGATACTTGTTGTTGATGACAGTTGGACAGAATTAACCATGATCGTAACCCCACTACGCAATAGCGGTTTTGATGTAGTGACGGCTGTTGATGGTGATGAAGCTGTCGAAAAGGTGCTAAGAGAGCGCCCCCGGTGTATTGTTCTTGATGTTGTCTTGCCAAAACAAAATGGATTTCAGGTATGTCGCAAACTCAAAAGTTCAGAGGCCTGCCGACATATTCCTATCATTTTGTTGACCGGCAAAAATACCGCAGTAGATAGATCGTGGGGGCTACGGCAAGGGGCTGATCTCTACCTGACAAAGCCTTTTAATGAAGAGGAGTTAGTAGCTAGCGTACGGCGTCTGGTGTAAGGTAGCAGAGGAATGGCTCAGTCGAAATTGAAAATTGGGAGTGCAATTTCGTGTCTAGCAAAGATTTAAGAACAATACAGCCTGATGCCCTTAATGCACTTAAAAAGTTAGCCGCACAGTCCCCTTCTGCAGCAACAGCCCTACAGATGCAATTGACACAGGCTCAAGGTCAGCTCCGTAAGGATGGCGTCCCTGCTGCTCAATTGCCCGCTGTTGCTGGCGAGCAATACTTGGTATTCTCTCTTGCAGATTATGAACTGGCTGTGAAAGCAGAGCTGGTCCAAGGCGTGGAACGCCTGGGCGAGATAACGTCTGTTCCTAATGTCGTACCCTGGGTACGAGGTGTTATAAATTTGCGGGGATCCATTGTCTCTGTTGTCGATCTGCGAATGTTTCTCGGCTTGGAGGGCGTCTCTTATACTCCACGCGCTCGTTTACTGCTATTACAGTGTAAAGAGATGGTGATTTGCCTGATCGTTGATGGAGTCAGTGAGATGTTACCTATTCCTGCTTCTGTTATCATCAATGGAAATGTGCGTCAGGCTATTCCAATGTGGGCTAGTCCCTATGCTTCCGGGAGTGCACTGCTTGCAAACCGCTTGATGGTGATACTGGACGTTTCTCGTTTACTCTTCTCCGAGAAAATGCATCAATATGCTCTCTGAGCATCGATGGGGTCCCCAGTGGGTCTCCTGATTTGACATCGCTATATCTTAAAATCGACGGAGGTCTGGCAGATGAATCCCGATACTGGTAGAAGTGGCATGACGGTAAGTTCCCTCATGCAATGGGGGGTAGCTATATCGGTAGCTGTCCCTATTATCCTGTTCGCTCTTCTTGCTTTTATCTCTCTTAATGCAAGCAGCAATACACTTTTATATGTTGATACTGCTTTTGCTTTTATTACATTGATTATTGTCTTTACGGCCAATCAATGGGTGCAACGAAAAGTACGAGAGCGTCTAGCTAGTATTGCCGACGTATGTCGCGACTTTATGAGTGGAGATCGTACTGTTCGTGTTGTTGTCAATGGTGATGATGATGTCGCATTGATGGCACAGAGCGTCAATGCGCTGCTCGATGGCTATACTGCTTCCAGTCCTGCTGTAGGTGCTGGTGGTGGCAGTGAGGCCGCAGCCTTGCAGGCCCAGATCGAGAAATTACGACAAGAGGTTAGTGCAGTTGGTGATGGTGACTTGCGTATTCAGGCTGAGGTTACTCCAGACACACTGGGCGTGCTGCTGACTCCTTCAACTATATGATCGAAGAGCTTGCCAAGGTTGTAGGACGTGTGCAAACTACCGCTGTTCAGGTTACAAATGCGACGCGTCGCATCCTTGATCGTTCAGCAGAACTAGCACAGGCTTCTGAGGCCCAGGTGAAACAAATTGCGCAGACTACCGACGCTGTAGAAGCTCTAGCCGTTTTTATTCAGAACGTCGCTCGTAACGCGCAGTCGAGTGTGGAGGCTGCTCAAGATGCTTTGCGCAATGCTGCTAATGGCCAGCAGGCTGTGCGCCAGACCATTGAAGGCATGATGCTCATTCGTGAAAATGTGCAAGAAACTGCTAAGAAAATTAAGCGTCTGGGCGAGCGTTCTAATGAAATTGGCGAAATTGTTCGTCTTATTGAAGATATCGCTGATCAGACGAACTTGTTAGCTCTCAATGCTGCTATCCAATCTGCCATGGCTGGTGAGCATGGTCGTGGTTTTGCTGTCGTCGCTGATGAGATCCGTCTCCTTGCAGAACGCTCGACGGAGTCTACAAAACGTATTGCTACTCTGGTTAAGAGTATTCAGGGTGATACATATGAAGCTGTTGTTGCTATGGAAGATAGCACTCAAGAGGTGGTTAAGGGATCGCAATTGGCTGATGAAGCGGGTCGTTCGCTGAACTCCATCTACACCGCTGTCGAACGGCAGGCTCAGATGATTGAAGGTATTGCTCGTGCTGCAAATGAACAGACCTCAGTTTCTGAAGCTGTGGCTATAGCCATGAGCCGTATCTCGGAGATTACGCGTCAGACAGATGCTGGCGCTCAAGAGGCGGCTGTCAGTGTGAGTTATCTAGCAGAACTTTCTGAACAGCTACGAGCTTCAGTGTCTACTTTCCGCTTGCCAGAGCGGACAAATGAATTGTTTGGTTCGTTCTCGAGTACGACATCGGTAACAGAGTTATCTGAAGATCAGGGAAATCAGATGTATCGGTTGTCTCCTTCCCTGACAGCAACGGGAGCCCCGGCAGAACCTAGTTGGGGTCAGGGCCTTGATGCAAATTTCTCATCGTTACCAGACTTGAGTAACCCAGGTGCATTACTACCTCTATCTTCTCGCGGTAGTCAGTTCTCCATTCCTGATCAACAAGATTTTGCTAGTAGTCAAGCTGGTTTAAGAGGTGTTTCTGCGTTTGGCAATCAAAGCTTGGATTCTATGCAAGCAAAATTTCCTCATGCTCCATCATTTGGTAGTCAGGAAGATAGTGCTAATCAGCAGTTCTTTGGTGACCACCAAGACTTTGGCGATATGAGTGGTTTTGATGATCTTCAAGGTATGAATACCAGTTTGACAGCCCTCCCATTCGGAGCAACGCCCAACTCTTTAAGTAATCCTGGTCAGTTGCCATATCTGCAATCGAGTCCAGGTTCGTTGTCGAGTCCAGGTCAGTCGCCATATCTGCAATTGAGCCCAGGTTCGTTATCGAGTCCAGGTCAGTCGCCATATCTGCAGTTCGAGCCCAGGTTCGTTATCGAGTCCAGGTCAGTCGCCATATCTGCAGTTGAGCCCAGGTTCGTTATCGAATCCAGGTCAGTTGCCATATCTGCAGTCGAGCCCAGGTTCGTTATCGAGTCCAGGTCAGTCGTCATACCCACAGTTGAGCCCAGGTTCGTTATCGAATCCAGGTCAGTCGCCATATCTGCAGTTGAGCCCAGGTTCGTTATCGAATCCAGGTCAGTCGCCATATCTGCAGTTGAGCCCAGGTTCGTTATCGAATCCAGGTCAGTTGCCATATCTGCAGTTGAGCCCAGGTTCGTTATCGAGTCCAGGTCAGTCGCCATATCTCTGCAGTTGAGCCCAGGTTCGTTATCGAATCCAGGTCAGTCGCCATACCCACAGTCGAGTCCAGGTCAGTCGCCATATCCACAGTTGAGCCCAGGTCAGTCTTCGTACCCACAGTTGAGCCCAGGTCAGTCTTCGTACCCACAGTCGAGTCCAGGTCAGTCTTCGTACCCACAGTCGAGTCCAGGTCAACCATCAAATCCGCAGTCGAATGCTGGTCAGGCTCAGGGTATCAATCCTACCTTCGCTTCAGCTCCGTCATCGCAGAGTGGGCAGCCAATGGGTTCTCGGCCACGCTGGCAACCGGGCTTGCAAAAGGATCAGAAGCAGTAAATGTTTGGGCGAAGGCCAGTGGTTTGTTTTGAGATAATGATTTCCTGATTCAGTAGTACAGTAGAGTTAAGTTTGCCTTGCCATACCACTAAAGAAACTCTGGTGTGGCGAGGTAAACAAAGAGAGTTAAGTGAGTACGCGCAACATGTCGAATACCTTTGATAAAATATCAGTCCTTGATTTGTTTATCGAAGAGGTGAATAGCTATTTGCCAGAAATCGGGACGAACCTCGAGCGTCTGACTCAGTCACCTAGCGACATGGATGCCCTCGAAGAAACTTACCGCCGCACTCACACCATTGGCGGTTCCGCTTCCATGATGGACTTTCCCGGTTTGGCGCATGTTGCCCATGGTATGGAAGATGTCTTGGCTGATGCTTTGGATGGGTTGATTTCATTAGATGAAGCTGCTCTTGCCCTTTTACGGCGTTCATTAGGCCGTTTGCATCAGCTCCTACAGGGTATTCGCAATGGTATTGATGAAGAATTTGTGATTGCAGAAGATGATGCTGACTATGGTCGCTATCGTGTCACGGTTGAGGCTACGGGGCTTGTTTCGTCTGCTGTACAAGACTCAGCAGAGGCTAGCATAGTTCCTGTTACTAATGATAACCAAACCCAGGTGGCACCTTCTGCTATGCTGGCTCCTACGGGGACGTCTCCGTCCCGGCCATCTGCTGTTTCCTCATTCGACGAAGTATTAGCTTCTTTCCGTACTCCAGCGGTAAGTCCTGGTGAGGAGTTAGCATGGCCTGAAGATTTGATTATTGAACATCCCGAAGACAACGCTTCATCGCAATTTGCAACTAGTGCTGGCCAAACTGATGTTCCTGTATCATCCGCAGTTTCGCAGGTTGATCAATTGTTAACATCTTTTCACACTACATCGGCAAATCCTGGCGACACAGCACCATTAGTAGCACCTGAAGATCCTGTTGTTGCACACCCAGAAGATGTTGCTTCGTCACAATCTAAGATCAGCGCTAGTCAAACTGATGTTCTTGGCTCTCCAGTTCATCAAACTCTTTCGGATGTTGTGCAGGCTCCACTAGCTGATGCTGCCCAATCAAAATTGGATGGGCAAACTGCTCTGGAGGAGTTGATGGCTTCAACTCGTCCTGCTTCTCCTGAAAATTCTTCTACATCTAAGCCTGTCTATACTGCTGTAGAACCATCTTCTTCTGCTTTGGGAGAAAATGATCTTTCTACCTATCCTGAAATAAATCGTCAACTACCTGTAGAGCGTTCTCTGTCTTCATATACCCCTGAATTCCAGATCCCTGATGAAGGACAGGAACAACTTAGACAGGATGAAGAGAATTTATTGCAAATCTATGATGGAATACAGAAAGATGCGCAAGTTGTAGTAAGTCAGGCATCTTCGTTAGCAGATATGGTGCCGCAGTTGCGGCAGGCAATGGCTGTCATCGAGACTCAACGGAGCGAATTCAAGGGCTTTTTAAGTGGTTCGAAGGATGCTCTTGAACGCATGGAGGATTGGGCTGGACAAGCCATGGGTTTGAATTTGCGTAATAGTCCTGAACAAGTGCGTCGCTATCTTCCTCTCTCCGTCATGTGGGTGTCCAATAGTAAGTTAAAAAAGGTTCTTGACCTCCTTACCAAAATTACTAGTGGTGTAGAGATGACCGATGAGCAAATCGCGTCAAATATGCATCAGCTGTATAGTTCTATTCAGTCCTTTGGTCAAGTATTTCAGCAATGGGAAAAAGAGCACTCCTCTCATGGCTTGAAGCAAGAAAGCGGATGGGGTCCCTGGGAAATGCGGGTAATGCATGATACTGGGGAATTACGTGAACGCGTGACTTTTGAGCGGCAGGGGGATATCGCAGCTTTACGCACTGAGCTAGAAGCGAGCATACGCAAGGAACTTCAGAGTGAGTATGAGTCTCGTTATGTTTCTCCTATCTTGCGTAGCGAATTAGAGCAGCAAATACGACAAGAGGTGCGCAAGGAATTTGAAGGCCGCCTTTGGTTACAACAAGCAAATCTAGATCGTGACGAGGATATCCAAAATCTGAAGGCGCAGCTCCGTAGCGAGATTGAGATCCAGGTACGCCAGGAGTTTCTCGGTCAGCTTAGTCAGCTAGGTGGTGATCTTGGTGCACAAGCGGCAAAGATGTCTGCTCAGAGTGAGTCAAATGTGGTGGATCATGCATCTAGATCTGCTAGCTTTGTTGCTCCTGTGTCCCCACCACCGCTACCAGCTGCTCCTGTTAAGCCTCCTGCCTCTGTACTGGGTGGTGATTTTGGTGAAGAAGCTCTTGAGATCTTCCGTATGGAAGCGGAAGAGCACATGCAAACGATTAGTATGCAGGTGTCAGCTCTTAAGGAGAATGCTACCGACCGAGATTTCATTCAACATATCCGTCGTGCAACTCACACCCTAAAAGGTGCGGCAGGTATGATGGGATTCCGCGCAATTGCTGATCTCTGCCATATCTTTGAGGACCTTCTGGATACTATTATGGAAGGCTCTATGGGTATTTCGCCTGTCGTCCTGAGTATAATTCTAGATACCGCTGAAGCTCTTGATTTGCTTATTAACGGCAATGAAAGTAATAATTCATATGGTGAAGAGCTGGCACATGCTCTCCACAATCGTTATGTGGATTTGCTTGGTGAGCGCCGTACACACGATGTGGATGAGATGGATATTGACTTGGAGGTAGAGAGTGAGGTTCATGCTTATGATACGTCCCACATCACAGGTGTACTTACTGATGAGCAAGCTAAATCAAACGACGCCAATGTTCCACGTTCTAGTCGAGCAGAATTAGCTGTACGCGTTCGTCTCCAAAGACTTGATGAGCTAGTAAATCTGTTCGGTGAACTGCTCGTGAGCCGTAGTGTGCTTGAAGAGCGCGTTCAGCGCCTAGTTCGTGTTGTGTCAGATGTTGGTGTGAGTAGTAATCGGTTGCGTGATGTTGGTCAGAAGTTGGAGAGTCGCTTTGAGGCTGCGACGTTGCCTAGTGGTCGCTCTGTGCAAGTCATGCCTGGAGAAGGGAATCAGAAGCTGCTTTCAGCTCCCGGTATGAAGGATATCAATAGTGGACCTGCGCACTTGGCAGAGTTTGATGAGCTGGAGCTTGACCGCTACACGGAATTCCACCAGTTGGCTCGTGGTCTAAGCGAGGGTATCTCAGATATGGTAACGTTAAGTGCTGAGATGGATACGGTCATTCGTGAGGCTGAAGGTGTGTTCGCCCGTGAAAATCGTCTCAGTGCAACGTTCCAGGATCGTTTGATGAAGACACGTCTGGTGCCTCTCTCTCAGTTGACTCCTCGTCTCTATCAAGCTGCACGTGCCGTGGCGGTCAAACAAGGAAAAGAGCTAGAGTTTATACGTGAAGGCGAAACGACGGAAGTTGATCGCACCGTTTTTGAAGAAATCAGTGGACCACTGTTGCACCTTGTGCGTAATGCTGCCAATCATGCGCTGGAAACTCCACAAGTCCGTATTCAAAACGGGAAATCTCCGGTTGGGCAGCTTAAGTTCTCGGCCTCTTATGAAGGCAATCAGATAGTCATTTCGATAAGCGATGATGGCAAAGGACTTGATCGCGAACGTATTCGCCAGACTGCTATTGCTCATGGCATGATTCGCCCTGATCAGCAGTTGACAGAGAAGGATCTCGTATCATTTATCTTTACTCCTGGCTTCTCTACTGCGGAAGTTGTGAGTGAGGAGAGCGGACGCGGAGTAGGCCTGGATGTGGTTGGAGACACTGTTTCTCGCCTTAGAGGAACCATCGTGGTGGAGTCAATGCCTGAAAAGGGAACGACTTTTACGATGATTTTTCCCACCACTCTAGCAATCCAACGTGCGATGATGATACGCGTAAGTAGTCAACAATTTGTTATTCCTACTGTGCACGTTGAGTCGATTGGACGGCTTGACAACTTCAAGCATACTACTGTTGCGGGTAGGCCTGCTGTGCTAGTTCGCAATGAGCCTTATCCATTGCTGATATTGGCACAATATCTCTCGCTTCCTGTCCCCAGGACAATTGAGGAGAAAGCTCAGTTAATTCTGGTTAATGCGAGCGGTCAGCGTGTAGCCTTGGTGGTTGATGAAATTAAAGGTCAGGCTGATATCGTGATGAAAGGTCTTGGCCCTCATTTGCGTCAGGTTCATGGTATTGCTGGAGCCTCTGTCCTTGGTAATGGTCAAGTTGTCCTAGTCCTTGAGCTAAATAGTTTGCTTAGTAACCGTCTGAAGGGATCTGCTCCTGCTGGCGTAGTCACTCCTGTATCCCGTGATACTACAATTGTGGCAGGACCGAGCAGCACAGTCAAATACCAGCGGGATGTTCCTTCTAGTAGGCAAGATGGTGTTCCAGCGTCTCCAGTTGCTCCTGCCGCGCCTGAGCGGGGCAAGCACCTTCTGGTTGTTGACGATAGCCCAAGTGTGCGCCGCGTTGTGAGTAATATGCTCAAACAGCATGGTTGGGAGGTCCAGATGGCCCGCGATGGCGTTGAAGCTCTGGAAATGATTTCCTACGAAATGCCTGCAGCTGTGTTGCTTGATATCGAAATGCCACGTATGGATGGCTATGAGTTGATCTCGACGGTGCGTGCTCAGGAGCAATATCGCTCTCTGCCAATGATTGTCTTAACCTCACGTGCAGCGGCCAAACACCAGCAGCGTGCAATGGCTCTGGGAGCAAGTGCTTATGTGATCAAGCCCTATCAAGATGAAGAACTTCTCAATACGATCAATTCGCTAGTCTTTGGTACTACTATGCGGTTGACTCGCTAGAGAGACAGAGCTGTACGATGGGAGTTGAGCGTTCAGTAACTTGCTGGTATGTTCAGCGACAATCCATTCTGAGCGAGATTGCGTGGTTAGAGTCTCGGCTGTGGGGAACAGCGGGTGCGAATATTGATAGTCATACTGGCCCCCCCCCTACCGGTGGGAATAAAATGGCCGGTGTGGAGAGTGCTGAGTTGCTATTGCAATTGACGAGGGCCCGAGGGAAGCTACGTTCTCTGGGCCCTTGTCCTAAGCCGATGATGGGGTAGTTGTTGGCCGTCTCCCTTGACAGTCTTGGTAGGCTCGAAGTTCTACTCAGTGAATCAGACCTTGGCTCTCACTATCAACACTTGAGCGGAAGACTACCCGGCAATCCTGTGCACAATTGTTGGCGGCTTAATTTTTCAAAGATCGTAATCAGGTCCCTACACTCGGGCAATAAATTGCCTGTCATGTATCATTATGCTATGCATTTTAGATTTCTACACCGAGACTTTTGTTAGGGCATCTGTAATTATTTTGCCCATTTCCTGTGTTCCAACTATTTTTGCGCCAACTTCACGCATATCCTCTGTCCGATAACCCTCTGCAATCGTTTGTTCTACCGCATTTTCGATAGCTGCTGCCTCGTGTATTAGACCCAATGAGTAGCGTAGTAAAAGTGCAGCAGACAGAATAGTGGCAATTGGATTAGCCTTGTCTTGACCTGCAATATCTGGTGCGGAACCGTGAATGGGTTCGTAGAGGCCAAAGAGACCATGCTCTGTTCTCTGTGTACCCAAGCTAGCGGAAGGGAGCATGCCCAGAGAGCCTGCCAGCATAGAAGCTTCATCGGTAAGAATGTCGCCAAATAGATTTTCTGTCACAATCACATCAAAATCTTTCGGACGACGAATGAGATGCATGGCACAGGCATCTACAAGCAGATGTTCTAAGGAAACATCTGGATAGTCGGCTGCTACCCGGTTGGCAACGCGACGCCATAGGACTGAGGAACTCAGGACATTGGCTTTATCGACTGACGTGACTTTTTTGCGGCGCTCTCGTGCAATGTCAAATGCGACCCGAATGATGCGCTCAATTTCTGCCTCAGTATAGAGCAAAGTATCAATGGCTTCTTCTCCTTGCGCTGTCTGGCGAATCTCGCTAGGTTTGCCAGGAACAGGAGGTTCTAGGTGTCCATAGTAGAGTCCTCCTGTCAATTCGCGTACAACAATTAGATCAGTGCCGTCTAAGACTTCGCTTTTGATGGTGGAAGCATTGAGGAGTTCCTTGTACAAATGGACTGGACGCAGATTAGCAAAAAATTGCAAGCCTTTACGCAGCTTGAAAAGTGCCTGTTCTGGTTTGACTTGATCTTTTTTACCATAGTTGCTAGGTAAGCTGCCGACAGCACCAAATAAGATCGCATCACTTTGCTTGCACAGTTCAAGCGTATCCTCAGAAATTGCAGCCCCTTCTGCTTCAATAGCTGCAAGACCCACAAGCCTTTTATGGACTGTGAAGCCATGACCATAGATATCGGCAACTGTTTGCAAGACATGTAATGCTTGCTCTGTGACCTCGGGGCCGATACCATCCCCCGGTAAAACGGTAATTGTGTACTTTCCCATTATCTTCTATTTTCTTTCCTTAGCTAGTAGCTAAATGCTTTGTTGGCGAGCAATAGTGTACCAAAGTATTGTGCTGTCTGACAAGGGGAAATTTTGGTACGGTGTGCGGAGGATTGTTGCAAGGAGGTGTCTATGGGGAACGGACGCGATAAATCGGGTCCCTACCTTTGAACAATGAATTGTCTTATTTACAATTTATTGTGTGCTTTGTAGGGGCCCAATTCATTGCGCCCGTTCCCTATGGTTATGCACACCCGTCACAGTTATTCGATTACTTGCCATATCCTGTTAGCTCAACATATCCCTGGCCATCAATTGCACTACCGCTTACCTGTCCCTGGACACTCACTGCCCCTTCCCAGTAAATATTGCCAGTCGAAGCTTTCACCACCAGTTCTTGATCTTTTAAGAGTGGCATGAGTGTTAATGCCGCTTGCAATTGTGTACTATCCACATCTAGATGCCAGCCAGAAGGGTATGTAATACCAGTCTTCGGACTGGTCCACGTATCAAGCACTGTTGTATGAAGTGCAGCAGATGGCAGAACATCATCTTTACCAGCAGGATCAATATAGCTAGCGTAGGTCGAAATGACAGATCCTGAAGAATCACGAATAAAATAGACCATGATTTCAGTGCTATTGTTCAACTGGATACTATACCAATCCCAGCCACTACCGCCTAGCGTGAGAAAATTGCCCCATTGGTGATCCATCCAGACTAGACCAGTCACATGCAATGCTTGATTGTGGTCGATAATAGTTCCTGCCACATCCATATGGGTACGTGAGTAATAATAGGAGAAACCTGCCAGGCCATAAGTAATCAAGCCATTGCCATTGTGCAAAACAGGTGGTTTACTAGCTGTCAGGTTCAGATTGATAGCATAATCCTTCATAGTGGCAACTAGATGATCATGACCATTCAGACCTTGAAGCGACCAGTTGCCGACCTGTACATCGGTACCTTTGGTCACTGCTTCACTAGCAATATTTTCCTTTACATTAGTGATACTTCTCTGATCATAGTGAAATTCACCTCGCGTAATATCGCTAATTGCAAAATGAGCAGGATAAACCGAAGGCAGGTCACTACGCGACACACGAAATATCACCAGCTCAAAACCGTATTGATGCTGCTTACCGGCTGCATTGCTAGCCTCTAGGTGCCCAGTATAGTACCACCATTCCGTCAGGTCATTGTGTATACCTTCATCCCGTGGAAACTCATTGGTGGCAAACTTGGCGTTGCCGACTGCTGGCTCGCCGAAGGTAATTGGGCAGAGGTAGAGGCCAGTCCTGGAAAACTACAGGAAGAAAGTAAGAGCAAAAATGCCAGACAATACATCCCAGGCCACCATAAAAACCGCTTCTTCATTGATTTCCTCTTATACTGACATTTTTAGCTACTGACATTTTTGTCTGGTTTGCATGATTGTCGGCGACATCAGGTGATCCAAGGTACTCTGCCAAAGCTGGCGGGTGATGTTGGACACCAACAAAGGGTAGCCACCAGTTCCACGTCCTAAGCAAACGCATCGTAGCAGGAACTAGCAGGCCACGTACCAATGTCGCATCTATCAACACGGCCAGGGCCATGCCCAATCCAAGCGCTTTGACAAGAATCATATCAGCGGTTGCAAAGCAAGCACTGACGACAATAACAATGATAGCCGCGCTGGTAATAATTCCTCCACTGCGCTGTAAACCTAGGGCCACTGACTGCGTATTATCTCTTGTTTGCCAGAAAGCTTCCTGGATACGTGAAAGCAGAAACACTTCGTAGTCCATTGATAGACCAAAGAGTGAACAGAAGAGGAGAATGGGACTGGAGGCCTCGACAAAGCCCAATGGCGAGAAACCCAGCAACTGGTGCAAAAAGCCTTGCTGAAAGATCACAACGAGTGCTCCATAGCTTGCCAGTATCGAAAGGGTATTCATGATAATAGCTTTCAGTGGCAAGACCAGTGAACGGAAGAGCAGAAGCAGGACAAGGTAGGTCGTCATCGCAACGATCAGCACTGCTTTGGGAAAATCTGTATACAGAGAGGTCACATAATCGATATCGCCTGCTGTTTCACCATCCACCAGAATTGTTATGCCATGACCAAGCTTTGTATTGCGAATGGTCTCCACTAACGCTTGTGATTGCGTATCTAACGCCCCATATTTGCTAATCACCTGTACCATCATAGCATTACCTGATACTGTAGATCGCAGCAATGTGCTTATGTAGGGATCGGTGAGCAATTGTGGATGTGTATAAAGCATCTCATATTGCTGGAGCGTCAAACGAGGATCAGCACTGACAATACTATCAACACGTTTGACGCGAGGGTCCGCTTCAATGCGCCTGACATAGAAATAGAGATTATCGATATTTGCTTTTGTGAGCACACTTCCCTTCGTCTGTACAGCCAGCAGAATCGGCGTCGTCTCATTCTTGCTAAAACGCTCTGCCAGCAAATCATAAGCCTGACGCGATGGCACATCTGCTGGCAGGATCGAAGCATCAGGAGCTGAGAAACGTACCCATAGAAAGGGAAGGCCAAAACCAATCAGCAAAAATAAAACCGGAATCAGGGTGCGCAATGGGTAGTGCATCACAAAGTTTGAGAGACGATACCAGAAATCACTCTGAACATCTGCTTCTCCTACAATAGCATCAGTCTGTCTTATCTTAGACTTCGCACGTTTGAAACGTACTGGCAGAAGATTGATCTTATGTCCTAGAATAGCAAGCACGGCAGGCAATAAGGTCATAGCCGCCAGCACTGCCAGCACAACCACGAGTATCCCTGCCAGACCGACCGAATGCAATATGTTGATACGGATAAAGGTCAAGCCTAACAGACCGATTGAAACAGCTAGACCAGAGAAGGTAACCGCCCGCCCTGCCGTAGCAACAGTGATTGTGACCGCATCAGCAATATCATGTCCGCGCTCTAATTCTTCCCGAAAACGGCTCACCATAAAGAGCGAGTAATCAACTCCCAAACCAAGCCCAAAGAGCGTAGTAATATTGAGCACAAATATAGAGAGGGTTGTGATCTGCCCAAGGCCAAAAATGAGCGCTAGAGAGATGACAACGGCACAACCCCCAACAAGTGCAGGCAAGACCGCTGCAATTACCGAGCGAAATACGAAAAGCAAGGCAATAATAGCAAATGGGAATGCTAGCATTTCCGCACGACGTAGATCGCGTTCGCTAACAGCCAGAATATCCTCGTAAAAAACAGCATCACCACCAATGCTGCTTCTCACATCAGGTACCTTCTGTAAACGTTGCTGAAGTTCAGGCAGAAGTGTGGGGGCCGTGTTGAGACTAGACTTGAGTTCTACAACAACATAAGCGGCATGACGATCTAATGACACCTGGCGTGGATTGTCGACAAAGGTGATCATCTGTGCCACCTCTGACCAGTTGTGCAACTTTGCGAGAGCCTGCTGGGTTTGCTGGAGAAATGGTGGATAATCGACAGAGTAGCTCTGGCTGGTGAAAATAATCTGTATAACAGTTGGTTGAAGATGAAGTTTTTGCTCCAGCATACTGATTGCCCGCTCCGACTCGACATCAGGACTAGTGAAGCCACCTGACTGCAAAATTCGGCTCGCTTGAGGAGCAAATGGCAGTGCGACAATTGCAGCAATCATCCATAAGCCCACAACTAGCCAACGATAGCATGTGACAATCCTAGCAAGTGCAACAGCAATTGACCCTTTCGGTTTGTTCATGATATACTGCCCCCACAAGGAGTTGCTTAAACATGGCCAAAAAGTCTGCAACGAAAAAAGAACAACCATCGGCCCCAATCACACAGGTCCCAATTAAAGTTATAGCAATAAATCGCCAAGTGTACCATGATTACGAGGTCGAAAGGACGATCGAAGCGGGTATCGCACTAGTTGGTACCGAGATCAAATCAATTCGTGAGGGTCGGGTTGCCCTACGCAATGCATATGCAATCGCCCGCAAAGGTGAAATTTGGCTGGAGAATGCCCATATCGCTCCCTATGAACACGGGAATCGCTATAATCACGAGCCACTACGCACCCGCAAATTATTGTTGCATAGACGTGAGATTGAGCAGATAATGGCTCGTGTGACAACAAAAGGCCTGACGCTGATCCCGCTCAAGCTGTACCTAAAACGTGGGAGAGCAAAAATTGAGCTTGGTCTTTGTCGTGGCAAAAAGCTCTACGATAAGCGGGAAGCAATCGCTGATCGCGATGTCAAACGCGACCTAGCACGTGTTGTGCGGGGGAGATAACAGCCTGTTAGTTTCTGCAGCAAGCTAGCTCTTTGCTTAGCTTGCTGTGATTCTATGCATGCATCTACTTCGAAGCTATCTCATTCCCATCTATCGAGCGATCTTTGCAACCTTGATACCAAGTCACTACCGCAATTACACAGCCTATCAGAATAAGCACAATAGCAACGAGAATTAATATCAGTAATAGCAACCTCATTCGTTTATCACCTGCTTCATGTTGTTTAATTCAGCAAACTATCGCGAATCAAGCAGAACGCCTGTTTCATTCATTTTGGGCCAGCAATTCCTTCTGCTATGAAACGTACACCTTTCACACGGCTGACGACCCACAAGGCTGAAAGCAACACTGCAGTGTCTCCATCTTGCGCATACTCTTCAAAAAGAACGAGACCCTGGTTTTTGGCCAGTTGCTCTTGCAACTTTTTGACTTCTTCGGTCAGTTGCTTGACCTGCTCACTCAATTGGCTATTTTCTTGTCGCAGTTGGATCAGTTCTTCTTCCGCTGTCATCATGCCTTGACTCTACCTGATCTGATGCGTTTTGGCAAGTCTCTAGGAGACCTGACTAGTTACGAAGGAACAACAGTAGGAGTTGTCGTAGGAGGTGACGTAGGCGTAGGAGGTGGCTTAGGAGTAGGAATAGGAGTAGGAGTTGGCGTAGGCGTAGGCGTAGGCGTAGGAGTCGGCGTAGGAGTAGGAATAGGAGTAGGAGTTGGCATAGGAGTAGGCGTAGGCGTAGGCGTAGGAGTCGGCGTAGGAGTCGGCGTAGGAGTCGGCGTAGGAGTCGGCGTAGGAGTCGGCGTTGGCTTATGGAGTACAGTACGTCGAGAAGGTGGGGGAGTAGGGCTTGACGTGATTGGTCCTGGTCGAAGCACTACAATAAGTGCTAGAAGAATAAGACAGGTTGTTATAATTACAGCGATTGCCAGAAAGATTGACCCCTTGTATCTTCCATGGGTTCCTTTGTCTTGAGGTATCAAGACTTTGGAGAATCGCTCTAGGTTCTTTTTTAGCCCGCGTCCATGCTTCTGCAAGGCTAACGGTATTGCAGATACTAATGAGATAGCCAAAGGAAATTCCGTAAGGTGGTGGGTCTGCTGAGGAGAATCTGGCTGCGCAAGAGACTCCACAGCGTTCTCGCTCTGATCAAGCTTCACACGCTTACGCAAGTCAGGATCCTCCTCCCTGTCTAACCCATCATCTTCCATGGTTAGCGGACTAATAGTTGGATGATCCTGGATGGCCGTTTTGGGGAGCGTCACATCGTCTTGGCTAGGAGCAGGAAGTGCTAATGTAATCGTTTTGGCGTTGCGGAATGCCTCACTGTCTTTACCTGCACTGAAATCAGAAGCCCTTCTCTTGCGGAGGTCGTTGCAAGGAGGTGGATGTGCGTGCGTATATTGCTCTCTGATTGCCCTCTTGCAAAGCCGTAGCAAAATCCTCCACACTAGCAAAGCGCTTTTGAGGCTCTTTAGAGAGTGCTTTGATGATACACTGTTCAATCTCCAAAGGGATTTCAGGCTTCTCCTCGCGTAGAGAAGGTATGGGGCCATGTAGATGCTGTGCACATATCTCAAAAAATGAGCCATCAAAAGGCTGTTTACCGCAAAGCCATTCATAGATGACAATTCCTAGAGCATACTGATCACTGGCTATACATGGCTTCCCTGTGACCTGCTCTGGAGCCATATAGGCTACGGTTCCAGCTGTTGTCTTTGCCTGTTGTGAGACCGATGTAGACGTCACCACAGCAATCCCAAAGTCGCTGAGTAACACCTCATCCTGACTTCCTACTAACATGTTTTCAGGTTTTACATCTCGATGAATTATTTTTCGATTATGAGCATATTGGAGTGCAGGTGCAATTTGTTGCACATAGGATAAGACTTTGTCAACAGGCACAGTGCTTCCCTTTGGATGGTGTTGGCGCAGAGTACCATGAGAAGCATAGCTCATCACCAAGAAAGGAATTTCTTCCTCTATTCCAAAGTCAAAAACACGTATAACATGAGGATGTTCTAATGAAGCAACAATCTTTGCTTCCCGAATAAATCGCCCAAGGTTGTCTCCAACCAACGGCGTAGAAAGTACCTTGACAGCGGCTTGTGTCTCGATATAAATATGCTTTCCTAGATAAACTTCTGCGAAACCTCCACGTCCGAGTAAACTGGTTAATCGGTAGTTGCCAAGCTGTTGACCAACATGGTTGCCCATGACGCTCTCCATAACGTAGCCCGATGACCTTCCGGTCCTGGCTGAAGTCTGGTCAGGTGAGCTTGGTGAAACAGCATTGGAGCCGCCCACAAGCTACCCCCTTTAGGGGATCGGGTTCCTGACAGTAGTATCACCTACCAAGGTAATAAGGGTAACACAGTATATGGCCTCTTACTACTTTTATGTATGCAAGTGTGCAAATAGTACTACTTACTACCCCGACCGCAGATCGGTTAGAGTAGTATACAAACGTGGAAAAATGTTCCTGTCACTAGTAATTGGGTGTATAATTTTGCTCGTAGCAAATTCCGCATCTCTCTTTCTCCTTTCCTTCTTGGCTTAAGAGATGCCAACTCTGCTTTTGTTTTTTGTTTGCCTGAGAAAGGGAAAAAAGAGTGTTAGGGACAGAAAAGAATACCATCCATTTTACACGGAGTGACCAACGTATTGATGAATTACTCCGTTTGTTGCAGGAAACCACAGATCTTGAAGCCTTGCAGGCCCTGGCAGATTGGGATCAGCAAACAGGTATGCCCGAGGGCGCAAGCGAGGTTCGTGCTAACCAAGCGGCAACATTGCAAGGTCTCATTCACAAGCGTTGGACTTCGCCGCGTTTAGGCGATCTGCTCAATAAACTGGGAGAGGTAGTTGCGCAAGCATCCTTCACCGATGCTGACCGTGGCTTAGTCCGTCAGGCCCGCCGTCGCTACGACCATTCAACAAAACTGCCTCGGAAACTAGTAGAGGAAATGGAACGTGCTCGTGTCATCAGTCACGATGCCTGGGTGCGTGCTCGTGCAAACAACGATTTTGCCAGTTATGCACCTTGTCTGGAGCAAACTGTACGCTTCCAACGTGAAGTCGCAGATCTCTACGGTTATCCAGAAAATCGTTATGACGCTTTGCTGGACATCTACGAACCAGGGTTGACTGCCAGCGCCGCTGAGCAGTTCTTTTCGCCAGTACGCGATGTTAGCGTTTCTCTATTGCAAAGCATCCAGGCCAGCGGCAAGAAGATCGACACCTGTTTCCTCCAGGGTAATTTCTCTGAAGCACAACAAAAATTGCTGGCGGAGAAACTACTCACACGCATTGGTTATGACTTCTCGCGTGGGAAAATCGCTATTTCTGCCCATCCTTTTACTACCAGCATAGGAGCACCACAAGATGTACGTCTGACCGTGCGCTATAGTGATTCTCTTCCCATGTCGATGATGGCCGCCTTACATGAAGGTGGTCATGCTCTCTACGAGCAGGGCAGTGTTTCCACTCTCGTGCGTACACCAATTGCTGGTGGTGTCTCTATGGGCGTACATGAGTCACAGTCGCGTCTGTGGGAAAATGCCATTGGTCGCTCGGAAGCCTTCTGGCGTGGACAATATAGTCTGGTTCGGGAAATTTTCCCTCAACCATTCCAACAGATCAGCGTGAGAGATTTTGCCCGCGGGCTTAACCATGTCGAAGCCAGCCTGATCCGTGTCGAGGCCGATGAGGTAACCTATAACCTGCACATTATTATACGCTTTGAGCTAGAAAAAGCTCTTATCAACGGTGAGATTGCAGTTGAGTCGCTACCACGCCTATGGAACGAGAAGTATCGTACCTACCTTGGTATCGAACCCGATAGCGACACGGATGGGGTTCTACAAGATGTGCACTGGACATTTGGCTTTGGTTACTTCGCTTCCTACACGCTTGGCAATCTCTATGGAGCCCAAATCTACCGCTCACTGCGCAATAGCTTTGCCGACTTCGACCAGCGTTTGGCAGCGGGAGAGACCGCTTTCATTCTGAAATGGCTGGACGAACGCATCTACAAGTTTGGTGCCATCTACCAGCCTGCTGAGCTAATGAAACGTGTTACGGGCGAAACTTCTAACCCACAATACTTCGTCCAATATCTAACAGAGAAGTTCTCGCAGCTTTATGAGCTTTAAGGCTGGTGAGTTTCTGCCCAGCCCTCAGTTCTCCATTAGGAGCTGAGGGCTACAAACCATCTCTTGCGTAGGGGATCGCCAAGAGCAGAGAGAGTATTTAGTTTTACCCTATAAGCATCAAAGCCTACTTTTAGCTCTAATATATTCTTTCAAATTCCCTTTTTGAATAGCATATACTATTTCTATATGCTGCTGTACTGCATCCTCAGGCTGCTCAGCATCGAGTTCACAGACTGGCAGACGAATGAGTGTAAGATAGTTAGCTTGCTGAGGATAGACCGCTGTCATATACTTTTGGCCTATGCGAGTAGCATCGAATGTTGCCACGACATAACGCTTGCTATCAGGACTCATAGTGGCATGACGTGCAAGATCAAGCGTTTGCAATTGCATAAGGGCCGCATTAGGAATCTCAATCGCAGTAGGCTTCTTCAAGGCTGAGATAGTGGATGTTTCAGCTTCTAGGGCTTGATTGTCGGACATTTAGAAAAAATCTCCTAACTCTATACAGTATGAGGGAATGAGGACAAATGTCCCGTTCCTCTTTGATACGACGAAACGTATGGGGTGAACTGCTGCACCCTCTATCCCATTGCTGCAAGCAGCGTTTGGGACTACTTTTCTGCTAGTCTTGCTTAGATGTTTACCTCGCGCAGAGTGCTCCTGCTTGATGTGGGCAATGGGAGGGACACCTCACGTTTTAAACGTTTCGTCCACCATTCCACTTCTGGCCTTTCACCCCACACTCTACGGTCACTGGCACTGGCAAGATGGAAATTATGAAGATATAGTACCACAGATGTCAAATGCGCCTATTTGATAACGTTTGTCATTAAATCGGATGAACGTTTCCAACACCAGAAAAATGGCAGTTACAATGATACAGAATCGCAGACTGCCAATCTAGTGTACAAAAGCTGAACAATTCTGTCAAGCGCCTTCTAATATAGCAGGAATAGCTTCTCCCCAACGAACACGCATGACAGGAATATTCATCTCCTCAAGTAAAGTCAGTGTATCCTCATTAGTGGGTTGCTCTTCAAAGGATGCCGCAACCAACCCCACTATAGCAACCTGCACGCCACGTAATTGCAAGTGACGCAGGCTCTCGTGCCAATCCCGGGTATTGGAGGGAGTGATGACTATTGCAATCGCGTTCCGCCCAAAATGAAACGCATCCATAGCAAGCGCATCCTTGAGTTCTGGCCCCAAGCCAGCTCTGATAACTGCAAGCATTTCAAGCATATGTTGTATCTGACGATCACCACGATCGAGTGCCAAAAATTCCTGTCGCTCTCCATTTACAACCATACCAACAGAGAGATCTTGGCGCAAGAAATAGTGAGCAATAGTGGCAGCAATGGTTACGCCGTATTCCTCGGTTGAATGCTCACCTTCACCTGCTTGTACTGCTGCGTGCAGATCCAGAAAGATCCAAGCATCTATGGCAGGATCCAAGTCAAACTCCTTGACCATAAGTTTGTTATAACGTGCACTGGAGCGCCAATGGATACGGCTGAGCGAGTCCCCTATCATATACTCACGGACAGTGGTTGCATTGGTCGTCCTTTGCAAGGCACGCTGCGAACTCTTGCCTCTGCCAGGTAAGCCACCAGCAAAAAATGCAAGATGAGTAATTTGATGCACACGAGGAAGTACTACAATTTCACTTGCAGGAGATAAAGAGAGGCGATGGTTAAAGAGGCCAAAGGGATCACCACTCGTTGCAATCACCGGGCCAAGCTGGAAGCGTCCACGTAGCCTACAATGACTCCTAGCACGCCAGATCGCCCGCTTTCGTCCTCCCATACTTGCTATATAGCCAGCCTGATGCCCTGGTAGTGTTGAGCCATCAGTAATCTGTACCCATAGTTTTGGTAGCGTGCTCAAGTTATCCAGTGCCAGACGTTCCTCAAACACCTCACCAACCTGTATATGCTCTCCTCCTATCGTATTCCGATGGAATACGAGTTTCCGCAAGCAAGCGCATGTCCACAGCCAGGAAAGGATAACCAGACAGAGTACAACATAGGTAAGAATATAGAGAACATTCCACCCGGTGATGACTGCAAAAAAGCCTAGGATAACAATGAGCAGGATAAGATGCCAGGGGCGCATAGATTAACGTCCCTTTCCTCCACTAGCCCATGCATTTGGCACAGGGACAGATTGCAAAATTTCATCTAGAATGGCTGCTGGCGTAACCGAGCGTACGCGTGCGGCAGGCGTCATGATGATACGATGCGCAAGAGTAGGTTTTACAAGCAATTTCACATCATCAGGAATAACAAAACTCCGTCCGCGCATTGCTGCTAGGGCCTGAGCTGCCCCACACAGTGCTAACGAACCACGAGGGCTGACCCCCAAGTAAATATTCTGGTGGTTACGAGTTGCATTTGCGATGGCAACGACATATTCATGAATTGATGGGTCGACATGGATCGACCGTACTTGGCGCTGAATGCGTACCAGTTCTTCTGCGGTCATAATTTGAGCCAGATCATCTAATGGGTGATGATGCTGGTGACTCGTCAGAATGTTCGCTTCATCGGCGGGTTTGGGATAGCCCAACTTAATATTTAGCATAAAGCGGTCCAACTGAGCTTCTGGCAAAGGGAATGTCCCTTCATATTCGATGGGGTTCTGCGTCGCCATTACCATAAACGGCTCGGGTAAATGATAGGTATCACCATCTACAGTGATCTGTGCCTCCTCCATTGCCTCTAGCAAGGCAGACTGCGTTCTCGGGGTTGCCCGGTTCACCTCGTCGGCCAGTACAATCTGTGCCATAATCGGTCCAGGACGGAACTCAAAGCTGCCTGTCTTCTGATTATAGATTGAGACTCCTGTGATATCGCTTGGCAAGAGATCGGGGGTAAATTGGATGCGTTTAAAATTGCACCCAATCGAACGTGCGATTGCCTTTGTGAGAACTGTTTTGCCTACGCCTGGCACATCCTCAATCAATACATGCCCACGGCAAATAACGGCAATTAAACTGAATGCAACAGCCTGGGCCTTCCCTACAATAACGCGCTCAACATTACTCACGATACGCTGTACAGCTGCTGCTAAATCCTGTGCTGACTGCATAAATTAATCCCTAATGATGCCTTTCTGCTTATTATACATAGAAACATATACTACCAATAGGCATGAGTGTGACAGGACAATCCAATGAATAAGGTGTCTTCTATCGTAGCATGTACATGTACAGAGATACAAGCCCATAGCTCACAAGTTTCCAAACTCCTAGTGGGGTACCCAAATCTATCTTGCGATAAGGGGACTATCCGTCAAGTACAGTCTATGATATTATTGCTACCATGGATCAGAGCGATCAGAAACCCATAGAGGAGTTATACGCAACTGTAGTTGGGTATGTCCAGGGCGTAGGCTTTCGCTATTTTGTCGTGGAAAAAGCCCAACGTCTGGGCCTGCGCGGATATGTTCGCAATCGAGCAGATGGCGATGTTGAAGTAGTCGCTCAAGGGATGCGGCCTGCACTCGAAAACCTCCTCGTATTGCTGCGGCAAGGGCCATCAGCAGCCGAGGTCTACAAGGTTCATACAATTTGGGGACAACCGACGACACATATCAGCGGCTTCCACATCCGTTACTAGCGGATTGCCTATTTGCTACCAGACATTTGAGAAAAGGATCATGTCGATGATTGATCGAGAGACAGTACAGAATGTAGCCAGACTCGCCAGATTGGGTCTAAGCGAAGAGGAGATTGAAACCTTTAAAAACCAACTTTCCAGCATCCTAGGGCATATGCAAAATCTACAGGAGGCCGATGTGAGCGGTGTCTCCCCAATAGCGCACGCCTCACGCCTGACCAACATTACCCGTGAGGACATCTCACAGGCTTCCTATCCGCCAGAAGTTTTGCTAGCAAATGCTCCCGATCAGGAAGACAACTATTTGAAAGTCAATGCTGTGCTGGAGGAGGCATAGATGACCGAACTATATACATTGAGTATTCATGAGGCGGGAGAGTTATTGCGGCAGCGCAAAATTTCCGCTGTCGAACTGACTCAGGCCCACCTCGACCGCATTCGTGCAGTAGAACCCAAAGTCAAAGCCTTTACCTTGGTAACTGATGACCTTGCAATGAAACAGGCCAGAGAAGCGGACCGACGGCTAGCGAGTGGAGAGAACATTCACCCACTGACGGGTATTCCTATAGCGATTAAAGACGTGATTTGCACAAAAGACATCACCACAACGGCAGGTTCGCGTATACTCGAAAATTTCAAGCCGCCATACGATGCCGCTGTGATGGAGCGTCTTCATGCAGCGGGGATTGTGATGGTCGGCAAAACGAACATGGACGAGTTCGCAATGGGCTCCTCGACAGAACATTCTGCATTTTTCCCCACGCGCAATCCCTGGGACCTAGAACGCATCCCCGGCGGGAGCAGTGGTGGTTCAGCAGCAGCAGTAGCCGCTGGTATGGCAATGGGCTCTTATGGCAGTGATACCGGGGGCTCTATCCGCCAGCCAGGATCTCTCTGTAACCTTGTAGGTCTCAAGCCAACATATGGTCGCGTTTCACGCTTCGGATTAATTGCATTTGGGTCCTCTCTTGATCAGATCGGCCCCTTTGCTCGTAGCGCACGCGATGCCTCCATTCTGCTACAAGCTATTGCCGGACATGACTCACGTGATGCAACCAGTTCTTCTCAGCCAGTTCAAGACTATAGCGCAGCTTTGACAGGTAATATCAAGGGCTTGCGTATTGGCGTGCCCGAGGAATATTGGGTCGAGGGAACACAACCTGCCGTCGTCAAGGTCGTCCGCCAAGCCATTGAATGCCTGCGCGAGATGGGAGCAGAAATCAGTCCAGTTTCCCTGCCTCATACGAAATATGGCGTTACAGCTTACTATATCATCGCTCCGGCTGAAGCAAGTGCCAATTTGGCACGCTACGATGGAGTCAAGTATGGCTACTCCTACCGTGATACCAGCGAAATGTGGGAGGCCATGGAAAAGACACGCGAGTTTGGTTTTGGAGCTGAAGTCAAACGCCGCATCATGCTTGGCACCTATGCGCTTTCTGCCGGGTACTATGATGCCTATTATGTACGTGCGCAAAAAATTCGTGCCTTAATCGCGCAAGACTTCGAGAAAGCGTTTGAACACTTTGACGTCCTAGTCAGTCCTGCTTGTCCAACGGTTGCATTCAAGATAGGAGAGATCTCCGATCCCTACCAGATGTACCTGCAAGATGTCTTCACTATCCCTGCTAATTTGGCAGGTATTTGCGGTGTTTCAATTCCTGGTGGCTTTAGCGAAGGACTTCCTGTCGGACTACAACTGCTGGGAAACGTCTTCAAGGAAGATAGTATTCTGCACGTCGCTGATGCATTTGAACAAAGGACTGATTATCACAAACAGTGGCCCAGCAATCTCTAACAAACCGTTTGGGTGTCTAGAGTGAAAGCAACGGAGGTTGAGCGGATGGCTCATCCCACTCCCACATATGCAACGCTCGATGACGGGATTGCTTCGCACGCAATCCCGTTCTTTCTTGATTCTTCCAGTGTCTTCGGCACAGCTGTTGACAAGGTCGTCGCCTCACTTGGCGACTCAGTAGAATTGCTCGGTTTGGCAGAAGCACTTCATGGAGGTGAAGATATTCTCATCCTGCGTAACCGACTCTTTCAATATCTGGTCGAGGCACATGGCTACAGCGCCATTGCTATCGAGAGCAGTTTCCCTCGGGGCCACCTTGTCAATGAGTATCTGGCTGGTCGTGGCCCGACATCCTATGAGGTCGTGCAGGACAGCGGCTTCAGTCATGGCTTTGGCCGATCTCGATGCCAATCGAGAACTGGTGGAGTGGATGCGACACTACAATGCCGACTACTTCGCCCTCACGCCTCAAAGTCTTATCGACTTCGACTGGCTGGTTGTCCTCGACTCTACGATGTATAGCCGTGGTGGGCCACTCTTGGAAGGTAAGCCCTCGTAAAATCTCACAGGTTGAATTGGCTACTCCTACCAGAAGCACTAGAAACGTCGCAACAAACATGGTAGAATAATCTCACCTGCTTATCATATCGAAGTCTGAATAGAGTTAAATAGATGCGTTACGCGATTTTTACTGATATACATGCAAATCTAGAGGCATTGGAAGCAGTGCTAGCCAAGATAGACGAGCTAGCACAAGAGGAAGCTATTGATCAGATTTGGTTTCTAGGAGATCTGGTTGGTTACGGTCCCAATCCTAATGAATGTATCGAAAAGCTACGAGAACGCACGGATGTCATTATCGCAGGAAATCATGATTGGGCGGCAGTTGGGAAAATCGATATCGAAGATTTTAGCGAGGCTGCGCGTATCTCCGCAGAATGGACGGCAGACCAACTTACTGAAGAGAACCGTACGTTTCTCGCCAACTTGCCAGAAGCCCTTGAAATTGACGACTGTATGCTTGTTCATGGTAGCCCTTACGGTCCACTCTGGGAGTATCTCACTTCGGAAGTACTAGCCGAACGCAGTTTCCAACACTTTACGAACCGTTTCTGCTTTGTGGGGCATACTCATGTGCCTGTGATCTTCCAGCAGCCTGATCCAATTGCCAACATCCCTACATCGCCTCTTGGTAGTCCATCCACGGCTGAGCCTATCAGCTCAGAAAAGGATGGAGGAGGAGATGATCTTGACGAACAAGCCGCAGCTAATGACCTCTCCCTCACCAAAGTTGATGAGAGAAGTCTTGACAGCAACGATGATGATAGCTACGATGATCAAGAGACCACTCGACTCGCTGCTATACGTCCAACAGCACAAACAGCAAAGGTTTCTAGTCAGGCAGAACATGAGCATTTAGCCGCTAAATCACTGAAAGATATCATAGCTGATGCTACCGACGTACTTGCCGAGATAAAACAGCATATTACAGACGATAATCATGTTTGGGGAAATGCTGCTCTTGAAGATGATGAAGCCACTGAAGTCTTCTCTATAGAAATAGAAGAGGATACAGAGAACGAGGATGACGTAGCAATCACTCCAGAAGAAACTATCTTGAGCGCGGAAGAGCGTCTCAATGAAGAAATTGAGGAACTCTTGTCTCTGTTAGGACTTAGCCGGAGTATGATTACAGTCACCAACGAAATGCTTGTCCCACCAGAAGGTTATTGGCAGGCGCCAGAGGGCTATCGTGCGATCGTTAACCCCGGTGGTGTGGGACAACCACGTGATGGAGACTCGCGAGCAGCTTTCATGATCTACGACACAGAATGCGGCTTCACGTTTTATCGTATCCCCTATCCAATCGAGAAGACCCAGGAGAAGATTATCAAGGTAAAATTGCCCCAGTATCTAGCAACACGTCTGGCATACGGTCGGTAGTAAAATACATGAGACTTATAATTGGCCTGGGCAATCCAGGCACTCAGTATGAGCACACACGCCATAACGTTGGCTTTCGCGTTGTGGACATGCTGGCAGCAAACTATGGTTGGAAATGGGAACGGCGCAAGCGTGTGATGATCGCAAGTGGAAATATTGGCTCTGAAAAAGTCATCCTGGTCAAACCCCTGACCTATATGAATAATAGCGGAGAAGTCGTTGGCGATCTTGTCCACTGGCATAAAGTGCAACCAGAAGATATCCTTGTTATTTACGATGAACTCGATCTGCCAGTAGGCAAAATGCGCTTGCGAGCTAAAGGCAGTGCAGGCGGACACAATGGACTAGACAATATTGTTCACCACCTTCACACCAATCAATTTCCCCGTCTACGCATAGGTATCGGGCGGCCAGTTAACCACCGCATGGAGATCGTTGACTATGTCCTGGGTCTTCCATCAGCAGATGAACGCATTGCTTTGGAGATTGGCGAGAAGAGAGCAGCTGAAGCGATTCCTCTTATTATCCAACAGGGACTTGAAGCTGCCATGAACTCAATCAATCTTGACCCAGAAGAACAGAAAAAGCTAGAAGAGAAGCAGCGCAAGAAACAAGAAAGTCGTCAGGCTGCTTTATCTGACGAGAAACATCAAAATGATTTCTAACACATCAAATATGTTGATATTAATGGAGAGGACATAAAGGACTTGCATCTAAGAAATTTTGTGTGGAAAGATGTGGGATGGATATTTCTACTAAAACGTGTCATGACTGCAAACATGTGGTAGAAGACCTCCCACTTGATGTGCGTGAATGGGCCTGCCCGTTTGGTCTGTTTGGTCCGTTTGGTCTAGCTCTCTTGCTAATGTTTTTTCCTTCTGTTAGAATAAGGCTGTAGCAAACTCTGGTGTTACACGAGACGTGAAAACTCGTGGGAGACAGATGTCTCCGTTCAAATTTCTTTCCTCCCAATCTACGACATCGGGAGGGGTCCCCAGAAAGGGGTTTTATGGGAATCCCCCATACCCCCTACAGCTGTACAGCTTAGGGGAGTTGTTCGCTGTTTTTGGAGGAGGACGAAGTTGGCATTACAAGGATTACTTGCAGCGCTGGCCCAAAGATCAGGCTTCCAGCAACTGGTCGAGAAAATTCGGGAAGGCAGAGGGATTACCAGCACTTACCGGAATTACAGAGGCTGCACGTCCCTTTGTAATTGCCAGCCTGTTTACTGCGCTGAAACAACCCCTGCTTCTAGTGGTCAACGATGAGTCAACAGCTAGTCAGATGGTAGAGACGCTAAAGGCGTTCGTTCCAGGTCCTAGCGATGTATTTTACCTGCCAGATCGGGATGCTCTCCCTTACGAGCGTCTTATCGGTGATGCTCTTATCACCCAGCAACGTATGCAGACATTGATGGCGATGGTCGAACGCGAGCGCACGCCCCTTGTCGTTTGTTCCGCTCATGCCCTAACGCAACTCATCATTCCACCCCAAGAATTAGCGGCAGCATTGTTCCGTTTGGAACCTGGACTGGAAGTTGACCTCTCATCAATGTTGGAGCACCTCTACAACCTTGGCTACGAGCCAGTCACAGAGGTAGAAGAGCCTGGGCAATTCAGCCATCGTGGTGGCATCATCGATCTTTTTCCTCCGACCTTACCTCGTCCTGTACGCGTAGAGTTTTTCGGCGACGAGATTGACTCTCTGCGTACATTCGACCATGAAACACAACGTTCCCTTAACCCCATAGATATTTGTATGATTGGTCCTGCCCGTGAAGCCTTGCCTGTAAGGGGACCAGAGGCTGCGGAAGAACTTGCCAAACTAGACAGCAAGATTTTGCACCGCGACGCCGAAGAACGCTGGCAACATGACCTGGATCTACTTCGTCAGCGCCGCTCTTTTGAGGATATCGCCTTCTATCTGCCCTATCTTCACAGTCAGGCTACCGTATTGGATTATCTCCCACGCAATGGACTTCTAATCCTAGATAATCCAGCTATGATCCAAAACAGGATTACTGACCTCGATTCCCATGTTCAAGAGCTTAAAGATCGCCTCGAATGCGAACGCGCAAACCCTGCACACTTGAGAGATGTCCATTTGAGGTCGGAACAAATTCAGCTGCAGATGCAGCAGCAACGCCAACTGCGTTTTGCCGATCTCCTTTCCAGCGCAGAAAGCGATTTCGAACTGAATCAGCAAGGTGGAACAGAATACTGGGTACCACCATGCAGTAGTGCTAATTCGTATGGCGGCAGACTGCGTGCTTTTGTGCAAGATTGTCGCAAAGCGCTCGACAATGGAGACAGAGTAATCATTGTCACCATGCAAAGTCGCCGTATGGCGGAAATGCTGAGCGACGAGAGCTTGCTGCCAGAGGCAACCATCCATGTCAGCCCAGGAACAAAAATTAATCAGTTGCCAGATCCAGGAACGCTCACGCTCATCCAGGGCCAATTAGTTGAAGGTTGGCAATCGCGTTTGCTAGGACTCTATCTCTATACCGATACTGAGATATTTGGCTGGTCGAAGCGGCGCAGCGCCCAGAGGCGCAAACCAATCACACCTTCCTCATTCCTTGCAGAGGTCAAACCAGGTGATTACGTTGTTCACCAAGAACATGGTATAGGGCGCTTCGAAGGGCTGGCCCGCATGAATTTGACGGGTGTCGAACGTGAATATCTTCTACTTCACTACTCTGGGACCGATAAGCTTTACATACCAACTGATCAGCTTGACCGTGTCACCCGCTTCATCGGCATGGGAGAAGCTGTTCCTGCCCTCAGTAAACTAGGCACAACAGAATGGGCACGAGCAAAATCGAAAGTCAAGGAGAGCGTTCAGGAAGTTGCTCGCGACCTTTTGCGCCTTTACAGCCTGCGAGAGGCCGCACCAGGACACGCATTTCCACCTGACTCGGAACAACCATGGCTCCAAGAACTGGAGGATGCCTTCCCTTACGAGGAAACGCCCGACCAACTCCATGCGATCGAAGAGGTCAAAGCTGACATGGAACGACCACGTCCAATGGATAGGCTAGTCTGTGGAGATGTTGGCTATGGTAAAACGGAAGTGGCACTACGAGCCGCATTCAAAGCTGTCCTAGACCAACGTCAGGTCGCCATTCTCGTACCAACGACAATTCTAGCATTGCAGCACTACAACACCTTCCAAGAGCGTCTCAAACCCTACCCGGTGCGTGTTGAGTTACTAAGTCGTTTCCGCTCTGAGAAAGAGCAAAAGCAAGTGCTGGAAGACCTTGCCTTTGGCAAAGTGGATGTGATTATTGGGACTCACCGTCTATTGCAAAAGGATGTTGTTTTCTTCAACCTGGGGCTCTTGATCGTTGACGAAGAGCAGCGCTTCGGCGTTATTCATAAAGAGCGCCTCAAACAAATGCGTTCAGAAATCGACGTGCTCACCATGACGGCGACACCTATTCCACGCACGTTGCACATGTCGCTCGTCAACCTACGTGACATGAGTATCATCGAAACCCCTCCTCAAGAGCGGTTGCCTATTCGGACAACGATCCGAGAATATGATGATGCATTGGTGCGCGAGGCAATTTTGCGTGAGATCGACCGGGGAGGTCAAGTCTTCTTTGTCCATAATCGCGTCCAAGGTATCCAGATCATTGCCAATAAGCTCCAGCAACTCATTCCCGAAGCTCGTATCGTCGTGGGACATGGACAGATGAATGAGGAACAACTGGAACGTGTCATGATTGGTTTTTCCAACGGCGACTACGATGTCCTTGTCTCTACTACCATTATCGAAAACGGGTTGGACATTTCCAATGCAAACACGATCATTGTGAATAATTCCGCCCATTTTGGCTTAGCACAACTCTACCAGCTGCGTGGTCGTGTTGGCCGTGCAACGCAACAGGCATATGCCTACTTTTTCTACGGCAAAGATGCTAAACTTACGCCGATCCAGGAGAAACGTTTGCGTGCAATCTTTGAGGCCACAGAACTAGGGGCAGGTTTCCGTATTGCTATGAAAGATCTGGAAATTCGTGGTGCAGGCAGTCTCCTTGGAGCAGAACAATCTGGCTTTATGAACTCGGTCGGCTTCGATCTCTATTGCAAGCTCCTTGCAGAAGCAGTCCTAGAGTTGCAAGGCAAACAAGTCGAAGCAGGTGTATCAGCGACTACTGTCGATTTGCCACTCGATGCTTATCTACCGGATGAGTTTATTGGGGACCGCACTCTGAAAGTCAATTTCTATCAGCGCCTTGCCTCCCTAACAGAACCAGAACACGTCGAAGCGATGATAGCAGAGATGGTTGATCGTTTCGGGCCATTACCACCACCAGTTCACAATCTACTCACTCTGGTACGATTAAAGCTTGAAGCTGCAAGACTGGGCTATGAGTCTATCTCGATAAAGGATAATGAGTTTGTACTTACGGTTAAGCGAGTAGTAGTTCCAAATCGCATTGCGCTCTATCGACGTTTCCGCAACGAAGCTCGCGTTCTGCAGGGAGCAATTCGCATTCCTCGACGCTTGCTTGGACCAGACTGGTTAGAGCAATTGCAAAATCTTTTACCAACAATTGCGGCTCCAGCTTCCTCTACCGCATAGGGAGGGATGCATTATTCGTGCAAATCTTATAATGCTTTAATTATCTCATTAGCTAGACTTAATGTTCCTTGTGCGAGATCATCCAAATGTGCAATTTGATCATCATAATCAGCTCTATTGCGAGCAGTACGCATACGTTGCAATTTTCGGGCTATGGTTTTCTCATTCTTTTGCTTGAAAAAGCTCTGTACTTGTACATGTGCAATTGCACTTTCGGAAACTGAAATGCACCATTTATCATACAATTTTTGCTTTGCATGATGGAAAGCAGAATAATATGCACGACTAATTGAAGAACGCAAATTAGCCTCTTTATACCCAGTATCAATCGTTCCTTCAAACAGTCCTTGTGCAATGATAAGATAGTGCAACCAATCAAAACTCATACATCCCCCAGCGTAATACACAAATCATCAAATGCTTGGTCACCAGCATTGGACCACCAATCGCGATCAAATTGCTCTAGCGCTTTATGTGCCTTATCTACATTCCGTTCAAAAGAGATATATAGCGTTAACTGTTCTTCACCAATTACTTCTGAATCTGGAGAGTACTCAAGGACAATATCGGCAGTAGGAAAGTATTTCCTGATGTGATCATAGGCCTCCGTAAGGAGTGGGACAGGATAGGGATGCAACTCAAGGAAATTCCACACATCTTCTGGATTCCTGAATCTGTAGAACCGTTCAATCTGCTGTGCTTCAGTTTTTAGTTGAGCAACCAACAAAGAGGTCTTCTCCTCTGCATCACTAGAGACACGAGAGAGAGCTGGTTTTACTGCTTGTGTTTCGATAATAACTCTATTGCCCTCTTTTTGGCCTGAATAAATGTGCCGTTCTCTACGCCCAATTCATCCCACCATCTTTCTGGAAAAGTAACTAAACCCTTTGCTAACAGTATGAGGGAATGTGGACAAATATCCCATCCCTCTTTGATACGACGAGACGTATGGGGTGAACTGCTGCACCCTCTATCCCATTGTCGGTAAAGACGTTTGGGACTACTTTACGCATAATGTTGTAGCTTCCGTTGATATCCGCATTGATCTTACGTCCAGTGCTCGACCTATACATTCCTCTCTTTGTGCGCTTTCCACTAAAGACAGGCTCTTTCTCTTCTTTACCATAGGTTGGAATATCGTCTAGATCCAGAAAGCTAGCCTTGCTTGTATAGCTCTCTTCGGAAACAATTACCTGTATGCCCACAAGTTGAGCCTTATAGCCGAGCATATTGATGAAGCGGGCGTGCGGAATTTGCACAAATTGCTGAGCGTTCTTTCTGCTCATGTTGGGATCTTGCTTCCAGAATGGATTTTTGCCGATGACCAGCGTGCCTATTCCTTCTGCAACCAAGAGATCAATCAAGCATCTGGAGACCGTATGCAGGTAGTTATCCATGCATCTAGTGCGTTTGTTAGTGATGCGATCAAGCTTGTGCGAGTTGTATTGCTTTTTCATCTTCTTTTGAAGATGCTCTCTCTGCTTGTTATAGAATTGGTTCACATGCTTAATCGGACGCCCGTTGACCAGCCTAGGAGTAAATCCTGCTTTGTTTGATGTTAGCGCGACTAAGTTATTGACCCCAATATCTATTGATGCAAAAAGAGACTTATCAACTAGCTTCTGCACTTCTTCTCGCTCGTAAACAACTTCCACGACATAGTATCCATTGCGTGGTACTATGCGTGCCTGAGAAATGTTTGTTTTTGTTTGTTTTGTCGGAACGTTGATACCAAGCTGAGACGGCTTGACAATGCCTTTGCGCAATTCCTTCTTGCTAAGTGCCTGAATATCGTAGATGAGAATATTCCGCCCTTTCTGCTTGTCTTTGTACTTTGGTAGCTTAGGATGCCCCAAAAACTTGGATGAAGCTTCGTTGTAGGCTTTTACCGCCGCAAAGTAGGACTTCCAATTCTTGTGGAGCTGTCTAAGGATATCGTTGGACACTTTTGCAGGAAGAGCTTTATATGCTGGCGTGTGCTTGATAAGATGGAAAACCTTCACATTGTCCAGATAGATATGATCGAAGATGAACGATTGACGTACCATATAGTTGGCAGCATTGTAGAGATTTTTAGAAGCAAAAGCAGCTTCATCAATCTTTCGCCAACGCGGATCGCCGCGCTTGATTACATGTTGCTCAACTAATTGCATGAGTCTTCTTCCTTTGATTTTAGTTCTTCGACTATTTTCTCAGTTTTGCGTTTAGCTCTTCGCTGCCCATACAGCCTTGCACAAAAGCTGTCGATTACCGACGAGAGATCAGCAAGTAGGTCCTCTTTATCGTTCTCTGCTACATTTACTACTTCGATTGTACGCCCAGCAATTTCAAAAAGCGTCTCGATATAGTTGAAGCCAAAGCGAGTAAGACGATCCTTATGCTCTACCACAATGCGGGTGATGCTTGTGTCCTTGAGCAATGTGACAAGCTTAGAACGGCTATCGTTGAGTCCTGATGCTATCTCCTTTACCACCTTAGTTACTTGATATCCTCTTGCCTCGCAATATTGAGAAAGACGTTCGGTCTGTCTTTCCAGATTTGCTTTATGCGAAGCCGTGGATACCCGTGCATAGATAGCGACTTTTTCAGCTTGTCTTGCTGGCTCATTCTCAGTGACAATGATGGTGCCTGATGCTGCTTGATAGCCCTTAATCTCACCAGCCTTCCACCAGCGGAAAGCCGTTTTGTAGCTGATCCCTTGTTGTTTGGCATACTGGCTTAACTTCATGGATACAGTATAGCATAAACGGGCATATCTGTCAACATTTGGGAATATTTCTTACGAACGTTTCCAACACTTGTAGCCAAGCTTCTTGAGTTTGAGGATCATTTGGCATTGACTGATTTATTTTTAAACCTCCTGAGTTTGACTTTCTCATTGCCGAAATGGTAAGCTTTTGTTTTCTCCTTGTCAATACTAATGTTTTGATGAATCATCAGCATATTAAAGAGTTTTAACCCAGAAACGCTTCTCTGAAAGTAGTCTGTCTCTGCCATTTTCGACGACTGCGGTGCACTTCCAGTTCGTGAGCGTTTTTCTTGGGGATTTCAGGGGAGCTGCATACTTAGCCAATTTAATACATATACTCTTAGGAACGCCGAGTATGCATAAGGTAGAACATCAATGCCTGCTTATAGTCCAGAACAGTCACCACCCCCGTTTTGATAACCTGATTGGCGAGATTGAGCAAGGTCGAAACTACTTGCAAGCGCGTCTCATCTATACGGGACTGCTGACGCAACATCTCAAGCAACTGAGTAGGCCCCTGACCAGTAATCTCAAGGCCCGCACTGACAGCCTCTATACGGAGCCAGAGAACAAGCTGATGACGCATTTGCTCAAAAATAGCCAGATCATCCTCCCCGACCGACATCACATTACGTTGGCTGGTGCTAGTTGTACTGTTAGGTATCGGCGGCATGTCAGATGTAGATACACGCTGAGCCTGAGGTTGTGCTACTGGAACAGGAGATGTTACAGAGTCAGGAAAGGCGGACGACTGTCCCCTTACTTCTGGTGGCTTCGTAGAGGTCACTGGAGTTGGAGTCGCAAACGGCGCTGCTGAACCAGTAATTTGCCCAGTTTTGCGTATAGGAGTAGATCGTTCTATAAGAGGTGATAATGGTTCTGACTTGCCGCGAGCAGGATCAAGTCGCTCTACTGGTACTGCTCGCGGTTCAGAAGGAGCAACGGCAGCTAGCGGGGTCGAAGCAGAGGATTGAGTGCTTCTTCCATTATTTACTTGGGCGGGCATGTGTGAACTTGTCGAGGGAGGCATAGGCGCTATTGTCATCTGCCGAGCAATCGCTGCATCAAGCTCAGGCCCACTCGTGGGACTTGTAGGGGCTGTTGCCTGCGGATGAGAAACATGCTGTGTCTTGCCAAATGAAGGAGAGGTCCGAGGAGAGTCTGTAGGTACTGCTGGGCTGGCGGAACTTGCGAGGTTGCTAGAACGCTCTTGGCCTACTGATGCAGGCTTGAATTCGCCATGCAGTTCTTGCAACTGCTGTTGAAGGACCATCGTCGATGCTGCAATTTGTTCCCAATGGAGATCTGGTTGCCCACTGATAGGTGTCGCGCTCCAAGAGACAGTCGGGCGAGGGCTACCGAAAGGGGATCTCCCCTGGCGTTGCCCTGTGAGGTGGTTAAGCAGCCCTTGAGCAACTGTTGCAGCGCATGCATTGATGAGCGCCCGGACGTCAGACATCCTTCGACGTCCCTGTTGCCCAAAGAAACTGCGATTACGCTGCATAAACTGGATAAAGAGACCCTCTATCTGACGCTGGAATTCAGCAGTAGTAAGATCTACGCGGCTCCATGCCGTAAAATCGACCGAACTAAGGTAAAGCCAGACCTCCTGACGTTTCGCACGCCCAACTGGGCGCATGTGCAATGACTCAGTACGATAATCAAAAAAGCGCGGATAACAGAAATTAGCAACTAGAGTCTCAGCCAATTCTGCCTTGAAACGCGCCACTTCAGCAGGTGGGAGTTGTCCCAGGTAAATGCCCATCACATCCCCTTTCATTTTGTTTCGATCTCGACTGAGCCCTCAACCTTTTTCGCAACTCACAACCCACTCCATTGCTACTTGCTGATTTGCAATGTCATCAACTGCAACGCATTAGCACGCGGGTTAGCTATGACCGCATCAGGAGCAGATACCACGTGCAAAGGCAATCGGGCATGTACATCCATTATTGTACTAGATGATTGTACCAGAGGTAAAAGGGCCAGGGATATATGAGCTAGTCCATTTGGGACTTTTGTCCATTGGATGTCAATCTGTGAGCTGTCGATACGCACAATTTGGCCTGGCTGCCAACTACTAGAAGGACACCAGAACAAAGTGGGCACATCCCCAGTTAGCAGATACTCCCCTTGCCTCATCTGAACAAACAGCAACAAACGAAGTGGTGTGGCACTAGGCTTGGTAATTTGCCAATAGGTTGTTATTCTAGCAGTATTCTTGCTTCGGCTAAACGAATGGGGAGCACTGACATCATATCCTATCAGTCTCATATCTCCCCCACTAGGTGTTGAGAAATCCACTTTGAGAGGGTGGGTCACATCTTTCGGTTGCACATAAATGTTGGAGCAAAAGCCCTGCGGCCAGTTGAATAGGACCTGACTTGCATCAACTCCATTGCTGGGGGCCATAGGAGATAAAGGAGAGACCTCTGGCCCCGGTAAACCACGTTTGAGCAAGAGATAGCCATCTTGGGCAGAAGCAATGCCATATTTCCCACTACGTAAAAGCCTTTGTACCTCGTGTATATACTGAGAAGCATTATAAGGATAGGTAGCACTTGTCACATCTAAAAAGACATAATCAGCCAAATCATCAGCATAGGGAAAGAGGTAGATGTGTTCCCGTTCGCTGATATGAGGAACAAGCTTTGATTGTGCCGATACCGAAGCCGTAGGCGGAATCATCTCGATGAAATGCTGAGCTAATCTCAGATGATCAGTTACCCCAGGCCAGCTAAAACCTTCAGAAAATGGCATCTGTCCATAGAAGCTGTAATCTGTATAAACAGTACTTGCCAATGTACCCCCC
This sequence comes from uncultured Chloroflexia bacterium, assembly GCA_963727755.1. Taxonomy (GTDB): domain Bacteria; phylum Chloroflexota; class Ktedonobacteria; order Ktedonobacterales; family Ktedonobacteraceae; genus DASYAN01. The sequence continues at coordinate 703,491 of CAVSHN010000009.1, forward strand.
AACAATCCTGCAAGCAAACCTATGTGCACAATGCGTCCAGGTAGCCAGGAGCAGAATGCTTGCTTGTCATGCCTACCATAGCGCTTGCTAAAATATAGACGCGACCAAGCTAGAATAACCTGTATCAGCCAACCAATAATTACCAGGGCTTCAACTGTTGCGAAAATCAGTGCTGGTACAATCTCTGCATTATACTGAAAAATACCGCTATACATCTGTGGATTAGAACTCAGCAAGTTGATTGCCATAGACGGAAAAGCCACGAAAAGGACCCATGGAGCCAGCAGTGGAAAATAGAGAGCAGGAGAGAAGAGCACATTCAGATATGCTAGATGCCCTGGCTCCCGGACGTATTGATTTAAGAACCCATGAGGATGAAGCAAACTATTTGTAATAAAAGCAGTTGGCTTCTCCAATTGAGGATAGCGCGAAACAAGCAGTGGATGCCCAGTAGGACTGAAGTGAGGCATGATCACTGCGTAGGCTAGTCCAAACCAAGTAACACCTATAAGAAAAAGTGCGAGACCACTACGCCAACGCCACTGAAAGACTAGCGCCCACACACCAAACATAGCCACAACAAGTCCAATCTCCTCTTTGCAAGCCAGACATAATAGTGCAAAAATAAAGACTGCCACTGTACGACCCACATACATAAAATAGAGCATGAAAAGCAAAAATGAAGCAGTAAACGTAACTGCATGAAAATCAAACGTCAGAGCTTGCTGCTGTGCAGGATAGAGTAAATAAAGCACAGCAATGGCAACAGCAACTAGATTACTGCGTAACCTGAGACGAGCTAGCCAGAAAGCAGGATATGCTCCGCCTGCTACTACCAGAGTCTGCAAGATCAAAAGCACTTTGGGATCAGCCCAGATAAAATAAAGCAGTGAGATTGGGATCAGTAAGGGATCAACATGGATCGCAAAGCGTATGGTTCCAGCGGGTGAAACACAATTGGTATCAAAGACAATATTACAAATAGTCTGATGAAGCAGATGCCCGTGGATGGTATTCCAAAGAGCTTGATCCGTGATGCCAAGATCTTCGGCATTGGTCATGAAGGTATCATGGCGGACTAGCAACAGTGCAATAAAATAGGCACAAAAAAGAATGACAGCCACCGTAACCAGACCTGTAGCAACCCAGAAGATAGGCGTAGGTGGCATTGGCTCAGGCTCTGGATAGAGGCAGAATCGGCGCTTCAACAACTCAAGGCGTTTCTTCCAGATCATACTAGTCACTCAGCCTGCCTCTTTCTAATTCAAACAGAATGATTTGATACACATTCAACAATTTCTTCTTTACTTGCTTGACATTCAGCCTTAGAAGGGAATACGAACTCTTCCTGCTGTATCGCTCGCACTTGTCGCCCACCGCTCACATATGCAATACTCACGCAGAATAATTCGGCGGCGGTAGAAACCAAACGAGAGAGGATAGCGATAATCGCTGCTATGCCAGCAGGTAAGAGAGGAAAAGCTACGGCGAAAATAGCTGTAATTGCAGCTTCACGAAATCCTAGTCCGCTTGGTGTCACAAAGCTCATAAAACCAATATCCCAGGCAATTGCATAAATACCAATGCAAACTGGCAAAAGTGCAAGTGGCGTATCCGGCCAAATACTGCATAACAGAACAAATAAGGCACAGCCAGCAATTATCCAGCTCCCGCACCAAGCAAGAGTAATAAGCAAAATATCCCGATAGCGTAATGGCAACTTTACGGGATCACGTTTCAATAGACGTAACCCAGCTGTTAGCAAAGTATTGAGCACACGTGGATGCAAGCCTATCAATAGAGCGAGGATACTCCCTATGCCAAGAACAACAAGAACGGGGGTTCCTTGGGTAAGAGTACTGACAGCTGAGATATCGCTCCAGAACAAGAGACTCCCAGCAAAAATAAGAGCACCAGCAGCAAGTTTCGTGACCAGTTCAATCGCTATACTTGCAAATGCCACGGAACGGGGTACATCATATTTACCTACCCAAAAGATGCGTGTGAGCACATGCCAGACATTTCCAGGGATATAGCGCACGAAACTCGGAAGCCAGATAGATACGCAGGCATGGTCGCAGGTCCAACAGAAAACCGAGGCGAGCCAGCACCCCACGCCAGATAAGACCATAAGATAACTCCTGTAATAGAAAGCCCAGGAATGCCAGTGCTAGCAGCCAAACATTTAACTGAAACCGATAAGTCATTAAGTCATGCCATTCTTGGTTCCAGTTTTTGCCTACAAAGAAAACGATTGCCACAAAAATGGCAATAGGCAAACCAATTTGCAGTACAAGCTTTCTTGCATGCTTGCCAAATCCCATCCACTGCTTTTTTTGCATTAATCCAATTCCTGCCTAATATTGTACTCTTCTCCACGCTGAAATGCATAGTGACGAATCATCTCACTTTGCAGGCCCGTCATGAAAAATTGTAGTCCAAAGATCATCAGCAGAATACCAACAAAAAGCATTGGATGCACATGGATAGGCTGATGCTCAATGAAATAGCTGCTAAAAACAACCCAAAGATCTACCAGGAAACCTGCTAGCATTGTCCAGAACCCAAGCGGACCAAACAGCCGCAGTGGGGTACGCAGGAAAGTCGTCAAAAACAGAATGTTGAGTAGATCTATCAACCCACGAGCAAAACGACGTGCTCCAAACTTCGAAACGCCAAACTGGCGTGGATTATGATGAACTTTAATTTCCGTGACGCGAAAACCTCGTGCTTCTGCAATCACAGGAATAAAGCGGTGAAAATCTCCGTAAAGCTTTAAATGGGGATCTTCAATAATTTCACGACGATAAGCTTTAAAACCATTGTTAATATCATGCAAATGCACTCCCGTCATTCTGCTCACTAACCAGTTAAAAATACGTGAAGGAAAGGTTTTTGAAAATGGATCTAGTCGTGGGAACTTCCAACCTGAAACCAGATCATACCCTTCATCCAGCTTCGTAATAAACCTGGGAATCTCCTGCGGATCATCCTGAAGATCGCCGTCCATAGTAAAGATAATAGAGCCCTGACAACGACTAAAACCAGCCACAAGTGCCGCTGTCTTGCCAAAATTTCTGCGGAAGCGGATCACTCGCACCACCCCTGGATACTCATCATGTAATTTTTTCAACTCATTGAAAGTGCCGTCAGTGCTGCCATCATCTATAAAAATGATTTCATAGCATTGCCCTATCTGATCAAGCTGTGCAGATAATCTTTCGAACAGCATCCGCACACTCTGCATTTCATCCATCATAGGAACAACAAAAGAAAACACAACCTCCTGGGGTAAAGAGGCAGAAGCTAATAAGCTAGATGATACCGGACGAACTAATTCTGTTTCTTGCATGCCTTAAATTCTCCACTCACTAAAGAAGCGACAAGGATTCCCCCCATTCATGAAGATGATGGGGTACATCGCAATCTAGCGAAAGAAATTGCCGCTTTTGGCTACTTCTGGCTACTCCCTTGGAGCCTCCTCTTGCAAGAATAATGGTGGCCTCAATAGAATTTGAAAGAAAGAGGGACCTAGCACGGAGCTATAGCTCTTCTTTACTAAAACGGACCAACTATGACAAGAGATACAACTATAGGCCTTTATTACTAGGTGATTGTCACCGTTGCCGAAAGCTGAAAAGCTGAAAAGCTGAAAAGAACCTATTGTAATTTGTCAAAGTATATGCTATAATGCAGAGTGCATCGGGGAAAAGGAAATTTACACCTACTTTGATGCTTCTTCACCTGGGGATGTCAGGCTTCGACAGGTGATTAGGTTGAAGAATTGCAGGTCGAGGTGTCGGTACGCACTCTCGTTAAACAACCGACGAAACATTAGCTGCCAAAGAAGTAGCACCGAAAGTCGTCGATTTCAGCGCTTTCCGCGCTCACAAAGCGCAGAAGCCTGCATTTTCGCCGGTTTCAGCTCTCGCTTTCGCTGCCTAAGAAGTAGCGACGAGACGTCCGCCCAGCCTTTGCCCGTGGGGTTGGTTCCGGGCGACATACACGTGGGATGCGATAACGTAGACCGCCTTCTAAGCGTTATCTAAGACCAGAAGGCCCGCGCTTCCGATATCCTGTCGATGGGAGATCAAAGCGTCCAATAAAAACGTCGACTAAGCCTGTAGTACATTCTTTGATAGGGTTGCTTGGACGGGGAGTTCAACTCTCCCCCATCTCCACCAATTATTAGGCTAGAAGCAAAGGCGCAAACCAGCTTCTAGCCTTTGTTTATGCTCTTGACTCTTCTCCTCTACCTTGAAGCTTTTTGAGGACCAGAGGATTGTTGGTCCTGAGTGCTTTGAGAAGTGACATCTCCCCACGACTAAAGTCGGGGGCATCCCATCCTCACGAATGGGCTTTCCTGCTTCGTCGGGGGTTGCCAGCCTGAGCTTTTGCCCAAGCGGGTCCTACACTCCCTCCACAGGCCTTACTTCCCCTGAGCCCCAGGGTAGGAGCGGCCTTGGCTTTCGTCCGCTACATGATTATTGTAACAGATGTGCTAAAATGGGGGAAAGACAGATAGGCAAAAGGTACCCCGGTGCCCAAGCCCATCCATTAAAAGGACTCGCCATTCATCCCCATATCTCAAGAAAGGGGTTTTCTGGCGCGGGGTGGGATCAATACAGAAAGGGAAATAGTCAATGGATAGCCGTTTCTTCAATAAAGCATACTCATCTGATAATCCTAGTTCCTCACAGTCAGCTCGACGGGAAGGAACCAAGCTTAAAACAGTGGAGGCCAAGAAGTCTCTAGATCTTCTAAGCATGCAGAGCAAAAGAGCTGTTGAGCAGAGAGCTGATAGGACATCTTTAAAAAAGCTGGAGGACCAACAGAGAATAAAAGCGTTCAATGAGACTTTCGAAACGACTATCAAAAAGGACCCAAAAGGTGTATTTGAGGTACGCTCCTATGATGAGAAGGGAGGAGGATACTTCTTAAATGAGATAGAGGTGGAAAAGGGACGTATCATAGGAAATGCCAATTACAAATATGATACAAAGGGTTGGTATCTCTCAGATGTTATCTATAATCAGTTGCAATTAGCTCTGAAAGAAGCTGGAAAGGATATCCCACAATTTAATCTTAAAAGTTGGTATGATAAACAAATCGGCAATGAAGAGACGAAAGCTGTAGCAGAAAGTTGCTTTGCGAAGGTATCTTCTCAGAAGATACTTGCGATGGATGAAACAGATAAACTGACATTTGAAAAGGGTAGTGACGAATTTAATGAGCTTATGAAAACTGCTACAGCAAAATCTAAATTTTATCTCTTAAAAGATAATTTTCCTGGAAAGCAGGTTATGCGTATAACAGTGTATATAGATAATGAAATCGATATTGACTATCAAATCGAGTAGTAACTACATTTCTTAGTACAGCTAGAACATCGGTCAAGTAATCGAAAATGGACTGATAAGCTCTGGTAATTTCAAGCTCAATCTGTGAGTACACCTACAGAGAACATTCTGTACCTAGCAATGGGGTTTAACTCATTGACGAGGACTATTATCGCTGGAGGACTTGGAGCAGACGCGTAACCGATTGCAGGCAACAGAAGAGAGATGTGCCCCCAGCAGCGTAATTTCCCTGTCCAAATTTCTGAGTCCGTTATACCTGTGAGTTTTAAACACTTTCCAACGTATTTATTACAGGACCTGGAATGCTTTGTGATGGGGACATTTCCACAATTCCAATAGCTATTCCAAGATTTTTAACGAACTTTTAGCGCATTTAAGGAGTTTACCATTATGGCACAAAAACGATGGTCTCGTATTTTTGCTCTCGCATTGGCTCTTACTTTAGTCCTATTTGTGCTCGTTGCCTGTGGTGGCACAACGACAAGCACAACTTCTTCTACTCCAACAGCAACAAAAACAATGCAAGCAACTTCCATTAGTAAAGCAGCTACTCCTACTAGTACAAGCAAATCAGCTACTCCTACTAGCACCAGCAAAGCAGCTACTCCTACTAGCACCAGCAAATCAGCTACTCCTACTAGTAAAGCAGCTACTCCTAATAGCACCAGCAAAGCGGTTACTCCTACTCCTACTAACGCAAGCAAAGCATAGGATACCTTGCCATATGCTCTGCTCTCTTTTAAAGAAGTTTGCAGAGCAAATCGGCTTGCCGCTTGATTTTTCTCTTGAAGCCCGCCGCGAACTATCAGGAGTTCCACCCCTGTAAGTGAGGACGGGCGTCTCGTTGCAGTCGTTCCTTCTTCTCATATTTCTGATCGATCTGTGTTGCTTTTCTCCTCAGTCATGAACTTGGCTGCGATCATTCCATGGTATAATTTAGATGGAGACTTTGAGACGAGAGATATGCCAATGTTTCGACCATTGGCAGTGAGACTACTTTAGCTTCGAATGGTCCAAATGAAAGCAGGTGAGATCCGTTATGCCTTCACTCAAAAACTGCCAGCAACAGTCAAGCCGTCAAATTCATTGGCCTAGCACACTTCTTGCAACCCTTATTGCTGCCCTGATCACCATCATCATTTTGATCAGAGGAAAGTACATCCGCTATAACCAGCGCGAGATCAACAAGCGCTATGTGAATCCACTAATGCTCAAACTCGCAGGGCATCGTTATAATCCACAGGGCATCGTCTACCATAAAGGACGCAAATCAGGCCGCTCATACACAACACCTGTTACGATACTGCCAGTCACCAACGGTTTCATTATTCCACTTTCCTATGGCGCAGATGTCGATTGGTGCCGCAACATTCTTGCCGCCGAGCAGTGTACCATTCAGTGGCATGGAAATATCTACACGGTCATTGAACCCACCGTAAAAAATGCAGAAGATGTAATAGATGAATTGCCACCAATGCGCCAGAAGATATTCCGCATGATTGGTGTGAAAAGTGTTCTAAAGGTACGCATTGCTACTGTCTCTCCTGCAAGAGTAACAGGAGATGCAATAATCAATGCGTAGCACATTACTCCTTGTATCCTCTCATATCGCTCTGGTATGCTTATTGACGGCATGCGTCAATTCTCATTCCGCAGTCCCAACACAGGGAGCATCCAGCAGCCAAACAGCCACAGTACAGCCAAGCAATCCTGCGCTAACGCAGCCAGTATCGACAAACACGACATTGTTGACGCAGATCCCTCCACTTCAGGCAATCCGCATGGTAGATGCAAATAATGGCTGGTCACTTACCACCAAGCATGCTATATTGAAGACAAGCGATGGAGGGAACCATTGGCAGGATGTCACGCCTAAAGCTCAGACACCTAGCTTGAACGTCCAAGGCAAGTTTTTAACGGCGCAGACCGCTTGGGTCGCATGGCAATCAGCGCAAGGGTATGAGGGACAAAATCAGTCAATCACTATTCTCCATACGAGCAATGGTGGAACAAACTGGCAGGTCACAACCATCAACAATGCCGCTGGATCGCTGGCGGACCCGCCACGCTTTATCAATACGCAAGAGGGCTGGATAGTGACCTTCCAGGCTGAGGGCATGATGCATGCTCTCATAAACACATATCAGACTACAGATGGTGGACAGACCTGGACAAATATCTCGGGACCAGTACAGACAACCGAAGTAACCAACAATACAGGTATTTCATTCTCAAATGCGCAGCTTGGTTGGGCCGGACTAGAACGGCCAGGACCACCAGTGATAGAGAAAACAGAGGATGGTGGACATAGCTGGCAAGCACAATCGTTGCCAGCTCCAGCCTCAGAGATGGCACAAACAACGGCTGCTGTTCTGATTGGGGCCAATGGATTATTGCCGATTCACATTCCAGATAGTGCCAATCCACAGGCTAGGCTTGAAATATACATGACTCATGACACTGGAGCTACTTGGACTGCTGGTGCGTTAGCTAATTTTGATAGTAATGATGTGTATGCGCTGGATACGCAACATGTATGGGCAGAAGAAACAAAGAGTAATGCTTTGCATTTTTCGAGCGATGGGGGAAAGACCTGGGTCCAACTCGTGCAGACACCAGATCATTTTGATGCCTTGAGTTTTGTGGATACAAATAACGGCTGGGCTATTGACGATGCTGGTCGCCTCTATCAAACGACAAATGGCGGAACAAATTGGCAGTTACAGTCCACATAGGCAGACGGGCAAGCTAGCCTATTGGTCAGACTGGGTCTGTGTTTGGTCTTAGGCGATGCGTACGGTTTGCAACGATGGGGAGAGCTAACCAGTCCTCCCCTTTTCCATATCAAATCCTCACACATGCAATTACTTTGGTAGTGCAGGTACAGACTGTTCCCACCGCCCTTCGAAGGCAAACTCCTCCAAGGGCTTACGGCTACGCGGAGCCGTTTCACGCTCATGCAAATCATCGGGAAGCACATCCAGCGTACCGGGATACCCAAGCGCAATCACCGCGAGTGGCTGATAGCCTTCTGGAATGCCTAGGCTAGCACGTGCTTTGTCAGGATCGAACCCACCCATCTGGTGTGTGGCTAGCCCGAGATCAACAGCCTGCGTCACCAAGTTCCCTGCAGCCATCCCAACATCGTAGAAAGTTGTGTATTCCCCGCCGGGATAATCAGAGAGCTTGGCCACAACGAGGAGCAGTACGGGAGCGTACTTAGCCCAAAGGGCATTCCGATCCCACAGAGTAGCCAGTAGACGCTCATAGTCATCGGCATTCTCTTTAGTGGCAATAATGAAATACCACGGCTGCAGATTACGACTTGAAGATGCCCACCGTGCCGCCTCAAGGAGGCTATATAACTTTTCGCGCTCAACTGAGCGATCTGCGAAAGCTCGCGGACTCCAGCGCTCACTGATCAGATCATGGATAGGATGGGATGCCTCAGCTGGCTTACGAACGGGGAAGGCATTTATACTTGTCATTGAGAAATTCCCTTTCTTCTATCAATTCGTTAGTATCTTTTATTAGTTTAGTATAAACAACCACTGTTGTCAAGGATGAGATATCCCCTAGCTGCCTTGGACTGACCACGCTCTCAGCGACTACGCCAGAGTGTTAGAAGTCGCGGAACATTCGTTTGCAACTGTTTCTGCCTCACTATGTTCTTGAAGCTCGAAGCCCAAATCTTCAATCATCTGCCAAGTGTCTTTATAGTCTTGTCCTGGCGTGGTCAGATAGCCTGAGACAAATACTGAATTGGCTGGGTAGAGAGCCAATGGTTGCAGTGAGCGCAAATGTGCTTCACGCCCAGCAGAAACACGAATCTCCTGGCTTGGATTTAAGAAGCGCATTAAACACAATATCCTTAGGCAATCGTAAGGCTTCAGATAGTTCGTTCCCTCAAGAGGCGTGCCGGGTATAGCTAGTAAGAAGTTGACGGGGATAGATTGTGGATTTAAGTCACGCAGAGCCAGTGAAACATCAATAATATCTGCTTCTGTCTCACCTTGCCCGAAAATAGCTCCTGTGCAGAGCTTGAGTCCTACACGCCGAGCTGCCAGCAATGTATTCACACGATCCTGATAGGTATGTGTAGTGCAAATTTCTGGATAGTATCGTTCGCTCGTGTTTAGATTATGGTTGAGCTGTTCAACTCCTGCATCGTATAAGCGCTGTGCTTTTTCTTCAGAAATAATCCCAACTGTACAGCAGATAGCGATGTCCACTTCTTCCTTGATCTTACGTACGGCACTAGCTATATAATCGACCTCTCGATCAGTTGCTCCACGCGTACTGATGGCAATGCAATAGCGCAAACTGTGGGAGGCTTTAGCTTGCTTTGCCCCTTCTAGGAGCTTCTGCTGACTCACGAGAGGATATCTTTCAATGTCTGCTGTCGATATTTTGGATTGCGAGCAGTAGTGACAATCTTCTGGACAGAGACCACTTTTGGCATTGATGAGCATATGCAGATGCACACTTTTGCCACAAAAGTGATATCTCACCTGATAAGCTGCATCAAGTAAGGCTAAAATATGTTGATCTGGGCAACGCAACACAGCATGACATTCCTCTCGTGAGAGTATTTGTCCTGTGATAGCTTTGTCCGCGAGTGTTTGAAAATTCATTTTTCCCGTCCTCAATCTCTTATCTAGAGACACGGTTCGCTCTAGAACTGGCTTTAGCACTAACTCAACTATGGAATATAGTATAGCAAACCTGTCAATATAGCAATATATAAGTATATAGATATTAAAAAGGAGTAGAGAACTTTGAAGGACAGATACTCCCCTAGTTGCCACCTGGATGCATCGTTTGCTCTTATTAGGATTATTGTTCCCTTCGAACTCTTAAGTCTAGAATACGCTAGATTTTTGGAACTATTCTATCAATTCCCCACGCATCACTGTTATAGCTTGCCCACTAAGATATGCGCGATCACCATCTACGCGGACACGCACAATACCACCTCGTGCTGAAGCTTGATAGGCAACAAGCTCATTTTTGCCAAGCCGGGAACTCCAGAATGGTCCGAGGCAGCAATGGGCCGCGCCTGTGACAGGGTCTTCGTTTATGCCTATGCGTGGCGCAAAGAAGCGAGAGATAAAATCATAGCCTGGAGTAGTTGCAATGCTGGTGACTATCACACCACGTGTAGGTAATGTTGCTAGTAAAGAGAAGTTCGGTGACATAGTACGGACAATCTCTTCTGTATCGACCTCAACCAGGTAGTCAAACTCATTTTTGCCTATATATTTTGGCGAAACATTATTTAGAGCTTCTGCCAACTGAGCAGGCTCATCGCATGGCACTTCTAGCTTGACCGGGAAATTCAACTCAATCCAATTGTCCTTGCGGTCAGCCGTAAGCAATCCACTATGCGTGTAAAAGCATGCTTGCTCATTTGACTCTAGATATCCCTCTTCCCATAACACATGTGCACTGGCAAGAGTGGCATGCCCACACAGGTCAACTTCGACAGCTGGGGTAAACCAGCGCAGATTGAAGCCATTACCCTTTCTCCAGAGAAATGCAGTCTCAGACAGATTCATCTCACGAGCTACGTTCTGCATCCATTGCTCATCTTTAGCTGCTGGCAAAATACAGACCGCAGCAGGATTGCCTGTAAATGGTGCATCTGTAAATGCATCTACTTGCACAATTTTCAATCCCATGAATGATTCTCCTTCCTTGATAAGATAAAATAGAGAGGCTCGCTAAGCTGGAAAATGCCCTCAGCAACCTCTAAAGGCTCCCAATATTTCACCAATTGTTGATTGCTCTCCAAAGGATCTAAGTACCTCAGTAGTAACTACTGATAAATATGGAACCTGAGCCAACAACGGTGCATTTCCCCAACGGCGAAGTGCATCTACATTCGTCTGCATGGCTAAATCATTGTCAGGAGCTTGGATATGATTCAATACAATGCCCAAGACCTGACTGCGTTCACGAGCAACACTCACTGTAAGTGCAGTATGATTGATGGTTCCTAACCTATTGCATACTACTATGAGGACAGGCAGATCCAACTCGACTGCTATGTCATGCATAGTGAACTGTGCAGTCAGTGGGACTAGCAGACCCCCTGCCCCTTCTACTAATACAATATCATGCTCAGCGAGAAGTTGTTCATAGCACCTACGAATATGCTTCATTTCGATTGTGACCCCTGCTCGCTCTGCAGCGATAGCGGGTGCCAATGGTTCTGCAAAGGCATAGGGAGTCACCAATTGTTGAGGAGCGGTACAGCCAGAAATCTGGCGCAGAAAAAGGGAGTCCTGTGGTATTAGTTGATCACCATCTCGTGGACAGCCAGTTTCTACAGGCTTCATCACTCCCACATGCAAGCCTTGTCTGCGAAAGATACTAGCGAGTAGGGCAGTTACCACGGTTTTGCCGACGCCTGTATCAGTTCCAGTGATAAAATAGCCTTTGCTCATGCTAGTTCCTGGGAAATGGCATGTATTGAGTCATATGTCACGTCCAACAGCATTTGTAACTCCTCTTCAGTAATCGAAAGGGGAGGCATAATGACAATGACATCAGATAGAGGACGCAGAATAACCCCTCTACGACGAGCTTCTTTGATCACACGCACACCAACCTTCTCTTTCGCTGGGAAAGGAGCACGTGTCTGCTTATTTTGTACCAGTTCAATGCCTACTATAAAGCCACATTGCCTGATATCCCCCACTACTGGTAAGTGCCTGAATCGCTCTAACTGTTGAGTCAGCAATGCGACCTTTGGTTGTAGTTGCTCAAGGGTCTGATCTTGCTCAAAGAGGTCAAGGTTGGCAAGGGCAGCTACGCAGGCCAGAGGATTTCCGGTATAGGTGTGACCATGGTAGAAGGTTCGCCGCTGCTCAATTGAACCTAGGAAGGCTTGATAGATCTCCTCTGTTGTCAGAGTCGCAGCCAGAGGTAAATAGCCGCCTGTGATCCCCTTACCTAATGCCATCAAGTCAGGTTCAATGCCTTCTTGTTCGCAGGCAAACATCTTTCCTGTCTTACCAAATCCAGTTGCTACTTCATCCACGATAAAGAGGACCTGATAGCGTTTGGCGATCTCCCATACCGCACGTGTATAGCCGGGAGGATACACAAATATGCCTGCTGCCCCCTGTACCAGTGGTTCCATGACAACTGCTGCAAGCTCATTGGCGTGCTCAGCAATGACACGCTCGACCTCTTCCAGACAAGCGAAATGGCACGAGGGATATGATTTGTGGAGGTGGCAGCGATAGCAATATGGCCCTGGCGCTTGAAATGTGGAAAATAGAAGTTGATGGTACACTTGTTGATAGAGATCAATACCGCCCACACTCATTGAGCCAACGGTGTCGCCATGATATGTGTTGCTGAGAGAGAAAAATTTGGTTTTTCCAGGTTTGGGTGACTCACACTGTTGCCAATATTGAAATGCTATTTTCAAGGCTATCTCGATGGCAGCTGCGCCAGTATCCGAGTAGAAAACCCTACTGAGCTTTCCTGGAGCGATTTCAATCAGATGTTTCCCAAGCTCAATGGCTGATGGGTGAGTTAGACCCAGCATGGTAGTATGAGCGACACGTTCAAGTTGAGCGATGATAGCCTGATTGATCTCTGGTCGCTTGTGTCCATGAACATTCACCCATAATGATGAAACACCGTCAAGGTAGCGTTTCCCTTCAATATCAATTAAATAGCTTCCCTCAGCCTGCTCAATGACGAGTTGGGACTCTGCTTCCCAATCTTGTTGCTGCGTGAAGGGATGCCAAAGATAGTGTTTGTCGGCTTGCTCAAGATGAGCTGATGCGAGGGCTTCAGAGAACTGTTCCACGATATTCCTTTGAAAGTGTTAGTCGTTGATAGAATCAATCTTCCTTTTTGGGCCGCTGGTAAAAATTTGGCTGATTTGGCAGCTAAATCCTGGAAGTAGTGGTAATACAAGTGTATCACTCACATCGAGTGTCTTTTCCAGTGTTAGGACACCTTGTCGACGCCGATAGATCTCCAGGCGTTGTTGCCGCCAGTCGATAATCCAGTATTCTTGATTATATCATACCCAACTGTCTCCCCACACGCTCAAACGCCTCCAGTGCATAGCTCAGATCAGCCTGTGTATGGGTAGCCATTAGACTAGTTCGGATGCGTGAGCTACCTAGTGGAACAGTGGGAGGACGTATTGCCACCGCGAATACTCCATGCTGGAGCAATGCTCTTGCCATCTCTACTGTCAGTTCAGCCTCACCGATGAGGATAGGCGCAATATGGGTTTGGGAAGTGAGCGTGTTAAAACCGAGTTGTTGCAGGCCATGTCGGAAAAAAGCAGCATTCTCCTGCAAGCGTTCAACGAGTTGAGATTCCTGTTCTAGAATAGTCAGAGCAGCCTCTGATGCTGCTATAACTAGTGCTGGAAGTGCGGTGGTGAAGATAAAATTGCGCGAAACATTGATGAGGTACTCTTTCACGAGGTTAGGACCAGTTACGAAAGCGCCAAAACTGCCCAGTGCTTTGCTCAACGTGCTTACAGCTATCATTGCCTCATACTCTATACCCAGCTGAGCGATCAAACCTTGTCCACCGGGGCCAATGCATCCAGTGGCATGAGCTTCGTCGACGACCAATATAGCGTGATATCGGCGACAGAGGTCAGCAATCTCTGTAAGTGGAGCCAGATCCCCATCCATGCTAAATACGCTATCTGTAACGACTACTATTTTTCCCTTATGACCCGTCTGGACTGATGATCCAAGCAGCTCTTCAAGCGCAGAGGTATTGCAGTGCGGAAAAACCTTGTATTCTGCTCGGCTTAATCGGCAGCCATCGATAATACTGGCATGGTTGAACTCGTCACTCAGGATCAGGTCGCCGACTCTAGCAATAGTGGATATAACACCCATATTAGCTGTATATCCACTATTGAATATAATAGCGCTTTTAGCATGCTTAAAACGCGCAAGATGTATTTCCAGGGCCAAGTGCTGCTCACTCGTGCCTGCAATAAGCCGTGAAGAGCCTGTGCCACATCCATCTGCTTCAGCAGCTCTAGCTGCTGCCATCTTCAGCTCCGGGCGGGTTGCTAGACCGAGATAATTATTAGAACTCAAGTTGAGAACTCTATGGCCCTCTATATCTATCCAGGGTTCTGTTCCTGCTGAGATCGTGCGCAATTGCCGATACAGATGACGACTGGTCAATGCATCCAGTCGCTGTTGCATAAATTGCAGAGGATTTTTTTCCATATCTTAACTATTTTACCACATGGGTGATGCTTCTGGCTGTTGCTAAATTTATAAATTTATCAATTTACATTATCAATTTACAAATTTGCATAATCAAATTTGTGTGCCCTGTATAATCAATTTGAACTCAACATGATAAAAAGATACTTGGAGGAGTGTAAATCATTATCTTCTATGTATCTTGCTTCATGCTAGTCATCACTTTTTTAGTGATAACATAGAAGAAGGACTTCAAATGATGCATCACACAAAATTTCTCAAAAGATGTTTAGCCCAACCCCGTTTATTGTTGCAGACCTTCTTGCTTGGTATGCTCCTTACCGGATGTTTTGCGATAATGGCAGGTTTGGGGGCATCCATGGTGTCTGCTCAATCATTGAATGAGCAACAGTCCACTCATCATCTCAGACATCACCCTAAACACAAACCTACTCCCACGATGCAACCAGCAACAGCTACTCCTGTAGGAACAGCTACTCCTGTAGGAACAGTTACTCCTGTAGGAACAGTTACTCCTGTAGTAGCACCAGTCAATAGAAACAACACTGCTGGTACTGATACCACTGCAGCAGGATCAAAAAACGCTAGTGGCGCAATCCCTGGTTTTGGTGCAGTTCCCGTTGGCGGTATTCCTGTTGGTGGTGTTCCTGGTGGCGGTGGTGTTTCTGGAAGGCCTGGATTACCAAACACTGGTAGTGATCCTGGCACCAATCTCCTTCCTTAAAAAAATAAGTTGGAAAAATATCTGGTTACTTCCAAACTGAGGTAGAGCTACATTGTTCGGTGGATGTGCTCAAACAGCTAGCCAAAATTGAGCTTGAATGAGAGACTCTCCACCACTTAATGTTGCTATACCCAAACTGAGAATCCCCGGCAGAAATGCACGGGGATTTTTGACAAGACAGTAAAAGTCTTTTATCTCTAAGTTTTGCACTACTTGTTACTAACTTACACTAACATAGTTACGCGACACAGGCACTCCGTGCTAATAGCGGGATGCCTGTCATACTTGTTACTAACTTACACTAACATGGTTTCGCGACCTACTTATAATCTGCACATCAAATTTACCATGCATTGCCTGCTGCGGCTGTGCCAAGAGCATTATCCACTGAGCTGCTTGGATGATATTTTCATCCTGAAATATCCTTGCCTCTCTCAATTCCTCTTCCAGTGGTGCTCTCCAGATATCAGGTTTTGTCTCATGCTGTGCAAGGGCAATCTCGGCAGCTGCTCTCCCTGCAAGTTTTTGCTGGATTAGTCCCTTCAGCCCTGCATAGGCTTCTTTGAGCGATTCACTGGCGGTATATCTGGTACTGGCAGCAGAACCGGTAGTCAATGCAGTGATAACGAGCGTCAAGGTATCCATCGTGATCCTCTTCTCTAGTTTAAATATCGCGACTATATGTTGATTTACCACTTGGCCTTCCCTCTCCATCAAGTATATCACGCTCTCATAGATGCATTCCAATAACAAACCAGGAGAGAAACACAAAATTCCTTCTTGTTTCTGAGTAGGTAAATTATCATCTCGTCGGCTAGTCACAGCATTGCAAATACGCTATAATAGTCTAGTCTTGAGGTGACAGGATAGTTGGCCTCAGAGAAGTAATGCAAGGCAGGAGTAAAGCTCAATAAATCTCCCAAGGGAGGCCCGGCGAAAAAAACTTTTTGCTTCTGCTGGTATGTATCCGTGGGATGACTAGCCTTGCTCTAGCAATGTGGTGACATCGATCGCCATTCAACCTAGAGAGGTGAGTAAGGAAAGACTTATTATTATGGCGGTAGTAGCAGTTATCGGTGCCCAATGGGGAGGCGAAGGCAAAGGCAAAATTATTGACGAACTTGCAATGCATGCAGATTTTGTCGTGCGCTATCAAGGGGGGAGCAACGTCGGACATCGTGTCGTTCACGAAAAGGGTGAGTTCTCATTCCGTCTAGTTCCCTCGGGAATACTCTACCCCAACACAACCTGTATTATTGGAAATGGCGTTGTTGTCGATCCTAAAGCTCTTATCAATGAGATGGCAGGTCTGCAATGCCGTGATGTTGACATTTCGCGGCTCTATATTAGTGAACGTGCACATGTTGTGATGCCCTATCATTTCCTGCTAGATCGATTTGAGGAAGAGTCACGAGGTACAGAGACGGTTGAGAATACACAACGCGGCATCGGGCCTGCTTATGTTGATAAGCATGCACGAACGGGTATTCGTATGGCTGACCTCTTGGATGTAGATACCTTTAGGGCTAAACTATCTACTATTCTCCAACAGAAAAACCGTATGATTACTCAAATCTATGGTCAGCCTCCTCTCTCCCTTGAAGAGATTCATAGTGAATATTTTGGGTATGGAATACAATTGCGTTCTCACATCGCTGATACGCAAAAAAAGCTATATGATGCACTGTCTGATCGTAAGACTATATTGTTAGAGGGTGCGCAAGGAGCACTCCTTGATATAGATTTTGGTGCCTATCCTTATGTTACCTCGTCGTCTACTTTGGCTGGTAATGCCGCTGTCGGAGCAGGCTTGCCTCCGCGTTCGATTGACCGTGTGATCGGTGTGTACAAGGCCTATACTTCCCGTGTTGGAAGTGGCCCCATGCCAACGGGCTTATTTGACTCCTGGGGCCAAGTCATGCGTGATCGTGGTCAGGAATACAAGACCAGCACGGGGCGCGAACGTCGCTGTGGCTGGTTCGATGCGGTTGCAGGCCGTTTCGTTGCCCAACTCAATGGTCTCGATGTGGCTGTTATCACAAAGCTAGACGTGTTGGACACTTTCCCTACCATCAAGATTTGTACAGCTTATAATCTGCGTGGGCAAATTGTCCATAGCCTACCTGCTACGCTTTCCGATCTGGCTGCCTGTCGACCTATTTACGAGGAGGTCAAGGGCTGGGAATGCAGCACCACAGGCGTCACCCACTATGAGGATTTACCACAAGAGGCCAAAGCGTATCTTAAGCGCCTAGAAGAACTGCTAGAAACGCCCGTTGTGATGGTTTCTGTCAGTCCAGAGCGCGGAAAAACCATTCAATTCCATGACGTGTTAATGTGAGTTGCCGTAAATGGTCAGGCGAATAGCCAGAAAGCTGCCAGCTATGCAAGTGGCTTTTTGGCTATTGCAGACCCACTTCGTGGATAGCGTGGAGAACACAGTTTTTGTTGCTTCCAAACGAGCAAGCGGCGTCCGTCAGCTAAACCTGGCAAATCAATAGCAATATCCCCTATAAGCTGCGTCCCAACATGTCCAGCAGTATACCTAGCTTGCTGTAATTCACTTGTAAGATCACCCTTTTTGGGTAAGACAATCACACCACCTACTCGGCAGTATGGGGCGCAGTATTCGAGAAGTGTAGGGAGTGCAGAGACAGCACGAGCAGTTACTATATCGAAGGTAGCGCGGTACTCTCGTTTATGAGCCAGTTCCTCAGCACGCCCATGAATAATCTCAACGCCTCGCAGTTGAAGCGTCTCGACCATACGATGCAAAAAGAGCGTTTTTTTGCCCGTTGCTTCTCGTAATGTTACATGCCACTGTGGACGAACAATCTTTAGGGGCAGACCAGGAAAGCCTGCTCCCGATCCTATATCAAGGAGACGAGCCTCGGAGTTGCTATACACCTGCAAAAGAGATAACGAATCAAGGAAATGCTTTAGCAATACATCCTGTGGATCTGTAATTGCTGTCAAGTTTATGCGGGTATTCCAGTCTAGCAGCTCTTGTCTATAGGACTCAAATGCTGCTAGCAATTGCTCGTCGTATGGATCAAGGCCAAGCTGTTGTAACCCTTCAACAAATAGTTCTTCAGCCATAGATTGAATACCTCAAAAATTAAATGGGAGCTTTCCTGTCCGAGGATCTGTCAGGGATGCAGAAAGGCCTTTGCCAGCCCGCATCCCTTTTTTACTGTTTAATGCGATATTGCTGCAGAAGATCTTGATTTGCGAGAGGCATAGAGTGTTCGACGATCGGCCACATATTTCTGTGGTATAGGACGCACTTCGTCAGGGCGATATGAACCAGAGGCATCCGTGTTGATACCCGGAAAGTTGGGGCCATAGTTATAATATCCAGTTTCTGCAGGAGAGAGAGGCTTACGTGCATACAGAGGCACACCCTTAACTTGTGGCACATCAAATTCCGGCGTCTCCTCATAGAGATCATCAGGAACCCTGTCCAAACCTCGGCGCAGCAAGTCCGCCTCGCCTACCTTCAAGCGAAGAGTATTGTCTTTTGTGCTGTCCTCAATCAAGTTATGCTGAATGTAGTATGGCCTCACCAATAGCGCACCATTATCAACAAGAAGATAATGGCTGAAACGTGCTTGCACAACGCCAATCCAGTTTCCATCTCTATCAACAACATCTTGCCCAATTTGAAATCTCGATTGAGCGCCTGTCGTCTCTTGGTATGCAATATATCGCTCTTTTGGTGGTACCATGGGATCTTTCTAACCCCCACCCTAAGATGCCTACTAGGACAAAGGGAGCTGCAATAATCGTGATCCAGGGATTATCAGGAATAAATAGTAACCCAGCGATTGCCGCCAGAATAGCGACACTTAAAAGCAAGGGCCACCAGCTCGAACCGGGTAAATGGATATGATGCACTTCCTCAGCCTCCACTATTTCTTCGGCCTTGGCAGTCGAGAATGGTGTGAGTTCGTTTATCGTGAGATCAGTGCTTTGAAGAGAATGATCCATAAAAAGCCACTTTCACTAACTAAATAATAGCATACGACCTGCAAGGACTTGTCTTCTCAAAAACCACCCCGTTTGTAAGAATACCAAATCTTTCAGAGGCGTGCAAACTTTTACCACACCCCGAGCCAGGAAATCCCCTGCCTGAAAGTCTTGGAGATGGATTAAAGAACTCTGTCCCTTAGATTCCCAGGGAAGCCGTAAGCACAATCACTTCCTGACCAGCATTCAATGGCGTTTTCAAACTAGCGGAGCCTTCAATCAACTGATTGTTCACAAACATTTTTACCTGTTGACGAATCGTATTTTGCTCGGTACAGAGACAAGTCCATATCTGTGGGTATTGTTGCTGCAAATGCACAAGCATTTCCTCTACCGTATCCGCATGTAAAGTTATCTGACTTTTCCCTCCGCTATAAGCACTTAAGGTTGAGGGAAGACGTAAAGTTACAGCCATTTTCTCATCAAAGTCTTGGCAAGGATACCCCTGGCTTTAGACACGGGGAGGAATGGCCTCCTGTACGCATGGGGATGTGGGGAAGA
The DNA here is from genome assembly GCA_963727755.1 of uncultured Chloroflexia bacterium. Lineage (GTDB taxonomy): Bacteria > Chloroflexota > Ktedonobacteria > Ktedonobacterales > Ktedonobacteraceae > DASYAN01. The sequence continues at coordinate 723,338 of CAVSHN010000009.1, forward strand.
CAAGTGGCGGGTCGTTAGCCAGCTTGTCTTGTGCGAAAGCACTCTCTTGCTCGCCTTTCTGTTTCTGTCCCCTTGTGGGGAGCCGTTTTTGAATAGGAACGGCTAAACCTACACTGGTTTCCCAGGTAAAGTGTGCCTCGACAATGTTATCAGGCGGCTTATCCTCTGAGCACTGGCTTAACCCTCGTAGACCTGTTTAACTTAGAGGTTCTAGAGCTACAGGCTGGCAACGCACCCGTAGGTAGGAACTTGAACACTTCCTGATAACGTAGCAGAGTTACCTCTGCTGAGTCTGGTCAGGTGAGCTTGTGAAACGACGGATGCCCGCTATTCACAAGCTCCCGCATTTATGCGTGGGGTTCCTGACCGTTATCCATGAAACCTGTTTGACCCTCGCTGAGATCTCCCCTGGCTAATGAACTTTAAATTTTAAAGAGGGTATATACGAGGTTCTGTAATAAACTGATGATATTTTACATTGCGCTAGAAGAGCCGTCAATTGGTAAAGCCCATATCTATGGAAATGATTGGCTCATCTATCTTTATGTAGTGACAAGTTCCTACATTCTATTGGCATTCCACGACAATTTTTGGTATGCTGTCTGCAAGGCTATGTGAGAAGACAGAAGCAAGCTCATACAATGTAATTGTATGTAGGAGATTCTAACAAGAAAATTAAGAGAAAAAGAGGAAGAATATGGCTGTTCTACTGAAATCACGCAAGGAAATTGCACAATTACGCGAGGCTGGTCGTGTCGTTGCCGAGACATACGAGGTGCTTCGCTCACATATTGTACCAGGCATCACGACAGGTGAACTGGACCGGATTGCTGAGGATTATATCCTTAGTAGAGGGGCCAAACCTATTTACAAAGGGTATGGAGCAAAATCTGCCCGTAATGGACGTCCACCCACCCCATCATTTCCTGCCACGATTTGTGTCGCAGTGAATGATGTGATTTGTCATGGGATACCCAGTATGCAGGAAGAGTTGCTCGAAGGAGATATTGTTGGTATTGATATTGGGGTGCTTTACCAGGGCTGGGTAGGTGATTTTTGTGTGACCTTTGGTGTTGGCAAGCTGGATGGTGAGACGCAGCGCCTGCTTGAAGTAGCTCAACGTTGCCTAGAGCTAGGTATTGAGCAGGCACGTCCTAGGAAAAGGTTGGGTGATATCGGAGCCGCGATTTAGCAATATGCTGAGGCACAGGGTTTTTCTACTGTGCGCGAGTACTATGGACATGGGGTTGGGCGTTCGCTTCACGAGGACCCCGGGGTGCCGCATTTTGGATCTCCCAATACAGGTCTTCGTATTAAGACTGGCATGGTCTTTACCATTGAGCCAATGATTAATACAGGTGGGCAGGAAACACGTCTCATGTCTGACCGTTGGACCGTTAGAACAGCTGATGGTTCCCGCTCGGCTCAGTTTGAACATTCACTGGCCATTACTGATGGCGAACCGGAAATTCTGACAGTGCTTTGAGAAGGAGAGGTTAGTGACTTCGTCCGAAAGATCTTCTGCCGATCAGGAGTGGCAGAATCAGCCGAATGAAACTCATAAGGACGATTTTGATTTGATCTTGCTTGGACCAATGCAAGAGCGACGAGGCAGATCACTAGGAAATACGCGCATCTCAATTACTCTGCCATCGCGCAAACCCTTTCGTCGTATCAAGCGGGGAGTGCTTGAGGCAACAGAGGTGGCAGAGGAGCCACAAGGTTGGCTACCTCGTGGTATCTATTGGGCTAAACGAGCCTTGATCGGTGTCCCAATACCAACTGCTCGTGCTGAACATGAGCGCCTAACGAAGTTCAAGGCTTTTGCGGTGCTCTCCTCTGATGCAATTTCCTCGGTTGCTTTTGCAACCGAGGCCATTCTAATTAATCTAGTTGCGGCTGGTTCAATGCATCTAGGTGCAACATTACCAATCAGTCTAGTAATTCTTGCCTTGCTCGTCATCGTGACGCTTTCCTACCGCCAAACTATTCCTGCCTATCCCAATGGTGGGGGATCCTATATCGTAGCGCGTGAGAACCTGGGATTGCTGCCTGGCTTGGTCGCTGCCTCGGCCTTGATGATCCACTACGTGCTCAACGTGGCTGTCTGTGTCGCGGCTGGTGTGCACAACATCGTCTCCATCTTCCCTACTTTGCAGTCCTATGTGGTCCCGATGGATCTTGCATTGATGGCAGTGATGACGATTTTGAATTTGCGTGGACTCCGTGAATTTGGGTCAATTTTTGCCTTGCCGACCTACTTTTTCATTGTCAGTGCCTCCTTGCTCATCATTGTAGGATTGATCAAAGCCTATATTTTCCTACATCAGCCACTCATCGGGACGTTCACTCCTGTCGTACAAGCTATTGAGCCGCTCTCCCTGCTAATAATCTTGCGCTCGTTTGCAACAGGATGTACGGCAATGACGGGCATCGAAGCAATTTCCAACGGTATCCCTGTCTTTGAGAAACCTGAGACACGCAACGCTTCCATCACGCTGACATGGATGGCTGTGATCTTAGGTTTGCTCTTCCTCGGCATCACTTTGCTGGCAATGACTTATGCCGTTCAAGCTCAACCTTCTGGAGATCCAACAGTGATTGCCTTGATTGCCCAGCGTGTCTTCTCTGGTCCTCTCACATTCTTCTTCCCCATCTTCCAGCTCTCAGTTCTGGGTATTCTAACCCTTTCAGCCGAGACGAGCTATGCTGACTTCCCACGTCTGGCATCACTCTTGGCACGTGATCGTTTCTTGCCTACGCAACTTGCTTTCCGAGGGGATCGTCTGGTCTTCTCAACAGGTATTGTCTCGCTGGCTGTACTTGCCTGTATCTTGCTCATTATCTTTGCTGGTAATACAAATGCGTTGATTAATCTCTTCGCTGTTGGTGTTTTTATTGCCTTCACACTCTCACAAGCTGGTATGGTCGTACATTGGTGGCGTTTACGCATGACAGAGCGAAGATGGCTGCGAAGTTTGATCATCAACGCTCTAGGAGCACTAACCACGGGTCTGGTCGCTCTGGTTGTTGCATCGATGAAGTTCGTTCAAGGCGCCTGGATCGTCGTGATACTCGTTCCGATAATGGTGCTGATGTTTTTAAGCATCTCTCGCCATTATAAGCGGTTTGAGCAGGAACGAACCTTCGATCTACCTGTTCGCCCAGAGCAGATTTATCACCGTCTGATTGTTCCAATTGATCGGTTGGATCGTGCTGCCGTTCAGAGCCTAGCCTATGCTCGTTCGATCTCGTCTCACGTCACGGCTGTGCATGTGGTAATCGATGAAGAACATGTTGAGCAGTTGCAGACGGACTGGGAGCGGTGGCAGAAACAGATCGCAGCAGATGAGAATACCCATTTACTTATCATTGAATCTCCGTACCGATCCCTCTTGCGTCCCTTGCTAGCCTATATTGATGCCATTCACCAGCGCCATCCGCAGGAAATAGTGACAGTCATCTTACCAGAATATGTAATAGCTCACTGGTGGGAATATTTGCTGCATAATCACATGGCGTTGCGCTTGAAAGCAGCTCTACTATTCCGCCCAGGAGTTGCGGTCTTGAATTTGCCGCAGCACATGCGTGATTAAAGGGACTATACTATCTGCGGTGATTTTTGAGGAATTGCGACGCTGGCATTCGTTATAGTATGCTCTGGGGTGTTTTCTATTATAGATACAGCCCTGACCCAAATGATTTATCTGCTGGAAAGTGATGTTGGGGTCGTCATCGAGTGGCCAACAACTTATAATACGTGTGATTCACAAGCGTCCACAGGGTTTGGAAGAAAGCGAGATCTTGGTATTCCAACAGTCTTAATAGTGTGTGTTGCTTTTCTGGACTGGCCTGACTGAAGTTTCCTCCTGCTGCTGTGTTGAGATCTTGTAGAGCAGCACGGAGTCGAGGCTCACTCAACGTCAATGTTGCTTTGTACTCACCTGTGGGTCGTAGATGGTGTACGAGTTCATCAACTAAATGTAAACTGGATGGTGGGGGAAAATCGTTGTCCGATGGAATAAGAAGATCAATGATAGTGTTCAATTGAACTTGTTCTTCATGGCTTAGCTCAATTGTTCTCTTACGTGCCATTGCTCTGAGTCGCAGCTTTTCGCTCATGAAAACTCCTCGTGATATAGGATTGATTAACAGCTGTTATTCCTTTGTTATTGGGGTCTCTGACGTCATTGTAGAAACTCTTTGTGACTAGGGAATTGGTCAGCAACATTTTTTCGCTAAATCGCACTTAGGATGCTCTTGCCTTTAACATGAGATCCCCTGATGTGTATATATTAGAATAGGTGTATATAGGCTTGGCTGCTTTGGGCTTCCAGAGAGATACTTCTCCTCTCTGTGCATTCTACAGTTCCTTCCATAAGTTCCGCAGAGATGCCGCTGCAGATAAAATATTCCTCGTTAATGAATTATCAGGTTGCGCATTTGGCATACTCAGTGCTTATGTCTTATCAGAGTGCTCCTGAATGCATCTATCTTGTAGCTAACTAAAGCTGTTTCCCCTATTGGGAGGGAGAACAAACTTGCAGTGGATGATAAAGACAAGCCTCTGACGAAAGACCGGGGTACCTTACATAATAGTATCATATCTTTGCCAGGGAATTCAATGGTGGAGTTGGATGCTTTATTTTTAGAGCAAATTGAAAACGGAAGATTTCAACTTTATCGATTCCATGTAGACAGCATGGCCCATTGGTCGAATGCGACTGTGAACTCAACCTTCAAATACGATCGTTTTGTTTTGATAGATCAGAACGCGGTCTTCTGTATGGAGTCGTACAGCCTCCGCAAGAACACGGCGTTCAACTTCTTTGCCTTTGCGTATGAGGTCATTGACAGTATCTCGGTGATTGCAGCCAATAACGTCCTGAGCAATAATGGGGCCTTCATCCAGATTATTCGTGACATAATGAGCCGTAGCTCCAATAAGCTTGACTCCTCATCAAAGGCACGGTGGTAGGGGCTTGCTCCGACGAACGCTGGTAAAAAACTGTGATGGATATTGATAATCCTGTTTGGATGTGCCGCAACAAAAAAAGGTTCCAGAATTTGCATATAGCGAGCCAGGATCAGAAAATCGGCTTTACCTTGCAGGAGTTTCAGAATACGCTCTTGATTTACGGCGTGTCTCCGACCGAACTGGGAAGTAATAGTAGGGAATATCGTACATGCGTGCTAGTGGCTCCATATTCGGATGGTTGCTTATAATAAATGGAATATCCATAGCCAACTTGCTACTTTTCCAGCGCCAGAGAAGATCTGTCAGGCAGTGATCAATTTCGGAGACAAAAATAACTGCTCGCTTGCGCTGGCGTGTATAGTGAACGCTCCACTTCATATGAAACCGATCAGCAATGGGACTGAAAGCGCGAGCCAGCTCTGATGGATTTAGCGTGAAACCTTCCTCTCCAAAGCAGAGGCGCATAAAGAAAGTGCAGTCTTGTTCATTGGTTGAGTGCTGATTTGACTCTGAGGATGTTGCCGTTGTGTTCAAAGATAATGCGCGATGTTGCTGCGACAATGCCCGGCTGATCGGGGCAGGAAATGAGTAGAGTGATAGCAGGCTTGTCTATAGACATATTTCTAGTCCCCTCCACATCTTGAAAATATTGTTGTGTTTGGGTGACATCGTACGACGCTCGGCTTTTTCTGTCAAGGAGATGAAGAGGTCCCTAATTCTTGCATACTTGCATACCCCCTTGCGATGAGACCTATTGTAGAGTATACTACTCAGGCAACCAAACAGTGGATCTTCTACTGATATTTGGTTCTTAATCGTTACGAGCAAGGCATGCTGTTAAGCTCATTGGGTATATCAGTAAATGTATAACTATAGAGCTTAGAACAAGCTGCTCTAACAAAATAAGGAGGTGGAATTTTTCTTCCAAACTGTGATAGCTTCTGTACTCACCAAGATTGGCATTTCTCTATTTTTAAGGGGTGGCTTGCATGCTCTATCAGTCTATGGCAGTAGAGTGAACTGCTACCATTTGGGACAGAATTTTAAGTAAGTGTACCTAATTCTATTTAGTATCTTTCCCTAAGAGGATTTTTGTTCTTCAAAGGCAAGGGTTTTAGCCAAGTGAGGGAACTGTCGTGTCCACAGACCTTCTTAGCAGTGGATATACAGCTTTACGAAGAGGTGATCCCGAAATAGCATTGGGCTATTTTCAATGTGCTATAGACCAAAGCCCGGATCAACCTCAGGCATATTTCGCCGCCGCTATGGCTTATCTAGAGCAAGAAAAAGCTGAAGAAGCCATGCAAAGCTTAAAAGATGCTCTTAATGTAGATCCAGCATATGCATCAGCACGTGCTTATATTGGCATACTCCTTCTCCAACTCCATGATGTTGATGGAGCACAACATGAGCTTGAGCAAGCTCTTCATGATAGCCCAACAAATTTGCTTGTTCATATTAGATATGCAGAATTTTACTACCGCTTGGGCTTTTACCCGCGAGCAGTTGCTTTACTCGAGCAAGGTCTGAAAGCACCTCATAGAGCGAATGAGCATGTAGTTGCAATGGCAAGGAGTCTTTTGACACAGTCACGTCAGAAAAGTAAAGGCATTATTGTACGTGACCCCCCCGATCCCCGTACTATTTTCTGGTTTGTGAAGCGACTTTGCAGGAAAAAAAGGTTGAGCTAAAAAAACGCCTCATTATTTCCGGCATATGAAAGGATATGGCATATGTTTGTCTCGCTACTTATTGGTAGTCTTTTCTTACTCATGTATTTATCTGGTAATATTACCATTTGGTGTCGCTCTCGATGGAAGTCCTATTAAGCAAATTTCTCTTACTTTTCGTGAACGGTTGCTGTTCCGCCGCCGAACTCGATCTTTTGGGAGTAATTTTGCTTCTCAGTGCTGCCGGTCAGTGGTTTCCAACTAGCGCCGAACTGGGTCTATACTGCTCGGTTTATCCATAAACCTCTTGCCAACGCGCTACCATTTCACAACAGCAGGAGTTGCATGTAATAATACTACATTCAGGCGTTGGAAAGAGTTTACATCTGTAGAGATAAAGGTGCACGCCTTACCTTCACTCCTCGGGCTGGCTTTGCGCCCTTGAAGCTCATTCTTCTTCCCTCACGTCAGCAAAAGGTTCTACCAGTTTGCAAGCGCTTCTTGGAGGTGAAGGAGCAAGGAGTTCGGCAAAGTCATCCACTTTTGTCATGGCTGCGTAACCATCTGAATCGCCATGTGCTCTATGCTGTCCTGGTTTCTTTAGTACTCATGCTCCTAGCAGCTATTCTGCTCACTGGATGTGGAGAAGCAGGACCAGATCCTAGTGGGCTGAACACAGCCAATCGCCAGAACTTAACACACATGGCGGTAAATGGTACGAGCCCGACAATTACATCTAGTGCTCTTAGCCAAGCGCAGACGCAAGAGCCTTTTGCCTATAATTTGGCACTCTATGTTGACGAAAACCGCTTGGCCGTTAATTTCGTTCTGGTACTTTATTACTGGCTATCTAGTCATGTTCATGTAATCGGCTTTCTCCTCGTAGAAGTTGGGTTCTGCCGTGCTAAAAATGCAGCACACACAGCAGCCATGAATATCATGGTCTATGGCATTGCCATAATAGGCTTTTTTTGTGTAGGCTTTGCCTTCCAGTTTGGAGGTGTGGGACTTATCGGTGTCCCTAACTTGGGAGGACTCGCAGGATTAAATCAAGAGATTAGCATTCATATTGGCAACGTCAATTGGGGGCTTCTGGGTTTTAAGGGCTTCTTCTTCAATGATGGGCAGCTATGATGTAGGTATTGCCGTAATGTTCCTTTTCCAGTTGGTTTTTATGGATGCGGCAGCAACTATACCCACAGGAGCTATGGAGGAGCGTCTGAAGTGGTCCGCGTCTCTGTGTTTACGCATTGTTTTTCTCTACGCTAATTTATCCGGTCTTTGGTAACTGGGCATGGGGAGGAGGCTGGCTTTCACAATTAAGCAATGTAGGTTTAGGAGCAGGCGATGTAGACTTCGCTGGCAGTGGTGTGGTTCATGCCGTCGGTGGTTGGTGTGCGCTTGCAGGGCAACGGTACTTGGACCTCGCATTGGGAAGTATAACCCTGATGGTAGTTCCAACACCATTCCTGGCCATAACATGATTTTTGCCGTTGTAGGATCTATCATCCTGGCTTTCGGGTGGTTTGGCTTAATTCAGGCAGTACCCTTGGGGCCTCCGGGAAATGGGAATTTGCGCATTAGCCTGATTGCGGTTAATAGCATGCTTTCTGGAGCTGCTGGTTCTGTCATGGCTATGATCTATACTTGGCTTGTTGGGGCCAAGAAACCGGATCTAGGCATGATGTGCAACGGCTTACTAGCCGGAT
>CAVSHN010000010.1:0-180242 GCA_963727755.1 uncultured Chloroflexia bacterium
GCGATCACTATTCCTTCCTGGGGTTTCTCTTTAGCAGTATCGGGGATAACAATGCCGCTTTTGGTGACTTCTTCTTTTGCGGCTGGCTTGACGACTACACGCTCTCCAATAGGATGAATTGTCACTGCCACGATGTACACTTCCTTTCCGCTATGAATTTGCAAATCTCTACGATTGAGTAACGACTCTGGGGGGGGCCCAGGGCCGTAGTGAATAACACCTGAGACATTGACTGAGTCATATTGGGAATAATCGCAACAACACGGACCGCCTGTGGCACAACCCATGCAACAGTAGATTTTCCCCTGCACTAGAGTCGGAGACCACAAAAAATCAATTTCACAGTTAGTACAGCGGTGCACTATTTGCGATGTATAAAGCGCACGTTCTGCCGACGTACCCGGTTGTTGTTTGCTCTCTTTGTTCATCGCCATTCTCAGGTGGTCAATCAGACTTAATCCGTATTTGAGTATGCCACGACAAGTATTAGAAGTGCATAGGAGAGATGTTAGAGGAGTGTTAGAAAAAGACCTATGGTCCCGTAAAACCGCTGAAGGAAGATGGTACGATGGTTAACGAAAGCGGCGCGAGAAGTCCCATCCCGATGTCTGGGATGGGGATGAGAGCGCAGCCTGTTAGCATACAAATCATTGCCATATTTGCGCATTTCATCCTCCAAATTGGAATACGATAATGTTACTTATCCAAATATGCTTCGTTGTCTGTAGTGGACAACAAAAATAGAAAGGAGCTTGTTCGCATAGAACAGTCCACATCTACCGATTGCAGCCAAACAAAAGATTGTTTGCGGCCTTGCGAGATGCGCAGATGGAAGCCTCCAAAGTCTGGAACTTTTGCGTCGAAGCGCACAAACAGGCTCGCAGAGAACATCGCCTTGGCCTGGAAAGAGTGCACTTCAAAAGGCTACCAAAGGCGGACAATTCGCGCTGCATTCTCAATCGGTGCAATGGTCGACATGCTTTCCTTGCTAATATCGATACTACACGCAAGCTCCGTCAAACACACCCTCAAATCGAAGATGAAATATCCATAGCGCGAAAAATGCTATTATCCGGTCAAATGGCCTGCTCAGGCCGTCAAGAAGAAGCCTGGACGCGTTATTCTGCCCATGGGCAATGGGCGCAAGCCTATCACCCTGCATCTCGACTTGCCTGAGCATAGCGGCGCATGCAGCTTGGTCTGGAACGCGGCCTCGATTTGCATGTGTGCATCGGAATGCCAAAAGCTGAGAGAGCGCCAGGAGAGGTTCATGCAACCGTCGACTTGGGTGAAATCCACTTGGCCGCTGTTACCACCAACACGGGTGAGGCGATGATCGTCACAGGTCGCGGCATTCGCTCGCTCAAACGACAGCGAACCAAGATGCTGGGAAAAATCGGGAAGCGACAATCTCGTTGCAAGAAGCGCTCTCGCAGATGGCGTAGACTGCAATGGGCCAAGAACAAGCAATGCCGAAGAGCAGAGCGCAGGAGTCCGTGATATGCGCCACAAAGCTGCTCGCAAAGTCATCGCCTTCTGCCAAGAACACAACGTTGGCTCCCTCTTTGTTGGTAATCCTCATGGTGTGCGCAACCCCAGACCGGGGGCGTCACCATAACCAACGGATGTCCTTGTGGGAATATGGCAAGGACATCGACTACGTCACCCAGAAATCTGCACAAGCTTGCATCAAGTGCACGACTGGCTCTGAACAAGGCAAAAGTAGCAAGTGTCCAGTCTGGAAGCAAGAACACAAGCCCAAGGGAAGAGATTGGGCATGCCGCAAATATGGCTTCACTGGCCATGGTGACATTGTCGGCAGTGTCAATATGCATCCGCTCGCATTCAATGGACATATCATGGTTTCCTCGTTCCGTCGCGTATCTACGCCCTGGACTCTCAGGAGTAGTAGTAGGGCAGACACGTCCCTGGCATCAAAGGATGCTTGTAGTCTAGCGCAGCCAACGGGTCAACCACTGCTTCTAGAGCAGGTCCCTGCGGGGGTAGGCCACACCGTCGGAGTGCGTTCAAACTCACCCCCGCACGACGGGGGTTGAGAGTGTCACACTCTACTTGTGGGATATGCTATAATGCCAAGGGTATATATCTAATGAGGAGCTATTGCCACGGATCTGCACAGAAGTGCATGCACTTCATAATAGCAATTGTATAGAATAAAGGAATGCAAAAATGTGCAATTCTGAAAGAAAAATGCAGGTGCATCCAGTTCATCCTGCACGTGACTCCGAACGGAGTGAATACAGTATAAGTGATTATAGCAAGAATGACCCACGAAGCCATGCTAATCGAGATGGGCAGTTACTGACTGACAGTCTCCAATATGCGCCAATAGGAGTTTTTGATACAGGGGCCGGGGGGCTTACTGTCCTTTCGGCATTGCAGCAAGAATTGCCCGGTGAACGTTACATCTATTTGGGTGATACAGCACATTGCCCTTATGGTGAACGCAGTGAAGACGAGATTATTCATCTCGTGCAACAAGCCATCCAATTTCTGGTTGAACAAGAAGTTAAGCTAGTTGTTGTTGCCTGTAATACTGTATCGCAAGCAGCCTTGGGCATGCTGCGAGCCATGTTCCCTATGCCTTTTGTTGGTGTTGTACCAGCAGTTAAGCCAGCTGCGCGTGCCACTAGGTGTGGTCGTATTGGCATTGCTGCCACAAATCAGGCTATCAAGGCCGACTATTTGCGCCAGTTAATAGAGGATTTTGCCTCCGACATCCAAGTCTACACTGTTGGTTGTCCAGACTAGTCATGCTCGTTGAGCGCGGTGAATTCGATGGCCCAGTAGTTGAAGAGAGAGTACGGCAGAATTTACAGCCTTTGTTGTCGAACAATGTCGATGTTATTGTGCTAGGTTGTACTCATTTTCCCGCACTACGCTCGGTCATTGAACGTGTCGTAGGTAAACATGTTCAGGTCATTGACAGTGGGGCAGCCATAGCCCATCGTACCCGGACAGTGTTAGATAGCGAGGGACTTACCTGTCCATCCTCCGTGGCTGGGGCTCAGCTTCAAGTCTGGTGTACTGGAGATCCATCCTCCTTCAGTCAGGTTGCCAGCAAAGTACTTGGCTATCCTGTGATTGCTCACCAAGCTGTATTGCAAGAAAACTAGCAAAAGAATTGTCCCTTTTTTCCCCTTGGACCCAAGAAGCATCGGAGCGTTAAAGGCAATGTCGTTTGGCACGGACATGCGTATGTGGTTCAAGAGGAGTATAATGATTATCGGCATGGTTGTGTGTTGGAAGGACCATGACTGGAATGTGCCTGGGTAGTTTCGCAGCAAGCAACAGTGTTTGTTATACTTGTTCTATCTGTGTTGCTGAAAATACGCTCAGATTAAGCATAATGAAAGCAGCCGGTAGAAAGACGGGAGAAAGCCATTGCAATACTGTGCAGGCCAGTGTCAGGATAAATCCGATTTTTAACATATTACGGTATACTTGAGAAATTCTACGCTTTAACCACATCAAAGAAACCAATGCAGTTAACAATAGTCCGAATGCAATCGCCTCGGGGGGAAATATGATATGAGGATCAGTTAGCCAGGGCTTTACATTCGTTTGCTGAGCATGACCACTTAGAAATAGCAGGATACAGGCGATAACATTGATGAAGATGAGCCAGCGATCAATATTCCTGAAAGGACGTGATATCCGTATTAAAGCCACTACAGATCCTATAAAAAGAGAAACAATTAATAATTGGCTCAGCGTTTTGAAAGAGAATATAGGATTAAGTTGTAATATAGCATTATTGTTACGCAGCCAGAGTAAAAAGATATTAGTGATACATGTTACCAATAGTATAAGATGATTGAGTCGTAAGACCAGCTGATCCAACCAGTGGAAGCGTTGTTTGAGTCTCATTAGCTGTTCGTCGACCCAGGTAAACTCTCTTGCGAGAGATAGGAACATGCTACTTATAATAATAACCAAAACAGGTATTATAAACAATATGAGCATTTGAATAAGCAATTTGTTGATGGCTAATAGATAGAGATGCAATTCCTCGGTGCTCGTTGCCTGTGCACTTTGTGAGTGGGCGGGGGCCAGAAAAGGGAGATGATCGATATTCCAAGCAGCGTTTTGCAAGAGGGTGGATATGATAGCGACGTAGAGCAGTGAAAATTGCTCGAACCCTTTAAACGGATGTCGTTGGCGATAGAGGAGAATGATAAAGATCAAAGCAAGGCCAATGGTGATGAGTTGATTGACATGTATAATGCTACCCACTGAATTGGCAAGTAGGTGAAGAGATGGCTTGAGTAGTGGAAGGTTCGCAGTTGGCCCTAGAAAGCTCTGCAGTGCAATACAAGCTAGTGCTAGTGGCAGTAATGGTAGTCGGTCCAGGATATGAGGAGCCTGGTGCAATAAATAGCCAGATTAGTGCTGTAATAACTGGTATACCTGTCAGCAAGGTATTGAAAAAAATACTATCAGATGGTGTTTTTATTATACTTTGGATGTGTATCATAAAGATTGATAAATGGGGTATTTCCAGTAATCCATAGAAGAGCTGTAATGGTGTAGCTATGAGTGCTACAATGAAGAGTATCAGACGATCGATGATTGTAAACGGAGCTTTGAGACGGTATAACTCAAAAATAAATATAGATAGTAATACTAATATAAATAAATAATTAATTGGAAGCAAGATAATTTGGCGAGAAGGAAAATAATTAGATGAAAAGAACATTTTTCTCAAGACCTGTGTACCTACACCGGTCAACAGGAGTGTGTAGGTTGCAGCAACTGTTGCTAGACAGGCATGGTCCACCCAGCCAAGGCGCCTTTTTGGACGCAGTAGCGATACAGCTATCAAGGTAGCCATGCCGAAACTGAGCAACTGGTTGAATGTAATTGCCTCGCCGATCGGTCGTATTTCTGGCAAGGTAAAGAGCGCTACAGCTATGAATACCAGAAACAAGGTCATTGTCATAAGGATGCTATGTGCCAGTGGGTGGTGTATACGCTGATTAGTACAGGCTATACTAAACTGTAATAGCGAAAATATACAGAGATAGAATGCAACAAGGTGAACTGAGTAATGTAGTAGTATGATCATATACAGGCTACAGCCTATCATCCCGATAGCAGATAAGCTAAAGAAAAATAGAAATTGTCGTGTCCATACAGCCCGAATATACCATCGTGCGTCTTTGCTGGAGAGACTTTGCCAGAACATGCTAGTCCAAGTAGAGCTAGCATGTATAGCTTTACTATAGAGTTGTTGTGATCGTGCCACAATTGTCAGCAGAAACCAAGTACAAAATCTGCTATACATGTTAGCCCAAGGAACTGCCGTACTGGTCCACCATGTGCCAAGGCGTTCATTCAGGCTCGGATAGCGTGTAGTCTGTGGCATGAGAGAGGCCGGAGATTCTTTTGTGGAGGCAGTGGTATTAGGCGTTAGATAGCCCAACAGTTTTTGGATGGAATACAGTTCATGTTGTACTGTTTTGGCATCTTGTGGGCGCCGATCTTCTCTAGGTGCAACCAGATGTTGTATGAGGTTACTCAGATCAAAGGGAATCTGTGGATTGTGGGAGTGCGCAGGCGAAAAGTCGAAGAGTGTTGGCGCGTTTAAGCGAGGATCTTTGCCAGTGAGGCAATAATGCAACGTAGCGCCCAGACTGTACAGATCAGAGCGTGGTCCCGTCTGCCGGTTGCCGTAGTGTTCTGGAGAAGCGAAACCAGGTGTCCCAAGTTTTTGAGTATCGTTGCTCAGGCCTTGTTTGAAGACACGGGCAATGCCGAAGTCGATCAGGTAGACCCTTCCTTGGGAGGTCACCATCACATTGGATGGTTTGAGGTCACGGAAAATGATTGGGGGAGTTTGCTGGTGCAGGTAGGAGAGCGCATCACACAGTTGTAAAGCGTAGTCTAAGATCTCTTTGGCTGGCAACCAGGGTGTAGTACTTTCTGCCAAGAGTTGTCCGAGAGTTTTGCCTCTAATAAAATCCATGACGAGGTAAGATCGCCCATTCTCATTGAAAAAGTCATGGACACGTGGCAAATTGGGATGTGAAAGGTGGCTGAGTATCTCTGCTTCCCGGTGGAAGAGTTCCTCGGCTTCACTCCGTTTAGCAGAGCTATGATAATGGCTCTGACTCATCTCTTTAATGGCGACGAGATGATTTTTGTTTTGTCTGTCAATGGCTTTATAGACAGCACTCATCCCTCCCTTACCTACTGTTGCGATAATGGTATAGCGTCCCTGCAACTGTGATTGGGGAGTGAGCAATCCGGTTCGATTCATGTTAGACATACCATGCTTCCTGTACCTTTACAAGCTAGTAATGAATAGGGATGATCGTAGTGATTCTCTCATGGAATAGGTCTAGCTGGTACCTAGACTTACAGGGCCGGAATGTGTCATCATGTATGCTTAACTGCAATACAGTGATATAAGGCGTATATGTTGTAGAAGCGCAAAAAGGATGAATGTCGGGACCTGCTCTTATCAAGCCTGTTCTGTTTGGGCTGTATCCTTCTACTGGTGTAGAGTGTAGCAGAAATTTGGATGTTTCCACAGAGGGAAACAGGGACAATCCAGATGAAGACGATGAGTCAAGAGAAATAAGCACGTCTAAAGCTTGTTTTTGATGAGTGTTTAAGCTAAACTAGTAGTAGTAATCGTGAGAGAATTGAGGGTAGCATGACAAAATACATCTTTTTAGGTATACCCGCTTATGGGCATGTAAATCCTACCTTACCTGTTGTGCAAGAGTTGGTCAAACGTGGTCAAGATGTTATCTACTATCTCCCAGAGCAATTTAAAAGTGCTGTCCAGGCTACAGGGGCAGTCTTTCGCAGCTATGAATCAAAGATGAAGGACATGTTGTCTATGGCGACCTCTTCTGACATGTTCAGAGGAAGGTTGTCGGCACTGATGGTTGATGAGAGTCGTCATGTCCTGCCGCAAGTATTGGACCGTATACGTGCTGAGGAGCCAGACTGTATTGTGTATGAGTCTATGTGTGTATGGGGGAGAATAGCAGTAGAAGTACTCAATGTGCCTGCTATGACTTTGCGTCCTACTTACGCCATGAACGAGCGCGTATTTTCCATGATGGCGCAGCAGCGAAGTCAGAATTTTGCATCCATGCTTGAAGTAATAGGGAAGATAGATGCAGGTTTGGCAGAGTTATGTGAAATATATCATGTTCCGCCTTTAGATATGCGTAGTGTACTTGCATCTACAGGGCAATTCGGTATTGTTTTCATTCCTAAAGAATTCCAGCCGTTTGGAGATACCTTTGATGAATGCTACCTCTTCGTTGGTCCATCGATCCTTCCACGTCACGAGGAGAGCGATTTTTCCCTTGATAAACTCAGTAATGAGCGCCCAATCCTCTATATCTCGTTAGGAACTGTCTTTAACAACCAGCCAGAATTCTTCAAGATGTGTTTTGAGGCATTTGGTGGGCAGTCCTGGCAGGTCATACTCTCAAGAGGTAAGCACGTCGATCCTGCTGCATTAGGTCCTGTGCCGGACAACTTCCTAGT
Source organism: uncultured Chloroflexia bacterium (assembly GCA_963727755.1). Taxonomy (GTDB): domain Bacteria; phylum Chloroflexota; class Ktedonobacteria; order Ktedonobacterales; family Ktedonobacteraceae; genus DASYAN01. Next base: position 7,534 of record CAVSHN010000010.1, read on the forward strand.
TGCACCTTATGTTCCACAACTTGAGATTCTACCTCGCACGCAAGTCTTTGTCACCCATGGTGGCATGAATAGCACCATGGAAAGTCTCTACTATGGTGTCCCAATGGTTGCCATTCCGCAGATGATCGAACAAGCCATGACTGCTCAACGCATAGCAGAAATGGGCCTTGGTGTGATGCTTGAAAAAGAGGCAGTGAATGTCACAACGCTACGTGAGGCTGTCGAACGGGTCGCTAACGAAGCATCATTTCGTGAACGCGTTCAGAGTATGCAACGGATCACACGCGAAGCAGGTGGTTATCTGCGTGCGGCGGATGCTATTATGCAGTTTGCCGAAGAGCATGCGAAGGTTCGTTAGGTCGATTTTTCGCTCAAGCGTCTTCTTGGAATGGTCGCAAGGTTAGGCATGGATGTGGCGATTTCTTGCCAGCCTGCGCAAGATGACAACGGGTATGGTCATGTCACCATCAGTCTGCCGCAGTCAGCCTAAGAAGAAGGTGTTTGCAAGGAGGAAGAAGGCACGAGAGCATCAAAGAGAGTGCAGAGCAGGTCTTTACCAGAGAGAGAGACAAGAAAAGGAGAGAAAGATCATACTCTGCTCTGAGCCTCAGCATTGTGCCAAATCTCATTTCAGCTAGTGTTTCAAGCTTCAGCTTACTCGTGAGGCAAACCCAAGACGATCCAAACCGTTGGCTCATCCGGTACTCGAAGCAGTTGCTGAAAGAGCATTTTGAGGGTATCAGCATTCTCAATGGGTGTGAGAGCTGGCTGTGCTTGTGTGGCCAAGGCTGAAGAGAAACGAGCCGTGAGCAGACTCAGGATATTCTCTTTTGTTGCTTTAGTCTCACCGCGTGCCTCACCGCGTGCCTCACCGCGTGCCTCGCCTCGTGCCTCACCCTTGAGTTCCCTCTCGGCAAGCAGGTTCTGGATGACGGGATCATCTTGGATCAGTTCTTCGTAGTTGAATTGCATTTTTAACTCCTTTTCAATGATTTGCTTGTCCTTCTCTAACATGGTGTCAGTTCGGCGCAAGATGCGGTAGAACCACATCAAACGATAGCCGAGTTCGTGACGTTTGTAGGCTTGCGTCATCTCTTGAAGGGCTTTCCTATGAAAATCTCCTCCCCAGTCGTAGGCCTTTGCAGCATGATGGGAAAAGAAGAGCCCGGAGGGACTTTGTGGCTCTCCTCACACAAGTTAGGAGAGGAAAAATGGACACACACCTATCGAGGAAGCAGGGACTCATCTCCCTTGTAAAAAGCTCTTCCCCTGGTGAAAGCGGTTGGTTTCCAGTTGAGAGGCTCATGCCTAGCTTAAGGATCCTGTGCGCTGGTGAAAGCTAGGCTAGTGCCTGAGAAGTCTTGTTGAGAACCTCCTTCTGCGTAGTCTTGTTGGCAAGGATGTCATGGGCCTGCTGCTTGAGAGTCTTGCTGGCGGCTTTGGGCTTTGGAGACGTGTCAGCGGCTTTGAGCCGAGACGTCTTGCTGATCGTCTTCTGCTTGGTGTCGGTGCCCTCTGGTTCTCTTGGATGGGAAGCCCCATCCTCTTTGGTGAGAGTCACGTTATAGCCGAGCTGCTCGAGACGCTGGACGGCACGATGCTCAATGCGATCGGCATCAAGCTGATCAAAGTAGTCCTCTCCTAAATCTTGGTAGGGTTTATTATCCTTGAGCATGTGATAGATGATCACCAAGAGCTTATGGGCCACAGCGATGATGGCTCGCTTCTTGCCACGCCGACGAGCGATGCGATGATAAAAAGCGGAGAGGTAGTTATCTTTCATACGCGCGACGATCCAAGCCATCTCGCACAAGACCCCTCGCAAATACGGATTGCCTTTGGTCGTCTTGCCACTTTTGCGTTTGCCTGCACTTTCGCAATTGCCTGGGCAGACACCAGCCCATGAGGCTAAATGAGCCTCGGAGGGAAAACGCGTCATATCGACCCCAATCTCTGCAATCACCGTGACAGCGCCCGCCTGCAGTTGAACGGGCAAGCTTTGGATCAAAGTGACCGCATCCTGATAAGCAACCAGTCGATCGTCAATCTCTTGTTGCACTTTCTCGATGGACTGCTCCAAAAAATCTGTGTGTGCCAAGATCTGTTGCAGCAGAAACTGGTGATGGGGCTCCACTCGGCCTTCTAAAGCGAGTCGCAGGTCAGGGAGCTTGGCCCTCAAGCGTCCACGAGCCAGCTCTGCCAATGCATCAGGGTCCTTACTTCCCTCGATTAAGGCATCAAGCATATCCCGTCCGCTCTTGCCTAAGACATTGGTTGCAACCGCTGCAAGCTTGATATTAGCCATCTCGAGCACTTTTTGGAGCGGCAAGCGTCAAGTTGAGGGTAGATTGAGTTGACAGTTTGAAGAGTCACAGATATCTCTAAAGCCTCTTGGCAAGGCACTTTCTGCGATTCAGTTTGTCAGAAACTGTCAACCAGGTTTGACGCATGCCGGTTGAAGACTGGACGCCAAAATATGCCCGTTGATTCCATTGCTACTACCTCTACCCCATGGCTGCGTAACCAATCGTCTAAGGCCAACAAATCGCTGGTCATCGTTGAAAACGTCCGCAGGTGTTCTTCCACATGGCCATCGGGATGGGTGATCATGATCGTGGTCACGGCTGTCTTCTTGTGCAGGTCTATGGCTGCACATCGTTCATAGACAACTTGCATCTCTTTCTCCTACTGGCTTGATCCAGCAAGAGGTGCGAATAACGGACAAGTTTCCTACGCGTGCTCTTCCTTTGCAGGAGGCGACAGTCATCTCTTCTGGGCGCACCTGTGTCAGCTTTCTCAACGGGTTCATCACACCTTCAAGCATAACGACCTCGCTCGCTGGTCTCTTCTATTCTACCCCATTTTCATTCCCGTCTCTGCCTCAAAGAGACATGATGCTTTCTATGAAAATATTAATAATTCACTCAGTCAAGCGTAAAAACGTTGTCCTTTGAAAGCTTATCAGCCTGCCGTGTAGGCTCTGGCAAGCGGTAACCCTTACCGCAAGCAAGCACGTAGCAAATGCTCGTCTCTAAGCTGATGAGGTGGCCCGGTGAGATAATCATCGGGCGCACTCGCGTGCGTGTGCGTACGACGGCTCCTATTGTTTCTTGTTTGTCGACAAGTGGCACCCATGAGCCAGCATCTTCTTCCAGCTCGTCTTGATTGTAATGTCCAGTGAGGATAGATTTGCCACAGCCAATGGTTGGTAATTGGAGCCAGAGTCCAAGGTGCGAGGCAATACCAATGCGGCGCGGATGAGCAATGCCTTGACCATCTACTAGCACGAGATCAGGACGCTGGCGCAGTTTGTTGAAAGCTCCCAGGACACTGGGAGCTTCTCGGAAAGAGAGCAATCCTGGCACATAAGGCATGCGGATGGGCTCTTCATAGACGTGCTTCTCTACGACCTCCAACGCTGGATAGGTGAGTAGCACAACAGCTGCTCGTGCCATTCCGTTCTCTTCGTTGATTGCCATATCAACGCCCGCTACGTGTTTTACTTCTCCAACATGATCTTGCAAAATAATCTGTTTGGCGAGTTGACGCTGGAGGGCGATAGCTTCTGAGATTTGCAAGTTCCACTCATGCAAAGGGGGGTGTTCTATCTCTGGCATAGACAATTCCATCCTTTCCTTTTTCTCTGTAGACCTATTCTAGCAGGTGACCAAAATTCTGTAAAATGTGCGTAGCCTAGGAAAGCAGTGCCGTTACCCTGCACTACTGCGCCAGATACGAAAAAACTGTCCCTGCTTCCCCCCAGAAAAAGTCTCTCCTATGAGCTATCCTTAATAGAGCTGTTTACGCTCTATGCTCATCAATTGTTGATCCTCAGCAGGTAGACTGGATCTTTTATAATAGAAACAACGAGCCATAAGGATGAATATATGCAAGAGCAAAAGAATAAAAATAAGACCAAGCTATGCAAATTGCGAATAAGTAGTGAGCACGAGCAGTGGAAGAGGAGTATCTCCAGAGTCTGCTCGTCGTCTATCAAAGCGCCAGTCCATCCGGGTACGTATGGTACACATAGGTATCCTCAATGAACGGCTTAAAGGGTTGAATGGCTATGATGAGGTTATGTGGCACCTCATTACTCTGATGAAGAAAAAACCAGTGTTACTGCAATAATATCCTATTTGCATATAATGCATCTTTCTTTCTCAGAAATATGTAGTCATCCATAACTACATTTCAATAGAAAATTGCCCACTTTTCCAGGGAGAAAGAGGGACAAATTTCACTTCTGCAAGAAATTTAAATTCCGTGACACTTTTTGTACTTTTTGCCGCTCCCACACGGACATGGATCATTACGCCCCACTTTTACAGCTCCATTGGAATGTGATGCTGCTACTGTACTTTGCTTACCAGAACTAGCGTGAGAACGATGAGTCCCAGTACCGTTCTTGCGCCTCTGCACACCCTTTGCTCGCTCACTAGAAGTATCACTCTTGGCCTGACCACTGGCCTTTGCAAGCTCGTCGGCATTGGTTCGCAGATTTTGCGGCGTCTTCCGTTGAGGTTCAGGTCGTTGAACCGTGACTGTAACGCCATCTCGCATCAACTTGAGTAGTGCATCAACGGTGTAGTGCTGGATCGCGGCCTTTAGTTCATCAAACATGTGGAAGGCTTCATTCTTAAATTCGACTAATGGATCACGCTGCCCAACCGCACGGAAACTGATCCCTGCCCGCATCACGTCTAGGGCGTCAATATGATCCATCCACAGGCGATCGAGGATCTGCAGCAGGTAGCTCCGCTCGAAGTCGCGTTGGAGATCTAAACCTTCCACTCCCTGAGTACGTGCCTGATCCCTGAGTTCCTCACCACGTTGCTCATAGTGCTCGATCACTAGATCAACCAGCTGACGCACCATCTTGTCACGAGTGACGGCATGAATGTTCTCTGGCACCATCTCTTCTGGGACAGGCACCCACGTCTCGATGACCTTGAAGAGTGTCTCCAACTCTTCCTCATCCGAGACGACAGGTGTAGGAATACAATTATTGACAATCTTGGTGACTTCGTTGCGGATCATCGTCAGGATGCGATCATGCATATCCCCATGTTCAAGCACGGCTCGACGGTCGGCGAAAATCACTTCGCGCTGCTTGGCAATCACATCGTCGTACTCAACAACGTTTTTGCGGATATCAAAGTTGTAGCCCTCAACCCTGGTTTGGGCATTCTCGATGAAGCGCGAGACTAACTTGCTCTCTAGAGGCATGTCTTCTTCCATGCCGACCCGCTCCATAATACCTGCTACACGATCAGCTGCGAAACGACGCATCAGTTCATCGTCAAGAGCGAGGAAGAAGCGAGATGAACCAGGATCTCCCTGGCGTCCGGCACGACCACGCAACTGGTTATCTATACGGCGCGATTCATGCCGCTCGGTACCAATGATGTGCAGTCCACCCAGTACAACAACACGCTCATGATCCTCTTTGCACTCACGAATTTTCTCCTGGAAGAGTTCATCCTTCTCCTGATCAGTCATGTTCGCAATATATTCTTGGATGACATCTTCCTTCTCCGCTCGTTCATTCTCAGTCTTTGCCGGCATTTCGCGGATATAGTCAACGTGTTCAGCACGTTTACGCAGCATGCTCTCCTTGAAGCCATCTGGATTGCCGCCCAACAAGATATCAGTTCCACGACCAGCCATATTGGTGGCAATGGTTACGGCACCACTACGTCCAGCCTGAGCCACAATGTGAGCCTCATGTTCGTGATATTTCGCGTTGAGGACATTATGAGAAATACCCTCCAGTTCGAGCAGGCGCGAGAGATATTCTGAGATCTCAACTGAGGTGGTACCCACAAGCACTGGCTGGCCTTTCTCATAGCGTTCTTTGATCTCCTGGACAACAGCTCTAAACTTCGCCTGTTGAGTACGGTAAATGAGATCCGACAAGTCCTGACAAATCATCGGCTTGTTGGTTGGGATGGCAACAACATCCAGTTTATAGATTTTATGAAATTCTTCAGCTTCGGTGAGTGCAGTACCAGTCATCCCCGCCAGCTTTTCATACAAGCGGAAGTAATTCTGAAAGGTGATTGTAGCAAGCGTGTGATTCTCTCGCTGGACCTTCACACCCTCTTTGGCTTCAATAGCCTGATGCAGACCTTCACTATAGCGACGTCCTGGCATCTGCCGCCCAGTAAATTCATCAACGATGATGACCTCACCATCTTTGACGATATAGTCCTTGTCACACTTGAAGATGACCTGCGCTTTAATGGCATTCTCCATATAGCGGGTGAGATCCATATTGGCTTCATCGTAGATATTCTGAATACCCGCTAGCCGCTCGATTTTATCAATACCCTCCTCAGTTAACATGACGGCACGAGTCTTCTCATCGACGGTGTAATCCGTTTCCTGTTTGAGCGTCTTGGCCCAGCGTGCAAACTTCAGGGTAATGATCGGTCAATTCCTCACCCTGCCCCGAGATGATCAGCGGGGTACGAGCTTCGTCAATCAGGATGTTGTCAACTTCGTCAACGATAGCAAAGTGCAACTCACGCTGGACCATCTGATCAAGAGAAGAGACCATGTTATCGCGCAAGTAATCGAAGCCGAATTCGTTGTTGGTCCCATAAATGATGTCTGCTTGGTACGCAGCACGACGCTCAGGTGCCTGGGGATCAATAGCGTTAACCAGCACACCGACCGTTAAGCCCAGAAAGGTATAGATCTGCCCCATCCACTCGGCATCACGACGTGCCAGATAGTCATTGACCGTCACTACATGGACTCCCCGACCAGTCAATGCATTGAGATACACAGGCAATGTCGCCACTAGCGTTTTTCCTTCGCCAGTACGCATCTCGGCAATCTTGCCCTGATGTAAAACGATGCCACCAATCAATTGCACATCGTAGTGGCGCATCTTAATTCTGCGCCAACCAGCCTCACGCACCACGGCAAACGCTTCAGGAAGCAAATCTTCAAGTGTTTTACCTTTCTTATAACGTTTCGCCATCTCTGAAGCCAATTGGTCCATCATATCAGCCCTGATCACGATGATTTCTGGCTGGAGGTGCTTCAAGATCGCTGTCAGAAGTTGTTCTAACCATGCACGGCTATCACTATCTCTCCGGTCTCCTTCAAAGCGATCCCAAATGGTTGCCAAGGCCTCATCCACTTCTTCTGCTTCAGCTTCTTTGAGAGCTGGCTCAACTTCCTCAAGTAATGCCCGCACGACCTGCTGCGATTCTCGGATGTACAGGGCCATTGCTGGCGCTCCTCAGCAAGATCGATAGCCATTGCGACACGCTGTGAAATCAGTAGAGAGTAAAGCTTTTCATAGGATCGTTCAAAACATTCCGAGAGTGTATCGGGCAAACGGTCTTCCAATGCTATCTCTGGTTCATGGCGCTCGAGTTCCTGACGAAACTCGGTCATGACAGCTCGTATCTGCTCAGCGTTAAATTGGGTAGCTAGCGGCTCGACATCGTTCAAGGCCTCACAAAAAAGCTTTACTAGCTCGTCTTCTAATACTAGACCACCCTTGAGATGGAGATACAGTTGGGAACGAAATTCTGCTGTTTTGGCACTCAATTCTTCATCGGTGAGCTTTTGTATGCTTGGCTCAAGTTCATTAATTTCATCAACAAGTGGCTGAATAGCTTTCAAATCCCTCTTATTGGGATCACCCATGATCTTTGCTAACAGTTGCATAAAAACGTATTACTCCTCACTGACCGGCACTGATGGCGTTGTGCAGTTTAGCATGATTGCGAATTCAAGAAAATTGCGGTGGCATGTGTTGTTACATTATACCATTTGTGACACTCCGCTTAGGCTCAAGCCATAGCGGCTTCTCGTTTCTGAGCTACGCGGGCGTGGGGATCGAACCTCATTCCCGTGGGAGGTGCCATAACGCCAACTACTGGGCCTAAACCCAGATACTTTCTGCGGATGTTTACCGCGCCAACGCCATCACGATGCCATTGCCATTTGCACTTCTTGTTTGTGCAATTGAACACTCTGCCATTAGGGGAGGTTTTACGTTTATGTTCGCATACAGGGCAAGTTTTAGAGGTATAGCTTTCCTCTTGCAGCTCGAACAACCATGCCGAGCTGTGCTGCCTTATATGTGATCATATGCCGTACGCTACCAGCAGACCATTGATGGATCTTCTGATTATTGGTATGCCCAACATCAACATTTTGGCGCAAGTCTCGAACATCGCCAATAACAACGGTTTGCACGCCCTCTTGATACAGCGTGGAAACAAGACGTGTTGTCTGCTTATGTTCGATATCCTTGATTTGGTTTTTCAACTTCCTAAGTTGTTTCTGCTTGGAATGGATAAGCTTCTTTCGACGTCTGGAGCCTTTCTTTATCCGACTGATTTTCTTATCCATGTGTTCGATAAGTTTGTTCCGGTATTGTCTCTTAGCACGAAGCGCACGCCCATTCACGATATGCGTGTGAGTTCCGTCGTGAGAGGCTGCCATATGAATCTCACCCAAATCAATGCCTGCCACTTGCCCGCCAATAGGGATAGCAACAGGCTTAACTTGATAGGTGGCGATGGCTTCATATTGTGTACCAGTCCAGTGGATGACAACCGTTTTAGGCCGTTGCCATGGCCAATTGAGTATAAGTGGCTCGTTGCCAGCTCCGTTGGACAATCTGAGCGAGCCTGCTTCCAACTTGATGGCACTACTTTTGTACTCGACGCGAAAGTACCAGCGGCGTCTGCGTGGTGGATGAGCATTGGGATCGCTCTTGCGCCGTTTTCGCCACGATTTGAGAGCCGCAAAGAAAGCTTGTACGCAAGCATCGAGAAGCGTCAGCGTGCAGCTTGGGATGAGTGAACAGACGCATAAGATGCTTGGCCTTGAGCCAAATACCCTTATGCCGAACGGTCCTCCAAAAGAGACAAGTGTCTGGGAGTAGAGTTCGCCACAGGCATGGGCAAGCTCATCAAGTTGAGCTGTTTTGCCGATGTTGACTCTTCTCACCTGATACATTTAGCGTCTTCCTTATGATGCTCATCCCGTTGATATTCAAGCGTTTTCTTCGTAGTTTCAATGTACACGAAGATAGACAGCATGTCAACGGTTTTGAGCTTGCAATTGCTCACTTGTTGGAAACTCGTAGGCTTCACCTTTGGCTAAAGCCTCACCTCACCGCACAGGCTTAAGCCGTGGCGGCTTGCGGTGGGCTAAAGCCCTTTAATGTCAGTGCTACGTAGCACGGTCCTCCTTGTTGCAAGATCTTCAACAAAGCCACTGATAAGTCCTACCCCGTTTAGCAAAGGCAAGCATCACTAATCAACCACCGCTAGTACAATAAGGTCTGATACTTTAACGATATTGCTTATTTCCCATGGATGAGGGTATTATACCAGAGAGGAGGAATTTGCTAGCAGAATGCAGAGGGCAAGGATAAATACTAAGGATACTATCAAGACCGCCCTGCAAACTCTGGCTGATGCGACAACAACTCCTCATCGTAGAACTGAGTCTAGCATGCCGCCAAGAGGAAACTGAACGTATTTTGCTTTCCCTTGGTGAGAACGCGTAAAGAGGGGATATGACCTTTTATGAGAATACTTGTTACTGGTGGAGCAGGCTTCATCGGATCACATATCGTTGATCAATATATTGCCGCCGGGCATGAAGTTGCCATCGTTGACAATTTGTGGGCAGAAGGTGGAGGAAAAGAGGCTAATCTGAACCCACGGGCTCAATTTTACTATGCAGATATCACAAATGATGCTGAACTGGCAGAGATCTTCGAAGAGGTTAAACCAGAGATTGTCAATCACCACGCTGCACAACATAGCGTTGCCATATCCACAAAAGATCCACGGTTCGATGCCCGCGTCAACGTACTCGGCTTGCTGAACGTTTTGACAAATAGCACACGCGTCAATGCACGTAAGATTATCTTTGCATCGTCCGCTGCAACCTACGGCACACCCACCCACTTGCCAGTTAATGAAGAGAGCGCCCAGCATCCAGAGGCTCCCTACGGCATTACAAAAATGGTCGCTGAGCACTACTTACGCTACTGGCAAGAGGCACATGGGCTGAATTATACTATCCTGCGTTATGGCAATGTGTATGGCCCGCGCCAAGACCCTAATGGCGAGGCGGGTGTAATTGCCATCTTTACCAATCGTTTCCTCACTCACGAGGGTGTACGCATCGATTGGGATGGCGAGCAACGCAAGGATTATGTCTATGTCGGTGACGTTGCACGAGCCAATGTGCTCGCACTCACTGGTGGGGATAACGATCTCTTCTGCATTGGGACGGGACGGCCCGTTTCGGTCAATGAGATCTATGCTACACTAGCTCACATCACCAGCGCTGAACCTCCTATCACTAAAGCACCTAAACGTCCTGGTGATATCTACCTAGCCTATTTCGATTACAGCAAGGCCGAACGTGTACTAGGCTGGAAACCTGAGATGAGCTTTGAAGATGGAATAAAGGCTACAATCGAGTTTTTCAAGCGACATATTTCTAGAAAATCTAGTCTGTTCTCTCTGAAGTTAGCAAAAATTGAACTCAGCGCCTACTCAACTAGAGAGGCCCTTCAGTACCACTGAACTCTATCCCGGTTACGGATTAGTCCTTGAAACTCGCTCATCCCGAACCGGAATAGAGTCTACTATTTAGGCTACAGATTGGCGCATGGCCTCAATCAATACCTTCGCCACTTCGGGACGCGTGAATTCGCGTGGTGGGATCTCACCGCCGCGTAGCATCTGACGGACCTTGGTACCACTGAGAACTACATGCTGCTCACGATCATGTGGGCCAAGGTCTTGCTCGAGGCCATAGCATCACAGACACGACAGGAGAAGGTATGGTCGAAGAACATTGGCGTGATTCCCAACTTGGCAGGATTAAAATGGGCGAAGATGTAAGTTTGCGGCATTGCCGGGGCGGGAACCAGTACAAGGACTGGCATTGGTGTTGGTGTAGACAATATCTGGTCATGCTACATTGTGCTATGTATTAGATGTTGAGTTCGAAGTAGGTGTAGAAACTGGACTAGATACAGAGGTTGGATTAAGCGGACAAGCATTATTCTGCAAGTTGAACCAATTGGGAATTTCAGTCCCTAATATGACTGCCAGCAAAATTATGATTAGTCCTACCACTGCAGATGATATGGCCTTATTAGACGCGGCAATCCTCTGCTCACTGCCCCAGGATGTTGCACGCATCAGTCCACCAACAACAATACCAATCACAGCAACAGCAATTCCCAACGCTGTGAGAACGCCAATAATATTGGTTAGACCACCTTTAATAACTTTGACAACAGGATCACTACATAAGGCGTTAGGAAGCCCCACAGTAACAGAAACATTCGAAGAAGGGGCATTCACAGCTAGGGTTCCGAGTACATCTGCAAATCGGACCATGCTAATAGTGTTAGCATTATTTGCCCCAATAATAATATGAGGCACATGCATTACAGCAGAGATGAATGCAATGTTTGTCATATAATGAGTTAAAAACATCGTTCTTACCAAGTCCAACAATTGCACAACAGACTTCTGCACTACGAAGACTCCCCACTCCTAAAAGTAGTTTTTCATGAAAAGTCCGAATAGTCATGAAAAAAAACTCCCAAGAGCGGGTCATTAACTCTACAACAGGTACATTCAACGAAGCCAATCAACTTTTCGGTCTAGAGCAGTTCATAGAAGCCTCAACTAACGAGAACAAATTCAGAACTGCAAAGCCCAAACCAGCAATTCACTGTTTTTGCGAACTACTGTGCAAATCATTTTTAACTTTCCGTACTCAAAGTATAGCTCAGGAAAGATACTCCTGTCTATGCCAAACTAGAGACAACTAGAGGACAACTTTGAAAAAACGAGACCAGAGATTGGCAAATAGCCTTAGTAGGCACGTGCGAAAATAGCCTCGCAGGTAGCGGGCTTGCCAGTATAGATGCATTTGCCTTGTACACCACCTTCTGGCTGGTCAAATGGAATGACTCGCAAGGTTGCCTTTGTCTCTTCCTTGACAGCTTTTTCTGCTTCACTATCTCCAGCCCACTTCACACGCACAAAGCCTCGCTTCTCAGCGATGATCTCTTTGAATTCGCCATAGTTCTCAGTAAAATGGGTATTCTCTTCCCTGAATTTCAGGGCACGCTGGTACATTGCCTTCTGCACTTCTTCCAGCAATTCGGGTAAGCGGGTCTCTAGAGCATCTACAGAGACGAATTCTTTGGCACGATTGTCACGACGGACGAGCATGACGCTGTTATTTTGCACGTCGCGCGGACCCACTTCCATACGTACCGGAACCCCACGCATTTCCCATTCATTGTACTTCCAGCCAGGTGTGTTCTCGCTGCGATCGACTTTGACGCGTACCTTGCCCTTGAGCATCTTCTCTACACGTGCAATCAATTCTTGCACTGCTGACTTCTCATGGTCCTTGCGCCAGATTGGCACAATCACAACTTGGTATGGAGCTAGATGCGGCGGGAGCATCAAACCGGATTTGTCGCCGTGAACCATGATGATACCACCTATCATGCGTGTACTCATGCCCCAACTAGTGGTTGCGCAATATCGACGTTGGCCATCGGCATCCAGAAACTGAATATCAAAACCTTTGGCGAAATTATTCCCGAGGTTATGACTGGTACCCGCTTGCAGCGCCTTACCATCACCCATCATGGCCTCAATTGAATAAGTACGTAATGCACCAGCAAATTTTTCGTTCTCGCTCTTGAGTCCAGCTATGACTGGGATCGCGGCATCCTCTTCGGAAAATGAGCGATAGACGTCTAACATCATCCGTGTGCGTTCTTCTGCTTCTTCTAGGGTGCGATGAGCTGTATGACCCTCTTGCCAGAGAAATTCAGAGGTACGTAAAAACAGAGCAGTGCGTTTCTCCCAGCGCATAACATTATTCCATTGATTCACGAGCAACGGCAGATCCCGATAGCTCTGAATCCATTTGGCAAAGCTGTGCCCGATGATGGTTTCACTTCGTCGGGCGCACTGCTCAGAGGCTCTTCAAGTTCTTCTCCACCACCACGCGTGACCCAGGCTACTTCTGGCGCAAAACCTTCAACATGTTCAGCTTCTTTTTCTAGGAAACTGCGAGGGATCAGGAGCGGAAAGTAGGCATTCTCCACGCCAGTCTCTTTGAAGCGTGCATCCTGCAATCGCTGCAAGTTTTCCCAGATGGCATATCCATAGGGGCGAATAATCATACAACCACGTACTGGAGCATAGTCAGCTAGCTCTGCCTTGCGTACGAGTTGGTTGTACCACAAGGAAAAATTATCTTCCTGATCAACAATCTCTTCAACAAACTTTTCTTCAGTTGCCACAACATTACCTCATCAAATTCTGTGCAAGGAAACCCCTGGCTTTAGACATGGGGAGGAATTGCTCCCTAGATGCAAGGGGGGGGGAAAGGCTAGTGGCGGCTTAAGCCAGCTATACTTGTGCGATAGCACCATCTCTTGCATTCCTTTCTGTTCTGTTCTGTTCTGTTGTCCCTTACGGGGAGCCGTTTTTGGTTGGAACGGCTAAACCGACGCTGGTTTCCCAGGGTAATGTTCGCCTCGACGATGTTATCAGGCGGCACATCCTTCAGAGCACTGGTTTAACCCTTGTACTTAATGCATTCGCTTCCCCATCCTTAAAGGTTGTATGGGAACCGAATGCATTACTGTTTAACCTGGAGGTTTGAGAGCTACAGGCTGGCGTCGCACCCGTAGGTCAGAACTTGAACACTTCCTGATAACGTAGCCCGATGGCCTTACGGCCCTGGCTGGGTCTGGTCAGGTGGGCTTGTAGAATAACCTTGCGGCTACTCACAAGCCCCTGCCTTTAGGCATGGGGTTCCTGACTTCGTAATCACCAGATGCTTAGGCTTAATAATACCATACTGTAGAACACGTGTCTAGTCCGCTAAGCTGTACTCAGGTGAATAACTGATGGAATTTTTCAGGTAGCATTTTTGCACTTTCCCATCTATAATCCTAATTAGCAATCGAACAGATACATTTCTGGAGTCACCCCTAGAAAGGAAGTGTGTAACGGAAACATGGAAAGGGTATTTGGAGCAATCGTTGTAATGGGCTCGCTAACAATTCTTATTTTCCTGCTAGCTGCGTGTGGTGGAACAACTATCACAACAAGCACCCCAAACCAAGTTCATACAAACCAAGTTCATATGAATGAGTCAAACTTTGACCAGTCATCGATTACTATCAAAAAGGGCGAGAGCATCACACTGGTCAATGATACAGCCGTGATACATATTATCGAAAATGGCACTTGGGATAACAATGGCAACGCTCGATCTGAAAAAGAGCCGGGCACCCCAATTGTAGATGCTCAGATGAATGGCTATGCCCATCAGGAAATCGGACCATTTAACGCTACTGGTACATTCCATCTCTACTGCCCCATTCATCCAGGCATGAAACTAACTGTCATTGTTAAGTAAATGACCCACGGACGCGGCATCTTGAGATGTCGCGTCCTGGCGCTATCTATCAGGGCAATCACGCCAGATCACTCTTCTTTTACAGTGAGATACTGCACACTGAAAAATTGTTGAGGATCTGTCCATACACGCTTGACCGTCAAACCCGCTGTTGCGGCTAAAGACGTAAAATTCTCTATAGTATGCTTATAAGAGTTTTCCGTCCAGATGCTCTCGCCCAGTGTAAAGGAGATTTCAACATCTCCGATACGAACTCTCTGGTCTTTGAGACTTATAAGATGCATCTCAACTCGCCCCTCAGCGGGATTGTAAAATGCATAGTGCCCAAACTGGTCGAGTCGGAAGTTACCCCCAAGCTCGCGGTTGATGCGCACAAGCAGATTTTTGTTAAATTGCTCCGTTATTCCTTGGCGATCATTGTAGGCACGGTGCAAAAGTACAGGGTCTTTCTTTAAATCTACTCCAATCAGTAGACCTCCTCCCTGACAGATTGTAGCCATTTGTTTGAGGAGATTGCTAGCAATCTCAGGATCAAGGTTGCCGATAGTCGAACCAGGATAATAGACAATTCTACGTGCAACTGTCCTCCTCGGCGCTGGGATCTCGAAAGTACTCATGTAATCTGCACAGACTGGCAATACTTCTAAGTTAGGATAGGCAGAGGCCAATGCCATACCTGCCTGTACAAGATGTTCCTTCGAGATGTCTATCGGCACATACCCTACTGGAGTCTCTAGGGCATCTAGCAACATGCAAATCTTTGCACTGTTACCACTTCCATACTCGATGAGTAAACAATTGGGCCCAAGCAATGATGCCATCTCTTGAACCCACTCTTGCATAATATGCCTCTCAGTACGCGTGGGGTAATACTCATCAAGTAAACAAATCTGCTCAAACAGACACGATCCACGTTCGTCATAGAAGTACTTACTCGATAACTCCTTTTTAGGTCTTTGCAATCCTTGCATTACTTCTGCTTGGAATGTATCATGCTGCGGCTCAAAATCATAGAACCGCAGCGGGTAATGTGAATGCTGTGTAATGACTACACCTCCCGTGCAAGTCGAATGCCCATAAGTTGCCAACGGGCGTTGGGGGGAAAGAAGTTCCGGTAGGTTGGTCGAATATGCGAAAGGGACGTTGCACATGAACCACCACGCAACACAAACTGGTTACACATGAACTTCCCATTATACTCTCCTACAGCACCTGGAGCAGGCTTATAACTAGGATAGGGTAAATAGGCACTTTGTGTCCATTCCCATACGTCTCCATACATCTGAGCCAGTTTTCCACTTGCATTAGCGTTATTTAAAGCCGTAGGGTGATAGAGACCGTCTTCAACAAAGTTGCCTTCGATCGGGACATCACGTGAGGCTTTCTCCCACTCGGCCTCTGTGGCAAGGCGTGCATTGGCCCAGCGTGCGTAAGCATCAGCTTCGTAATAGCTCATATGGCAGACAGGCTCAGCTGGATTCACTTCGCAAAAGCCGTGAAGCGTCATTACCCACCAGCGATCATCACGCTTTTCCCAGTATAAAGGAGCTTCCCATCGCTCTTGTTGCACCGTATACCAGCCATCGGAAAGCCAGAGAAGAGGATTGGCATAGCCTCCGTCGTTTATGAAACTCTAGATATTCTCCATTGGTGACCAAACGCGAAGCAAGTTGGAATGCATGGAGAAATTGTCGATGCCTGGGCTCTTCGTTGTCAAAACAAAAACCTTTTCCCTCATGTCCTATCCAATCAATACCCTCAGGATAAGAAATCCATTCGATGGGGGGAATGTCCACCGAAGGTGCTTGCTCCCGCTTCAGATAGGCAGGATGTAGAGGGTTACATGATAGAACGTGTTTTATATCGGTTAGAATTAATTCCTGGTGTTGCTGTTCATGGTGCAGGCCAAGCACTATGATGGGCGCAAGTTCTGCCAGTTGTGACTCATCTATCCGATTGAGCAGGTCAATAACTCGCTGGTCAATATACTGGCGGTATAGGTATGTCTCCTCAACAGTTGGTCGAGAAATCAGACCTCGCATGGGTCGGGCATGGCGTTTGCCAAGCAAGTTGTAATCGGAGTTAAAGAGGTACCTATACTCTGGATGAAAGGATGTATACCCAGGAATTGTTGGAGAAAGTAGCAAGGTTTCCCAAAACCAAGTCACATGGGCTAGATGCCATTTCGTCGGGCTTACGTCTGGCATCGACTGAATAACATAATCTTCAGCTACGAGTGGCTGACATAACAGCTCTGTGAAACGACGAACAGCTTGGTATCGCTCAACAAAATCATGCTTGGAAACAGGCACGGAGTCATGTGGGTGCATAGAGATGGCCTTTGCCATAAAAGATTCTTTCCTCTCGTGCTAGTGTATCCTGTTGATCAGGATAGCATCGAACAAACACTACAGAACAATGGACTTTAGAGGCTCTCTCCCATCGAGTATAACATATTTTAAGGGCGTCATTTAGCAAAGGTCCGGTGAAATTGGGGAAGACCACTTGAAAAAGTTTGGCTCCGTCGGCAAGGTGTATCTATGCAAACAGATACTCTTAAGCCAATGGACACGTTAAAACTATTTAGTGGTATTTACTTTTCACATTCTCCCTTCCCCACTTCAGCACCTTTGCCAACCAGATTAACTCCTCATACGCTTGATGAATGCGTTTGATGTATTTTTTGTCAATAACATCGCCGTTTTCATCAAACAATTCCTGCACTTTCGGAAAGAATAAATCTGCAAATGTTGCCACCATGCCCATCTCACGAATCGGACTCAATAGTGCTTCAATTGCCCGCACACCGCCAAAATTACCAGCAGAGACACCTGCAAACGCTACTGGCTTATGAATGTAGTTTTTCAGCTCTGAGTCGAGCATCCGTTTTAACGTACCCGGGAAGCTGTGATTGTATTCTGGCGTCACAATGAAAAATCCGTCGGCCTTCGCTGTTAACTCGGTATAGCGCGGGTCTTTGTTTTCTTCATCGTTACCATCAAACGGAAAATGGTAATCGTTTGGGTCAACTAGCAAGACTTCAATCTCATCAATTGTTTTTCCAACCTGCTCAATTAGACGAGCAGGTTTCACTGACTCGCGTTTCGGACGAGTTGTACCAATGAGAATGGGAATAAAAAGCTTTTCCATATAGCATGTTCTACCTTTCTCAGACTGCTAAGGTTGACCTATCCTGTCCAAAAATAGGATATCCCATGGCACCAGCTTCTGCAATCGCTAGCATTATGCATGGTGATAACCTGTAACAAAGGTAGCTGCAATAGTTACAAGTATGACTAGAATAACCATTACACCGACATAATCGATATGGCGCTTACGTATGATATTGACAACACCGTAAATTGCAGGTGGCAATACAGCAATAAATAGAGGGATCAGACTATTGCTGGGGAAATTAGAACTAAAGATAATATATAAGCAATAGGGCATTGCTATATCTACCGCAAGCATTGGAACAAGAGCACGTAGATTGAACCTTTGGTGCATGAAACTGATCCCCCTATAATTTGTAGAGTTTCTTATGTATTAGAGTTATTTGAGATAATGATAGGCTGGTAGTGTCAAAAACTCTACAAAGTGATCGTCGGTAATCACTTCATCAAGGATTTGAGCTGCTATTGCAAATCTACGCCTGCCAAATTGTTCTTCGCCAACCACATTCTTCAAATTTTCTAGTTCTTCATCCATAAAGCGATGGAAGAGTTCAATCGTTACCTTGCGACCGTCCTGCAGAATGCCTCGCGGATGACGAATCCATTGCCAAGTTTGTGCCCGCGAGACCTCGACGGTTGCCGCATCCTCCATTAGATTATTTACGGGTATGGCTCCAGAACCACGTAACCACGCTTCTAGATATTGCAAACAAACACTGATATTATTGCGTAGCCCGGCCTCGGTAATCGTCCCGGTAGGTACTTTGAGCAAGTCTGTTGCCGTGACTTGTACATCATCACGCTTCCTACTGATCTGATTGGGCGTTTTCATCACGGCATCAAATTCGGCTTGAGCAACTGCAACTAGGCCAGGATGCGCAACCCAGGTACCGTCATGTCCATCATTGGCTTCACGCTTCTTATCTACACGAATGTGCTCCATCGCCTCTTCATTGGCTGCAGGATTGTTTTTTACCGGGATATGGGCGGCCATGCCTCCAATTGCGGGTGCATTGCGATGATGACAGGTTTTGATCGTTTGCAGGGTGTATGAGCGCATAAAATGGCTCTCCATGGTGATCTGCGCACGATCAGGGAAAATAATTTCGGGAAAGCGGCGGAATGTCTTGATCATGCTGAAGATGTAGTCCCAACGCCCACAGTTCAGTCCCGATGAATGCTCACGTAGCTCATAGAGGATTTCATCCATCTCGAAGGTCGCTAGGATGGTCTCGATAATCACTGTGGCTTTGATGGTGCCTCGGGGAATGCCCAGTTCATTCTGCGCCATTACGAAGATGTCGTTCCATAGACGCGCTTCCAGATGATTCTCTAGCTTGGGCAGGTAAAAATAAGGGCCTGTCCCGTTTGCTAACAGTTGCTTGACGTTGTGGAAGAAGCAAAGACCGAAGTCAAAAACACCTCCCGAGATAGGCTGACCGTCAATTAGCACGTGTTTCTCGTCTAAGTGCCAGCCACGTGGACGTACCAATAACACGGCTATCTGGTCGTTCAGCTTGTAAAACTTTCCTTGTGGATTGGTATAGGTAATTGTACGCCGGATAGCGTCACGTATATTGAGCTGACCCTGGACTGGACCTTCCCAGGTGGGTGAATGGGCATCGTCAAAGTCTGCCATGAAGGTCTTTGCACCTGAATTGAGCCCGTTAATGATTATTTTGCGGTCTGCTGAGCCTGTTAGCTCAATACGGCGATCCTGTATGTCGGCTGGCAAGGGGGCTATTGTCCATTTGGCCTGTCGAATATGTTCGGTTTCAGGCAAGAAGTTCGGCAGTTTACCAGCATCTATTTCGGCTTGGCGTTGCACACGACGCTGGAGTAATTCTTGGCGTCGACCTTCGAAGGTTCGGGCAAGCTTGGCAACAAAGTTCATTGCCTCCGGTGTTAGAATTTCAGCAAATTCAGAGGGAATGGGGGCTGTGATCTCGATGCCTTCTCCATACCGTGTTGTCGCTTGGTTGGTCATGCTCTCGCTCTCCTAATTTTATTCATCACTATATCACATTTAGCATATGTGCAAATGGTAAGTTCAACGGGCGCGATAAATCGGGCCCCTACTTCCTCTCGCAATAAATTGCCTAACGGGCGTGATAAAGAGGAATTCACTCTTTTCAGGTGGGGTAGTGTCAGAGTTTCGCGAGATAGAAGAGTTTTCCTGCAACGAATGTAAAAGGAATAATGGGACTTTTGGGACCATTGGGACTGTTGGGACAAAACTGTACGTGCAAGTGATCTCCTTGTGCATGCAATGGGACAATCGGGACCATTGGGACTGTTGGGACAAAATGGTACGTGCAAGTGATCTCCTTGTGCATGCAATGGGACAATCGGGACCATTGGGACTGTTGGGACAAAATGGTACGTGCAAGTGATCTCCTTGTGCATGCAATGGGACAATCGGGACCATTGGGACTGTTGGGACAAAATGGTACGTGCAAGTGATCTCCTTGTGCATGCAATGGGACGATCGGGACCATTGGGACTGTTGGGACAAAATGGTACGTGCAAGTGATCCTCTTGCGAGGGCAATTAGACTAGTGGGGCAGTTGTTACTCATATGATTGCAAACCTGAGAAAGTTATGAACTTTACATTTTTCCTATTTTTTATCGAAAGGATGTCTAACTGAAAGAAAAGAAGGCTTGGATCATATTTACTGGCCTATTCTCTTTTCAGCTACATTACTAGTATAACATGATGGATTATTTTATGCAAGGTTTTGCGAGTAGCAGGAGTGTGTGCGTGGGATTTTTGGAGCGATTTAGTTCTACAGGTATACAGTTGGAATACGCCAAATCGACTTGACAGTTTTGTGCTTGGACAAGGCCAATACTGTCAGGTAGAATCGTTCCTTTTTGACTACAGACTTACAGACAAATCAGATTGACAAAGCCCTAACCCGGAGGTATACTTATAGTGGTTCGAAAACGTGCTGTATTGACGCTACCCGAAAGGGTGTAGGACTAGCCAGTCGAAAGACGGGGTGACTAACTCTATACAAGTTAGTCAAAAAATTCCCACTCCATTGGAGTGGTTTTTTTATACCTCTTGTATCATCCCCCGCTCCTTAAGTAACTCAAAAAAGTCTTTTGTATACTTATCACCTTCCATATAATCACGCACAAAACCCGCTAAAGCATCAGCTAGACGAAGAAAGGCACTTTGCTCATCCTTCATTCCACGAATATTTTTATACCTCACCTTCAAATCTTTAAATACAATTCTCATCTTTTCTGCATCTTTCTTTGTTAATGCATCAACTATGACAGAGACAAAATAATCATCAGGAGCCCTTTTTTTCACAGCTTTTGCTACAGTCAACGAGGTAAAAAAATTATACTTTGTTGTATTCCGATAAACAGAATAAAATAATGATTGCCTCAATCCACTAATATTTACTATTTCCTGCAGAAACGACCTTTTAATCTTAATATTTGTATATTTCCATTTTGTCTTATACTTCCCTGTTTTCTTCTCAATACTTTCTATAATAGGCTCAAGGTAATCTCTCATCTCCTGTTCAAAAAGCACAGCACACACCAGAAAAAACTTTCCCTCTGTATCCTGTCCTGTTTCATCGACAAAACAACAAAATTTTTCTTTATCCATACATCCCCCAGCAAATTTACATCAGTCAATAATAACCGAACACGCCCAACTTGACAACCAGCAGAGCCAGCAGGTAGGGCATTGGCGTTTACCCGAAAATCCTACCGAAAGTCCTAAAAGATGGATAAAGGGCATTGACCACAAACTCAGCCGTGTCTCGGCGAGATGTTGCCCCAGGAGTATGTGAAAATGCCACATCAGAAGAGAGCCACACACTCTCTATGGACACTTTGTCTATAATTTCTAGGATGCATAGGATATATCTTCCATTGACAAAGAGAAATACATTGAGAATAGTTGAACGTTTTGTTGTTTCTTGATGGATATATTCTCATTGTCGTATTGTCATGTCTGTCTTTACGTCTTTTTAATGAGATAATAGACACATTTACGCGCGATAGTCCTCGTATGCTGGGAGCATGCTTTGGAGCGAGCATGAGTGAAAAATGGACTATCTAGAATGTTGTCTGCCTTACATCGTTTAAAAGGAGAAAAATATTATGCCCGTAGAGAGATTACAGTCACGTGAAGAACAAGATCAGCAGTCTGATCAGACACACAGAGATGCCTCTCCCAACAAGAAACGAGTACACGATCACTGTATGCTTCAGTACCAACGCTACGATCGCAAGGGCAAAGAACTAGCACTTGTCGAAGAAGAAGGTCCACTCAATGGGGTAGTGGTTAGAGGAGATGGCAAAAAGCAAATCATTCTGCGAGATCATTATGATAAGGATCATCCTGGACTAGCAGGAGGAGGGTTACAAGGAGCAGGGGCTGCTCTGGAAAGTATGCTAGAATTCTTTACTAATTTTGCTGATTTCGCGTCTAATATAGCCCCCGATCCCGCTACACACTTGGCAATGATGGCACTGAAGACGGTGCTGCAAATGATACAGAAGAATAGAGAAAACGCCGTCACCAATGAGAAGCTGGATAAATTGGGCAATAACCCTTACTATACTGCATCAAGACTTCTTAATGATGTTAATTACTTGCAACAACCCGATAACAGGAAGACAACGCTGGACGATTCAACTACGCTTTTTGTATCTGCAATAGATGTAGTAAAAGATGGTTTTATGCGGACAGCGTCGATGTTTTACGCTGGAGTGTGCAACGACTTGCGCGAAGAGCCAGTTGCCGCTTTGAAATACTTTGAGGAAGCCTATGACACAGGGTGTAAGCAATTGCTTCAAACCACCGAAGATATAAAGGAACTGAGGTACAATCCTTTTAAGCGGGGACAGAGAAAAAGAATGGAAGTTCAATTACAACAATTTGAGAAGTTTATGGCATATCTAGAGGAGCGAAAGGAACATCTCAGGAGGCAAATTGAGAATTCTCCCTTCAGCAGTACTGTAACTCAGGAAAATAGAGATGCAATGGGAATTCAAGAATTAGAGAGTATTAATCAAGCGTTGCAGCGTGATAAGCAAAATTTGAGCAATCAACTGAAGCAAGAGATGCAGAATCTAAAAAAGAAACTTCAAGAGATGACTCAGCTCTTAGAGCAGCAGTCTTTTCAACAGGGAGATCATGGGGCTAGTACGAGCAGGACGTCTTCTTTTGAAAAAGGGGAAGCTGGCTCGTCGTCAATTGGACGAGAAGGGACTAAGAGCCATGCAAAAATTCACAAAATAGTAGATAAAAATTTGTGTAATTATTTGTGTCAGCATATAATAATCGCATCTTCTGAAACGTAATAGTCTCCTTCGAGCCTTTTGACAAAAGAGCGAACATGAGCAAGGTGCATGTCTGCCACAAGATCGACATCCTGCGTTGGTCGAAATTCTCCATAGAGCGAACTAGCAACTGATCCCCCAATATGATAAGAAACAGCGAGCTGCTCTAGAACCTCAACAATAGGTGTGAGGGTTCGCAAGATGAGGGTGATGTCCATCGTCATGACACTTCTCTCAATCCTGCATCAACTAAAGCTCGTATGAGCAGCTCAGCCATATCAAGTGTGGCAGCATGTCGCTCCAAGAAAGGAATATTTAGATCCGAGCCCTGGACTTTGACAATGCCTAGGAGGTCATACCAGAGGTCATCTGCTCGTTGATTGCTGCTCTTGAAAGCATCAAGCAGCGACAAAATCATCTGCTGATGAACAAGAGTCTGACTTCTTCATCGCTTGCCTGGGGATACAACTGCTGCATATACTGATAGCCTGCCTCAAGCAGGGAAGCCGCCCAGGATTGGACAAAGGCGAAGCGTTTACTCACTGGAGCCTTGCGAACCATCCCGATGAGGACCAGTTCTGCCTCAAGGCTCGTATCTGGTGATTGCGTTTTCATATTCCCTCCTGTGGAAAGAGTGTACGAGATCCATGGAAGGAAGTTAACGGTTGTGGTCTCACCTCTTTGGAAAGGAGCTTGTTTGCATGGAAACAGTCCACATCTACCGATTGCAGCCAAACAACAAGTTGTTTGCGGCCATGCGAGATGCGCAGATGGAGACTGCGAAAGTCTGGAGTGTCACAGAGTAATTTTCTTTACTAAGAACGGCAGGATGGTTTTATTGCATGGGTTTCTTAAAAATACCCAACAAATCCCGCAAAGTGATTTAGATTTAGCGGATAAACGCAGAAGGGAAATAACAGGCCACGATTAGCCATGTTCAAACCAACCAAGAGCATGGTAAACTATAAGCAAAGAAGGGAGGCAACCCCACAATGATTAAACTAACAGCTAAAACAGAAGCTGAGCTAAAACAAATACTGGATGAACTCATTAACAATGTCTTACCTATATTCGGCGAAAAACTGAAAAGGGTAATCCTGTTTGGCTCATATGCAAGAGGTGACTACGACGAAGAATCAGACATTGACGTTATGTTCCTAATAGACGATGATGCTAAAATTCTGCATAGCAAATACAGAAAAGCAGTCCGAGAGATAATATCAGACATTGACTTCAAATATGGCACTCTACTTTGCAGCGTACTGCAAAATGAACATGACTTTTACGAGTGTATTGACAACATACCATTCTACAGAAATGTGGAAAAGGAAGGAATTACATTATATGAACAGAAACATGCTGCAATATTCTAAATATCGACTTGAAAAGGCAAAAGAAAACTTGACAAGCGCAGTAACCAACCTCGAAAATCAGCAAGCTTCAACTGCTGTTAACAGAGCATACTACTGTATATTCCATTCTATTAGAGCGATACTAGCTTTAGATGGATTTGACTCTAAGAAGCACTCAGGGGTGATTGAATATTTTCGCGAGAAATATATTAAAACTGCAGTATTTGATAAGATCTATTCCGCTATCATCGGAAACGCATTCGATATGCGAAACAACAGCGACTATGTAGACTTTTTTGAAACCAGTATGGATGATGCAAAAGGACTAGTCGAAAACGCAAGGTTGTTTCTCAATGCAGTTGAAGCCCACCTAAAGAGGATATGGAGCGAGACGATATAAAAAACTGAAACTGCCCCTCCCTATTCTTGTAGGCTCACTTTTTCCTCCCATTGTACCATTTCAGTATCTGTGTGACAGCAAGATGTCCGTTCTGTCACTAGAAAATTTCTCTTTCGTCAAGTATCCTTAAAGTATGGTATAATAAAGCACTTGGTTACTTAGTACTCCAGTTCTTTGAAGAGAGGAGAAAAAACTCGATGCATGATAGAGATAGGTTTGATAGGTTCACAGAGCGAGCGAGGCAGGTTCTAAGCTTTGCTCAGGAGGAGGCCCAGCGCTTCCAGCATCATTATGTTGGGACGGAACATCTCCTTCTCGGTCTGGTACGTGACGACGAAGGGGTAGCGGCTAAGGTTTTAACCAATCTTGGCGTTGATTTGAACAAAGTTCGTAGCTCCGTCGAATTTATTATTGGCCGCGGAAGTCGTATTGTCTTGAATGAGACTGGTCTGACTCCGCGTGCTAAGAAGGTGATTGAGCTTGCCGTCGATGAAGCCCAGCGCCTCAATCACCTCTACGTAGGGACAGAACATCTCCTCTTGGGGTTAATACGCGAGGGAGAAGGAATTGCCGCTGGCGTTCTCGAAAGCTTGGGAGTCAACTTGGAGATGCTCCGTACGCAGACAATTCATGTACTGAGTCAAAGTTCCACAGCTAATGGGTCTCTCACAGCATATACTCCCCCCCCATCGGTACCACAAGATGCAGCCTCTCCTGTTGCAGAGAAGAATTTGACTCCTCTCGAAGAGGAAAAGAAACAGATGTTTGAGGGAAAGAGGTTTGATAAACTCACAAAACGGGCTAAAAAGGTTCTAAGCCTTGCTCAAGAGGAGGCCCAGCGCTTTCAGCATAATTATATTGGCACAGAGCATATCCTTCTCGGTCTAGTGCGCGAAGGCGAAGGTGTAGCAGCCAAGGTTTTAACCAATCTCGGCGTTGAATTGAACAAAGCTCGTAGCGCCGTCGAATTTATTATTGGCCGCGGAGATCGGATTGTCCTGGGTGAGATTGGTCTGACTCCGCGTTCCAAGAAGGTTATTGAGCTTGCCATCGATGAATCTCATCGCCTCAATCACCACTACGTAGGGACAGAACATCTCCTCTTGGGGTTAGTACGTGAGAGCGAAGGAATTGCCTGCGGCATACTCGAAAGCTTGGGAGTCAACTTGGAGAGAGTCCGCAGGCAGACGATTCAGGTCTTGGCCCAGTGTTCGACAGCTACAGCACATGTCCTCCCATCGATACCACCAGAGGCTGCTACCCTTGTTGGAGAGAGCGACTTAGCACTCCACTGCGTCGTCTGCCAAGCTCGCTGTCCTAGCTACTTCACGTACTGTTTTCATTGTGGTTGCAAGTTGAAATCACAATAGCAAGAGGAAAACCTGTAGGCCATGACACCCCTAAGTCAAGAGAATAGGTTTTGCTTCTGACTAGTGTTTAAACAGCTAGATGAGAAAGGGGTATTTTGTGCCTTCTCGATCACTCTCCTCCTCTTTATGAACTTTAAATATTAAGGAGGGTATATACGATGCCTGTCTATTACCCTGTTAATTTCTTAAAGTTCATCAAGAGAGAGTCATGGATGGCCTGTCTTGCAATTGCCCGCACTATTGTAAGATCGACAACACCTATGATAGACTGAGAAAAAGGATTGTTTCTGAGGCTCAATTGCATTGCCGGGGCCAAGGCATAGAATAAAGATTTAGATATTTCAATGGCTAGTACATTCTACCTCAGCAATATATCAGCACGATAGACGACGAAGGAAGAGGAAAAGAAACGTGATAGAAGCAAATACAACCATCGATAAAATTCACGCAGCTTTTGACGCCATCAGCCAGCGCCGTACACGGCCACGCCGACTCATTGAAGAACGCGTCATAGAACTGGCAGAAAGCGGTGCCAATTTCACTATTGATTATCTCTGGCAAGGTATACGCGAGGCAGAGCCACGCTTAGGCCGCGCAACTGTCTATCGCGCCGTCGAAACACTCGTCAATCTGGGCCTGCTCAATCGTGTCGATTTTGCAGATGGGACCCATCATTACCGCGTCTGCGACGATGGTCATCACCATCATCTAACCTGCACCCAATGCCATCGTGTTGTTGAAGTAGATGTCTGCCTGCCAGGCGAGCTACTTACTGCTGTCGGATATCAGACAGATTTTGCGATCGAAGGCCACTCTCTTTCACTCTTTGGTCGTTGCCCCGAATGCCGCAACAATCAAGCACAGAACGAACAACCTGCCGATCTACACCATCACACCCAATTTTGTCGGTAATTCTTCTTACTAGTGTGCCTTCTGAGAGGATAGATTGGGCTTTTTCTGCACCTAGAACATGATGGACAATATAGAGCGGGCGGGCACGCACCTCATCATAGATGCGACCGAGGTATTCACCAATGATGCCTAAGAAGATTAGCTGCACACCTCCCAGGAATAGTACCAGAATTAAGGTCGAGGCTTGCCCCACAATGGCACCAATAAATAGACGTAAGAACGCGGCAACGATAATACCTATCAAGCTGATGCTCGCTAGGATAAAACCAAAGGTCGTTGCTAACTGAAGTGGAAGATGACTGAAACTGGTAATCGCGTTCGAGCGAAAAACGTATCATCTTCATTAACGGATATTTGGTTTGACCAGCAAAACGTTCCTGCCGATCGTAAAGTACTGCCTCCTGACGAAAACCAACCCATGCAGAGAGGCCACGCATGAAACGATGATGCTTACGCATTGATACCAATGCATCTACTACCCGACGATCCATCAGACGAAAATCACCGACATCACGTGGAATATCAACCGATGTGATGCGCCTCATCAGACGATAGAATAACGAGGCCGTGACCAGTTTAAATCTCGTCTCACCGATACGTCTAGCACGCTGAGCATAAACCACCTCGGCTCCTTTCTTCCAGCGTTCAATCAGACGCGGGATTACCTCGGGGGGATCCTGCAAATCGGAGTCAACGATAATGATGGCCTGACCCCGCGCATAATCTAGACCAGCCGAAATGGCTATCTGATGCCCAAAGTTACGCGAGAAATCGATGACACGCACACGTGTATCTCGTTCGTGGAAGCCTTTCATGATCTGGAAAGAACGATCACGGCTCCCGTCATTGACTAGCAATAACTCAAATGGCTCGCTTAACCCTTCCATGACTGCTACCACACGCTTATAAAAATAAGGCAAGGTCTCCTCTTCGTTGAATACTGGCGCCACAACCGAATAAATAGGTTGAATGACCGCCTTGGGCAAATAACTTTCTTGCTGAGCAACCATCACAGCGCATTCCTCCTCAATCTTCTAGATCAATAGAGACAGTGTAGCAGAAATTCGGACACTTCCATAGGGGGGAATCAGGGACAATTGCTAGACTTTTGCAAGGATACGCACCGTAATACATTGACGTTTACGCCATCAGCCCCTACAATTGAGTCTGTTAAGATATTGACTCCCGCCGGTCAGGAACCCCATGGCTAAAGCCAGGGGCTTGTGAGGTAGCCCAGAGCTATCTTACAAGCCCACCTGACCAGACCCAGCCAGGACCGTAAGGTCATCGGGCTACGTTATCAGGAAGTGTTTAAGTTCTTACCTACGGGTGCGTTGCCAGCCTGTAGCTCTAAAACCTCTAGGTTAAACATCTGTACAAGGGTTAAGGAAGTGCTTAGAGGACGTGCCGCCTGATAACTTCGTCGAGGCACACATCAACTGGGAAACCAGGGCTCGAAAGAGCAGGGTTTGACCGTTCCCTCCAAAAACGGCTTCCCGCAAGGGACTAGCAACAGAAAGGAGAGCAAGAAAGTGCTTATGCACAAGTCTAGCTGGCTTAAGCCTCCACTAGCCTTCCCCTCCGCCCATGCATCTAGGGAGCAATTCCTCCCCATGTCTAAAGCCAGGGGTTTCCTTGCACAGAATTTGATGAAAGGCTGTGTATGGAAGGTAAGTCGCATCTGCTGATTGGCTTGACCGCCGGAGTAGTACTAGATAGTGTTGTGCATCTATCGGGTGAACCTCTCACAATGGCAAAAACAGTTCCTCTGGCACTTCTTGCCAATAAGGCTGTGTATTATTTTTCGGTTGGCTTCGGGGCGCTTCTTCCTGATATCGATAATGCCCGCAGTACGATGGGACGCCGTCTAGGTCCGATCAGTAAAGAAATTCAGCACCTTGCAGGACATCGTACACTTTTTCATAGTCTGCTTGGGCTCGCTCTCGGCTCATTGCTTGCTCTTGGTTTGGAAAAAGCAGTAGCTTATATGTTAAACGAACATGGATTTGCCACTTCCGCGTCGATTGTAACAGGATGGCATATTATATTTCTTGGTACACTATTCGGGTGTATAATGCATATTACCGCTGATGCACTGACAACTAGCGGTGTTCCACTGCTCTGGCCCAATCGCAAGCACTACGGCTTCCCTCCTAACCCACACTGGCGTTTCCGCACGGGATCATGGCCTGAACCACTCATTGTGTGGTCACTGATGATCTTAGTAGGAATAGGTATCTTGCAATCTATTATTGTGGTTTAAAAGATGAAACATATCCGCCTGTCCCCTATCTTAATATCATGGGTATTATTAGGATCGCTCATGCTGTTCTATGCAGTATGGATGAACTACCAAGCTGTGTTGCGCTACGATACATTTACAGCGACAGCTTTTGACCTGGGGAATATGGATCAAGCTACCTGGAATACCCTTCACGGGCGCCCATTCCAGTTTACTAACCATGGATCAAACTGGTATGGCTATCCAATTCGCTTAGCACAGCATGTTGAGCCAATTTTTTTGCTCCTACCCCTTCTTTATGCGTTCCATGCTGACCCACGTATCCTTCTCACCTTTCAAACACTGGCTATAACCACTGGCGCACTGCCGACCTTCCTGCTCACGCGCAAGTTTATACCAGTCTGGCCTTTACTTGCTCCTGTTATGGCAGCTACCTATCTGTTCTCACCCGCTCTCATGGGCGAGAACCTGTTCGATTTCCATCCAGTTACGCTGGTAACGCCCCTGGTCCTCTACGCAGTACTTGCACTAACGTATAGGCACTACACTTGGTTTGTGATATGCTGTCTTGTTGCTGCTATGTGCAAAGAAGAGATACCAACAGCTCTGGCACTGTTTGGCCTGCTAATCGTCTGGAAGTACAAATTACCACGCCTGGGCATTGTACTATTCGTTGTAGGGATAGCATGGTCACTGTTCGCCTTCCTGGTCATTATCCCACACTTTAACATTGGAGCAGAGGGCAACAACTTCTGGTATCGCTACAAGGCGCTGGGTAGTTCGCCCAATGCTGCAATTGTAAACATCCTCTATCATCCATGGGTCCTATGCTCTATGTACTTCACGCTAGACCGTCTCTATTATGTGATTAATTTATTGCGCAGTACAGGATTTCTTGCCCTATTAGGACCAGAATGGCTCTTGCCAATATTCTTCAGCCTAGCAATTAACATACTTTCTAGAGATTACCCTCTATATAGTGGTGTATACCACTACAATGCAGCCATCATTCCTTTTCTCACGATGGCAACCATTCATGGCAGCCGACGCTTCGCTTCTGCTTTGGTATAGCTGGCGAGGAGAGACAAAGAATTTAGAGCTTCTACGTAAAGCAAGTGCTCTGAGAGTGTCAGCTCGCCATACAACAAACGTACAGGAGACACATAGCACTCCTATTGCCAAAAGTAGATTATTGCAGCGCTGTTTCAAGATTGGGCGATATGCAATGCTCCTCCCTCTGAGGGTTATACAACGCCTACGTAGTCCACTACATTCTAGCTGGACAAAGTTCTTAGAGAAGTTCCATGCACGCGGTACTGATCTTGCACGCTGGCTACCCATTTCCCTCTTCCAAGCGTGCTTCCTAATCTGGATTATTGGGATGATCGCACTCAACTATTTTGTCATGTTTCCAGCACTGAACGCCTTCTGGGCTGATCACCAACCAAGTACTCGCGAACGACATATTGGGCAACTATTGGCAATGATCCCTCCAAACGCCCCTGTATCCGCTGGAGATGATCTCAATCCCCATCTCACAGAACGGCGGTACGTCACTATCTTCCCCGAAATCCATGTCGCCACAATGACTATAGGAAAGACAATACCTGTAGAGTATGTGATTGTAGACCTGCATAAGATCTCGCTTGAGTCCAATGCAAATGCCCCACTCTCTATAAGTATGCTTGACTGGTTGGAACGTACACATCAGTTTCGTGTGCTAGCTCAGGCCGATGGAGTTATCCTCTTAAAACGAAATAGCCCGTAGCATCATGAACGCCAGGCCTGAAAGGCATGGGGTTGCGGAACAGCTCTAACGTTGTTGTTTCGTTAAGCTCACATGACCAGACTCAGCCCGAGCGATCGGGCTACGTTAGGGGTGAAATTAGGTACGTTGGGATGCGACGCCAGTCCCAACTTTCACCCCCATGTCTCAAGCCAGGGGCACTCAGGGGCTGAGGTCGGTAAGATCAAAAAGTGTTATAATCCTATCAAGGTCAGTTATTGCGGATCTGACAGAAAATGGCTTTAGCCCACCGCAAGCCGCTCTGGCTTTCGCCTAGGCGGAGCGTCACTAACCCACGGGAGGAAGGAAGGATGCCCACAAACTCTTATCCTGATGAACCAAGACCAATCCAACCTGCGGAAATGCTCTCTCCAATGGAAGACTTACCGCTAAAGACCGTCTCATCAGTCCCGGCGTCACCAAACACAAATACCGATCCAGAGATCGAGAGTGCTGAGGCACGGCAGGAAGAGGCCCGAACTATCCGTTACGCGATCGGCAAACTCAATGATTTTCTGCAATGGTTTGCAGTCGTTCTTGAGATAACGTTGCTTATACGCTTCTTCTTGAAGTTGATAGGAGCCGATCCTCACAATCTGTTTGCAGGCTTTCTTTATGCATTGACCGACATTCTTCTCTTTCCATTCGCAGGGATTCTACCTTGGGCAGTTCAATTTGAATGGTCAACGTTGATTGCGATAATCGTCTACTGGCTGATATTCTGGGCCATTAGGCGCTTCTTGCTGATCCTGATTTCCAGTCCTGAGGAGGGAGTCAGTGAGAGTTAATTCTCAATAATTTTTGAGCGCATTTATGACCTTGAGGATTTAGTACACGGAGATGTGAGCAAAGTCAGAGATATTTGCTCACATCTAGAAAGGCAGGTACAAATTGGATAACTTGAAAATCTTCAGCGGGAATGCAAATCGCCCATTGGCCGCAGCTATATGCAAACATTTGCGCATTCCGCTCGGAGACGCTGATGTTTTCCAATTCAGCAATGAAAATATCTTTGTAAAAATCAATGAGAATGTGCGTGATCAGGACGTTTTCTTAGTACAACCTTTTAGCTCACCTGTAAACCGCTCAATTATGGAATTATTGATCATGATTGATGCCCTTAAACGAGCTTCTGCAGCACGCATTACAGCTGTTATCCCTTATTATGCTTATGGCCGCACAGATAAAAAAGATCAACCACGCGTCCCTATCACAGCTCGTCTGATTGCCGACTGTATTACGGTTGCTGGAGCTGACCGGGTACTGACAATGGATATGCATGCCGGACAGATCCAGGGCTTTTTCAATATTCCCGTCGATGAACTGACAGGACAGATCATTCAAGCACGCTACTTCTCGGGAAAAGGGCTGCAAAATTTTACTGTTGTCTCCGCTGATGAAGGCTTTGCCAAGAAAGCACGTATGCTGGCAGATCGTCTCAATGCCCCTCTCGCAGTTATTGAGAAGCGGCGTCTGGGCAATAATGGCACGACTGAAGCAATGGGCATCATTGGCAGCGTCGAGGGTCGGGATGCAGTGATTGTTGATGATGAGATTGATACTGCAGGATCGTTGACGCAAGCTGTACGAGTTGCACGCGAACGTGGTGCGCTTGACATTTATTGTTGTGCTACCCATGCAGTATTATCCGGTCCAGCCATCGAACGATTGAAAAATGCGTTAATCAAGGAGATAGTCATTACAGATACAATCCCTTCTCCTAATCCAAAGCTCTTGCCTAATATGACTGTCCTTTCTGTGGCAGAGTTGTTCGCAGGCACGATCAGTCGTATCCATGATGGGCGCTCGGTATCTGAATTGTTTTGGTAATAACGTGTGTCTATGTGGCAAGAACTCTAGTAGTTATGTTATTATAGGCGCAGAAGAATTAAGGAATTGGAACCAAAAGACTTGGATGAGTATCGTATTGTCTACAAAAACCATGCAAGAATCCGAATGATACAAAGAAATATCAGTGAGGATGAAATTGTTCATACAATCAAGTGTGGAACTATTATTAAAGAATATTCAGACGATACTCCTTTTCCAAGCGTACTGCTTCTTTGCTGGTATGGAGTCCGTCCCTTGCATGTTGTTGTTGCTATAGACAATGTAGAAAAGATACAGTTTATTGTCACCGCATACGAGCCAAACCCGGATGAATGGGAAGAGAACTTCAAAAGGAGAAAACGATGAAGTGCGTAACATGCAAAACTGGAAATCTCCATGAAGGAACAACAACAGTCATGCATGAGAAAGATGGAACTATTATTGTCTTCAAAAATGTTCCAGCCTTGGTTTGTGACCAGTGTGGCGAGTCATACACAGATCGAGACGTGACTGCTAAACTGCTTCAGATTGTAAAAGAAGAAGCAGCAAAAGGGAAAGAGCTAGAACTTATTCGCTACCCAGCATAACGCCGCTGGTAGGATAATAAGTAACCACCTAACGGAAAGGGGATGGTAAGGGCATTATGAAGCCACTTGTAGCCATCGTGGGCCGACCTAATGTCGGCAAATCTACGTTTTTTAATCGAATGATAGGCGAACGTGTCGCCATTGTTGAAGACATGCCAGGGACTACCCGTGACCGCCTTTACGGCGATACGGACTGGAATGGCCGTGAATTTACGTTGATCGATACTGGAGGTCTCGAACTTGGTTCCAACATACCTGTCGGTCAGATTGGTCTCAATGGGCAGCCAGGAGACCTGATGGATCATGTCAAAGCCCAGGCCCAGTTGGCCATCGAAGAAGCAGACGTCATCGTTTTTATGGTTGATGCTCGCTCTGGCATTACTGGCGCAGATGAAGAAGTCGCCGATTTACTGCGGCGGACAGACAAACCTGTTATCCTCGCAGCTAATAAAGCGGACAATGCCACACGTCGTATGGATGCCGTTGAATTTTATACCCTGGGACTTGGCGAACCTATCGTCATCTCTTCAATCCAGGGGACTGGTACCGGCGATCTATTGGATTGCATCGTCGAAGAATTACCTCCTGCCGAAGCAATGGAGGAGGATGAAAGTGTTCCACGCATTGCGATCATAGGACGCCCCAATGTAGGCAAATCTTCGCTACTCAACGCTATTCTGGGTGTACAACGTGCAATCGTCAGCGATGTCCCCGGCACCACGCGCGATGCTATTGATACTGAACTTGAATTCGAAGAGCGCAAACTACGACTCGTCGATACTGCTGGCATCCGCCGTCGTGGTCGCATTGGACTAGGAGTTGAAAAATATAGTGTCGTGCGCTCTAACCGTGCGATCGAACGCTGTGATGTGGCTCTGTTACTCTGTCGATGCGAGCGAAGGGCTAGCCGCACAAGACACGCATATTGCAGGAATGATTTCATGAGATGGGCAAAGGGGTGATCGTTGTTATCAATAAATGGGACCTTGCACAACAACAACGTCGTGCCGAACGCGATGGCACATTTCCACATCCTGATGAGGAGATTGCAAGCGCAGAAGGTTATGCAAAGATCATTGCAGAAGGGCTTAAATTCATCCCATACGCTCCTATCGTATTTTCATCTGCAAAAACGGGCTACCACGTCAAATCTATTCTAGAGGCAGCACTCAAGATAGCTGATATGCGTTATTTGCGTGTACCTACCGCACGTCTTAATGAAGTACTGCAAGCGGCTATCCGCCATCACGATCCTGGCATGATGCGTCATAAGCATTTAAAAATCTACTATGCTACACAGGTGCAGGTAAACCCACCCACCTTTGTCTTTTTCGTCAATGATCCCCAGGCAGTGCACTTTTCCTATGAGCGCTACTTGGAAAATCGTTTGCGAGAAGAATTTCAGTTTTCGTGGTACGACCATTCGTTTGCAATTCAAGGCACGCAGGAAAGAGGATCGACATGAGATACTGCAGCACTAATGCTATGGTAAGTCTACAGCATGTTCGCATTTCACAACCTCAGATGCTGTACAACGTATAGCAAACGTGTGTTGAAGATCTAGCGGATTTTCGATGACTCTTGACAATTCTTGCATAGTTCAGCTATTGCTAAGTTCGATCAAGTGTGCTAAGATAGCTCCCATTGAGCACCTTTTCAACTGAATAGTGTTTCGGCTCTGTTCCAAGCTAAATCGTTCGCTTGGGTAAAAGCACTAGCGTATCAAGATAGGTTGACCCTATCACGCTCAAAGCACTCCCAAATGCCGTGTTGGAGGCTCATGGGATAGAGGATGTGAATGTGATGCTGTCATCCCTAGTAGTACATCCTGAGAGGATTGTCGTTCCCCTCCGAACCCAAAAGACTAGGCTTCGCTAAAGTTTTGGAACTATATCTCATACCTGACTACAGAGCCGCCTAGTCTAATTGTGAGACAAGGCAAGTTAAGAACGGGCTTGACATGGCATTTTCCAAAGGATAGAATGTCTCCAGACAACAAAAACGTATGGAGTGGGCTTGACATGGCAAAAGCAATCACAACAATCAAGCAGGTCTTGAATTATCCGACAAACCATGCAGTGTGGTTTGCTGTCAACCAAGCCCTCTTTAACCAGATTGCAGCCTTCTCATCTTGAGGTGATTTAAACCCAGGAAAAGTTTCTGGATTTCTCAAACAAAGAAGCACTGAGAGCAAGGGAAATGCTCACCCATACGAAGGAAAAGAACCCAACACCAGTCATACCTCTCTCCACGATTGGAGAAGATATTCCGGCCATATTTCGCCATGCCACGATCTCCGCGATATTCCTCGCCAACTACGGCTTTCCATTTGAGTCGTAGCCACGCTACATCCTCTCAGGGAACCGACTATGCAGGAGTGTCATAAGCGGCAGAGCGAAAGCCCTTGCGGAGTATCACAGAGTAAAGATCAGGTACCCTATCCCGCTTTTGGGATGAGTCTCCATGTGCGAAAGAAGGGCGGGCCCATCCCCTGCTTTGGTGAGGTAAAACGATGTACTTAAAGCTGACAGCTGCTGACAAAACCGATGTTGGGAAACAACGCGAGCAGAACGAAGACTACGTCTATAAACGTGTTGAATCCTCTGAAGAAGGGGATATGGGTCTATTTATCGTTGCCGATGGTATGGGAGGCTATCAGGCAGGAGAAGTTGCCAGTCGATTAACAGTTACAACCATTAGTAAAAATCTTGATTGCCTCTTCCAGCCCCTCTCTGAGCAACCGACAATCCAACTAGATCGAGCATCCCTGCAAGCAAGCGATACTGCGGCAACCGCTCCAGACAGCCGCACACAGCCTGAGGGCGCTACTGAGAATAAGACCCGGAAGCTGTCTGAAACCCAATCATCAGTGGTTGTTGAAGATCGGTTGCGAACAGCTATCCAAGAAGCTAACAAGGCCATTTTACAATATGGTGACCGCAAAAGTTCTGCTCGTGGATTGGGCAGTACTGTCACAGCTGCACTTATTCAGAATGATCAAGCGTATATTGCTAACATTGGAGATAGTCGCACGTATCTTTTTAGAGACAATCATTTACAGAAATTGACAGAAGATCATTCCCTGGTTGCCAAGCTTGTGGAATCCAAACAGATCACAGATGAAGAGGTCTATACACATCCACAACGGAACTTGATTTACCGTTCGCTTGGCGCAGGCCATAGAAATGTTGAGATTGACATTTTTCACGAAGTACTCCGCCCCGGGGATAGGCTATTGCTCTGCTCGGATGGACTCTGGGAAATGATACACCTTCAAGACCTAGAAAAGTTGCTAAAAGAGCAGAGTAACCCGCAGGCTCTTTGTGATAAATTAATCGCTCTGGCTAATATGAATGGCGGTGAGGATAATATCACTGCGATCGTAGTTGACGTTAATAAGCACTAAGCACAATAGGGGTATTATGTGCATTTGGAGAAGATAGTTGTATGACTCTTCCAATAGGTACGGTCCTTGACGGAAAATTTAAGATCGTGCAGATTCTTGGGGAAGGTGGGATGGGCACAGTCTACAAAGTAGAACAGATTGGGACACCACCAGGTATGCCCCCTTATTACTATGCCGTCAAAGAGCTGCTCATCAGTTCCACCACGAGTGAGGAAGATCGTAAAAGCGCTATTGATCGTTTTAACAAAGAGATTGCGCTGCTACGTGGTCTCAAGCATCCATATATTGCAGCGTTGATGTTGCCCTTTCAAGAACGCGGAAACTACTACTTCGTGATGGAATTTGTTTCTGGAACTAGCCTGGATAAGCAACTTGAGAAGGCCAACAGTCCATTACCAGAAGATGCGGTTATTAAATGGATGATGCAGGTCTGCGAAGCATTAAGCTACATTCATACCCGCACACCACCTATCATTCTACGAGACCTGAAACCTGGCAATATCATGATTACCACCAATAACGAGGTTCAGCTGATTGACTTTGGCATTGCACGCCGCTTTGATCCAAACAAACGCACGAATACAGAGAACCTGGGAACAATCTCGTATGCATCACCTGAGCACCTTGGCTCAATCACAGCTCCTGGTCAACGGCGCTCCTCCCAGAATCCAGGCAAGCTGGTACAGACTGATGCACGCTCTGATATTTATTCTCTGGGTGCGACTATGTACCATTTGTTGACCAATTACGAGCCCGATCCCATTCAGACGCCCGCGCCAGGAAGCATCCTGGCAAAGAACCCAAGGCTGCGAACAGTGCAAGTAGGCAACCAGAAGATTTGTCCCGTTGAACAAGTCATTATCAAAGCCATGCAACAGGACCCTGGCCAACGCTTTCAGACAGCGGAGGCTATGCGTATGGCATTGCAACAGTGCTTACCTTCCCAGGCGACCCCTTCGACCGTCCAGATTCCAATGATGTCACCTAACTCTACCATCGTTGTGCAACCAACACATAATCAGATAGCAAGTAGTGATGGCAGGCTAATTTGTCCCAAATGTGGTTTTCATAACAGAGTCGGTGCCAAATTTTGCAAACGCGATGGTCATCCCCTCATGCAAGGTGTCGCAGTTGCACCACCACAGGTCCGCGTCCAGGCGGCAGCACGTTCCCCCATCCAAGCTAGGCCTGTCTCAAATGCATCCGGTTCCCGTACAACCTCTAAGGATGGGGGACAAGTGCATTCGGTTCCCATACAACCTTCCAAGGATGGGGGACCGAATGCACTTGAGAATGCATTTAGACCACAGCCTATTCAGGCACGGCCAGCTCGTCCCGTACAGTCGATCCAAGCACGGCCCGTTACTAATGCATTCGGTTCCCATACAACCTCCAAGGATGGGGGACCGAATGCATTACATAATGCCACAGCACAAGATCCGGCCTCAGAAAGTCTGCGCATTGGGCTCCAATATCTCACCAATAAAGACTACCCTAAGGCGATTGAACATTTCACGCAAGCACAGCAGCAGGGGAGCCCTCCCTATAACGTGCTCTATAACCTTGGTCGTGCCTATCGACAGTATGGTCAATCTGTTCGAGACAACGACAAAAAGCAATCCACCCCCGGTTATGTATCAATGATGAAACGTGCAGCCGAGTACTTTGAAGAGGCATTGCGCCATAAAAGCGATGCATTGGATGCTTACTTTCAGCTCGGCATGTGCTATCGCGATTTGGAACGCCCATCAAATGCTATTATAGCATTCAAGAAAGCACTTGCCCTTGATCCTCAAGATCCAGCGATCTATTATCAGCTCGGTCTGGCAGCCATGGAGCAACGCTCATATCGAGAGGCGGAGTCATACTTTCAGGATGGCTTGAAGATCAAACCGGACCATCCATTAATTCTGATTGCGCAGGGACGCTTGTATATTGATAAAAACCTTGGGACAAAACAGATAGCCTCTGCGATTAAGCAGCTCCGTCAGGCGACACAGCAAGACTCTGAGTTGTGGGAAGGTTGGTACGAACTAGGACGTGCACATATGAAGCAAAAGGAATGGAATTTTGCCCTAAGTGCATTGGAACGCGCTCGCCAAATTACTGGATATAAGTTCGAAATTTATTCCGAAATGGCAACGTGTTATCTCAAAATCAACCAAAAAGCCGATGCTGGACGCATGGTCAACGAAATTTTGCAACGTGATCCTCATAACGCTGAGGCGATTCGATTAAAGAAACTACTCTAAAGGAGGGCAACGATGCTCTGTCCATCGTGTCATATACCCAATCGCGATAATGCTAAATTCTGTAAGAGTTGCGGTCACATTCTTGCAGTTGAGATAGTTGCTGCTGGACAGGAAACCCAACTAGCAGAGACCTGGCCAGGAGCAATGCCACCATCACAAACTCAGCCATCAGATGCATCCGGGAATGCCGAGTCTGCCGGGATGAGTCAACAAAAAACGCGTTCGGTTCCCGTACAGCCTGCTCAGGACTGGGGAACCGAATGCATTTCAGAATGCGTTTCAACGACTCTCGACTCCAATGACCCTAGTCTTGCTCCTACTGAGATTCTGACACCAGAACAAATGGCGGATTTCAAAGCTCGCCACTGGCAACGAAACTCTGAAGTTGGGCAGGAAGAGAAGGAATTGAAGGATCAGACTCATGCCTCTGATCGGGCAAACAATGCAGGAGAATCGAACGCCTATGACATCACCAACGCACCAACTATTAGAACAGCCGCTTCATCACCAATGTCTGGTGCTAACACGTCCCAGCCTCAGCAGGATATTGCCGACATGGCTACAATAATCATGAGTCCGCAGAGCGCACCAACTATTGATGGTGGGATGTCACAACCTGTTTCATCCAGCGGAATTTCTGGCATAGAGGAGGAGGAAAGTCCCATGACGAAGGAGCACACTGAGGGCACAGAGGCTCCGTCTGGTAAGGAGTCTGGTTCAACAAATCATGCAGAGAGCCATCCTGATCCGGATCAAAAACAAAGCCCAGGACTAAAGCGTTCGGTTCCCGTACAGCCTGCTCAGGACAGGGGAAAAATGCATTCGGTTCCCATACAGCCTGCTCAGGACAGGGGAAAAATGCATTCGGTTCCCATACAGCCTGCTCAGGACAGGGGAACCGAATGCATTTCAGAATGCTTTACGCCACAAACCGATAGCCCTGCCATCGAGGAGGATACTAGCACAGCAGAGACTCCGAGCACACCTAGAGAGGTAAAGCATGTGCATGAAGTAACAGGGGCAGAATCAACCCAGGATGACAACACATTCCCTGTTCTAACAGCTAACACTCTTGTGGGCGAACGTTACGAAATTACCCAAGTAATAAAAGATGCGAAGGAAGAACACACCTACGAAGTTGTCGATCGCAAAGGCTATCTCTATTGTTGGAACTGTAGCAACAAAGAAAATGCCGAAGGGGATGAATTTTGTAACGATTGTGGAGCAGAATTGCTCAATGCCCCCTACCTCATGCATGAATATCCAACCTCTAGCACAAAAAATGCTGAGACACGCGTTCTACAAGGTGCAATCGTCAATACATTTGTCGATCACAACCATACCTATGTCATTGAACTGCCTCAGGCTCTTCAAAGTACTTTCCCCAACGGGGTTCACTTGCTGGTAGCAGGCAGCTCTGACGCTGGGCAAGAACGACGGGATTCACCCAATGAGGATAGTACACTTGTCCTGCTCCTCGAACGCGTCCATGAATCGATCTCGTTTCCTGCAGGCATCTTCATCGTCTGCGACGGCCTGGGCGGACATGACAGTGGACAAGAAGCAAGCCGCATGGCAACCAAAATCATTGCTGAGCGCGTCATTTGTGATTTGCTCTTGCCACCACTGAATACTGAAAAGGCTGAAGATCCTGCGAAACAGCAAGATGAAGAGCATGTACTTGGTCTTCTCCAACGAGCGATAGAAGAAGCCAATACAACCATCTGCCAGCGCAACCAACGTGAGAAAACGGACATGGGCTGCACTCTAACAGGCTCAGTGATCGTCGGGGAGCACGCCTATATCTTTAACGTAGGGGACAGTCGCACGTATATGTTACGTGATGGAAAACTCTACCAGTTAACCAACGACCACTCGCTCGTTGGACAGCTCGTTGCAGGAGGGTTGATTGCACCGGAAGACGTCTATACACATCCCCAGCGCTCGCAGATTTATCGAAATATAGGAGATAAGTTGAATGTGCAGATTGACGTGTTCAAACAGCAAATACATCCAGGAGATATTCTGCTGAGCTGTTCCGATGGATTGTGGGAAATGGTTCGCGATCCACAAATAGCAGACATACTCAATGCCGCCCCAGATCCACAAGCAGCCTGTACACAACTGATCGAAACTGCCAATCACAATGGAGGAGAAGATAATGTGAGTGCTGTGGTTGTTTTTGTACGCTGATACTATAATATGCTATACTAGTTAAGGAGAACTGATAAAATATGCCAGGAGAGGTTACGCTAACTCACCAATTGGGAAAAGAATACCTACCTGTCACTGGGGGAAGCCAAGTTGCATACGTTTTACTCGAAGCA
This sequence comes from uncultured Chloroflexia bacterium, assembly GCA_963727755.1. Classification (GTDB taxonomy): domain Bacteria; phylum Chloroflexota; class Ktedonobacteria; order Ktedonobacterales; family Ktedonobacteraceae; genus DASYAN01. Next base: position 48,954 of record CAVSHN010000010.1, read on the forward strand.
AAACCAACTGCGTTAATGGCACAGGTACGTATGCCATTGAATTTTGCCCTGGTGATTGACCATTCCGGTTCTATGAGAGGAGCCAAGCTCAGGAACATTCGGGAAGCAGTAAAGCTCGTCATCGATCGCCTAGACCCTACCGACTATATCTCAGTAGTCATCTTCGACGATACAGCTCAGGTAATCATCCCATCTATGCCAGCTAATGATAAACCCGGCATGAAAGCAGCCATTGATCGTATCCAGGATGCAGGTGGTACCACGATGTCGCTCGGTATGATCCAGGGATTAGGCGAATTGCGCCGTTGGAATCTGCAAAACGCCGTCAATCGCATGATCCTGTTAACCGATGGAGTCACCTATGGCGATACCGACCGTTGCCGCCAGCTTGCCAGGGATGCAGCTGCATCTGGCGTTTCGATCTACCCGTTGGGCATTGGCTCTGACTGGGATGAGAACCTCTTGGATGACATTGGTCAGATCAGCGGAGGCTTGCCAGCCGAATTTATCCGCAGTCCAGCAGATGCCATGGCCGTCTTTGAACAGCAGGTTCAGAGTGCGGTAGCCGTTGCCGTCCGTAACGCCGTTTTGACATTGCGTCTGCCAGCTGGCGTGACACCCCGCAGGGCAGTGAAGGTACTTCCTATCATTCAGGATATAAACCCATCTGCTCTATCTGACCGTCAGGTCACTGTCACATTAGGCGATCTGGAAAAAGAGACAGCGCAGTCTGTACTGATCGAGTTGATGATTGACCCTCGCCCCGCTGGCCTCTTCCGCATCAGCCAAGCTGAACTGACCTATGACGTCCTAGTCCCAGTAGTCGGAGGACTGAATAGAGAGCAAATCCGTGACGATATCAAAGTAACTTTTACGACAGATACTAACCTAGCATCCCAGGTCAATGCTCTAGTCATGAATTTTGCCGAAAGGACTAATGCTCAACGCCTAGTGACACGCATGCTGGATGAGTACAAAAGCAAGGGCACGGTAACTACTAAAATATCACCCAATGTCACCCGTGTCCTTGATTCAGAAACGCTTAACGCCATCCAACAAATGACCGAGGGCAAGCAAATTTCACAAGAGCAGGTAAAGTCCATCGGGAATAAGACACGCAAACTCACACAGAGATTAGACGATTTATTACCCTGACCGCAAGATCTGGTAATAAATAACAGTAACTATTGAGGAAGGATAGATTCTTATGCCAGCACGTTGTTCCTTAGGTCATGAAAATCCTGACGGATCAGCCTTTTGCGATGAGTGCGGTGAGCCACTGAATGTGGGCTCAGCACAGGCTCCAGTTCACACGCCTGCCGCGACAGACACCCAGGTCTGCCCATCTTGTGGGGAAGTCAATCCTGGAGGGGAAGCTTTCTGCTCCAACTGCGGCGTCAGTCTGCTGGGAGCGCCTGCAATAGTGAATCAGGTCCCTGCCGAACCCGCTTCACTACCGATTGATAATCAAGTCCCTGCAGCAGCAGGAACTGCTTTGCAGGCACGCCTAATCGTCGAAGCCGACAATCAGGAATTTGATATAAGCGGAAAAGATAATATCCTCATTGGACGTGAAGACGCCGTGAGCAACATCTTCCCTGACGTTGATCTCACCCCACATGGTGGTGAAGAGGGAGGAGTATCACGCATGCATGCACGTATTTTCTTCGAGAATGGCCAATACATGATAGAGGATGAGAATAGCACCAACTTCACATTCCTCAACCGCCAGCGACTTGCCGCTAAAACTCCAACGCCACTTCATGATAATGATGAAGTCAGGTTTGGACGCGTCTTGCTGCGTTTCAAGACACCTTAGTACAGTACAATTAGACGAGTTCCTCAGAGAGTGGTCCTCCCCATGGGAAGAGGACAGCACGTAAACTAAAGCAGTGGCGCAAAAGACATAACAAAACTGGGTGATCCGCAAAGGATCACCCAGTTTCTTTCACGTATGCCAAAGAGGCTCACTAGCGACCGCGTGCGTGTGCGTAACGTTTGGCAACTTCATCCCAGTTGACAACATTCCACCAAGCACTGAGATACTCAGGGCGACGATTTTGGTACTTGAGGTAGTACGCGTGCTCCCACACATCATTGCCTAGGACCGGGAAGTTACCCTCCATGAACGGACTGTCCTGGTTAGCGGTAGAAGTAATCTCAAGCTCGCCCCGCTTGTTGAGGATGAGCCAAGCCCAGCCAGAGCCGAAGCGCTTGACACCAGCATCGTTGAAAGCCGTCTTGAAAGCCTCCAGCGAGCCGAACTTGGCGTTGATCGCTGTTACCAACTCGCCAGTTGGCGCTTTGCTACCACCGGGGATCATGATCTCCCAGAACATGGTGTGATTAATATGACCACCACCATTGTTGCGGACTGCAGAACGGATATTTTCAGGCACCTCGTCAATGCGACGTACCACCTCTTCAATTGGCAGATTGGCAAATGGATGACCCTGCAAAGCCGCGTTTAGATTGTTGACATAGGCAGCATGATGCTTATCATGATGCAAATGCATCGTCTCAGTGTCAATATACGGTTCAAGCACATCATAACCGTATGGTAGCTTAGGAAGTTCAAAAGCCATAAAACATTTCTCCTTACACACATAATATAGGAGGTTGCGGGCCTCCTAGTTGACGAATGGGAAATACCTGCTATGGCCGAAGCAGATCCGAGCATAGCATTCTTGAGTGGATACTGTCCACATGTTTAGTTTTATGCGATGCAGAGGACTATTGTCAAGCAGAAGAGCAGCTTTCTTCTAAAAATGTGGCCATAGAGACCATCTCTCTACGACACTTTAGTAAAAGGCTGCTGCAAAGCTAGGAATACAAAGCCACAATCCCTTGAAATGTCAGACTTTCTGTCCCTATTTCCCTCTGTTAAGGGTATGCAATCTTCTACTATAATCATAGTGTAATCAAGCAGTCAAGGTAGAAATAACAAATCAGATTTTTACCTTTCAGGGAATAAATTGTCCATTGATATGGCATAGCATATTTATCAAACAACATATTTAGCAAGGAAGAAGATCATGTATATTAAGAGTATATCTCTTGACAGCCAAAACATAACAAACGGTCAAAACACGACAACGTCTGAGCCACCCAAAACCAAATTTGCCCAGGAGAGCCAACCTAAACAGTATATACCATTGTTAGATGGAATACGAGCAATAGCTTGTCTCGCTGTGATTACATATCATACAAACTTGGTGTCTACTGGGTTCCACTTATGGACACCTTTGCTTAACATCCATACACTGACTGGCGCTCTTGCTTTCTTCACTGCATCTGCCATCTGGTTTGGTGAATTGGGCGTTGTTCTCTTCTTTGTCCTCTCTGGCTTGCTTCTCTTTTTGCCCTTTGCCAAGGCATTGCTCTTCGATAGCCCTTGGCCCTCGCTACGCCGCTTTTATATTCGAAGGTTCTTTCGCATTATTCCCGGATATTACACAGTACTTTTCCTGATTGCTTTGTTCTTTCATCAAGAATTTTTATTCCCTGTAAACTGGCATGATTTATGGATTTTTCTGACCTTTCGCATGAACTTTGCCCTCTCCCAACACCTGGATGGACCTTTCTGGACACTAGCCATTGAATTCCAGTTCTACCTTCTACTTCCAATTCTTGCTTGGCTCTTCAGTCTAATCGTACGCCGTGGCACAGCATGCTGGCGTCTGTTCAAACTTACGTTCTGCTTATTCCTGATGATTGTCTGGGGACTTCTCACAAGATACTGGGGGAACCATATTGCCAACACTTCAAAATTAGATTTTTTGATTCCTCATCACCTCTCTATCAAGCTTATACCATACCTTTATAGCGATACAGGAACATATTCTGAGGCTTTTGCAATTGGTATGCTTACAGCTATGATCTACACCTATGCACAATATACCGCCTCTACAGAGGCTTGGCGTATCTGGATGCGTCGCCTCAGTCCTCTGATACTCACTGTGGGTCTAATACTCTTCTCTTTTATGAACTTCTGGCACTTCTACTTCTTTGATATAACTCCACGTCGTTTTTCTAGCTTTCCCAGCTCCTATGTCGTTTTCACCTTTCTTGATCACAACATCATTCAAATTGTGACTCGCCAGTGGGGAGATTTGCAAGCTCTGGGATATGCTCTCAGCTATGGCCTCTGCATCCTAGCACTATTACATGGTCCAGCTAAACTCAAGCGGCCTTTTGAGTCATCCCCACTCCGTTGGGTTGCATCGATCTCTTTCAGTCTGTATATGTGGCATATCCCATTTATGGCTCTTTTTGAAGATGCAATTGGCTCTCGGATCCAGCACCAGCACTGGGATCCCATAGCAGAATATCTCACTCTCTGGTGTTGGACACTCATCATAATTGTTCCTAGCGCCACGACACTCTACCGTTGGATCGAGTTGCCTGGTATACGTCTGGGGGAATGGCTTATACACAAATTTGAGAGACAGCGGAGAGGTCAAAGCAAAAAAGTCCAATAGAGCTTCACCACTTCTCCGTATCTTCCTAACAAATAGGACTTGTGTGGTACTTTCTTTCCTACCCCTCGAAAGGTTCGTTTCTATTCTCAGAGGAACTTCGTTCCTACCTAAGAATGGCACTTGGACCAAAGACCCTATTAATTCACTTGGCAAGGAAGAGATGTATGACCACTCTAGAGACAACGACTAAATTGAACTCATTTATCAAAAATCAGGACCCGGCTACTTTGCAAAAGATACAAAGACTTAATCAAGCTGAGACTAGTTCACAGCCAGTTAGTAAACCGAAAAGTCAGATTCCTGTGCTGGATGGTATACGAGCAGTAGCCTGCCTCGCCGTTCTTTCATATCATGTGAACTTTTTAGCTCGAAATTATGGCATTTGGCAGCCTTTGCATGGCATCACTGCTTTAGTTGGCGCTCTTGCCTATTTTGGAGAATCTGGTGTTACTCTTTTCTTTCTCCTCTCCAGCTTCCTCCTTTTTTTGCCCTATGCTAAATCTTTGTTGTTTGATACTCCTTGGCCTTCGCTTCGCCGATTTTATCTTCGTCGTATCTTTCGCATTGTGCCAGGCTATTTTGCTGCCCTATTCTTGATAGCTCTCTTCTTCCACCCAGAATTCTTACATTATGGCCATTGGCACGATTTATGGCTATTTCTAACTTTTTGCATGAGTTCCAAGCTGTCTCAAGAACTTGATGGACCTTTCTGGACCCTGGCTGTGGAATTCCAGTTCTACCTCCTACTTCCTATCATTGCTTGGTTCTTCAGCCTGATTGTACGTCGTGGAACAGTGCAGTGGCGCATGTTCAAACTCACCTTGTGTTTATGCGTTCTGACAGCCTGGGGTTTGCTGACAAGGTACTGGGGCATGTATATCGCAGATACTCCAAAGCTGGATTTCTTGATCCCTCATGCTGTTTCTACTGCACTTAAACCATACATCTATGGGGATACAGGCAAATTCTTCGAGGTTTTTGCGGTCGGAATGCTTATTTGTATGGTGTATATTTACACGCAAAATGCTGTCTCGGCGGAGCATTGGAATATCCGAATACGCCGCTTTAGTCCACTGATACTGATGGTTGGCTTAGCTATCTTATTCTTTCTATCCCTCTGGCATCTCTACTATATAAGTATAAATCCTTACAATTATACCAAATACTATCCTGTCTTCACCTTTCTCGATTCTTACACTCGTACTATATCGTCCTACTGGCGACAATGGCAAGCGATGGGCTATGCTATCAGCTATGGTTTGTGTATGTGGGCACTGTTGTACGCTTCGCCTTGGCTTAAACGACCGCTTGAATGGCCCATAGTACGCAGAATTGGACTAATTTCTTTTAGTCTATACATGTGGCACCTTCCATTTGTATTCCTCTTCTTAAATGTTATCCTTCACAATATCCAGGAGCAGGGTTGGAACCATGCCGTAGTATTTGCTGCCTTCTGGTGCTGGACAATTGTTGTTGTTTTTTCTCTCTCCGCTACGCTCTACCGTTGGATTGAGCTGCCCGGGGTGCGCCTGGGAGAATGGCTTATACACAAGCTTGAGAGCTAATCGCTTCTCTGCAAACTTACTGTCCCACGCTCCTCTTGCAGTTTTTTGGGCAGGTTTGAGAAAAAGGGAGCAGGGATGAAAAATATCCCTTTTTTGCCTTGAAAAAGAGCATATTGATCAGGTATAATATCATGGGATAAACTAGTAAAATACATGTATGATAAGCTAAAACCCATCACTTATCAAATGCCAAAGATAGCAGTAGATGGTGAACAAGTACTTCCTACATTTGCCTTTGATGCAAAAATCATGGTAAGATAAGCGGGGGCTGGCATGCAGTTTGGAATTTAAAGGAGAAAAATTATGCGCTTGGGATTACAAGTTTGCAATTTTACGTGGTCAAATGATCAAAGTCAAATCGGAGATACATTTGGTCTTATCGCACAGCAGGCAGAGCGTGCAGGCCTCTATAGTCTGTGGGTAATGGACCACTTTTTCCAAATAGGATTTATTGGGCCTACCGAAAACGAGATGCTTGAGGGATGGACTGCGCTGGCATTTGCAGCTGGCCATACGAACCGTATCAAGCTCGGAACCATGGTTACTGGTATAACCTACCGCTATCCTGGCATCTTGGTAAAGACAGCTACTACACTGGATGTTCTTTCACATGGGAGAACATATTTCGGTATTGGCGCTGCCTGGAACGAAGAAGAACATAAAGGATTGGGTGTGCCCTTCCCTCCAATGGCAGAACGCTTCGAGCGGCTAGAGGAGACTTTGCAAATAGCTCACCAGATGTGGTCGGGGGACCAAAAACCATATACGGGCAAACATTATACGCTTGAGCGTCCACTGAGTTCGCCACAGCCAGTGCAGAAACCCCATCCGCCAATTCTGATTGGTGGGACTGGTGAACGTAAAACGTTGCGTATGGTGGCTCAATATGGAGATGCATGCAATCTCTTCGCTCAGATGGGCAAAGAGGAACTACAGCGCAAACTGGATGTGCTACGCGCTCACTGCCAAAACTTGAACCGCCCATATGAGCAGATCGAGAAGACCACACTGGACCATATGCATATCACGCGCGACGGTCGCAACGACACTCTATCACCTAACGCCGCCATAGACCAGTTTGCAGCTCTGGCAGAACTCGGCATTGACCAAGCCATCTTTAGCCTTGCTAATGTAACAGACCCTGAGGTGTTTGACATCTTGGCTACCAAGGTTGTGCCGGAGGTCGAAAAACTTACCGTAGCAGGTCGCTAACGAACCAATCTTCCTACAAGTAAGGATGGTAATGGCACAACGCAACACACTCACCACTGCTGAGAAGGCGTTTGTAGAAGAGTTGCGGATTGCAAGGCTGGGCACAGCAGATGAGAACGGAACTCCCTACCTCGTTCCCGTCTGCTATGCGTTTGATGGGACTTACTTCTACACACCGCTTGATGAGAAACCTAAGCGCGTCCCAGGGACAAAACTACGGCGCGTGCGCAACATTGAGGCCCGACATGAAGCAGCACTGCTCATCGATCGGTATGCCGACGATTGGTCACAACTGGGCTATGTGCTCATCCATGGCCATGCAGAATTGATAGCCCCTACAGATGAACGACATAGCCATGCCGTAGCATTGTTAAGAGAGCGCTATGTGCAATACAAAGGCATGGCGTTGGAGCAATATCCCCTGATCATGATAACACCCCAGCGTATTACAGCATGGGGATCAGTTATTTCTGACTAGGGAGGTTTTTTCGTAGTACGCAGGATTTTCAAGAAACGAGGAAAGCTAAGAGCATCAATAATTGATTTACCATCAAGCCTCCACTTTCCGAAAAGTCCTACTTCTTGTGTTCTTGTGTTTGCCCCTTGGATGCTTGCTCATAATCTATGTTATAATCGACGCAGAGGCTGTTAAGCAACGGGGCTTAATAGTCTCCCCACCACCCCACCACCTTATCGTTTGCAACATCGATGTTCTTGCATAATAGGAAATTTGAGAACTTTTCATGCAAATACCAACAGGGCCTGTATGTGCAGCTATAGATATTGGAAGTAATACGATCCGTGTGGTCGTTGCACGTTGCAGGCCAACAAATCTGGATATCCTTGCCACTGATGAGGCCATGGTGCGTATCAGTGAAAGCGTAAATGTCGATGGCAAGATTTCTGCTGAGAAACGTGATCGGACAATTGCGGTCTTGCACAAGTTTAAAGCCCTGGCAGACGAGCACAATGCATATCCTATTCTTGCAGTCGCTACCGAAGCGATTCGCCGCGCTACCAATAAGGATGAGTTCCTCTCCTCTATCCGCGATGAAACTGGGTTGATAGTACACACTATCAAAGGCGAGACAGAAGCGATGCTAACCTTTTATGGTGCAACCTGTCAACTCGCCCACGAAAACCGCGTGCCTGCCCGCATCGCTGTCATGGATCTCGGCGGCGGCAGCATGGAACTGATCCTGGCGAAGAACCTTCGGGTCAGTTGGCATACCTCTCTAGCTATTGGTTCAGGCTGGATTCATGATCGCTATCTCCTGTCTGATCCCCCAACGGATGATGATGTTGCAACCGCAGAGTCGTTCCTGAAAACCTATTTCCACAGTCTGCACATCAAGCGTTTTCCTCCTCTCTTGATCGCGACTGGAGGTAGCGCCAATTCACTGCTACTGCTAGCTCAGCGTGCCTTCGGGTTACCGACAGAGCACAATGTGCTCACCTGGGACGATTTGGTCCATTGTAAAGAGCTGTTATATACTCTTCCAACTAACGAAGTTGCTCAACGCTATCAGTTGGAGCCAAAACGGGTTCGCGTCATGCGTGCTGGCGTACTAATCATCTGTGCCGTGTTAGAGCGCTTTAGATTGAATAAACTGCGCATTAGCCCACAGGGGATTCGTGAAGGTACCTTGCTGGCATATGCTCGTTTCGGTGAGCATTGGCTACAAGTAGCTCAACAACATATTATAGACGGGATGGTTGTAGATAATAGCAAGACACCAAGCGAGCCTATATCCACAGAAACGCCTGAGACATTTGCTGAGGCTGGACGTCGCCTGATCTGGGAACGAATGCGTAAGATGTGCAGTTGGCATCATGAGGTTCTCAAGAATGAGAATATTGAGGCAGTGCATAAAATGCGCGTGACCTCGCGTCGCCTGCGAGCTGTACTAGACGCTTACCAGCTCATCTGCAATCCCAAAACATTCAAGAAAGTCTATCGGAGTGTGAAGAGAACTGCTAATGTGCTGGGAGAGGCACGCGATACAGATGTCATGATTGCTCATCTACAGACTCATCTTACACATATGCCTGAAGAGGAAGCACAGGCTGGTACTGGCTGGCTCTTGGCTAGACTCTCCGACTACCGTCAAAAGCAGCAAAAGACGCTAGACAGGCACCTGCGAAATTTTGATGAGGATGCATTAAAACAGCTACTGGTATATTGCCTCGCAGAGCAAAAGGAGGACCATGACAAAGGCTAAGCCGATTCCTCAACTTGATATTCATGCATCCAACGATAAGAATGCTCGGATCATTATTAAGACTAGGCTTGAGGAGATGTATAGCTGGGAGGCCTGCGTTGACAATCCTGAGCGCGTGCAAGATCTGCACAATCTGCGTATTGCGGCAAAGCAACTACGCTATACACTAGAGATGTTTAAGGCTATCCTCCCAGAAAAAAATGCCTCGTTATGCAAAGAAGTTGAGCAAATCCAGGATGAGCTGGGAGCGTTGCATGATAGCGATGTGATGATCGCCTTATTGCAGCTCAGTCTCAATAGTCAGGATAGCAAAACTAGCAACGCAGATGTACAGCCAGCAACCTCGCAGGAACTACAAACAGAGAAGATTGCTTTCCACCCAAATTTGCTGTCATATATTCTCGATCCTGCTGTTGCACCTTCTACTCAAGAGCGCCAAGGCTTGATGCTGCTGCTGACTTCTCTGCAACAAGAACGCGCAGAGCAGTATACGGCCTTTCGCAATCATTGGTATCGACTCAAAGAGCTGGATTTCCAACGCCAAGTACTAGATATGCTGGCTTCCTGATAACAAGATGACGTTCAGATGCAATATTGCGATAGATTCCAGGAGGAACTTAAGTATCTCATCGAACTAAACTGGCTCAGGAGGGAATGGCTGATGAAAAGGCAGATCTATTTAAGCGAGAATTCAAGCGTAAACTGCACTTCATCATCAGACCATAAAGAACATACCAGCTATCCTACCCTAATACAAAGGCGGCAAACAAAACACCAGCACCAATAATACGAATGAAAGCACCTGCTGCCGTAAGCTGATCCAATTTTGGATCGAGAAGCTGTGGTATGAGGATGGCATAGCCAATCGTGATAAATAGAAAAGCAAGACACATCAAAAGGCTGAAGCGCGTCCCCTTAGAAGTGTACAACGTGATGTAACGTAAGAAACCGAGAAGGCAGATGATAGTACGAAGGCTATCAAGGACCACTGAGACATACCCACTAGGTTCAATAGGAAAGACTGACGTGAGTGCAATTACCGCAATGAGTACAGCAGCAATAATGATATTCCAACGCCTGAGCAGTTGGAATTGATCATTTGACTTTGCTACCGAACTCAAAAATAGACAGAGAAAGCCCAAAGAAGTACCAGCATACCATGCCCAGTTCAAGTTGAGAGATGGAATAATATGCAAGCTGTCTATAGCACCACAGGCAATACCAACAGCAGTGATGCACATTGCCAACCCAACGACAAATAAACGCTCGCTCTGCGTCAGAGAATACCTGCGGAATGCATATATCCCTGTTCCTAGACAAAGTAAGCTAAAAATCAACAAAAGGATACCTGTAATGATTGAAATATTAATGACGTATCCTGTTCTCCTTTCAAATGCTAACGCTCTGTTCTTGTAAAAAGGTCTATATTAGCTCAAGAATTGTGAGCTATCTATAACCTTCCCACTCGGTTCATGTAACCGAATGTGTTTTTGCCTGAGCAGAAATTGTAAAGCCGAGCTAAGCTCTTGTTGATCCATACTCGTGCTATTAGCAAGTTCGGCAATATTTTTCTTGCCATCAATAGCAAAGTAGAGCTGACGAGCCTTCTTATCAGAAATAACAACACCATCAGCAAAGGGATTATCTGCTTGCATTGCATCCACATCCTGCGTCGAGTGCGGAATAAGGTCATTGAATGTGAATTGCTTAGATTGTGTTCGCTTAATAGCGAGACTGCCTGAGACGGGATTGGACACAGTCGAGATTAATCCACGATTCTTGGCAATGGATAGAGCATGCTCCAAAATACGTTTAATCGTCGGTAGAAGGTTCGGATGGGGTGATTGCTGCGAAAATAGTGAGACTACCATCGAGAGTGGGGTAGATATTGCCCCTTGAGTGGGATCAGTACTCATCAAGGGAGGAAGTAACTCACCACTCCCTACAAAGCAGGATGCCCAGTAATAGAGATTGTAACGACTCAGCAATTCTGCTTGGCGCGATGAAAATACGTTCGTTACAGGCTGAGGATTAACCCCAGACCGTTCAGTGAGCAGCTCCCTTATTATCTCGGCAACTTGTGGATTGTTTACCACATGTAAAGGGAACAAGATATTTTGGCTGGCTGTAGCCCGCAATTCAGCAGAGTACTGCCCGGTACTATGAGCTTGATATGCCCAAAACTGTAGAACATCCACATTCAAGCGTTGCCCTATGATATGCGACAACCATAGAAACATCTCATCTATATGGCGCATATTGACCGACATTTGCAAAAGCTGCGTGATAATCACAAGCTGGTGATTGCCTCCACCAACGCGTTGCGATTGTATGCCATCTTCATTATTGGCCATGTAAACCCCCTCTGGTATTTCGTTGTATAGAAGACCTATGGAAGACCAATTGAATATCGACAATGTGAGAATCCCTTCCTATTTTTTTGCACAAGCCATGATAGAAAACAGATGAGGCGAAATAAACCTCCTTTGCATCGTATGCATCCACTCACATCTATCTAAATAAATAGGCATGAGTTTACAAATCTATCTTAATGGCATCAGTCAAGTAGCCTAATCAGTTCTGAAGAAACCAAAAGGGATGCGCTTCCTCTTGACAATCAACATTAGGGCACGCTAATATCCTAGTGGCTAGGTAAGATATTAGCACACCCTAATAATAAACAATGTATCACTATTTTTTGTATAAGGAAGGACTCAGTATGTCTCAAGAACCGCCCGTTCATTTAGCCAAGTTTGGACAGACGATATTTCGTATTTTTCTGGTGGGAGCCGCACTCATCGTGGCTGGAGTTCTCGTATGGCAGGGGATCACGGCATCTGGTGCTCCAGATCCTACGGTTCCTCATACATCCCCAGGTGTCGCAACACTCGATATTGGGGTGCTTGTTTTTCGCGAAGGGTTAGAATGTATTTTGGTCCTTTCTGCGATTACGGCCAGTATGATGGGAACCAATAGTTCTCATCGGCGTCCAATTGCGCTTGGTGCTGGCATTGGCTTTCTGGCGACAGTCGTGACGTGGTTTATCGCCGTCGGAATTATCAGTGAATTGACGCACAGCATTCCAGCTCTTGATGTCCAAGCGGCAACAGGACTCCTCGCCATCATCGTGCTTCTCACTGTGATGAACTGGTTCTTCCACAAGGTCTACTGGACAGGCTGGATTTCCATGCACAATCGCAAGAAGCGGGATTTGCTTCATCATGTGGATGACCCAAACACCTCGGCTGCACGCCTATTTTGGGGATTGGCCTTGCTTGGATGTGCTTCGTTCTATCGGGAGGGGTTTGAAGTAGTACTCTTCCTGCAGAGCTATAGAATGCAAATGGGAGGAATAATTGTCCTGGGAGGAGTTATTTTGGGACTCATCCTCACAGGGCTGGTCGCCATTCTGAACTTTGTCGCACACCAACACTTGCCCTATAAGAAGATGTTAGTAATAACAGGGATTATGCTTGGAGCCGTTCTCCTCGTTATGGTTGGCGAACAAGCACAAGAGATGCAATTAGCCCATTGGATTCCGACCACGCCGATTCCTTGGCTTCAGTGGCTCCCTGATTGGATGGGCCTCTGGTTTTCTGTCTTCCCAACGATTGAGACATTGGTCTCCCAACTGCTTGCCGCTGTCCTCGTCATTGGTTCCTACTATCTCGCTCGCTATCAAACGGCCTGGCTGCCACGCAAGCGAGGAGAGGTCCCAGCCACACGTCCTGAGTCACCTCCAGCAACTGACTCTGTGATGCTAGCAAGCGCGTCAGTTAGCAAGAGCAACTGATCATATGTTAATGCTTAAATCTATGGCGAAATAGAAATGGTTGAGACGTAGGTACCGGTCAGATTCGTGTCTAGCATATGGAAGTACGAAATTTTCGTAGCCTGGATGATGAATTGAAAGAGAGAAGAGCTATGAGAACAGAATTTTTATTATGCTTGAGCAAAGTCCGCTGGATTTTTCCATTGATTGTTCTGCTTATGGGATGCACCACCAATGCAGCTAGCGCTGCTACGCGTTCAGCTTCAATCTTAACTGATTGGCCTATGTCAGAAGAGATACCTGACTTCGGCAGGTTTGTTGGTCCCTGGTACGCGCATGGAGCAGGCTTGACTGTTAAAGCAGATGGTCAAGCACACTATGAAGCACGCATCTACACTTGGTGTGGTCCTAGAGTGCAGCAACCGTGTGATTCGATGAAGGGGAATGAGATTATTAATGGCTACAAAGGTGATATACGGTTTTTCCTGGTATCTGATACCGTCGCTTATGGAATAATTACCTCTGGCAATATTCAATCCATTGGTTCATGCGTGACGTTAACACTCTTACCCGGCGATCAGTTGCTCTTTTCTGCTGGCAAAGGTATGGGTAACCATCTCTGTGGACAGCACGCACCTGCAGAAGCATGTGGTGCATAAACTAGATGAAGAGAGCACTTAACCGCTGGAACGAGCTAAGTACGAGGTATCTAGTACCCTCTGGTGATATACAAAAGAGAGTCGTCGAAAAACTTTATGGGGCCCCTCTCGGTTGGGGCCTCTCTCGGTTGGGGCCTCTTTATGATGAAAATGTCGACAGAGTGCTCAGGAATGTGGAGTATGGAGCATTCCAACTCTCTAGCAGAGAACGTTATCTTGCTGCTGTAGCTCCTGCTATACCTGTAGTAATAAGGGCGCCTGCAACAGTTGCTCCAATAGCTGCTACAGTTGCTACAGTTGCAGATGGAGCATGAATAGTGCTAAGAAGACTCAGACTCAGACCTCCGGCTCCAAGGAGAATACTTGCTGCATTTACTGCATTGTTTGTGATAACATCGAAGTTTCCACTTCCTAACATTTTTTTTATTTTTATCTGGCGTATCTCATTTAGCTTGTTTTGCATTTGCAAGTTAGCGGACTGCCGGGCAATATCAGAAGCAAGCTCCCTCTGACGCCTCGTAAGTAAGCATGCTCTTAAAAGCCTCTTGCAACTGCAATGAAAATTGAAGCATGAGTTCATCAGCCTTATTGCTCCTGACTTCATTCTGAGTATTAAGACACGCGTAAAACTGCTCTTTTAATACCTTGAAATCTTCTTGAGCCTCCTTAACTCCGTTTTCATCTTTAATATTTTCCAAGATCTTTTCATGACACTCTATGCGTTTTTGGCATTCCTCTTGCTTCTTAGCATTCTCAGAATTAATAGCTTCAATAAGCTTGTCATAATTGGCTCTTAATACTTTGTATACCTTTATATCCATGCTGAGTTGAGCCAAGCATTTTGCTGTCAGGCTTCGATACTCAGAAGCATCTGTTTTCTCACAATTTTCTTTTATAACCATTTCTTTGTGAAGCTCCTCTTGCCGATTCCTACTCTTCCCAAGCCCATATATCTGATTACCATATTTTTTCTGTAAAGACTCAAGCATCTCTTTCTGTTTCCCAAAATCTTCTGTGACAAGCCTCTTATATCTTCTACTTTCCACCTTATATTGCCAAGATAAACGATACCTTAGATAGTTTATTATCTTATATGGACTATTCAATGCTATGCTCTTCTCTGCTTGCATTTTGTAATATTCAAATGCAATTCTTTTCTCTTCACCTTCACTCAGATATTTACTTTCTATCTCACTTCTGAGTTTAGATGTATTTTCCTCTAAAGTTTCCCATAATTCCTTAAGATAGACTGCTGTCCTGTCTACTAGTAATTTGAAATTTTCTCGCCTTTCTGGCCCTGCACTTGGGCCGATCAATTCGCTAATTACATCGCTAAAGTTTCTTTTACCGAAGTACTTAATTAATTTCACGTCATCTTTGATTCCACCATCTACTAGTATTTGTTCATCTTTTACTTCTTCTCGTCTTTCCACTACGTGAATAAGCTGGCCATTCTCATTGACGTGAAGGGTATCAGGATCCAAATTCTCTTGTTCAAGGAATGCTTTTATTTCTTCTGTAAATGATTGATACGTCTGAAGCACGCTATATGGAGTTTTGAAATTTTTATATAGAGCAGTTAAACCTCCTGATAGTAATCTATCAAAATCTTCTGCAGCTTGAAATGTTATTATACAAGCATTTTCTTCCTTTGCTGCTCTAGCATCGTTAGATGATGATGCTAAAGTATCTTCCGACGATGCTATTTCGTTTTTGTCTTTACCATATATACTCTTTTCCTCATCACTATCCATAGGTCGTTTACCTGTGTAGGTATCATCTGATACCTTCTCCTCCAATAGAGGACGCACCTCTTCAGACGCTTTACTGTAAGAAGGGTTTCGATACAGAAAATGTTTTGATCTATTAGGGCTGCTATTATCTTTCGATTCAGGTAGTCTTTTGTAACTCCTGCTGAAATCTCCGAAACAACTTCTCTTCATATCAATACCTCCTTAGTTGTATAAGCAACACTAATTGTACTGCAAGCTCAAACTATAGATGCCTCCCTGCACCCAAGGAGACGACGATCTTATTATGACGGCATTTAAAAGTTACCTAGTACCGCATGAATCACCATATGGTATCCCTGATGTTAAACTAGCTTAAGCACACAAAAAAACGCTACATTTGGAGACGATCATATGTTTTTCTACTTAAAACGCATTACGACCAACATTCAAAAACACAAGTATTTTTCGTTCCTGCAGCTACTGGAAAGATCCGCCTGACGTGGCTCCGGTGAAGTTCTTGGTTCTGAGGTATCAAGAATTTTGAGCACTGCTGTATAATGTGTACCTGTCCTTTTAAAGATACCATCTAAAGATAGTTTTTTTAAGGGGGAAAGAGGGACAAAACTTTCAAGACTTCCTTGCCCTTGACGAAAAAAAGGTCTTCCCGTAGTAAGGTAAGGGAAACCGGGTAGAGCAAACCATATGTGTCAAATGCTGGAAGCAAGGCTACACAGGGAAGGTCGAGGCAGTCTCCTGCCCTGTGTAGCCTTGCTCAAACTAAAGTCGCTCTTGGTGAGTTTGTGACACATGAGATGCCAGACTTTTAGTTAGCAAACCAAAAAGGCTATCCACGTGCCCGTGCTAGTTCACGTTCACGAATGTCACGTTTCGTTAGCGGTTCATGGCCACCACCCAAGTAATTGAAGCCAAGTTCGCCGTTATCCCACACAACCAGCAACATACTGGCATTGAAGATGGACGAGTAAGTACCACTGAAGATACCGATTAACAAGGTCAACGTGAATGTATGAACATCGGCATTGATTCCTTGCGTAAAAAGCGTGAGCGTTAATAACGTGAAAAGTACTGTAAGAGAAGTGTTCAACGAGCGAGCCATCGTCTGAACTAAGCTAGCATTGACAACCTCCTCAAAAGTCTCGACCGAGCGGCGTTGCATATTTTCACGGATACGGTCAAACACTACGATTGTATCGTGCACTGAGAAACCAATAACCGTCAATAAGGCAGTGATGAAAAGGGCACTTATCTGAATACCAAAGAAGTAACCCAGAATTGAGAAAACACCAAGCACAACCAGAACGTCATGCAGCAGGGCGATAATGGCACAAGCTCCATAACGGAACGCATTAGGAACTCTACGGAATGAGAACCAGACATACAACAGGATAAAAGCTGATGCCGCTAAAACTGCTAGAGCTGCGTTTTGGGTAGTTTGAGCTGCTACTTCGGGACCTACTTCTGAACTACTTACAAGCGCTAAGTAAGGACCTCCCTGATTGAGGATAGACTCCTAAATCTTGGGCACTGTGAGATCCTGTGAATTGTTTGTGGCTGCTGGAGCAATAGTCGAGCGTGTTAGGATCTCAATAACTTGGGATGTCGTCCCCTGCTCGATACTCACAATAGAGACAGGTACATGAGCCGACTGGTTATTATTTGACGTAGCGGTTGCAGATGCTTTCGCAGTCGGTGTTGATGTGGAACCTGACGTTGCCGATGTCGTCGTCCGATTGCTAGTCCCCGTTGCTAACAAGTCCGCCAAAGAGGCCTTAATAGCACTCGGCGTTGGCACATCTCTGAAATTGGTCACCGTGTAAAGACTATAGGGCTTGCCGCTTTTGTCTTTGAGAGTTGCTTGCTTGATCTGCAGAATAGAAGTAGAGGGAAACTTATCTGTAAGCTTGCTTCTGATAGCATTGTCAACGTCGCTATCGACACTGGTGTTGAATTTGATCCAGATGGTTTTCTGCCCATCTTGCGCATTGCTACCTTTGCCCAAAACGATCTGCAAGCTCTCTAGTTTGAATGACTTGAGCAGGTCCCTGATTTGGGCATCAGTCATCTGAGTTTGCGGGCGCAGATCTACCTCAGAACCATTGGTAAAATCGATACCGACGTTCAGACCGAAGATGATGAGCGATATAAAGCCTGGAACGATTACTAGCCCAGAAATCAGCAGGAAGAGAAAACGATACTTTACTAAATTAAACATGGCTGCCTCCTCTACACTACACCGTTACGTCGTGCCAAACTCACCGCAGGCACCGTCTTTGCGGGAAGCCCAAAGAGCACGGGGTGATTGATAAAGCCCGTTGGCACAAGCAAATTCAACAAGGTACGAGTAACAACGATAGCTGTGAACATGCTCACAACAACACCCAAGAAGAGAGTACTGGCAAAACCAACGATAATACTTGCACCAAAGTTGCTGCCAAAGGCAAACAGAACGGCACAGGTAATCATCGTCGAACAGTTTGAGTCTCGGATCGAGGGCCAAGCACGATGCCACCCAATATCAATTGCAGATGCAAGCAGCCTACCAGCGCGGATTTCTTCTTTGACACGTTCAAAGATCAGCACGTTTGCATCGACAGCCATACCAATGGAGAGAATAAAGCCCGTGATACCAGCTAGACTCATCGTTACTCCGATGATTTTGAAGACGGCAAAGGTTAGGCACGCATAGAGAATCAATGCAATGTCAGCTAGTAAACCAGGCAGACGATAGTATAACAACATGAACAGGATAACAATGCCAATACCAATACTACCTGCCAATAGACTCTTCTGGATTGCCGTTGCTCCAAGCGTCGGGCTAATGTCATTACTACTGTTGAGCACAAGAGCAACTGGCAATGCACCATATTTCAGGACATTGACGAGGTTCCCTGCATCACTGTAGGTAAAGTTTCCTGTAATCTGGCCACTGCCAGGAATCTGGCTTTGAATAGTCGGTGATGAGATAACTTGTCGGTCCAACGTAATTGTAAGGGCATGGCCAATATTGTGAGCTGTGTAGCTACTGAATTTGGAGACAGCAGAGCCTTGCATAGCAAAGTCGATCTGGTAACCAGTGCCACCCGATTGGGATTGGGAGATTCCAAGCTGGCTAGGATCGAGATCATGGCCTGTGAAGAGAGGCTTGCCTTCTGGATTATACTGGGCGTACTGTGAAGGATCAAGCGTTGTTCCCGGTGCGAGATTCCCGCCTTGGCCAGTATCCCAGAATTCTAACACTCCAGTTTTGAGCAGACCGTTAATCGTTTGCTGTTCATCACCACTAAAGCTTGGCATCTCAATAGAAATGGTCGGTTGTTGTTGTGTATGTAAAAGACGAATATTTAACTCTTTTACACCCAACCCTCCGCTCAGACGCGACTGGACAATCTGAAGCGTATTTTGCATCTCCTGATCTGTAGGATGACCACTTTTAGGTGCTAATAGGAGACGCAAGCCACCAGCTAGGTCTACGCCCTGCGAAACGGTAAATGGATTTGCTACTCCGCCCCATAGCTGGTTGGGCCAGAAGTCTACAAATGACGCACCTGCGGCTAATAAGATGATGAAGATGAGCAGTGTGAGTGTTCCTCGCCGCATAATTTTTTCCTCTCCTGATGTATTTCGTTCTACCTGTCTGTCGCTATGTCTTTGTTTGGAGCAATGCAATGCCCCCCATTTTCTCATCCACATGACATGTTCTATATGCTATCGAAAATGGGTACAAGAGGCCACTGTATTTTTGTGCAGTATAGCACAAGTGAGTTGCTCTTGACTATGCTTTGAACAAAATGACAAAATGACAAACTATGCCTTGCTGTTTCATACCAGCTTGCTATTTCGTATTAGATGATAGCAGGCACAATTGGCCAATATGCCAACTCGCCTCTAGCAAATTTTCGGAGATACAAAAAAGGAGGTGGGTGTGGTATGGATGAGCCAACAACTCTACAACATGCTAATATCCCGTTTTCATCCTCAAAAAATTCTAGAGTAGTGATAGATGTTCGTAATATCATCAAAAGCCTTCCTTTAGGACGTGAGCGTATTGACATTCTCAAGGGCATCAGTTTTCAGGTAATGAGCGGCGAATTTACCTCCATTATTGGACCTTCAGGTTCGGGTAAAAGTATGCTACTGGGCATTATCGCTGGATTGGATAATCCGACAAGCGGTCAGGTGCTGATTGATGACATAGATATCACGCGGATGTCTGAAGGACAACTGGCCTCGGTACGTAATCAAAAAATTGGCATGGTTTTCCAGGCTTTTAACTTGATACCTACCTTGACAGCTCAGGAAAATGTAGAAGTGCCGCTATATGTCGGGAAACATAAAGGGTCGCCTTCCGCACGCGCCAAAGAGCTGCTTAGCCTAGTCGGTCTGTCACATCGCCTTCATCACCGACCAAATCAACTTTCAGGCGGCGAGCAGCAGCGCGTGGCAATCGCAAGATCTCTGGCGACTGATCCCACAATTGTGATCGCCGATGAGCCAACTGGTAATCTGGATGCTCGGAATGGTGAAAATATCCTCAATTTGATCACGAACCTGCGTGCTCGCACTGGTAAGACCTTCGTCATTGCAACTCATGATCCCCATATTGCTTCCCATGCGGATCGCTCCATTTCGATTGTGGACGGTTTGATCTATGAATTGCAGGTGTGATTTGAGGACACAACGAGCGCTGCTCTGGGGTACAACGGGTATGATCGGCGGCACAATGGGCGCATTTTGAGCATCGCGGGCGCGTTTGGGGCATCACGGGCGAGATAAATTGCGTAGGTCTGTTTTATTGGTACTTGGGGAGAGGTAGATATAGTGAAAACTTCAATGTACTTCAACTATACGATGCGTTCGCTGCGACGCGGGGGACAGCGTACATTGTTGGCAATTTTCTGCGTTGCCGTTGGCGTGATGGCCATTGTCGCTTTGCAGTTAGTTGGTCTGATGATCAATAATGCCTTCACTAGTAATGTACGCGATGCCAATGGTGGCGATATCGCTGTACGCTCCGAGAATCAGCCGTTTACACAGGGTGATCTTTCCTTCTTCGATCAGCTGAAAAAAAATGGTATTATTCATAACTATACCCCTATTATTAATGCTCAAGGCTCGACTGGCACAAATGCTAATAGCTCATTGCATGAATCTTTCACTGTACGCGTGATTGATCCTAAAAACTATCCTGTCGTCACACCTCCAACCTTTACAAATCCAGCTAATGGCAAGATCAGCGACCTAGTAAAGGATCAGCAGATAGTAGTTACGCAACCATTCGTTGATCAATATAAGAAGAAGATCGGAAGTAGCTTCGACATTCGGATTGGCTCACGTAACCAGACTGGCTTCACAGTGCACGTCAAACTCGCCGGGATTGTCGCTGAATCAGGAGTACTGGCACAGTCTGGCAGCGTTGTACTGCTCTCCATCAATGATTATAAGGCTGCTCGTCCTACTGTGCCTCAACAAAATACTGCTCCTCAGAGCCAGAATATGATAGCTCCACAACAGAATAGCGCATCTTCTAGCCAGAGTAAAGCTGGTCAGCAACAAGCACCTTCCATACCTACCAAACAGGAAGTGCTCTACGATAGTGTTAATGTTGTTACTGACTCATCGCATATTGATCAAGCTGTAAAGAAAATCCAACATCACTTCCCCATTGCCAATACACAGACAGCCGCCGATGCCTTGAAGCAGCAGCAGAATACAATTGATAATATCAGGAAATTCCTGGAGATCGCTG
Source organism: uncultured Chloroflexia bacterium (assembly GCA_963727755.1). GTDB lineage: Bacteria > Chloroflexota > Ktedonobacteria > Ktedonobacterales > Ktedonobacteraceae > DASYAN01. The sequence continues at coordinate 70,365 of CAVSHN010000010.1, forward strand.
GCCTACTGGCATTACTGATTGGCGGCATTGGGATTGTGAATACTATGCAGGTCCTGCTGTCTCGTCGCAAGATCGAGATTGCCATGCTCAAAACAACGGGGTATCGCCGTTTTGACCTCTACTTGCTCTTCGGCCTGGAAACAGGCTTGCTCGGACTGGCAGGCGGTATCGTCGGTGCTGGTACAGCTACTGGTGTGAGCTATCTGGTACGCAATGTGGTACAATCAAGTTTTGGACTTATGATACCCTTTATGCTCGATTGGTTTACTATCATTGGAGGAGTAGTTATAGGCTTGGCAACTGCTTTAATTTTTGGTTTATTGCCAATCGTTCAAGCTGCTAATATCCGCCCGCTAAATGTGATCCGCGAGATGCCGGAACGCTGGGGAGGCAGCTTGTTGCTGACACTAGGTCTGTTATTATTATTGACTGTACTGTTCTGTATGCTAGCGATTGTTATCCTCAATAATGATATTGTGCTTGGTATTACCTCTGTCTATAGCACCTTCATCTTCCTAGGCCTCCTGAGTCTCTTCTTTGGACTCGTCATCTTCCTTATGAGCAAACTACCAGTGCCGGACCATTTTTCAATTGGCTCCATAATCCTTATATTGATAATGGCAGTCGTGTCAATGCTGATTATGCAAGTACTACCTGCTTTTGGCATACTGCTGCTTATATTCCCATTGATGGGGATTGCAGTTATGCTAGCTCCAAGAACCTGGAAAGCAAATGCAAAGATGGCCCTACGCAACCTGTATCGCCAGCGTGCACGAACAACAACGACGATGCTAGCACTGTTTGTAGGCATCTTTACAATTGGCTTGATATTAATTCTAGGCCAGAATTTGCATGAGCAAATTGATAACGCAATTGCTAATATGCTAAATTATAATGCTTTTACAATTACTTCAAATGGTGATACGACTAAGCTGCAAAACAAGATTACATCAATTCCTGGCTTGCAGACGTATCAGCGCCATACGTTGGCTTCAACGGCTCCAGTTGCTATCAACGATAAGCCCATCCAAGATCTCCTGCCTACAAGTGACAAAGCACAACCATCGAATACGTCGCTCGGGCGCAATGGGGCATTGTATTTCCTGAGCGGGCTTGAAGGATACGATGTGAGAAAAAAACAACTACCAACTAGCAGCGCACTGACTATTGTTAAAGGTCGAAACCTGCAACCTAGCGATGCTAGCACAAATAATGTGTTGATCGCTGATCAGCTTGCCAGTATGGGTCCCCTATACCTCAAGGTTGGAGATACGGTGACGCTTACCAGTATTGACCGTGCAAATACACGACTTGTGCATATTGTTGGCGTTTACCACTTGACAGGATTTGGTAGCGACCTGTATCCAGTGTTGGGTACAAGTGACACGGCCAAGGCACTAGCTCCGACAGGAGTCAACCAAGCAATTTTCTATATGAAGATCTCACCAGACAAACTCAGCCGTGCAATAGATACACTCGGTCGAACGGTGCCAAATGCCTTTACCTTGAATCTGGCAAATATCAGCGACATCGTCGATCAAATGCTCAACGACGTCCTGTTGACACTGACAACCCTGGCCTCTCTCTCGCTAATAGCTGGCGTGATTATTATTGCTAATGCTGTCGCTCTGGCTATGCTGGAACGCCGCCGCGAACTGGGGATTCTCAAATCGGTCGGGTACACGAGCCAAAATATCCTGGGTGAAGTTTTGCTCGAAAATGGCCTAATTGGTGGCACTGGTGCAATGATGGCTATGCTGCTGGTATCGCTGGTAATTTTCTTGCTTGGCAGATTTGTCTTTAAGGCTGTGAACCTTGCGGTAGTTCCTTCTACTGCCATTGCGATGGTACTTGGCGCTATCCTACTGACAATGCTTACCGCTGCCCTGGTAGCTTGGCAAGCTGTCCGGGTACGCCCGCTGGAAGTGCTACGTTACGAGTAATAAGATTATGCTTAGATAGAAAGTAAGAGAAGAGGGATTTCCATCTCTTCAGGGGTTAGTCCGCCATGATGACCAAAGAAATGCATGATAAATTTCCCTTCTTCATACCACCAAACTGTCTCATACTTGTACGGGAAAATCACTACATTGCCAACACGCTGCAGGAAAGTTGGTGACGGCTCTTGCAGGCCAAAAAGTCTTGCGCCAGGAGGTCGCGGGTGTGATAAACCTCTGCTCTGCCTGCCAAACGCTCTCGGAGGTGAGCTACGAGCATATCTGCGTGCTCTTCTGCAACATGCAAAAACATATCGCGAGGCGAACCAGCGGGCACTAGTGGGCAACCTCGCTTGTTTGTCTTGAGATACTGCGCAATATCCGGTATCTGCTTATTGAGATAAAAGGTGTTGCGTGGATCTACTTCGACCTGACCATGATCGGCTGTGATCATCAATAGCGTTTTTGCTGTTTTTCCTTGTACATTCTTATAAAAAATGTGGTCTACTAGAGAAAAGAAACTCTCAAGGACCTCCTGAGACTGCCGCGAGCCAGGACCATGGTTATGACAAGCTGTATCAAAGCCATCAAAGTACAGGAAGTAATAGGTTGGCGAAGTAGTTCTAGCTGTGACTAATTCAGTCAGTTGGGTTAGAGCACCCTGCACTGTTTTGTAGGGATGGACGGTGGCTGCCCGAAAGACGATGTCAGAATAGGTGGAAGGGGTATAAGCATGATATTGGATCACATGCGAGGTGACTCCTTGAGCTTGCAATGTTTGGTAAAACGTCTGGCTAGGGAAAAACTGCGCTGGCTCAATGTCCGAACGTTTGATGGTATCATGGACGAGCTTGTCTCCTGCGTACGAGAAGGGCAGTGGCGAAATAATTTCATCGACAAGTGGCTCATAATAGTTCCATTCATAGACTCCACTCTGTCCAACATTGAGTCCTGTGTGGATGCAGGTAACATGAGCAGCAGTTGTGGAGGGAAATTGTGATGTTAACTTAGAAACCACGCCCTGCGTATCGATCATCTTAAGAAAGTTACATCTTTCTACATAGCGTTCAAAGAAGCGCCAGCCGAAAGCATCGACAAAGAAAAAGATGACCTTATCGTATCTTGTAGGCAAGTTGCCAAAGACATCGTGCGGGAGTATGTGACCTTCTTTGCCGGTCAGGAGGGAATTCGATCGTTGAGGGGAGATTAGAGAAGCAATATGAGTCGTAGCACGGCTTGACAAAGCGCTGAGAGAAGGTTGCGCTATTGACAGCTTGCAGCGAAAGCGCATTGAGCATTGCTATTCCTTACTTCCTAGGTGACATCTCCCCATGCCTAAAGGCAGGGGCTTCTCAGCCTCACGAATGAGCATTCCTGCTTCGTTGGGGGTTGCCCGTTCGAGCTTTCGCCCGAGCAGGTCTGACACCTCCTCCACAGGCAGACACCAAGAGCCCCTCGGCCAGAATGTTGTTTGCGGCATTGAGATCCCGGTCGTGAGAGATCCCACACTTTGGGCAGACCCATTCACGCACATCCAGTGGGAGGTCTTCTACCACATGCTTGCAATCATGACACGTTTTACTCGATGGATACCACCGATCGATTTTGACGAGGGTTCGTCTGTACCACTGGCTCTTGTACTCCAGTTGACGGACAAACTCACCCCATCCGACATCACTGATGGCTTTGGCCAAACAGTGATTCTTGACCATATTCTTGACGGCCAGACTCTCCACACATATCACTTGGTTTTCGTGTACGATGCGTGTACTGAGCTTGTGCTGGTAGTCGCGGCGACGGTCATTGATACGAGCGTGAACACGGGCAACCTTGCGTCGGGCTTTTTCCCTGTTGTTTCCGCCTTTTTTCTTTTTCGCATGCCGACGCTGGGCTTTTGCCAATCTCTTCTCATCACGGGCATAGAACTTGGGGTTCCCGACAGCCTCACCTGTGGAGAGGATCACCATCGATTTGAGACCCAGGTCCAGACCAACTTGGACATCTGTGGCTGGCAGCGGTTTGATCTCTTCTTCTACGAGCATGGAGACAAAGTAGCGATCAGCACAATCCTTGGAGACGGTGACCGAGGATGGTTTGAGATCTGCGGGGAATGCGCGGTGGAAGGTGATGGCAAGAGGCTCATTCATTTTGGCAAGGGTGAGCTGACCATCCAAGAGGCTGAAGGCAGTCCCAACGTAGGTCGCCGACTGGTTGCCTTGCTTACACTTCCAGGTGGGATACTTGGCACGTCCCTCAAAGAAGTTCTTGTAGGCACGGTCCAAGTGGCGAAGAGATTGCTGCAATGGAACAGCCGCAACATCAGCAAGCCAAGGATGCTCTTGCTTCAAGTAGGGCAACATAGCCGAGAGGTCGTTATAGGTCAACTTTTGCCCATGTTGGAAGTAGGCCGTTTTGCGGGCGGAAAGCCCCCAGTTGTAAACAAAGCGGCAACATCCGAATGTCTGCGCAAGGATACGCTTTTGGCTCTGGGTCGGGTAGAACCGATACTTGTATGCTCGCTTCGTTTTGCCCACTGGTTTGCTCCTTTCACGAATATAGATATAGCATACCATATATTTGCACACATGTCAATAAATAAATATTCATACTATAAAACAGATAAATTAACACTTTGTCATACAGAAAGAGTAACCCCTGTGCCCCAGCCCCAAATAAGGAAGAGCCATTCACCCCCATGGCTAAAGCGAGGGGTCCTCTGGCTCGTTAAGGATAGATACAGCAATATCCATAACTTGGTTTGACGATCGGAACAGGGTGAAAATTAAATCTTGCACCATCCAGCCTGTCCAAAAAGTATACCATATCAAAGAGAGCCAAATGCCGATTTTTGATCAGAAAAGACCTGAACAAGAGAAACTGAGCATGAAATAGACCCGCCAGCAGTTGACGGGTCCAAGTTCTACATGACCAGAAAGCAATAACCTATTGTTTATGTTCTTCCAAAAATTGAGAGAGCCATTCGTTATCCTCTCCCAAGAGTGGAGGAGCTTCATAGAGTCGAGTTGGTGTATCAGAAAAGATTGATGGGAGAACCCAGCAAATCGATATGTCCAGCCGTGGGATGCTCACACCCCCAGATGAAGCCGCGCTCCTGAACGGGTATGTCTGATAAGGCTTCGCGAACGGTTTGGACCGGGCTGCAAGGAATGCCTGCCTCACGCAAGTCTTTGAGCCAATCCTCTGTATCTCGCTGCATAAGCAAGTCTTCCAAGATAGCTATCAACTCACGACGGTTCTGGTTACGCAGGCCATTAGTGGTAAACCGGGCATCAGTTGCCAGATCTTCACATCCCAGAAGGTGGCATAAGCGGGTATAGAGCTGGTCATTTCCACAGGCAATGATGATGTACCCATTACGCGTATGTAGTTCTTGATACGGTACAATATTAGCATGCCCCTTGCCGTAACGCTTCGCATCTGCTTTACCGATCAGATGGTTTGAGGCGATATTTCCCAGCAGCGAGAGACCAGCCTCAAACAAAGAGTTGTCAATGCGTTGTCCCTGTCCCGTCTGATCACGCACCCGCAGAGCAGCCAGAATTGATAGACAAGCAAGCGTACCAGCCATAATGTCATTAAGGGGCGTTCCGACAGGGACAGGATCACCATCGATCTCTCCCGTCACCGACATTATTCCTGATTGGGCCTGAACAACCAAATCATAGCCCGGCATTGTAGATCTTGATCCTACTTGGCCATAGGCACTGATCGAGCAGTAGATCAATCCTGGATTGATAGCACGCAGCGTCTCATAGCCCAGCCCTTTGCGTTCTAATACACCTGGACGAAAGTTCTAAACCAAAACCGTGGCCTTTTCAAGCAGATGAAGAAGCTGCTGTTTTCCTTCTGCTGTACCAAAATCTAAGGTCACGCTTTTTTTATTGCGGTTAAGTCCCAAATAGTAGGCACTTTCACCAGCTGTAAAGGGGGGACCAAAATGCCGAGTGTCATCCCCTGTTCCTGGACGCTCAACCTTAATGACTGTTGCTCCAAGATCACCCAGCATCATTGTGCAATGAGGACCTGCAAAAACCCGTGAAAGATCAACCACGAGGACATCTGATAGCACAGCTTTCATTAGCATTCTCCATCTTATTAATATGAGCGGTGGCTCTTCTCAATACACCATCTTCCATTGCTTACTTGCAAATAGCATATAATCTATTCATCACAGAAGCCTCAAAGAATGGAAGAGATCTATCACAAAGTGATCACGAAGAATATTCGAGATTAATCACAGGACAGAAGCCACAACGAGATCATATGAATGAGGAAAAGGATCACAGAAAGATCTCTCTATCAGGCAAGAATATTTTCTGCGACGGTGACCGTCCCGGCAGATCCATCGACGGTGATATATTGTCCAGTGACGATGTGCTCCGTTGCTCCTGCTACCCCAACGACCGCTGGTATGCCATACTCACGGGCGACGACTGCACCATGAGACATGACACCACCCATCTCCATGACTAAGCCTCCAGCGGTAAGGAAAAGCGGCGTCCAACCAGGATCAGTTGAGGGAGCGACCAGTATTTCGCCTGGCTCCAATCGAGCACCAATTGGATCGAGGATGACACGCGCCTGAGCCTTGACTTTCCCTGGGGATGCTGGAAATCCCTTGAGCATCCCTTCAGTGAACTCGCCTGCTTGCGATATCACAGTCGGTTCGGTCCCATCCGATAGGAGCACACGCGGGAGATAACGGCGTTGCAACTCGTGGTCGTAGTTGGCATGCCGCTCACGTATAATCTGACGCATGTCCTCGCCTGCAACTATAGCACGTGCATCTGAGAGTGAGAGGAAGAAGATATCCCCAGCATGCTCTAACCATCCAGCCTGCTCCATTGCCTTACCAATGGGCAAGAGAGAGCGACGTATAGATGCTAGGAGCAAGATGAGGCAAAACTTTGGCATTTCACGAAAGCCAGTCAACGCACGCACTCGCTTCAAGAAGAAGCCAACCAGTATGCTACGCAGCCAACTTTTGCGTCTGGCTCGTTGAATAAGCGCGGCAACCATGGCTTCAGCCTCCAGTACTCCACGATGGAATTGGACATCGGGTGCCAGATCAGGATCTTTCAGTTGGAGGTAGTTGGCAAGCACACCAAGAATATGCGTGGGATCTTCAGACCAGCGCGGCAATCCTAGATCGATTTCGGCCACACTACGATGTCCGTAAACATGCAGGAACTTCGCTAATTCGAGCTGAAGTGTTGGAGGCAATGTGCCTTCACGATACTGCTGGACTAGTTGTTCAGGCGGTGTTTCGCAAACAACTTGAGTTGCGATAGCATCGGATTGCATGAGCTTTGCAAGCGCCCAGAGTTCGAGGTCCATTTCTGTCGTTGGGTTATGGGGCAACCCACGCAGCACGATCTGCATTTCATTAGGAGTGGCAATATCTTTTAGCAGCTTGCTACTCAGAGCATAGGAACCCAATGCACAGGCCATCATTGGCGGAACGACTCTCAAGAGCCGCTTTGCTCTGCCCAGTAAGAGTTGCTCAAGAGCAATCAGACGGTCAGCAAGATCTGTAGTATCCTGTGTCGAGGATTCTGCTGCTGCGTCATTGAGCGATTGCAACCATGCTCTCACCTCTGCCATGCGCTTTTGAACGGTTGATGGCCATAGTAATCCTTGAATGAGAAAGATTGGCGCTCGCGTTTCTGCCAACAATGAGCCGAAAGTACGTATCAAACGCCAACGAGGCGTGGGTCGTAGGGAAAGACGCGGGTCTGTCATAAGCTGCTGGAACAGAGCAGCCGAGCGTGCTTCTGCAATCCGTGCTGCTCCTAGCAGAAACTTACGCCCAATCGCTGTGCGTAGAGCAGCGGTGACTTCGAAGAAGAGACGCCCGCCAGCTTCGACAAGGATACTCGGGCCACGCCGAGGATCGCTGGGGGCGAGATGAAATAGCCCAGCCATAGCGGAGCCGAGGAGCCGGAATAGAGCAATCCCCATAGGGGTGAATGGACGATAGACACCCTGGAAGACGTTGAGGGAGAAGTAGACACGCAGTATATCATCCCTATCAGGGGCGTTTTCAGGAAGTGGGTAGAGTGTCGTTATCGGGCGTGACTGCACGAGCCAGAGCCCCAAGGGATCAATGGCCCACTCGATATCCTGTGGCACTCCATAATGGGATTCGACTTGCGCTCCCAGTGCTGCTAAGGCGCGTATTTGCTCGTCGGAGAGACAGGCATGGTCTTGGTTCGCACTGGTTTCAGTGCGCGTGATACCACCACCCTCAGTCCCTCGGATAATGACCCGCTTATCACCAAGATGCCGCTCAACGATCTCAGTAGTAACAGTATTGACGACGAAATGATCAGGGTTGGTCGCGCCAGAGACAACTGCTTCACCTAAACCTGGATTAGCATCAATAACAGCCTGACGCCGTTTGCCCGTCAACGGATGAGCTGTGAAGAGGACACCTGAGACAGAGGATTCGATCATGCACTGGACTACGACTGCGAGCCGTACAGTGTGCTGATCAATGCCCAAGCTGGCACGATAACTCACAACACGATCAGTCCAGAGCGAGGCCCAGCAACGCTGGACAGCATCCAGCACTGCCTCGATGCCAACAATGTTCAAGTAGGTTTCCTGCTGCCCGGCAAAACTGGCAAAGGGGAGATCTTCAGCCGTGGCCGAAGAACGCACAGCTACAGGGATAGGTTTCCCTGCGCCCAAAACACGATAGGCATCGGTAATGGCTTGAACCACATTTGTTGGGATAGATGCCCCCAGCAGACAATTGCGAGCTACTTCCGCTAGATGATTGCTATCTTCACTTCCATTACTATATGCATCTAGGATCGCTTCAAGTTTGGCTTCTGATGCAATCATCTCATAGGGCACGGTGGTAATGCAGAACCCTGGCGGTACAGGCAGCCCCGCGCTAATGAGTTCGGCTAGATTGGCTCCCTTGCCGCCGAGAAGGGGCAATGCATCTTGCTGAAGAGTAGTGAGCGGTACAACAATGTTGGTAGTAAGGTTCAACTCACTCCAGTCCTGTTCCCGCTTTTGAAGATGCGCCCTTGCTGGCTCTAAGTCACTCAGGTAGTCTGTAAAGCTGTGAGTGTCCCAGAATTGGGCTAACTCTTCCCTGCTCTGGAAGTCTGGGAGGTGACGTTGGGTGTCAGTTGGCTTGTCGTACTCATCCATGGCATCATTGTAGCAGTTTGTATTACAATGTCAAGTTCTTCTTGTTGCTCGTATTTGTATGGGAAGATCCGAGCAAGCAGGGCTGGATCAGCGAGCATGGGAGCTTCTTGGACGAGGTCTCCAAAATCGGAGGGCGTTCGACCTCGGCGTTGAGCAATAGGGTCGAGGAACGCTTTCTTCTGCCTTTCGATGCCCATTTTGTGTTTAAGCGATACACTCAATCTTCTTATATAATTGCGCTGCAACTGCTTCCCTCACATGCGTCGGAAAACCTGAGAAGCCAGGGATATCGTTGCTTTCCAGCAATACATAGGAGCCATCGGTTTTTTCGAGAAAGTCGAGTGCCAAGACATCTGCTTGCAGGTGGTTTATGGCTTGGCGTGTCCATGCTTCGAGCTGTGGTGGTGCGAGGATAATCTGGTATTCTTGCGTCTGGGTATTGGCTTTCCACGTGATGCCGCGACGTGCCATCGCCCAGATTCTGGTCGCCAACAGCTAGGCAGCGAATATCCTGTGTGTAGTCGATGTAGGGTTCAAGTGTGGCATACTCACTGGTGACAAAAGCCATATCTCTGGCATCAGCCCACTGCCCCTCGTTTTCTACGCGCATCTTGCCAAATCCTCCATGAAAATTGCCCACTTTGAGAACGGCTGGAAAGTCGGGATGCAGGAGATCAAGCATCCGTTCTCCCAGCGCGACGGAGAAGGTTTGCACGGGCAATCCCGCCTCTCTCAACTCATTGAGCATCGAGAGACGATCGTATCCTTTCAAGAGAATCGCTGCCGGATTGAGGCAAGGGATGCCAGCCATCCTGATCAACTCCAGAGCAGAACGGTGTTCTGGTTGTGGTTTGATGGCTCCGACTCGCCAGAGCACAGCATCAACGCGCAAGCTACCAGAAGTGTCAAACACCCATAATGTATTTTGATGATAGAGCCATGAGCTGTTCTGTATCCGACGAGAGTGGATATGGTAGCCCGGAAAATATTCCTGCCAGTCGGTTTCACCATTGACGACGATAATATTTTTCATCCGTTTTGCAGAACCTCAGTTGTAGGCTGTTGAGCGCCAGCGATGTTCATTTTGAGCCCTTTTCTTGCAAAGGACAGTCTTCGTACTTTCTCACATCATTCCCACTTTGACACTACCCCATCGTCATAGAGGGTGTTTGCCTTGCCAGATAATGCGGTCATGAGCGTCCTTTGCAAGATCACTGGCGAGGTCATCAAGTTTGATATACACCTGCCAGAGTTCTTCTTGGCAATGTCTTGCAATCTGCTGAGCCATCTCTTGTTCGAGGGCTTCGTCACGTTTTCCTTTCCAGATCTTATCAGCACAGATCCTCCAATTGTGGCGATACTTCCCTGTCCCATTGGGCATGCATGCGAGCAAAACGTGCGTATGCCTCTGGGAAGCCACACTCCTGGAGAAGTTGAGGTCCAATCTCTTCATGTTGAGTGCCAGGACCAGTCAGTTCATGAGTGACTACGGCTTTTCCTAGATCATGCGTCGCCGCACCAAAGAGCACACGCTGTTGGTCAAATTCAAGCGTGGGCCAGCAAGCTTTGAGGTACTTGATTAGTTTGAGAGCAACATCATGAACGATGGTCAGATGGGCAACCAACCTTGTGGGTGCAGCATATTTCGCCAGCAGGTCCCGAGCCTCTGGCGGGAGTTCATGGAATAGCATGGGTGATCTCCTAATCTAAGGCTGTGCTTTGAAAATGACGGACAAGCTTACAGCGGTTGTCAGAAAGATCGATCTCTGTCTGTTCCTGGGAGGTACTTGGTTCTGAGAGATCAAGACTTTGGCAAACCTCTGTAATTCGTGGTAATTTTTCTCTCAAATCAATCCAATTTTTCAATTCCTGATTTAGAGGAAGTTTTCCTGCATCAGATAATGATTTAAGTGCAGATAGACGATTTTTTATCCTTCTTAATTCCCGAATACTTTCTATGCTGAGAATTCTTCCAAGCAACCGCTTTTGTAGCATCTTCTGTGTATGACATATTAAAATCGTGGGAAAACAAATCAATCACTTGCTTCAAATTAAGAACGCGGTCCTCTCTTCAAGCATGAGTTTCTCTGTGTAGTAGAGAAGCTCGTGGATTGCCGTTTGTGGGCATCAGTTAAAACTGTGTGACCTTTTGTTTTATGGAACATTTAATAGCTTACTTCATAGAGCAATAAAATATTCGTAGTAAGTTTTACAAAAGTACCTAAAGCAGAAGGTTCTCCTTGTGTCTCTATAGGTACAATACTATCACCAAGCCTTATAACTGCATATCCATCATCTTCGATAGATTCTAATAACCCTGTTAAACAAAACTTATTATTTTCTGTCCCAATACTGTATTTCTCTTCAGTAGAAACAATGTCTTTTTGCCAGCAAAGTACATCTGGAATTTCAAACTCAACAATGTACTCATTATTTATTTTTGGCTTATTACCATTCCACAAAGCATTGGCGTTACCGTATTCTGTTGAAAAATTGATAGTATATCCCTGTGTTTGATTAATAAATTCTTTTATTATTATTTTCATAATTGCACATACCTTTCTGGGTAGTGTCTCAAAAGATTTGAATACAATTCCTCAAACGTATATAATACCTTTGTCAGGAAAGCTACTCATCAATCCTTCTGAGACACCTTTTTGACCTTGCAGGTCCCTCCATGTCCATTGTGCCGAACGTCATGAACATCGCATACATACAGCTGGTCAGTCTGCCTCCCACCCTTGCTTTTCAAGCTCATGCAGACAGGTCTTAAACAGCTCTGCTTCCGCCGATCCCTTTTCGATCCACAGTGACCAATAAACCGGGATGTAAAGGTCCAGCCGTCCATCATAATTCGTCAAAGTGATTTCGATCGGCGGGTGTTTAATCATCGCTTCCCGCATGGGTCCCGACACCCAGAGTCCATCCTCTCGTTTTTCAACCGGAATGGCATGCGTTTCTGAGCCCCAGGCCATTTGGGCATACGGTTCCTGATACTCCAGAAGACGTGCTCGTGCGTAGTGCATCTTCAAAGTATCCAGTACAGGAATATACCCTTCTGGAAGCTGTTGCGCATGAGCATGTGCCAACCAGTCTGCCAAGGCTGGCAAAGTCAATTCAGGGACCTCCTTCTTGCCTGGCTTGTTCAGCCAGAAGCTCTGTGCCCATGGGGCAATAATATGGTCAGGTATATATGCTTCGCGCAGATGCCAATCTCTAATAGGGACAGGAATGTCGCGCTCGATACAGGGGAATTCACGCGGCGATCTCGCTGCCATTTCAAGCGTAACTGCGAGTGGTCGTACTACTGGCCACAGTGTGGCGAAAACTGCATTGGCAACAGCCATTAGTTCGTTGAAATCGACTTCGCTTTTCACAAAGCGGGCGAAATACAAACAATCCTCAAATAATGCGTCTGGCAGATAGCGCCATATTTTCATGATGTTATTGACCTTGCAGGTCCCTCCATATCCATTTGGCCGGAATTATACCCGGCGTTTCGTTGGTTATCTCGAAAAGTGCTTGACCATTTCGGTCAATCACGTTCAGTCGTTTGATGAATTCTATTGGCAGATCTTCATAATACTTATCTCGATGCAAATTGTCTACTGCATCTCTTAAGACATTGCGTGGGTTACCATAGGTCTTCGTCGGATCAGCAATGGAGCGTGTAATATACTCACCGTTAGCATAGTACTCCCTCATCGCATCACCGCCCACGTAAGCCGATTCAGGAGGCCAAGGGTCAATCGCTATTGTCGCTTCTAGCTCGCCGGGTGGGAGGTGCTTGTCGGGCTCCGCACGCACGCCATCTGGAAGCTTGTCTGCGGCGTGGTTAATGGCGTTAATCAATGCTTGACCGAGTTCTTTGAGAATAGCACCTCTTGGCGCAAGGACCTCGATTTGGTGCAAAATCTCGGGCTTCTCACCGGGTTCATCGCGTTGAACCACAATGTCGAATGATTTGGCAGAGTTGCCTAGATCCTGACCGATGTATACTTCCACAGAAGAATCATCTACATTAGGATCATCAATATATTTTGGAGCTGGCGCTGTGCCTCAGCTAATTCCATGACGTGGCCGAACATATGATCCGCATCATGCTCGGCAAATCGATATACCCAACGGTCAAAGCCAATAATGCGTTCTTCTTGACTGACATGCTCAATTATTTGGAACGTGTCGGCGTGTCCCTCGACATTCAGCTTCCCTTCAATCAAGAGGAGTTTCGCGTCCAGCTCAGAATAAGCGGCGCGTACAGCTGACAGGTCGGTAGGAGCAGCATTACTACTATCATCCCCATCACGCACCCCACGATTGCCCCCATCCCCGCCACCATTGCCATCACCCTGCCCGCCGTCATGTTCGCCACCATCATGTTGCTCCTCCTCCACCACCCCATCTCTGATCTCCAACATCCGCAGCCGCTGCTCTAACTCTTCTCTTGCCGCTTCTAACTCTTCTCTTGAATACCCACCATCATATTCATCACTATTTACCACGTGGTGTCCATCTTTATCGCCACTGCCTCTCCTACTCTCATTGCCCTCGTTGAGGAGACACTCACGCAGCTGCTCAAGTTCAGCGTTGGACAGGATGCGTGTGCTGCTCAGCTCTTCAGCCCATTGCTGCAGACTCCAAGAAGCGCGGTAGGGATCGGCATCACTCTCCCTGCGTTCATCACCCATATTGCCCGGCCTCTCACGCAATAGCTCGATGGCCTCGGAGTAGATGTCGCTTGTGCTAGCGGGCTCCTTTCTCCATTGATCAGAGGGATCTTCGTACCTGTAGGGATCTTCGTACTTATATAGTTCTTCATATCTGTATGTATCTTCATACCTATAAGGGTCATTGTCCCTTTCTGTATTGTATGTATCTCCGTCCCATCCTGTATTGTATGTATCTTCATACCTATAAGGGTCGTTATTCCACCCTGTATTGTAAGAATCGTCGTTCCACCCTGTATTGTAGGAATCTCCATAATCGTCAAAATCTCCTCCCCCCCGCAAGCGCAGGACTCGTTCACCAGAGCGCAATGTGAAGTAATCGCCTTTGGTATACTGATGGGTCTGCGGACGGGTAGCAAAATCGCGTACTTTGCCATGAGGACGTGCACCATTGTGGGTTGGTGCATCAGCTTTTTGCTCTCTCCCTTCCAGGGATAATGACATTTCTTTTGGCATATCTCCTCCTTGAGGCAAGTGTCAAATCCACTTGAAAACCAGCTATATCCATCATCTGTACTCCTTTTCCTATTCAAGTGATCAATACAGAGTTTTCAACATTCTTCATGTGGTGAATATAAACTATCGCACTACGCTGACTTATCATGCATTTATTGATTAAGCGCATCCAAGGTTTTCTGATATGGACATGCCTGTCCATCTCCTCTGTGGGGATGACCAGACCCTTGGCTCTGGGAGCAGAGAGAGCCATGCCTGCACCTCGCCCGGGTGAGTTATTCGGATGAAGGGCTCTCCCGCGCTCGTGGAGACGCAGTCCTTCCTGATGAGCATCACCGAGAGACCATGTGGACTCCAGAGACACCGGGCTGTTTTCTTTGAGGATTTCACAGATGGCTGCAAAAGTGGGGAGATAGGAGCCTTCCTAATTCGTTCCTCATATAATGATTATGATAGATTTTTATCAATATTGTCAAGTGGTTATTTTATCCATAATTACTAGCTATAAGTCGATAGTACGGTTATCAGTATGAATAGGCAAATGGAGAAACGGATGAGCGGTGAGTCTTTCCCCTGCTGATAATTAGTTATGGCACATATAGATTTTTGATCGGTCTTTGTGGTATACTCAAATCAATAGGTTATCGAAGTGGTCTTCAACGGTGAGGACTTGGTACCTTGTTTGGTGTGATTTTTGAGTGAGATGTTATCGATACCTACTTCAGGAGGAAGAAAGACAATGGACTATAAATGGACGAGCGGATCGTCAAACAAAAACCCAGATGCCTCAAAGAAGAGCATGGAAAAAACGCCTCAAGGTTCAAAACAAATTTCTCGGGATTTCATTCAATTGTCATCTGGACCTACGCCCGAAAATCCTGGCTTGTATGGAGGAATGAGACCAAGTGATCGGGCTAGCACAAGTGGTGATTCTGGATCAGAATATGATAAAATGGTAGATATGATGCAAAAGATGATGAATAGTTTGGATCAAGCTCACCAAAAGGTTCTAGAGTTGACTCGAGAGAGAGACGGCCTGAGAAATACCAATAGAGAGCTGACCAATCAACTGGAGCAAGCTCATCGAAAGATCAAAGAGTTGACTAACCAACCTAAACAAGCTTGTTCTGGTGAAACGTCATCTCCTCCAAGAAGAAAGCCGAGTCCACAAGCACTTCAGGCAATGGAGCAATGGATTGTAGAAAGAACTAGGCCGTGGGAGAAAGAGGAGAGAGAGGCGAGAGAAAGAGCAAAGCATAAAAAAAAGTGGTGGCAGTGAGTCTGTCAAGAATTTTGTGGAAGTGGTTTGCCATCAGTGGGGAAACCTGCCAGCGAATTCAATGGCGAAGCAATTGAGAGCAGGCTTCCTAGTGGCAAATGGGCAGAGAGTCTACTTACTGACGATATTCTGAAGCTCCTTGAGATACAAAAAGATCTGGCCCACTTTGGCTCTAAGCCTGTGGGCCAGATCTTTTTTCCATCCTTCCAATCAATGATATGAACCTAGAGGCAAGCCCCAAACCCCTTTTCGCAGCAAGCAGCGGGGAGTGTGACTCGCATTTGATTCAATCAATTCGTTTTTATCATCTACTAGTGCTAGCTCCTGAATCAGAATACTTAGCAAGGGTTTCCTTGAACTTCTCTATATTCTGCTTCCAAGTTTTCAGACTTGACGCACGCATTACTTCAATTTCCTTATCAATTTCCCATATACGATGAGAGTTGCGATCCCTAAGATCTCTAGAGTCAACGCTCAAGCTAGGAGATTCTCTGTTAAAGTTATTAAGCGAGAGTCTCTGGAGCTGTTGACGTTCCAGCTCAAGCTTAGTAAGATGTTCGATGTATTCTTGCTCGCGTTTTTTATGGCGTTTTTCAGATCGTTTCCTTAAAAGGTAATTAACGCCTTTTATTATTAACTGCTCACCAGCATGCCGCACGTTTGTCTCTAGCCGGGCTTCCTGCTGTGCAATGCCCGATACTACTCCTTGCTCGAAAGACATCAATTGGCGGTCCAAACTGAATGCATTGCCGCCGAAACCGTCCATACCTCCCTGCAAGCCAGATTTATCTGTCAGGACAAGCTTTTCAGGCCGATTTGCGTCCATTGATGCACTCATCTCAGAATCCGATTCGCTCGAATACCCACCTGAAGATGTGTCAGAATGCCAGCTGATCTCATCAGGAACTGCTAGCTTCTTCCCCTTTCCGGCTAGTTTTTGTTCATATGCCTGCTCCCCCACTCCTTGTTG
Organism: uncultured Chloroflexia bacterium; assembly: GCA_963727755.1. Lineage (GTDB taxonomy): Bacteria > Chloroflexota > Ktedonobacteria > Ktedonobacterales > Ktedonobacteraceae > DASYAN01. The sequence goes on from CAVSHN010000010.1 coordinate 86,922, forward strand.
TGACAAATCATTGTGAGCTGCATACTGACAAGTCTCCCGACAAGTAGCGAAATCACTTACTCTTCTATTAGAATCAGCAACACCTTTTGCTAGTGAATCAGATCTTTGATCTCTCCCTTCGCGGGACTGTGATATATCTTTGGTTGGCATATGTTCTCCTTTATAAAACATTGAAAAGTTTCTACATAAGAGAAACTAGAAGTTAGAGCTGCACTATCTGGAAAATGTACTTAAGAGTTTGAGCACATTAAGTCCTCATCGGGATACCGTCACCATCTAATGCGACTGTACCGATTTAGGATCGATATATTTAAAATAACTTTACGAGGCAAAGTATGTCAAGTGTTATCAAATTGTTCTATCTTTGCCTATGTGCAAAATATCCATATCATAATTTTCACCAAGGATGGATTACTGGGTAGGTTTGCGAGAGGGAAAGTAGTATACAAAAAAAATCGTACTCTTTATGATATATGGTTAACATACACTTCGTTCATCCTGTTGACTCATCCAATCACCTATGGTTCTGCTCTTTTCATTGAAAGGCCATGGTCATGACAATAGGATATCTCTATCACACGAAGTCTAAGCAAGAGACATTAACGTGTTGAGACAATTTCGTCACGACATTTATGACTGTTTTCTGCGAGGAGAGGATGTGCTCTTTTCAATACGGTGGAATCGGCAAAAGGGACCCCAGTGCCCAAGCCCTAGCATTCGGACTCACCATTCATCCCCAAGGCTCTCGGATAGGAGGATTTTTTTGTGACGCGTTTGTGATAGAATAGACTATTATTGTGATCTGAAGACGCCTCTTATTGAGTATTATTGAGGTGCTATCTTCCCTAGAGTGTAATATAGGAGGAATTTTTAGTATGCACGAAGTCGGTATAATGCAAGGGGCGGTCAAAACGATTTTGGAATCCATGTCTCAAGCGGGGGCATCTCGCGTGACTAATGTACAGTTGACCGTCGGGAGATCAGGACATTTCTCTGAAGAAAGCGTGCGACACTATTTTCAGCTCTTAACAAAGGATACACCCGCTGAAGGCGCATCATTGTCTATTTTATGGTTGCCAGCAACAGTACAGTGTCTCACATGTCTTCATCGGTTCAGTAGTTGCGAACCAGCAGAACAAACGAAATGTCCTAAATGTGGGGATGTGGTGATAGAAGTTGAACATCAAGATAGCTGTTATGTCAGCGCTATCGATGTTGTTTCTGAAGAAGAGCAGGCTGCGAAATAGAAATGCTGGCAGATGAAGTTGGGAAAATGACTAATCTGTGCCAAGCAACTACCCAAAGATTGCGTATCGTTATCCAGGGCATCGTTCAGGGTGTCGGTTTTCGTCCCTTTGTCTACGGTCAAGCGGTGCGCCGAGGGCTGGTTGGGTTTGTACTGAACAATAGCATAGGAGTACTCATTGAAGTCGAAGGTCCTAGTCAGACCCTTGCTGACTTTCAACGTGCTCTGTGTGAAGAAATACCTCCGCTAGCACGTATTGTTTCGCTCACCACTGAGTCCATCCCCTTATGCCATGAGGCCACCTTTGCGATTATCCACAGTCAGTCTGGGTCGGAGCAGCAAGCATTGATCTCTCCTGATACGGCTACCTGCGATGATTGCTTACGCGAACTCTTTGATCCGGCAGATCGACGTTACCATTATCCATTCACAAATTGCACTAACTGTGGCCCACGCTTCACTATTGTGCAAGGCGTTCCTTATGATCGCGACAAGACGACAATGCGCGTTTTTCCAATGTGCTCAGCTTGTCAACAGGAATTCGAGGATCCGCTCAATCGTCGCTTCCATGCTCAGCCTAACGCTTGCCCGGTCTGTGGTCCTCAGGTCACGTTGCTCACAAAGGATGATGGAACAGGACAATTTTATGCCACTGACAGTGACGATCCCATTGTGCAGGTTGCTCAATTGCTCGCAGCGGGCGCTATTGTCGCTGTGAAAGGATTAGGTGGCTATCATCTAGCGTGTGATGCTCTCAATGCAGAAGCTGTGCAACGCTTGCGCCAGCGGAAACATCGCGAGGCCAAACCTTTTGCCTTGATGGTTCCCGATCTTGAGACAGCTCAACAGCTCTGCATTATCAGCAAGGCTGAAGCTGCACTTCTGCAGGCTCGTCAGCGCCCCATCGTGCTGGTACGCCAGCAGCATCAGTGTCCTGTAGCACCAGATGTCGCTCCAGGTGCTGACACGCTAGGGTTGATGCTTCCCTATACTCCCCTGCATCATTTGCTCCTGCACGCTTTTACTGAAAGCATACAGCCGGATCACCCCGCTGTGCTGGTAATGACCAGTGGTAATCTGAGCGACGAGCCCATTGCTTACCAGGATGATGATGCTCGCGAACGACTACAATCCATAGCGGATTACATGCTGATTCATAACCGCGAGATCCATATGCGGTGTGATGACTCAGTCATGCGTATCAGCGCCGGTAGCAAACAGTTTTTGCGCCGTTCACGTGGCTATGCGCCAGAGCCAATTCCTTTTCCATTTGCATTGCCTATGCCACTACTCGCTTGCGGAGCGCATCTTAAGAACACCTTCTGCCTCGGCAAGGGACAGCAGGTCTTTCTCAGTCACCATATTGGCGATGTTGAGAATGTGGAGACACTGCTCTCATTTCGTGAGGGAATCGAGCATTTTAAGCGCCTGTTTGATATTGCTCCCCAAGCTGTTGCTTACGACTTGCACCCAGAGTATCTCGCCACAAAGTACGCACTTGATGCAGATCTCACGCCCAAAATCGGCGTGCAGCATCACCATGCGCATATTGCTAGCGTGATAGCTGAGCATGGACTTACAGAACACGTGATTGGGATTGCAGCTGATGGTACAGGATATGGGACAGATGGCACCATCTGGGGCTGTGAAATTATGGTTGCAGATCTGCTAGATTTCGACCGTATTGCCCATCTGGCTTATGTTCCACTACCGGGAGGCGAGCAGGCTGTCCACCAACCCTGGCGCATGGCAGCTGTCTATCTCGCTCGTACCTATGGCGATGCTTTTCTGGAGCTGAATTTACCGTTTGTACGTCAGATCGATCGTTCCAAATGGCGTCTGTTATCGCAGATGATCGCCAAGAAGCTCAATTGTCCTCAGACTTCGAGCTTGGGACGCCTCTTTGATGCTGTCGCGGCACTGCTGGGACTTCACAGCGAGGTTCTGTATGAGGGTCAGGCTGCCATAGCTTTAGAGGTGCTGGCGACTAGGTATCCTGATCCTGGCACAAATTATCCATTTGTGATACAACAAAGTAGGCCTGCAACGTTAGATGTGGTACCGTTGATCGACGCTATCGTGCAAGATATTTTACACGGTGTACCTGCGGCATATATCGCCAAGAGCTTCCATCTTTCTGTCGCTCAGATGCTGGCAACTGCCTGTGCAGAGATACGCCAGCAAACGGGATTGCACAAAGTTGCTCTCAGTGGTGGTGTGTTCCAGAACCAACTCTTACTTGAACAACTCACTACCATCTTGCAGGAGATGACCTTCGATGTCTTCATCAATCAAGCGGTTCCTCCTAATGATGGTGGGCTCAGTCTGGGACAAATTGCGATTGCCGCGTCACGACTATATTATAAGGAATCATAAAACTAGAGGGAGATTACAATGTGCCTTGGTATTCCAGGTCAAATAGCTGAAATCGTGGATGAGCAATGCCAAATTGCCAAAGTCGAGGTTTCTGGAGTCAAGCGATCCGTGAATGTGGCATTGCTGGCAGAGGAAGGCATTAAGCCAGGAGATTGGGTCCTAATTCACGTGGGTTTTGCCATGAGCAAGATTGATGAGGATGAAGCACAAGAGACCATGAGACTCTTGCAAAGTATGGGTGCAGCCTACACTGACGAACTCAAGATGCTCCACCAAAGCCAGATTGATTAGACACGAGGTGCGACCAATATGAGCAATAGTGCTAGCAATGCTCAAACATCCGCCTGCCAATGTGACGCTGATCACCACTGCCTGACCTGCTCCGACGATTTAGTATCTGTCAGGGTTGTCCGTGTTGACCAGGAAATAGGGTTAGCCCTCGTCGAGGTGAGTGAGCAGGTGGAAGAGATTGATATTACGCTGGTTGAAGACGTTGTCGTGGGAGATGTACTACTGGCCCATGGCGGAGTAGCTGTTGCACGTCTGGAGGCAGAAAATACCTCGCAAGCCCACAACGATATGCACAAGGAGCAGAAATTATGAAATTTGTTGATGAGTATCGCGACTCGACGCTCATTCATCGTCTGGCAGAAGAAATTGATAGACTGAGCAAGGGACAACCTTTCAAGTTCATGGAAATATGTGGTGGCCATACGCACACCATCTATAAACACGGTATTGAGGATATTTTGCCGCCCAATATTGAGCTGGTGCATGGACCTGGCTGCCCAGTTTGCGTGCTGCCAATGGGACGGATTGACGATGGGATTGCTATTGCACGTAACGAGGGCGTTATTTTCACAACTTTTGGGGATATGATGCGTGTCCCAGGATCACAAGGCAGTCTGCTAGATGCCAAGGCTGACGGTGCTGATATTCGCTTTGTGTACTCACCGCTCGATGCTCTCAAGCTGGCTCGTCAGTATCCCGACCGCCAAGTAGTCTTCTTTGCGATTGGCTTCGAAACGACGACACCTTCGACTGCTGTGACATTGCTACGAGCACAGGCGGAAGGCGTCAAGAACTTCTCCATCTTCTGCAATCACGTCGCGATTATTCCAGCCCTTGAGGCTCTACTTACCTCGCCTGACCTGCGTCTTGATGGCTTTATTGGCCCCGGTCACGTGAGCATGGTCATCGGCATGCAGCCTTACACTTTTATTGCTCGTGATTATGGCAAGCCTTTTGTGATTACAGGCTTTGAACCACTGGATATTGTCCAAGCTATTTACATGATTGTCAAGCAGATTAGCGAAGGAAGATCTGAGGTTGAGAATCAATATGTACGCGTGGTACGTCCTGAAGGCAATGTGAAGGCACTACAGGCAATAGATCGTACGATGGAATTACGTCCCTTCTTTGAATGGCGTGGCATGGGTTTTATTAACCATAGTGCCCTGAAGCTGCGTCCCGAGTTTGCGGCGTGGGATGCTGAACAATTGTTTAAGGTGCCCGGCATTCGGATCGCTGATCCAAAGGCGTGCCAGTGTGGTGAAGTGCTCAAAGGTGCTCTCAAGCCCTGGAAGTGCAAGGTCTTTGGGACAGCTTGCACGCCCGAAACACCCATTGGGACTTGTATGGTTTCTTCGGAGGGAGCATGTGCTGCCTATTATAACTATGGCCGTTTTTCTATGGCTGCCGAGCGTAAGCATACATTGGCATGAGGAACATCATGAATACATCTTCTAATCACTTTGATGCACAAACTGCAACAAATACTTTAGACAAAATCAAGCGGGTCCAGCAAGCACGCCGGAACAAGTTTTACCTGCGCGATGAGCACATTACGCTCAGCCATGGTAGTGGAGGTAAAGCAACACATAATCTGATAGAGGGGATCTTTGCCCCAGCTTTCTCCAATCCCATGCTTGATCGGATGGATGATGCAGCGGTATTTCGACCCGGTGAGACAGGTCCCCAGATGGCCTTCACAACCGATACCTATGTTGTCAATCCGCTATTTTTCCCCGGCGGCGACATTGGCAAATTGGCCGTTCATGGGACTGTTAACGATCTGGCGATGGCCGGGGCTCAGCCTCTCTATCTTTCCGCAGGCTTTATCTTAGAGGAAGGCTTTCCTCTCGCTGATCTGCGTCGCATCGTTGCATCCATGGCAGCAGCCGCACAAGAGGCTGGTGTCGCGATTGTTACCGGCGATACTAAGGTAGTACAACGTGGTAAGGCCGATGGTGTTTTTATCAATACGGCAGGGGTAGGTATCAGGCGAACTCAAGGGATCATGGGGCAAGATCAGTTGCGGACGGGAGACAAGATCATCCTGAGCGGTCCAATTGGTGACCACGGGATTGCTATTATGCTGGCACGCGAAACGCTCAATATTGAGAGTGAAATCCAGAGCGATACGGCCCCACTCCACTCTCTGGTCGCCAGTCTGCTCAATGTAGCAGGTGATAGTGTCCATTGCCTGAAAGATCCAACACGGGGCGGTGTTGCAACGTCACTCAATGAGATGGCAATGGCCTCTGAAGTTGCACTTGTGCTCGATGAGCATGCGATTCCGGTACGCGCTGAGGTTTGCGGAGCATGCGAACTCCTCGGCCTTGATCCTCTGACCATCGCTAATGAGGGAAAGCTCCTAGCTGTTGTAGCACCCGAAGTAGCGGATGCTGCTCTGACTGCAATGCGTGCTCATCCATTAGGGCGTGAGGCTGCGATTATTGGCACTGTCCAGGCTGAGCCGAAATCGATGGTCTTTCTACGCACGAAGATCGGCGGCAAGCGAGTCCTGGATATGCTGGTGGGTGATCCATTACCACGCATTTGTTGAGCAACATCTCGTTATTTATTTACGAGCATGCATCAAATCAACTTGACAGTTTTGTGCTTGGGCAAGGGCAACACTGTCCAAGCCAGTTTGTTTATGTGAAAATGGCGAATACTCAGCAATGTCATCCGGCTTCTCAAGCCGATTTGACCAAAAAATGAGCGAACTGTGAGATAATACTCAAATTTTAGTGCTATTTCTTCAGAGGCAAGCCATTCAAGTTTTTTATCAGATGACATCGAGGAGTTTTTTATAAAGCTCTCAGCACGTGATCTCGTAAAATCTCGAGGTTTTCTAGGAAAATCATAGCTATTTTCCCCTTTTCCTCTAGAAAGCCTTTCCATATCAATTATTTCCTTTAGTCTTGAAGAGTGACCTTAAAAGTTACCAAGCATGCCAAGCACCTTAAATTATACTAGATTCGACTTACACCAGTGATCAACATACTATCTCAGACTATCCAGTATCCAATGGTCATAACAACATTTTGGAAGAAGTTGGCACACTTTTCAAGGGACATTTTCGCATTTTTTCAGCGGGCGTGAGCTATAATTCAACTGTACGGCTATCTAGCATATAGGAGCACTATTTTTTGTATATGTTATTTTGTAAGCTATATACCAATATTGCTTTTTCAATACTGCGAGGGAAACGAGGAGCGATGTGTCGTGCGAGATTCAGGCAGTAATGCGAAATTTGTCGGCAGCCCGTAGCACGTTTGTTCGTTTGTTCGTTTGTCTTCTCAAGGATTGACAGCAACTATCCCATCAGGTACACTATCTTTATAGACCGACAGTCGGTTTGATACTAGAAGGAAGAGATAATGGCACGCATTGTCAAAGCACATGCTGCAAGACGCAACGAAATCCTCGATGTGGCTCAACGGCTCATCTATACCAAGGGTTATGAGCAGATGACCATCCAGGATATTCTGAGTGACCTCCAAATTTCTAAGGGAGCTTTTTATCACTACTTTGACTCTAAGCAGGCACTGCTCGAAGCAATCATCGAAACGTATGCAGCAAAAGATAGAACAGATCCTCCTGCCCATTGTGCATGATTCTCAATTGTCTGCCCTTGAAAAACTTCACCGCTTCTTTGCGGCCATCAGCAGTTGGAAAACTGCATGGAAGGTTTTTTTCTCGCCCTCTTGCAGGTCTGGTATCGGGATGACAATGCCATTGTTCGCCAGAAATTGCGGGCAACTGGAGCTACATGGCTTGCACCTTGGCTTTCGACAATCATCCGTCTGGGAGTACAAGAAGGTGTCTTGACGACCTCCTATCCTGACCGGGTGGGAGAAGTGGTCTTGGCCCTTGTCATGGAGCTTGGCGAAACCATTGGCAGGTTACTACCACCCTCGACCTGTGAGTGCCCCTGGCTTTAGACATGGGGGTGAAACAGGTCTTCCTTTTTGGGGCTTGGGCACAGGGGTACTCTTTTTATATGACAAAATGTTCATTTATCCGTTTCCTAGTATGAATATTTGCTTATTGACATATATGCAAAGATATGGTATAATATATCTATATTCAAGAAAGGAGGACACAAACATGATGAAGTCATTTAAGTATCGCTTGTATCCCACACGCAAACAAGCAAATTTTCTCCAGTTCACTCTCAACCTCAATCGTGAAATCTATAATGCTGCATTAGAGGAGAGACGTGAAGCATGGCGTATGTGCAAGGTGAGTGTCAACTTCGAGATGCAATCAGCTCAATTGCCAGATATCAAAAAGGACCGACCTGAGTTTAATGAGGTCTATGCACAAGTCTTGCAGGAAACTTTGCATCGAGTCGACAAAGCATTCAAAGCTTTTTTCCGGCGCGTGAAGAACGGAGAAAAAGCCGGTTATCCCCGTTTCCAAGGGTACAACCACTATGACTCGTTCACCTATCCTCAGATTGAGAGACTCAAGGGTAAGCCCATCGTACGCATTGAGAATGGGAAGGTCATTCTGCCCAAGATTGGACATATCAAAGTCAAGCAGCATAGGCCGATGGAAGGAAAAGCCAAGACAGCCACCATCAAACGTGAGGGCGAGCATTGGTATGTGGTGTTTGCCTGTGAAATTGAGGCACATACAAAACTGCCATATACTGATCTTCCCATAGGGATAGATATGGGGCTTAAATACTTCATGACCGACTCTAACGGTGATGTTGTAGACAACCCCAGGCTCTTTCGCAAGTCTCATGGAAAATTGAAGAAAAAGCAGCAAAAGCTTGCCAAGAAAAAGAAGAGGAGCCATCGACGGAGAAAGGCCGTCAAGCTGGTTGCCAAGGCACACAAAAAGGTGGCTAACCAGCGGCGTGACTTCCATCACAAACAGGCTCGCATCCTGGTCGATACCTTTGAGACGATCGTGTTTGAAGACCTCTCGATGCACTATATGGTGATGAGGCCGAAAGTCAAACAAGATGAGAATGGCAAATATCTGCACAATGGAGCCAGTGCTAAAGCTGGCCTGAACAAATCGATTTTAGATGCTGGATGGGGAAGCTTCATCGAACTGGTTAAGCACAAAGCAGAGTACGCTGGTGTCACCGTCATGCAAGTCGATCCAAAGAAAACCAGCCAGATTTGCAGCGCATGTGGGAAGGAGGGTGAGCACAAAGACCTCAGTGTACGAACACATATTTGTGTCCATTGTGGAATTGTGCTCGACCGCGACCATAACGCTGCCATCAATATCCTTGACCGCGGGCTTGGACGGAGCCCACGCGAAACTGTCGACACGGGTACGTTCCGTGTGGCTACTGCGTAGAAGCCCCCGCCTTTAGGCGTGGGGAGTCGTCACTCTCATTTAAACCGGAGCATGATGACCTGCTTCGCATCGAAGGCACTATCGCTGTCTATACTGATGCGCTAGAGCGAGTATTGGGGGCTCCAAAAGGTTCCTTGCAAATCGTTGATTCTGAAACCCTGAAGGCGTGGTTTGTCTCATAGAGGAGACAACCCTTAGCGATGATGAGCGCATATGTGCCCGTCACCAAGAAGGAGGTGGCATATGACTGTCGATATCAAAGCACTCGTGGGACTATTCATCTGTGAGTTTCTATTCTTCACCCTGCCCTTGTTTCTTGCATCTGGTACTCTTGCTTGGCCTGCTGCGTGGATCTTCCTGATTCTGTCCTTTGGCTTTGGCCTTGCCCTCACTCTTTGGCTGTTTAGGTACAATCCTGGTCTGCTGAAGGAACGTATGACAATAACCAAACGCGATCAAAAAGCCTGGGACAAAGTATGGATGTCGTTGATGGGCACCGTCTTTCTTGTTTGGTTGGTCCTGATGCCATTGGACGCTGTCCGCTTTCATTGGTCGCAGGTTCCTCTCTTTCTCCAGGTAGCAGGGGCGATTATTATACTTTACTCGTTCTATCTCTCTTATGCAGTTTTTCGAGAAAATTCGTACCTGTCGCCAATGGCACGCATTCAGAGGGATCGAGGACAAACAGTAGTATCTACCGGGCCATATCACTATGTACGTCATCCGTTGTATGCTGCTGCTTCTGATCTTTCTGCTCGGAACGGCCCTCTTGTTGGGCTCTTGGTACGGATTGCTTTGGGGACTGATCCTAGTGGGCGGCATGTTTGCAGGACGGGCAATACTAGAGGAACGCATGTTAAAGGAAGAGTTGGAAGGCTATGACGCCTATATGGCCCAAGTGAAATATCGTTTCATTCCTTATATCTGGTAGGAGCACCGATCGTTTCAGGAGATTTCAAGATGAAAAATGAACAAGACAGCTCTCTTGTATTAGCACTGGATGACGCCTCTGCCTGTCTTTCACATGTAGGAGGCAAAGGATCTTCACTGGCACGCTTGGCCGCAGCTGGTTTGCCAGTGCCTCCAGGTTTTCACATTACGACAATGGCCTACTGCTTATTTGTTGCTAAGTATGGACTGCAAGAGCAAATTCTTGCAGCCGTCTCGACAGCCTCGCCCGATCAGCCCGCAACGTGTGATGCGGCTGCCCAGACGATTGCCACACTATTTGCACAATATCCCATGCCCAACAAGGTGGCTTCGGCGATCCGCCAAGCATACGCCAAACTAGGTGGAGGCGACCTGCCAGTCGCGGTGCGCTCCTCTGCTACCGCCGAAGATCTACCTGAAATGTCCTTTGCAGGTCAGCAGGAAACATATCTCAATATGAGAGGCGAAGCAATGGTGCTCGATGCCGTCAAACGCTGCTGGGCCTCTCTCTGGACTGCACGGGCGATTGGCTACCGTGCCTTGCATGGCATCGCCCCTCAGGATGTAAGCTTGGCCGTGGTCGTGCAAGAACTGGTACCAGCCGATGCAACAGGTATCCTCTTCACCGCCAATCCACTTACCGGCGCACGCGACCAGATGATGATCAATGCTGCATGGGGATTAGGTGAAGCGATCGTGGGAGGACAGGTCACACCGGATACGATAGTCGTTGAGAAGGTGGACAGAAAGATTGTTCAACAGGAGATCAACGAGAAAAATGTGATGACCGTGTGTACGCCAGAAGGTACGCATGAAGAGCTAGTGCCAGATGATAAGCGTAAGAAAGCGGTTCTCATGACTGAACAAGCAACAGAACTGGCACGCATCGGGGAACAGATCGAGAATCTGTATAGTCAACCAATGGATATCGAGTGGGCAATGAAGAGTGGGAAGTTTTTTGTCGTACAGGCACGTCCCATCACCGCCTTGCCAGAGTCAGTTGCCAGGAAGCGGGCGACACAAGCGGTAGAGTGGGAACTGCCCAATCCCAAAGGACACTACTATCGGACTAGTGTCTTTGAACTGCTTCCCGATCCGATCTCGCCTCTATTCGCCACACTCGGACTTCCCGCGTGGGAGAGAGCCATGAATGAACTCTTGGAAAGCATGGGAATGGCAGACGCGTTTCCTATGACCATGCCGATCATCAACGGCTACGGCTACTATGGCCTGACCCTCACGGCAGCACAGACAATAAAGGCAGCCCTCATCACACCGTATATCCTTGTGGTAACATTCCCGAGCGTGCTGCGCAGCGCACAAGCACGCTGGCAAGAGGATCGTTCGAGGTATGCCGAGCTTGTCAAGAAGTGGCAAACAAAGGACCTGATCAGCACATCAGCCAAAGATCTGCTGGATGGAGTGCGTGTCATTACGGATGAAGCAGCTCAGTACTATCTCACTATCCAGGGTGGTATCCTACCAGCAGCATACATGAGCGAACTTTTCTTTACCCAGGTCTACAATAAATTTCTCAAGAGAGACAATGATCCTTCTGCTCTGACATTTATGCTGGGCTTCGATAGTGCACCAATTCAGGCTGAGAAATCACTCTATGATCTGGCACAATGGGCACGTGGACAAGCAGAACTCTCTGCTGCATTGGCAAATAGGTTGAGCGAGCAATTCAGAAAGGCTTACTTTGATCAGGCTATAAGAAAAGTAGCAGACGAGAAAGAGAAGAGCGGATGGCCCGAATTTTGGCGAAGGCTAGCCGATCACTTGACCCGTTTCGGGCATACCATCTCTGATCTCGACTTTGCCAAACCCATGCTGGTTGATGATCCAGGGCAGATCTTAGAAACGCTCAAGTTCTTCCTGAGCGATCAAGCACCAAACCCTTATAAACGTCAGGAAGAGGCCTCAGCTGCACGTAAGCAAGCTACACGTGCAATGGTTGCGCATTTGCGTGGCTTCCGCTTGACTATCTTCCAGCGGCTTGTAGAGTGGGCTCAGCGTCTTGCCCCGTTGCGCGAAGATGCCCTTGCCGATGTGGGCCTGGGCTGGCCAGTTGTGCGCCAGATGATTAGAGAGATCGGGCGGCGGTTAGTCTCGCACAAAGTGATTAACACACCAGACGATGTCTTCTGGCTGACAATAGACCAATTGGAGGAGGCAGCAAACGCACTGGATGCGGGACAGATACAAGCAGACTATCAAGTAAGCGTAGCTGAGCGACGGGCAACTTGGGAGAAAGAGCATACTCTCACGCCTCCGGTAGCCTTGCCAATCAAGGATGGAGCCCGCTTTTTAGGGATCGATTTCACTAACATGATGCCAGCTCGCACCAACCAAGCTGAGGGCGATGTGCTGAAAGGAATCGCCGCTAGTCCTGGCAGTATTACTGGCGTGGCACGAGTCATTCACGGTCCTGCCGAGTTCGATCAGATGCGTCAGGGTGATATTCTGGTGGCAAGGATCACAACGCCTGCTTGGACGCCGCTCTTCGCCTTGGCTGCGGGGATCGTGACCGACGTGGGCGGTCCACTGAGCCACAGTTCGATTGTTGCTCGCGAGTATCATATTCCGGCTGTTCTGGGGACTGGAGTGGCAACCGAGCGTCTGAGTAGTGGACAGCGTATCATCATCGATGGAGATGCAGGGATGGTCACAGTATTGAGATGACCAGTCCCCAATATATGACAAGCCGATCATTCAGGGGATGAACTGGGATAACTTTATGCAGTGATTTCAACCTGTGAAATTGCTCGAATATGCATGCTTGATCATGCGGCTTGCCGGATCCACCTGTTGTGCTACTGATATACAATTATTTATACGCATTGCTTCCTCCTGGTAAGGCCATTTGACTTTCTCTTACCTTACCTCATCAAGGAGGATCTTTGCCACTTTCCACTAAACTGTCAAGTCAGGGTACGCTCAACTTGACGCTTGCCGTACCTTGGCGAGAGGATTCGATGGACAAAACTCAACCAACGAACACTAAAACTGCTTCAAAATATCATGGTGTCCCACATCAACAAGAATAATCATGGTGTTGTCTTCATAGTACCAGATGATGCGAATATCCATGTTGACACTGCATTCGTATAAATCATCAGTGCCTTGAATGCGCTTTGTTCGCAAAGAGGGATGCATCTGATTTTCCGCCAGCAATTCCAGCTTGTTCCTAAGCTGTTTCTTTTCCTGCTCTGTAAGCGATTTGAAATGCTTCTGAAAACGACGTGTAAAGGTAAATTGATAGGCCATCAGTTTCCCTTCAGTTTTGCGAATAGCGCGTCCACATTGTCAAAAACAGGCTGCTCGCCGGAGGCAATTTTAGCTTTTGTTTCCTCAATTTCTTCCCGAAGCTCATCCAGATATTTCTTGGGATAGACGGCTACCGGTATGAGACAGATCATGCCATCTTTTTCGTAAATTTCCATTTTGTCACCTTCAGAAAGGCCCAATCTGTCCACAAGTTCTTTCGGTATGGTGATTTGTGATTTGGCTCGTAACTCGGCTAACATAATGATCACCTCCATTCTTAAAGTCGCAATTTCTTACTTTCTCACCAAGAGTATATGCTATTTTTTGTTTAATATCAACCGTAAAAACTCATGGTTCGTGTCAACGTAGAGGCAATTGGGCAATTGAGGTTCGCAGTCACTTTAACCCCCAAGGAGGTAGCCTGATTCCGAGGCTCTGGGGGGATTTTCGTAGGAAGCATTTGCACAGGTTCAGTTGTTGTTCGGTTAGCTCGTTCTCGGAGAAAATGATATATACATATTAGGGGGCCTAATAGATATATCATGTAAAATCATATTTTTCGTACTGTCCTCGATCGATTTTATGATTTTAGACCGAGCAAGCCAGAGCGAGCCACTAATTTTTAAATCATCGAAAGCTAATTTGCCATTTTGTACCTGAGGGCGGTATCTTATAGTTGAGGTTGGAGCTTTAACAACGAGCCAATCGTCCTCGACATGGAGACTTACAGATACTTCAATTCCCATTCCAATATCGACATGGACTTTTATCTCTTCCAGTAAAGCAGTTGGTACACTAATATCTATACTGGGAGATCCTGCCAAGATTGAAATGCAACAATCGCCTTTCAATACAGAAGCTGGCACACTGATATTTATACGCATGCGTTTCCTCAAATGATACAAGTGACAATGTGTAGAATAGCATTCAGCGAATTATTGTGTGGTTCTCTGGAACCTTCTTGGACAAGAGTATAGCATATAAATCGATTTTTTTGAATCACCACAAAGTTTGGCGGGCCATCTCACAATTTCACAGTAGGATTTCCAAACTGGCATACACTCCAAGCATGAAAGAGATACTGAAGATTGAAATGGAATGTGTAGACGATATCTCGTTGTTATTAGCATACATGCAACACATGAATTTTGCAAAGCTATTGGACAAGCATATTCCAGTTCATGGCAATCGGTCTTGCCGCTCAACCAAGCTGGCTGCCCTAACCTCATCCGTTATCACAAACGGATCACAGCTTGTCTTCGGAAAGGATATTCTGAGTTATAAAATAGCCTTTTGTATATTAATAGTCAAGCCTACACTTTAAGTTCGATTTATTATCTTGACATGCATGCCAACTTATGGCAGAATTGTTTAGCAGGTATCCATCTTTTGGATAGCTTCGGCAGATGCTTTTATTTCTCTCGCGTCAGAAGATCCCTGCGTTGGTGCATGGAGGGAATGACGCGTCCTTTTTTAGGGTTTGGGCATCGGGGTGCTTTTGGCCCATATCTGTTCACAGCTTCCAATAGATCAACCTAGAAGATACAGTGACGGTGTAAACTCGCGTCCACGCACCAAACAAACTATCCTGAAGCCCAGGAAACGTTAGGCACGTGGAGGCTATCTCTCCAACACAGCAGGCCTGCCTGTTTGTGAGGGTGAGATGCACACAGACGGAGCGATCTCCCTAATGTGTGCGGAGTTTTCACTACAACGATTTTGTTTTTACTACATACAAGAAAGCAGATGTAAGATGACACAATCTGCACCGAGTTTATCAGCAGAAGAAAAAAGACAGCGGATCATCACCGCTACGATGCGTAAAAACGGTTATACACCCGATGCGCTCATCGAGACGTTGCACACAGCGCAGAGTGCCTGTGGCTTTCTCGATGACACAACACTACGCTTTGTTGCCCGCGAGTTAGATGTTCCCCTCAGCAAGGTCTATGGGGTAGCAACCTTCTATCACGCTTTCACGCTCAAGCCAGAAGGACGCCACCGCTGCACCGTGTGTATGGGGACCGCCTGTTACATTAAAGGTAGCCAAGCCATTCTCCAGGCTGTTGCCAAAAACTATCACATTGCTCCCGGCGAAACGACAGAGAATGGCGAGATATCGCTCCTTACGGCACGATGCCTAGGATCATGCAGCCTAGCTCCTGCCGTTGTCATGGACGAGGATGTCGCTGGTAACGTGACACCTGAGCAGACTCTCGCCGTGCTAGAAGGATGGACAAAACAATCATGCTCAAAATGACACAAGCTCTCACATCAGACGATCTGCCCAAGATCGCTGAAGCTGAAAAAGAGGCAGCAAAAACCTTCGAGCACACAATCCACGTTTGCATGGCGGCAGGCTGCTTGTCACAGCATAGCGATCAAGTCAAGGATTCTCTGGAGCAACAAGTTAAGAAAGGCGGCCTGAAGAAATGTTGCGTCAAGGGCGTCGGCTGCATGGGACTCTGTAGCGCTGGACCACTCGTGTCGGTTCGTCCTGAGAACACGCTCTATCAAGCTGTCACGCCGGAAGATGCTCCCGCTATCGTCAGTAGCTTGGGCAAGGCCCCGGTCGAGCGCTTGCTGTGCCCAACTGATCGACCGTTCTTCACGCGACAAACCAAAATCGTGCTGGCAAATTCAGGCGAGATCGATCCCGAGCGCTTGCAAGACTATCTGGCCGTCGGTGGCTATCAACAATTAGCCCATGCATTGACCAATCTGACCCCCAGCCAGGTCGTTGACCAAATAGCTCGCAGTGGATTACGTGGTCGCGGCGGCGCAGGCTATCCTACCGGATTGAAGTGGGGCACCGTCGCCAAGGCCCGAGGACCACGCAAGTTCATCATCTGTAACGCTGATGAAGGTGATCCTGGCGCTTTCATGGACCGCAGCGTACTAGAGAGCGATCCCCATCGCGTGCTGGAAGGTATGGCCATCGCTGCTTATGCTGTTGGTGCCAACGAGGGATATATTTATGTGCGAGCAGAATACCCTCTAGCTATCAAGCGCTTACAAACAGCTATCCGACAGGCAGAGCGCGTAAAACTGTTAGGCCATAACATCTTGGGCACTTCCTTCGCCTTAAACATTCATATCCGCTTGGGTGCTGGCGCTTTCGTCTGTGGCGAGGAAACTGCTCTGATTGCTAGCATCGAGGGCAAACGAGGTCAACCACGTCCACGACCACCTTTCCCAGCAGAGAGTGGACTATGGAATGCTCCCACACTGATCAATAATGTCGAGACCTACGCAAACATTGCTCCCATCATCGCTAATGGTCCTGAATGGTTCGCTGGCATCGGCACGGAGCGCAGCAAAGGCACCAAAGTCTTCGCACTCGCTGGCAAGATCGTCAATACTGGCTTGATCGAAGTACCGATGGGAACCCCTTTGCGCACGATCATCAATGATATTGGTGAGGGTATTCCGGATGGACATCGATTCAAAGCAGTCCAGACTGGTGGACCAAGCGGCGGTTGTATCCCAGCCGAGCATCTAGACACGTCCGTTGATTACGAATCACTCACTGCCCTGGGCTCTATCATGGGGTCAGGAGGTATGATCGTGATGGATGAGCATTCGTGTATGGTCGATGTGGCTCGCTACTTCATGGAATTTTGTATGTCAGAATCATGCGGTAAATGTGTGCCTTGCCGAGTGGGAACCGTTGAGATGTATGAGTTGCTCTCACGCATCGTACAGGGACGAGCCAGCAACGAAGATATGGAACTGCTACTGGAACTGTGCGAGACAGTTAGAGCTACCAGTATGTGTGCGTTAGGAGGATCTGCACCCAATCCTGTACTCAGCACGGCGCGATACTTCCGTGATGAGTATCTAGCCCATATTGCCGATCATACATGTCCGGCTGGCCAGTGCCAGTTTGAGGCAGCGGCACAGGAGGTAGGGTCATGACAATAGCAGAACGAGTAAAGACACTGGTCATCGATGGCCGCGATATCAGCGCACGCGAGAGCGAGACAATCTTGGAAGCGGCACTGGAAGCAGGCATTTCCATTCCTACGATGTGTCGTTTGGAAGGCATGTCTGTGGTTGGTTCGTGTCGTCTCTGCCTGGTTGAGATCAAGGGCATCAACAAACTGTTGCCTGCCTGCGTGACCAAAATCGAAGAGGGCATGGAGGTGACCACGCACTCCGAGCGGCTCGACCGCTATCGCAGAACAGTGCTCGAATTGATGTTTGCCGAAGGTAACCATATCTGCTCCGTCTGTGTCGCTAACGGACACTGTGAATTACAATCGATGGCGCAAAAGCTCGGTATGGATCATGTGCGCGTACCCTACATTTCACCACGCCGTCAGGTCGATGCATCACATCAGCGGTTCACATACGATGCCAACCGATGCATCCTGTGTACACGTTGCGTGCGCGTCTGTGACGAAATTGAAGGAGCACACACGTGGGATGTCATGGGGCGAGGCATTGCCAGTCGCGTGATCGCAGATCTCAATGAACCATGGGGTGATGCTACCTCATGCACCAGTTGCGGCAAATGCGTACAAGTCTGCCCCACCGGAGCCCTGGTTGAAAAAGACAATGCAGTGGCAGAATCGGTGAAGCATCCAGACTTTTTGCCATACCTTAAGAGAAGGCGAGGGCAACAATGAGCACAATACCTACAAAAAAGGTCTCAGTAGCTACCGTTTGGTTAGACGGGTGCTCGGGATGTCATATGTCGCTTCTCGATATCGACGAGCGGCTAGTTGAGCTTGCAGCAGCTGTCGATATCGTGTATAGCCCGATTGTGGATACCAAGACATTTCCAGAGCAGGTGGACCTGACGCTGGTCGAGGGATCAGTCAGCAGTGAGGAGGATCTGGCCAAGATCAAGAAGATTTGTGAGCACACGCGTGTGCTGATCGCACTGGGCGATTGTGCAATCACTGGCAATGTGCCCTCGATGCGCAATCCCTTAGGTCCCGAGAAGATCTTGCAGCATGTGTATCTTAAGAATGCACCTAGTGATATCGTCCCGCCTCTCCTGCCACGCGTGCTACCGGTTCATCAGGTCGTCGCAGTTGATGCCTTCTTGCCCGGCTGCCCGCCTCCTGCCGACGTTATCTACTATGCATTGACAGAATTGCTAGCCGGTCGTATGCCCGATTTTGGGAGTGAGTCTGATTCTCACCCCACCACCCGGTTTGGAAAGTGAAGAAGCGATGTCACAACGTATTACCATAGATCCAGTCACACGCATCGAAGGTCATGCTAAAATCACCTTGCAATTAGACGATGCCGGACAGGTAGAAGATGCGCATTTTCATGTGACGCAAGTGCGCGGCTTCGAAAAATTTTGCGAGGGACGCCCATTTGCTGAGATGCCTTCACTGATGGCACGCATCTGTGGCATCTGCCCCGTGAGCCATCTGATCGCATTGAGCAAAGCATGTGATGCCCTACTGGCAGTGCGCATTCCGCCCACAGCCGTCAATTTGCGCCGTATTATGAATCTTGCGCAAATAGTGCAATCCCATGCACTCAGCTTTTTCTATTTGTCCGCCCCTGATCTACTCTTAGGGATGGATGCAGATCCAGCAAAGCGCAACATTCTCGGCGTCCTGGCACAAAACCCTGAGATGGCACGAGGCGGCATTCGACTACGCTCTATTGGACAACAAATCATCGAGTTGCTGGGCGGCAAGCGGATTTATCCTGCCTGGGTGGTTCCTGGCGGCGTGAGTGAACCATTGTCGACCGAAAAACGCGATCAGATGCTAGCCATGCTACCTGAGGCAAAAGAAATAACTTTGCGTGCATTAACATGGTTTAAGGGAATATTGCCGCAGTATCAGCATGAGATTGCCAGTTTCGCCAATTTCCCATCCCTGTTCATCGGATTGGTTAACGATGCCAACGAGATAGATCATTATGATGGCAATTGGCGTATCGTCACCTCGGAAGGACGCGTTGTTGCAGACCGATTCGATCCACTTCAGTATCAGACAATACTTGAGGAGAAGATCGAGAGTTGGACCTATCTCAAATCGCCTTTCTACAAACCCTGGGGGAAAAAGAGGGGATATATCGCGTCGGACCTCTGGCTCGGCTCTTAGTCAGTGAGCGCTGTGGTACTCCAGAAGCAGATAGTGAGCGGGCAGAATTCCTGGCGACTTCTGGCTCGGCTCGCACCAGTTCGTTCTTCTACCATTATGCACGGCTCATCGAGATTTTGTACTCTATTGAGCGCCTAGAGCAGCTATTGAACGAACCGGATATCCTGAGTCCGCGTGTACGAGCACATGCTGAGCCGAATCAGTTGGAGGGTATCGGCGTTGCGGAAGCGCCACGTGGCACCCTCATCCATCACTACACGATTGATGATAACGGCTTGATTCGTTCGGCAAACTTGATCATCGCCACTGGCCACAATAATCTGGCTATGAATTGCGGCGTGCTGCAAGTGGCCCGACATTTCATCAAGGACGCACACATTACAGATGGTATCCTCAACCGTATGGAAGCCGTCATCCGTGCTTTCGATCCGTGCTTGAGTTGCTCTACACATGCATTGGGAGAGATGCCGTTACATGTACAGATCCTCGATGTGAATGGAGCCGTCGTTGATGAGCGCATGCGCTAGGTCTCGCACGCTGATCATCGGCATTGGGAACCCGCTACGCAGCGATGATGGTCTGGGATGGGCAGTAGCAGAACAGCTTGCTCAAGATGACGATGCAGGTTGCGACATTCACACGGTGCATCAGCTAACACCTGAGCTGGCACAGTGGATGACAGCAGCCAAAGTCGTCGTTATGATCGATGCTAGCTATGAAGGAGAGCCAGGCGAATTGCACGTTCGTCCTGTCTCTCTCTCGACCCAGCCTGGCGCTGTGGGTACCCATTACGCGACGCCAGATGAATTGGCGGCGTTGACCATAGCTGTCTATGGTCATTGTCCGCCAGTTGTCGTTGTTACGATGACTGGTGCAAATTTCGATCTTGGTGGGCAGCTATCATCTATTGTTGCTCAGAGCATTCCCCGAGTTTGCGAGGCTGTGCGTGAGATATTGCTAACGCCGACTACCACGTAGAGGAGGAGGGTTTTCCCTCCTCCTCTACAATCAGTACCAGTTTGCCTTCACCGGAAGAGTATCTCCTGTTACACTCCATGTAGCTCCACTTTACAGCCCGTCCACCAGCTCATGAGACCTACTCAAGATTAGACCATGCCCTATGAACTTTCACTCTGTAGGAATTCTACCTGCTATACTTCAAAAAGATTGACATGCTTGGTTCTCTCTGCTAGGCTGATGATGAAGCTTATGACGTGAAGAAATGAGGTGGAGGTGGAGCTGGTTAATCATGGCTACGTATTTTTAAGGAGAACAATATGAAAGCTGCAGAGAGCCAATTTCTCCCATTTCTCAATGGCAAAAAGCAATTTGTCATTCCTATTTATCAGCGCACCTATAGCTGGACACGTGAGCAGTGTGAGCAACTGTGGCATGATGTCGTACAAGCAACGACCTATACAGGTCGGGAAGGCCACTTTATTGGCTCGATTGTCTATGCCCAGCAAGAGGCAACACTGATTGCCAATATTCCACAATACTTGGTCATCGATGGTCAACAGCGTCTCACTACGCTATCACTCTTCCTCATTGCTCTAGCACAAGCTGTTCGGGATAGTGCTACCTCTCAGGAGATTAGCCGCGAGGAAATCTATGACTCTTACCTTGTCAATACTCATGGCAAGGGAGAACTCCATTACAAGCTGCTTCTCACACAGAACGATAAAGAGAAGCTCATCGAAATCATAGACCATCCTGACCGTGTTGCTCCCTCTACTCCTGCTAGCCGCCTCGAAGAAAACTACCTCTTTTTTGTCGAGTGTATCCGCCAAAACAAGATTGATCTCCAAAAGCTGTATGAAGGGATCAATAAGCTGATTATTGTCGAGATTATGCTTGGTCGGGATGATAATCCTCAATTGATTTTTGAAAGTCTGAACTCGACGGGGGTGGATCTCTCTCAAGCTGACCTGATTCGCAACTATGTCTTGATGGGCCTGGGGAATGAAGAGCAAACTAGGCTCTATAAGGATTATTGGTACCCGATGGAGCGCCAGTTTCACTATGCTGAGGGTAGCGATCAGTTTGATCGTTTTATGCGTGATTATCTGACACTCAAGCAGGGGAGTATCCCAAATATTGACCGCGTGTATGCTAGCTTCAAAGCGTATCAGCGTAGTCAAATAGGCCAGCCAATATGCCAGATCGTTGAAGATATTTACCGCTATGCGCATTCCTTTCTATGTGTTGCATTATTAAAGGAAGAAGATGGAGATATTTGGAATGCACTCAACGATATTCGTACGCTCAAAGTCGATGTTGCCTATCCCTTCCTGTTGGAGGCCTATGATGACTATGCCCATAAGTTGCTCTCCAAACAAGACTTGCTGGTGATTCTGCGACTGGTCGAGAGTTATGTTCTGCGCCGACTGATCTGCGGTATTCCAACTAATGCCCTCAACAAAGTGTTCGTGACGTTGGCTAAAGAGATTGATAAGGAGCATTATCTTGAAAGCGTGCATGCTGCATTTCTTGCAAAAGCACGCAATGGACGTTTCCCTCGTAATGAGGAGTTTCGTGCTGCATTTGTGGTGAAGGATGTCTACAATTTACGCATTCGCAAGTATCTGCTGAGCAAACTTGAAAATTATGGCCAGAAAGAACTGGTCCAAGTTGAAAATTGCACGATTGAACACATTCTGCCTCAGAACGAACGATTGTCTGCGGAGTGGGGAGAAGAGCTTGGGCCGAATTGGAAAGAGATTCAGTCACGCTACCTGCACACAATTGGGAATTTGACTCTCACAGGCTACAATACGGAACTGAGCGACCGTCCATTCTTGGAGAAGCGCGATATGAAAGGCGGCTTTGCTCAGAGCCCTCTTCGTCTCAATCACAGCTTGGCGAAACTGGAACATTGGAACCAAGACGAAATTGAAAAACGAGCGCAAGCTCTGGCAGACATCGCTATCAAAGCATGGCCTGTTCCAACTTCCTCTGCCAAACCTATTCGAGAGACACCTATTGGGAAATATCCTAGCAGCACCAGTGGATACACGCTCAACAGTTATGTTCCCTTGCAAGGTCCCATACGCAAACTGTTCGAGAGCGTGCGTAGTCATATTTCCCAGTTAGATCCAACAGTACGGGAAGAGTGTAAAAAGTTCTATATTGCCTATAAAACGTCCACCAATTTTGTTGATGTCGAGCCACAGGTAAAGAGTTTACGCCTGTTCCTCAATATGAAGTTCAGTGAGATTCATGATCCCAAGGGTTTCTGTCGGGATATTAGTGCTGTTGGGCATCATGGGAATGGAGAGATCGAGGTCAGTCTTTCATCTCCTAGTCAGCTAGATGATGTGATGTACCTTATACGTCAATCGTTTGAGAAACACTGGGAAGAGAACGTGTAGGCGACCGTTCGGCACGCCCATTGCTCGCACAGCATGAAGAATTTGAGATCACATACAGCGAGGCTGTTCTATGAGAGACAGAGAATCCGAGAAAAAGCGATAACGCCTAGTCAGCTATTATAGAAAAGAGAGCAAATATCTGTGCAATTTGCTCTACTTTCAGGAGGGCGCTAATGGCTAATGTATTGGAAACGTTCATTGAAATTATAGCGTATCCATGATTATCCTTGACAATCTTTACATGGTTGTGCTATCATATATCCATGAAGTTAAGTGATTATGCTAAACAACAGGGAGTCCGTTACGAGACAGCATGGAGGTGGTTTCGGGACGGAAAGATCAAAGGGCGTAGAGTCGGCAAGCATACCATCCTCATTGATGAAGATGTGCAAGAGCCTAGCACCGCTCAAAAAGTTGCTATCTATGCACGGGTTTCTTCTACGGAGAACGAGTCCAATCTGGATAGCCAAGCTGAGCGATTAGTGGCCTATTGTACCGCTAAAGGCTATCAGGTAGCGAAGGTAGTCAAAGAGATTGGATCAGGAGTCAATGATAGTCGTCCGAAATTTCTCTCTTTGCTGGCAGATCAATCAACAACATTGATTGTAGTTGAGCACAAAGATCGAGGAACACGTTTTGGGTTTCGCTATATCGAGACTCTTCTCAAAGGACAAGGGCGTGAAATTGAGGTCGTTACTACGGCAGAGAACGGCACAGAAGATTTACTGTCAGATCTGATTTCAATCATCTACAGCTTTTGCGCAAGGCTGTATGGGCAAAGAAGAGCTAAACGCAAGACAGCGAAAATTGTAGCAGAGTTAACAGAGAAAGGGGATGAAGATGCAGCTAGTCGAGAAGCACATGATCAAGAAAACTGATGCTCGCTTTGCGGATGTAGATCGTGCAGCCTTCGCCTCCAAAAATCTCTCCAATGCGGCGCTCTATGAGATGAGACAACACTTCATCTTTTGCGGGAAATACCTAAACTACAACCAGATGGCTAAGCGCATGCAGAAGCATGAAGCCCATCGATCGCTTCCTCGCAAAGTGTCTCAGCAGGTGCTCAAGCTGCTTGATAAGAATTGGAAATCGTACTTCGAGGCTACACGCGCCTATGAGGAAGATCCATCCAAGTTCTTAGGCCGTCCAAAGTTGCCTGGATACAAGGACAAGAAAGAAGGGAGGAATATCCTTGTCTACACTATTCAGGCAATTTCTCAAACAGCACTGCGTAACGGCATCATCAAGCCATCTCAGCTTGGCATCGAGATCAGAACCAGACATCGGAACATTGATCAGGTTCGCATTGTGCCGTCGATCCGTGGATGCTATGTCGTTGAAGTTGTCTATACGAAAGTCGAAGTGCAAGAAGATGTCAATCCTTCTCTCGTTGCAGCGATAGACATTGGGGTGAACAATCTTGTCGCGCTAACATCAAACAAAAGAGGATTAGTTCCTCGCCTTGTTAACGGGCGTCCGATTAAGAGCGTGAACCAATATTACAACAAACATATGTCTAAGATGCAAAAGAACATGAGCAGCAACCATCACACTAGTCGCTCGCTAGAACGTGTTGCCGCCAAACGAACTAGGCGCATAGATCACTACCTGCACACAGTCTCTAGGCGTATCATCGACTTGCTGGTTGCAGAAGGCATTGGCACGTTGGTTATCGGCAAGAATCCAGGTTGGAAGCAAGAGTCCAACATGAGCAAAAGGAATAACCTGCATTTTGTGCAATTGCCACATGCAAGGTTCATTGATATGCTCACCTATAAAGCTAAGCTCGTTGGAATAGAGGTCCTTGTGCAAGAGGAAAGCTATACCAGCAAAGCCAGCTTTCTGGATCGCGATCCCATACCCAGCTTTGGTGAAGAAGATGCGGACAAGGCAACATTCAGTGGCAGACGCGTGAAACGTGGCATGTACGAGGCCTCAAATGGGCGTAAATTTAACGCAGATATCAATGGCAGCTATAATATCATGCGTAAAGCACTCCCAAACGCCTTTACAGGCAATGGGATAGAGGATGTGAATAAGGCGATTGCGTCTTTAGTAGTGCATCCTGAGAGGATCGTCGTTCCCCTCCGAACCCGAAAGTCTAGGATTCGCTAGATTCTTGGAACTATACCCGAATGATTGGGGATTAGTTTTACTAAAACAGGACCCATTTCCAATTAGACCTCCTCGTCGTCCAGAAGATGCTGTTTGGGCAGGATCTCAAGAATTGAAGGGACAATTAAATGGACTCTTTGCAGAAGCACTCGCGTCATCTAAGGACACAGATAGTCTTGGGTAGAGGTGAATTTGAACTTTGCCTTCCCGATCAACCAGTTTAAAAAAGGCCTTCAACATCACTGGTTTGTAGGATTTTGTCAAATTGCGGCTCTTGGCAAAATCAAGAAATTCCTGCTTCCATTGGTCGCTGGATACTGGAATGTTGTCCAGGCCAAGGTGGCTCCTCATTTGTTCAATCCGATCGCGTCTGAAATAGTAACGTGCCCGCTCGCCTGACGTTTGGGTTGATGATCTAGATGCACCTGCTGGTACATGGGCACACTGGATTGTCTTCAACATACAACCGACAACGAAGAAGATTGAACAAAATTCAGTACCTACAGGGAGTACGATGGGAACAAATAGTTTTGGGAAACCAGAATATGGAGGCCCATGTCCTCCATCAGGAGCACATAGATATTTTTTCAAACTCTATGCATTAGACACAACCTTTAATGCAGATACGAAGACGACTGAAACTACGCTTGTGAATGAAATGCAAGGACATATTCTTGACCAGGCTCAGATTGTTGGTCTTTATCGCAGTGCTTGAGGTTCTCGACCAGAGGTCTACGCCCAATATTACACCTTCATAAGCTCAATCATCTAAGAGAGTGCTAACCAAACACTCTCTTAGCTCACATCAACATGCATTAAGTGATTTAAGAGCAAATAATGTTATTAGTATCCCATGACGGTGCCCTTCTTGCTGAAGAATCGCATGGCGACCATAACCAAACACTCTCTAAGTAGGAAAGGCATACAACTCCCTCCCAAAAGTGTGCTACAATGATGCCAATATTGTAGTACTTAGAAGGATAGGGCATGATCGATATTTGTTTCCTAGGAACCTGCGGGATGATGCCTTTACCTGGGCGCTGGCTCTCTTGCGCCCTTGTACGTAGCGGGGCAACATTGACCTTATTTGATTGTGGCGAAGGAACACAAATTCCCTGGAAGTCTCTTGGCTGGGGTTTTCGCCAACTCGGGGCCATCTGTTTTAGCCATATGCATGCAGACCACGTAGCTGGCCTACCTGGTGTCCTCTTCATGGTCGCACATGCGGGCCGAACGGAACCGCTCAACATTTATGGGCCAGTGGGGACAACCTATGTTATAGAAGGATTGAGACGCATCGCAGCCGATTTGCCATTTCCCATCCATATTCATGAACTGCGAGGAGGTGAATCCTTCACTCTGCCAGGAGAACTCCATGCTACTTGCACTCCAGCAGCTCATGGCGTACCTTGCCTAGCCTACCGGGCAGAGTTATCGCGCCGTCCGCTCTTCCAAGCTGATAAAGCTAGGGCATTGGACCTGCCAGTACAGCTCTGGTCTCGCTTGCAGCGTGGCGAGACGCTTGAATATAATGGTCAGACGATCACGCCTGAGCAAGTATTGGGAGAACCTCGGCGTGGCATCTCGTTCGCATTTATCACGGATACTAGGCCTATACAAACTTTAAGCACGTTCGCGCACGATGTGGATCTGCTAATCTGCGAGAGCATGTATGATGATGCAGCTGACCTGCCCCTAGCACGCGCCAATGCCCATATGACCGCTGAGGAGGCAGCTAGCATTGCTCAGGCAGCAGGAGCCCATGCACTAGTTCTGACCCATTTTAGCCCGAAGATCACTAATACCTCGCAGGCCGAAAAAATGGCATGCAACGTCTTTGCCAACACGCGTGCCACCAGAGATGGCATGGTCATTACACTAGCTTTTTCCGATACACAATAAATTGCTCCGATCCTCTTTGTGATACTGGATCTTTATCTTTGCGAAGCTTTTGAAGGCAGTCTTCAATATGATCTGGAAGTCGCTTTTATTCGTGACTACCCAAGGATTACCGTGCAAGTCGAGTGCCTGAGTAGCTCTAATCATTCTTATTAGTTATAATAATTATTTAATATATGAATTGGAATAATGTAGAAAAATAGGTTATACTATGAATGGTTGACCTGATAAGTGAGGTTGATGCATCACTATCGGGTAGTGGGTCATATCCTATTTTAGGCCTCACGAGCCTGTCTTTGGCTAGGCCACTTGCAGCCCTTTAGCATTTAGCTTCGAAAAACCTAAGAGCTTGTCATCTAGTCATGCATACAACTAGACGTTCGCATTTACGGGAAAGGCAACTATCTATTATGTTAGCACCACACAAAATAGGTAATACTTTGCATCATCCATCATTAGTAGAGCATATCATCCCACGGCAGAACAAGCGCAAGCCACCGACAATTACAGACTTCATCGGCTGGATTCTACAAGGAGGAGTTCTGCTTAGCACAGCAGTGATTGTGCTTGGATTGCTGCTTGCAGTGCTAAGACCAGGAGGATATTCTCTTCAGAGAGCCTTGGTTTTTCCAGTAACGTTGAGTCAGATTGCAGCGGGATTGCTTGTCTGGCAGCCGCAGGCTGTGATTATGCTAGGACTTTTGCTGCTGATTGCTACGCCCATTATACGCGTAGTAGCCTCGATGGTAGCATTTAGCTTCGAGCGAGACCGGAAATATGTGATCATCACGCTCCTTGTGCTTGCCATTCTCATGCTTAGTCTGCTGCTTGGATATAACAATACAGCGACCGTACATATTGATGACCTGATATTTTCTCATTTTTCGCTAAGTACATTTCTGTTGATCTTTATAGGATCAGTACTGGCGGGGATGCTTGGTTCGCTGGTGGGGCTTGGAGGTGGTGTCTTGATCGTTCCCCTATTGACATTAGCTTTTGGATTGCCTATTCCACTGGCCATTGGGGCAAGTATTATCTCCGTCATTGCTACTTCAAGTGGTGCGGCGGCAGCATATGTGCGTGATCATCTGACTAATATACGTGTTGGTATGTTTCTGGAACTAGGAACGACCATTGGAGCCATTAGTGGTGCATTTCTCGCCAGCTTGCTAGCTCCCAATTTACTTTCTGTGATTTTCGGTGCCGTGCTCTTCATTTCTGCGGCACCACTAGTATTCAAAATGGGAGAAGAATTGCCTGTGGGGGTGAAGGATGATCGATGGGCCAAGTGGCTTCATCTTTCAAGCTCTTATCCAGATCATCGCCTGGGACAAGACGTGCCATATCAAGTCACACGTACGCCGTTCGGATTAGCGATGATGTATATGGCGGGCCTCATTTCGGGACTACTCGGCATCGGAAGCGGTGCGTTTAAGGTCTTGGCGCTCGATACATTGATGCGACTGCCGCTTAAGGTTTCAACAACGACAAGTAATCTCATGATCGGGGTGACAGCTGCTGCCAGTGCGGGCATCTACTTCTCGCGTGGTGATATTCTCCCACTGATTGCTGCACCTGTTGCACTTGGAGTCCTGATCGGTGCGCTAGTAGGAGCACGTTTACTGGTGCATCTGAGCAATAAAACGTTACGCTTAATCTTCCTACCAGTGATTGTCCTGACTGCTCTTGAGATGATCCTGCATGGCATGGGTGGGCATATCTAATCACAGGATATAATTCTGACGTAGTGGCTTTGCTAAGCGGAATAGGCTTTCAAGGCCATATATTTTTTGCTGTGTGAATTCTGCTCAATGAGATCGTATAATACTAGTAGAGAGACAAAATTTAGGACCCGATCATCGTTGCCTTGGACCCAATCGGGTAGACATGTCTACTCAGCAGAGAGTACAGGCTGATAACATTGTCGAGGCGAACATTACCGGGGAAACCAGAGAGGTTTGGTCGTTCCCATTCAAAACGGCTCCCCACAAGGGGTCTTGCCCAGGGGTAGCTTTCTTTCCTCCCACATTCTTGGGATGGGTCCAAAGACAAGGATTTTTATGGAAGAAAAGAACTTCTCTTCGAAAAATCGTCTATTGCTCAAACGGTCCTTACCAGTTTTACGATTTCTTATCTCCTTACTGCTGACTATATGTGGGGGAATCTTTCTCTTCCAGTCTAGTATGTTTAATGGGCTGACCTCTGCCATCATTAGTCTGGGGCTAGATACTCTGCGTTCTCAGCTTGTTGCAACGCTCATGATGACCACTGGCTCTGCACTTATTGGGGCGGCATTGGGACGTTGCAAACTGGGTGCCTTTGTGGGAGCGGGCATTATTTTCTGTAACAAGTTTCTCATCAGCTTTTTCCAGCACGCAAGACAACCACTTTTGGATCCTGGGGGGCATCCAAGAGCCGATAAGTATGCAAGCCCTGTACACCGACTCTACCATTCTCCTGGGATTGGGGCTACTGAGTGGATTTATTGGGCTAGCAATTGGCGTTACTTTTGGTGAGGTCGTGCTTGATCCTCCCTACAGACTTCTCTCTGCTTGCTGGCGATTTTGCATTCAAAGATTTGACAAGAGATCAGATAACGAATTAGCACAATCGACCTTCCCTCGAAGAAAATCAGCTATCTACATGATAAGTCATTGGTTTAGTGCAGCTGTGATAGTGATCTTGATCATTCTGGCAGCTAATTCAACCAATTTGTTTATCTACTCGCCCGATATCGGCATTCATACCCATCCAGTTTTCCTCGATAGCGAGGGGAAAGTAATGACAGGGAGAGTTGTTACCAGGAGCCTAATCAGTCCTTCATTAAAAAATCATCGCAGAGTGTTTGATATATACTTGCCACCCTCTTACAATACTCCTGGGGGAACGCAAAAATATTATCCTACACTTTACATGCTGCATGGTACACCTGGGAGATATTTCGACTGGGTTGTGGGAGGAGAAGCTACTGAATCTGCCAACACGTTGATTACGCTAAAGTCTATTCCTGAGTTAATCATGGTATTTCCTGATGGGAATGGTACTCCAGGTAAAGTTAGCGAGTGGGGTAATAGCTATGACGGGACGCAGTTGATGGAGAACTTCGTTGCCTATGATCTTGTCAAGTACATCGATCAACATTATCGGACTATTCCCGATGCCCAGCATCGTGCAATTGGTGGGCTTTCCATGGGGGGATTTGGGGCTATGAATATAGCTATTCATCATCCTGATATCTTTGGGAATGTGATCTCACTCGGAGGCTATTATCAGGCGGAGGGATCTATCTGGGGTTCGAACACCTCGTATCAGCAGCTAAATAGCCCTCGGGATACTATTCTCACGATGCAAGAGGCATGGCAACTGCACATATTTCTTGGTGCGGCAACGAAGGACCAGCCATACTACCAGGATACCCTCCAATTTATGCGTAAGTTGAATTCTTTGCATATCCTTTACCACTTTGATCTGCAGGTTGGTCAACATTCTTGGAGGGTTTGGCAAAAGCAGACATATAACGCACTCGAGTGGCTCCCATGGAACCAACAGCTATCCATTGCTCATACGAAGATGGCACAACGGGCATAGCTCTCCTGTTAACTGGCTGACTCTTCCTCTTGACAAAAAAGATTGCTTTGTTTATGCTTCAGTAGCAAGCGGTTTCTTACAATCGAGGCTTGTAAAGGGCAAAAGACGCTCAAAGAGGATAACTAAGATTCAAGGAGGAATAAGTTTATGAGCCAGCACATGAGTCGTCGTCGTTTCCTGAAAGTGACAGCAGGTGCTACGGCACTCGCCACATCAGTTGATGCCTCCACCTCTCTGCTGGTGCCGACTGCGCAGGTAGCCTCTGCTGCCCCCCAATATGTTTCTCGACCAACCAATCGAGTAAGAATGCTGATTGATGCTGGCTGGCAGTTTACCCAGGGAGATATTGCGGGTGCGCAGGCAACCAAATTTAACGATTCTTCCTGGCAACATGTGAATCTTCCCCATTCGTTTGATACTCCCTACTTTCAAGCCACAAGCTGGTACCAGGGGTATGGATGGTATCGCAGGCATTTTACCATCACCGCAAATCAGAAGAAGGCTCGTCGCATTTCGCTGGAATTTGAAGCCGCCTTTCAAGATGCTCAGGTCTATGTCAATGGCACCCTAGTAGGGGAGCACATCGGAGGCTTTACCGGCTTTATCTTTGACATCACTTCTGCAGTGCATGAGGGTGATAATGTGGTGGCGGTTCGTTTGAATAATAAGTGGAATCCTCAACTGGCCCCCCGTGCAGGAGACTATCATTTTTTCTGGAGGTATCACCAGAGATGTGTATCTAGTCATCACAGACCCGTTGCACGTCACTTGGTATGGAACGTATGTGACCACACCGCATGTTTCTGCCACGAAGGCGACGGTTCGTGTCCGAACAGAGGTACAAAATCAGAGCACCTCAACCAAACGAGTGACGTTAACGACGACCATCGTTGATGCCACGCATGCGGTCGTCCAAACCATGACTGCAAGCAGTAGCATTGCTGCCGGAGTTACTCATACTTTTACCCAGACCTGCACAGTTACGAAGCCCCACCTCTGGTCACCGGAATCTCCCTATCTGTACACCGTCTCCAGCGCCGTACAGGATGGCAGCACGTTTGTGGATAGTTACAGCAGTCCTTTAGGGATTCGATCCATTCGCTGGAGTGCAACGCAAGGGTTCTTCCTCAACGGAAAGCATTATTACATTGATGGGGTTAATGCGCACCAAGACATTGCTGGCTGGAGTGATGGTGCGACCAATGCCGATCACTATCGCAAAGCCAAGCTTGTAAAGAAGGCAGGCTTCAATGCCATTCGCGAGAGCCATTACCCTCATGATGTGGCCTTTGATTCTGCCTGCGATCAGCTTGGTATACTGGTCTGGAGTGAATTGTGTTTCTGGGGGTGTCTCTTTTCGACCACAGAACAACCTAATTGGTCGCAGAGTGCCTATCCAACCCACAACGAGGATTGGGAGCCCTTTGAAACAAATCTGAAACGTATGCTGACAGAGATGATCCGAGAAAGGCGCAATCACCCATCAATCATCCTCTGGTCTATGTGCAATGAAGTCTTTTTCACGGATGGAAGCGTGGAGGATCGTACGAAAGCCCTGGTACGGACGCTGGCCAGTCTGGCTGAATCGCTTGACCCATCACGTCTGGCAGGTGCTGGTGGGGTGCAACGTATGGGCATTGACAAATGTGCCGATGTTGCTGGCTATAATGGAGATGGAGCCACCATTGCCGAATATCAGAACCCCGGCATCCCTTCTGTGGTGACGGAGTACTATGCCAATATCCAAACGTATCCCTTCCCCGACATTCCAGAAACGCACCCTTGGCGTGCGGGAAAGATTTTCTGGGAAGGATTTGATCATGGAACTCTTGTTGCTGGCGCTGGCTTTGACGGTCTGATCGATTATTATGGACGCCCACGGCAACTCTGGTACGAATATCGCAAATATCATCTGGGAACAACTTACACGCTTCCATCTTCAGGAACGGCAGCCAAATTGGCGATTTCCTCAGATAAAGCGACCATTATCGGTGATGGCTCTGATTTTGCCGTGATTACCGTTCAAGTTCAGGATGCCTCTGGCCATGACCTCTCTAACAATCCAGATGTCACCTTGACGATTACATCAGGTCCGGGGGCTTTCCCGACCGGGAAAACCATGACATTCAATGACAGTAATCCTTATCACATGCTCAATGGTATGGCTCGTATCACCTTTCGTTCCTGTTTGTCAGGAAGGACCATCATTACGGCCAGTTCACCGGGGCTGCCCAATGCCACGCTAACCGTAACCACGACTCAGATTGCTCCAAGCGCAAAAGCCTATTATGCACTTGTGAACTGCAAAAGCGGGAAAGTGCTTGGTACGGCCAAGGGTGTGACCACAGATGGCACTCCCATTGTTCAATTGAGGGATCAGGTCAGCACGAGTCAGCAATGGCAGTTTGTCTCGGTGGGGAGTAGCTACTACAAACTGGTGAACCGCCAGAGCGGAAAAGTCCTTGATGTATCGCATGCCTCAAAGAGTACGGGCGTTCAGTTGCAGCTTGGGAGTGGCGATAATGGCACACATCAGCAGTGGAGGTTGGTTGATGCTGGCCGTGGCTACTTCTATCTCACTAATCGCAACAGTAGATTGAACGTCGAGGTTTCAAATGCATCGACAGCGGATGGGACCTCCATCATCCAGCAGACGCCCAATGGTGGTACCAACCAGCAGTGGCAACTACTTCCCTGTTAACAAATCAATTGTCTGATTGAGGTCCCTATGGTATACTTTGGAAGCAAAATATGGACAGTGCTTGTTCATAAATATTAGAGCTTACGCAAAAACCTCGTTTCGCCTCTGGACGAGAGCGATTGCTGTCAGGTTCCTAGATAAGCTCTGCAAAAGTCGTGTTCTTAAATATAGGCAGTATCAGACAAAAGGAGAATGTAATTAATGCCAAAGAAAGGTGAACTTTCAAAGACAGCTCGTGCCTCGTTGGCAAACCGTGCCGTGATTAATCAGCAGACTAATCATATCTGTCCCGTTTGCAACGAGATCATCTGGTCGACAGATCTCTATCCAGTAAAGGTACTCGGTAAAGGGATGGCCTACTACCATAAGGATTGTTATAAGGTCTGATGTATTTTAGATAAAATCGAGCTGGCTGAAGAAAAACAAGCAAGCCCTTGATATGGGGGCTTGTTTTCTTTCTGGGAAGTCTAGCGGCACTCGCAACATTTCCATGTCGTCACTATGAGCATCCTACAAAGCCTGGAAAGGTTACAGTAGCAGGGCACCCGAGCAAGGACATGCCACCAAAGACCTTATAGACATTAAGAAACAAGCTGGTTGGTAAAACGTTAGGAGGATCTAGCCCATCCTCCTAACGCTCTCGACTTTTTTACTGTAGCCGTACCGTCAGAGGAACCAGTAGTTGATAATGCCATAAATAAGCAAGAAAGTGATAATGATGGAACTAATAAGGATACCAATTTGCTTAGCATTTTTCCAGGCTTGCCAACTAGCGTAGAGCCAGAAGATTTGGGCGAGAAGATTGAAGCTTAATCCAAGATCAGGCCGTTTAAAGGCGGTAAGCGCAAAGCCGAGAACTGTTAATGTTGGAAGAAGCACCTGGGTAAGCTTATGGATGATGGTTGTTTCTTGCTTGTTATCCACGAGGCCATTATAGCAAATTGTAGTGATCTTATCAAATATATGGATGCTAGCATGCTAGCTCCATCCTCTAGACGAGTCTGTCTAAAAGTCAAAGGTTCTCACGCAAGCATGCATAATGCAAACATACTTAGATGCGCTTTCTGCGGAAAATGATGGTCATGCCAACAAAGAAGAGGAAGAGCAGTCCAACACCGAGATACGTTGAAAATGGGTAGACCTGTTTCTCTCGTGGCGTCCTGAGAGAAGAAAACGAGACACCCAATTGAAATTTGGCGATACAGAGGACCAAAAGGAATAAGACCATCACAAAAAATGGGACTGTAGCATAGACGAGAATAACTTCAAATAGCGTACCAGACATGTTCAGTTTCCTTTCCACGCTACCAGAGACGCTCGATTTCTTCCCTATCAGGATGATGGTAAGCTACAAGGTATCTTTCCTTTTACTATCACGTTCGAGTATACTTACAAGTCTCTTGCCAAGCGTCAAATGGCGCTTCTCAGGTAAATGCAAAGTCCTTCTATTGTTGCCAATACTATGGGAATGTCTTTAGATTTTTTTTCCTATCTTTGCGCTGATACATCAATTTTAAAGCTTTTTCGTGAATACGATGTGCAGGTGGATAGTCAGAATCAATACGTCTAGCACGCTCTGCAATGTTGGCAGCTTCGCGATAGCGTTCCAGGCGATAGAGAATATCAGCTTTCATCGTCCAGAAGCGAACATCGTCGGGGTCCAGTTCAAGTACGCGATCGAGTGCTTCATTTGCCTCCTCGAATTTACCTAAACCTCGCAGGCTACGCATATAGTTTTCCCAGGCAAAAAGATTATCGGGCATAAGTTTGATCAGGTGTAACGCTAACTCTTGTAAGGGATCAAACATCTCCAGTGTACGTAATGCCTGAATGCCATGTGTCAGCGAGGTAATGTCATTTGGATTGATCTCTAGCGCTTGTTGAACGAGTGGAACAGCTTCGTACATACGTCCGATGCGGCAGAAAATCTCGCATTTCATCTGCAGTGCAAAAAGTTGGCTTGCATCGAGTGCTAAGCTCTGGTCAAAGGCCTCCAGAGCTTCTGCAAGACGATTGAAATTGAGCAAGGCAACACCCTTATTGGCCCAGGATCGCGGATCATTCGGAGCAACCTCAACTGCATGGCAAGAAGTACGTAATGCCTCTGGTAACTTTCCTTGCAAGAGTTGGAGACCGCTACGGTTAACCCATGCTAGACCGAGATTGGTATCGAGTAAGAGGGCCTGATCATTAGCAATAGTGGCTTCTGAGATGCGGTCCATCTTTTGTAAGGCACGTGCTTTATATGCCAGTGCTGGTGCAGAATAGGGGTTAATCTCAAGGAGGCGTTGTGCTATATCATAGAGAGGCTCAAAGCTATTGAGACCATCGAGCGAGGCTACAAGACCAAGTAAAGCATCCTCATCTTCGGCGTTGTGTGTAAGAAGCGTCGAAAAGATCTCTTCGGCCTGAAGCCAACGTCGTGCCTCTAGATGCTCGTGTGCTTGGTGTCGGAGTTGTGCTATGGTCTCCTGTAATGTCAAGTTAGTATGCTCCTTAGTCACGATAACGCGGCTTAGCTACCCGCCATGCCTGAAAGGCGTGGTGAGAAAATGCCGTCTCCTTTCGTAGTATGCATTCAATGGTCTGCACAGAAACTAAATCTTATACAAAATCTTTACAAATCTCTCAAAGATTTTTCATGCTATAGAGCTATTATATAGGTATGCAAAGCTGTTTGCAAGGTCGTTTGTTGGATATGTTGAGTAACTATTGATGTTGTTGAGGTATGCAAGGTTATTTGTTGTATATATATCCGCGTAGATCTATACTATAGTAAACTGTGTTTGTTTTCAATATGATTAATGGCAAAATCTGGTGAATTAGTTTAATTTTTAAGGAGAGTGTCAAATGCTTCGTCCAGATGCCAATGATCAATCAAAGGTGCCAAATCAATTTCTGCCACGGACTCCTTGGCCGCTAACTGGCAAAGAGCGGCTTGACCAGCCTACAACTGAGGAGAACAGGTACCAACCTGAGTTGCCATCTTCTCCATTGTTAGAAGGGGAGACACACGCGGCTTATCAGCAGTATCCTCCTATGTGGAATACTGGTGGCTGGCTGGCTGCTGCCCCAACTGTGAAAGCTTCGGCACGTGGGTTGCGGATTGCATCCTTTCTAGCGCTCACAGTGGTGATGGCCATAATTTTTGGCATTGGCCTCTTCGCTGGTTGGGATTTTGCCAGAAATTCTGGTAGTAGTGCTTTTTCTAGTATGCTGCATCCACGGCAATCTAATACAGGTTCGCAGCAGGCGGTTCCTACTTTGACTAGTGATAACATCGAGACTGTACGTGAGGCTGCCATTGCCAAAGTTAGGCCAGCAGTTATACAAGTAAATGTGTCAATGATGACAGACAGCGGAGAACAGGGAACTCAGAGTGGCTCAGGAGTTATAGTTGATAAGCAAGGCTACATTGTAACTAATAATCATGTAGTGCAGGGAGCCCAGTCTATAGAGGTAGTATTCGCTGATGGCGAAAAAATAGAGAATGTTCAATTGGCCGGAAGTGACCCAAACGATGATTTGGCGGTGTTGAAAGTTAAGCCACCTGCAAATATGATTGTGGCAACATTGGGTGACTCGTCGAGGTTACAGGTAGGGGAGGAGGTACTGGCAATTGGTAATCCGCTAGGAATTACGGAGACAGCGACTCATGGTATTATCAGTGCTTTGGGGCGTAGCGTGAGTGAGTCTCATCATGTGACCATTCCCAACACTATTCAGACCGATGCGCCCATCAATCCGGGCAATAGTGGGGGGGCACTGGCTAACTTGCAAGGCAATGTTGTTGGTATTCCAACGCTAGCAGCGATTGATCCAGAGTTTGATGCTCCTGCCAACGGTGTGGGCTTTGCTATTCCAATCAATCAAGTAAAATTGGTCGTACCGCAGATCATCCAGAATGGTAGTGTGACGCATACAGGCCGAGCTGCATTAGGTATAGAGGGTCAGGATATTGATGCCGATCTGCAAGCTATGGATAGTCTCTCAGTTGATCATGGCGTGCTTGTTGTTGAGGCCCAGACTGATGGGGCAGCTGCACAGGCAGGCGTACAGCCAGGAGATGTGATAGTGGCAATAGATGGGAAGAAAGTAGATAATCAAGCTTCACTTGGGGATGTGCTAGCCATCAAATCTCCAGGTGATAAGGTCTCTATCAGTGTCTATCGTGGTAGCCAACAATTAACATTTAATGTCATACTAGATGAATTGCCAGCTAGCTGAGACAAGTTTATCCAATCCACGCAAAAGACGCGATTCCTAATAAAAGGGAATCGCGTCCTCTTTGTTTTGATGCATTCCGTGAACTGTCCCTCTTTCCCCCTGGAGAAATGGAGAAACATCTACTACAATGAACTATGCGGAAGGTTGCTGCTGAGCATAGATAGCAAGAGCAGTCCTGGCACTCGTTTGTTACAACAAAGGTTCGTGATAGATTTTCAAAAGCCTGTAGCATACCCTCAAGGCTCAGTCTGTCCTAAGGCTGCTGGAAATAGCAACGAGTTGAACTTTTGTCGCTGTAATATTGTCAAACATAGCGCGATCTGGTGGATCAGAAGGAGAATGGCAGGATGCATCATTTAGATGCCAATAATCAGTCAACAGGACCTTTCGAATTTATGCCAAAAACATCATGGCAAGGTCCTGAAGAAAAGCTATATTGGAAAGAAGGAACGCCTGAGGGAGAGCCGTATCAGGGAAGAAAGCAGCCTGATCTGCCAACGGGGGAGAATCTATACGGACCTGAGGCACCATTTTATCGATCGTTAGGAGAGGAGCCTAGACAAACAGCTTGGAGGGAAAGTCCGCCTCGGGAAAATACTTCTGGTAAACTATCTGTACCTCAATCAGTGAAACGGCCAGCGCATGGATCACGCAATGTTGCAATTCTGGCTCTCACTATGGTAATTGCCTCAGTTTTTGGAGTTGGTCTCTTTGCAGGCTGGACGTTTAACCGAGAGAGTGGTTTGCGATCCGGTGCAAATAGTGTTGAGGCAGAGCGTGAGGCTGCCATTGCCAAAGTCAGGCCTGCGGTCGTGCAGGTGAATGTGACAGGGATCACGGATCGGGGAAGATATGTTGAGCATGCTTCGGGAGTCGTAGTAGATGATCGGGGCTATATTGTGACCAACAACCATGTGGTTGTGGGGGGCAACTCGATCGAGGTAGTGTTTGCTGATGGGAACAAAATTGAGAATGTTTCAGGTGGCAGGCACTGATCCAATAGACGATCTGGCAGTCTTGAAGGTTAATCCGCCTGCAAACATGATTGTCGCACCATTAGGCAGCTCATCAAAACTTCAGATAGGCGAGGATGTAGTGGCAGTTGGTAATCCATTAGGAAATGCGGAAAGCGTGACGCATGGCATTATTAGTGCCCTGAAGCGTAGTAAACTTGAGCGTTATAAGCCAGTGGCTTTAAATGCTCTTCCCAATACTATTCAGATTGATGCGCCCATTAATCCGGGCAATGGTGGCGGGGCACTGGCAGACTTGCATGGCAATGTGATTGGTATTACGACATTGATGCAGTTTGATTCCAGCTATAATGCTCTTGCTAATGGTATTGGTTTCGCTATTCCGATTGACCAAGTAAGACTGATCGTGCCACAAATCATCAGGGATGGAGTTGTGACGCATACTGGTCGGGCTGCACTAGACATCATGAGCCAAACAGTTAACGATTATGTGCAGTCTGTGAATGACCTCTCTGTTGATCATGGTGTGTTTGTGACTGACGTACACGACGGTGGGCCAGCAGCACAAGCTGGGGTGGCGATAGGTGATGTGATTGTGGCGATAAATGGCAAGGAAATAGATGATGAGATTTCACTAGCGGATATGCTTTCTACCAGGAATCCTGGTGATAACGTTACTGTCACACTCTATCGTGGGGATCAACCAATGACATTAAAGGTTACATTGGGTGAGTTGTCTGCTAACGATTACTAGAATACGTTTTAGAAGAAAGAGGCCTCTCTGTTTTAAGAGGCCTCTTTTTTTCTCTTGTTGTGCTAGCCGTGCTTTTTTCCTAGTGAATAGCGTAAATGTTCGCCCTAAAATCCTTCGATGTTTGACCCGATTTACCCTTTCCCTAACTTGGTGAAGTAGATCACGCTCACAGTCCCGAGAATTAAGAGCAGTAGCCCAATGCTCAGGCTTCCTTCCGGCGTGCCTAGATCAAAGAATTGTTGATAGATACCTGGACCATGGCTTGGTGTTTGTTTTTGAACTTTATTTTGTGAAGGAGTTGCTTCACCTTTACTTTGGGTGTCGGGAGGAGGCGCTGCTCCTACAAGAGGAGGTTCTGCTCCCATAAGAGGAGGCTTTGCTCCCACAAATATTTTATTAGGTGAAGAAGGAGTTGGTAAAGCTCGTACTTGGACGATTTTGCTAGAGGGAGCAGATACTAGGAAGTTTGCTGTATTAGGAAATACGATCGTCAGCAATCCAGAGAGGGTGAAGAACAGTCCTAGGACAGCCACGAGTGTGCTTACAATGCGCATCGTTGTGCGGGCACGCGGGAATATCAATACGCGATTACGTGCTTGTCTTGCTATCTTAGGTGCATTAGTTCCTTTTATCGTCATATCTTGGCTCTGTGCCGTCGATGCGGTAGGTAATACAAATGAACGTGGCAGTGGCACTTGTGGTAAGGAACGTACCAAGAGGACAGTCTGCTCTAGCTCTGTTAGCTGTTGCTGACAGTGCTGGCAGGTATTCAGATGGGTCTGGCATGTTGACTGTTCCTGTGCAGAAAGCTGTTGATCCAGGAAGATAGAGAGCTGTTCAGTTGTCAGATGTGAAGTATGTCGTGGCACGGGCTTTCCCCCTGGTAGTCTCCTTGGTAATCTCAATTTTGATCTGCTCTTTTACTAGTTGGACGATAATCACGTGGTAAAAGTTCCTTATGTTGTGACAAATAAGAACGTAGGCGTGTGCGAGCCCGTGATAGGCGTGAGCGGACGGTCCCCAGTGTCGTTTGGGTTGCCTGAGCGATTTCTTCATAAGAGAGTCCTTCAATATCGCACAGCACAATAACAGTGCGTTGGTCAAACGAGAGTTCCTGCAACCCGTGCTGAATCAAGTGCTGGAGTTCCTGGGTGAGTAAGATTGCCTCAGGGTTGCTTTCTGGCCCTGTTTGAGCCAGAGCTTCCCTAGGACTGTGTAATTCTTCCTCATCGATGACAATTTCCAATGATTCGGACGGATGGCGTTGGAGGCGTCGCCAATGATCACAAGCCAGATTTGTGCTGATACGCAATAACCAAGTGCGGAACGGGGAGCTACCACGATATGTGTGAATTGCGCGAAATGCTGAGATAAATGCCTCTTGTGTCACATCAGATGCGGTATCGTAATCGCCGAGGAGGCGGAAGACCGTATTATAGACAACCTGTTGGTGGCACAAGACTAATAGATTGAATGCATTGATGTCTCCCTGTTGGCTGCGTGCGATGATTTTCTCCTCTTCGTCTCTCGTAAGCTTGTCCATAGGTATCCTTTTGTGCCAGTTTGAGCTAGTGTAGCACATTTTTACAATGGTAGACTATTTTTTCGCAAAATATGCTAGGCATTGGAGATCTTTTCTGAATGCAGCATAATTCTGATAACGTGCAGAAGGCTCTTTCGAGCAATGCTCGGCTCAAGATTGCTTCCAGCTCAAGCGAAATAGTAGGATTGAGCAGGCGCACGGGCGGATAGAATGGAAAATGCGGTGGAGCCACGTTAGTGAGTGCATGGTGCATACTGGCAGCCAGAGTGTAGATGCTGGTGCGCTGATCATACGGTTTGTCCTGGATAGGCAGATATGGTGAGATTGCCAGCTTGCGTGTAGTGCGCTTGCATTTTCCTGCTATTCGTGAAGTGGGGGGTTGTGGTGGTGGCTGTACCTGAAAGCCTGTGAGCATCACGCGTCCACGTCGATGTTCAACCAGAATATTGGCCGGCGAAATGTCGAAGTGGTATAGGGGCTGTGGTCGTTGTTCCAGCGCAATCAGCACGTTAAGCAAGGTATTCATATAGCTAATAATCTCTTGCTCTGGAAGAGGACGCAACAGTTTGAGTAGGCGTTCCTCCAGACTCTCACCATCAACATAGGCCGAGACAACGTAATAATGATTTCCTTCGGCGAAGCGGTTGAGTACAGGTGGAACCATGGGATGATGGAGATGAGCCAGAGGCTCGGTAGCCTGATCATAGTAGTGGATATCTTGGGAAAGAGGAGTCTGAGTACACTCCCAACGCTTCAGCACGACTGGTTGCTCTTTGTTTTGTGCATCGCTAGCCACTGCAACCATGATCTGGGTTTCTTTGGCTTGTTTGAGGACACGCTTGATGGTATAGCGTCCCCGGCATACGCTCACTCCCACCAGTGGACTGTGTTGAACAATGGTGGGTGGATCAACAAGTCGACCACATATGCTACAGCAACGCTGCCCAAAACGAGCTGGCTGTTGGCAATAGAGGCAATAGCGGTTATCATATGCCTCTCCACAAACGGTACAACGCTGGGCCCCGGTGCGATTCTGCTGCCCGCAGTTCTGACAGACATAGCGCTGCATAGCAATTTGTACAGCATGAGCATAGGCGTCTACAAACTCACTAATGCTGTGGTAACGTTGCCGATAATCTTTCGCCAGAGCCCGCTGGAGCACAGCAGCCACTTCAGCGGGAACACGTGGGTTCCAGCGTTGAAGCGAGGGTGGTTGCTCTCTAAGATGAGCTTTCCACATATCTTCCAGGCCTTGATAAGTAAATGGTGGGCGACCGCATAGTAACTCATAGCAGCAGATTGCGAGAGCATACTGATCGCTCTGACGGCGTGGATTGCCTTGCCATTGCTCTGGAGGCATATATGCAGCCGTTCCTGTGACCTCGCCTAGCGAGGCATGGGTTTGCATGCCAAGATAGTAGGTCGTGCCGAAGTCTGCCAGCAAGACCTGTCCATTACGACCAATCAGCAAGTTACCCAGTTTTACATCCTGATGCACTAATCCAGCACTATGCAAGTAATACAAGGCATCTGCAGTCTGTTGTATGTAAGGGATCAGTTCTTCGGCAAAAGCTTGGCGGCGGCTACCATCGCCTTTGCGAAAGAGATCGAGAATGGTGCGGGGAGCGTATTCCATGACAAAGTAGGGCTGCTCATCGCCTTGCAAGTGACCAAAGTTGTAGATGGGTAAGATGTTCGGGTGGTGCATATTGGCGATACGCCGAGCTTCCTGAATGAAACTGGTCTGAGCCTTCTCATTGGTTTGGTCAAGACGCAAGACTTTAAGGGCCAGAATGCGACTGAGCGGGGCCGATTCACGGACCTTGTAGACATATCCGTAACTGCCAGCACCGAGGAAGGAGAGAACTTCGTAGATGCCTATATGGGCTCCCTGGATCAAAAAGCCACAAGACTGACAACACGTGGCAGTATTTGCATTTTCGTGGCTAGCGCCTGCACGAGGATTTAGACAATATGCCAAATATTCTATCCTACCTCTTTTGGTGAATTCATGTCGAGATGGGAATGATCGTTTTTCTCTCTTAGATATTTACGGATGAGAGGCGTGTTTGGTCAAAGGAGACATTGCAAAAAAAATTCGACCTGCCCCCTTTCGACACTACATCGATTGTGTGCTATAATGTTATGAGTAAAAAGATCGAATTTAGTCTTTTTATCTCTCTCCAGCTTAAAATAAAAAGTAGAAGAGTAGCACGTCAGGAACCCCGTGGCTAATGAACTTTAAGAAATTAATAGGGTAAATGACAAGCATTGTATATACCCTCTTTACAATTTAAAGTTCCATAAGCCAGAGGCTTGTGAGTAGCGCTAACGTTGTTTCGCAAGCCTACCTGACCAGACTCAGCAGAGCAATCTGCTACGTTAGCGGTAAGAGTTCAAGTACCTACCTGCGGGTGCGACGCCAGCCCGCTGCTCTAGAACCGATGGGTTAAACAGGTCTACAAGGGTTAAGCCAGTGCTCATCGGATAGTACCGACCGCTAACCTTGTCGAGGCGAACATTACCTGGGAAACCAGGGGCTCGAAAGAGCAGTTTACAAGGGTTTAGCCGTTCCTCCCAAAAACGGCTTCCCGCAAGGGATAGCAGCAAAAGAGAAAGAAGAACAAGAGAGTGCTTACGTACAAGACAAGCTGGCTCGTAGCTCGCCATTTGTCTTCCCCTCATCCCCATGCGTGCAGGGAGCCATTCCTCCCCGTGCCTAAAGGCAGGGGTCTCCTTGCTCGGAGTGATGACATCTATTTCTTGTGTTACTGATAGAGGTTATAGAGTATGGCGGAAATTATTACTGCCGACATGGTTATTCACGACGTTGTAACAAAGTACCCTCCGACTGTCAAAGTTTTTCATGGGCATGGCCTTCCCTGCACTGCTTGTGCAGTTGGCTCACGTGAAAGTATCTTGGGTGGGGCACGCACTCATCGTTTCCCCGCTGAGAAACTAGACCTCCTGCTGAAAGATTTGAATGCAGCGGTCAACGGAGAGCCTATCTCGGTTGCACCTAAGAAAGCTCCTGTTGGGCGTGGCATTCCATTGACGATGGCTGGTGATGCTCCTAATCGCAAGATCAAGCACATAGTTGCCATTATGAGCGGGAAGGGAGGCGTGGGCAAATCACTCGTTACTGGTTTGCTTGCTGTTTCCTTGCGACGTCAGGGATTGCAAGTGGGTATTTTAGATGGTGATATCACAGGCGCAAGTATCGCACGCATGTTTGGCACGCATGAGCGTCCTAACAGGGCAGGCGAGCGTATGATTGAACCACCACGCAGCAAAGGCGGCATCAGAGTCATGTCGATGAACATGTTCTTAGAGCATGAGAGTGATCCGGTGGTCTTGCGGGGACCGATGGTTTCTAATGCCCTGAGGCAATTCTTCGAAGATGTTGATTGGGGGCCACTGGATTTCTTGCTGATCGACTTGCCCCCCGGCACGTCTGATGCGCCACTAACTGTAATGCAAGCTCTGCCCCTAGATGGTGTAGTGATTGTCTCTTCGCCCCAGATGTTAGCGACAATGATCGTAACGAAGTGTGTGAATATGGTACGTCATCTCAAAGGAACGATTATTGGGATTGTGGAGAATATGTCCTACTTCCAGACTCCTGATGGCGAGCGTTACGAGCTTTTCGGCCCGAGCCGGGGGAGCGAACTCGTTGGGGTAACTGGGGCACCTCTAC
Source organism: uncultured Chloroflexia bacterium (assembly GCA_963727755.1). GTDB lineage: Bacteria > Chloroflexota > Ktedonobacteria > Ktedonobacterales > Ktedonobacteraceae > DASYAN01. Next base: position 131,303 of record CAVSHN010000010.1, read on the forward strand.
TAGGAACATTGCCCATTGATCCAGCCATTACCACACTCTGTGATACTGGTCGCATCGAAGAATACGATTCTGAAGCGTACGAAGAATTGGCTGTCAATTTTGTTAATACGCTCAAGATTCAGCGCTAAGTGGTACCGATAAGTTCCAGCAGACTAGCAAGTGTGTGATACCGTGAGGGAGCAGACTCCCTACACGGTACCATTTTGAGGTAGGCTCAGGATACCTGTAAAAACCACTCATACAGCCGTTTGCTTAGCTGCACAATTTAGTTAGGATCTTAGCCCTACCTCTACAAACCCATCTCCTTCCTTCGCTGCTGCTGTTGCCTTACCCGCCCATTTAGCTCGCTGTTCCTCCTCCGCTGCTGCTGTTGCCTTACCCGCTCATTTAGCTCGCTGCACCTATCCCTAGCCGCCTTACTCCACTTCACATCACCCCGCTCTATCATCTGCTGCAGCGCGTCTTCATGTATAGCATTTGCGAATACCCTTTCTGACCATTTCCCCCCTGCCAGAGTCCCCTGATCGCTTGCGGAGGAAGCGCTAGCAGAGAGGTCGGACGTGGTGCCGATACCGAAAGCCGGGGTGGAGAGCTTCGTGGTCACTCTCCTCATCATGGGGTATGAAATCGCTGTCTGGGTGCTGACCATGACTTTGCAGTGCTAACTCCAACCTTGGGTCACTGTGCGACGATCTCTGATCATCTCTTGGCTCCTCTTTGTATATGTACTGCTCTATTTCCCAAGGTCTTGGACATGCTTTTCCTGATTCTCTTGTTCGATTCGCCGTCCGCTCTCGCGGTTTATCTATATGGGTTTCCTGATTCATAAGTTTGTCCTTTGCTGGAGAAGAAATCTCAACGGTATTAGCTCAAACGTCTAAACATCTCTTATTCAAACTAAACGTTGAAAATTTTCAGAACACGATAATCAAAATTCAGCGCTAAGTGGTGCCGATAAGTTCCAGCAGACTAGCAAGTGTGTGATACCGTGAGGGAGCAGACTCCCTACACGGTACCACTTTGAGGGAGGCCCAGGATACCTGTAAAAACCACTCATACAGCTGTTTGCTTAGCTACACAGTTTAGTTAGGATCTTAGCCCTACCTCTACAAACCCCTCTCCTTCTTCCGCCACTGCTGCTGCAGGGTCAGTTGCTTATCTGGCTAATCTTCGTAATAGGCGCCAGTCGCCTTCCTCCGCTGCTGATCCATGAGGCGCTTATCCACCTTCTGAAGGGAAGTCCCCGCCCTATGTCGATCCACCCTCGACGGCCACGGGAGCGGAGGCCGCAAATGCCATCGCCCCAGCACCCGGTGCTGTTGCTGCTCACTTGGCTTAAAAAGATCCCTAAGATCCCCTGCCAGAGTCCCCTGATCGCTTGCGCTAGCAGAGAGATCGGGCGTGGTGCCGAAACCGAAGGCCAGGGTGGAGAGCTTCGTGGTCACTATCAGAGGGTATGAAGTCGCTGTCTGGGTGCTGACCGTGGCTTTGCAGTGCTAACTCCAACCTTGGGTCACCGTGCGACGACCTCTGATCGTCTCTTGGCTCCTCTTTGTATATGTACTGCTCTATTTCCCAAGGTCTTGGACCTGCTTTTCCTGATTTTTTTGTTCGATTCGCCGTCCTCTCTCGCAGTTTATCTATATGGGTTTCCTGATTTATAAGTTTGTCCTTTGCTTGAGAATAAATCTCAACGGTATTGGCTCATTTCTCATTGAGACATTTTCTCAAATGTCTCAACGTCTCTCATTCACACTAAACGGTGAAAAATTTCAGAACACGATAATCAAAAGTAGGCGTATGTTCTCCTTCTTTATAAAGGAGTTATAACTTAACTGTCAGCTCTGACAAATCGAGTATCCAGTACTAATGATACCTGAATTGATCGAAATTTATCAATAGGTAATTGACTATTTATTGTCACTCCTTGCTACCAACTTCTCAGAATGATAGTGGAAGGAAACAACTTTCAATGTAGCACTAAAAAACTTTCTCATTCAGGCCAAATGCTTAAGGGTTGAGTTGGCTTTGAGAGTATTTCAGGCTTCATAGCAGTGGATTTGGCAAATGTCTGCTCATATCCCGCTATTAGCTCGTCATCTGCCGAGTTAAGGAACTCAGAGCCTGTTGAGCCTGACATACTCTCTCAGTACATGTTTCGGGGGTATCCTGCTAGCCAATCGCAGTTTCAACCGCCGTCGTTGCCAGGGCCGGAAGAGACTTCAGCTTCTGGCTCTTCCGGCAAAGGGTGGCAAGTTGAGCGTGATCTGGCCTAGCTCATTGATCTCCCCGCAGGATTTCCCCCTACCATCATCCGCCGCCGCCGCTGCCATATCCCATACTATATACTGGTTAAACAGCTTTTGACCACTGTTGCCACCAATTATCTACCTGCTGATACACAAAATGATGCAGATTCTTGCAACTTATGATCCATAATCATGCGATTTATGCCGCCTCCGCCCTGTATTGTCCGTCTCAGAAAATTGATCAAAAAACGACCACGACTGCGGTTGCTGTCTTCGTTGCGTTTGCCTCGTTTCTCGCGGCTGTTGCTGCACCTCCGTTCGTGGTTTACTAAAGCATCCTCCCCCTGCCAGAGTCCCCTGATCGCTTGCGGAGGAAGCGCTAGCAGAGAGGTCGGGCATGGCGCCGATACCAAAGACAGGGGAGCCATATCCGTAGTCATCAGAGGATATGGAATCGCTGTCTGGGTACTGACCGTGGCTTTGCAGTCCTAACTCGAGCCTTGGGTCACTGTGCGACGACCGATCATCGTCTCTTGGCTCCTCTTTGTATATGTACTTATCTAATTCCCAAGGTTTTGGACCTGCTTTTTCTGATTTTTTTGTTCGATTCGCCGTCTGCTCTTGCAGTTTATCTATATGGGTTTCCTGATCCATGAGTTTGTCCTTTGCTAGAGAGTAAATCTCAACGGTATTGGCTCATTTCTCATTGAGACTTTTGAGAAAACGTCTCAACGTCTCTCATTCACACTAAACGGTGAAAAATTTCAGAACACGATAATCAAAAGTAGGCGTATGTTCTCCTTCTTTATAAAGGAGTTATAACTTAACTGTCAACTCTGACAAATCGAGTATCCAATATTAATTGTACGTGAATAGATCGAAATTTGTCAATATGGAATTGGCTATTTATTGTCACTCATTGCTGCCAAATTCTCAGAATGATAGTGGAAGGAAACAACTTTCAATGTAGCACTAAAAAACATTCTCATTCACACCAAAAGTTTAAGAGTTGACTTGGCTTTGAGAGTATTTCATGCTTCATAGCAGTAGATTTGGCAAATGTCTGCTCATATCCCGCTATTAGCTCGTCATCTGTCGAGTTAAGGAACTCAGAGCCTGTTGAGCCGGACATACTCTCTCAGTACGTGTTTCGGGGGTATCCTGCTAGCCAATCGCAGTTTCAACCGCCGTCGTTGCCAGGGCCGGAAGAGACTTCAGCTTCTGGCTCTTCCGGCAAAGGGTGGCAGGTTGAGCGTGATCTGGCCCTGCTCATTGGTCTCCCCGCAGGATTTTCCCTACTATCATCTGCTGCCGCCGCTGCTGCCACATCCTTTACTGTTTCAAATGACTCTATTCCTGGTAGAGGCGGCCACGACTTCAGGTAACCTTCCCGCACCTCGATATTCGCTGATACTCCACTGTTCCATTATTCATTCTTGCGTATGAAATCCACGTATCACACCAGCAGTCTGCGGATTATCCAATCCTATTGCCCTACGCGGATTACCAGTAGCATTCGGCCCCCTCCGCCATGTTCTTGCTATCAACGGCTTCTCCTCCCTCCTTCGTACTCTGCGGCAGCTCCACCGATAGACGCCCTGCCAGAGTCCCCTGATCGCTTGCGGAGGAAGTGCTAGCAGAGAGATCGGGCGTGGTGCCGAAACCGAAGGCCGGGTGGAGAGCTTCGTGGTCACTATCAGAGGGTATGAAGTCGCTGTCTGGGTGCTGACCATGACTTTGCAGTGCAAACTCCAACCTTGGGTCACCGTGCGACGACCTCTGATCGTCTCTTGGCTCCTCTTTGTATATGTACTTATCTATTTCCCAAGGTCTTAGACCTGCTGTTCCTGCTTTTTTTTGCGGTGAATTCGTAGTTACATCTTTTGATCTTGCTATTTCTCTTGGTCTCATGAGTTTGTCCTTTGCTGGAGAAGAAATCTCACTGGTCTGTGCTCAAACGTCTCAACGTCTAAACATCTCTTATTCAAACTAAACGTTTAAAATTTTCAGCACACGATAATCAAAAGTAGGCGTATGTTCTCCTTCTCTATAAAGGAGTTATAACTTAACTGTCAACTCTGACAAATCGAGTATCCAATATTAATTGTACGTGAATAGATCGAAATTTGTCAATATGGAATTGGCTATTTATTGTCACTTCTTGCTACCAAATTCTCAGAATGATAGTGGAAGGAAACAACTTTCAATGTAGCACTAAAAAACATTCTCATTCACACCAAAAGTTTAAGAGTTGACTTGGCTTTGAGAGTATTTCAGGCTGCATTGTCAAAACCGTCGGGGAGCTGCCAGTTAAGGATGGGTCGGAAGCCAAGAGAGAGCATCAGGGTCAGGGATGGGGTGAGACATTGCAAAAACGCTCTGCTCACCCATTTTTACAGTTCTGCGTTGGGAGACGTCACTTATTCTCAGCCTTTTCATGGTGGCCGCCGAACTCGTAGCGCATAGCAGACAGGATCTTATTGGCAAATTCGTCTTCGCCACGTGAACAGAAGCGTGCAAATAGGGCCGTGCTGAGTACTGGAGCTGGTACAGCCTCGTCGATGGCTGCTGAGATCGTCCAGCGGCCTTCACCCGAATCAGAGACACGACCGCTGAAATTCGGACAAATCGGGACTCTTGAGTAGTGCGCTAGCTGTTAGATCCAGTAACCATGAGCTAACGACACTACCTCGTCGCCAGAGTTCGGCAACATCAGCAAGATTGAAATCGTATTGGTAGTACTCGGGATGCTTCAACGGTGAGGTCTCTGCATCAATTTCATTCTGATGTTTCCCAATGTTGGCATGATGCAGAATATTAAGACCCTCTGCGTAAGCTGCCATAATGCCATACTCAATACCGTTATGAACCATCTTCACAAAGTGACCAGCTCCGTGTGGTCCACAGTGGAGATAACCCTGCTCGGCAGTGCCAGTGATTTTCTCCCGTCCATGTGTGCGTTCAATCGCACCAATGCCAGGAGCTAGAGCTGAGAAAATAGGATCAAGATACTGGACTGTTTCGTTCTCACCACCGATCATCTGGCAGTAGCCCCGCTCTAGACCCCAGACACCACCGCTCGTGCCGCTGTCTACATAATGGATGTCGCGATCTTTGAGATGAGCTGCACGGCGAATGTCATCCTGATAGTGTGAGTTGCCTGCGTCAATGACGATATCGCCGGGCTCAAGATGAGGGAGAAGTTTTTCCAGAGTTTCATCAACAGAGGCAGCAGGAATCATCAGCCAGATGACGCGAGGCTTGGGCAACTGGTTAGCCAAGCTAGTCAGCGAATTGGCTCCCGAAGTGATGGCCCCTTCTTTCAAGCGACCTTGTACAGTTGACTCGTGGCGAGCATAGCCAACAACCTTATGACCTGCACGAACTAGGCGCATGGCCATGTTTGCTCCCATACGTCCGAGTCCAATCATTCCAATTTCCATAGGACATGTGTTTCCTTTCAAGGATAGTTATTGACGAGCTAGTCGAGAATGCTCCGACAAAAGGAGCGTCTCTGCGATTATCCCACGCAGAGATGGATAGTGGCAAGTGCTTCGTGTCACTTTCCCCCTTATCTTATCGTGTTTATGATAGAGCTGCTTGTCGTTACCTGCCTGTAAGTAGAGTTTGGGGCGGCTAGACCAGTAAGTACAGCATGTTCGCTGGTTGCAGGATGAAGGAGGTAGCGGCAATGCAGATTACACATTACTTGGTGATTGATGAGTATACAGATGTAACAGCTATACGGGGGTAAGAAAGGTATGTCAATCTCGCGCCATGATCCTTTGCGCGAAGCAATGAGCTTGAGGCGTGCCATGGATCATCTTTTTGAGCAGAGCTTTATACGGCCTCGTGGAATGTTTGGTGCACTTGAGGAGGAAGCTGCGATTGCCCCGATGGATGTCTGTGAGACTGATCAAGGGTATGAGGTATGTATGGCTCTGCCTGGTGTTAGACCCGATGACATCGAGGTAACAGTCCAACAAAATATGCTCACGGTGAAGGGACGAGTTAGCTCTCCTGTAGAGGAAGCAGAGCGCAAAAACTGGACGATGCGGGAAATACCCACTGGTACTTTCCGGCGCTCAGTTACATTTGATCGTCCTGTAGATGTTGATAATATTCACACACGTTTTGAGAATGGTGTATTGGCTATCTCGCTGCCAGTAAGCCAGGCGGCTGTGCCAAAGCGGATTTCACTTTCTAGTGGTCAATCAAGGCCTGTGGAGATTGAGACCAAGCAAGAGGGCAAACAAGGGACCAAACAATAAGAGGAAAAGGTCTCTTCACAGAGGGGAGAAGGTCAGCGTATGAAGTATGCTTGCCTTCTCTTCACATATTTGCCAAAGTCCTTCCTTGCTCTCCCATTATCCCGTTATCCCAGGAAACTTGACATTGCAGGAAAAGGATGCTAGAGTAGCAGTAAGCACATGGGCATAGAGGATTCTTATGGCACATTTTTTCCGATCCTACTGATGATGATTAGAAAGAATGTCACGAACGAGTGATGAGTATACAAGCACAACGTAGCATACGTGAAGAAGATGGAAATCATATTGAGGACCAGCTGAAAAATAGCCGGCTGTTAAAACTGCTTCACCAGCACGTTTTACGCAAACTTTTTCGTCACCTGAACCGGACGACACCCGCTCAGCGTTCGAGAATTCCAAGCGAGTCTCAAAAGAACCTTGTGCTAACAGGTCTGATCTTAGGTTTCATCAGCGTCTTTATCGCCTTTTTCCCTGTCTGTGGGCTACCAATCGCTATAACTGGACTAGCACTAGGTGCTTATGGTCGCAGTACAACCTCATTGCAGATGATGTCATCTTGGGCATGTGCCCTCTCCCTGGTCGGGCTGATGCTGGCTTTTTTCTATACCATGATAACCATTAGTGTTTATGTGGGTAATTACCTATTTGGGTCTTGAGGTCGCATAGGAAGGAAAGAATGACAATTTCGGTATTACGAGGAGATAATCTTTACATTGCCCCATCGAATCGGATTCACGGTGCTCCTGAAGTACCATCTTCCAAATACTACACGTTGCGATATATTCTTGCTGCAACTTTAGCACAAGGTGAAAGTCGCGTTATTTTACCAGCGCGGAGCGATGATACTGATGCCCTATTTCGCAGTTGTCAGGCTCTTGGAGCACGGCTCTCATGGGAAGATGAGCAGCAGCGCGTACTTTGTATCCAAGGAGTTGGGCGTCCTCCTCACAGGAGTGAACCTGTGACGATCAATGTAGGTAATGCAGGGGCAGTCTTGCGTTTGCTCCTTGGCGTGGGAGCATTGCTGCCTAAGGTAACATTCGTGACTGATTATCCGCAGTCGCTAGGTAAACGTCCCAATCGCGAATTGTTGGAAGCACTTGACTTTCTTGGGGCGACGTGTGAAGGAACGGGTGCGGAAGGATATTTGCCGATTACTATCCGTGGTGGCAATCTCCATAGTGGGCATGTGAGAATTTCTGGAGCACGTAGCTCACAATACTTAAGCTCCCTGCTTTTCCTTGCTCCCTTGCTTGGTGAGACGGTAGAGATCACTGTCGTCGATCAATTGAAATCCCAGCCTCTAGTCCGGGCCACGCTGGAGGTATTGCAGAAGGCAGGTATTGTAGTCGAGCATAATCAAGCACTAGATCATTTCGTCATTGCGGCTGGACAGGCTTACCAGCCCAGAGAATATGTGATCCCTGGTGATTATCCCTCGGCAGCAGCTCTGCTGGCAGCTTGTGTAGTGACTAATGATCCTCTCAGCGAATTATCCCTAGCGCGTCTACGACCGGGCGACGAAGTTGGCGAAGTTCTGCTGGATGCATTTCGTTCGATGGGAGCTGATCTGCATAGGAGTTGCGATACGCTTATCGTACGGGGAGGTCGTCGCTTACATGGTATGGAATTAGATGGTGACCGCGTTATTGATTGTATTCCTGTATTAGTCGCGGCAGCCTGTTTCGCTGAGGGTGAGAGTCGTTTCTATAATGTCGAGAGTCTCCATTATAAAGAGTCCGATCGAATTGATGATCTATGCGCGGAATTACGGCATGCTGGTTGTAGTGTTTTTCCGCAAAGGGATGCAATCATTGTGCAGGGATGTCCACAGGGCATCGAAGGTGGTGTCGTCGTTGATGGTCATGATGATCATCGTTTGCTGATGGCGCTGGCCATTGTCGGGTTGCGCAGTCGACTTGGCTTAACACTGACGGGAGTTGAGCATATTGCCAAGAGCTATCCACATTTTTTTGATGAATTGAATCATCTGGGAGCTGCTATTCGTAATACCTATGATGGTTGATGAGTATGAATGATCTCATAGAAAAGCGATCGGGGCAATTCAAGTGTTTGGATGCCTCGATCGCTTTGGTGAGGTCGAGCCTCTGTACTGCTTGCAACTTTGCGAAATAGGTAGGTTGCTAGCTAGAAATTATGCAGGGTGAGCAAAATCCTCTGTTAGCCAGACCTTGGAGTTTGTGGTATCTATCAATACATCAACTCCGACGGTTGTAAAATCCTTTGAAAGGATATTCTGGCGATGTCCGTCGTTAGGAGGCTGTTCGTTTAGCATAGCCTGGTTTAAGCCTGTCGCAGCGTTGACAGGATTGAGATAGTCTGTACTATAGCCAATATTCTCACCAATGAACGACCATTTTACTCCCACTTGGCTGATGCGCGTGCCGAGATCAGACTCATTGGGAAGCTGATGCGACATCTGGTTTGCAGATTGCATTGCCAGATTATGATTATGAGCACTGTTTACTAGCTGCGTGCTCCATTGCAGTGCTGGCAGACTGGCCTGAGCGCGTGCCGAATTGATCTGATTGAATACGGCTTGTACGGCTTGGGTTACTGTGTCACTGCTACTTGTCTGTGTTTGTCCGTTCTGAGAACTATTCTGTGTCTGTCCGTTCTGAGAACTATTCTGTGTCTGTCCGCTCTGAGAACTATTCTGTGTCTGTCCGTTCTGAGAGTTAGTTTGTCCCCCTGGAGTGCCCTTGGTCGATGGATTTGAGACAGAATCCGTGAGTAGGGCTGCTATTCGGACAATTGGATTTGCCTGTCGGAGTTGAAATAGGGTTGGAACTCTGGGGGATTTTAGAATTGGACCGAGCGTTTGGATTTTTAGGGTCTGCTTGAAGCTGTCCCATCGGGCTTGAGTCGCTTGGTGACGTCTTCTTATTTGCGTTCGGTAAGCTCATCAGCCCACAGGCTCCATTAAGATTGAATATCCTGAATACGGAACCTCCAGCATTATGACAAGCAGGACGAGATGCAATGTTAGCATGTTGTGCGAGCAACGGGCTCGCTTCTGTTAGGCAGATACCGACTACCGATCCTAAGGTGAAGAGTACAAATATCCCGCTAGCGAGAATTCTTCCTCTCTTACTGAGAATAAGCTTTTTCATTGAACCTCCGAATTTGAAGAGAGATTGATCGTTACCGATCTGCTACTATTCTACAGTAGGCGGATAAAGGCGGGATCTTAAGCACAGGACAAATTGACTATCGAACAATCGTTTCAAACACCTCTCGTGGCGTGGTGTTAAAGTAGAGCCAAAACGCTACAGCTCTCTACCCTTGGGCAATAAATTGCCTGTAGAGATTTTTATTGCCTGAATTGTAGGAGCCCCAAGATACTATCAAGAATTTGCGCCCGTTGGCTGGAGGATGAGGAATAGTAAAGACGTTAGGCACACTCTCTGGCTTATTCACTAATTGACGAACGCGATTTACTCGTGTATACTCTTTATCATGAAGAAGCGTGCGAAGAAATCGCCAATCGCAGCCTCTCTTTATAGTTCGCTGTGATCTAGTCCTTGGTCTTCGTGGAGTGTCATAGTGTATAGATTTAAAGCTTTTGACAGTGCTCAATGTGGGGATGTTCTATCTACTTTGGAAGCGATAGTCAATGCCTGGATGGAAGAGGAACGTCCACGCATCCGCCACATGTGTCAGAGCGTGCGGGGAGAGCATATCCTGCTAAGCTTTGTCTATGAGAATTCGTATGACTTGGAGCAACGTGTATCTTCGCATGCGCAGAAGGGAAATACGGGGAGTTTCTTGCATATCTTTGACAATGATGCCATTGATGATCCTCCAACTAGCCCTCGCATCCCGGCAACACCCCCTCCTATCCATTAAAAGCGGACGCAATAAATCGAGCCATTCAGGCAATAAATGCTGGATGGGCGACAAGAGGATTTTATTGAAATAGGAGTGGAACAATACTACGGACGCGAATGATTGATAGTCATCTCGGGGTCCCTACAATTCAGGCAATAAATTGCCGAACGAATATATTAGAGCTAGAGAAGGAAGATAGTTATGGGCTCTAGGCGGCGGTCTGCAAAGAAATCTGTCGCATGTTTGCTCTATAGTACTCCTCAAGGGGAAATTTATGAGGAGCAAGGTTTGCAAGCACTGGCCTTTGGAGAAATCCCATTGCAGGAAGCTGATCTGATTCCCCTCCCTGATGGCGCAACGCTCTCCATGATGCCGAATCGTCTAGCAGTGGGGCGCAAACGCTCAGGCGAGCGATTGGTCCTGGCAAATTCGTGTGGATGGGCTGTGGCTGCCCTACTACCGATTGGCTATACCCGTACCCTGCTTCCTGCATATGAAAAATTGCCCAATACCGATCCCTTGCCTTTTTTTTGCTATAGTGCAGTTGCTGGTATCAATGGACGGTTCTATGTTGCTGCGGTAAAGACGGATAATCCGCGCAGATGGCACCCACGAGTCTTTAATCGTCAGAAATTGGAGCATCTGGTACGTGAGAAGCAGAAAGCTTACCCTCATAACCGTATCATTGGGCAGCATGCGCATTGTGTGTTAGACTACTCATGCCCTACTGCTAGCAACCTTTTCTTTGGTCGTTGGGAGATGGCGATTGCAGTCTCACCTGGATGCAACGCACGCTGCATTGGCTGTATCTCCAAGCAAGAAGAGGAAGATCTGATCTCGCCCCAGGATCGCCTGACCTTTATTCCCACCGTTGAAGAGATCGTCGAGGTTGCGCTCCCCCATCTAGTGCGGGCAGAAGACGCCATTGTCAGTTTTGGGCAGGGCTGTGAAGGTGAGCCACTTCTGCAATGGCGTCGCCTTGAGCAAGCAATCAAAACATTGCGATCAAAAACAGATAAAGGCGTAATTAACATCAATACAAATGGTAGCAATCCTCGTTGGCTCCAGCACATCTACGATGCGGGTCTAGACACCATCCGTGTGAGCACCATTTCTGGCCATGTCGAGACATACACGGCCTACTATCGCCCCCTTGGCTATACCTTTGAACACGTCAAAGAATCACTCAAACGAGCATCTGATGCTGGGCTTTACAGTTCAATCAACCTCTTATGCTTCCCTGGCCTGATTGATCGTGAGCGTGAAGTCGAAGCCTTACTCTCCTTGGTGAGGGAGACAGGACTGCGGATGATCCAGTTACGCAACCTCAACATTGACCCCGAAGTGCTGCTACCGCGTCTGCCAGATCCGGATTCGATGGGCCAAGCTTTGGGGATGCGCAAAATGATCGAGATCCTGAAGCAAGAGGTGCCCGAGGTCGAGATTGGCAATTTCACGCGTGCGGTCAAGCGAGCTTTTAAGCCAGTTCAGGCTGTGTAGAATGTATTCTTCTTTTGTAGAAAGACCGTTTTGTCTGTAGAATAGACAAGCCTCGCACCCTATGGAGCTTGCCACACTTGCGATGTATTATCCTCAGAGGCAGAGGGGCATGCACTTGTCGAATAGCTTAATCCTCTGTTGCGACAAGTTCTAAGTGTTACTAGCAAATATTAAAGTAATATGAGATTTCTGTTATTTAATACATTTATAATTAATATATTGCCGTTAGTATTAATCAAGTGGTTATACTGTTTTATTGACTCTATTATTTATTTTCATCATTATTCGTATTATTCCTATTATGGCTGGTCCAACCACTCCACCTAATATTCCTATTCCTACTAATCCACCTACTAATCCACCTAACATTCCTAGCTCTACTATGCTATCTTCTAATCCTACTATTTTTCCTATTGTAAAAGTTAATCCTGTTTCTAGCAGACAACTTGCGGTTAATCCTATAGAACCTCCTAAGCATCCTAATCCTGGTCCTAACCACAATATTCCGCTTAATATTCCTAATCCTAATATTCCGCCACCTAATCCGCCTAATATTCCGCCACCTAATCCGCCTACTACTATTCCGCCACCTAATCCGCCTACTATTCCTCCTATTAAACCTAATCCTGCTCTTATTTTCGTCTCTACTGTGAGGGGAGAAAAGGGCTGTCTTCGTGTGAGATGTCTGGGTGCTGATCGAGGAACAGTGCACAACGAAGATGGCTGGTTTAGTGTACGAGGTCTGACCATCGAGCCATGAGATATAGCTTGGGTATGGGACTGCGCTGCCATCGCGGCAACCGTTGGAGGGAGGGGTTGTGCAACTGGTGTATCAACCTCTATTGGCGTCTGGACTGGCATCATTGGAGGAGTGAAAGCTATGGATGGTGGAGGTGATGCTGACCGAGATGGCGCAGTATTCCGTTGAGGAGGCGCAACAAATGACGGTTTTGGTTGGCTAGCCTGTTCAAGTGTAGTAGCGAAGGCTTGCACAGTGGCGAAACGCTGGTGAGGGTCCTTGGCTAGAGCTGTCAACACAGCTTGCTCAACGTCTGGAGGAAGATCTGGCACTTTCTGGCGCAACGGCGGGGGTGGTGCCATCAGGTGCTTGGCGAAGATTTCGGTATAGGAGCCATCAAAGGGACGCGCACCACAGAGCCATTCGTAGACGACGATGGCGAGCGCGTATTGGTCGCTGGCGGGACGTGCCTGTGCTTGGATTTGTTCTGGAGCCATGTAGGGGATTGTGCCAACGGGTATTTGCGTGCTCATGGAAGAGGTACTATGAGCAGTAGCAGCGATGCCAAAATCGCTGAGCAGGATAGCATTGCGTTGACCAATGAGCATATTTTCGGGCTTGACATCGCGGTGAATGAGCCTCTGGTCGTGGGCATACTGCAAGGCGTCAGCAATTTGCTGCACATGGGAAACTACGGTCGTGAGTGGGATGCGCTCACCTTTGACGTGCTGTTTTCGCAGTGTGCCATTAGGACGGTAATCCATCACCAGGAAAGGGATACCATCATTGGAGACATCGAAGTCGAGGACACGCACGATGTGAGGATGTACAAGCTTGGCGATTGTCTCAGCCTCCTGCTGAAAGCCTTGGATCTGTTCATCAGAGAGATGGGCGTGTAGGACTTTGATTGCTGCTTGCATGGAGAGCCGTACATGTTGACCCAGGTAGACCTCAGCAAATCCTCCACGTCCCAGCAAACTGACCAGTCGATAATTCCCTAGTTGTTGCCCGATCAAATCCTTCGTCATGGTATGTGCTTTCCTCTCAAGCTGATTTGCCGACTATTGATGCATAAACAGTGTAGCAAATTGAAGAGGATGAGTCAAGGGAGCTGCGGAGCTGCGCGGGTGATTGACAAAGTTCTCCAGATGTGGTACTTTACAACCGATGCGCCTGTAGCTCAATGGATAGAGCACCTGACTTCGGATCAGGGGGTTGCGGGTTCAAGTCCTGCTAGGCGCGTTTTGAAATTACGGCCACGCTGAAATTTCGGTTCCGTTAACTGATAAAGAGCAAAATCAGCTAAAAGCCCGTCTTGGTCAGTGTTTGAGGCGAATACCTAGCAATTTTAAAAGTGATTATAATGCGTTTGTTTATCATCATGAAAATACTCGTTCAATGATAGATGCAGGCAAATTAGATGGGGTAATAGCCCGTATGGACGAGTGGGCAACGACAGGAAATGAGCTAGAGAAAGCCTACGCTACGCGATTCATCTCCTTAGGCATGTGTCAAAAAGGAACGATTCTACCTGACAGTGTTGACCTTGCTCAAGCACAAAACTGTCAAGTTGATTTGACGCATGCCTTAGGATATAGAGAGGAATTCATGGCCATGCGAGACCAGAAATGCCCTCAACTATCAGATCACGTACTCCAACAGCCAGAGGCAGATGGCTTGCAGGACGGTGAAAATTCATGAAGAGGCTCTCCAGCGCTTGCCGCTCTTTTGATGGGGTTTGGACCGCCGACGTTCTTTCCTTCTGACATTCGTCTCTCCACTTGAGGCCAATCCAGTAGTTTTTTGCGAGGTTTACCAGAAACTTTTTCTTGCCTAGATGCGTGATCCCCAAAAAGGAAGACAATCTGTCTATTGCAAGAGATCCTTGCTGGTCACGAAACTATGAATACCATACCTGACTGGAACAAGCAAACGTATCAAATACCAATTCAGGGAGGAATCAAACTCGAGGGCTTCTTGAACATTCCTGAGCATTCTCGTGGGATTGTGCTCTTCGTGCATGGCAGCGGGAGCAGTCGGCATAGTCCTCGCAACCAGTTCGTTGCACGCATATTACATCATGCTAGCATCGCAACTTTCTTGATTGATCTGCTTACTGTACGGGAAGAGGAATATGATTCCTATACAGGACATCTGCGCTTTAACATTGACCTCCTAAGTGAACGTGTCTCACAGACTACAGACTGGCTCACCCTCCATGATGCCACAGCACATCTCAATATTGGCTACTTCGGAGCAAGCACTGGAGCCGCCGCCGCTTTAGTCGCCGCAACCCAACATCCCCAGGTCATTAAAGCCATCGTCTCCCGAGGTGGCCGACCCGATCTTGCCAAACCATACCTGGACCGCGTGCAATGTCCTACCCTGCTCATCGTTGGAGAAAAAGATACTCAGGTGATTGCTCTCAACCGCCTAGCCTACTCCCTCTTACCTTGTACAAAGCAAATTGAGATTGTTGCAGGAGCAAGTCACCTGTTTGAAGAACCAGGAACACTTGAACAGGCCGCCCAACTAGCTCGCCAGTGGTTTATGAAATATCTATCAGCCTAATTACTGAGCATACCCATTCCTACAGCAAATTGTGATACAATAGTGACATGTGCATCTATGACAAGCACAAGAAATAGAGAAAGTCTGTCTCACAGAGAAATTTGAGAGGAGGAGAATGGAAACACGCTATCGTGATCGAACACAGGCAGGGTGTGTCCTGGCCTCTATGCTTACAACCTACAGCAATCGCAAAGATGTTTTGGTATTGGCTCTTCCTCGTGGTGGTGTACCTGTCGCATACGAAGTGGCAAAGGCACTCCATGCCCCACTCGATGTATTTCTGGTACGGAAATTAGGAGTTCCTGGTCACGAGGAATTAGCCATGGGGGCCATTGCAATGGGCGGTATCCGTGTAATCAATGAAGAAGTTGTGCGTTCACTGCATATCTCTCCTCACGTTCTCGATGCCGTCGCGTCCAGAGAGCAACAAGAACTCGAACGGCGTGAGCAACTTTACCGTGATGATCGGCCCTTACTAGTTGTGCGCGATCAAAATGTTATTCTGATCGACGATGGTTTAGCAACTGGTGCCACTATGAGAGCTGCTGTACACGCTTTGCAGGTACAAGTGCCCGCAAAAATTGTGGTTGCAGTCCCTGTTGCAGCTTACCCGACTTACCGTCGGTTCCATGCCGAGGTAGACGAGATTATATGTCCACAAACACCAGAGGTATTCTATGGTGTTGGCTGGTGGTATGAAGATTTCTCGCAAACCTCGGACCAACAAGTGCGCGAGCTTCTCTCTCTATCCGCGCAGGAATATCCCACCTATACATGAAATATCATGCAACGCAGGCGCACCACGTTTCATTTTTGCGTGGGCTTCTTGACAAGTAACGGATCAGATGGTATCTAAGCTGCGTGACCTACGATAATATTGGATGAGCGTATTAGTAGAGCTGTCATGTCTGAGTTTAGGCTCGTCGCCGCTCTCAAGCTCAGGAATGATCCTGTTTGCTAGTACTTTACCCAGTTCGACACCCCACTGGTCGAACGAGTTTATGTGCCAAATAGTCCCCTGGACAAAGACTTTCTGTTCATAGAGCGCTATCAGCTTGCCCAACATCTCTGGGGTCAAGCGAGAGGCGAGAATGGTATTTGTCGGGCGATTCCCCTCAAAAGTGCGGTGTGGAACCTGCAAGGGTGATACGCCGTCTGCCGCAACTTCCTCTGAGGTCTTGCCAAATGCCAGAGCCTCAGTCTGAGCAAAAAAGTTTGCCATCAGCAGATCGTGATGAGACTTCAACGAATGGAGTGGTTGGCAAAAACCAATGAAATCGCAAGGAATAAGCTTTGTCCCCTGATGGATGAGTTGATAAAAAGCATGCTGACCATTTGTGCCTGGCTGTCCCCAAATAATCGGCCCAGTCTGATAATTCACCTTCTGTCCATCTATATCTATATGTTTGCCATTACTTTCCATGTCGAGTTGCTGCAAATAGGCCGGTAGCCGTTCCAGATATTGGTCGTATGGCAAGATAGCAACCGTTTCAGCTCCGAAGAAATTGTTATACCAAATGCCAATCAAACCAAGCAGTACGGGCAAGTTGCGCTCGAAAGGGGGCCGTGCGGAAGTGTTCATCCATCTCATGGAATCCTGCAAGCATTTCACGAAAATGCTCGGGACCAATGGCAATCATCAGGGAAAGGCCAATAGCCGAGTCAAGGGAGTAGCGACCGCCAACCCAGTCCCAGAAGCCAAACATATTCTCAGTATCGATCCCGAATTTCGCTACTTCCTGACTATTCGTCGAGACGGCAACAAAATGTTTGGCAATAGCTCGCTCATCACCGAGGACCTTGAGACACCATGCGCGAGCTGAACGTGCATTGGTCAGGGTTTCCAGAGTGGTGAAGGTCTTGGAGGAAACGATAAAAAGCGTTTCGGTTGGATCAAGATCGTGAACCGCTTCTACGAAGTCGGTACCGTCAACATTTGAGACGAAACGGCAAGTCAGGTTGCGATCACTGTAGTACTTCAGCGCTTCGTAAGCCATATGCGGGCCAAGATCTGAGCCACCGATGCCAATGTTAACGATATTACGGACACGCTTTCCAGTATAGCCTCTCCATTGGCCGCTGCGCACTTGATTGGCAAAAGCTGCCATCTTGTCCAAGACGGAGTGAACTTCTGGAACTACATTTTGCCCGTCGACGAAAATCGCCTTGCAAGGCTCTACAGATGAGTTTGGTGTACGCAAGGCCACGTGCAGAACGGCGCGATTCTCCGTGACATTGATCTTCTCTCCCCGAAACATAGCATCAATGCGCTCGCGCAATCCAGCTGCCTCAGCCAGTTGCAAAAGCAGACGGAGGGTATCGTCGGTGACGCGGTTCTTAGAATAATCCAAATAGATGCCAGCCGCTTCAAGGCTCAGCCGTTGACCGCGTTTGGGATCTTCGGCAAAGAGAGTACGAAGGTGAACGTGACGAATTGCTTGGTAATGATCCTCAAGCGCCTTCCAGACGGGACGTTGCGTAAGTGGCGTTGTGTTTACAGGCATATATGTTTAATCCTTTCTAATATCTATGTGTCAATTGAAGTAGAGTGAAGCCTAATGATCCTGTGGGACATAGTATCAACTCTGAGTATAGTTACGAATTCAGTGACAAATGTGTCCATGAACGCGTGTTCGGAGGGGAACGACTATCCTCTCAGGATGCACTACTAAAGACGCAATCGTCTTATTCGCATCCCCTATCCCATTGTCAGTAAAGACGTTTGGGAGTGCTTTGCGCATGATGTTATAGCTTCCGTTAACATCTGCATTTAGCCTTTGTCCAGATTTGGACTGGTACATGCCACGTGCGACACGTCTACCGTTGAACCTCGCCTTATCAGCATCTTTTTCTCCATAGACTGGTATGGGGTCAAGATCAAGAAAGCTGGCTTTGCTCGTGTAGCTCTCCTCTTGCACCAAGACCGTGATGCCAACCAGCTTCGCCTTATAGGTGAGCAGAATCGATGAACCTTGCGTGGGGCAATTGTACAAAGTGCTGGTTATTCTTTTTGCTCATGTTAGCTTCTTGCTTCCAATTCGCGTTTTTCCCGATCACAAGGGTTCCAATACTTTCATGCACCAAGAGATCGATGATGCGGATGCTCGCAGCGTGCATGTAATGATCTATGCGCCTAGTTCGTTTGGCGGCAACACGTTCTAGCTCATGTGATGTGTGATGGTTGCTACTCATGTTCTTTTGCATCTTAGACATATGTTTGTTGTAATGTTGGTTTACACTCTTAATCGGACGCCCGTTAACAAGACGAGGGACAAATCCCCCTTTGTTTGATGTTAGCGCGACAAGATTGTTCACTCCAATGTCTATCGCAGCAACGAGAGAAGGATTGACTTCTTCTTGCACTTCGACTTTCGTATAGACAACTTCAACGACATAGCATCCACGGATCGACGGCACAATGCGAACCTGATCAATGTTCCGATGGCTGGTTCTGATCTCAATTCCAAGCTGAGATGGCTTGATGATGCCGTTACGCAGTGCTGGTTGAGAGATTGCCTGAATAGTGTAGACAAGTGCATTCCTCCCTTCTTTCTTGTCCTTGTATCCAGGCAACTTTGGCCGTCCTAAGAACTTCGATGGATCTTCCTCATAGGCGCGTGTAGCCTCGAAGTACGACTTCCAGTTCTTATCCAGCAGCTTGAGCACCTGCTGAGATACTTTGCGAGGTAGCGAGCGATAAGCATCATGTTTCTGCATGAGCTTATCCATCTGATTGTAGTTCAAGTACTTTCCGCAAAAGATGAAGTTCTGCCTGATCTCATAGAGTGCAGCATTGTAGAGATTCTTGGAAGCGAATGCTGCACGGTCGATCAATTCAAATCGTGCATCAATTCTCCTGATGACATGCTTCTCGACTAATTGCATCATCGTCTCCTCTCTCTAGTTCTGCTACTATTCTCTCTGTCTTGCGTTTAGCCCGCCTTTGACCATACAGCCTTGCACAAAAGCTGTAAATGATTGAGATCAGGTCTGCTAGCAGATCTTCAGTTCCGTTCTCTGCTTGGTTGACTACTTCAATCTCACGCCCCTGGACTTTGAGGAGCGTCTCAATATAACGAAACCCAAAGCGCGTCCCTCTGTCCTTGTGCTCAACTACAATGAGATTGATAGATTGGTCTGCTAGCAAAGAGAGGAATTTGGGACGGCTATCATTGACGCCAGACCCGATCTCTTTCACTACCTTGGCAATCTGATAGCCCTTGGCAGTACAATAGGCCACTAATCGCGCCGCTTGGCTCTCCAGGTTAGACTTGTTCTCTGTTGAAGAGACCCGAGCATAGACAGCCACTTTCTGCGTTTGCAAGGGGAGTTGCTCATCAATGGTAATGGTTCTCGTTCCCGAGGGCGCTTGATAACCCTTGATCATTCCAGCCTTGAACCATCGCAACGCTGTGCGATAGCTGATCCCTTGCTGTTTGGCATACTGACTTAATTTCATAGGATGAGTATATCACATATGCATCCATCTGTCAACATTTGACATCATTTTAAGGGAACGTTTTCGATACCACACCTCTTTGAACACGCTGTTGACTACAAGTTCGCTCCACAAAATGAAGAGCAAGAAAGATCAGTGCGTTTATAGTCTGATCTTTCTTGCTCCTCGCAGTTAAGAATCTCTCTTACGGTTCGACAAACCAAACCTGAGTCATCACGAAACGATACCTCTATCGCTCCAGCCATACTCCCAGCTTGAGTTCGAGGGCCTTCTGGTAGACGTGAGCCGCTAGAGCGACATCTTCTATCGCCATCCCAAAGGGATTCACAAGAATGATATCATCGAGATGTTCTCGTCCAACCTTGCGACCAATAGCGATGTCTCCAATTTCTCCATCGATGCGTCGCTTATGCTGTCTATCCCCGACATTCTCAGCAGGCTCGTCTGGTCCAATGATCTGACCAGCTCTGTACATCCGTCCAATCAAGCGCCGTGGATCATTCTTGACGAGATCCCAACTATCCACAATAACTTTATCTGCTTGAAAAACAACTTCTGGCAAGAAATCATCAAGCGAAATGTTGACCAGAATTGCGCCAGGCTGTAGCCAGCCAAACTGGATATAACCTGTTGTTGTTGTCGTCACAGGTACAATCAACTGCGACAACTTAATTGCATCCTCAGCACTTGGTGCTTCTTGAAACTCCACGCCACGTTGTTGCAACACTGGCTCAACCAGCGTTTTGAGTTTTTGAATCAGAGCGACTGTCCTTTCCCTACTCAGGTCAAATACACGGATAGAGCGTAAATGAGGAAGTTGTTTTGTCAGCAACTCGATATGAGTCTGAGCCAATACACCAGCTCCAATTACAGCAACACTCTCAATGTCTCTTCCCTTAAAAAGCTCTGCGGAGAGTGCTGTGACACATGCTGTACGCAAACTTGACAGATAAGCCCCTTCCATAATGCAATTAACACGCACCGAGGTCTTATCATAGACGCAAGTAATACCACTGGCACGTGGCAATCCGCGCTGCGGGTTAGCAATATTTGCATTAATGATTTTCGTACCTGCAGAATTCAGTGAGCCCCCAACATACCCTGGCATATTTAAGCTTCTTACCTGCTCACCTCGATCATTTGCCCATCCCAGATAGGCCTCATCCGGCAAAATTGTTTGACCAGATCCATGCAGCTTGAAAAGATCACGAATAGCAGCTACGCTATCAAGGTCTGCGCATGCCAATTCTACGTCTTTCCTACTAAGATAAAGGATATTATCCTCTTTGGGATTATCTATTGTTTCTGATTGTACATCGTTCTTAGTGAGATACATATCACTATTATCCCTAATGGTTGTCATCAAACTGCGACCTGCGGAAACCCCTGTCCTTTAGACATGGGGAGGAAGCAGGTCTTCCTTTCTTGGGGCTTGGGCACAGGGGTAAACCTATGCCTGGACAATGGTTGTTCCTCTCCGGTACCCGTAACCGTCTGCCTGTTGCAGCTTGCGACAATAGTTCTTGCCAATACAGTCAAGCCCGTTGACGACGAATGAGCCGCTGGTCTTGGTTGTTACCCTGCCAACATGGGTTCCAGCACGCTTGAGGTTTTTGGCACAATGGCTTTCACCATGTCCCCTGTCTTGAACCCGTGCTTAGGATGCTTCTCTTTCGGGCCAGTACGTGGAAAACCGTACTTGTCCATCAGGCACATCTGCCGACATCCATGCCCATAAGCTGTGATAACCAGTGGAATAACTTTCTCGGCTTTGATGTCGAGGGGAGTGGATTTACCCACACAAGCGGCATCTAACCAATGGGTCTTGGGAAGTTCACGCGTGGTTCGGTTATATTTGGTGAGTCCTCCAGAACCACATTCAATTGGCAATCCCAAGGACTCTAGCCTGTGGAATAACTCCCAACGAGTAGCATTTACAGCCGCTGCATCCTTGAGTGGGGCAAAAGCTCGGGCTTCGATCTTCCTCAAGAGGTCCGGTTTTTTCTTGAGAAAGTCCTTGATATCTTTCGTTCCCTTGCGTGTGTTGCACTTCTCACAGGCTAAGCTAAGATTGCTTACTCTATTTGTGCCTCCCTTTGCACGTGGGATAATATGCTCTATTTGCAAAGGCACATCTTGCTTACCACAGTAAGCACACTTATGTCCCCACTTCTCTAGCAAGTATTCACGGGTTTCATATCCTGCTAGAGTTCCTTGCTGATATTCAGTACCGGATATCTCAGCATTTTCCATCAGTTGCATATCGAACCGAACTAGTTCCATGCTGATGTTTGTGATAGGACAGAGACGCATAAAGCGTTGCACCCAAGTGAGCACATTGGCAATGCGTGAGAGAAGTGATGGTGGCAACCAGCCAGATGCTCGCCTCCTGTTCTGCCATCGTGCCTTGCGATAGCGGGTATGGCGGTGTCGTCTGCCTCGACGTACTCCACGGCGGTCATCCAGGTCCGACTTGATCTGCTGACCACGGTGTGTCAACTCAGCAGCAAAAACTACCTCGCCAGTTGCATCGTTCGTGATGGCTATCCCCGTGGTCTTAGAGCCTGGATCAATCTTGATCCGCAGTTCTGCAACCACGGGATCATCAATGGTAACCTTTAAGATGATCGTGAATGGGTTTTTTTTGAGAACTGCTGCTCTTCCTTGACTAAGCATTTTTCTTGCTTGTCTTGGATGCACAGGATCTTTTGGTTGCCTGTTCGTGTCTAGTACAAAAACGTTTCTCATGTGACTCCTTAAGAGTCCTGCTTGCGCAGGTAATGTTAGCCTTGACAATGTTATGGAGTGGTTTCACGCTGCAAGCACTGACTTAACCCTTGTAGATCTGTTTAACCTGCAACCGTAGAGGTTGGAACTGGCTACGCATCCCAACGTACCTAGTTTCACTCCTAACGTAGCTAGTTGCCTAGCTGAGTCTGGTCAGGTGGGCGAGCGTTTCAGCGTTAGATCTGCTCCGCAAGCCCCTGCCCTTTAGGCATGGGGTTCCTGACTATTGCCTCCGTCGTACAACTGAAAAACTATCATTTAGCATAGGACAGCTTGGACACGATATCTTGCACTGGTGCCAGATGCCTTTCGGATAGATTTAGTCCTTGCTTTTGTATCCAGTTGTCATTGAAAATCGAGTTTGCGTAATTGTCACCGCCATCAGGGCACAGACAAACAACATTTCTGGCCTCAGGATGAGCCAAGAGATACTTTGCACAAGCTGCCAGCACTGCACCACTCGAGCCTCCAACCTTGATGCCCATTGCCTGTGATAGAGCACGACAAAATGTGAATGCCTCTTCATCTCTCACAAGCATGTGTAAATCATACAGATCTCGCGTGATAAAACTGGATGACCTAGATGAACCGATACCCGTCAACTTGCGTGATGCAGGAGGGGTACCAAAAATGACTGACCCATGAGCGTCAACGCCAATAATAGCCGTCGTGGGACTGACTTCTCGGAAAAAACGCCCGATACCTGCCAGCGTCCCACCTGTTGATACTGCTACAAAAAGAGCATCCACTCTTCCTTGCATTTGACGGTATATTTCAGGACCTGTGCTCAGGTAGTGAATATGCGGATTTGCGGAGTCCCCGTACTGATTGGTCCAAACATAATTGGGAGAACGCTCACACAGTTCTCGCACCCGTGCCAGCCGTGAGAGCAGATATCCACCCACTTCATCATGCTGATCCACCATCTCAATCTCGGCACCCAGCATTTGCATCTTCGTAAGATTTTCCTGCGTCGTTTTTGGATCAACAACTGCAATAAATCTATATCCCTTTAATTTGCACAAAAAACTAAGTGCTACACCTAAATTGCCAGATGTCGATTCTACTACTACTGATCCTTTTTTCAAACAGCCTTCTGCTTCCAGCTTTTGGATGAGGCCATAACCAGTTCGATCTTTCACAGAGCCAGTTGGATTTTCACTTTCCAGCTTCAAGTGAATCTTACGGGCAACGCCACCTATCACGAAGTAAATGGTTCCCATTGGTGTATTACCCAGTTGTTGAGCGAGTTTATTTAGCTCCACTGGCGCAAGATCTGCAATCATTGTGACATCCATCGATATATCTTCTTTCTCTTGAGCTTCATTAGCAATTACCGACTACTCTTATTACTCTGCTGGATTTATACTATCTGCTTGTGCCTTTATTAGGCACGTGCGCAAGCATTCAGCCAAGGCAGGTAAGTGCTCGGTTCTACTGGTTACATGATTGCCAGGCAATAGACGAATCTCTACCTCTTGCTTCTTTTGCGCTTTAATCTCTGCCTGCCATTCTCCTGCGCACAATAAATCCTCACGCGTCCAGAAGAGCGTGATTTTGCCAGCAAAGAGATCACGCGGCTTATAACCTGCATGTATCCAGTCATACTTGTTTGAGTAGTTGTGCAAAGTCTCAATTCGCGGAACTAATAATGCCCTCAGGCTGAAACGTGGAGGTCTAGAGCCCATTTGCCCATCTTGATACCCAAGTTCACCTCGTGTAGCCTCTCCCAAGAGTTCAGCGTTTTTCGCTTGCCTGTAATGCGCAAGCCGCAGATATCTATGAAAATGTTGCACGCGAAGGAACCAATCAAGTTGCTTGTCACGACCGATTTTTATTACTTTAGCAATGCAACTAACTACACCGCGAATCCGTCTATTGCCGATCGGTGCTGCACGTAGCTCAGGGTTGAACAAAACCAGCAGGTCAACTGCCTGACCTTGGGCATGCAATTGTTTGGCTATCTCATGGGAGAGGTTCCCTCCATTACAACAACCGCCCAACATATATGGACCATCAGGCTGAATTGCTCGCATTGTTTTCAGATGAGCTGCCGCCATAGCCTCAAATGTTGGCAGAACTGCTAAACCATCAAACTGATACGGTTCTAGCAGGTAAAATGGTTGGTCCGGCCCTAGGTAGCGGGCCATCTCTAGGCTGTAGAAGCCACCAGCACTCCAGTCTCCGTGCAGGTAGAAGAATGGTTGCTTGGAGCCATTGCCTGCTTGCACCCTGACTACAGGAGCACGAGAGTCAGCCTTGGCTTCTTCCATAAGTGCAGTCGCCAGACATTCTATGGTTGCGCCAGCAAAGAAAGTAGAGAAGGGCAATTTCTTGCCACAGACCTGCTCTATGCGAGCAAAGAGTCGCACTGCCAGTAACGACTCTCCTCCCAGCTCGAAAAAGTTGTCCTTGATTCCTATCTGTCGCACGCCCAGAAGATCCTCCCAGATTTGCACGAGCTGATGGTGCAAAGCCAGCGTCGGAGCGATAAAAGTATTGTTTGCTGCATCTCTACTTAGCTTAGGCATGGGCAAAGCACGACGATCAATCTTGCCATTGGGGGTTAACGGGAGCTTTTCGAGCAGGACAAATGCTGATGGCACCATGTAGACAGGCATGTGCTCCGTCAGATGGCTCTTCAGCTCTGCTGCTGTGATGGTCTGCCCCTTCTGGATCTCTACATACGCCACCAACCGCTTATCCCCAGGCATATCTTCCCGAGCCATCACCACCGTCATTCTCACTGCTGGATGCCGACTGAGCACCGCTTCGATCTCTCCTAGTTCGATCCGGAATCCCCGCACCTTCACCTGGAAGTCCAGCCGACCAAGAAACTCAAGGTTTCCATCTGGCAGATAGCGAGCCAGATCCCCAGTCTTGTAGAGCCGTGCACCATCGTCAGACGCAAAGGGATCAGGCACAAAGGATTCTTCCGTGCGCTGCTTATCACCCAGGTAGCCTCGTCCAACGCCGATACCTCCTACATACAGCTCCCCGCTGACCCCAATTGGCAATGGCTCCAAGTGACGATCCAGCACATAGAGGCGCATATTGGGGATGGCTCGGCCTATCGGAATAGAGCTTCTGCTTTCATCAGGCGCTTGGTAGATGGAATAATGGGTCACATCGTCGGAACACTCTGTTGGCCCATAGGCATTGATCAAAGGCACATGGGGATAGGTGCCCAACCAGTACTGACACAGATCTATCGGTAACGCCTCCCCAGTCGGGATTAGCCAGCGCAAAGCCGCCAGCTTTGGCCTGTCAACCGCTTTGATCTCATCAGCATCCAGCATCGCTCGCATCAGGGATGGCACGGTTTCCAAGATGGTGATCTGATGCCGCTCCACCTGGGTAAGCAATTGCACAGGATGGTGAGCTACCTCATCGGGATAGATCTGGACGCTCCCACCGATCAGTAAGGCTGCCAGGAATTGCCACACGGAGATATCAAAGCACTGCGAAGCTGTTTGGGCCACTTTGTCGCGACTCTTCAAGGTCAGAGCCTCAATCTTGGCATATATATGGTTGACCATGCCTCGCTGCTCAACCATCGCTCCTTTGGGCTTGCCCGTTGAGCCGGAGGTATAAATCACATACGCCAGATCACGTGGCGTGTTGGAGATGGAGAGATTGTCTTCACGATGGTCAGCTTGCAGCATCTCTTCGTAGGGGAGAAGCTCTGGCCGTAACTCAGCAGGTACTTCTTCTAGCGCAAGAGCAAGTGTTGGCAGAAATGCAACTGTGGACAGAACAATGCTGCATTCACTGAGTTGGATGACCTGCCGTAGCCTAGCTGGCGGATGGTGGGGATCAAGGGGCAGATAGGCACCTCCGGCTTTGAAAACCGCCAAGATAGAGACCAAGAACGGAATACCTCGCTCAGCCAGCAAGGCCACGACTTTATCTGGCCCCACACAGTGCTCACACAACTGGTGCGCAAGTCGGTTGGCATGAGCATTCAACTCCTGATAGTTCAGTTGCACACCCTCGCAGATAACTGCCACAGCCTGAGGGGTGCGTTCGACTTGGGCCTCGAAGAGCTGGTGGAGACACTGATCTACCGGATAGGCTGTCTCGGTGGCATTCCACTCCACCAACAACTGGTGGCGCTCTTGCTCTGTCAAAAGGGGCAGACGAGCGATCGATTGCGTAGGATCAGCGACGATACCCTCTAAGAGCGTCTGCCAGTGTCCGGCCAGCAGGGCGATGGTTGCCTCATCAAATAAATCAGTGCTGTAAGTAAAGCGGCTGATCAATCCTTGTGGCCCCTCTTGCAACACCAACGTCAGATCAAACTGAGAGGTCCCCATGCCTTCTACAATCTGCTCCAACCTCCAGCCTGATAGCAAAGTCGGACGGGGCTTGGGCAGTTGCAACTGCACTTGGAAGAGTGGATTACGACCCAATGAATGTGGGGGGTATAGTGCCTTGACGAGGGACTCAAAAGGCAACTCCTCATGCCCTTGGGCTGCTACCATCACCTCGCATACTCGCCCTAGCAGATCGGCAAAGCTGAGCTGAGCTGCTAGATCAGTGCGTAACACCAACGTATTTTCACAAATGCCAACCATGGCCTCGGTTTCTGCTAGCTTGCGAGCGGGAATAGCAACTCCGATTAGCAAGTCCTCCTGGCCAGTGTAACGATACAGTAATGTCTTGGAAGGCTGCAACCAGAGTTATGTCCAAACTCACTGCCCGCTGCTGGCTCAACTCCTGCAATGCCTGAGTAAGCATACTAGGCAGTACAACTTGATACATCGAGCCCTGTGAACTTACAACAGCCTGCCGTGGACGGTCAGTGGACAATTGCAGCATATCTGGAGCATCAGCTAATTGTTGCCTCCAGTAAGCCAAATGCTCGTCAAGAACCTCCTTTACCAGTGCCTGACGTTGCCAGACCGCAAAATCCGCATACTGCCAAGGCAAGGATGGCAAAGATGGCAAAGATGGAGATTCGCTGGAGCTGCAAGCCTCATACAAACAAGCGAGGTCGCGTACCAAGACCCCCAGCGCCCATTCATCACAAATGATGCGATGCGCAATCAACAACAGTAGAGACTGCTCATCTGCCAAGTGCAGCAGTGTACAACGTAACAGAGGCCCTTGACTGAGCACAAAGGCCTGCTGAACCTGCTCAGCAATTAGACGCTGGATTTTAGCTTCTTGCTCTGTCCCTGACTGCTCCCGCAGGTCAAATACTGTCAAAGAAATAGCCTGACTAGGAGCAATGACCTGTACCAGTTGTTCTTCCATCACGCTAAAAGCAGTGCGCAGAGCTTCATGGCGTTGCACTAACATGCAGAGGCTTTCTTCGAGTACACTTGTGGTAAGTGATTTGCTCACATGAACAGTAGCAGCAATAGTATTAATAGCACGATCCAGCTCCAACTGATCAAGTATCCAGAGCCCCTCTTGGGCAAAAGACATGGGTAAGATTTTTACATGCTCTTTTCTTAGCACTTCCATGTCACGAAAAACTGTATTGGCCATCTTATTGATCCTTTCCTTGGTACTTAAAGCGTCCTGATTGTAAACATAGTTGCACATAATAATTTTTATATAACTAGGAAAAATAACAGTACTAGATGTTTATAGATCTCCTGCATGTATCACCACCCCATGCAACAATCCTCCTTATACCTTGCGTACTTCATGTATTTTTCCTTTTTCAGCTCATTCTTCCAAGATGCTCAAGCCTTCTAATGTGAGAAACGAACAAGGCTCTTGCGAATAAGCAACTTAGTACTATTTTTCAGATACGAGAAAAAACTCCAGATACCAGCTGTTTCAGCAGCGACCACCAGCCAATATTTGGGGAAATCCATTTTCCTGCGCCGAAGCTGATATGGATCAGTTTGGCAAGTGTTAGCGCCAGGAACCGTGGTCACTGCCCAATCATAACCTGCCTGTTTCACAGCACATAGCCCATGATCTCCAATGCCTCCAAAAGGATATGCAAAGGTACGTACTGGATGCCCCAACTCTTTCTCCAACATAGTACGGCACTCTCCCACTTCGCGCTGTACCTCGACAGGATTTGCCAGATCTGCCAGCTTAGGATGATGTACTGTATGAGCGCCAAATGAGACCCATCCGCTTTCCTGCATCTCATGTACTTGTGCCCAGGTAAGCAAGGGAATTGGTTGCTCTTTCAACACTACAGAGGATGGGACTTCCAGTATCTTATAGAGAGATACCACAAATTTCTGTCGTTCGATGGACGAGGTATACTGGCTGAAACGAGCATCGATAACTTGCCCTAAAGCTTTACACTCCTCCTGACAGTCCAGATGATAAGTGCGCTCTTCAAACATTACCTGATCTACTTGTGCAAGACGTATCAGCCGATTTGTCCACCAGTAAGAGTTGCCACTTTCCATATGGCCTGGAATGAGGAAGATCGTAATGGGTATCTGCAACTCACAGGCCAACGGGAAAGCATGTGTATAATTGTCATAATAACCGTCATCAAACGTCAATGCTAGAAGCGGACGCCGATCCTTCCTCTGAGCATCTTTTTTGTCCAGCATCTGAAGCTCTTCTAATCCCTTTTCCAGATGGACTATGCAATAGTGACGACGCAGGTAACTCCAATGGCTCCGCAAATCTCCCGTGGACGCCTGATGATAATAAAGAATGGTCAAGCAGGACTTTGAACGCCGTGCCCACCAGCGCATCAGACTCACTATTCCACCGTAATAAAAGCATGCTGATAGATATAGCCGTACTCGATTAAGCATACATGCCCCCTATTGCAATGGCTTACCCGCTAAGCAAACAATCTCTAAGTCAAAACAGCTAGCGCCGTTGTGCCAGAGCTTCTTGAGGATTAGATGACTTCTCGTCAAGCTTGAACAGTTTTGGCAGAAATTTTTTCAGAGTTAGACGGTTGTTAACAAAGTCATCACCGAGCCAGCGCTCTAATTTCTCGACAGGCGTTTCACCCGGCTGAACCCACCAGATTGGATGTGTTAACAGTTGGATTGGCTTTTGTATATGAAATGCCTCCGATTCTAGAGGTGGGCCATATCTCCATCTGCCTGTTGAGTCACTTATATAGGCCACATCTCCCTTAACACATGACCCATAGACATTATTTATCTGTTGAAATGAATCGATCGGCATGTGATGCAGATCATAAGAGCTATGAAAGCTTGCTATCTCAGTATTGGTATAAGGATAAAACTTGGAGAATATCTCAATCTCCGTGAGTGCTCTGGCACAGTCGTTATCATAAGCAGCAGGATCTACATGGGTTGCAATCTGATGGCCGTAGTCATGTAACTGTGACATAATCTCTGCACTGAACCGACTTAAAACATTATAGAACGGTGAACGAAGGAGCACAAAGTATGTAGCTTGCACACCATGTTCGTGCTCTACCCGAGCAATCTCCAGAGCCGCCCGAAGGCTTATATCAATGTCATGCCTGAGTATGACAAAAGGACGCCCTCCTGCTAAGCGGGATTCAATCTCCTCATACCCACAAAAGGAATAGCCTTGATCCTTGAATGCTGAAAGTAGTTGACTATAACCTTCTACTGAAAATTCCATAAAAATCCTTTCTGGCTGCCATCTCCTTTAAGAAATTGGTAGAAATACTTGCAAAATATATCAAACCAATTTATTGCCTCCTATCCATTGACTACTGAGGGAGAAGACTCATCGCCGCTTATCTTCTCAGCAGCCTCCTGAAAGATACTTTGATAGAGAGCAACAAGTTTTACCTTCTCTTTTCCCCAGTTAAACTCATCCTTGGTAGCTTCCTGCCCATTCCTACTCATACGCTCAAGAGCAACTGGATATGCAAGCATCCTATTAATGGCTGCCCCAATATCTGCTGGCTCAAGTGAGGGTAACACTTGCCCAACGTCATACGTGTTAATAACTTCTACCATGGCCTCAAGCGATGAAGTAAGCACTGGCACTCCTGCCATGAGATATTCAAAGAACTTGTTTGGCAAAAAACACCGCACATTGAGTGAATAGTCTGGTGAAGCAAGATTTACACCAATATCCGCAGAAGCAGTCCAATCCAGAAGTTCTGCATACGGAACAGGAGGAATAA
This sequence comes from uncultured Chloroflexia bacterium, assembly GCA_963727755.1. Lineage (GTDB taxonomy): Bacteria > Chloroflexota > Ktedonobacteria > Ktedonobacterales > Ktedonobacteraceae > DASYAN01. The sequence continues at coordinate 161,805 of CAVSHN010000010.1, forward strand.
TTTTAACGCGATCTCCAACACCTTCACTGGCAATCAATGCTTCAAGCTGAGACTGCGTTGTTCCTCGGTTTTTACCCATCATAACAATCACAATATCTCGATCAAGAAAGGCAGCCGCATGCACAAGTCTATCCAGACCTCGATCAGGCTGTAAATATCCCTGATAGAGCACAACCCGCGTTTCCGGCGTAAGACCAAGATAGTGTCGCAAGCGATCGCCCTTCGAGGCAGCTCGATACTCAGGAACATTGCGTATCAGAGTTACATCCGCAAGACCGTAGCGCTTACGTAGCTCCTTTACGATTGGAGAGGAAACTGTGATGACTCCTATACATCGTGGCACTATATGAGCAAGAAGGACTACTAACAAGCTACGGAGAAAACGCCTGCTTGGCCCAAACTCTGACAAAGGTCGCTCAAACAGAGGCATTTCATGTGCATCGAAAATTACGGGCTTACGACGCAAACACGCCGCAACATAACATGGCAGTAATCCTGATACCTCATGACCATGATAAATATCGGCCTGAGTTTGTAGCAAGCGTCGCGTCGTGCGAATAAACATCTTTGTCACTCTGAAGATGGCCCATTTATCAAAACGAGTAGAGAAAAATGCATGAGGCATCAATACATGCTTCAAAGAGATCCCTCGAAGATCTTCTTCGAGCGGATGACTTCCTTCCTCTTCAATATCAACTATCGAGACTGCATAACCAGCTTCTATTAATGCTGTTGCTTCGCGTAATACACGAGGATCGGTAGCAGCTGCTCCCAGAACATGCATACCCACTTTAATCGGCGTGCGTCCTCTCGCAGCATCTCCAGCTCTTGAAATATCAGAAGCTGGTGTAGTATCTATTGTAGTATTAGCTACATTCTTCGTCATAAAAATTTCTCCAGTAGACCTAACACAATCTCGGGCAGGCCAATCTTGCGCATCTAGCTGCAAGCTTGGCCTTTAATCCTCAAGGGAGACCTTATCCAGATACAACGGCATTATAAAGCTGGACAATTTTCTGCTTTTCTTTTTCCCAATGAAAATGTTGTCGGGCAGTCGCCAAAGCATTATCATGCATACGAGCAAGGGTAGCGGGATCTGACAGGATAGAATTAATAGCTGCCCCAATATCTGATGGAGCAAGTGAAGGAAGAATTTTCCCTACATCATAGGTCTTGAGAAGTTCTGCAATAGCATCAAGTTCAGAACTAACGACAGGTAACCCAGCCATCAGGTATTCGAAGAGCTTATTGGGCAGACAATACCGGATACTACGTGTATAGCCCGGTTTAAAGATAGTCAAACCAATATCAGCCGAGGCTGTCCAATCCAGCAATTCCTCATAAGGAACAGCAGGAATCATCTTGACACGATCAGCAACCCCCTTGCTGGCTATCAGTTCTTCAAGCTGAATACGCGTTGCTTCGTCAGCTTTGCCCATCATAACAATCACAATACCAGGATCTAAGAATGGTGCTGCATTCACCAATTGTTCGAGGCTACGGTTCGCTTGTATATTGCCTTGATAAAGAGCAATGCGCACATCTGGACTAAGACCAAGATGCTCTCGCAATCGATTACTCTTGGGAATTTCTCGATAAATAGGCACATTAAGCACCGTCTTTACTTCAGGATAGTTATAATCTCTACTGATCTCTCGTGCGTAAAGCGGAGAAGCTGTAACAACAGCGGCACAGCGCGGCATCATATGAGCCAAGACGCGTGTTGCTAGTGCACTCAAACGAGGCCAACGGGCAATGTTCGGGTCATCCAAAGGAATTTCGTGAGAGTCAAAGATGAGACGTTTACGGCGCAAGCATGCTGCAATATAACATGCAGGTAATCCTTTTACATCGTGTGCATGATAAATATCAGCCGATGTGCGAAGCAAGCGCATTGCACCACGTATAATCATCTGCTTGGCTTTGACAAGATACCATGGCTTGAAGCGAGTGGGGATGAATAAGCTAGGCATCATCACATGCTTCATGTGTACACCTTCTATATCTTCTTCTGCTGGTCGCTCAAGCTCATCCATAATATCTACAATAGAGACATCAAACCCTGCTTCAACGAGCGCAGTAGCTTCACGCATTATCCGGTAATCGTCGTATGCCGAATTTGTGACATGCATACACACCTTAATCTGCGCTCTTTCCGAGTTTTCTGTCCCTTGCTGCCGAATTTGTATTCTCCGGTAAATTTCTCATAATATGCTATCTCTGCCTTTCTAAAAGTAAAAAAGTATGTTTACAGGCCAATACCTGTAATCAGACAACTTGAGCAAGTACCACGCTTACTACTCCAAAACCAGCCCCTTCAATCCTGGCTGCACTTCTACTTATAATCCTTCTCCCGAGTCTTCTTAAGAGCTACCTGTACATAACTAAACAATCCCACAAGCTTCTCTACTGAAAGCCCTCCAAGCCATAGCAAGAAGATACCATAAATAATCAGAGCAACTACGGAAACAGACCAACCTATCCATAGCTCCTGCCCAGAAACCAGCAAACCGCTTCCAACATACAGAACAATACCAACAGATAACTTGAAGAGAAAAGAGCCAATCTCAAATGGAATAGGATAAATTTTTTGATTCATGACGTAAACCACTGCCGTAAGGAGTCCGTAAGCAACAAGCGTTGAAACAGCAGCGCCCACAGCTCCAAAGTAAGGAATAAGGAAAAGATTGAGGAGAAGATTTGCTAATGCCGCTATTACCATATATATAAATTGTAATATTGTCTTTCGGCGTATGTTAACTCCAATCATAAATATATAAGTTATACCTGTCAGCATTGTTGATAAGGAAACCATTGGAATAACAGGCTGTGACGCATAATAGGAAGGTGGAAAGAGCACTTTAAGCACAACCGAACTCAAGATTGAAAGAGCAAATGTAGCAAAAAGCAAGGCCGTACTCCACCAGCGAAAGACAAGCTTAAAAATATGAGCAGCATCATCTCTTTTAGCAATAGAATACATAACGGGAATCCATGCCAATCCCCACGGAGCAAGCATCACCGGAGACAGTACCCCTCCTAGGACATAGGCCACGCTATAGCTCGCCGTCTGGGCTAACGACCCAAAGTGGCCGAGTAGATAGCGGTCTGAAAGTTGTAGTACCCAGGCAGCTATATCACCGAAGACCGTTGGTATTCCAAAAGAGAGCATACTCCAAACAATATCAAACCGAAAACGCATTTTGTGCTTACGAACAAGCGATAACAGCATGGCTGGCATAGTATAAGCAATTATGACAGCAAAACCAGCCCCTTTTGCAATCAAAGCCCCCTCTAAACTGAAATGCAAACTACCTATCAATATAAGGTTCGTACCCAAAATAACCAATAGATTGGCTACTGATAAGACTGAATAGAGTACTGCCCGCTTTTCTGCACGTAACCATGAGATTCCCGGTAAGGTAAAATTCGTCAGCATTATTACCAGTGCCGTAAGTTTCACAGGTCCACTGAAAGATGGAGTACCCAAGAGAAGTTCAGACAACCATGGAGCCACTAGCATCATGATAACTGCTACAGGTATCGAGACAAGTGATAACAGAGTAATCGTAGATGCAAGAATACCTAAACGATCGTCTGGAGATTTAAAATCACTATTATATGCACGAAAAAAAGCGCTACTAACCCCTAGCTGGGTTATTAGTGCCACAAGGTCAACAACAGTGTATAACAGAGAAAGGGCACCATAATCTGTAGGGGAAAGGTGATGAGCTAAAAATGGTGTGAGTATCAGGGAGACAAGTGGAGAAGCCAAGGCCCCCAGAGCAGATAGTTCCAGAGTTTTTGACCATATCAAGAGCAAGTGAAAGGTAGCCCTGAACACCCGAACTAGTTTGCTTCCCTTGTGCCACACTGCCTTGAGCACCCGAACTGGCTTGCTTATCTCGTGCCACACTACCTTGAGTAGCAGATGAGCGATCCTGCTTGCTAGCTTTCGCAGGATTTGGCATTGCAGGCAACACCCAAGTTGGCTGCTCAGTAACCCAGTCACTCACTGAGGTCTCCCAGGATGGAGGAAGCATCACAGGCAATCGCAACTCTACAGAATCCGACATGCGCCACATATCAACATAAAGCAACTTCGATGCCGTCGTCGCATCGAAGTCCTTAGCACCAGCAGAGGATGCAGAATTATCATGATAAGCTCTAGTTTCCTTCTTTCCCGGAACTTTTAGCTTATTCGTTATTTCCAAAGAGTCTTCACTTATATCATCCATATCAAGCACCTTGTTTTGCTTCGTCCATCCAAGATGCCTCAACTTGGACGTGGTAGGCATTATCTAGCTCTACCTGCGTCGACCTGTGAGTGCCCCTGGCTTTAGACATGGGGGTGAAACAGGTCTTCCTTTTGGGGTTGATGGGATGGGGCTGCGTAGGCAGCGTGTGAAGCTCCGCACACTGCTCACCCCTCTGATAGCTGTACCCGTCCATTCGATGGACGGCCTGACAATATTTGTAGCTCGTATCGAACCGCGTACCATCCTTCCTAGAGAGTTTGAAATTGCCTGTTTCACGTGCTGCAATGCGACCAATATGCACTCCAGCATTCTTGAGATGTGATGGCCTAACGGCTTTCACGATATCCCCAGTCTGGAACCCATAGAAGATCTTGGCTTGCTTGGCTTCGCCGACTGGAAAGCCGTACTTATCGTGATTTTGAACTTGACGACACCCGTGCCCACAAGCCTTGATGAGTAGAGGTTGTACGCCTTTTGCGTTTATAGCCGCTGGTGTACTCTTGCCGACGCAAGCTGCATCTAGCCAATGAGTCTTGGGCAAACGGCGAGCAGTCCGGTTAAACTTGGTGAGTCCACCTGAACCGCACTCGATAGGCAAACCAAAGCCTTGCAAGCGTCTGAATAACTCCCAACGTGTGGCATTCACAGCCGCTGCATCCTTGAGTGGAGCTTTAGCCTGGGCAAGTATCTTCTTCAAGAGATTCGGTTTCTTCGAAAGCCAGTCCTTGATATCCTTGGTGCCTTTGGCCTTGTTGCACTTTTCGCAAGCTAAACACAAGTTCGAGATCCGATTTGTGCCTCCATTGGCACTCGGATTGATATGCTCAATTTGCAGTGGAATATTCTCCTTGTCGCAATAAGTGCATTTATGACCCCACTTTTCCAGCAAGTACTCTCTAACCTCGTATCCTGCTAACGCACCTTGTTGATACTCTGTACCGGATATCTCAGCATTTTCCATCAGTTGCATGTCGAACCGTACCAGTTCCATGCTAATGTTTGTGATCCTGCACAAGCGCGAGAGTCGTGCAACCCAAGTGAAAATATTGGCGATCCTGCTTTGCAGAGATGGAGGCAACCAGCCAGATGCTCGTCTCCTGTTCTGCCATCTGGGCTTGCGATAGCGGGTATGGCGTGCTCGTCTGCCTCTGCGTGAAAGGAGCCGATCGTCTAAGCTTTTTTTGATGGCCTGCCCACGATGAGACAATTCTGCCGCAAAGACGACTTTGCCGGAAGCATCGTCGACAACTGCGATACCTGTGGTCCTTGAACCTGGATCTAGCTTGACGCGCAAGTCTGGAACCTGTGGGTTCTCAACGGCACGCTTCAGGATGATGGTAAACGGGCGCATTCTGAAGATTGCAGCTTTCCCGGCATCTAGTAGTATCCTTGCTTTAGCCTCATGGCATGGTGCAAGTGGTACTTTATTTGTATCTAATACGAAAACCGACATGTAAATTTCCTTTCGGACCCTGGAAACCCAGGTGATGTGTGCCTCGACAAGGTTATGGAGTGGTTTAACGTGAAGAGCACTGACTTAACCCTTGTACATCTGTTTAACCCTTCACCGTAGAGGTTGGGACTAGCAACGCATCCCAACGTACCTAATTTCACCCCTAACATAGCTAATTTCTTAGCTGAATTTGGTCAGGTGGGCTTGTAAAGCAACCTTTCAGCTACTCACAAGCCCCTGCCCGCAAAGGCATGGGGTTCCTGACTAAAGCCTTAGTCTGTGCAGACACAATGCTCTTTTTCAAGAACAAAGGGGAAGAAACCACTCCGAGAAGCAACCAGCTAATCGCTAGTAAAGGAGCAATTGTCCATCCTGCATCGCTTAAACTGAACCAACTCAAGGATATAGCAGTCGCTATCCCTGCCGCCAGTAACGGACGATTATCAACATCAATTTGCTGCCAATTACGGAATGCCAGCCATAAGGTAATCGCAAGCAGTGCGATGAACATTATCCCTACTGGCAAGCCTCCTAATGCTGTGAATTCTAAAAACGAATTATGTGGATGATTTACCAGATCATACTCTCCAAATACACGATAAGATTGATAACCATGCAGATAAACGTCACGTCCAATGCCGAGGCCTGTTAATGGAAAAGCCTCGATCACTCGTATTGCCGAATGCCATACAGCTGTTCGCAACGCTAATTCACCTGGGTCTGTTGCATGACCAAACAGGATACCGACTTGCGATGGAAAGCCAACAATCCCCACTACTCCAGCAGCAAATAAGAAAAAGAAGTTTTGGATGTAGTAGCGTACTCGTCCAGCAAGTGCAGTGAAGACAATAAAGCTTACCAAGACAGCAGTCCATGCTCCTGTACTATAAGTAAAAAGCAATGCTGCTAATATAATAAGCATTTCACAAAAAAAGACTATCCTTAGAATAAAAGACGATTTTAAACTAAAAAGGGCAAAAGGAACAAAAAATACAATAGCCAAAAAAGCACCATCTGAATTACTATTTCCAAAAAACGATTCAGCGCGATGGATAGCCCTTGCTGCTGGACCAAGATACTGAGTACTTGCTGCACTGGCAGCGCCACGTGATGACTCAAGGAACACGATCCCTGTAGTAGCCTCAACGATGGTATGTATTGCAATCAGGACACCAAAGACAGAAATGATTTGGAATAATTTACGAATATGCGCAGTATCCCGCGCAATAACTACCCCTAGCCACAACATGACTAAGGCAGTAAAAATATTATCAGAATAATACTCAATACCGTAAAGGAAACTGGGGGCTCGATTTGTTTCCAAAAGAGTCCATACCAGAAACAGAGCCCATAGCCATAAAGGGCGGGGGCCCGCCCAGGGATACTGAGAAGATCGTCCTAAAAAGAGGATCAACAATAGCATAAATGTGAGTATTGGGGCTACAAACGTCAATCCCAAGTACCAATCTGCATATAGGCTGATAGCAAGAATAACAGTTGCCGCTAATTCATACTGACGCAAGATGATGATAAGTGCCATAAGCAGAACACCGATGAAACAGCCCCATATCGCAAAAGAAGGGAGAGAACTCACCACTTTTGTTACGCTTGAAGTGATCAGAACTGATAATATCTTGGACAGAAGAACTCCGAGTCCTAATCCTATCGGAAAGACAAGGACAGTTGCTATAGCTGTAAGAGAAATGCATGAAGATATTCCTTTTCTGCTATCCCATAAAACTATTCTATTTAACATATTAATCTTGCTCTTTCAATGCACTACTCACGTTGCAGATAGCATCTACAGGTAGCAGCATCCTCTAATCGACCGTATGAGAAGCCACAGGAGAGTCTATGGTGTTAGTACTATAATTTGCTCCGTTATTCTGTTTATCCTGCTCTAATTGGGATGGTATTGCCGATTGCTTCGTGACTGTCGGTTCACTACGAGCAGGCTGTGGAGGTGTCGACTGCTTCGTGACCGCTGGTTCACTACGAGCTGACTGTGGAGGTGTCGACTGCTTCGTGACCGCTGGTTCACTACGAGTTGGCTGTGATGATAGTATCGACTGCTTTGACACTGTCGATTCAGTACGAGCAGGCTGTGGAGGTGTCGACTGCTTCGTGACCGCTGGTTCACTACGAGTTGGCTGTGATGATAGTATCGACTGCTTTGACACTGTCGATTCAGTACGAGCAGGCTGTGGAGGTGTCGACTGCTTCGTAACTATCGGCTCCATACGAACTGGCTCTGCTGGCGGTGTCGACTGCTTCGTAACTATCGGCTCCATGCGAACTGGCTCTGCTGGCGGTGTCGACTGCTTCGTAACTATCGGCTCCATGCGAACTGGCTCTGCTGGCGGTGTCGACTGCTTCGTGACTATCGGCTCCATGCGAACTGGCTCTGCTGGCGGTGTCGACTGCTTCGTGACTATCGGCTCCATGCGAACTGGCTCTGCTGGCGGTGTCGACTGCTTCGTGACTATCGACTCCATGCGAACTGGCTCTGCTGGCGGTGTCGACTGCTTCGTAACTATCGGCTCCATGCGAACTGGCTCTGCTGGCGGTGTCGACTGCTTCGTGACTATCGGCTCAACACGCGCTGCTTGCAGTGGAGGCATCGATTGCTTCGAAACGACCTCTGATGTAACGAGTGGAGATGCAGGATAGCTTATACTTTGCGCACTACGACTGCCTCTCTTGCTGCTACGCTTTCCTGCCCTATAGCCATAGGATTTAGGAGTGTCTTTGCGACTACGACGCTGCTTATTCACAACACTTCCAATAACACGAACCTTTGCCTGCTCCAGCAGTGCTTTCATCTGCTCGAGACTCCCTTTACTGGCATGATTGATATCAACGACAACGAGTGTGCCATCAACCTTTGACGCTAGAATACTAGCATCTGATAAACCCAGCAAAGGCGGAGTATCAAAGATTACTACCTCAGCCCCACAATTCCTCAATGCCGCAAAGAAACCTTGCATAGCTTTTGAATCAAGCAGCTCTGGAGGATTCGGTGGTAGAGGTCCTGAAGGCATGACATATAAATTTGGAATGTCCCCGACCCGCACGAAAGGACCAAGAGATGCTTCGCCAGCCGCCGCTACAGCTGAATTCCTTTGAACCAGTCTTAGATGTAAAAAGAGGATTAACAGTCGTCAACCTATTGAACATCAGTACAGCATTACTAAAACCCATTGCATGAGCAGGGATACCAAACTGTTCATGCAAGGTTGGCTGACGCAGATTAGCATCAATAAGGAGGGTATTCTTACCAGATCTTGCCATAAAAATTGCTAGGTTCGTTGCGACGACAGTCCTTCCCTCACTAGGCTTGCCACTCGTAACCACTAGAGTCTGCAATGGTTTATCGATCGCTGCAAATCCAATATTTGTACGCAAGATACTATACGACTCGACATTAGAGTCCTGATCTGTTGGATTAATAACATCTTCTCCATGCCCTGCCTGCCATATAGTTCCCAGAATAGACCAGCCTAGTAATTGAGTTAGAGCTTCTTCTGTACCAACACGCGTATCTAGCAGCTCGATGATAATCGCTAGTATGATCCCCAACAATAAACCTACCAATAGTCCTGCAGTGGTGTAAACAAGCATACTCGTCTGTGAGGGAGTCGCGGAAGGGCGTGCAAGCTGGGCTATGACTAGAAAACTAGTCTGTGCTGCATTTTGCGGTGCCGCAACAGGATTCTGCGGAGTAGCAACAGGATTCTGCGGAGTAGCAACAGGATTCTGCAGTGCCACAGCAGCATTTTGCTGTTTAATCAGTGTCGACGCGATGTCGTTTGCGAGGCTTGCAGCCCGTTGCTGGCTCGGGTCTTGAACGCTAACTTGAAAAAGTTGTGTACTGGCATTGGCGGTTGCTGTCACTTCTTTTGCCAAGCTATCAGCCGTGAGTCCGGGATAGTGAGAGGCAACTGCACTAAGCACTGGGTACGTAGTTGCCAATTGCGCCTCTGTACCAGCAAGTTGTTGACTTGCCAATATATTATCATTACTTAGTGGACTACCCCCAAAATCAACAGTAACCTCTATTAGAGCTGTCGATTGGTAGAGTGGTTTTATAAACTTGCTGCTGCCAACAAATGCTCCCAAGCCTACAGATAAAAAACAGATTACGACGAGACCCCATCGTTTTATCAATATCTTACAAAATTGTTCAAAAGTCACTTCGCTTCTCCTTAATATAGGACCTAGTGCAACTACCAGAGAAAACAGTACCTATGCCGCCCTTACTTTTTATAAGGTACTAATGCAGATATTACTATGCTCCTCGGAGAGATAGCACCTCACCTACCGTCTTCAAGATAATAAATAGATCAAGCATGAACGACTGTCTTTTGATATAGTAAAGATCATACTGCAACTTGATCAGCGCGTCGTTGTCTGTCCTACCATAACGGTACTTCACCTGAGCCCAGCCTGTCAACCCAGGTTTAACGGCCAGACGATAGCCATAAAAAGGAAGCGTTTTTTCCAATTCCTTGATGAATTCTGCTCGCTCCGGCCTTGGACCAATCAGGCTCATATCACCCCGTAAAATGTTGAACACTTGCGGTACTTCATCTAAATGCGTAGAACGCAAGAAACGCCCTACCCTCGTTATCCGTTTATCAGATGCAGCAGCCCATACCGCATGCCCCCCATCCTCAGCATCCGTGCGCATCGTGCGAAACTTATAAATCCGAAACGGTTTCCCTCGCAATCCAACTCGCTCCTGACTATAAAAGATTGGACCTGACGAGTCAAAATAGATACATAGCGATATAATAGGTAGCATCAGGCATAAAACTAGCAGACCAAAGATTCCACAGACAAGATCCAAGGCTTTCTTACTACATAGATAGAACGGGGATAAGATACGCTCTGATTGCAATGCCATATACCACTGATCACCAACATGCTCTACTGGAATTTTACCAGTACTATTTTCAAAGACAACTGCCATAGGAAGCACAGATATACCATGCCGCGCAGCATCGGTAGCCTCTCTAAGTAGGTCCTGGTTAGTTCCGTACTTCAGGGTGATGATGATCATATCTATCATACCATTATACACTAAATACCGCAATATACTTCTACCGCCTAAAACAGGCAATCCACTCTTATATGACTTATCTTCAGTGCTTTCATCGATATAGCCTAGAATGCTGATGTCGGAACGCTTAAGACTCTGTAACTCCTTAGCAACAGTTTCTCCAGCCGCATTAACCCCTACAATGACGGCTCGTTGACGGAAACGAGGCAAGTTCTTAATTTCTGCAAATACCACACGCCACGTGCTCATAATAGGCACTGCTATCGTAAAGAAAAGAAGTGCATATTTGAAAGAAGAACCTACCCCCACTTTCAAGAAAGGAGTTGCTAGTAGTACCCACAAGAGGAAAGTAAGTATAAGTGCGAGTAGCGTTTTGAAGGCCCCTATAAAGCGATTGGAAGCGCTAGACAAATCATACGCCTGTGTTATTCTGGTAGACATACTCCACAATATAATCCCTAGAGTTATATATGGAATAGTTGCGTTCCATACAACTTCATGATGAAAAATCGGCGATCCCAAATGGAAAAATGGGGCTAGCAGGAACATGAGCAGGAGCAATCCTACCAGCAAAACCCCGTCACCAACCACGAGGTAGAGATACCACCGTGGTTGTGCAAGCCTTCTCCCTTGTCTTCTTTCGTAGTAATCATGGTAACCTTCATCCATACCCCCTGCTACTTGCAAGGTTACCAATCTCCTCTCATCTACTGTTAATGATACTTTATCCTCTATTTCACAAAGACTTGGGGAAGACATTATTGACACACCTTGTTCAAGATCGTGTTGCATAACCGGCTCCTTCTTCAAATGCCATTCACCTTGCCAAGAGAGAGTCCTTTCTGGCATGAGTTGCAATCGCATTTTGATAGACATCCAGTAATCCGTTTATCAATATCTGCCAATCGTGATGCTCCTCCACATAAACTCGTCCATGTCGGCTCAGCAGAGAAGAGTGATCGGCATCATCTAGAAGACTTAAAGTTGCTTCGGTAAAACCCTTTTGAGACTCTGCAACAAGTAAGTCACGCCCAGGACAAGCTCTCAAAGCTTCTGCAACCTGAGGTGTTACAACAACAGGTGTGCCTAAAGCCATAGCTTCTAATACTTTGTTTTGAATGCCTGTACTGTAGACCATCGGGCAGACCATTACTTCAGCACGCCCTATATATGGGCGTATATCATCTACGCGACCCGTGACCTCCACGCGTGGATAATCTGCTAAGCGTTGTATAACTCTGGTGGGCTCGCTACCAACGACAGTAAGAGTGACTTCTGGTCGAGACTGCCACACAAGTGGCATGATCTGCTGATAGAGATAGAGCACGGTTGCTACATTCGGATGATAATTCATCTTGCCTGAGAATACTAGATTGAAGCGTTTTCGCTCTTGCTGCGCTGGACGAAAATACTCCAGATCAACTCCATTCGGCAATACCGTGATTGATGATGCAGCGTGACTATCATCACTCGTCAAATCTCTAGTATGTTTGGATCTTAAATCAATCATAGCCTGACGATCACGATTTGAGGTGACAACTACATGCTCTAACTTGTCTAACATCTTCGCTTCGTACTGTTGGATTCGTCCATGCTCTAGCAGGGCCATTGTCCTTGTGGAGATGTTGGGACCTGACACTATAGTGTGCTTGTAGAGCTGGCTGATACAATCAACTGCATCCCATATTAGTGGATAAGTAGACACCAAGCTCTCCATCGGGACAAGGCCCCGCAAATGCTCCACATGAATTATATCAAAAGCTTTTTTTGTACAAATGCTTTGTAATGCTCGCGCAAAACATCCTGACCGAGCATAAGCCACATGCATAGAACTTGATCCAACTAATGCCTCTCCACTACGCAGTCTAGCTTGCCACTTTGACTCATATACTATTAATACATCATATCCCTGGCCTCGTAACGCCTCTGCATCCGCCAGCTCCTGCTCTGATCTGCACAACATTGCAATTGTTAATTCGTGTTTCTTTCGAAGTTGCGTTAAAAATCCATAACTACGTACACGAATACGCGATGGTGGATATGGTACGACAAATAGAATACGCATACTTATATTCTCCTATGTTTAATATAAAAAGCTTTTTTCTTTTCTCATCTATCCAGACGTGTCTTAGTACTCTATTATTCTCTCAAACTCTACTTTCGCTTGACGACCATCACCAATGACAGCATAGCGTATCCCTAAGGACTCGATCTTCTCTTTACTAAGCGCTCGACGCCCATCAAGTACCACCTGACAGGAACCAAAGCGACTGAAATCAAACAATTGATATGTTTGGTGATCTGCTTGAAGAATGATAGCTCGAATTTTGCCTTCCACCTCAGCAGTGAGAGGTGTGTAACCCATAGCACGTAATTCGTCTTCACTAAATAGCGGGTCATCTACATATACTGAGGCCCCACACGCTAAAAGGGCTTGCTGGAGAAGTTTCGCACTCGTGAACGCCACTTCACGCACATTGCCACGATAAGCTACCCCAAGAATAAGTACAGGTTGATTAGCTAATGATCCGATAGCAGCCTGGAGCCGCTGCACCGCATACTCTGCCATTGAATCGTTGATTTGACGTGCATAGCGAGGTAACGTGAGCATTGGCCGTTTAGCTTCATAAGCAGCTTCATAAGCGTGCATCCGCCTATCCTCCAAACCAGCAAGAAGAAAGTAAGGATAGACAGGGATACAATGTCCACCAACCCCAACCCCTGGACTATGAATATGAGAATAAGGCTGGGTATTGGCTGCTGCAATGGCTGCTGCAACATTGAGCCCACGAGCATCTGCAAATTGGGCAAATTCATTCGCGAGAGCAATGTTGACATCGCGATAGGTCGTCTCTATTAGCTTGACAAACTCGGCCTCATCCGCTGAAGCCATTGTAATGATTTCAGCATCTAGCACTGATTGATAGAACTGAACGCCTACCAATGTACTCTGCTCATCAATACCTCCCACTACCTTGGGGTAGGTACGTAGATCACGGAAAATCGACCCAGATGAAACACGCTCAGGACTATACGCCAGATAGAAATCCTCACCAGCCTTGAGACCGGATGCGATTTTCAAGCAACTGACGAAAACGTCCTGAAGTCGTACCCACTGGCAACGTGGTCTCATAACTCACAAGAGTGCCAGATTTGAGCCCTGCTCCAATAGCCTGAGTAGCAGCATCAATTGATGTGAAATCCACATTATGATTATCATCGACAAATACAGGAACAATAACTACTACAGCATTGGCGCTACTTACTGCACCAGTTGTATCTAATGTCGCAGAGAGCAATCCCTCACGCACTAGACGCGGGACTTCAATCGCAAGTTCTGGCTCTTCTCCAACGTGTGACTTTCCTGCATTGATACTTTCAACTACTTGAGCATTGATATCACAACCAATCACACGATGACCATGCTGGGCATACTGGACTGCCAGTGGCAAACCAATCTTGCCTAGGCCAATCACAGCAATCGTTAACTGCTCTGGTGAGTTGTTACGCCAATTCTTCTGCATATAACTTTCCCTTAACCTTGCTCTTGAAAGGTATTTGCTCCCCCATCATTAGATGTTGTATGGGAACCAAATACCTTTAATTCTAGCTCCACTTGTCCCTCAGTCTGATGTCCGTACGCCGATGCACCAAGGCAATGAACAATACGCAGGACAGCTAGACCATCTTCACCAGTCACAGTCGGTAACATATCTTTCCGTATTGCGCCTAATACATCTTCGTATTCCAAACGCAAAGGCTCCGCTTTATGTATCTTTAGACGCGTCATCGTCCCTTCACTTACTCCTGTAAGGCGACTTAAATCTTTCCATGTTGTTACTGTATAGTCGTTTTCATAAAAATACACATCTTGAGTGAGATAATTAACAACAAACATACCCTTTTCGCCTGTAATACTGATTTCGCGTATTTTTGTTGGAGTAAGCCAATTTACATCAAGAGCCCCTATCGCACCATTGGCAAAGCGCAGAATACCAAGAAGCAAATCCTCATGGCTAGTATGCACATGCTGCTGCGTTTCTGCATAGACATACTTGACATCCGCACCTGCCAAATAGCGCATCACATCCACATCATGCGTAGCAAGGTCGAGTATCACTCCAACATCACGAATACGCGGAGGAAATGGCCCAAGCCGTCTCGCATGAAGATGAAAGATCCGACCTAATTCATTTGCCACCAAACGACGCTTTACCTCGACAACTGCTGGATTGAACCGCTCAACATGTCCGACAGCTATTTTCACCTTTTGCCTATTTGCAATATCAAGCAGAGTATTAGCTTCCTCAATAGTACTTGCCATTGGCTTTTCGATAAGCACATTAATGCCCTGGTTCAATAGATACTCCGCTACTGGAAAATGGCTCTGCGTTGGCACAACAACTGCAACTAGATCAGGATGGGTCTGCTCTACCATTTGCCGATAGTCAGTATAGCCCTCCACATGAAAACGCTTCATTGCCTGCTGTAAAGTTGCCTCAGAGGATTCTGCGACTCCAACGAGCTGTACTTGCCCTTCATCGAAATCTTTGAGCACGCGAAGATGATTCATGCCCATCGAGCCTGCGCCAACAACGCCAACTCTTAGTTGCATAGTCTTAAAACCTCTCTTGCTACAATAGCGAGATCTTCTTTGCTCAACGCTGGATGGACTGGTAACGATAGCACTCGACGGGATGCTTCTTCAGTAACCGGAAGTGATGCCTCGCTAGATGTTTCACTTCCACTGACAAAGCTATATTTATCAAGATTTTGCTGATAAAATGGCTGTTTATGAATAGGCATAGGATAGTGAATAGCAGTTCCAACTCCCGGTCTCGCAATTGCTTTACCCATTCATTACGATCAATATGATTATCAGGAATACAAATCGTATACTGATGAAAGACATGACAACATCCAGAACGAGTGATTGGCGTTTTCACAAAGTTTCGGAGTTTTTCCGTCAAAAACGTCGCATTAGCAATACGCTGCTCTGTAAACTTTCCCAATTTTTCAGCTTGAACAACACCTAATGCGCCTTGTAACTCTGTCATACGCAGGTTGTATCCCAAACTATGATGTTTATAACGCTCTTGTTGCCCATGGCTGCGGAGTAAACGTACACGCTCGGCAATGGCAGGATCATTCGTAGTGACCATACCACCCTCGCCTGTTGTCATATTCTTCGTCGCATAGAATGAAAAGCAACCTGTACCAAAACTACCAACAGGCTTCCCATCTATGCTAGCCATATGAGCCTGACAGGCATCTTCAATCATTGCCAGATTATGCGTAGCTGCAAGCTCACACAGACGCTTCATATCACAGGGATGACCATAGAGATGGACAGGAATAATCGCTTTTGTCCGAGCCGTGATGGCTCTCTCCACTAATAGAGGATCTATGTTATAGGTATCAAATTCAATATCAACAAATACAGGCGTAGCACCAACTAACAAAATCACATTTGCAGTTGCCGCAAAGCTAAATGCAGTCGTAATTACTTCATCACCAGGGCCAATACCATGAGCAAGTAATGCAAGATGAAGAGCTGCTGTTCCAAGCGAGACCGCAACAGCTTCTTCCACACCGCAAATTCTCGCAAAACTCTGTTCAAAAGTAGCCACTCGTGCGCCTTGCGCTAACTGTCCTGAGAGGAGAACCTGCAATACCGCATCTCTCTCCTCTATATCCGAGAAGTGGGCTTGCAATAGAAATCATCAAACTGCGACCTGCGGAGATCTCCGCATTGGTACATAAAGATATGTTGCCAGCAAGCGGGTTCGATGAGGTCTTCCTTTCTTGGCAGATTGGATACGGGTTCCCCATAGATGTTCCTTTCTGGGGACCCCCCCCAATCTCGTGGGTTGGGAGGAAAGAAAGGCACTGCAAGGCGAGCCCGCGTAGCGCCTCTCAATAAATTGCTCTTTCGAGCCCCTGGAAACCCAGGTGATGTGTGCCTCGACAATGTTGTCGGCCCGGTACTTGTCTCTTGAGCACTGACTTAACCCTTATACACCTGTTTAACCCATCAGTTCTAGAGCAGCACGCAGGCAACGCACGTGCAGGTAGGAACTTGAAACTCTCATCGATAACGTAGCCCGATGACCTTGCAGTCCTGGCTGACTGAGTCCGGTCAGGTGAGCTTCTGAAACAACCTTGCAGTTGCTCACAAGCACCCACCTTTAGGCGTGGGGTTCCTGACACGTCCTTAGCTTTAGCTATGAACCCTAATATTTCAACTTCACATAGTATCTGCATGAAAGGATACCTTCCTTAGCAAAAAAAGTCAAGATCAAAAGGGTTACAATTCCTTAACCATATTTGGCGTATTTTGATGTAAAATTAACCGACTTATTTACCTGAATATTAGGATCTGTTCCGAAGCAAGTAACTAGCTTGCTTCAGAACAATCTCCTCTGGAGGACTAGTTCAGCAGCGTGATGAGAAGTCCATCGAGTGGATCCTCGGCCCTAGATTTTGCACAGTGGCAGTAAAGACTGCTCACAAGGTTACGCCTCCGCTAGAAGCTGTTCTTGTTGGAGCCAATGACGCCTTTTTTGGCATATATCGAGCAATGGTCGATTTCAAATCATTCCAGTGCTGCTGCGGGTTATCAGAAGACATAGTATCATCATAACTATACCACAGAATAACCCTCGGATGTGAATGCGCCAGCGTCTGAGAAAGCATATAATTCATTTGCGCTGCAGTAGGATAGGACGAACCCGGTGCACTAGAATAATTGCTACGACTATATGCTTGCAAAACTATCGCACTATCCTCCTTATGTGCATTAGCATATGCTTGTGTGCTAGATGCAATATTAGCCATCTGATCAATAGTGGGATAATTAGATGAAGCCTGCCTGACCGGATAAAAATCAGTACCTATCACTTCTGCAGTATCAAAAAAAGGACTGTTTTCATGCCATACACCTACTGAATGCCCTGGCTCATCTATAAACAGGCGAGGATGATTGGGGTCTTGCTGGCGAACTACATCAGCAAGCTCACTTTTCATCGCGTCGTGATCATTTGGGTCCACCTCGTCACCAATATAATAGCCCCACAATGCAGGCTGATTTTTTACCAAGTTCACTACATATTTAATAAAACCGTTATTATCGCTACAATTGCAAGTCGCGCTTAAATCAGGAAACTCTGCATTTAAATCTTTTCCGTCATAAAATGCAGGTTTACTCAGCGAAAAAATCACTTTCATACCCAGTGACTGCGCTCGATCGAAATATGCTTCTTGAAAGCTTGTATCCCCATATATCTCGCCATAATTAATGACTAATTTAAATCCTGCTGCTGCCATGTCATTTAAATGGGATAGACAAGTTTCCACTAGGGTCCCATGCGGACTACAGCTTTCATACATTCCATACCCTTCGGAGGGTGCATCTGACGATACAACTGGCGAGGGGGTTGAAGATTTTATCACCCAAGGTATACTTTTTTGTACCTGAGTGATATGCGTAATTAATGCAGAAGCAATTATGACGATTGCTAGGGAAAGACAGCCAAAAGTACTGCCCGTTTAAACTTTTTCATGGATAACATATCCACCTTTCAATTTAAGTATAATATTATAACATCCTCATACCAATTCCCGGTTCATCAAATGCCTCCAAGTAGTCCCTTTAGATACATAGT
>CAVSHN010000011.1:0-279411 GCA_963727755.1 uncultured Chloroflexia bacterium
TAGGAGGCACAACCATTACAACATTCGAGAATTGCTGCGCCATTCCGGCAATAGAATTTCGTGTTGAGCTGGTCTGGCCCTGGAATTTGGGATGATGTACTGGGCGAGAACCGTACAATGAATATACGGATCAATTTGTCTGGTTGAACAATGGGATACTCAATTGGATCGGTGGACTGATCGACAGGCCCAGCTGTCCAATCAGAAGGATATTGCACCGAGATATTCATCGTAGCATCGCTCGTGGATGTAAAAGGAGCAGGCATAGGCAGTGAACTGACATTGCTACCAGAAAGCGCATTAGTACCCGATGCACTTGGGAAATGCGACAGGGAGCGGGCAGGATGGGAATTGGGCGGAAACTGGCCTTGGATGGCGAGCACGCCAATAGTTCCCAACACACCCACAACTGGAGTGAGGAGCACAATCAAAACCACACTAACGATGCGACGCACCACAGAACTGGCCAGAGGTTTGACCTTGCCATTAGCATCCTAAACTCCCGCCATAGCTAGTTCGCTCGGTTTGGCCTCGACAAGGTAGGGAAGTTTCTCCGAAAAGGTTGTGGGCCAAGGCGGAGTTCCCGGGGGCAGGTCGGGAACCGCATTTAACTGACCCTGCGATATACTTGATCCGCACTGGGGACAGCTGAGTAGCCAAAGTTGGCAATTCAACTGCACATTCGGGAACACTTCATCACGCCTCCTGTAAGCTTCTACAATAATTGACGATGCTAGTCCTCTTCTACAATCATTATGCTAGCACAAAATGGCAGTCAGTTGGTACCACGTTTATTTTACAGTTGAAATATTAGAGAACCAATCACAAAATGTCAACCTTTTTCCACACCCAACTGGCAGAAAAAAGGGACATTTGCAAAGAATTAACATATTCTTCGAAATTCTTCTCTGTACTACTGCTATAACAACCTGAACGGTTCCATCCGCCAATCCAACGATACAACATCCATAAGCAAAGTGCAAGGCCTCGAATTTGCCAGGGATGATAGGATCTTGCTCCAGTAGCAACTGAGCTGAGATCTATTAGGCAAGAAACTGGAAATCTGGCTTCATCGTATGGTCTGGTAACATTAACCGTGGAGACTTGAATAGTCTCCTTATGTATGCTGTGGTTTGTTCCTAGATCAGGTTATATCAGTGTTCTTTAACAAAGAGCAACTAGATAGAACAAGCTTGTACCTCATGGTGCGCAAAATGCCGAAAGCAAGCACCTATCAAGAAAGGAGCTATTCATGTCCACGCGGAAGACGACAAAGCTCTCCCCTCCGCAGTTGTATTCATTCGCATCGTCTTATCATAGCCTCAAACCGTGCTGCATTGGGAACTGCTTTCGGCTCCGCAGCAAAAAACGCTCAAAGCACGCAGAGGTGCGGGTGGAATGGTCACAGCGTTAACTGACGTCGGGAACACGATGGATGTCACGTGGGTTGCCATGGCTATGACTGAAGGCGATCGTCTGGCTATCAAGCAGGCTCAGCAGCAGGGCAGCTCCCTGCAATCTTCTCTCTCAGCTTGAAGATGCAACTGCGCTATGTTTCGATTGCCAAAGAGGCATATCGCAAACATTATGAGAAGGTTAGCAACGAATTACTCTGGTTTCTACAACACTATATGTGTGATCCGACACAAGATGCGGAATCGGCCAAACAATTGCAAGATGCCTGGGAGAATGGATATACTGTTGCCAATCAAGCCATTGCTCTCGCAGTCAACGATGAGATCGAGCGAGAACAAACGGTGCCAGTGGTGATGTTACAAGATTATCACCTGTATCTGGCCCCAGCGATCAATGCGTCAACGCCATCCGACCATTTTGATGCCCAGCATTTCATTCATATTCCCTGGCCAGACATCCGCTGCTGGCATTTCTTGCCAAGCAAGATCACACAGGCGATTTATAAGAGGCTAGTAGGTAACGATATTATCGGCTTTCAGACCCAGCGAGACGCACGCAATTTTCTCGAAGGTGCTCGCACCATCTTGGATGGTGCCGTGGCAGACTTCGAAGAGGGAGCCGTCTGGTGGCAAGGCCATCGCACACAGACACAAGCCTACCCCATTTCCATTTCGGTCACGCAGGAGCGCAAAGTGGTAAATAGCGCCGCTGGCAAGCGGGCTGCTGAAACAATCAAGCCGTTATTGTGTGAGCACACAATCATGCGTGTGGATCGCCTTGAGCCAACGAAGAATATTATACGAGGTTTCCAGGCCTACTCTCAGGTGCTTGAAAAACATCCTGAACTGCACAGCAAGGTTGTCTTCCTGGCTTTTCTGGTGCCGTCACGGCAGACGTTGCTGATGTATCGACATTTCGATGCTGATGTACGTTCGCTGATTGATGACATTAATCACACGTATGGGACAAATGATTGGACGCCTATTCAGGCGTTTTTTGGTAATGATAGGGTGCGTGCACTGGCAGCGATTGCCAGTTTTTATGATGTGTTGCTGGTCAATCCGATCATTGATGGGATGAACTTGGTGGCTAAGGAGGGAGCCGTTGTCAATCAACGCGATGGGGTGATTGTGCTTTCACGTACCGTCGGTGCATTTCATCAGATGGCAAAGGGGTCAATTCCAACGTCTCCTGTCGATATTGAGGAGACCGCCGAGGCATTATATAAAGCCTTGACGCTGCCAGCTGATGAACGCGAGATTCAAAGCCACGACAGCACGGCAAGCTGTAGAGCGCAGCGATTTAACGAAGTGGATGGCACAGCAAATAGCCGATATCAATGAGCTGCTTGATCGTACATTTGCTCATGCACAAACCCCAATAATCCCGTCCACTCCCAATGTACCGATAGTAGGACTGGTTTAAACCCAAGGGATCATCTTGCAAGGGGTTTCCCTTGCTAGCTAGAGTACGCGGACATCGACTTCGTTTTCTCTGCCAAGAACGATCTCCGTGCGATCTTCCACATGAACGAAGCGCAGATGCACCCGTCGTGCTCCTACATAAATTCCATTAATTTCCAGTGTCTTGAGCCAATCTGGCAGGGTGGGCTCATCCAACGTTAGACGGTGCTGCTCAGCCTCAGGATGCCTCCCAAGCAATGACTGGATCAGGAGAAAAGGTGCCCCCGTCGCCCAGGCTTGAGGCGAGCAAGAAACAGGATAACAAGTTGGGCCATAGCCATCGCGACGCGCAAAACCGCAGTAGAGTTCCGGCAAGCGAGCACTGTCGTAATAACAACTGGCATCAAACAGACTCTTCAAGATGCGCCCAGCCTCCTCTTTTCGTCCATAAAGGGCAAAACCAGTTCCTACCAAGGCACTATCATGTGGCCAGACCGAACCATTGTGATAGCTCATTGGATTGTAACGCTTGGCCTGTGTTGAGAGCGTGCGAATGCCCCACCCACTGAACATGTCCGCACACATTAAGCGATGGGTGACCCTGTGTGCCCCGATACATCAGGAATAATACCGTCCATAGGCATTGTCCTGCATTGGAAGTAACGATATCACAAGGTTCTTTGTGTTCGGCCAATCCCATAGAGAAGACTTGCTCTTGCTCCCACCAAAAGTGCCGCAAAAAGTTTGTCTGTAATGTCAGCAATATGATCCCAATGAATGGCGCAGTCATGCTTACCCAGTCTCCTGGCAAGATAGCTCATAGCTCGATAAGCAGCATAGGTATATCCCTGTACCTCATCAGTGCAATCGGGAACAGGCAATCCGACCATCACTATGAGTAGCCAATCAAAGAATCCTTCCAGCCCTGGTTCACCAGCCCCTTTTCGGAAGTACAGTGAAATTCAATAAAGGTATCGCCATCTTGATCGCCATAGTCTGTTAACCATCTGGCCGCCGCTTCTGCATTGGGCCATAATTTCTCCGAAATGCTAAATCATTTGTCCAGCGTATATAGGCTTCGAGGACCATCAGAAAAAGCTGAGTAGCATCCACCAAACCATAGTAGGGAATATAGGGAATTTCACGACAGTTAGCCATCTCGCCTGTCCTGAACTCATGGAGGATCTTCCCCGGCTCCTCTTCAGTGAAAGGTTCAACCTTTTTCCCTTGATGAGCAGCGAGAAACGCCAGCACGCCATGTACGACCTGAGGAAACCAGGGAAGAAATCCAGAGCGTAGCAGCCCATCACGCAAAGGACAGCGATACCAGGGAGTACCTGCATATGGAAAGAAACCATGGGGCGTCAGAGTACTCAACATCATCAGGTCTTGCATGCCACGTGTCAGTAAGCGATTAAAGAAGGGATCATTCGTTTGCGTCGTTGGTAGATGCTGGCTACGCGATGCAGATGCCGCAGGTTGTGTCAACAGTTTATCAGTACTTGATTTGCTCATTTTGATTGTAACACGTATTTGTACAGTACTGCCTGGCTGGAGGTTAAGCACCCAATCAATTCTGTCAGATTGTACATAATTGGCTGATGGTTGATATTGAAGCTGTGTTGTACGCTCAATATCATCTAACCCTTGATAACGCAAAACAACTCCATCGCTCTCTTGTAGGCTTGGCAAATGTTTCCCTTGCTGTTTGCGCAAAGGCCAAGAGTCTGAAAGAATCACAGAAATCTGAGCCAATTCTCAAGGTCAAGTTGAATACCACAGCACTCGCGTGAAAATTGGTCACCGTGAAGGTTTGAACGAGTGAATTTTGCTCTAATTCAATAAAGCGGTCAATATGAATAGCCCCTTGCTCAACAATATTGGTTCTCCACTGCAAATGTCACATTCGTGAGATCAATGTGACAGGCATCTCCCATAGCAGCAACCTGATGGGAAAGGGGCACAAGACGACAACCTTCTAGATAAAGATTGCAAGTTTGCAGGAAACGTGTCCCATGCGAGAAGAGACCCATCTCTTGCACCGACGAGAGAAAATCACCGCACACATCTGCCACCAGAAAGGTATCACCACCCTTGAGTACTAGGGACGTCGCGCTGGTCTGTTCTCTGTCCTCTCTAAAATCCAGTTTAATTGGTTCTGCCTGCTGCGTCTCAATAGCGGAAAGCAGGACTACTTTGGCATGTGATCTGTCATAGCAGTTCTTCCTCGTGGCTGCAAGTTGACATCCTTCCCTCATTGGAAGGATTTGAGATTCCGCTCTTCACTGGGAGAGCATTGCTGTTTATCCGGTCTTGTCTGTGTAGACTCTTGCCTGTGTAGGCTCTTGCCTGTGTAGGTCCTCTGGACTCTCCACTACAAGCAAACAGCGATTACCCAGCAGTTTTCCTATTACTTAATCTTTGCACGACTTAGTTTTTACACATTTATATGTCTATGGTACCATAAAATATTTGAGAATTCAATAATGTAATTAAAAAATTAAATTTTCTTCTCACCAATTAAAAACAGCAAAAAAATTTTTTTAAATCCGTATTGGTATTCTGGTGTTGTGATCTGGGTTGGATCGTTGCCGTGTACCGAATTGGACAGGCTACTAGGAAGTGCGGAAACATGAATATACTATACTATGACATGCTATGACATGGAATGGAATGGCCCTTTATGATAGCCAAATTGGGCTATGGAGTGAGGCATTCTCAAGGAGGAAAGGGGGACAAATCGAGCTAACGACTACCTAGAATATGGCAACTTTGCGCATCGCCTAACCCAAAGACATGGTTGATCACTGGCTGAATATTCTCACAATGTGGAATAACTACATCCTGGTCTGCTTCTAGCATGGGATCATAAATAGTTGCCAGATCTCCATAATCTTGTTGACCCTGCCCTGGCCCCAATGTAACGTGTTGCACAGTATTGCTGCTCAGCATGTGTCCATATTTAGCCATTGCCAACACTTCTTGTTCGCTCAAATCGGTATAAAATTTCTTATCCAGGCTTTTTAGCAATTGTGCAACGCTTGCCAGCATATTGGGACTGGTAAGCTCTGGCTTGAGGGCTGTCAATACTTGCTGCTGGCGCTCTGTACGCCCAATGTCGCCTATCTGGTCCGAGTGACGTGTACGGACATATTCCAAGGCTTGTTCGCCAGTAAGATGCTGCGGCCCAGGAGCTAGATAGAGACGAGTATAGGCATACGGATTATTGGGATTGCTACTGGTTCCGCTATCATTAGGATAGGTATCATCAACAACTGGATGGGTGATATCAACATTAACGCCGCCAAATGTATCAATTACCTTCGCAAAGCCATCCAGCCCTACCCATGCATAGCGATCGATAGTAATACCATAATCCTGCTCAACGGTCAGGCGAGCTAGACGGACGCCGCCTTCAAAGCTGTTATCTCGCTGGGCACCTAGCAAGAATGCCTGATCTATTTTATGCATACCACCCACCTCTGGTACCGCTACCCATAAATCGCGTGGAATAGAGACCATACTTACCATATTGTTGACTGTATCAATATGCACAACCATCATAACTTGGGTGAGTATCTGTGGGAAAGTGAATTTGCCATCATTGTCGCTTCCCAGCAAGAGGATGTTCCACGATCTACCAGCGATAAGACTGAAATCCACTGGCTGGCTCAATGCTGGCTCATCCTGGTCACGACTGACCGGGCGTTCAAATGACGTGAGTGATGGTTTAATATTGGTCACATAATCGTAATAACCAGCACCAGTGCGCTACATCCCAGCAGCACCATCAACAAAAAGGCTGTGCATGCAATGATTATAGGCCTCTTCCATGCACGCTTTTTCCTCTTAAAATGGTGTTGCTTTCTTCTCTTGGCAGGAAACAGCCACGGGGAAATGATAGACATGCTTTGGTAGGAATAATATATCTCTGATCTGGCCAATCGGCCTTGTTGATCTATCTGTCCATCCCTAGAGAGATCTCTGCCCATGATATCCTTATCCAATTGACACCATTTTCGTTGAAGAGAGAGAGAAACGCACGACATGCCCAGCACAAACCATGACACAATCGTTAACCTTCATGGTTTAGAACGGGAATGCAAGCAAATTCGTTACAACCACTTAGGGCTATTCCCGCAAAGAATCTGTCACACCTAAGCAAGAAAATAGCTGCCATTGATTGACAATAAGTGACCGATATAGTATTCTGTCAGTGTACTGATGAAGTACATAAATTTAGTTTAGGAGGTTATTTGAAAGCGCGAGACGTTATCAAACGGCTTGAGTCTGAAGGGTGGTACTATGTAGGAACTAAGGGGAGCCACCGCCACTACAAACATCCAATCAAGCCTGGAAAGGTGACAGTGGCAGGACATCCCAACACAGACCTACCAAAGAAGACCTTGTCAGACATTAAAAAGCAAGCTGGTTGGTAAAAAGTTAGGGGGATCTAGTCCATCCCCCTAACGGTCCCGTCTCTACTATACCACAGAGGACTATGGAAGAAAAAGACAGGGAACTAAAGGAGGAAACGCTATGGCAGTTTGTTATCCCGTTATTCTCGAAAAAGGAGACACCAGCTACGGTTCATACGTCCCTGATATCCCTGGATGCATTGCAGTCGGAGAAACACCAGAAGAGACGCTTAAATTAATGCAAGAAGCGTTACAGGAGCATTTAGAATTGATGCAAAAAGACGGTGATGTTATCCCTGACCCATCACCTATGAGCGCTATTATATACGACACAGATACAGAAACCGTTCATGAGGTGAAGGTTGAGCTGCACCATAGAGGGACGTATGCTAACTGAGATATACACCATCGAGCAACTTCAACAAATATTGAAATTGAGCGACCGGACCATCTTCCGCCTTCTCAAAGAAGGCAAACTTAGCGGCTTCAAACTTGGGCGTGAATGGCGTTTCCAAAAATCGGACATTAATGCGTACATTCAGGCTCAGAGGGAAGAAGCTCAAAGAGCACGACTTCAAGTGCAAAGATAATTACAAGGGAGACGATGCTCCCTAATCGTCTCCCTTTTTTGAGGAATTATTAATGGATCTTGAACGTATTCAACAGGCATTGCGAGACGAGCAGCTTAACGGCTGGCTCTTCTACGACTTTCGCAAAGCGAATCCAATCGCCTATCAGGTCCTGGGACTACCCAGCCAGGAGATGTATTCACGACGCTGGTTCTATTTTGTACCCGCTCAGGGAATACCGACAGCAGTGATTAGCGCCGTTGAGCCACATACTTTGCGCTCATTGCCAGGGCAATGCTTGATCTTTCGTACTTGGCAAGAAATGCATGCTCACGTACATTCCCTATTAGCCTCAGGGACACGCATTGCCATGGAATACTCACCTATGAATGCCATTCCCTATATCTCACGAGTCGATGCAGGCACAATAGAGCTAATACGTTCTTTTGGAGTAGAGGTCGTGAGTTCGGCAAACCTAGCTCAGCTTTTCATTGCTCAGCTAACTGAGCAGCAAATCGCTAGTCATCGTGAGGCTGGACGGCGTTTGATCGCCATCAAAGACCAACTCTTTGCCGAACTTAGTGCTGACCTGCGGGCAGGAAGAGATTTGGATGAATATCAGGTGCAGCAACACTTTGTGGAACTGATCTTGCAGGCAGGACTGATAATGCCCGAAGGGGAAGCTCCCATTGTGGCTGTGAATGCCAATAGTGGGAATCCACATTACCAGCCCTCTAGCACCCAATCCAGTCCTATCAAGCATGGCGATCTGGTTCTCTTTGACTTCTGGAGCCGTCTCCCTATGGACGACGCCATCTATGCGGATTATACCTGGGTTGCCTTTGTCGGAACACGTGATGAAAATCCGGCACACCAGCGTGAGGTCTTTGAGATTGTGCGTAACGCTCGTGATACAGCGATCACATTTATACGTGAACGGCTCGCAGCAGGCAAACACGTTGAGGGCCGTCAAGTAGATGATGTGGCACGTCACATCATTGCCACAGCTGGCTATGCTGACTACTTTGTACATCGCACTGGCCATAGCATTGGCACTGTTGAGCATGGCAATGGAGCCAATATAGATAACTTTGAGACACAGGATGAACGCATTTTGCTGCCATACACATGTAACTCGATCGAGCCAGGTATCTATCTACCCGAGTTTGGTATCCGCAGCGAAGTAGATCTGCTTATCCTGGAACATGATGCTGAGGTCACAGGTGTGCCTGTTCAAGAAGAGATCGTGCCTTTACTGTAAACGCACCAGCGTGTGAAATCACCTAGAGAGTGTCACCAACCTTCCTAGTATCTCCAACGTATATGCTAATGGGTGTGCCTAACTTTTTGCACGGCTCAGCAAAATCGGGCTGAGCGGTCGAATTAAACTCATATATATCAAGTTTCGTGCTCACTTTTTGCAAAAATCCTAGGCGCACCCTATGCTAATCAGGAACCCCCCCATAAAGGAAGGCCTCGTTCCTCCCCCTTAACAGGATGCAAGGGGTCTCCTGGCTCGCTTTGATGATACAAGACACCATTTTGACAGCGTATTCGTATAGTGAGAGGAAGAACTGTATGGGCGAAGAATGGGAGCAAAACCCAAATTCAGCATCGGGTCCACCAGATCAAGATGAGATAGATAAACGTTTTGAAGATATCAAGCACAAAGTAATTAAAGGGGCAAATGAAGCTCAGATGCGTATCAAGACTGCCTTTAATAAAGCTAGTGATTATTGGCAGAATACACAGACACCTCCCACTCCCCGTCAGCCCAGCAGTGTCGAGGATCAGCACATTCGCCAACTTGCGGATATCTGGAGTACTGAAAACTGGCGTGTGGCACGTGATCTGGGTACATATATGGATGTCATTTCATGGAGCACGGATGAAGTTTGGGAACTGACCCTGGAGACACGCTGGGAAACACGCAGATATGGAACTTGTGACCGAGGCATACACAGGTACGACAAGTGCGACTATTGGTTTGCGAAAACCTCTACTCCCAGTCTGGGACTATGACTTGCCTCCCGTGCCTGGTCTCAAAGCGCCCCAGACACGCACACGCGTCGAGGGATTAGATGAGGTTGTCGCATGCACTGTCTGTAACGGCACTGGTCATGTGTTATGCTCCAATTGTAATGGTCGCGGCTGGATTGTCTGCCCCGATTGCAAAGGGCGCACGAAAAAGCGCTGTACTACCTGTCGTGGCCGCGGCTATGTCGCCGATTGGACGCCCGGTCAGAAGAAGCCTTTCATTAAGCGCAAGGCTGACGATATGGCAAATGCCATAGGTAACAAAGTCTCGGACGTCTTCGATGGCATTCGCCAGCAAGGAGTTCCTATTCCCAATCCGGTCGATATAGATCCCGCTAGCAAAGGAGCAACTATCCCCTGCCCGGATTGTATCAATGGAGAAATAGACTGTTCGTGCGGTACTGGCAAGCGTGTCTGTACAACCTGCGAGGGAGCAAGAACGTCACTGTGCCCCACCTGTACTGGTACAGGAAGGCTTATACGCCATCGCGAGATTTTACGTCGCTTCGAATTGCGAACCCAGACACGTACCCTGGGCGTATGCCCCATTCCCCAATCACATTTAGCTAGGGCAAATGGCGATCTAGCCTACAGCGCAGAAGTCAATGAGTCGCTCCATAGCGAGGCCCCACCTGAGCAGGTGCCAATTGACATCTGGCGCCAGACTGTCGAACTGGTACAAGCGGAGAGCCGCATCCCGGAGAAACCGGGCACTGATCCACAGGCTCGTCCGCGTCCAACTTTACAGGTGATAGAGCTAGTACGCATTCCCTATACTAAAGTGCAGTATCGCTATGCAGAGCAAGATTATGTACTCTACATCTTCGATAGCGAGGGAAATGAGAAATTTCACGCAGATCGTTATCCCGCACGCTGGGATCGGGTCGAACGGCTCTTCAAAGCCATCTCCACTGATCTACTAACGCCAGTGCCATCTGAAAAGCCAAACAATCCTACGGGAAGCTATCGCGTGCCTATCGAAATCCCTCCCTATTCGATTAATGAAGAGGATGAGGAAAACCAATCTCCTGGTACCAATTGAGCTTGCCGCAAGCTACTGCGGTCTTACCCCGGAAGGATAGATAGCTGGGTTTTAGGCTAAAGCCACAGGAAAACCCAGCATCGTCTCGTTACTCTCCCATCGCACGGGGGAGTGGTGTCTCGTTCTCACGAACAAGAAGGATATCGATGCCGGTGGTCGTCACACTCTGGATGTTCGCGTCGCTAAGGACCACGCGGAGCGTAGGGACTTTTTCTCGCTCCGTCGCCACTAGGCCATCCTCAATCCAGGCCTTCATGAGCCGCTGATAGGGGACGTCTTGATCCTTGGCCATTGCTTTGATGCGTGCGAGCACAGACCGAACCCATCCTAAGAGAGATAGAAACGGTCTCACCTACCTTCTCGATCGGAAGCCCCCTGCTCAAGGTGATCGACGAAGAGGTGTTTGAGGTTGTGACGATCCCAGATGATACGTCGTGATTGGTCTCCCATGGTCCCAGTATATACGAAACGTATATATATACCGTCAAGGGATTGAGGAATGCTACTTTTCTTTATCCCTCAAAAACTCAACTAAACTCTCGCGTGGTATCGACACCTGCTTATTCGCAACCTCTAGCCCTTCGCCGAACAAATCCTTGACACTGACGAGGCCATTGGCTAGTTCGTCTTCACCGATGATGATAGCATAAGCTGCGCCAGAGGCATTGGCCTGTCTCATCTGCGCTTTGCGACTACGATCACCATAGCTCATCTCCGCTTTGATACCCGCCTGCCGTAGTTGAGCTGTAATATGGACAACAGCATCCTTAAACTCAGGAGTCTTGCCAAAGTAAACAACAAAAGCTTTTAGGGCTGGTTCGCTAGGAGGGACGATATTCTGATGCTTCAACTCAAGAATAATACGCTCCATACCTGCACCAAAGCCAATACCTGGCGCTGGCTGGCCTCCCAACAATTCTGCAAGACCATCGTAGCGTCCACCACCATTTAGCGCAACTTTGTTAATTCCAGACGTGAATTCAAATACGGTACGCGTATAATAGTCTAAACCACGTACTATCAGTGGATCAATAGTATAGGGAACTTGATAGAGATCCAGGAAACGCTTCACGTCCGCAAAATGCCCACGGCATGGGCCACAGAGATGGTCGGTAATCCTTGGTGCCGCCGCTATCTTGGCCTGATCTTGTGGCTCTTTGCAGTCAAGCAAGCGGAGCGGATTCTTGGCAAAACGTACCTGACAGTCTGGACAACAGATGCTGAGCAGAGGCCGATAATATTCCTTGAGAGCCTCAATATACTGCGGGCGACAGTTGCGATCACCGACACTGTTAATAGAGACACGGATACCTGTCAGCCCGAGCCGAGTATAGATCTGGTAGAGCAGGCCAATCAGTTCCGCATCAATAGCAGGGTCATTCTCACCCAGAGCCTCACAGCCAAATTGATGATGTTCGCGATAACGGCCAGCTTGCGGCCTGTCACGTCGGAACATGGGCAGGCTCATATAATAGAGCTTGACAGGCTGGGATAACTTGAACATACCGTGCTCAAGATAGGCACGCACAACCCCTGCCGTTCCTTCGGGTCGTAATGAGATATTCTGCCGATTGCCTTCTTTATCGGCCCGATCGTCAAAGCTATACATCTCTTTCTCGACAATATCAGTGCCTTCGCCTGATGTGCGACGAAAAACAGCGGTCTCTTCTAGTATGGGCGTCTCTATGCGCTGGTATCCAAAAAGCTGTACAACCTCAGTCGCAATATGCTCGAACGTAGCGCCAGTAGGTTTGCTCGTCGGGTAGGATATCTTTGAAGCCCTGTAAGGCTTTGTATTGTTCTGACATAATTAAGAGTCCCTCTCCTCTACCTGTTCATGAGTCCTGACTATTATAGTTCCAAAACTCTAGCGAATGCTAGGCTTTTGGGTTCGGAGGGGAACGACGATCCTCTCAGGATGCACTACTAAAGACGCAAGCGTCTTATTCACATCCTCTATCCCATTGCCTGTAAAGGCATTTGGGAGTGCTTTTCTCATGATATTGTAGCTTCCATTCGCATCTGAATTTATTTTGCGTCCAGACTTAGATTTGTACATTCCACGCTTGATGCGTCTGCCACTGAACTTCACCTTATCTGCATCTTTTTGTCCGTAGACTGGCATAGGATCAAGATCAAGAAAGCTGGCTTTGCTCGTATAGCTTTCCTCTTGCACCAGGACGGTGATGCCAACAAGCTTCGCTTTATAGGTGAGCATATTTATGAACCTTGCATGTGGCAATTGCACAAAGTGCTGGTTATTCTTCTTGCTCATGTTGGACTCTTGCTTCCAGTTCGGGTTTTTCCCGATCACAAGAGTTCCAATGCCTTCAGCAACCAAGAGATCGATCACGTGCTTAGACGCAGTGTGCATGTAATGATCAATGCGCCTTGTTCTTTTGGCTGCAACACGTTCTATCTTGCGTGAGGTATGATGGTTGCTACTCATGCTATTTTGGAGCTTAGACGCATGTTTGTTGTAATATTGGTTCACGCTC
Source organism: uncultured Chloroflexia bacterium (assembly GCA_963727755.1). Taxonomy (GTDB): domain Bacteria; phylum Chloroflexota; class Ktedonobacteria; order Ktedonobacterales; family Ktedonobacteraceae; genus DASYAN01. The sequence goes on from CAVSHN010000011.1 coordinate 13,384, forward strand.
TTAATCGGACGTCCGTTAACAAGGCGAGGGGTAAAACCTCTTTTGTTTGATGTTAGCGCGACAAGATTGTTCACTCCAATGTCTATAGATGCAATAAGATAATGGTCGAGTTGCTTTTGCTCTTCTTCTTGGGTATAGACAACTTCAACCACATAGCATCCACTTTTCTTGGGCACAATACGAACTTGATCAACGTTCCTGTGTCTGGTTCTGATCTCGATGCCAAGCTGAGACGGCTTGATAATGCCAAGGCACAGTGCTGTTTTAGAAATTGCCTGAATAGTATAGACAAGAATATTTCTCCCTTCTTTCTTGTTCTTGTATCCAGGTAATTTGGGACGGCCTAAGAACTTAGATGGGTCCTCTTCATAGGCCTTGATGGCTGCAAAGTACGATTGCCAGTTCTTGTCGAGAAGCTTGAGCACTTGTTGAGACACTTTGCGAGGAAGTGACCGATAGGCCTCATGCTTCTGCATGCGTTTGTCCATCTGGTTATAGTTCAAGTACTTCCCAGCAAAGATGAAGTGTTGCCTGATCTCGTAGAGCGCCGCATTGTAGAGATTCTTGGAAGCGAAAGAAGCACGATCAATGAAAGCAAAGCGAGCATCAGTCTTGCTGATCATGTGCTTTTCAACTAGTTGCATCATCGTATCCTTTCTCTAGTTCTGCACGCTTCTTTCTTGGAATATGCTCACGAACTGCATGCACTACTTCACTATTGATTGAACGGTCTTCAATCTTGGCTAGCTTTTTCAGCTCTTCTGCAAGATCTAATGGGAAACGAATCGTAATTCGTATCTCATGTTCTTTTCTCATGATGATATTATAGCGCTATAATATCACCACGTCAAGAGCTAGAAAACGCAAGGGTTGTCAAGAGTTCGCTACGTTTTCAATGAACGTTTGCAATACCAGATGTTGCCACCTGCTAACACAAGTACTTCCCAAATCCGTCACATAACTGGTTGGCAATCTTGCCTCCTCTGGTAGAATAGGCAAAAAACCATCTGTTAAGTCATAGAGGATAGGATAAACAACGCCTTGATACTTATACACAGCCAGTTTGTGGCCACTAAATTCTCCAGTACCCATTTGGACAAAGTGCTCGCCGCATTTCTCCAACAGACCAAGACCCAGAAACATCTGGCAAAACACATGAAACACATGAAACACATGAAACACATGAAACACATGAAACACATGAAACACATGAAACACATGAAACACATGAAACACATGAAACACATGAAACACATGAAACACATGAAACACATGAAACACATGAAACACATGAAACACATGAAACAGCTATATAGTATTTCAAGGAAAGAGAGTATATAGTAAAAGTGAGCAGTGAAACAACATATAAAAATGGCGTTGAGTCCTCCACAAAGGCAGGCTTTGGTGAGAACAGTATAAGACTTCTACGGCAGAGCAACATACTCGCTCGTCGCCTACCTTGGCACTGGATAACGGCTAGCATATTATTTATAGCTGCCCTCTGCCTTAATCTCTATCGCTTGGGAACACCGAGCATTTGGTATGATGAAGCGTTTTCTGTTCGAGCTAGCTCGCCAACCGCTTCCGTTATTATGGCATACCATCTTTGGTCCCGAGCCGAATATGGAGCTATATTACCTGTTTCTTCATTATTGGCTCAATTTAACCTCTTCTATCGGTTTACACGCAACTGAATCTGTTGTCCGTTTCCCTTCGGCAATTTTCTCGGCTTTAAGTACGCTTGTTGTCTATGCTATAGGTCGACGTTTCTTAGGCACGCTTGTCGGTACACTTGGAGCAGTGCTCTACTTGCTCAATGATATACAGTTGACCTATGCCCAGCAGACACGCTCATATGCAATGCAGCTGTTATTGGTTTGTATTGCTTATTATGCTCTTTTTGTTGCATTAGACAGTGAGAAACGGGCCAGGCGCTGGTGGGTTATCTATGGAATAGCTTGGGCTCTGGCAGTTTACGCACACTTGTTCAGCTTGCTGATCCTGCTCGCACAGCTTGTAGCTGTTGGAGGGATACTTCTGCTGGCTAATCAATGGCGTGATCGGGCTCGTAAGCAACTCATGGGCTTGCTTATCAGTTTGAGTTCAATATTTCTATTGATTATCCCAATGCTCATTGAGAGTTTGCATGGTTCCAAGACGAGCTGGCTTCCCATCCCTCACTGGCATGATATTTACCACCTGTTTGATACGATTAGTGGTTATAATGAGCAATATCTCTCTGCTTTCATAGCTTTTTGCATTCTTGGATTGCTCATTATTGCAACTGCTTATTCCACTCAATTTCTGCCTATTTTACGATATTCTCTATCTACGAATGGCTCTATTGATGAGATTTTTGTGTCATACCGACGCTTTGTACCTGTGATATGGTCGTTATTCTGTTGGCTGCTGATTCCGATAGGAGTTAGCTATGTCGTTTCTCAGGGATCTCTGCGACTCTATTCTGTCCGTTACCTAACAACGATTGTACCTCCACTGTTTCTGCTCGTTGCTTTTGGTATCTCATCCTTGCGTTTGCGTATTGTTCAGGGATACTTTGCTACTCTATTGGTAGTACTTGCTCTGCTTGCGGTCCCAATGTACTATAAAAGTGCGCAGGTGGAAGATTGGAACTCGACTACGCACTGGCTACTCCAGCACTATCAACCCGGCGATGGCTTGATTTGCTATGATAATGAGCTTACCCAGGGATGCCAAATTTCCGTTGAGTATTACCTCGATGCCTATCCCAATGGTGCTCACTTTACCGATGACTCGCCAGGAGCATTTTCCTGGCAGAATTACGGGCCAGCAAATGCCAAGTCTGGTTCTGATGCAGCCTTAGACCCACAAGCAATCGCAGCCTACGCCAAGAAACATGCTCGCTTCTTCTATATTGTTGGGCGTGTTCCGACCGATCAGGCTGCTGCACACGTACAGTCTACGGAGCACTGGCTCGACAATCATTATCATTTTGTGGATCAAATCGTAAAAACAACCGTTACGATTCGCTTGTATGCCACACATTGAGCACCTCAATTACAGGCGCTAACTATGGGATTGCAAGATGTCTGATACATTTGGCGAACTTTACAGCAGTTTGATCAAAGACGTTTTTCTAGATCGTGCTCGCCAAGAACTAGAGCAGGGAGCCGATGGGCTAGCTTGTGCCAGTACCTACGCCGACCAGGGGAAAGTCGATTTTGCGCTTGCCTGCCTGCTCCTATCAGAAACCTCCGATGATGTGAAGCGTGACATTCTTGCCCATGCATATGAACGCCGTGCAACGCTCTCCAATGAGAAGGCAGAGGATTTTGCTCGTCGATATCATCGGTCCTTCCCACTTATCAAGCTTGAGGCACAGAAGGATTGTTTAGCCGCTCAGCAGGTACGCCAGCAGAAACCAGTACTACGAAGAGGGAAAACGACCAATTAAGTAGTATCTTAAAGAAAAATCGACGCTAAACATGGGCCACTAGAAATCTTAGGCTATCTGTAGTGGAGGGTGAAACGTGTCAGGTTCTAGGATGAAAGAAATGAGAAACTTCGCCTCTGCTACTGCCTCTTCGTAGGTATCACCATGACCGCATGGCATAATCACGTGTTTCTCTTCTTCAAGACGGGGGATAGTGATGAGATATACGTTATCCTCATCAGACCATGTTATTTCCACATCATATCCATCTATCATGATCATCGCCTTTTCTCCTTTATCGCTTGAATGAAGATTTCCAGGTCTTTCTCTTGGTAGCCTTGGGCATCTTTTCCATCTTTACCCTTGAGTATGCCCCTGATCCAGAAATTGCTGGTGAAGAACAGTTACTCGTAATCATTGCATTCGGGGATAATGTAGAGCATGATCATGAGGCATTACAAAGGTTTAATCATGATTGGTGGTTTAATGTTGATGATCAAGCATTCAATGATGTTTGTATAATTTTAGGTTAAGGATGATTAAGTTGCAAATTTTGACAAATTAGTGCAATAAGTATTAAAGCTAGCCAGAGGGGTGATCAAGGAGCTGAGCAAACTATGAGTCGTTATGAGCAACGTAGACACAAATTCCTGCAGGACCTAGAGGTAGCTGAGGGATATCAAGAGATGGTTGCAGAATTTCAGCTTGTACAAGCCATAGAATCAATACGCTCAAAACTGGGAATAAACAAAGAACCCCACTTAAAAAGTGGGGCTTCGATCTCTAATCTTCCTCCTGCGACGTTTCCTCCAAAAATTCCTCTTTAGCAGTTTCTTCAAGGTCTACAATTGCGCCATCGTCAGCAATTTCGCTCTCGGCGCCATCATCAGCAATTTCGCTCTCGGCATCATTATTATCCTGCTCCTCGCCATTCGCCGCTTCGAGCTTCTTGCCATTTGTCGCTGAAACAGCCACAACGGTATCACCTTCACCCAGATTTATCAAGATCACTCCCTGAGTGGCACGCCCAGCCGTTTTGATCTTGTTGACATCAATGCGAATCATAACACCACTGGCAGAGATCACCATCAGGTCGCTATCACATTCAGAAATCACACGAGCCGCGACAACCCGTCCCGTTTTATCAGTGACTTTGGCAGTGATCACACCACCACCACCACGACCCTGACAAGGATATTCATCAATGGGAGTGCGTTTGCTATATCCATACTCGGTCACAATCAGCAATTCACTATCGGGCTTAACGAGATTGAGCGAAACCACTGCATCTCCTTCCTCTGCCAGACGCATACCTCGTACCCCTCCACTCGTGCGCGAAGCTAAACGCAATTCATCGACACAGAAGCGAATTGATCGTCCCTGGGTACTTATCAGCAGGATATCATCGCCCACATGAGTCAGCTTGGCACCGATCAGCTCATCATCCTCTTCCAAGTTCATCGCAATCAGACCCTGGCGACGCACTACCTCGAACTCGCTCATCGCCGTCTTCTTGACTTCACCTTTCTTTGTTGCCACAATCATCAGATCACGACTGACTCCCTTCGGCACTGCGACTATGGCTGTAATGCGTTCACGCTGCTCAATCGCAATCATATTGATCAGATGCTCACCCTTCGCTATGCGACTGACATCAGGCAAGTCATAGACTTTGAGTTGGAAGACACGGCCCCGATCAGTAAAGAAGAGCAGACTATCATGCGCATGTGTAACTACTAGATGGCGAACAATGTCATCGTCACGTGTAGCCATCCCCGTCACTCCGCGCCCTCCTCGCCTCTGTGCTCGGTAGGTACTAGAGGGCAGACGCTTGATATAGCCCTTCTCCGTAAGCGTGACAACGACCTCTTCATTGGAAATCAGATCTTCTTCACTGAATTCGCCCGCTTCAGCATTAACAATTTCTGTACGCCTGGGATCACCATACTTCTCTTTCAGTTCTTCTAGGTCAGCTTTAATCAACTTGCGTATCTCGTTGATATCACTTAGGAGCAAATTGTAATAGGTAATGTTCTTGAGCAGCTGTTGCAGCTCATCGTCTATCTTCTGACGTTCCAGGGCTGCAAGACGGGCTAGGCGCATATCTAAAATCGCCTTAGCCTGCTCCTCTGAGAAACCGAACCGTTCACGCAAACTAGCAAGTCCATCCTCATAGGCGGATCGGGAACTGCGTATCGTATTGATCACAACATCTAGGTTATCCAATGCCAGCTTTAAGCCTTCTAGGATGTGCTTACGAGCTTCTGCCTTGGCAAGTTCATAGCGTGTACGACGTGTCAGGACGATTTCACGATGGGTAATATAGTGCTGTAAGAACTTTTTGAGTGTGAGCGTCTGAGGCTGGTGGTCCACCAGTGCTAGCATATTGGCGTTAAAGGCCGTTTGCAGGGCAGTGTATTTGTAGAGCGAGTTGAGTACACTCTCATAGTTTGCATCACGCTTCAATTCCATGAATATACGCATGCCCTGGCGATCGGATTCGTCACGCACTTCAGAAATACCATCGATCTTCTTATCGCGAACTAGTTCAGCAATCTTCCTGACGAGATCAGCTTTATTGACCTGATAGGGAAGTTCTGTAACAATCAGGGTCATGCGCCCACGATCAGTCTCTTCAATATGGGTACGTGCACGCAGGACAATTCGGCCTCGGCCATTGGCATACATGTTGCGTATGCCTTCACGACCATGAATGATCCCTCCAGTTGGGAAGTCAGGACCACGAATGATACGTGCCAGCTCCTCTGTCGTCGCATCCGGCTGATCAATCAAATATGCGATGCCATTGCAAATCTCTATCAGGTTATGTGGTGGGATGTTGGTCGCCATGCCAACAGCTATCCCAGTCGAACCATTGAGCAAGAGGTTGGGCAAACGTGCCGGCAGAACTGTGGGCTCTTCCGTCTGATTGTCATAGTTTGGACTAAAGTCAACCGTGTCCTTGTCAATGTCACGTAGCAGTTCATCGGCAATCGCAGCCATTTTAGCTTCGGTGTATCTCATGGCGGCGGGAGGATCATCATCCTGAGAGCCAAAATTCCCCTGCCCTAAGATCAATGGGTAGCGCATCGACCACGGCTGAGCCATACGTACCAGGGACTCATACACAGCAGCATCACCATGGGGATGATAGCTCTTCAACACTTCACCCACGGTACCTGCACACTTGCGAAACTGTTTCGTTGATTGCAAACCCATCTGTTCCATTGCATAGAGTACACGCCGATGAACAGGCTTCAGACCGTCGCGCACATCAGGTAGCGCACGGCTGACAATTACACTCATAGCATAGTCGAGATAAGCATCCGACATTTCTTTAACTATACTAGCCGCTTTAATATTGCCCAGTTCCATAAAACATCCTTACCAAAATTAAGACATAGCCTAAAGGCATATCGGGCTGAAGTGTTTAATCTCATTCGTTTAGGAGGGGTATGGGAAAGTTTGATTCTTACCATTCGCTAGATTGCGATATACCCACCGTATTATAGCATACTTGACTCGCCATTACAAGTTTAAACCAAATTAGCCCGATTGCCCGTACAGAGACAGAATTTCCTACCTCAGCCCCTAGGTTTTGGGGATTAGCTGTGGTATGATAAATGCAACAACGGGATTTGGGGAAGGGAGTCTGGTACTTCTCTTGCAGTTTTTTCAACACCTTGCTCTCTCAAGGGAGGGAGTCTGGTACTTCTTTCCGCAGCCAGTCCCAATGAAGGAAGGGAGATGCACAAATCTATGCAATTGCCTATTACGCAACCACAATGTTTCGCCGTTACCATATTCGTTTTCATCTTCGTAGGTTTCACGCGAGGATGGCGCAGAGAAATTATGTCTCTGGTGTTTATTCTAATCGCTGTATCTCTGATACACCCACATACAAGTGATGACGTAAATGGCTTCCTGGCTCGTCTAGGAAATTTCATTGCGTATCTTGGCGGGTCTGGGTCTGACCAATTAAATGCTCCTCCCAGTTCTCCTGGTCTCGCCGGCTTGGGCGGCCCTTTCTGGTCACTCATCATTTTTGTGCTGATCGTTGCTCTGGGCTACTACGTTGGTAATAAAGTCTTTCCCGCACCGACTACCCACCATGATCGCTTCCTTGGGGTTATCCCAGCAATTATTGCCGGGGCTTTTGTCCTCTTTTACTTGAGTGCCTATATCAAAGCCACAGGAGGATCTACTAATGTCCAAGTGCAAGTTGCCCCACCAGATCCAAGCACTTATGTACCAATGATCTTCGCGCTTGCACTTGTCGCACTCGTTGCTGGGCTTATTGCGTCACGTTTCAAGAAGGCACCTGCCAAAAAGTCGTGTACCTTTTCATTAGTGCTCCGACGTTAATCCTAGTAGATGTCAAACCAAACTTGCTGGATCAATGCTTTGAGGTGAACAGACATGGCTAATCAATCCCAAATCCAACCTCCCGCTTCTGCCAATGAAAAGGCACGGCGCATCTCGCATCATCGCCTTGCTCTGCTACAATTCTGGCGTGGACGCGATAAGCAATGGTACTTCTTTGGTCAGCAGCCCGATGAACACGTGCGCTTGCTCGTGCGTAAGCACTGGTGGTTCCTAGTGCAACCTGCATTGCCCTTTGCAGCGGCTGTCGCAGTACTCTTCATTATCCTATGGGTTGCAGCTGCCATCCCTGCTTTGGCATCTTTGTGGTATCTGCTTGAATTAACTGTTTTCTTCGTTGTATTAGGAACTGGCTGCTGGTTTGCCTATCGTGATCTGATCGCTTGGTGGTATGAAACGTGGATTATTACCAACAAACGCATTATCTATTCTCGTGGTCTGCTTGAACCAACGCGCCAACACACACCAATTGAAAAGGTGCAGCAAGTAGGTCTGGATATGGATAATCTGCTTGGTTTACTTCTTGGCTTCGGGGACCTCCATGTGTACCTGACAGGAGGACAAATCCAAATCAAGGATGCTGGCAGTCCTGACAGAGTGCGAGACGCTTTAATGGGAGCTTGGGAAGATTTCAAGGCGAGCAAGCCCAAAGAGGCTCCAGTTCCCGTGCCCAAAGATGTTGAACTCACGAAGATCTTAAAGGAGCTTGGCAAAGCAAAAGAGGTCCCCACACTACCGGACCCTGATAAGGATCTTCCTCCTCTACCAGGAACACATCGTTTTATGGGACCAAGGCGCACTTTCGGCGGCGTCCTGCGCATTCCTTGTAATGTACGCTACCTCTCTAGCGAACATACTGTCAAGTACATACAACGCTCACGGTATGTATTGTGGAGGAACTTGCTCCTGCCAATTCTGATCCTGCTCGTAGTTTTGCCATTAACCGTTGCGGGACCGCAGCTAGGCCTTGTCCCGGCAAACTTACAATCGTCCTGGTGGTTTGGTATGGGGCTGCTTGTGGTAGGCATCTTGATCTCCATGGCCCTGATCTATATGAACTATGCTGATGATGTGTACATTCTTACGAACCTCCGCATTATTGATATTGAGAGATACTTCATTTTCTTCTTCGAAAAGCACGACGAAACTGAATACAAGAATATCAGGGACGTGAAGGTAAAAGTACAGAGTTTACTCCAACGTATCCTTGATATTGGCAATGTGTATATCGAGACACCTGGTAGTAGCCCTGATATCGTGATGGAGAATGTTGACCAACCGTTTATATTGCAAGACGAAATTCTGGGTATTAAAGAGCATAAAGGCAAAGTAGACAAAGTTAAGGCAGAGAATAAAGAGAAGGAGACTCTGCATAGATGGTTCAGCACAGTAGCAGTGACACGAGAAGAGACCACTACGAGCAGAAAAACACCTAATCTGAAAAGAATGGATTTCCTGTCAGCAATGGCCGATGCTAAAGAACATGGCCTGGAGGTAGTAGTGAAGGGGGAAGCTGTCGATCACTCCGAAATTCCACCCGGCCATGTGGTAGCCCAAGACCCTCCTCCAGGAACAATGATGGAAAAAGGCAGTCAAATCCAGGTTACTCTAAGCAGAAGGCCTTCTCTCGTAAAGTAGATGTGTTTTCCCCGCCTTTAAAGGCGGGGAAAACACATCTACCAGCATCGCGCCAGAGTGCCCCTTGCAAGAGCCCTGGGGGCGAATGGCGCTTCCTTATTTGGGGCTTGGGCACAGAGGTACTCTTTTTATATGACAAAATGTTCATTTATCCGTTTTATAGTATGAATATTTGTTTATTGGCATATGTACAAAGATATGGTATGATATATCTATATTCAAGAAAAGAGGACACAAACATGATGAAGGCGTTTAAGTATCGCTTGTATCCCACACGCAAGCAAGGCGATACGCTCCAATTCATTCTTGACCGCAATCGTGAAATCTATAACGCGGCCCTTGAGGAAAGACGTGAAGCTTGGCGGTTGTGCAAGGTTAGCGTGACCTTTGAGATGCAGTCAGCTCAGTTGCCTGATATCAAAAAGGATTGTCCTGAGTTTGGTGAGATCTATGCCCAGATCTTGCAGGAGACCTTGCATCGTGTGGACAAAGCGTTCAAAGCCTTCTTCTGGCGCGTGAAGAACGGGAGAAAAAGCCGGATATCCAAGATTTGGCTACGCGCTATGACAGCTTCACCTATCCCCAGGTTGAAAGACTCAAGGGCAAGCCTGTCATCTCAATCGAAAATGGGAAGGTCATCCTTCCCAAGATCGGTCATCTCAAAGTCAAACAGCACAGACCTCTTGAAGGAAAGGTCAAAACATGTACTATCAAGCGCGAGGGTGAGCACTGGTATGTGGTCTTTGCCTGCGAAATTGAGGCACAAACGAAGTTGCCATACACCGATCTTCCCATCGGAATTGACATGGGACTGAAGCACTTCATGACCGACTCAAACGGTGATGTGGTGGATAATCCCAGATTCTTCAGGAAGTCTCATGGGGGGCTGAAGAAGAAACAGCAGAGGCTCGCCAAGAAAAAGAAGAGGAGCCATCGACGGAGAAAGTCCGTCAAGCTGGTTGCCAAGGCTCATAAGAAAGTGGCTAACCAGCGACGTGACTTCCATCATCACCATGCTCGCATCCTCGTTGATACCTTTGAGACGATCGTGTTTGAGGACCTCTCAATGCATCACATGGTGAAAAGACCAAAGGCCAAACAGGATGAGCATGGGAAATATCTTCCAAACGGTGCCAGCTCCAAAGCTGGTTTGAACAAGTCAATTTTAGATGCTGGGTGGGCAAGCTTCATCGAACTGGTTAAGCACAAGGCAGAATGGGCCGGTGTCACCGTCATGCAAGTGGACCCAAAGAAAACCAGCCAGATGTGCAGTGCTTGTGGAAAAGAGGGTGAGCACAAAGACCTCAGTGTGAGGACACATATCTGTACACACTGTGGGGTTGTGCTTGACCGCGACCACAACGCGGCTGTGAACATTCTTGACCGAGGGCTTGGACGGAGCCCACGCGAAACTGTCGACACGGGTACGTTCCGTGTGGCTACTGCGTAGAAGCCCCCGCATTTATGCGTGGGGAGTCGTCACCTACCTACTTGTGTGAGCAAAGCAATACACTCAATATGATATGTCTGCGGGAACATATCAATTGGCTGAGCCGCAACCAGTTGGTAGCGCCCACTTGCGCACAGAGCCGCAATATCACGTGCCAGCGTGCTCGGATCGCACGAGACATAGACGATTGTTCGTGGTGCAAGAACATGCAAGGCTTGCAAGGCTTTTGGATGGCAGCCAGCCCGTGGGGGATCTATCAGGACGACATCAACACGTTCACGCCGATAGTGGAGCTGGCTGAGCAGACGTTCCAACGTCCCTTCAAACACAGAAATGTTGTTCTGGTTATTGAGAACGGCACCAGCTTCTGGCATCCATCACCGCGCTTGGCTGTGACTCAACCGCAATCACACGAGCAGCAGGGGGTGATAAGAAAGCAGAGAAGAGACCAACACCACTATATCCATCAAGTACAACATCTGAGCGTTGCAGATCAAGCATAGCCAATGCATGTTCAACGAGCACAGAGGTCTGTACAGGATTAACCTGGAAGAATGAATCAGAGGAAACGCGGAAGCGACGCCCCATCACAATATCAGTGAGAAATTCCTGACCGACGAATACACGCCCATAGCGACCACCAACGCGCTCAACAATCACCCCGGCGATACCAGGCGCAACGCTCATCAATTCCTGAGCCAGATGTTGTGGATCTTCGATCAGCGAGCCTGGACGCGCATGAATAATCAAAAGGGTAGGAACGGCCTTGATGGTGGATGAAACCATTCCAGCAACTGTACTACTAACCGCTCCAATCGCACCACGGATAGTGAAACTCTGGATCATTTCGCTTAGCGTCTTGCCGAAATAGTCTCTCAGTTTTTCACGTACTAACTGATATACTTGATCGAGCGCTGGATGAAACAGGCCGTACTCTTGAAGATCCTGGACTTCATGGCTCTCAGTCAGCTTGCAACCAATCTCCCCACTAGGGCCAATAGAAAATAAGGCATAATTGCGATAGTGCCATGGAGAGATGCCAGATGGCATACCAACCATGGGATGAACCAGGGCATCTGGTTGCTTGCCGATACGCACCAGCAGACCTCGCACAATGTGAGCCTTCCAGGTTAATTGCGCTGGGTAAGCAATATGTTGCCAGTTGCATCCACACTGAGCCAGTTCTGGATAGGCAAGCTCAATTCGCTCGGGAGAAGGTCGTAGGATTTCAAGCAACTCTGCCCGTGCATGTCCTCGCCGCTCCTCGACAATTTCAACCCGTACTCGTTCTCCTGGGATTCCTCCAGGAACAAACAGAACGCGTCCCTCGTATCGGCCTACGGCATCACCACCATAGGCAAGGTCTGTAAGTTCTACATCAATGCTCATATTCACCTCGGCGGCACCACACGACACCTCATGCCGCTGATGTCCGTCCCATCTTTCCAACAATTTTGTGTATTTCTATCTTTCAACTATCTACCCTTACTACTACGTAGCTTCTGCCTTAAAGTTCTCACATGTGCAAAAGACCTCCTGTCCCTGTCTCTAAAGAGTAATGATAGTTAACTGTAACAGAAGGAACATTGGATCGATATGTGCTTATCTACAAGACAGGCGATCTATAGTGGAAGCGGATGTCTGGGTGGAGTATAGAGCCGTGTTCCAAACCGACTCAGCAAGACAGCTCCCAATCCGACCAACCCTGATCCAATGGCAATCCACAGGCCAATAGTAGGCAAAGTTCCTGCTAATACCAGCGCTGTCATTCCAACTATAACTTGTAGGAAACGTGTGCTATGCTGCTGTGGAGCCACAGAATGTACGATGTAATCTCCGACAATCCAGCCAACTGCAACTGTCCCCAGAGCCCACGCTCCAATCAATCCTATGGCAATGAGAATAGCTAACGGGATAGCAATGATAAGTCCAATCAATACCGCAAGGATTGCCGGAGCCAACAAGACACTTAAAAGCCCAAGCACAAAGCTTCGGCCCATCTTGCTCTTGGCCGTCGTACAGACGAGCATGACATTCTCGGGCAACAGAGATGTCAGTAGTAGACCCACTATGACCCACACCAATGTGAACCAGAAGCGCATACTTCCGCTACTAGCACCCGCTAAAAGTGCTCCTAGACTCTTCGTACACGCAAAGGCACTCCCATGAAGCTGCGATGAACTGCCTTGTCGCCAGATACCTCCACACACATGCACATCCCCATTGACCTGAGCATTATTCCCTAAGGTCAGATTGCCTCCATAGAGGCTCACATCGCCGTTAACCACGCCATCGATCACCATATTCCCTGCGAACATAACTACATCACCTTTGACCACACCACGAATGGTGGCAGATCCACCAAATGAGGTCAGATCACCGCAAACAACCTCTTCATCTGTCACTACTACCACTCTACCGAAGGATGGACCTCGGTGTGCTTGGCTGCAATCCCGCAGATGGGATAGGGTTGCTTGACCTGTAGCCCGTATCCTTCCTGTGGTTTCAACAGCCGCAACTGTCTGCGTCTCCCCTTGCAGTGCTTCTAACCCAACACCTATGAAGAATGCTGCGAAGAGCATTAGCCCTAGCAGCGTGAATGTAAACCATTGTTTTCGTGAAACCTTGTCCATATGAGAAACTCCCTGCCACGGGCCGGTCAGCACATCCGCACGACCATGGTTCTCGCCTGTCTGCCTATACTTCTTGTGGATAGCGCATCAAGCGAAGCCACATCCCCATCATGACAACAACTGCACATGCCATAACTGAGAGTAGCCAGTCCTGATGTGTCAGCAGCGTCAGTTCCTCCTGTAGATATTGTGCAAGGATGACGAATATATCAATTATACCACTAAGCAGTGAAAGTGCTTTCGCCGCCACATTGGTTTCAACGATAAGCATAGCAAAGAAAAGCAGAGGTATACTCGTCAGCGTAAACAGACCCAACCCAAGACCGATAACTCCAATAGGACGTAAACGTTCCATGCGGCTACGTTGCTGCCGACGAATTTCCTCTAACTGCTGAGTAACGCGCTTTTGCTCCTGTACTGCTTGCATGATCTTGGCCGTTGAAATACTTGCCCGTATGACGACCGGTGCCCGAGTATCAAGCATACCATCTGGATGGTATTGGCGTTGCAGAAAGGCACGGCAAGCAGGACATTGCTTGAGATGTTCTTGCAAGGCTGGAGCAATCAACAATGCGCGTGAGCCATCAGACTGAGTGCCCAACCATTCTTTAACGTCATGGCAGTGCATCAGCTTGCTCCTTTGTTGTCTTTTGCTGCATATAGCGGGCCAGTAATTCACGAGCCCGGTGCAAACGTGCTTTTACCAGGGGGGGAGTCAGTTTGAGTGCCGTAGCAATTTCCTCATAGGAAAAGTCATACCAGTAGCGCAATACGATAACTGCACGATATTTAGCAGGTAAGCGCTCCAGATAGCTCTGAATTTCGTCCTGCTGCTCTCCCTGCAAGGCTGATTGTTCAGGGCTAATGCCCATATCGACAATCCACTCTAAAAAGGGCACGTCATCTAAAGGAAGAGCTAAGAAACGCCGCCTCCTGAGTTGGTCAATTGCTAGGTGTGAAGCGATCGAGAGCAACCAAGTACTGAACTTGTGGACAGCCTTATAGGTAGCCAGCTGCGTATACGCTCGCACAAATGATTCCTGCGTTATATCCTCAGCTTCCGTAACATTGCCCAGCATACGGTAAGCGAGATTTTGTACAGCATCTTTGTATCGCTCGACGAGCACCGAGAAGATCTCCTGGTTACCCTTGAGGATAAGCTCGACAAGCTCAGCATCGCTCATCGTTTCCACGATGGCTCCTGCCTTCATTTGGCTGCTAATCGCCTCAGTGATGGCGATACCCTGTGTACCCGCACCATGTGCTACTGTTCCACTACCCCTGCTACGACGGCTCTTACGAACTGGCTTCGCAATCGCTCCAGCCCCCAGTATATTTGAAGCGTTTATAGTCGATTCTAGCATTTATCACCGCTCATTTGTTCTTTTCACTTGGTACTCTTCGTAAGACAACGAGAAGCACACTCATCTCTAGTTCTGTACGAGCAGCGGCTAAAAAAGTTGTAATCTTCTATTGAAGTGTAGCATGACTTGCCTCTCGTGACAAGTGGCTACCTGTACCCCGGCAGTAACTTGACCGCCAAGGGCAGTAACTTGGCCGCCAAGGGTACAATGCTCCATTGCTGGCAAGTATTGTTGAGCCACTGCTGCAGGTCGACCTTGGTTCCGTTATCCTTCTCACAATTCACAGCATCAAGCATCTTGCCAATGCGCGAGGAGACGATCTCATAAAAGATGTGGGTATGCCAACTCAAAGAGGAAGGGAGGAGGACAAACCTCCTTTTGTGATCGACTGGTGGTTTTGCCTGAAGTGGCTCTAGAAGCACTTGTAGAGAGGGATGGGGCGAGAGGGACTCGAACCCTCACGGCCTTACAGCCAGAAGATTTTAAGTCTTCTACGTCTACCATTTCGTCATCGCCCCACGCGCTATCATAGGATAGCGGTAGCATTTGTGGCATTTGGAGGCTTTTCTCGGACGCCTTCACGACCCCGAAGACATTTATTTTCCAGAAGCCGCGTTCTGTGACCGTGCCTTCAATTGCTTAGTGCTAGTATAGCAGTGTTGTCAAGAGCCTGGGCTCATTGGCACAGTTCACAAAACCTCGGCTTCCCGATGCTTGGTCTCTCATCTGACTCGTGCGGCGACGAGAGCCTTCTGGCTTATAGCGGTTAATCAGAAAGATCGGACCCTTTGGACCTCCCCTGAGGTACTTGGTTCTGAGGAATTAAGACTTGAGTTAGAGCATTTCTCCAGATCGCTTTGAATAGACGACACACCCCGCCGTACCCATTCCCAGCCATTCGCTTCAAAGTGTCCTCGGCAGCTCTTCCATCGCCGCTGAGCCGTGTCGCCCAGCTCTTTAACCCTACCTAGTTGCTCGCTAATAGTTCTCTGCATATTTCGATTTTCTTGCGTTGCCGACAGTAGCTTCTCTTGCAGATCTTTAATAGTTTTCTCCGATTCTTGGCGCATCCGACGTTCCTCTTCAGCAACTCTCTCCAATTCTTGGCGCATCCGACGTTCCTCTTCAGCAACTCTCTCCGATCCTTGGCGCATCCGACGTTCCTCCTCAACAGCTCTCTCCGATCCTTGGCGCATCCGACGTTCCTCTTCAGCAACTCTCTCCAATTCTTGGATCCTCAGACGTTGCTGTTCAATTTCCTGTTCTTTTCCTGCAATATTATTATCTTCCCCCGGATGCTTCCTATCATTGCCTTTCGATCCTAATCCGTAGAAACATTTTGAGAGACCTTTTTTTTTCGGTTCAGAACCTTGAGAGTTCCTTCTTCTCTCGGTTCAGAACCTTGAGACGTTCCTTCTTCTCTCAAACCACCAAAACAGTTTCCCCATCTGAACTTTCCCTTGGGCTCCATTGTTTTTTCCTCCTCAGTGAGTATCTAGAACTTTCTAACCAAAACTAACTGAAACAAGTAATCAATTCCTAGAGATTAGGAACTTTCTTACAAACTATTCGTTCTCAACAAAACACTCTATCTTTGCGTGCGTCTCCAACTGGAAGCACCCTTCATGAAGAGTATACCTGATCAATGAGAACTAGTTCAAGCGAAAAAAGGGACATTTTGCTAGCAAAAAGGGACATTTTCCGCGTACCCCATACTCTACAAGCAAAATCTCACGAGCTACTGCCAGAGGCTTTTCGACACGTTACCACATCTCGCCTCCTGATTTAGTAGCCCTGAAGTGAGCAGCATTATTAGTTCTGTCATCTTACCAGTATATTCAGATGATTTTATTAAAAAAGATAAAGTTTTTAATAAAATCATAGGCTGTTATTATTGATATTCTTAGTAATTCAGTAATATTTTACTATTCACTATTTTCCGATTTGGCTTTTCTTAACTTATCCTCTTCTAAGACCATTGATACTAGAGATTCCATCTGTGATGCAATTCCTGGTAAGTTAGTTTCGAAAATTTTCCCTGGTGATTCAAGTTTTTTGTCTCTTCCCATCGAGTTCATGAATCTCTGATACTTTTCCTCTGCTGCTAAGTCCCTTAATTTTCGATTGATATCATTTTCTTTCTTCAATTTTTGTGTTAAAGCTTCTTTTTTACATTTTCCTTTATCCAATTCCTGCTCTAAAACTTGTATTTTTCTATCCTTTTCACTCAATTGTTGTTCTAAACCCTGTGATTTTTTACTCTCTTCATCCAATTTTTGTTGTAATTCATTCACTGTCCCATTAAGTTTTTCATTTTCAACTTTACGATCCGCAAGGTCCTTTGTGAGTCTTTCGTTTTCTTTTTGTGACTTTTCCAACTCTTCTGTTACTCTTATTGTTCTCATCTCGCGTACATTCTTAACAGATACAATCCTACGCAAGTTTCCACTATCTTTCTCCTGTACTTTATCCTTCTGGACGACCTCTCCCGACTGATCCTTCGAACCTACAGACTGTATCGGGTCAATCGCAAAAATCGAGGACCGATCCTTTGGTGAATCCAGGGAGAGATCCTTTTGGGTGACCTCTTTCAACTGATCCTTCAAAGCTTGGATTTCCTTGGCTTGCTCTTGAATAGTCTTCTCTAAGGCATTACTATGCGTATCAGGCTGACCTTCACTTCGCCCACATAGTTTGAAGTAGGCCTCTTTCGAGAGACCTTTTGATTCTGAAGTTTGCTTGGCACTCAAAGAATTGTCACCCAAATTTCTTCGCATTGATCCGTCTGACCTGTTTATCATTGTATTTTCTCCTTCTCTGTGAGCATCTAAAACATGCTAATCAAAACCAAATGAAACAAACAATCAAGTTTCAAAGACCAGAGTCCCTCTTTCAACCTCTTGTTCTTTTATATAACATAAAAGGATGAGCATAAACCATATTTACTATACCCATTATTTATTGATTACTATGTATATTTAGCACATACTACTACCATCCAGCATTCGTCGGTGGGGAACACAACTCATCATTCGCTTGTTCCTCCAAGACACAACGAAATATTGACGGAGACGAGCATTTGCGGCATACTATGAGTAGTAGCAACGAAGATAGGCAACGAGGCAGGTAAAAATCTGATGATTAATGACCCCCAAAAGAATATTCTCCCCGAACAGCTTCTGCGGGGAACATATGAGGTTATTGTGGTCGGTGCTGGGCATGCTGGCTGCGAAGCAGCTCTAGCCAGTGCACGTATGGGACGCAAAACCCTCCTGTTGACAATGAATCTCGATAGTGTGGCGTTGATGCCCTGTAATCCATCAATGGGTGGGCCAGCCAAGGGCCACTTGATTAAGGAGATTGATGCCCTAGGCGGTGAGATTGGCCGCAATACCGATCGCACATTTATCCAGATCCGCCTGCTTAATACGAGCAAGGGACCAGCGGTACAGGCATTGCGTGCCCAATGTGATAAGCAAGCTTATCGTCTGGCAATGAAGTTTGTGTTGGAAAGCCAACCCAATCTAGAGTTGAAACAGGCAACGATCACCCATCTGCTCCATGAGGCAGGAGCTGATGGTCGCCCAAGAATTACAGGAGTGGTCACGAATAATGGGTGGCACTATGAGGCCAAGGCCGTAGTCATGACGACAGGCACGTTCATCAATGGGCGGCTTGTGGTGGGTGAGAAAACTCAGCCTGGCGGGCGAGCAGGTGAAGGGCCCGCACTTGGTATTTCCACCTCGCTCCAGGATCTCGGACTAGAAGTACACCGCTTTAAGACCGGAACACCACCTCGCATCGATGCTCGTACCATCGACTTTAGCAAGACAGAGCCACA
The DNA here is from genome assembly GCA_963727755.1 of uncultured Chloroflexia bacterium. Classification (GTDB taxonomy): domain Bacteria; phylum Chloroflexota; class Ktedonobacteria; order Ktedonobacterales; family Ktedonobacteraceae; genus DASYAN01. The sequence continues at coordinate 32,108 of CAVSHN010000011.1, forward strand.
ACCGGGTAGCCGCGTCCCACTGTATTTTTCCAGAGATCTATCCGCACGTGAAGATGTCCAACTCCCAGGTGGTCGCCCAAATCCTATCTATCCTGTAACGGATGAAGATCTCTCTGGCTGGCGTCCACAACTCCCCTGCTATCTGGTGCGAACGAACGAATGTACCCATCAGGTCATTCGGGATAACCTGCACCGCTCACCCCTTTATACTGGCATTATCGAAGGGATTGGTCCACGCTACTGCCCCTCGATTGAGGATAAAATTGTACGTTTTGCCCACAAAACAGCCCATCAAGTCTTCCTAGAGCCCGAGGGCTGGCGTACTGGCGAGGTCTATGTCCAGGGAATGAATACTAGCTTGCCAGAAGATGTACAACTAGCAATGTTGCGTAGCATTCCTGGTCTGGAGCACGTAGAGATGATGCGCGTCGGCTACGCCGTTGAGTATGACTATGTCCCCCCAGAGCAACTCCTGCCAACTTTACAGACGAAAGCAGTCGCAGGTCTTTTCCTCGCAGGTCAAATTAATGGAACATCTGGCTATGAGGAAGCAGCCGCACAGGGAATAATGGCAGGCACTAATGCAGCCCTAGCAGCGCATGGGGAAGAGGGTTTTGTGTTGGGACGCCATGAGGCATACATTGGTGTACTCATCGACGATCTAGTGACCCATCCCATGAGCGAGCCATATCGTCTGCACACCTCACGAGCTGAATATCGCCTGCTACTGCGTCCCGATAGCGCGGATCTACGTCTGAGCGACTATGCATATCAACTTGGCTTGATCGATGAGGCACGCTATGAGCAAGTCCTACACAAACGCGAGGCTATTGAGCAGACCCTGACACAACTGGATCGCGTAATCTTCACGTCCTCACGCTTAGTCGAAGCCTGCGCCGAGGAGATTGGCATCAATCCACTGGGACAAATGTTTACAGCACGCGAATTGTTGCGCCGACCAGAAGTACACTATCACCAGATTGCACAACTGGCCCAACGTGTCGAACAAGATCGCCTGCGAGAAACACCCCTGGATGACCCACCTCTCTTATTGCCAATCTTGGCCGAAGAGATAGCCCAAGAGATCGAACTCCAAGTAAAATATGAGAGTTATATTCGTAAACAAGAACAGCTGGTACAACGCACGCAACGGCTCGAAAGAAATGCACATTCCAGACACCATCAACTACCAAGCCATGCCACACTTGCGCACAGAAGCTCGGCAAAAGCTGACACGCACCCAACCGCGTACCGTTGGTCAAGCATCGCGCGTAGAAGGAGTAACGCCAGCAGATATTGCCATTCTGATGATCTACTTGGAAAAGCAACGGGCAATAAAGTCCTCATCTTGACACTTCGAGCACCTAACGTGTAACATACAGACCATATCGCTCACCATTAACTGGTCGATACGCCACTAGGGACACCCACTCAGCGCCGAGTGTGGTGGGCTGCACGACGATACCTTTGAAGTGACAGGTAAGAGGCCTGCCTTCAGGAAATCGAAGACGCAGTGATCACCCCATTTGAACACATTTCGAAAGGCAGGTATAAGGAAGAGGGGAAAATTGTGTACATTCTTGTTGTTGATGATGATCACTTTGCCAACACGCTAGTGCAGTTCGTTCTCACAAAGGAGGGCTATGAAGTCGAAACTGCAGATAACCCGCGTGGGGCAATGCAGATGATTAAGAGGCGCGAACCAGATTTACTGATCCTAGATGTAACGATGCCGTACCTTAACGGGTTTGATTTTTCAAAAAAGCTACGTGAAGAGGGATACGAGATCCCCCTGATATTTATGACGGCCCAGGATACTATCGAGGCAAAGTTACAGGGTTTCAATATCGGTGCAGACGATTATATTTGCAAACCCTATAACCATCAAGAACTGGTCGCACGAGTACAAGCAGTGATGCGCCGCATTAAGAAGCATAATCGGTTTGGCAATCAAACTGTACGCAAAGGGTCAATGGAACTCTTCCCGGCAGAACTGAAAGTGGTGAATGGCACCACCTCAATCAGTCTTACGCGAACCGAAATGCAAATTCTGCGGGTATTGATGGATAGTTCAGGTCAAGTAGTGAATCGAGATCAGCTACTTGCGGAGGTGTGGAATGATGAAGAAAACAATAGTAATATTGTAGATGTCTATATTCGTCGTCTGCGCTTGAAATTAGAGGCTGATCCTGATAAGCCACAGTATATCATTTCTGTACGTGGGGTAGGTTATAAGTTTGTAGGGAAATAGGGGGGGGATTCGGTTGCGAAAGCGGATTCAGCGAGAGTTAACGGCAAGACAAGTGGTGTTGCCGTCTGTTGCACCTGAGAGTGAAACATGTGCTAAACGGGGGAGGAACGATGTTGTGGAAAAGCATTCACCCTCAGGTGCAAACAATTCTAGTTTACGTCAAAATCAATACCTGAAGGCTGTGGTGGCATCTACCTCCGATGCTATGATCATGCTCGAACTCACAACTGTGTGTGCGTGATCTTAATTCAGCAGCAGTTTCAATTCTGGGTAGCCCATATGAGAACATTGTAGGACAGAGATGCTCAGAGGTCTTGTGTTGTAAAAATTTGAACCGGACAGTGCTGTGTAGAACCTCAAGCTGTCCCTTCATGCGTGTGCAACAGGAGAAAAAGCCTCTTCCAAATGAAGAGTTGCTCATTGGCATCGACTCTGAACACACGCACGAAGTATCGGCCAGTGTAACACCTATCATAATTGATGATACATCCTACGCAGTATTTACTGCACGCGACCTATCGGCATTAAAAGTTGTAAACCGGGTACGCTCCAATTTTGTCTCCATGGTTTCACATGAACTACGCACTCCGCTTAATTCAGTTCATGGCTTTATCGACCTTCTCATGCAAGGGCACATGGGCGAGTTAACGGAGGAGCAACATACCTATCTGGGCTATGCCCAGGAAGGTGTACAGCAATTGGTCTCGATCGTGGAAGATATCCTGTTTATGACGCGTTCAGACCTGGGGCAATTTGAGATTAAGCAGCAGGAAGTGCACTTGCCGAGCTTGGCATGGCAGGTTCTACGCAGTTTGCAAACTCAGGCTAACAAAGCCGAAGTTGTGCTCTCCCTGGATATCCCTGCTCATGTTCCTCCACTCTACGCTGATCCTCAGCGCATCAAGCAGGTATTGAGCAACTTGGTAACGAATGCTATCAAGTTCACGCCACCCGGTGGCATAGTGACCGTGAGAGCACGCCAGCATAATGGACATACGGCCATGATCTCAGTAGCTGATACAGGCTATGGGATTCATCCCGGAGATCGTCCTCACATCTTTGAACGCTTCTACCAATCAAATCACAGCCTGCAATCAAAGATGGGTGGCTATGGCCTAGGGCTCTCGATCGCCAAGTTAATTGTTGAGCAACATGGTGGCACTCTCGACGTCGATACAGTAGTGAATGAAGGGACAACTTTTTCTTTCACGCTTCCGCTGTATCGTGAAGAGCATGTGTAACATTTTTGCAATGTTTCACCCTCTAGCCAACGGGCGCAAAGAATGCCAGCTCCTCACTCGGAGCTGGCAGCGTAGCGTTTGCCTACCTAAATTTATTGATAGATTTAGAGGCAATCCTATGGCTCGTTAAAGGGATTACATTTGCTTTTCCTATGAAAATCTCCTCCCCAGTCGTAGGCCTTTGCAGCATGATGGGAAAAGAAGAGCCCGGAGGGACTTTGTGGCTCTCCTCACACAAGTTAGGAGAGGAAAAATGGACACACACCTATCGAGGAAGCAGGGACTCATCTCCCTTGTAAAAAGCTCTTCCCCTGGTGAAAGCGGTTGGTTTCCAGTTGAGAGGCTCATGCCTAGCTTAAGGATCCTGTGCGCTGGTGAAAGCTAGGCTAGTGCCTGAGAAGTCTTGTTGAGAACCTCCTTCTGCGTAGTCTTGTTGGCAATGATGTCATGGGCCTGCTGCTTGAGAGTCTTGCTGGCTGCTTTGGGCTTTGGAGATGTGTCAGCGGCTTTGAGCCGAGACGTCTTGCTGATCGTCTTCTGCTTGGTGTCGGTTCCCTCTGGTTCTCTTGGATGGGAAGCCCCATCCTCTTTGGTGAGAGTCACGTTGTAGCCGAGCTGCTCGAGACGCTGGACGGCACGATGCTCAATGCGATCGGCATCAAGCTGATCAAAGTAGTCCTCTCCTAAATCTTGGTAGGGTTTATTATCCTTGAGCATGTGATAGATGATCACCAAGAGCTTATGGGCCACAGCGATGATGGCTCGCTTCTTGCCACGCCAACGAGCGATGCGATGATAAAAAGCGGAGAGGTAGTTATCTTTCATACGCGCGACGATCCAAGCCATCTCGCACAAGACCCCTCGCAAATACGGATTGCCTTTGGTCGTCTTGCCACTTTTGCGTTTGCCTGCACTTTCGCAATTGCCTGGGCAGACACCAGCCCATGAGGCTAAATGAGCATCGGAGGGAAAACGCATCATATCGACTCCAATCTCTGCAATCACCGTGGCAGCGCCCGCCTGCAGTTGAACGGGCAAGCTTTGGATCAAAGTGACCGCATCCTGATAAGCAACCAGTCGATCGTCAATCTCTTGTTGCACTTTCTCGATGGACTGCTCCAAAAAATCTGTGTGTGCCAAGATCTGTTGCAGCAGAAACTGGTGATGGGGCTCACTCGGCCTTCTAAAGCAAGTCGCAGGTCAGGGAGCTTGGCCCTCAAGCGTCCACGAGCCAGCTCTGCCAATGCATCAGGGTCCTTACTTCCCTCGATTAAGGCATCAAGCATATCCCGTCCGCTCTTGCCTAAGACATTGGTTGCAACCGCTGCAAGCTTAATATTCGCCGTCTCGAGCACTTTTTGGAGCCGATTGATCTCTTGTGCTCGCTCTTGCACCAGTGTCTTACGATAGCGCGTCAAGTCGCGTAACTGCCGAATAGGTGCTGGCGGGATGAAACTGGCCGTGAGCAACCCATGACGCAACAAATCGGCGAGCCACTGACTATCCTTCACATCGGTCTTTCGTCCTGGGACCGCCTTCATATGTTGAGCATTGACCAAAATGATGTTGCGTCCCTCTTCTAACAGGTTGAAGACTGGACGCCAAAATGTGCCCGTTGATTCCATTGCTACTACCTCTACCCCATGGCTGCGTAACCAATCGTCTAAGGCCAACAAATCGCTGGTCATCGTTGAAAACGTTCGCAGGTGTTCTTCCACATGGCCATCGGGATGGGTGATCATGATCGTGGTCACGGCTGTCTTCTTGTGCAGGTCTATGGCTGCACATCGTTCATAGACAACTTGCATCTCTTTCTCCTACTGGCTTGATCCAGCAAGAGGTGCGAATGACGGACAAGTTTCCTACGCGTGCTCTTCCTTTGCAGGAGGCGACAGTCATCTCTTCTGGGCGCACCTGTGTCAGCTTTCTCAACGGGTTCATCGCACCATCAAGCATAACGACCTCGCTCGCTGGTCTCTTCTATTCTACCCCATTTTCATTCCCGTCTCTGCCTCAAAGAGACATGATGCTTTCTCAAGAGATCGATCTTGGGCTCCTTGGTTGCTGGCAACAGTGTATACAAATGGGTGGCATGTTTGTCAACAATCGTTGCGCCATCCAAATCCCACCAGCGGATCACCTCATAGTTGAGGATGAGCGACGTTCTATCTCCACATTTTGGGGCACCTCGTCCACGCGAGCCGGAATAGCATCACGCAGTGGTAGTGTCGGAACCGTTGGTGCAGGCTTGGTGCGCAATTGGGCGCAAGTGGCTAGAGCCTGAGCGTGGCGTGTCGTGATCTTCGTCACCCGACTCACCAAGAAGATAAAGCCAATGAATGCTAGCCAGTTGACAATCCCTAGTACTACCAGATAGACCCAGACAGGTGCCCAGCTAAACATGAAGTAGAGCAGAGCCACAATGATAATATTGCCCAGGGTCACTGGCATCAGGATCAGCCAAGCAAACTGCATCAACTGGTCGGCACGCAGGCGTGGTAGTGTTGTGCGAACCCAGATGAAGACGAAGCACATGGCATAGACTTTGAGAATGAAGTAGCCTAGCGCTAGGATGTTGCCAATGAAACCCCATAGGAGGCTGTGCAGGCCTGTCAGGAAGGACACGCCAGGTCCAGAGAAGCCACCTAGGAACATATAGCTAGTCACCGCTGTCACAATCGTCATATTGCCATATTCACCCAGAAAGAACATGGCCCAGCGCATACCGCTATACTCTGTCAGATAGCCAGCTACCAGTTCTGACTCAGCCTCTGGTAGATCAAAAGGTGCCCGGTTCGTCTCTGCTAGACCACAGGTGTAGTAGACAATGAGCATCAGCGGCTGAACAAGAATAAACCAAGCCCACGGAGTAAATCCTTCAAAAATGAAGTCAAGTATTAGTATTCCTGTATGGTGCCAGACGTTCTGGAACTGCATAATCTGGATAAATGAGATCGTCCCGATGCCATCGCTAGCAGACTTGGGATAGCCTGGCTGACCTGCCAGGACACTCGTCAGCATTATCACACCAACCAGACCCAGCACCAGTGGTAGTTCATACGAAATCATCTGTCCAGCAGCACGCAAACCACCGATCAGCGAATATTTGTTATTCGAACTCCAGCCAGCCATGATCACGCCGATTACATCTACAGAACTCATCGCCACTAGAAAGATAAGACCTGTTGCTAGAGGGATACCTGGGATCTGAATATACGGTGAGAGCGGTAAGACTGCGAAAGATGCGATCACCGGAGCAATAAAGACGGATGGTGCAATCAGGAAAAGCACTTTGTCCGTCTTGCTGGCGTGAATGTCTTCTTTTAAGAGCAATTTTATCACGTCAGCAACCGTTTGCAGCAGACCCCACGGGCCAGTATGCAGAGGACCATAGCGATCCTGCATCCATGCCATCACCTTACGCTCAGCGAGCACTAGAATTGTTGCACTCGTTAAGACAAAGCCGAAGATTGAGAGGAGGGCAACTATAAACTGCAGAAAATCCCAGGAAAGAATGCCATGCAAAAGTTGCGTCCCTATATCATCAGCTAATAATAAACCCATACGATAACTCCAATGGATGTAATTTACCTATCAACTTCACCTAATACAATATCCAGGCTCCCCAAAATTGCCACTGTATCGCTCATCTTGTGACCACGCAGCAATTCAGGTAGAATTTGTAAATTTACAAAAGAGGGGCCACGCAATTTGGCACGCCAGGGATATTCACTGCCGTCGCTGATGAGGTATACTCCTTGTTCGCCCTTGCTACTCTCAATGGCAAAATAGGTTTCACCTCGTGGTGTACGCAATGCAATAGGTGTACGTGTGCTGATGGGACCGCCAGGCAACTTATCGATTGCCACACGACAGAGACGGATGCTCTCGACAATCTCCTGCATGCGAACCCTGTAGCGAGCATAGCAGTCGCCTTCCTGTCGCACCTGTGGATTGACCGCAACTTCACGATATGCCATATACGGGCAATTCACGCGCAGATCCCAGTTAACGCCACTGGCACGCAGCATCGGCCCCGTCAATCCATAGGCCAATGCCTGCTGCGGATCAATGTAGCCTACACCCTGAGTACGGGATTCAAAAATCTCATTGCCGGTAATCAGCCCTTCTAGTTCGCCCATATTCTTCTCAAACTGATCAAGAAATGCCTGACAATCTTTCAGCCAACCTTTGGGAAAGTCATGCAGAACGCCGCCTACACGCATATAATTTACGTTAAAGCGACTCCCACCTAACGCCTCAAAGAGCGAAAGAATACCTTCGCGATCGCGGAATGTCCACAGAACTGGTGTAAAGGCACCTAGGTCTAGCAAATATGTCCCAATTGCTACCAGATGACTGGCAATACGCTGCATCTCATTGGTGAGTAGACGGATATACTGTGCACGTCGAGGTACTTCAAGCCCCATCAACTGCTCTACTGCTCCTACATAGGCAGTCTCGTTGAGCATGGGAGAGAGATAGTCAGCATTGTCCATATAGCGGATGCCACCCATAAATGGGCAATTCTCCAGAATTTTCTCGATACCACGGTGTAGGTAGCCGATGACTGGAGTACAGCCAGTGACCGTTTCGCCCTCCAAGCTCAGGACTAGGCGTAACACTCCATGTGTGCTGGGATGCTGTGGTCCCATGTTGAGCAACATCTCTTGTGAGTGTGGCCCCTCTCGCGATTGAAACTCTTCCATAATATCTATGAACTCGGAATGAGTGTCTTAATTCGTCGACATAAGCTTCCTCTATTTATAATTACCTTCTGTGGCGCCACTTACGTAAACCAATGCCGAAGTAGATTGACCACGTTAGCGCTAGCAAGATGGCCAGACCACCCAGTGCATAGCGGTTAGGGTCGGTGGTGAGAAAGATATATGAGATCGCAAATCCCCAGCATCCAAGCGCAACCATTGCAGCCATCACCAAATTCATGAAACTCTGTTCTTTGGGAGCTGCCCGTCTTACTGGCCGCGTAGTGGCGGCACGAACAGTACCAGCGTTCTGCTGTGGGGAAGAGTGGGCAGTTTGTTTCTTATGCACTTGCATAGAGCGAATACTGCCAGTTCCTTTTTTCCGCGTTTTAGTTTTAGGCATACACTGACTCGCATTCTAGCTGTGCTTTATTTGCCTTTTACTCTTTGTTCTTGTTACTTGGCCCTGACTCTCCTTCAGGCATAGCCTCATGTACATTGGCCTTTTCCACATAGCCTTCGAAGGCGTAACCAAAAGTTGGCGTCCCTGGATGCAGGCGCTCTTCCATTCCCTGTCCCAGTTTATTCTGCACGACATGCTCAACACCACGCTGCTGAAATTGCCCGGCAACTGCCACATTGGGATTAACTTGGGTCGTTGCGGGTGGCTTAACTGTCAATGGCACTTGATGGAAACTCTTGAGTAGTGGATATCCCTCAAAATCGTCGTCCAGTAACATACGTCGCAGATCGGGGTGACCAGCGAAGTGAATGCCAAACATATCATAAGTCTCGCGCTCGAGCCAGTTTGCCGTTTGCCAAACAGATACCACGCTATCGACTTCTGCCTTCTGATTATTCAGACGTACTTTGAGCTGGATCAACTGACCGTGCTTGATCGAGCGAATATGATAGACCGTCTCCAGATGGTCAAGCATATCGACGCCGGAAATAGAAGATAATAGATCAAAGCCAAGCTGGTCTCGTAGGAAGCGGCAAACAGCTACTAGATGCTCACGCTCAATTTCTAGTCCCAAGTAGTCACCTTTCTGTGGAACTGGGGCTACGGGTTTGCCAGTGATCTGTGCAATCGGGGCTAAATCGCGAGCCAGTGCTGCATTCTGGTCTCGGTAACCAGTTGTAGCGCTCGGAATATTAGTTGAACGAGGTACTAAATCCATCTGGTTACTCCCTTACGCCATGCATAAACTAATCCAAGTGCGAGCACAATGATGAAGAAGAGCATTTCAAAAAAGCCAAACAGACTGAGTTGTTTGAAAATAACTGCCCAGGAAATGATGAAAACGATATCTACATCGAAGGCCACAAAGAGCAGTGCAAAGATATAGAAGCCAAGTGGATATTGCACCCAAGCCAACCCGATGGGTGTCTCACCAGACTCATATGTTTGCTCTTTTGCTTTTGTCCTTTTGTGAGGGGACACTAAGTTTGAGAACACAGTGGCCACAATGACAAATACGAAGCCTGCGGCAAACAGAATACCTGCATATAAATAGCCAACGTTAGCTGGTGTTGACACGAAAAAATCCTCCCGACAACAAGCCTCTGCACCGAGGCCATAAAATGCTATGTTGATTATAGCATGATGGGGAAGGAGCGACAACGTGCCTAACATTCATTGCTCTCGGTTAGATCTGTGGCATCTGCACCGTATCAGGCTTAGCGAGCACATCAATTTTTGGCATACCAGTTACCTTTGTAGGCTCAGCAACATTAACCACAATCACACTCACATTGTCTTCACCGCCGCCCTCATAAGCTGCATGGACGAGTGCCTCGCTGATAGCTACTGGGTTCTCCGGGATTTTGACCACACCTTCAATCTTAGGATCGCGCACCATATCCCACAGGCCATCCGAACACAGGAGGAGCTTATCACCTTCCTGCAACTCAACTTTGAACAGGTCAATCTCCACATGAGGCTTTTCACCTAAACTCCGATAAATGTGACTGCGCTTCGGATGGGTATAGATATCATCGGGTTTGATAATACCTGCCTCAACCAAGCTTGCTACCACAGAGTGGTCGTTGGTAATCTTTTTCAGGCCATCTTGCTCGCGATAGAGATAGGTCCGGCTATCTCCGACGTTGACGATATAGGCAAGGTTATCAACGACGAGTGTGCCAGTCACTGTTGTTCCCATGTCACCGCGTTGGTCCATATTCCGCTGGTGCACCGCCTGATTTGCATGCTGAATGCCTTCGATCAGCAATTTAGCGTATTCATCATGGGATAATGGTGCATTCTTAGACAATCTGGGCAATATGTGCTCGATGATCGTCTGAATTGCTAGACGACTTGCATGCTGTCCATTAGCATGGCCTCCCATGCCATCGGCAATGATAAACAAACCATATGGATGAGTTGTTGACGCTTCATCAATCGATCCCTGTGCGGCGAAGAGGCTATCTTCGTTTGGCTTGTGTTTTCTCTTAAGACCCACATCTGAACGTGTGCCAACCGCTAATTTGAAAGGCGTCCCACTTTGTTGACGTCTGCTGGAAATTTCTGTCTTTGCTTGTTCATCAGGCTGCTTACTCGCTACATCTGATGTTATCTCTTGGGTTGGTTGCTCTGGTATGGAAGTGGCAGGCATGGTGGGTACAGGTGGCGATGTTGGCTGGTCTGACAGCGCGTGATTAGGCACGGCAGGTCTACCGGCTATCTGGGAACGTAGGTGCATGCCGGACTCTGTTGGAGAGAGCAGTAGACGACATTTAGAGCAGTAATTTGCCCCTTTGGGGACGTTTTCCCCACAACGTGGGCAGGTCAATTGTTTTATAATAGACTGTGTTGGTGCTATGGCGGGGCATTCCTGTGTTGGTTGCTGATAGAGAGGTTGCTGTGTCGCCTCCATTGCAGTGATCTGTTGTGCTTTAGCCCGCTCCATTGCAGCGATCTGCTGTGCATCAATTGTTGCCCGTCGAGCAGCCTCTGCCAGATCATTTTTCAGGGCCCGTTGATGCCGAGCGCGTAGTACAGTGATCAGCAGGAGGAGCACTGCAAGCAGCCCTATGATGACAAGCATTAATTGCCAGAGAGTAATAGACACTCCAGCAATGGTGATCGTGTTTGTGGAATCGGATTGATTATTACCACTGTGACTGTCAGCAGGATTTGCAGGAGCAGCAAGAAGTTGCGCTGCTTGAAAGCTCGGGTTGGCATTTATCGCTAGCTGAAATTGTGTACGTGCTCTTTGATAATCCCCTTTGTCATAAGCATCCATGCCACTTTGCCATCCATCTTGAACTTTATTACCAAGGGGAGAGCCTGCTGTGTTCTGCTTGATGAAGGTTTCTATACCCTTAAGAGGTTCAGAGGAGCCTTTGAGGTACAAATCAGCCAGTTGGCCATTGCTATTGATCAAAGGCATGCCTGCTTCAAGTGTCGCCGTCGACGAAAGCGCTTTGGGTGTACGAAATTGTGCTGCCTGGGTTTGGAATGCTTGAACTTCTGCTGAATTGGAACTAGCAAGAGATGGGGTTGGTAAGGGAGGCTGAGTACTGGTATGAGATGTGGCTACTGTGCTGGCCCCCGTCGTCAATTCAACACCCATGTTCTGGTCCTGGGAACTCGGTTGTTGGGCAAGATCAAGAAAGGGTAACAATTCGATTCTGTGTACTTCGACCACCTAAAGCGAAGAGGGCCGGGCCACTCTGACAGACCTGATCTTGGCAGGCTACCGATCCAATAGTTCCCGGCAAAATAAATTCCTGCTGGTTATAAGCCGTACTCAAATAGACATCAATCTTGGTTAATGTTGCCTGCGGACGCCCGTCTGCACACAGAGCTGTATCCTTGTTCACCAGAGAGCTGTCAGTCAAGACCCAATTGCTCTGATCATCTGGATTGCGTGCTGACCAGCTGGCAACGATAGCTCCCAAGCCCGTACAGAAGACTTTCTCGGAATTGTCGGATTTCTCATATGTCACTAGCAAGCGGACGACAGAGACACCCGCACGCAAAATGCCCAGATTACCTGCTGGCTGATTCGCTAACTGAGCAGCGAAAGCGGTAGAGGAGAGCGCCAGCCAAATAATGAGTAACCCACCGAGCACAGAAAATGCGGGTAGGTGGCGTTTGCTGCCTTGTCTCCTAGAAACGAGACTTTGCGTACTCATAGACACATTCCCTTCATGCCGAATTATAGTGCACAGAAATTTGGCTTTTATCGCCCTAAGCGAATTCGTAAACGATTATACATCTGTCCAACTGTTAGGTCACTATTTCCGAGTGCTCCTAACACATATCCACATTCCCTGAATGCCTCATCCATTTTGCCTTCTTGCTCATACACCTGGGCTAGCAAGTAACGTGTCCGATGATCGGACGGGTTGAGAATGAGCACCTGAACAAAGGCATTTTCTGCCACGGGAAATTGACTTGAACCTAAACGTCTAGCGACCTGACCGATTGCAAAGTTTAACCTGAGCAAGACTAGCGGTACCTGCGATGGTCTTGCAGCCAAATGTAGTGCTTCTTGGTACTCGCGCAAAGCCGCATCTAACTGACTGGTCTTCTCAAAGCACAGAGCTAAGCGCTCGTGTGCTTCAAAGTCATTGGTGTTCAGGCGTAGTGCTTGAGTGTATGCCGAAATAGCCTGAATATAATTAGGGCGTAAATAGAGCCAGACATCTGCCAGCAATTTATGCGTTTCTGCGTCGTCAGGATATAGCTCTATTGATCGTAGATAGGCACGTATGGCATTATCAACATGAGGTGGATGGCGACGTGCAAATATCTGCCCAAAGATTTTATGCACAATTGAGTTATTAGGTTCCATGGTATGTGCTACTTGCACTGCACTATAGGCATCCTCCACCCTTGGTGGTATAGCGCTTAGGTGGCTCAAGGCTGCGTTAATATAGGAGCCTGCTGGGCCAGTCGTTGTGTGTGATGCTACCACTGGAGTTCCACTCGGTTGTGGGCTAGACGGTACCGCGTTGGGAGTCTGCGATGGTAAACTGACGGATGAGGGCATGCTCAATGGTACTGCTCTGGATGGTGCTGCTGGGGGAGGTGGGGGAAGATTTATAATCGCACGCTCCATCTCTCCAGTGCTTGCCCAACGCTGTTCTACATTTGGCATCAAGGCCTTTGTGATAATTTGTTCAAAGAGCGGGGTGATATCTGGGCGTAATGAACGTAAAGGTGGAAAAGAGAAAATATTGGGCTTGTTATTAGTTACATCATGATGTGTGAGCAGGCGATACAAAGTTGCCCCTAGTGCATAGATATCACTGCGTGGCTCTGGCATGCCATGTAATTGCTCAGGTGGAGCATAACCCAGCGTCATAATTACAGTTGCTTGGCGTTGTGACTGGAATGTACGCGCAATACCGAAGTCGATCAATTTAATTTCGTCTCGATTTGTCACCATGATGTTCGAAGGCTTGAGGTCGCGGAAAATGATAGGTGGGGACTGGCCATGCAGATAGTTCAGCACCCCGCATAGCTGTCTCATCCAGTTCCGGCCTTGCTCCTCTGAGATCCCGCGAGCCCCATTCAAGCCAGCTATGTTGCCTTCGCGCTCTAATACCTCAGCTAACGTGCGTCCATCGATAAAGTCCATTACAAGATATTGCTGGCCACTTTCGGCAAAAAAATCGCGCACGCGTGGAATGCAGGGATGATTGAGATCAAGCAATAGCGTTGCTTCGCGTGAAAACCATTCTATGGCCTTAGCTCGCTCATTCTCATTACTGAACTGGTTTAGCATCTCTTTCACCGCGCATGGGCGGTTAAAGCGCGTATCTATTGCCCGGTAGACGGCCCCCATACCCCCGGAGGCCACTAGCATTTCAATCTTGTAACGACCTCCAGAAAGGATAATACCAGCCGTCAAGCGATGTGGGCTTGCATCTCTACTACTTTGTTCGGCTAGAGGAGTAGAAGATGGGGTAGCGGCTTCTGTACTGGCAGGATATGGGCTAGGAGTACCTGAAACTGGGGGCATAGAATCTCTCTGATCATTTTGCGAGAGAGCAAAATGACCCACAGGTGCTACATTGTTAGGATCATACGAATAATTATTTGCCATCGTTATTTTGACACCACCCTAAAATACCTAAGTTGCACGCAGCTCTGTGAAACTGGTCCTGAACTGAGACTTTTATTGTAGCATTATAGCACATCTGTCCTTTAGTGAGCAGTAGTTAGTTGCGTAGAAACTGGGAGCAAAATTAGGACTACCCATTTTCTCTTGAAATATACTTCCCCTGGAGTATGATACTATGCTGTGTGGTACTCTTACAGGAAGGTTATGGATCAGGAAAACAGGGGAGAATGCTCATGACCATTCTAGCCAGTATTCTAGAGGCACTCTTGGTGGCCTGCTCATGGTTATCTTTCTTGCTGTTATCTTCCGTCTTACTCTTACATCTTGTCTTGTAGAGATGGCAAAGGCACAGGTAGAGTTTCGTTGAAACAGAGACGCAAGGCACATCGTGTCAAAAAGGAAAACACGTCTTGTTGTGGCAGAGTTACCTATTCTGTTTTCCTAAAGGAGGACATCTATGCGTTGCCAAGAACAATTGGAACAATATCTGCGTGAGCGGCAGATCCCCTATCAAATTCAGCATCATCCAGTGGTTTTTACGGCTCAGCAGATCGCCGAGTGTGAGCACATCTCGGGCAAACAAGTAGCCAAGAGTGTTGTGATCTTTGCTGACAGCAGCATGGTATTGCTTGTTATTCCTGCGGCCTTGCGAGTGGACTTGCAGAAGGTTCAGGAGTGCTTGGGAGCCAAACAAGTGCGTCTGGCTCATGAAGACGAGTTTCAAGCCGCTTTCCCCGGTTGTGAGGTGGGAGCTATGCCACCCTTTGGCAATCTCTATGGGCTACCAGTCTATGTTGAGCGGAGCTTAACGACACAGGATACCATTGTTTTCCCCATTGGGACGCACACGGAAACCATGAGTCTCAAATACACTGACCTTGAGCGCTTAATACATCCGACCATCCTCGATTTTGCACTCAAACCATCACCTCTCTGAGAGGCGAGATCCCTTGTCCTGAAGGAGGAAAACAAGCATGTCGAATCAGCATTATAGAGATCTGCTGAAGCAAGGGACGGATGCCTGGAATATCTGGCGACAAGAACATCCGACTGTATCGCCAGACTTGCACGAAGATGATCTCTCTGGCTTGCATCTGAGCGGAGCCAACTTGAGCAATGTCAACTTGAGCGGGACGAAGTTGAATGGGGCTACCTTAAGCAAAGCCGATCTGGAATATGCGAACCTAGTTGGAGCAGATTTGAGCAAGTCTGACTTGAGAGAAGCAAACTTGCAGGGGGCTGATCTCAGTGCGGCTCTGCTGACCGAGGCCAATCTGACGGCTACCAATCTCTGCAATGTGATTCTGCTTGATGCAAACCTCAGCGGAGCGACCCTCACGCAGGCAAATCTCAGCAAAGCCGATCTCACCGGGGCATTGCTCAAGCAGACCGATCTCCAAGATGCTGTTGTCGCGCCAGAACAACTCAAGCGAGCTAGAACCTAAACCGACAGAGTCAATTTGCAATCCTTTTTTGCTCGCTTAGTTCAAGCATCTCAAGGAAGCTCCAAGACTTCAGGTCGCGTTCGAGATGGAAGCGTAATAGGCTATGGGTAGCAGCTTTGACCTCAGCCTGCACAGATCTCTCGAAGCGAAAGTGGGGGATCAGGGGCCATTCGGTCCTTTGCAGGAGGCGCAAGACCTTGAGCGCATTCATTGAGAGGGCTTGACTCCAAAGATGTGAGCAATCAGGACACAGTGCTCCGCCCAAGGAAGGATTAAAACCATTCTCGCGTGGTAGCAACTCGGCTTTGCAATGTGCGCAACTACGGAGCACAGGTTCATACCCGATAAAGGAGAGTAGGTAAATCTCAAAATAGTGCAGGAGTAGTTGCGTACGATCATTGTTTACGGCTCTATCTCCAATTCCCTGAGATTTGCTGTATTGGGCTCCCTGTGCATGAAATTCCAGGGTACGCAAAGCCTCTAGCAGCAAGTTGTATACATCCAGATGTGGAGCATCATCCTCAATGAAGCGATCGACAAGTTCAGCAAGGTAAAAACCGCATGTCATATGCCAGAGTTGGTTACGTAAGTTAACAAAGCTTTCAATCGATTGGGCCTGAGTAATGATATCGAGGTTACGTCCTTGTGCTAGGTGTAGTCGACTATAACAAAGTAGTTCGAGATGACCAGCCTTTTTGCTGATTGGACGCCGCGTACCTTTTGCAACGGCACGTACTTTGCCTTTGTAGGGGGTAAAGAGCGTGACAATGCGATCAGCCTCACCGAGGTCCGAGTGATTGAGAACGATTGCTTCTGCGGAATAGCTATGTGGTTGGCTCATGAGCAGAGATCCAGATGAACATGGTAGGGATTAATATTTATGAGAAAAGAAGAAAAGACGTGAGCCACATTTGTACCACGTCTATTTTTGGAGGCGACGAGCGGATTCGAACCGCTGCATGCGGCTTTTGCAGAGCCGAGCCTTACCACTTGGCGACGTCGCCGGGAAGGGGAGCGGGAGACGGGGATCGAACCCGCGACTTTCTCCTTGGCAAGGAGATGCTCTACCACTGAGCCACTCCCGCATATGCGGAATTTTTGTTCCGCATTTCGATTGCGATATTAAGATATCACAGCTTTGCCGCTTTGTCAACAGGTTTTGCAAGGAATTTTGCCAACGCTCAAAATTTCTACCTACTCAAGCACCTGATTGATGGCATAATGCCTAGTATGCAGTGGAGGTATCGCTCAAAGCGCTATATTTTCCATTCAAGTGACCTTGCAAATGCTCTTTGCGACGTGTAGCGAAGAATCTGTCCACTCTGCGGAGAAGCTCTTCTCTCTGTTCTTGAGCTAGTAGTCCTAGCTCAAGAAGTTGCTCAATGATCGCTTTTGTGCATGTATGTGCTATTTTGTCGATCGCTAGCTTGTCTATCTCGTCCATATCTCCCTCTTCGGATATCGTACTACTGAACTCACATGTTGGCTATTCGACACTAAAGCCACGTTCGCGCAGCAAAGCAATCACACGTTCTAGATTGTCAGGATCAACCCGGACCAGACGAGCTTGCTGCTCAACTTCGGGTCCAAGTAAATTGCCAAGTTCTTTGTCGGCAGCCAGATCGTGCAGCACTTCCTCATCCAGACGAAGAAGTGGGGCTCGTTCCACCTGTATATTCTGTTTATTGCCATAGCCGTCGCCCCACAGTTTCATGCGGATCAGCAGTGCTGCAGGAATACCGCCATCGCAATACTGCTGTAAGAAACGTATGATAAACTCAAAGGTTATACCTTGTTTAAGTGCGCGATGCACGGAACTGGCAGTGATTTTATGCCTCGAGGTCGCTTTGTCGTGCTCACAAAAACGCTCAACTTCTGCAACGAGATAGAGGTTGGGGACAGCGTAGTAGGGCTGTAATAGTCCGTCATTGTCTAGTTGCCACTGGGGTTCCTGCAAGGGTGAAGAATCTTCCAGAGTTGTCTCTAGTGTAGTAGCCGAACTCAAAGCAGGCAGGTATCTATGTTGCCAGAGGCACTCTTGTACTGCTGCAAGATGTTTAGGGTTCACCTCCGCCATCGTGGGACTTAGCCGACGTCGGAAGAACATACACATCTCTTTATTAGCTAACAGTGTATCGAGCAAAGCTTCGTCATCCACTTCAATCAAGGTTGCGTTCGGCCATAACTCGATACGTCGAGCCTGATTCTCCCACTCGGCTAACGAATAACTCACATTTTGGGGGATTTCGGTGCCTGACGCTTTCTCCAACATCTCTTGGATGTCCTGTGCGTGTAGGCCATAGGGAATAGCATGTGTCACACTCGACTTGGAGAGGCGATATTGTGCAATATGCTCTAAGCGGGTGCGGTCAGCAAAACGATCTAGCTTGATGAGCAGAGCTTCGGAGACGGGGGCCAGAGCCACCAGCTCAAAATTAGGTTGAACGATCAGACGGCCCCATGTTTCCTGCTCAGCCTCCACAGGAGCAGCGCTCATAATTGCTTCAGCCTCTGGCAAGAGGCGAAATGCTGATGGATTTTCCTCTCGATTAACTATTACTAATCCCAACCAGTGCAGTGGCCCACCAACAACTGCATGAATGAAACTCCCTTCGATCATATGCCATCCCTCACGATGAGTCAACCAGCCGCGTCGTAGCCGGAAATCCCAACCATAGGGATTACTATTGTAAGAGTATCGTTCTGCGCGAGGTCCGAACTGGTGTGGGAATAATAAATACGGCTCATACAACTTGGTACGTGCAATAAATGTTGCCAGATCATGCCATACACCCGTTTGTTCATGTCTGAGACGCTCTATAACTGCCTGACGTGCACGTATGACCTCTTCATGAGCTGGATCTAGTGGGGCTGGTCCTGGTCGTACAGTGACTTCAGAAAGGTATAACATTTCATTCCAAAATGGTGTATCAAGGTATAAACGACAACAGCGGCGTGCTCGTTCAACTAATGGCAATGAAAAAAAGGTTTCAGCGGGAGCTGCATAGAGAATATGGTCTCGCTCTTGCAATAAATCTAGTTTCATCAGTAGTAATCTTATAAAGAGTAAAAAAGGAAAGTTGCTCTCTATACGTACTTGATCTTTTTGTCCTGACGTTGGCATATGTTCTACAATGTGGCGCAAAGCGGAGCGTGCTAGTAAGCCATTATTTACCTGTGGTAGCCCATCCCGCATTGCAGCTACCAGCGACCAGTAGAGATAGAGCATTCGTTGCAGTGTCTGGGCACCATCTCTGACATCTGTGCTCTGGACTTCAGTAGTTCGATCAACATCGAGCTGCAACTCTTGCTGTACAACTGCCCTGACAGTGGTTGGAACAATCAGTATTCCATCAGGCGTACCATTGGTATAGTCGCGGCCTGCAAAATTCGTCTGCTTACCCCAGAATACAAGCCCGAGTGTCAGAAGATGGTGTAGTGCCATCTCAAACACACCATGGGCATGAGCTGGTGGATATTGTGGGGGCTGCAAAGGCATATTTGACAGGGAGGTTGGTGGCGGGCCCAGGACAGCTGACTCAGCTTTCCTAGAGGGGGTAAGCAAGCCAGCAGAGGTCAAATAAAGAGCCAGATCGCGGCTATTTGCTCGTCCTCCACAGGCAACCAGTTCTCGTAAAATCGCGATCTCAAACTCGCCAAGTTCCTGTAGTATGAGGGCAATAAATGTCCGATCGAAAAGGTAGCCAGCCAATTCCAGGAAGGCATCAGAAGAAAGTGGTGCCAATGCGGAAGTTTCAACCGATACCTCTTTATTCGGCTCTAATACTGATATTGGTATACGTCTCGTCTTAGCAACCGACTTTAGATGATCTATTGGCACTTCCTGCAAGAGATCAAGATCGCTCTGGTCCATAGACCTCCTCATCGTATAAGAGAGGGAATTGTCCACGTCGCTTGAGATCTTCTACCAAGCTGTTCGTTGCCCCCTTTTTGAGAACAAGCAATGTAGGGTGAATAGGCTTTACTATCTGATCATCTAATGAGGTCGTTGCTGAGAGTTCGCGCATCACTACAGGATCAGCTGTTTCCAACAATGAGACCCCTGTGTAGATGCGAACGTGTCCGTAACTCATGATCCATTGCTCGAGTTGTGCGAGCATCTGAGCAAGAGGACTGTCAGGCGAGGTGCCATTAGTCGCAACGTTCCGTAATAGTTCCAGTAGCACGGCCGGGCGATGACCATGGCTTAGTGCATTTGCTAGTGCTTTTGGTGTCAAGCGATAGTGGAGACTGTCATTATGTATGCCAGCTGTCTCGGCAAACGTTTCCAAGACCTCAATAATTGGCCATGTTTGTGCAGAGCAGGTGACAAGCAGTTCATTAGCATTCAGTATTTTTAACGTGTCAGGTTGAACATGATAATCCTGCGCAGCTGTCTCATCTGAGGGCTTCAACCCATTCAATAGTGGATTGGCAAGAGGCGTCAGACGAAAGGCTAGCAGGCTCCCACTTTTAGTTGTGACTAGATCGCAAATCCCCCACCAGTGAAGAGGACCACACATAAAATACTCCAGATAACGAGACTCCGCTTGTAGCCAATCATTCAGCTGTGAGGGACGTAAAGGGTGTCCCTTCTCCTGCTCAATCCACCAGTGAGGTGTTGGGAAGAGGGTGCTTTGTCGTTGTAAAAAGAGAGGGTTTAGACGATACATAAAACGAACAAAGGCTGAGAAGCTGATCCATTGGTTGGGAGTGGCTTGGGCTAGCAAGGCAATGATTGTCTGACGTGCTTCACCATTCTCTGCATCTAATTCGCCAGATCGTAGATTGGGTTGATTGAGCGAGCTAGACTGGCAACGTAGGCGCAGGCCATCCTCTTGTAACTCAAAGAGTTCACCATAAGATGAATGTGCTAGCCAGACTTCGAAAAGATCGTGGAGTGTTTCGGTGTGTCTGGGACCAAGTAACAACTGAGTCGCATCGGGCAAGATTCTCAAACAAGGCTTGTCTTTATCCGCTTCATCCTGATACAGGATATCCGTCAGTCGTAGCAAACGAACGGCGAAGCGCAGGAACGCCGATGAGCGTTTGACAATCTCTTGTAACGATGAGAGCAGTGGTGCAGAAGGCATATCAGCTGGTGGAGGTAGCGGTACAGAGCCATCTGATGAATGCACGTTGGGTGAGTGAGAGTCAGGAGTATCTGCCTGTTGCCGCCTGTCATCTATCTCGAGGTGATAGCCATCCAACGAATATGCAATGAGGAGCAGATCTGCAAGCAGACCATATGGTTCACTTAGCTTCAGGATGGTAGCTGACTTATTCTGATCATCAGCCAGATCATTGAAAGGTGTAACAGGCATCGATACACGCAGAGCTGTACGAACTTCCTGGGGAACATACCAGCCAATGTTAAGTGATGATTTGCTAGGTTCACTTACCTTACTGCTTTGCGTAGAGTGATTTAAGCTAGTGTGGAAAAGCAAAGCCCTTGCTTGCAATCCTGCCACGGTCGCATGCAGCTGGCTGGGCTGGCCCAGAGAGAAACGCTGAAAAAGTCCACGCAGATCATCATCAGTGATCGATCCGCCCGCAAGCGTCAAGGCAGCCAAAAGCTGGCGTTGGCGCTTCTCTAGCGTTGCTGCTACGCGGCGCACTGCCTCAGGCTGCTTAAGTTTTTCCATGATCGCTTCTGCTAGTTGTTGCTTGCCCATCCCATTAGTCGTAACTTCATACTCTCGTGTCATGCCTCGCAGATCGTTGAGACCTAGCTGGGTTAAGATCCCCAGTAGATCGGGACTAGGTTGACTTCGTTGAGTTGTACGGATACTCCTCGTACTGGTAGTCCCACCACCAGTCAATAGGAAAGGCATTTTCGTAGCAATAGCACCTAGCTCGGTGCGCGTAGGCTCTTTCTCCACCCCGTCCCCCTTGTAGCTGAGATCTCACCGCCAGAAAGGGATACTGTACTATTGGCCTATTTTATCACAAGGACAGCAAGCCGGAAAGGTGATAGGCCAAAGGTACCCTTGTGCTCTAGCTCCAAGGAAGGTGAGTCTGTTCATCTCTTGCTTCAAAGCTATGCTTTCTGTTTGCCTGTTTGTCTGTTTGCTGATCTCTTGCCTTTTCTCACTATGAGGTGCTATACTCATACACAAGGAAGCAGAGGCGGGTGATCTTCCATTCTCCTGCTTGACCACAAGAACATTAAAATCCGTAAGCTTAGGGTGTTAGTTTTTAAGGAAGAGTAATGTGACGTTAGGCGCTGAAGATGTAGAGTATAATTTTGCAAAGCTTATAGACCGCTTGAAAGCCTATGTAGAAAATAACTCAGAGATAGAGGAAGGAAGCGATACTTGGCAAATCCTTCATACTCTGATTGCCTGGGATGATGGTGACCATCAAAGCCTTGTCTCTCACTTTGAACAATCCGGCTGTCAGTTTGCTGAGCAAGGGACCAAGCTCGCTGTAGGATTGAGCAACTTACAGGCGTGTATTGGTGCTCTTTCAGTTGAACTCAAGAATGTTCTAGAGGGTCAGCCTGTCTTGCTTAGTAGAGCAACAGAACTTCTCTATCAGCTATACTCTCAGTGTATTGTTGCATTGTCATGTGGCTATCAGAAGGTGCTGGACCAGCATTTACAGGAAGAAAAAGAGGCTATCAGGCAAATAGAGCATCGTCTGCAAGCTTTACAACGTATCAATGGCGTAAGCAACTCCACAATAGATCTGGATCAAACGCTGGAGATTACAACTCAGGTGGTAGCGGAGGAACTGCATGCAGATCTCTGTTCGATCTTTTTCTATGATGAGCTTCAGCGGATGCTCACATTGCGTGCTACCAATGGTCCTCGCCCGCTCGGTGGTATACACTTCACGTTGCGCTTAGGAGAGGGGTATAGTGGCTGGGTAGCCGATAAGGGACGACCAGTAATTGTCAGGGATGCGCTAGAAGATCCACGATTTGCCTCCGAGGCAAGCGCTTATCCTGTTGAGTTCCGTGGTCTGATGGCTCTGCCTATCATCTTCTTTGGAAGTGCAGAACGACTGATAGGAGTGATTAGTGTACAATCACATAAAACGCATGATTTCACGCAGGATGAAATAAGCTTCGTCGAAGTTGTAGCTGGCATCGTGGCAATCAATATTGAAAATGGGCGGCTCTACGAACAAACTGATGAGCAGTTGCGGCGCAAGGTCCACGAACTTGCCACTATCCACCGCGTCTCCAATATCATCGCTATGACCCTCAACTTGGATGAAGTATTGCAGATCATTACCACGCAGGCTGTGCATCTCTCAGGGGCAGAGCGTTCGTGTATTTTCGAACTTGATCCAGATCGGCAGCGTTTGCATGTGCTTGCTCACTATGGCGTGGTTAATAATCAGGCCTCACGTGCTCAGATTGGGGTTGGTCAATGTTGTGCCGGGCGTTCCGTGCAAACGGGGCGACCGAGCATGGCAGTTGATTGCTTTTTGACTGGTGAAAGCTGTTTCTTACATAGCGATCCATTTATGTCGTCGGAAATTCACTCTGTCCTGTGTGTCCCGCTGAAGGTCAAGCAGAAAATTCTGGGGTGTATTTGTATTTACAGTAGTCATCGGCACCTGTTGAGCCCAGAGCAGATGCAACTCGTGGTTACCTTTGCCAACGAGGCGGCGATTGCCATCGAGAATGCTCGTCTCTATGAAGAGACCCGGCGTGGACTTGAACTCAAGTCAGCTCTCTTGCGCGAACTGAATCACCGTGTAAAAAATAATCTGGCAAATGTCGCTGGTATTCTCTCATTGCAGCGCAGACGAACTAAGTCGTCTGAGGTGAGCAATATGTTGGCGGAGACGATAAACCGTGTACTAGGTCTGGCCGCGACTCATGATCTATTGGCGCATGAAGAGGTCAGTGAGGCACGATTAGACGATCTTGCACGCAAGATCGTTGGCGTAGCTAACGCAAACCTATGTCCGCCTAACAAACATATCACGTTTCATGTTGAGGCAAGCCCAACAGTCGTTTCTTCACGTGCTGCAACTATTCTCGCATTGGTAATCAACGAGATGATCTCTAATGCTATTAAGCATGGGCTAGCTGGTGTGTCTAGAGGAACAATTACAGTGCGTGGACGCGAGGAAGATGCAATGGTCAGTGTGCAGGTCATCGATACAGGAAAAGAGCCAGTACGGCCGCTTGAAGAGACAGGGGAAGGGAGTAGCGAAGGTCTTGGCCTTTCGCTGATCCAACACTTGATAGGGGACCTAGATGGAAAATTCTTCCTCCGCCATGAGGCGGTAAGCGATCCTGATAAAGGCGTTATTCCCGTAGAGCAGACTGTGGCTGAAGTACGCTTCCCGCTTGTAAGAAGAAGATAAATGGCTCTCAATAGAGATTAAATTATGTTTTATATCGGTGGAGATGGAAATATGAATTCTATAAACCAACCAGTGCAAAAGAAAAGAATTCTCATTGTTGAAGATGAGCCTATGATCCAGCAAGTGTTATGCATCTTGTTAAAATATGGTAATTTTGATGTGCTAGGGATTTCCAGTGGTCAGGAGGCGATGCAGGCCGTTACAGAATTCAATCCCCACCTGATTATCCTTGATCTGCTCATGCGTCCAGTTTCTGGCTGGGATGTTTTGCACTGGCTACGGGTAAATCATCTCACTCCACACATCCCAGTCCTCGTTATCAGTGCTCTTGTTCACCTGACGGAACAGATGCATGGTTTCGAGGAAGGAGCAATCGAATACATTCCTAAGCCCACGCAGCCAAGCATCATCGTCGAGCGTGTTCGCGCACTTTTATCGATGACGGATGATCAAAGAAGGATGCTTCATCGTCAGCGTATGGATGAGCAACGGAAGGTCTTGGCACGTCTCTCTAATGTACAAGTGGAAGAGTTTGTATATTGAGCCACAAACTCTTCCACGTTGGTCTTGCCAAAGAAACACTCTGGAAAGAGGGCTAATGTGCGGCTCCTTTTATGTTATACTAGGCTATCGTGCCGTAGGACGGAAAGAGAATGATACGATAGTTTGGTATTGGATAGGGCCACATGCAGACTATGATCATCTCTAAGCTATATTCTTTCTAGCAGTAGATGGTCAGATATTGAGAGGCTGCCCACACTTAGTACAAAAACAATTCCCCACCGGATTACGTTCATTACAAACAGTGCATTGTTTCAGCACAGAGCCGCAGCGTATACAGTAACGCACCTGGGGCTTGTTCATGTGATGGCAATTGAAACACTGATAGAGCCCGACTTGGCGATTGTCTACCGGAGAGGACGTTCCTTGTATAGGATATGATGGCCCTGCTGGTATTCCCGATACAGCGGGCTGAGCATAGTATTTGCTTGTGGAGTTCAGGTTGCTTCTAAAGGACGTATTGTGCTCCAATGCTTTCCGAAGTGCCTCTGCCATATCGTGGGCTGTCTGATAGCGCTGTTGAGGATTTTTCATCAGCGCGGTTAAAATAATATATTCGATGGCAGGAGATATATTGGGGTTGATGGAACCAGGGTGAGGAGGGGGCTCATAGATATGGCTATGTGCTAGAGCTGGATAATTATTGCCTGAGAAGGGTGTACGACCAGTTTGGGTCTCGAAGAGCATCACGCCCAGGGCATAGATATCGGCCCTGCCATCCACTGCTCCACCCTGGCACTGTTCGGGAGACATATATTCGGGTGTGCCCACACCTGCGCCGGGGCGTGTTAAATTCTCCTGAGTACTAGCTAGAACCTTAGCGATGCCAAAATCGGAGAGAATAGGGCGGCCAGAGCGATCCATCAACACATTGACTGGCTTAATATCCCGGTGAATGATACCCTCTGCATGGGCATATGCCAGGGCGTCCGCGAGCTGCGTAAAGATGGAGACAACTTCATCTATACCCATCACACGCCCCTCTTGCTGGATTTGATCAAGGCGCTGCTTGAGTGTGCCCCCATCTACTAATTGCATCACGATATAGAGATGTCCATTTTGTTCGTTGGCATCGTGGACAGTAACAATATTAGGGTGTGAGAGTCGGGCTACCAACTTCGCTTCCAAGTTAAAACGCTCGACGAAACTGCGGTCAGCAGCATACCAGGGAGGAAGAACTTTAATGGCAACATCCCGATCCAGCGTTTCCTGGTGAGCTTTATATACTTTCGCCATGCCACCTTGCCCGAGCATCTCAAGCACACGATAGTTGCCGAGCGTTACTCCAATGAGATCATCTTGCTTCATCATATTGTTGCATCAATGTCTGGCAAAGACGAGTACCGTCTGACCAAGTTGTATCTGGTCACCTTCTTTCAGTGGGTGGGTCTTAAATTTATCCACTAATTGATCATTGACCTTTGTGCCATTGGCGCTTCCTTCATCTTTGAGAGCGTAATTTCCGTTGCCCATATTCACAATCGAGGCATGGAGGCGAGAAACGGCCAGATCCTCAAGGAAGATATCGCTTTCTCGACTGCGACCAATGCTCAAGGACTCCTTGCGTATTTCATATATGCGACCAGGTTCTTTGCCTTCTTTGACCTGAACATAGCCTATGGGGCCCATCTGTTGCGGAGCCGGAGTTGGGCCTTGGCGCAAGATCGTTTTTTCGGGTTCATTGCCTGCGAAACCGATCCCCCCTTGTGCGCCAATATTGCCTTGTTGCCAGCCTAAAAGGCCTGCAGAGTTCGCTGGTTGGAAGCCATTGGGTTGCGCGATCGGTGATGCTGCCTGAACCTGATTTCCCCATGGATCTGCTTGTTGAGTGCCCCAGCCTGTAGCGGGTGAGTTAGTGGCACCGCCGAATGCTGTGGGTGCTTGTTGACCCTGCTGGACTGGTGCAGAAGTACTTGCTTGCTGCATGCCCCAGGCTGGCTGTTGGGATGCCGCTGCCTGCGCCGCTGCCTGCTGTTGGGATGCCGCTGCCTGCTGTTGTCCCCAGGGGTCCTGAGATGCGGCAGGAGAAGCGGGTTCCCATTGATTAGCCGCTTGTTGTGTTTGAGCGGGAGTTCCCCATTGATTAGCCGCTTGTTGTGTTTGAGCGGGAGTTCCCCATTGATTAGCCGCTTGTTGCTGTTGAGCAGGAGCCCCCCATGGGCTAGCTGCTGCTTGTTGCTGTTGAGCGGGAGCGCCCCATTGATTAGCTTGTTCAGCGGGAGCGCCCCATTGATTAGCCGCTTGTTGCTGAGCAGGAGCCCCCCATGGGCTAGCCGCTGCTTGTTGTGTTTGAGCGGGAGCGCCCCATTGATTAGCCGCTTGTTGCTGTTGAGCGGGAGCCCCCCAGGGGTTTTGCGGACCAGTAGCCCAGTTACCGGGTTGCCCTGCCTGATTCGGCGGCCCCCACTGGCCTTGTTGTCCCCATCCGCCTTGCTGATTCCAAGCGCCTGGTTGAGCTTGATGCTGCCAATCGCTGCCACTACCAGTTGCTGCTGCTTTGTTTTTATTGCCATTACGCACTAGCAAGATAATACCGACAATGACAATCGCAGCTACAACCACGCTAATAACAATAACTAATCCTGAAACAGGTAGTACGGAAGCCAAAACGATGAGCAATTGCTCTTCCATCATAACGGTTCACCCCTCTAATCGTAGGGGTAGCGTGGCAACCTGCGTGTCTCTGCTTGTCTAGTTTGTGGATGCAGGATTGCGTAGCCACCCGAGATAAATCAGGCACCTGTATTTGGT
This sequence comes from uncultured Chloroflexia bacterium, assembly GCA_963727755.1. GTDB lineage: Bacteria > Chloroflexota > Ktedonobacteria > Ktedonobacterales > Ktedonobacteraceae > DASYAN01. The sequence continues at coordinate 59,471 of CAVSHN010000011.1, forward strand.
ACCCCTACAACTGTGACGATGTGCATAGTAAAACTACAGATAATTATCGCAATTCGAAACGTGTCTCAACGCTTCCAAAACGGAGTACATCCCCATCCTTGAGTGTGCATTCCTCGTATGGTGTTAAAGTGACACCATTTAATCGTGTCTTATTGAGAGCATTGAGGTCTTCAACGGTATACTTCCCTTGCTGATGACGCAGATACGCGTGCCGACGTCCGACCGTTTTGTCTGTCAGGGGAATTTCTGGATAGATACCCAGAGTGGGATCTTTACGACCAACCACCATGTCACCTTTCAAGGGGAACGTGAGTCTGCTAGCAAGGATGATGATACGTGCTTGCTTGGTGGGAATGGGTGGGTTTATGGGACTGAGATGCCCAGGAATGTCTGTTGGAGGCTGAACGCTAGATCGCAGTATGCACTCTTGGATTTGTTCAAGAGCTGCAATAAACTCCCGTGGAGTCGCGAAGCGGTCAGCGGGAGACTTGGCGAGTGCCTTTTGCATGAAAGTATCCATTTCCATTGGCAGACTAGGGCGTAGATTACAGACATATGGAATCTTATCATTCATATGCTTAATGACAATATCCACTGCTGTATCACCTTCGTAAGGGGGACGACCAGTAAGCATTTCGAACAAAACTGCGGCGACTGAGTACAGATCAGAGCGAGTGTCCGCTGAACGCCCACTTTCCGCTTGTTCGGGCGAAATGTAGTAGGCAGTGCCCATAAATACATTAGATTGGGTCAGTGTAACAGTTTCCTGGCTTCGTGCCAAGCCAAAATCGGTGATCTTGACCACGTCCTTGCTATTAATGAGAATATTTTGCGGCTTAATATCTCTATGTACTACACCTTGCTTATGTGCTGTGTCTAATCCTTCGGCTATTTGACGTGTATAGTTAAGTGCTTGCAGCGGTTTGAGCGGACCCTGGTTAATCATATAGTATTTCAGGCTTTGCCCATCGATATAATCCATTATGATATAGTGCATCGTGTTATCGTTTCCATAGTTGAAGATCCGCACAATGTGTGGGTCACTGAGATTCAAGAGAATGTGTGCTTCTCGCTGAAAGCGAGCTAGTAGTTCGGCATCTCCCGAAAGTTCAAGGTGCATCACTTTGACTGCATAGATACGATTATCCTCAAGGTCGCGTGCAATGTAGACGGTGGCAAAGCTACCCCGTCCACGTTCGTCGATAAGCTTATAGCGTCCCTTGATGACGTGGCCAATGATATCACCGTTCATTGCAAAAACATATCCTCCTTTCTTGGTAGATAAGGCATAAAAGCCCTGTGCCTGATAGTAGGTTACTATTAGCGGCTACATTATACACCATCAGTTCATCCGGTGTCAGCCTTTGGATACCCATGGGGAGGAAAAGGCCTTCCTTGCCCATATCGCTGCGGCTCTCTCGCGATGTGAGAGCCCTCTAGACAGGAACTTACGTTGAGCTAGCTTATTTCTCAAGCCCCGAGCTTTCGCTCTGGGGTTTCTGACTGTACTAATATAGTGTTGCTTCGCTACCTTCCATCCCTCCTGTTCATAAGAACGGAGCAAGATGGGAAATTTTAACCTGATGGCTATGGTGTACTACTCATTGATGGTGCGAACAGGCACGCAGCCTCATGTTCACATGCCACTATTTATCTATATATCCTTAAACATCTCGCTAATACTCTCTCGATTGTGAATCCGTTTGATGGCTTCGCCGAAAATTGGTGCGACGGAGACCACTTCGATCTTGCTTGTGAATTGTACTGGTTGGTGTTCAACTGTATCGGTTATGAAGAGACGCTTGATGGGACTCTTTTCAAGACGCTCGACGGCCCCTTCCGTCAGAACTCCGTGGGTGACAGCTGCATAGACTGCGGTTGCTCCTTCCTCCATTAATTTGGCCGAGACGCTAGCCAATGTTCCGCCAGAGGTGACGAAATCATCGACGACGACGGCGGTTTTTCCCGTTACATTGCCGATGATTTGCATAATAGCTGCCTTTTCGTCATGGCTAGTGCGTTCTTTGTAGGCGATAGCAATAGGTACGCCCAGATTGGCAGCATAGCGCCGTGCCTGTTTAGCAAAGCCCACATCTGGTGAAACGAGAACGACATCCTGCAAATTCATGGCTTTGATGTGGGCGCTCAGTGTTGGTAAAGCATACAAGTTGTCAACTGGCCTGTGGAAGAAGCCTTGGATTTGTGGCGCGTGCAGGTCCATCGTAACGATACGATCGGCCCCGGCAACCTCCAATGCATCGGCACACACACGTCCACGAATCGAGACACGTGGTTCGTCCTTTTTATCCCCTTTCCCATAACTGAAATAGGGAATGATAACAGTAACGGAATCTGCCCCTGCACGTTTGAAAGCGTCAATCCAGAAGAGCAGTTCCATAAAGGTGTCATTAGAGGGAAAGACGGTCGTTTGCACAATATAAACGCGGCGACCACGTACATTTTCTAGAATACGTACAAATGTGTTCCCATCTGAGAAACGCAGTGTCTCATTCTTGCCCTGTTGTATACCTAGATATGTACAAATGCGTTTGGTCAGCCGTGGGCTACCGTTGCCTGCGAATACCATCATGGGATCATCGTTCATAATTCTATCCTATGCTTCGTAGCGACCACCAAGGTATTGGGCGAGGAACTTCTCGGCGGCAGCATAAAACTTCAGGCGATTTTCGGGTTTGGCAAAACCATGTCCCTCGTCAGGGAAGAGCATATACTCGTAGTCGATCCCTTTACTTTTCATCGCCTCCACGATTTGTTCTGACTCTGCTTGCTTGACACGTGGATCATTGGCACCTTGCCCAATGAGCAGGGGGATTTTGATCTGGTCAACTTTGAAAAGTGGCGAACGAGACTTCAAAAACTCTTCTTCAGTATCTGGGTTGCCGACGCGTTTATTCCAGATGCCCTTGAGAGCGGCCCAGTAGGGTGGGAAAGACCTAACTAATGTTAGCAGATTACTAGGACCGACGATATCAACAGCGCAGCAGAAGAGATCAGGTGTAAATGTTGCTCCTACCAGTGCTGCGTAGCCTCCATATGAACCACCAAAAATGGCTACCTTCTGTGGATCTGCGATGCCTTCTTGAATGGCCCAGTTAACACCGTCAACTAGGTCATTGTGCATATTACGTCCCCATTCATGGTTGCTTGCATTCAAGAAGTCCTTGCCATAACCTGTTGAGCCACGAAAGTTGATTTGCAAGCAGGCATAGCCTCGGTTGGCAAACCACTGGGCCAACGGATTATAGCCCCAAGCATCACGTGCCCATGGGCCTCCATGGACATTGAGGACCAGTGGTACATGCCCTATCGGCTCTTCTGATGTGGGCAAAGTGAGATAACCATGAATAGTCAGGCCATCTCTTGATATAAATGAAATAGGTTTGGTCTCTGCCAAGGTATATTTGCTCAGCTCTGGCTGATTTTCGAAGAGAAAAGTTGCTACTTGTGTTTTGCGATCATAAGAGTAAAATGAGACAGGACCGTTATCTGCTGTGAAGGCAAGAATCCAAGTAGTATCTGCATCATCGCGACTGACAATGGAGAAGTCACCTCGATGAATAGAGCGAATACGCTGGAAGTCCTGTTCAATCGATTGATCGAGGACTACCCATTCCACACGATCTCTATTAAAGGCAATGGCTTGTACCTCGTGTGTATCGGGGTGGATCAGGGCATTGCTGATATCATAATGAGGATCTTCGGCCATGACCCTAAGATCGTTGGTATCGAGGTTGAGCCTGACCAGACGACCTGTATTCGCATTACGAGAGTCAAGCAAATACATGGATTGCCCATCAAGTGTGAAACCGACAGTTCCGCTAGAAAGGGCATCATCGGCATCCCAGGTGATAATATTCTGCCAAGGACTTTCCTGAGTATCTCGTACTAGTAGTTCTGAACTCCCGTCAGGTAACATAGCACTTGCTCCACGGACTTTAAACTGTGAGTCAACAACCCATCCCACAATATTGCCTGGATTTTTGGCTACCAGAGTCAGTTCACCTGTGGTCAGATCGAGATGGTAGACATCGTGGGCCTGTGGATTCTCTTTGTTCATACCGGTCAGCAGCTCATTGGGAAAATGTTTGTCCTGCTTAATGACGCGAACTTGCACATTTTCGAATGGAGTGAGATCACGTGTTTCTTTTGTCTCCAGATGGCTGGCATACAGGTGCCAGTTCTCATTACCTCCGGTATCCTGGATATAGAGAATATGTTGATTGTCCGCTGCCCAGAAATAGAAACGAACGCCTCTGTCAGTATCGTTGGTGATGGGCTGGGCATTGTTTTTACCGATCTCGCCCACCCATACATTGAGGACATCATTCACAGGTGCCAAGTAGGCTAGATGTTTGCCATCGGGTGAAATCCTTGGGCTGGCTTTAACGGGATTGCCAAATAATACTGTGCGTGGAATAAGTTCTATCTGTGATGATTTGGTCATAAACTCTTCCCTTCTTTGGGCCAAATAGTTTCTTTGAAGGTAGCATTCCAAGCTTGGCGGTTATAAATACAGTGTGATACATGATGCTATCTCTAGTTCTATAGTATACCGCAAAGAGAGCCAAATTGCTCATCAATGGCTCTGATGGGGTATGAGGTAGGCGTTTTGCGGGTGGCTATGCAAGCGACTAGCTCCAGTTAGGTGTGGTTGATAGGTCTACTCACTGCTCATCCGTTCCTCCTTTTGCCTATTCATCATTGAAAGTATTTTATCTATACTTATGATAAAAATATGGATAAAATAACTATTGACAAAATTGAAGAAAATCTATTAAAATATCTTCATGAGGAAGGAACCAGAGAAGCTGATCTCTCCCCAATTTTGCAGCCATCTATGCATTCCTCCTAAAAAGCATGTGTTGTCTCCGTATGTAAATTTCACTTGATTTTTTTTGTGCGATTTTTAAGGTAATTGCACTTTCTACAAGATCTTCAAGCATACTTCACCGCATAGGAAATTGCATAGACTTTGTAGTATCTTCATGTTCTTCGTATGTAGGCCAAAATAGCACTCCCTCATTGATGCGCATGACCACAGCTTATCAAGAGGCAGACAACTTTTGACGCTTTTTTACTTTTATAACTGTCCAATAATGTACCGCATTTTAATATGGAGAAAGGAAGGATATCTTCTCATGGGCAATGGTGAATTTACTGGCGGCGGTTACGACTGGTCAAATACGAATGACGGTGACTGGTCATCATGGCGGAATACGAACGGTGGTGACGACGGCTGGTCATCATGGCGGAATACGAACAGTGGTGACGATGGTGGCTGGTCTTCATTGCGGAATACAGACAACGACGGTGGGTCATTCTTGCGTCAATTGATCGAAAACCGCGATTTACCCTCGTCATCTATCGATGATCTGCGAGACAGATACCGCGACATGTTCTCGTCACCACCAGAGGATCTTTTAGAAAGATACCGCAGGCGATCTCCATCGCCCACGCGAATCTCACCCGGACGCCGTAGTCCGTCTACACCACCTTGGCGCACCTCACCCGGACGTCGTAGCGAGTCACCCCCACCCTTAGATTGGCATACAGACAGAGGCCGCAGTGAGACCCCACCACTCTCGCGGACCTCATCCAGACGTCGTAGTTGGTCACCATCAATCCCTCAGGACAGAGGCCGTAGCCCAGTAGAGGAAACGAGAGACGTAAATCGCTCACCAAGTAGCTCACCAGCTCGTAACAGCAATCTCATAGGTCTGGGGATCAACCCACGAGACTGGTCAGAGCAGCCTGCCAGCTCAAGCGCCCCTTCCTACTTCGAGAGAGAGCAGCTCAATGAAGAGAGGCAGATCAAGGAATTAGAGTTACAGAGTTGGATTGATGCTGGAAGATGGCATGTCTTCGAAAACACTCGTGCAGAGCATCTGTCAGCAGAGCTGGATACAGCGGATGATTTGGGTATCAAACCGCTGGCATGTAGATGATCCAGGCTTTGGGCAGGTGGCTAGTGAAGGTCCCATTAAATGGGTAGTAACTGAAAATGGTGAATTACTCGTAGCTTCTAGTATCGTAGCTCATACTGTATTGACAAACGGTGATGGAGTTGTTGCAGCTGGCGAGGCTCTGATCGCTGTAGATGGCAATGAGCGTATGTGCCTTGAAATCAATACCAAGAGTGAGCACTATCAACCAGATGAGCGCAGCTTGGAAGTTGGAAGACACGCTTTTGAGCAATTTGGCGTAAGATTTGCGGAAGAAGAAAGGCCACATGATGGCGGGTATGGTGAAGGAACTAGTGGCATTGGTGGTTCTGAGGCTCCAACCCTGAGAGTCTTTGAAAATATGCATCCAGAAGGTCTGACAGCCGAGCTAGAGACAGCGGAAATGTTGGGTATTAGACCCATGCGCGTAGATGACCCCGACTTTGAGCAAATGGCTAATCAAAGCGAAGGCCAAATCATCTGGGTCGTACTGGACAGCGGCCAACTCCTCACCGCTCCCAGTTTCGTAGCCCATACCGTATTGTCAGCGGGTGAAGCTGTTATTGCTGCTGGAGATGCTATAGTAGCCATAAATGGTAATGAGCGTTTTTGTATTGAGATCACCACCAATAGTAATCACTATCAAGCCGATGATCAGAGCTTAGAAGTTGGCAGACACGCTTTTGAGCAATTTGGCGTAAGATTTGCGGAAGAAGAAAGACCACATGATGGTGGGCATGGTGAAAGTAATAGTGGCGTTGGTGGTTCTGACGCTCCAACTTTGAGAGTCTTTGAAAATACGCGTCCAGAAGGTCTAGCAGCCGAGCTAGAGACGGCAGAAATGTTGGGTATTAGACCCATGCACGTGGATGACCCAGACTTTGAGCAAATGGCCAATCAAAGCGAAGGCCAAATCATCTGGGTCGTACTGGAAAGTGGTCAGCTGCTCACCGCTCCCAGTTGCGTCGCCCATACTGTGTTATCAGCAGGTGAAGCTGTTATTGCAGCTGGAGATGCCATAGTAGCTATAAATGGTAATGAACGTTTTTGCATTGAGATCACGAACAATAGTGATCACTATCAATCTGATGATCAGAGTCTAGAAATAGGCAAGCAGGCTTTTGAGCAATTTGGCGTTAGATTTGCGGAAGAAGAAAGACCGCGTAACGTTGAGCATGGTGAAGGTAATAGTGACATTGGTACTTCTGATGCTGCGCCTCAGGAGGAACCGCGAGTCTTTGCCAATACGCATCCAGAAAGATCTGGCAGCTGAGCTAGAGACGGCGGCAATATTGGGTATTAGCTCGATGCATGTGGATGATCCAGACTTTAGGCAATTGGCCAACGACGGTCCCATCAAATGGGTCGTCACTCAAAGTGGAGATCTGCTTGTCGCTTCCAGTGTCGTAGCCCATACGGTTTTGACCAATGGAGAAGCTGTCATTGCGGCAGGTGAGGCTGAGGTTGAGGTAAACGGCCATAAACGAGGCCTTGCGATCAATACCAAGAGTGATCACTATCAAGCCGATGAGCGCAGCCTGGAGATTGGCAGACGAGCATTTGATGCATTCGGCGTTGAGTTCGCGTCTGCCGCAGGCAGAGATGGGAGTGGTGATGGGCATGGTGGCGTTGCTGTTGCTGTCCAGCCGGAAATGATTGAACATGCGCCTCCCTCTCTACAGCGGGAAGGATTGGATCAGCAAGCTAGCACAAGTGGCACTTCTCACTTTGAAATTGTGCAGGAGCGAGAGGCACGAGAGGTCGCAGATGGCGATGGTGGCGGGCAGGGTGATGGCAATGGTGGTGATGGGTATGGAAGGGTAGATGCAAATAGGCTCAGGGAAGTAAGAGAAGCAATGAGAGAGCTGCTTGTGATGTGGGCGAACAGAAATTCGGCGGGGGATGATGTCCAGGTAGAGTATGAGCGAGGAGAAAGCTCTTCAAGCACAATTGCCTGAGGGAGGTGAGAGCGGCAATGGTGGCGAGCGTGGTGATGAAAATAGTGGTGGGCAGGGCGGTGGTAATGGAGGTGGAAATAATGGAGATCATGTCGTACTTGATGAGGATAGTAGCAGTGGTGAAAGCGATAGTGAGAGTGAGAGTGTCACTGGTGACGGCCATCAAAAACCAACAGACACCATCACAACCGAAAACCCGGCTGAGCCTGAGAAAGCTATTAATAGTGTAAGGCAATCGGAAGCTGAACTAGCAATAGTCGACGGGCGCTTCGCCATTCGCAATCGAGAAGATCTCGAAAAGCTAAAGGCTATCAAGCGAACAAAAGATAAACCACTTAACGAAGTGTTACCTGAGGATAAGCCGCTTTGGGATGATTATGTTAATTATTGGGAGGGGCGTGTCAAGGATTTCGAAAAAGAGTTCAACAAAAAACTGGAACGAGAAGCGTCAACGGCGTCTCCTGACGGGTTAGCACAAGAGTTCAAGGATAAACTCAAACTTAAATCGCCAGCAGAGTCTCCTGATGGGCCAGAAAAAGAGGTCAAGAAAAAACGGAAACCAACAGAGTCTCCACGTTGTTGGGAATCCTACAAAGAGGTTCTTACTAATCCATATGATAGGCGCGGAGATGGAACACCATTTCAGGATCATGTCCTTTCAGACCTCCAACAAGAAAGGCGAGACATGATTATTGAGGGAAACGTAGGTGTCATTAAGGAGGGAAAGAAGCCTAAAAATGGACGACTAAAACCAACACCGAAGTTTGTCGATCAGCTAGCTGTAGACAAACAGGAACTTCAGGCATGGAAGGACGCTGGTCGCCCTGCAGATCGGGTTCCCCAAGTTGAAACGTATAGTAATAAGAGCCGCAACTTCACAGCATGGGATAAAGATGAAATCAAAGAAAAGGTGATGAAAGATGTGAAAGAGCTACTCAATAAATATAGTGGGAGATTAGAAAATAAGGCGCGATCTTCCTGAAAGTGAACTAACCGTCATGCGAGGCTTTACAACGGAGGTCAAAAAGATGTATCTTGTCTATGAAGATAAACCTGATCTTATCACGCCAGAAATCTGTGAGTTTATCGTAGGCGTAGTCCAAAAGGCTACAAATGGACATCTAGTGGAGGTTCAATTCAGACAATGAGTATGAGTATTATGAGTATGTATCAGAAATTAGAGTGTAAGATGTACATTGCTGACAATCCCCTCGTTTCGGGGGATGTCAGCATCGATCAGATCCTAGAAGTGCTTCATTTGCATGCCAACGAGTTCATGCCCCAGCGGGTTAGCGCTGGCAAGGCTTCGCAGAAGTACTCTCTGGAAGCTGTTAAACGTGTGTTAGCAAAGCAAAATTCAGAAAATCTTGTTTTTTTCTACTTAAGGCGTACAGAAGATCCCGAAGTGACATATGGCTTTGATTTTATGCGGAAAAGAACTCCAGGTTTGGAGCTAGAAATCGAGCTTCCCTTGGACTCTTTTGATCATCCAGATCATGGAGAGGAACGGGTTCAGCACTTTGTCTCGCTAGTCTCAGCTCTGGCTCATTTGCTCCATCCTCTCTACGGGTATGCCCATAATCGAGCCGATTTCGTACTAGGCAAGGATCCGCATGTCCGTGACCAATTTGCCTCCATTGGGGTTTATGAAATCTACTGGCTCAACATCTATGGCAAAGAGCTGGTTGAGCAGCTTGGGCGTGAGCGGGTCTTGTCCACGCCCTGTTTTCGCTGTGAAGAGTTGGCTGGTGGGGGCGTCTTGTTCCTTTCACGACCCACGCCACTAGACTATGCCTCGGATGAGGCTCGCGTGGCCCAAGCTTCAGCTCTGGCCCATCTGCGTTCTGACATCACCTCTGAACAAGCCCTGGCAATGTTGCTGGAGCGGAGCGTCACCCTGTTTCCCTCCAAAGCCAACTGGGACCCTGATATGGTCGACCTGTTCGAGCTGACACAAAATGTCTTTTCCTTTGAGGAGGGCCTACGCCGAGCAGTTCAACTCAATACGTATCGCCCTCCAGAAGTTCCGGAGTGGCTGCCCTTAGACAAGCTCTTGCCCCCCGATGGGAATGTCGGTGAGGACATTGAGCGCTATACGGCCTATGCACAGTCCTTTACGGGCTGGTTTGGCACCCAGATAAAGAAGAAGATAGATTTCAGTCCTGGATGGTTGCATCATGTCGACGCCCACTTTTGGGCGACGACGTCCACACCTAGCATGCCACATAGCCAGTATCTTCCCTATGTCGGTGCTTATCTTGGCGAGATCATCCTTCGTCATTTGGGAGGACGGTGGGTGCCGCGCGAAAACATCGAGGAAATCACAGATAGTCGTTGGTGATCGAGTCTGGTTGCCCTTCTTGCGAGCTAAGCGATGCCTGCAATCAAAGGATGCCGCATTGGATTATTCGCTCATCAAATTTTATCGCACGGTAGAACGCTATGTAAGAGGTGAGCAGGCTTGAGGGGATTGTCCTCTGATACTTTTTCCCGTCAATGCAACATCAGCGTCCCACAAGCTCAGTGGGTTGTCTCCATTGCACTGACGGCACTTTTTTCCGTCTGATAGCCTCGTGAAACAAACTTGTTTGGAGAGAGAGATCTTCCGCTTCTTCAGCCTAGAAAAAGAAGAGATAAGTATGAGCAGTGTCATCTCTCTTTAAAAAAGGAGTTTGTTATGGGATTAACCCTTCGCGTTGGATATGACGATGGGCGGAGTCCTCAAGATCTCGAGGATGAATTCTCATTCGTAAACCGGGTTCTTTGAGCATATGATTTGCCAGAACACCATGAGCCCTTTCCTTCTGCAGAGCCTCTTTCTCGATATTGGTGGGACATGGGGTACAGTGGAATTCCCTATCTTCGTCGAGTGGCAGCTTACCTTTGGATAACTGGTAATCTTCCCGACCAACCGGGATATGTTGAGGAAGACCACGATAAATCCGTCATGGAGGCTTATGATGCTGATCTCTTTGATGAATATCCTCCCGGGAATTTCAACCACCTGATGTTTCACTGTGACCTTGGAGGCGTCTACCTTCCAATCCCCTTTGAGGAAGTGCTCTATTCTCCTTTCCGTCCGGTTCCGTATGAAGGTTATCACTGTATCGGATCAAGCGTTCAGCTTCTCGAAGAATGCCAGCATTTGGCGAAAGCACTTGAGTTGCCAGAGGAATTGTTAGAAGAAATACATGATAGGAAATTTTGCGATCTCTTCGATGCCCAAAAAGCATGTCTGCCAAAATCAGATTACAGTCCGTCGAATTCGTTTTGAGAACGAGGCATACACCTGCCTTAGTCTCCTGCGGGCTTGTCGGCTCTCTGTTGCCACTGGCTATGCACTTCGCTTCGACTACTAGTACTTTTTCTTCAATTAATCGTAGAAATTGTTGAACATGTAATACAAGAATATCCTATGGAGGTTCAATTCCGACAATGAGTATGTATCATACCTTACAATATAAGATGTGCGTTGCAGATAATCCCCTCGTCTTAGGCAATGTCAGTATTGATCAGATTCTCGAAGTGCTTCATTTACATGGCAATAAATTCATACCCCATCTAGTTGGCTATGACCAGCTTAATTGGCGCAAATACTCGCAGGAAGCCGTCAAAAGTAATCTAGAAAGGCTAAATCCAGAATATACTGTTTCTCTCTACTTGAGACGAAGTACAAATCCCAAAGTGGCATATAGCTTTGCTTTTCTGTGGAAAGGTGCTCCAATTGGTCTGACGCTCTCCATCGACCTTCCCTTGGACTCTTTTGATGATCTTCCAGATCACTGGAAAGGAACGAATTCAGCACTTTGTCTCACTTGTCACGGCTCTGGCAAATCTGCTTCATCCTCTCTACGGGTATGCACATAATCAAGCCGATGCTACACTGGGTACTGATCCACATGTAAGCGGTCCATTTGCTCCCACCAGGGTGTATGAAATCTACTGGCTCAACATTTATGGGAAAAGGCTAGTCGAGCAGCTCGGGCGTGATCGCGTCTTGTCCATACCCTGTTTTCACTGTGAAGAGTTGGCTGGTGGCGGAGTCTTACTGCTTTCACGACCAACGCCGCTGGATTATGCCTCAGATGAGGCTCGCGTGGCCCAAGCCTCGGCTCTGGCCCATTTGCGCTCCGACACCACCGAAGAACAAGCCCTGGCTCGGCTGCGGGAGCGTAGCGTTACCCTGTTCCCTCCAAAGAACACTGGGACCCTGACATCGCAGACCTGTTGGAGCTGATAGTCGGTTCCTTTTCATTTAAGGAGGGCTTGCGCCAGGCTGTTCAGTTTAATACCTATTATTCTCCAGAAGTTTCTGAGTGGCTTCCCCTGGACAAGCTGTTGCCCTGCGATGTGGAAGATGAAGGTGAGAGCATTGCGTACTATGCTAACTATGCAAAGGGTTTTTGGAGGTGGTTTCACACCGCAGCACCACGAGTGAAAATAGAATACAGTCCTGAAACGTTACCACATGTTGACTGTTACTTCTGGGCAAAAGGTTCGCCCATACCCAGCACGCGACATAGCGAGCATATTCCCTTTGTCGGTGCTTTTCTTGGTGTGGTCCTTGTCTGTAATCTGAGAGGCCGATGGGAGCCGCGCAAAAACATTGAGGAAGCACAGGTGATCGTTGGTGATCGGGTTTGGTTGCCCTTCTTGCGAGCTAAGCACGCTCTGCAATCAAAGGAGGCAGCTCTGGATTATTCGCTCACCAAATTCTATCGTACGGTAGAGCGCTATGTAAGAGGTGAGCAGGCTTGAGAAGTGGTTTCTTGCCACTTTGCACACCGCCTCGTAGGAATGACCGAGGTTTAACTTGATACTTTGATATTGAGGGCAACTTATTCTTGGGTGATTTCTACTGAGGTCTATGCAAAGAACTTTGTGATGGGCTTCAACACCGAGGCGCAGGTGAAGATGAATATTAGTTCTGAATGGTTGCCACATATTTACATGTTTTATGAAATATGCGTAAAAAATAGGTCTGGTTGTTCATACATCAATAGTCACGATTGTTAAGATATCAGTACAATTTAGCGATTCTTCACGCCCTTGCAATAATTCTCCCGATATGTTACAATCGATACCAGTGAATGCAAAGAAGGTGCATGGCTTGCGAGTATCTCCAACCATCACCGGATAGCTTACATTCATCGCTCTCTATGGACTGTTGCAACTGTAAGTAGTTTATGTATACGTATATAGATCGAGAAACTCTTTGAAGATGATGAGGTGAAGAGACGATGTCTCACTTCTCTCCCCAGACAGGCCAAACAGCGGGCCAGCTTCCTATTGGCAGCCCCACAACACGTCTTGCTGAGACCCTCAGCTCACCCACGAGCATACTCCCTAGCACAGTTTAGCAGTTAGAGTGTGCCTTCCGTTCAAAGATTTCAACATCCATTGAGTATGATCATCTGCCCATCCTGCCTCCTCGGTAGGATGAACACGCTTTTGCTGTAATGGAAGAATATTCTCTTAAGATATGCAGGGAAGGAAAATGACCATGGGAATTCGTGAAATTAATAAGTCATTGGATGACCGCTCCAAACAGATAGCGACGAACACAACATCTCCAGGTTGACCAGTCTCCTCTTTTCACAGGACCAAAAGGTACAACTGGCTAGTAAATGTACACCCGAACATCCTATCTTGCCTGGAGGGATGTTAAATTGGTGGAGAGGGAATGCGCGGCATGATGGTGAAGCGAATACAAGTAGGGACACACAAACACAGGACGCGAACCAAATGTCTCCCGATGAGCTAGTTGAATGGGTGCAAGAAGGTGGGTTACGCGAGGCTATTAGGCCAGACGGTGATCGAACACTTCTTCGCCCAATACGGGAAATATTCTCTCAATAAGCAAATAGAACCTGTTGCAAGGAAGAACATATTAAGAGAAATTTGGAAAGAAAAGTGCGCAAGAGAATTCAAAAGTGAAATAAGCAATATACTTATCAATGAGCGAAATAGTGCTGTACGCATTGAGGCATTAGATGCGATCATATCATCGGAGTGCGCCAGCTTATATAAAAGTGAAATAAGTAATATACTTGTTAATGAGAGACACAGTGATATTGACGCGATAAATCGTGCAATAGATTCGATTTTATCAGAAAGAAGTGTATCGGAATTTAAAGAAGAGATTAGAGAAATACTTGACGATGAGTCAATATCTCGTGATGCTCATTGTTTAGCATTAGAGGCTATTAAGCAATCAAATAGTGTAAAAGAATTTGAAAATGAAATAAAACAAATATTGAATGATTGGAGAGATGATAAAGTTATTTATTCAGCATTAGGAGTTATTACAGGATTAGGAGCCATGAGAGAATTTAAAGACGAAATAAGACAAACTCTCAATGATTGGAGAGATAATAAGATTGCTTATGCAGCATTAGGTGCACGTTTTAAGAGCAGGAACAGAGAGCGTGAGAGAATTTAAAGACGAAATAAGACAAACTCTTAGAAAAACGTTTAATAATAAGAAAGCAGATATAAACATTAACAACGCAGTTTTAAGGACAATTGTATTATTAAAAGGCCCAGATGGATTTGAATCCGATGAATTTAAAGATGAAATAAAACAAATACTTGGTGATTTGCGAGAATATAATGATACAATTATCAGATCAGCAAGGATGAATGAAATCAAGAAGTTATAATGATCACAACGCAAATATTCAGATGCGTATTGATGTATTAAAGATGATCGAATCACCAGAATGCTCATCGCATTGCAAAGAAGAAATAAGACAAATATTGAGTGAGCAAAGTAGTGATTATATGGTAATTGATGGTCATGGTTATGCGACGTCCAATTGTGAAGATTTGCAAAGTATAGCATTACGTACAATAAAATCATCAGAATGTTCATCATATTGTAAAGAACAAATAAATCAAATGCTTAGTAAAGAATGTATTCGTCCTCTGGAAGTAAAGGGGTAGAGGGGATAGATGATTATAATACACATATCCTAGCACTTAATGCCATTAAATCACTGAAATGCGCATTACATTGTAAAGATGAAATAAAGCAAATACTTAATCTTAGTGATCGCGCATTATCAAAGGCTGCGCTAAAATCAATTGAATCATCAGATAGTGTATTGATCTTTAGAGATGAAATTATACGAATAATCAGAAATGATCAAAATGATATTGATATACGTTGTGCAGCATTAAATGCAATTAAGCAATCAAAACAACTTGATATGAAGCTCATCAGAGAACTGATGCCAATTCACTCTGATCCACAGATTGGTAGAGATGTGATTGCTTGGATAGATGACCTAAAGGTCTTAAGCAATACCCTACCCCCGTCCTCCAGTGAAGCCTCATCCTTCTCAGCGTACTGGTCCTGAACGCCCACAGAGGGATGCCCTACCCCCGTCCTCCAGTGAGGCATCATCATCTCGGCGTGCTAGTGAGTTGAGGTCTCCAGAACGGGGACAGCAGACTCGATCCGAGGGAGAAAGTTCCACGATGGAACAAATGCTAGATATGATGCGAAGGGTTATGGAGCCGGAATGGAAAACAAAAGAAGATAATATAAGGCAAGAGGAACGACTGAAATTCCAGCAGGAGCATAATCGCACTCAGGAACTGCTCACAAAGACGCAACAAGACCTCAACCAAGCCCAAGGACAATTCCAAGAATCACAGCAAAACCTCAACCGAGCACGGCAAGAATGCGATCAAGCCCGAGGACAACTCAGGGGTGCACAGACAGAACGCAACCAAGCACGGGGAGAGCGCGACCAAGCCCGAAACGACCTCAGAAGGGTAGAGCAGGAGCGCGACCAAGTGCTAGCTCGTGAGAAGAATGTAGAGGAACGTGAGAAGAATGTAGAAGAACGTGAGAAGAATGTAGAAGAACGTGAGAAACAAGTAGAACATCGCGAGAAGAAGGTAAAGAATTCGAGAAGGAAAAATGGATCGAAGGAGTGAAGACGCGGAGATCGCCCGCAGAAAATCTCGCTTCATGGATAGTCTAGAGAACAATATTGAGGAGATATTACGCGAGTCCCCTCCCGAGAATGAGGTTCTCAGGAGTGTGCGGGACCTCTATAGAAATAGAATGAACCCTGCTCTTAACCTAGGAATAACCAGGGAGCAATTCGCTCAAGACTTTCGGGACTGTATCGAACGGATAGCAGAGGATTATGAGTTTCCAGAAGGATTACACTTGAAATATCCAAAAAACCTAGAAGCTATTACAAAAATAGTGAAAAGTCTTGACGATATATTCCAGAGGTACGATCACGAGGATGTTCTTCTCATACAAGTGCGAGAACTCTATACAAATACTCTGAGAGATGCTGCACGTAGCGGGATGAATAGGCAAGAACTTGCTCAAGAGTTGAGATATTGCGTTGAAAAGATAATGAATGATCGTGACGTATCAGAAAATATACGAGCACGAGTTATGCAGTATGACAGGTAATGGGCACGATTGATTGCGATATGGACAAAACAGGCGCAATGATTTGCGGGATGAGTATATCGGCAAGCGTCAAATCGACTTGACCGTTTTGTGCTTAAACAGAGCTAGCACTGTCAAGCAGAATTACCCCTTTTTGATGCATGTCGCATATATTTCACATAGTTTAGTACTTTTTTATCTCTGAAGAAGTGCTATAATCCGCTTCTTGTTATTGCACATGGGTGCAGTGCAAAAAGTGGTGTGCAACCCGGTAAGTAATCTACAATGGTATCTATAACACATTTGTGCTATACTCAGGAGCAATCGACGTAGGAAGGCAGGGAATGGATAAGCCATTGTCAAACAAGAAACAAGAAGATCCCAAAGAGTTCAACAAGACGCAAGAAGGGCTGAAAGAGTCAAAGCAGTTTGACGGTCTGGTCAAGGCGCTCTTCGGGGAGCAATCGGAAGAGGCGATTGCCAGCTTGATCGCTGAGGTACAGCGACCGGATGGGCTGACCGATGATGAGTTGAATGTCGAGTTGAACCGCACAACGCTCTCCATCGATATCGGTCGTCATATGATCTATAAGGGAGATTTCGGTTACGCTCGATCTAGAGGCACAAGTGAGAGCCAATGATGATCTTCTGCCGCGTATGGACGAATATCGGATCAATCTATATCGCAAGTACAAGCGGCCAGTGCTCTCAGTAGCCCTTTTGCTCTTTGAGTGCGATGTCCCCAAGATCCCTTTTCAGATCATCTGTGGGGGAGAAGTACGCTCAGCCTTTTATCCGATCATCATCTGTCTGTGGCAGAAAGATCCATACCAGGTGGTGCAGGAGCACCAACGGTGTTTGTATCCATTCTTGCCAGCGATGAAGAAACCCACAGTCGAATTGCTTACCCAGGCCGTACGGGAGATGGATGAGTATGAAAGCCGAGCACAATTCAAGCGTCATCTCGCTTGGTTCCAGACCATGCTGGGGCGAACCACGACGATAGAGCAGGAAGACAAGCAAAAGATAAGAGAGGTACTAAAAATGCAATACCAGGGATATGAACTCTTTCGGGAAGATCCCGTGATTGGTGGGATGATCCTTGAGGGAGAACGCAAAGGCGAGATCAAGGGCGAGATCAAAGGCGAGATCAAGGGCGAGATCAAAGGCACACAGGGCTTGATCTTAGATATTCTCAATGATCATTTCTCATCCCAGATCGTCGCGCAAGTGCAGTCTGCTATCATGCTGAGTCAGGATATTGAGAAACTGAAAGAGTTTCTCCGTCGCCTCTTTGGAGTCTCCGACGAGCAAGCGGTCTTGGCCTTGCTCAGCGAAATTTTCCCCCTTCCCGGTGAGATTAAGGGCTTGCAAGAGGCCATTCTGGACGTTGTCGGTGACCGTTTCTCACCTCAGGTTGTAGCCCAGGTGCAGCAAACCATCGTTGCTGTCCAGAATGCGCAACTGCTGAGGATGTTTCACCGCAAACTTGTGCGAGTATCAGATGAACAAGAGATCTTTGCTTTACTGGCAGAGTATTTCCCAACTGCATCGTGCAGGATGGCTGAAGAATAATCTGCAATTTTCTGGGCATGCGTCAAATCGACTTGACAGTTTCGTGTTTGAACAAAGCCAACACTGTCAAGCAGAATTTCTCATTTTTGACGCATGTCTTTATTTTTTCCTCTCCCTTGCTCCACTGGAACAAGGGCAGGGATATGCCTAGTGGCAATTTGTACTTATAATATACAACAGGGTGAAACAAATTGCACCCCTTTCATAGTTAAAAGGTGCTAATGCATAGATTGGTAGACCTCATAAGTCTTCTGAGCAATGCGCTCCTGAGTGTAGTTATTGAGCACTCGTTGACGCCCGCGTCGTGCGAGGTCCTGATAGAGAACAGGATCATCCATCAGCTTACGTATACACTCGCTCAAGTCTTTGGCATCACCTTCTTTGAAGACAAGACCTGCATCTCCAATCACATGGGGAATTTCTCCACTATTCGAACCGATCACTGGAACTTCACACGACATAGCCTCAGCAAGTGTGCGACCAAATTGCTCGATCCAATTTGGACGTGTGATGGAGGGTAGGACGTGAGCCTCCCATTGCTCTATCTCGCGAGGAACATCGCTCGTGGGAATACCGGGTTTAATAAGTATACGGTCTGCAACACCCAATTGGGTAGCTTGCTCTTCCAAGACGCTTTTCATTGGACCATGGCCAACAAAGACTGCGCGACAGTTAGCTGGTAAATAGGTCAGAGCTTCGACAATCAGCGGGAGCCCTTTTTCTTCCTTGAGACGACCAATAAAGCCGATCGTAAAAGGATCGTCAGGTTTGCGTGAGGGAAGTGGTAAACTGCGTTTGTAGATATCTGTATCAAAACCAAACTGAGGTAGGATGTGGATAGAGCCCTGATAGCCCTTGCGGCGTAAGACATCTGTGGCGTCGCGATTGCCTGCCAGAGCTGTGGCTGCGTGTTGGTAATTATAATGTTCGAACTGACGGAATGGGAGGGGGTAGTCGCGGTACAGATTTGCCAAGTAAAGAACAGAGCGCGTGCCTTATGCTGTCTGGCGAGTCGCATCGCTAGGAAGGTAGCCAGATTGTATGGTTCTTCGTCGATATGAACGATCTCTGGCTGCACTTCACGCATGATCTGTCCTAATCGTGGATAGTAGTGAAGGTGAAAGTTGCCGTTCAGTTTTATTGGAGTGACGATCATGCGATAGCCATTCGTATAGAGTCGTTCGAGTACCTGCTTACTACCGTCATCGCTTTGCCAGTAAGGTGGAGTAACCAAAGTCAGTTCGACTCCTGAGCACTTGGCAATTTCTTCCAATTTACGTTGTGATGTGCCTGCCACTAGAGCTTTTGATATCATCAATACGCGCATAATCCCATCTACCTCTTTTTATCGTATACTTCTTGATAGACTGCTAGCGTTTCCTGAGCAGTTTTCCGCCAGCTAAATTTTGCAGCTTGTCGTAAAGAACGTGCACGCAGGTCAGCCTGAAGAGTCTCATCACTTAGAATTTGGTGCATAGCTTCAACCAAGGCTTGTGTGTCTTGTGGGTCTACGCTAATGGCTGCATCGCCAACAACTTCTGGTAGGGAAGTACGGTTAGAGCAGACAACTGGTGCACCACAGCCCATAGCCTCTAGTGGTGGAAGGCCGAAGCCTTCGTAGAGTGATGGGAAGACAAACAGGCTAGCTCCGCTATAGATTGCAGGTTTATCTTCATCCTCAATGAAGCGATAGATAATTTGCCCGTTGATCTCCAGATCAGCTCCAATTGGGCGTGGATCGGGGAAAAAGGGGCCCTTGCTGCTTGTCGGGATTGCCTGAAATCACCAATTGCAGGTTAGGATCACCAAGCTGAGCATAGATATGGGCAAAGGCTCGTACCAGTTGGGGCACATTTTTGCGTTGATCTAGCCCGCCCAGATAAAAGATATAGCGTTCACCAATGCCGTACCGTGCTCGTGCAGCGGCCAGAATTTCAGGATCAGTTATCGGATGATATTGATCGCCTGCAGCTTCATAGATAGTGCGGATGCGCTCGGGTGGGATCTTAAGTGCATCGACCATATCTTGTTTAGCATGCTCAGAGATGGTAATAATCATTGCCGCTCGATGTGCTGCCCGGGACACAAGACTCATATATGCCTTGACTTTCCCTCCAAGTTGATATGCGGGTAGACGCAGAGGGATAACATCATGAATAGTCACAATGGTTGGCGTACGTGGAAAGAGAGGTGGAGCGAAATAGGGTACATGAAAAAGATCCACTTCAGCGTGGCGAGCAGCATGAGGTGCGGTGAGTTGTTCCCAAATCACTTTCTCAACGTTCTCATTATGGGCAGCAAAAGTTGGCACTGGATGGACTTGATAAGGAAACGAGTGCTGACCAGTTTGCTCTACTGGCCTAGGCCCTAGCAAAATATACTCGTTTTGCTGATCAATTTGTGCTAATGCATCGATGAGATGGATCATATATTGTGCGCTGCCAGTTGCACGAGATTGGAAGAAAAGAGCATTTATGCCAATTTTCATGAGGAACCTCTTAATTTGGAGGAAATGGAGGCCACCCAAACTTGCGTCCTCCTAGCAGGTGGAAGTGCAAATGAGGGACGCTTTGACCTGCGTCAATCCCGACATTTGTTAGGAAGCGATACCCCTGATCGAGGCCAAGATCATGGGTCACTTTCTGTGCTGTCGTAAAGATCTTTGCTAGTAGTGCACCATCTGCTAGTGTCAGATCATTCATAGAAGGAATGTGACGCCTGGAAATAAACAGGATGTGATGTGGTGCCTGAGGCGCAATGTCCTTGAAAGCAACGATATCTTCGTCCTGATAGACAATACTACTGGGAATCTGGCCTGCTGCAACTTTACAAAATATACAATTCTCCATACAAAACTCTTTTCCCTTACTTTTTTGCATCTACACAGAAAGCAGTCAGAAGGAACAATGCATTGCAGGGGATTGGTAGAAAACCCAATGAGCATCTCACCAACCTCTGCAATTGACTCCTAAGCTTAACTTTCTAGTGAGGCTGAGGTCACTTCAACCTGTGTGGCTGATTGTTGTGTATCTGGTGCCTGACGTTGTTTTGCTAGTTCTGCGAATTCCTCTGCATGTAACGCAGGATCATTATACTGCGGCAGGCCTAGCTCCTGGCGTATCTTTTTAATCGCCTGATAGACGGTGACTGGCTTAAGAGAAAGCTCCTCAGCAATCTTTTTGTGTATATTGATCTGAGGAACAGGCAAATAAGGTTCGTAAACCTCTTTAATCCTTTCAAATTCCTCGGCACTGCCCTTATACGTCTGTAACTCCCACCAGCTAGGAATATTCTGTCGTCCACGCAGTTCTTTAACGATCTTCTTAACAGCTTTTTTCGGGATATTGAGTTCCTTAGCGATCTGTGTACGGATGCCGTCGAACTCTG
This sequence comes from uncultured Chloroflexia bacterium, assembly GCA_963727755.1. Lineage (GTDB taxonomy): Bacteria > Chloroflexota > Ktedonobacteria > Ktedonobacterales > Ktedonobacteraceae > DASYAN01. The sequence continues at coordinate 80,776 of CAVSHN010000011.1, forward strand.
CTGGTTGGGCCAGTTCCAGATAGCGCTCTTCAACCTGTTGTATCTGTTCTGGTGTTGGTACAAAAGGCGGTGGTGGTGGAATTTTCTCTCGTTTGGGTCTGGGTGGAGTTGATCCTTTTGGTTTCCTGTTGGGGCCACCTCTAGGTTTACCGGGGTAGGCAGGCTTATATGGTCCACGTCCCGGTCCGCCTTCCATTGGCTGACGTGGGCGTGCGGGTCCGTGACCTCCACGATAAGTGGAAGGTCCACGTGTAGGACCAGCTTCGCGTTCTCGCTCATGGCCTTCCCTAGGAAATGCAGGACGTGTATCAGTCGAGCGACTACGGAAATCTCCCTGCCCGTTGCGTGTATCACGCTGTACAGGAGGGGACGGTATTTTAGGGCGTACGGGTGGCTGATCAGGTTGGGCAATTTTGACATCTTCAAGCTTGTCAAGCCACTGATTAGTGCCACTTTGCGTCTGCTTCAACTTAGGTGTTGTAGTTGGCTGTGGCGGATTATTGGTACTACGTGCAGGGACAGCCGTAGGTTTATTTGTGATGGGAGGCGCGTTCTTCGTCGCCAATTTTTCTTTTCTCGCTTTTTGCGTGCATTCGGGGCAAGTTACTTCTTTAGCATTTGCCGACTGAAACCACTTGCCGCATGTGATACAACGCATTTTTATTTTGCTCATATGCAGATTCTCCTGTACGGTGATAGCAATTGACATCACGTCTATGTCGGAATGCACTTTCTAGTATAGGGCCTTTGAGGGGTGTTTGTCTACACCTTTTGAGATTTTGAGGTGAGAACCTAGCGAATCTATGGTGATCCTCTCTACCTCTAGAAAACGAGCATTCGTGCCGAATAGTGATAGTGGATGTCCCTAAGATTTTTCAGATCACATCGTTTCAGGGAGATCAGTGTGTCTCAGCGTCGATGTATTCAGATCGGAGTTGGTGATGGCTCGCCGTTTTTTGCCACCAGACATTCTCAGAGAATATGAACTTTTACCTAAACGTCTGGCTTTCCGTCCTCTCACTTGGAAGTTGATTGGAATTTTATTTGCTGTACTTCTTGTAGTTCTTCCAACATATATCATTGCAGAACGGGCGGGAAGCCAACTAATTCCTAAGCTTACGTCTCTATTCTATGCAGCTTCAGATCCCAATAGTTTACTCACACCAGTTTCTTTGCCCGCATTCCCGTCAGTTCTTCCTCAGATAGGAAAGATTCCCTACACACTGGAAGATGGTAATTCGTGCGATGGTGTACTAGCATATAAGATGCGTTTTACTAATGCTAGCGAGGTATTTAGTGATCAAAAGCCGGAAACTGTACAAGCTCTCAATGCAACATTAGGTCATGACTGTCATGCCATACATCCGGGAATGGTTATTACTCTCTCTCCTCAATATCCTCTGATTGCTTTTGGCGGAGAGGTTTTACGCATTGGTTCTCTCACATCACCGCAGAGTATGCCAACTCCCCTGATCACCTTGCCCCATCCAGAGCATCACGCACCTGACTGCACAGAAGGATGCCTATTGTCCGTAAAGATTGCGCCGAGGGTACAGGTTTACCTGACCGTCTTTACAAAATCGGACATTTATCCTGGTACCTGGATTTGGTCGAGGGCGGCACTAGCACGCAAAGTCGCTCCTAAATTTGCAGATTATCCCTATGTTGATTCGGCAGCTTCTCTTAATGGTATGGCGTTGCAAGCCTGTGATTTGCAGGTTAATGGAGAGCCTCTGCAAAACCAGACATCGTTTTCGTGTGATGATCTTACTGCCAAGAATATTCATATGGATGGGGGAGCTTGGCTCTTCGGGGTGACGGGTTCGAGTGCTCTGGATCACTGGCATTATCCCTTGCATGCCCCTGCTAATAGTCACGTATTAATCTGGCTATCCGACGATAAAAATGGTTTGACGTTTCATCCAAGTGATCCGGCATATCGTTATGATCCGGCTTCACATAACTATGCCAAGCTATAGAGTATTACGGAGAAATCATGAAAAGAACCGCTCAACATCTCTTAAGCTGCTCGTGCGATGTGCAGGTGGCAATGCATCGAGCACGAGCTTACCATATCCCTTAGTATGCAGGCGTGTATCGAGAATAGCCATCACTCCCCGATCCTCACGTGTACGCAGCAAGCGTCCAATCCCTTGTTTAAGACGTAGAACCGCCTGAGGCAGTACATAAGTGCCAAACCAGTTCTCCCCTGCGGCTTTCATCTGTGCAACTCGTGCCTCATGCACTGGATCATCGGGTGGATCGAAGGGGAGCTTATCAATGACAACGAGTGAAAGAGCATCACCTGCAATATCTACGCCTTCCCAGAAGCTTTTCAGTCCAAACAGTATTGCCCCTTCTTCCTGGCGGAAGCGTTGTGTGAGTTCCAAGCGCGTCATATCCCCTTGCTTTAGCAGAGGATAGGGAAGATGAGGTGACATCAAATCATATGCGCGGTCAAGCATACGTCTACTAGAAAAGAGCAGAAAAGCACGCCCACGTGATAGCTTGACCAGCTTGTACATCTCACGCGCAATGGCTTTCATATAGTCATCAGATCCAATGCCAAAGGCTGGCGCTGGCAAATCGCGAGGCAAGTAGAGCAGGGCCTTTTGCTCATAGTCGAATGTGAGGGGAAGAATGCTCTCCAGCACATCGCTGCGTTCGAGTGGATCGAGACCGACACGGCGGCGGAAGTAGGCAAAGTTGGGTCTTTTGTCATCTGGCTGAGCTGGGTTAGGGCCAGTTGTTGCCAGTGTTGCGGAGGTACAGATAACATTGCATTGTTTGAAGAGGCGTTCTTTCAGAAAGGGTGTAACATCGAGTGGTGCTGCTGAAGCTTGTAAGATGAAGCCTCGGTTGACCGAACCCTCAACACGTTCAGCATAATAGACAAACTTACTGGGATCGGAGACCGAGAAGACAGTGCGGATATCTGTTGCTAGATTTTGGGTGCGTGTGAGCAGTTTGTCGTAGAGCTGATCCTCCTTATCGTCCAGCTTATCTGGCCGCTGTTTGCGTAGTGAAGCGGTGAGATCGTCGAGGAGAGAGGCAAGATGCAATCCCTCTTCCAATGGAGATTCCAAATTCGTGCGTGATTTATTGGTGGGATCAGCAATCTGCTGCAGGTGCATCCACGTATCCTGAGCTACGCGCATCACATCATCTTGCAGACTGAGCTGGCTATGATCCTTAAGCATACGCTGGGCGAGGAGGGTTTAAATCTGTACTGGGTGCACAGTGGTGGTAAAGCAGCGTGTAGCCTCTTCCTCCAAGTGGTGGGCTTCATCGAGAATAATGACATCCCGATCGGGTAGGAGGTGGCCCCCGCTCACGGCATCCAGTAGTAGCAGGGTATGGTTGACCACAATCACTTTTGCTCGTTCTGCACGTGCTCGCATTTTGCGGACATAGCACTCGCCAAAATATTCACATTTGGTCCAAGCGCACTCATCGCTATCAGTGGCAACCTTACTGCGGATATCGGTGGCGAGCTGGTAGCCGAGTGTTTCAAAATCGCCGTTAAAGCCTGCAGGAGGGTTGTTAAGAGTATTGAGCAAGCGTGTGAAATCGCGGTTTTTGACATAGAACTGTATGCCTATGCGTTCACTCTCAACGCGATTGAGACAGACATAGTTATTGACGCCTTTGACCAGTGCAGCTTCGAAGGATTTAACGTTTTTTTGAACAAAAGGGATATCTTTGTAGAAGAGCTGCTCTTGCAGTGCTTTGTTAGCGGTACTGATGATGGCGGTCTGGCCCGAGCGTACGACAGGTACGAGGTAGGCTAAACTCTTTCCTGTACCTGTTGAAGCCTCCACGATCGCTGGAACATACTCAGTGATGGCTCGTGAGACCAGGGAAGCCATCTCCACTTGGGCTGGCCGCTCTTCATAGCCTGGGAGGCGTTGTGAAAGGACGCCGCCTTGCCAGAGATCGGCTGTAGCGATCGCATTCAGATCTTGATCGCTCAGAAGCGGCTCATCGGATTGCAGGTCAGTATCATCTGATTGCGCAAATGTTGCTGGTTCAGAAGTTTGAATACCATTTGCATTGATCGCTTGCTGATAAGTATCATCTTGCAGTGCTGATATTGCTGGTTCAGAAATCTCCTCCTTGGTTGGGGCATGAGATATGGAAGCTGGCTCCTCTATCTCTTCTACTATCGGCTGGTGAGTTCTACTATCCCCATTCACTGGAGCAGGTGCTAACTCGCTTGGCTGCTGAGGCATATTTTGCGGCTTAGGCATGGATGTTCTGGGCTTAGCGATACGTAGTGTGCTAGTTTCGGTAGCTTTCACTGGGAAGCCCATCAGGGCGCTCAAATAATGATCTGCGAATGCCTGAATATGGGGAAAGCGTTTCTCTGGATCTCGAGTGAGTGCTCGCATGATTACTTGCTCGAACGGCGGACGAAATAGCCTCATTGAATTTGCTTAGTGGTGGCAGAGGAATCTGTTCCTGTTGCATGAGTAAAAGTTCTTGCTCAGTTGCTTGGTAGGGACGTCGTCCGCAGAGCAGTTCATAGACAATAACCGCCAGGGAATATTGATCGCTAGCAGCGGTGGGTTGGCCATGCAGATGCTCGGGGGCCATATATGGGATCGCAAAAGCCTCATCATCGAGTGAGAGTGCAAAGTTGGGAGGCGTGAGTGAGAAATTGGTGAGTAAGATATCGTTATGTTTCCCTACCAGCAAATTGTCTGGGTGGAGGTTGGCATGCACTATATTATTCATATGTGCATAGTGCAGAGCCCCAGCAATTGGTGAAAGATAACGCTTTGCCTCATCTGTTGCAATACGTTCTCCTGGCGCAAGATGCTGACTGAGTGTCTCGCTGCTAGTATATTCCATGACGAGGTAACCATAGTCACCATCAAAATCTGCATTAAGAATGTTGACAATGTTGCGATGCTTGAGCTTTTTGAGCTGTTTGACATGGGATAAAAAGCATTCTTTCTGCTCTGGTGTGCTAAGAGGAATATTGGGCCTCTGAATAAGAATATCTTTCTTGCGCTGTTTGCCCTGATAGAAGATACTTGTAGGGCTTTTAGAGTGCAGTCCAGTCACTTGGTAAGGGCCTATCTGTTGAAGCTCTACTTCTGCCATAACAACCCCTGGTAAAAATGTTTTGCGAACACTTGTTTGGTCTGGTAGGGGAAGTATAGCACAGATGTACGTGGTAAGACAATTAGCTACCACCCTCGGCCTCTGAGAGCCCCTCGCTTTAGCCATGGGAGTGAATGGCGCTTCCCTTTTGGGGTGGTTGGGACCGTGGCCGCGTAGGCGGCGTGTGCTTAGCACACCATTTACCCCTCTGATAGCTGTACCCGTAGCCATCCACCCGTTGAAGCTTTTGGCTACGGAAACAACGTGAAACTGCTCTTTCGAGCCCCTGGAAACCCAGGTGATGTTCGCCTCGACAAGGTTATCGACCCGGTACTTTCCGATGAGCACTGGCTTAACCCTCGTAGACCTGTTTAACCCATCGGTTCTAGAGCAGCACGCTGGCGTCGCACGCGCAGGTAGGAACTTGAACTCTCGTCGATAACGTAGCCCGATGACCTTGCGATCCTGGCTGAGTCTGGTCAGGTGAGCTTGCCAAGCAACGTTGGAGCTGTTCACAAGCCCCCGCATTTCTGCGTGGGGTTCCTGACTTGACATCATTACTGGGAGAGAGTATATTAGTGTACAGAATACACTAAGTCACGGCGAGGGAAAAAGACCTGCCTTATACTAGATACTAGTATACATCATAGCGTCTCTTTTGTCGAGGTAGCGTGTAGAGCCTTGTATATTGTATTTTTCGATACCCCTGGGATACCTTTTGGCGGATGTAGTTGTTAGTAGCTATGTTTTTGAGAGGTTAAGATTGGTGTTATGGAAACGGATGAGCAGAGCAAGTCAGCCGATGGTACACAAAAAAGTGCTGCGATAGAGAATGGTACTAAAGAGCAGACATCTAAGGCACAAGTGCATCATTATGATGCCAGCAAGTATGAACGCCCATCAGTAACAGTGGATGTGTTAATGATGAGTCTACGCCAGCGTGATTTGCAGATCTTGCTAATCAAGCGTCGTTCCTGGCCATTTGAGGGAATGTGGGCCATTCCAGGTGGTTTTATGAACATAGACGAATCTCTGGAGATGGCGGCCAAGCGTGAGTTGCAAGAAGAAACAGGTTTACAAGATGTTTACTTAGAGCAATTATATACTTTTGGAGATCCTGATCGAGATCCACGTACACGAGTAATTACAGTTGTATATTTTGCTTTACTGAATTCGGAACGTTTGCAGGTTAAAGCTGCGAGCGATGCCAGTGATGTTGGATGGTTCTCGGTCTATGATTTGCCTCCGTTGGCCTTTGACCATCAGAAAATCATTCAGTACGCACTCAGTCGCTTGCGGGGCAAGCTTGATTACACCACTATTGCCTTTAACCTAGTGCCAGAACAATTTACATTGCGTGAATTGCAACGTGTCTACGAAATCATTCTCCATAAAAAGCTGGATAAGCGGAATTTTCGTAAACGCATTCTGGCAACGGGGATTTTGGAGGATACTGGGAATAAGAAAATGGAAGGGACACATCGTCCTGCACGTCTGTATCGCTTTAATCCAGCCGCTGAACGAAAATTGTAGTTTGGAAGGTATTGCTCTTTTATGAGGAGGAGCCTGTGTTATGACGAATTCGACTATTCCGAATACCATTTTAGAGCAGGGAGCAGAGTTTCTGACGGCCATTGTTGAGTGGGCGCAGAACTTGCCTAGCATTGCTTGGGGCGATCTAGCCGGGGAAGCGATGCAGGGACGTGTGAGTCTGTTTAGCGTCGACATGATCAATGGCTTTTGCCATCAGGGGATGCTATCTAGCCCTCGTGTGCACAGTATTATTCCAGCGGTGGTCGAAGCATTCAAAGGAGCATATGCAATTGGAGTGCGCAACTTTATCTTGGCGCAGGATTGCCATTTATCTGAGTCCGTTGAATTTCATAAATTTTCCACCCCATTGCCTAGCAGGTACTAGCGAGGCTGAAACTATTCCTGAACTAGCGAACCTGCCCTTTGCCGATCTCTACATCGTTGTGGCAAAGAACTCGCTTAATGCCTTTCATGGAACGCGACTGAGTGCATGGTTGGAAGCACATCGTGATTTAAGCACAGCTATTGTCATAGGTGATTGTACTGATCTATGTGTGTATCAGATGGCAATGCATCTCAAGCTCCATGCGAATGCGCATAATCTAAAGATGCGGATTATTGTGCCTGAAAATGCTGTTCAGACGTACGATATACCTATTGCAGTATCTCGTGAAATTGGTACTATTCCGCACAATGGTGATATCTTGCACCTATTATTCCTTTATCATATGCATCTCAATGGCGTAGAGGTTGTGCGGCAGATTAAGACCTTGTGATTTTCGAGCAAGTCAAGCAGTTCATAAAGCGAATGTACGAGCAAGCAATCAACTGTATTCTCGGTAAGCTTTGCTGTACGATCGAGTAAGATAGGCGTAATGCCGACGGCTCTGGCACCAAGCACATCATGTATATATGAGTCGCCTATATGGACAGTATAGTCAGGAATAGCGTTAGCACGCTCTAAAGCCATATCGTAGAGCGTGGGTGATGGTTTAGCATGGCGGACAACGGCAGAGACGAGCATGCAGTCGAAGTATTGGATGAGATCAAACTGGCGTAAGAGCGGCCCGAGCGCGATATTCCAGTCGGAAATGACGCCCAGACGATATCCTTTCGCTCGGACTGCTTCTAGTGTTGGTTTAACATCTGTATAGACTTGCCAGCTTGTATGCTGTTTGAATGTTTCAGCTATGGCGTGTGCGAGTTGGTCTAAGCGTGGTTGATCATATTCGGCCACCGATGGTTGCAACAGACTGCTAAAGTAGTCAAGCCAGAAGTTTGCAATAGCTTGTTCGTCAGCCCAAGTTTGGCGGCTGGGTTCAGATTGGCGAAAACGGAAATTCTCGGCATTCTCCAGACCTGCCTGTAATTGGTTAAGGTCAACATGCAGGCCAAGCTGTTGGCACACTTGCTGGCAAACTTCCAGTAAAGAGGGAGCGGGATAGAGAAGCGTATAGCCTGCATCGAAGAAGATGGTGCGAATAGATTGTGGCTGTTCCAATTGCATCTTTTTCTCTCCTATTGGAACATGCTCTGTAGTTTTTCGGCCTGATCAACTGTAATGAGATTGTCGAGAAATTCGTCAATATCGCCATTCAGGACGCCTGGAAGATTGTGGCGTGTCAGGCTGATGCGATGGTCGGTGACACGGTCCTGTGGGAAATTATAGGTACGAATCTTCTCGCTACGGTCTCCCGTCTGGACCTGGGAGCGGCGGCTTTTGCTCAGCTCTTCCTGGCGTTTAGCCTGCTCTATATCCCAGAGGCGTGCTTTGAGGACAGAGAGTGCTTTAGCCTTATTCTTGAGCTGTGATTTCTCGTCCTGGCAGGTGACGACCAAGCCCGTAGGTAAGTGCGTGATGCGTACTGCCGAGTCTGTCGTATTCACGCTCTGACCGCCATGACCTGTGGAGCGGTAGACATCGACGCGGATATCTGTTTCTTTAACCTCGATGTTGATATCGTCATCGGCTTCAGGTAAAACGATAACTTTAGCGGTCGAGGTATGAATTCGTCCATTAGCCTCGGTAGTGGGGACACGTTGTACCCGGTGGGTACCTCCTTCATATTTTAGGCGGCTGTAGACCCCTTTGCCCTTGACGAGGAAGGTAATATCTTTAATGCCGCCCTGCTCTGTCTCATTGCCGTCCAGGATTTCAACCTTCCAGCGACGTCCATCAGCATAGCGCGTATACATCCGGAAGAGTTCGCCTGCAAAGAGAGCGGCTTCGTCGCCTCCTGCACCTGCTTGGATCGTGATAATGGCATTCTTTTCGTCCATGATATCTTTGGGCAACAACGCAATTTTGACCTCTTCGAGTAGTTGCTCTTTTTGTTTCTTAAGGCGTTCTAGTTCCTCGAAGGCTAAATCGCGCATTTCACCTTCTTCACTATCGTACATATCCTGAGCTTCTGCAAGCTGTTTATCCGTAGCAATAAGTTCATGATATTTCTGCACTATTTCTGAGAGTTCGGAATGTTCACGTCCATAGCGTTGGAGGAGTGAAATATCTGCGAGTACCTCGGGTTGTGCCATCAAAGTATTCAGTTCTTCGTGACGCTGTGCCAGACTGGCAAGCTTATCTATCAAATCCATGGTAAATTCTTCTCCTGAAACAAGAATATGTGAGTGAGTATCTACATTGTGAGATATCTGCGGCATAGCCATACAAGAGAGGGCTGTGAGAGGTATGGTGAGGCGTCGCTACCCTGCTGCAAGAAGGTAGCGCTCAGTTGTAGTATGGTATGCGTGAAGCATGGAACATGCAAAAAATAATGGGCTAGTTGGTAAGTCTCTGATATTCAACATAACTTGTCTCGCTTTCTAGTATATCATGTTTCCATAGAAGTTGAAAGAGAACTGTTGCAAAGACACCAACTGACCACACCAACTTCCTGATTGCGCTCAGATGGGACCAATGCGCTGAATCTGGTCAGAGATAGAGGATCTTCCAACAATGCTAGGAAATTTGGTAAAACAAGTGCAAATGTGTTCCAAATGAGCACAACAGCAAGGCTTGTATATGGGAAAGAGGTATGTTAGAATGAAAATCGTCCTGAATGGATCGCCAAAGAGCACAAGCTCTGAGCCTCTCTCCTCCATATCTAGTTAATAAATAATTCGAAAAGGTCAATTGCTTTTGCGTTTTTAGTAGTATAAAACAGGTTCGGCTGTTTCAGGTGATAGTAATGATGTCTGATGTCTGGCGCATTTGCATAGTTGAGGATGAAGAAGCTCTCAACCAGAATTTAGTCAACGCACTTCGCAAGGACGGCTATGAGGTCCGAGGGTTCACACGCAACGCGGATGCCATCCATGTCCTGTGGTCGGAAGAGTTTGACGTAGTTATATTTGACCTGAATGCACCTGAAACCGATGGTCTTGAAGTGCTACAATGGCTCCATGCTTCTCACCCAAATATACGTATGATCGCGATCGGAGTTGCCAACTCACTAGCCGTGCGTGCTCAGGCCTTAGAATGTGGGGCTGTCAGTTACTTGGAAAAGCCCCTTGACCTGCGTCTGCTCAAGGACGAATTACGCCGCCTATCGCAAAAATCCGGCTTTACTGCAAGTCTGGACTCGTTTGACTTGCTGGATGTTATCCAGATTATCAATATGAGTCGTAAGACTATTTCACTGCTCATAAATACCGGGCTGGAAGAACATGGTACTTTAGGCTTCCAAAACGGAGATTTGATCTGGGCTGAATATGGTATGCTTCGTGGCGAAGAGGCTTTTTTTGCCTTGGCTGCACACAAAAATGGCACAGTGACACAGCAATTCTTGGATGAACAAATTCGTGCAAATGTCACACAGCCTCTTTCACGCTTGATTTTTCAGGCACTCCAGTATCGTAGCAAGTATGCCAACACGCAACAACATACGGGTGAACATGAGGAGTTTACTTCTTCTACTATTGTACCTTTTTCTACTGACGATATAGATGATCGTCCCTTTGTCTTCTCACCCACCCAAGGAGAGCAACCACCATTGCAAATAACTCCGAATTACACAACTCCCGATGTTTCACCGCTACCTCCAACAATTGAACTTCCAAGGCCGACCAATGATGGTGTAAAAGAATGGTGGCAACGTACCGGGCAGGTTGAACGTGTACGCCTTGCCAGTATACCTCGTCTTGACGCTTCTGCCGTTCCTACGTCTGCCATGCATGCGCTGACGAATGGAACAGGGAAAGCAACGCCTGTTCACGAATTTGATATACCATCGACCAATACTCCTGTCGAGTTACCCTCCTGGCTAACAGATCAGCCAACATCGCAGAGCATGCCTACCGTGCAACCGCCAGCATCCTCAGCTTCGGACATAACTCTTGTGCCATCTCCACCGTCTACGCCAGCAAAGCGGCAACCTACCATTGAGATAACGGATGACCTACCATCACAGTGGTTAGAACTTTTGCAACAATCGACTAGGCATGAGCCTGAAACTCATTTGCCTCGGCAAAGTGCAGAACTACAACTACCAACACCTGTCTCGTGGCAACCTGAGTTTATAGACCAATCTGAACTACTCTCCACTAGCAGCAATGAGCATAGAAATGCAACATACGAGGAGCTGAATGGCTCGGCAACAAATATTAGTTCTTACGACAGTGGGTCCTTTGAGACCTTACAGAATAGTAATCCAATGTTATCTACATCATCACTCAAAGCGCTGCGTATAGCCGCCAAACGAAACTATGCCGCCCTCGTCTCCGCCTTACAGACATTGGGTTACTCCATTATTGGCTTTATTGCAGCAGCTGTCGTGAGTATCGATGGGCATCCGGTAGCCCAGGTAACAATCGATGATATGGATATATCGAATATATGCCGATACTTTAGTACCATTCAGAAGAATGCTCTGCAAGCACTTGGTAATACAGAAGAGGATAAATACAAGGAGATAGTGATCACCAGTTCTATGCGCTATACCTTGATGCGGATCGTAGACCCGGATACAAAAGCGTTCCTAGTCTTGATAACAACGCGAGAAGCCAATCCTACGAAGAGCTTGGAAGTGATGACTAACGTTGAAGGAGCTATTAGCGCTGCCTTGCACTAGCCTAGAAAGTGCAGAAATTTATGGATAAGAAACAAGAAAAACTAGAGAAGAAAAGAAGATAAATAAACGATTTTCTTTTGTTTTAAACATGTTTATTGCCTTGGCAATCTCTCTTCGCTATTCTTTTCCCCCATTAAAATCGGCGACCTCCTCTTTCAGATACATCTAGGCAAGACATTCAACTATTTGCCTAGACTTGGCAGGCTACGTACCTTCTTGAACCTATCTAACTGTTAAGCTTTTGACAACTGATAATATAACCGTACACCTTTTAACAAGCTTCTTCTCTCCTCCGCTCTTAAGATAATGAACACTAACAGAATCAACACTAAGAAAAACATTCTTTCAACATTCCAAAACCTATCGTGAGACGTGCGGAAGCCTTTTTGCTTTTGCTTATAGCCGTTGTTAGAAAGATTGATCTCTTGCCTCTCTAGTGAATTCCTTTGTTCTGAAGGATCAAGACTTTGGCTAGCCGCTGCATTATGACAGATTGACGAAGAGTAGCGTTGAGTGCGTGTAAGATTGAGATCATCAGGACTCATCTCGAACACCTCACAGAGTTTTTGGCGGAAGTGAGGGCTAGGAAAGGTAACGCCTCGTTCCCAGCGACTCACATTGGCCAAGGTTGTTCCTACAGCCTCTGCTACCTCCCTCTGTGTCCAACCACGCTGGAGGCGGGCATTGATGAGGCACTGATTTGCACTCTTTAGTGAAGTTCTTGGCATATTTTGCATAGCTGCTCCCTACATTGAATTTTTGACGCTATACTAAGTGGGATATACAGAGATGAAATTGAGATAATATTACGGTATAGGCCGATATTATTCAGTTCCCAACAAAGAGGGAACCATACTCGTACACAGGAAAAAGTGTACCACTTCTCTTCCTCATTCTTCAAATAGACCCTCTTTAGAGGTCAGAATTAGACATCTGTGTACACAAATGATTACTCCTCCTTTTTGTGCTAGAAAATGTTATAGAAAATGATCAATCTTGTCGTAGACAAATTCGTCTTTGATCGGTTATATTTTTTATAGCAGTGCTACTGACTGTCGGACAGACAAAGCTAGATAAGAATAAAGATAGAATGCTGCATAAGAAGAAGATCTCTGCTATGCAGGTATTGGTAGATAAGCTCAAAGAAAACCAATATTCTGGAATACTGTCTACCTTACACCGTTTAAAATGAGGAAAAGGAGAAGAACATTATATGATAGAGAGATTGCAGTCGCGTGAAGGACAAAAGCAGCAGTTGGATCAGACAAACAGAGGTACCTCTTCCAGCAAAAAAGGTGATTTCTGGAGGCGTCAATGCCAACTCTACGATAATCAACAACAGAGCAAGGGTAAAGAGCTAGCACTTGCTGAATGGAAAGATCCATTCAATGGGATAGCGATTGGTGAAGGTGGCAAACCTGTTGAGAGGCAAATTGTGCTGTCAAAGTGTTATGGCAAAGATAATCCTGGATTAGCAGGAGGAGGTTTAGAAGAAGTAGGAACTGTTCTGGAAAGCTTTTTAGAAGTCGCTGCTAATATTGCTGATATCGCGTCTAAAGTAGCCCCCGAACCAGTTACACACTATGCAATGACGGCACTGAAGGAAGTGCTGCACATGATACAGAACAAGAGAGATAATGCCATCTTCAATGAAAAGCTGGATAAATTGAGCAATAAATCTTACAATACCGCATCAAGACTTCTTGGTGATGTTAGTTACATGCAAAAACCTGATAATAGAGATAATGCAATTAACACTTCTGCTGACCTTTTTGTGTCTGCAATAGATACAATAAAAGATGGTTTTATGCGGACAGCATCGATGTTTTACGCTGGAATGGGCAATGACTTGCGCGGCGAGCCAATTGTTGCTATGCAATACTTTGAGGAAGCCTATAAGACAGGGCATGAGCAATTGAGCAAAACCAAAGAAGCTTTAAATAATCTAATATATAAGCTACGTAAGAATAAAAAAGCAAAAATGGAAGCTCAATTACAAGATTTTAGTCAGTTTATGGAATTTATAAATGATAAAAAGGAACATCTCAAGAAGCGAATTGAGAATTCCCACTACACTTACACTCCCAGCAGTACTGTAACTCAGGAGAACAGGTATATGATACGGAATATTCAAGAGTTGAGTAGCAACAATCAGATGTTACGGCATGAGAACCAATTTTTGATTAATCAGCGGAATCAAGAGATATCAAAGATTGAAAATAAACTTAAAGAGATAATTCAGCACTTGGAGCAGCAATCTTTTCAACAGGGAGATCATAGGGCTAGTACGAGCGGAATGTCTTCTCTTGCAAGAGGGGAAGCTAGCCCGTCGTCAACTGGACGAGAATGGACTAATCACCGGGACGCTACTGCAGACTTAGGTGAGGAAATACAAAAATATTTTGCTTCCGGACGAGATAATGACCGGAAAGGGCAATTTGAGGAGGCACGGGATGACTTCAGTCGAGTGATTGCTCTGGATGGAAACCATATGAAGGCTTTTATGTGTCGTGGGATGGCACATATGGAGCTGGGGAAATTAAGGGATGCTCAGGCTGACTTCACTCAAGTACTAAATCTGAGAAAGGACTGTTTTATAGCTCTTATACAGCGTGGAACGACATATCAGCTGATGGGGCGACTTAAGGATGCCCTGCTCGAACTTCACTCAAGCGCTAGAGAAAACGCAGAATAATACGGACACGGTTCTCGCTCTTGAAAAGCGTGGGAAATTGTATCGGCTGATGGGACAATACGAGAATGCTCGGACTGACTTCACTCAAGCGCTTGGTTTTCCTCTTGATGATGACTCATGGCGTCGTCAGATCAGGGAAGCCCTTGAAAAGCTTGACCGACGGGGAAGATAGAAGAAGGATGCTATGGCTCATATTGGTTATGAGCCAACGTTTCTTGTCAATCTCGCAAAATGGTGTCACATATTGCATACAAACGAGATTGAATGGATTTTAACGTCTGTTAAAAGTAAAAAGGAGTTTCGTAATAATGAAAGATGTTAAATCATCACAAGGTACTGATATAGAAATAAAATCACAGGTGAAAAAGAGTGAACAAGGGAATGTAGATACTTCCGAGTCTCGCACGTATTCGCTAGCGAAGAAGGCTCTCGGAGTCGCTACCGCTGCACTGCTTTTTGGAGGGGGTGCGACGGCAGTATATCTCTCACGGACTGAAGCATCTAGTTCTGCTCTTGATCTGAATGGTAAGAAGCTAACGGATCAAATACCTTCTTCTCTGGTAGCGCCTGATCAGGGAGCTGGGTTCATTGGCAAAAATCTAATGGAGCCGTATGTTCCTGAAGCTCACTCCAAAGCCCCGACGGTAGAGAAGTTGTGGCCTAATTTGTATGAACAGATGGTGAAAGGCTCAGGCGAAAAGGAGCAAGCTTCCAAGAACTTACGTCAAGGAGAGGCTCAGGGTAGACGCATAAGGAAGAGGGTGAAGATGGGGAAGATGACACCTAGAGAGAAGACTTCGCGATCCACAATAGAGACACAGTTAGGGCAGCCAGAGCAGGGCAAGAGCAAAGAGATAGAGCCTCTCCAGTTGAGTAAGGAGGATGCTGGTTCTTTGCAATCTTTCGCGCACTCTCTCGAACAGAATAAAGCAGCTCTGCGAGGCTTTAGAAAGTTGCTGAATGACAAGGGAGCTATGGAGGGCATGAGGAATTTAATGCAGAATGAGGAGTTCAAAAAGCGTGCCCTATCTGAACTGAGAGATGAGAAAAGTGCAGAGCAAGCCATCTCATTACTGGAGAATATTGATACCTTGCAATCATTCGCCCGCTCTCTAGAGCAGAATCCTGCAGCGCTGCAAGGCTGCAGAAAGTTATTGAATGATAAGGATGCTATGGAGGGCATGAAAAATTTAATGCAGGATGAGGAGTTTAGAAGGCGTGCCTCTCTGCACTGAAGGATGAGAAGAGTGTAGAGCATGCTATCTCGTTACTGGAGAATGAGACATCTAATGGCACGTGTACTAAATGGTACAAAAAGTATACTAGTCCTGGGAGTGCGTATTATCACAAGTGTTGTAAAGATGAAGGAAACAATTTTTGTGAAGAACATGTAAAAACAAATGGGGGAAGGGTAGCAGGATATGTACTGGGTCCCATCTATGTTCTGGGCGTTATAGAAATGGTGGGTTTGTGTTGCTATGCCACACGCTGCTGTCGCGATGATAACAGCGCAGAAAAGGTGATAGCAATTGCAATGTGTAGTGTGCTAGCGCCCTGTGTGTTCGAGGGCTTATTCGAGCATACAGGCCCAAATCCACCTGCTGCCCCCGTGGAAACGCCTAGTGATAGTGATACTGAACCTTTGCGTCCTCCAGACGTTCCTCGCATTCCTACGCAGCCTCGGGAGAATCCTAATTACGAGCCTAGGAATGGTCCGAGTGAAGGATCACAACGAAATGGGCGTCATGTGACATTCCAGGAGAATGTCAAACCGATAGATCGAAATTCACCAGATGACTCTAGTGGAAAAGATTTGCCTCGGTCATTGCCTCGCTCGAAGTCATCCGTGTTCTCAGACAATAAAGTACTTGGAAAGTTTGAAGAGTTTGTGAATGATAACCAGAGGGAACGCTCACCAGATGATCCCTCGCCATCTCACAGTGTTGATGAGTATCTTGAACATGTGCGAAGAGCAATAAGTTTGGGAATGAAGATAAGCATGGAAGACCTACAGCTTCTACAACAAGGAATAGAACAAGAAATAGAACAAGCAATGCAAGGGTTAAGAGCACGAGAGAATACTCTGCAAGAGTTGGTAGATAATCTCCAGCGACAAATATCAGATCGATCAAGTGATGAAAAAATCAGGCGGCAGATCCGGACTGAGGAACAACGCCAAGCTTGGACACAATGGCAGGAGCGACGGCGAGAAAGTCTACAGGAAAAGATGCAATCTCTACAAGAGACTTTGCGAAGGAGACAGAGTCCGCGCGAGGTCCAAATGCGTAAGGAGCAACAACAGAGGGTACAGAGATTGCAGGATATTATCCGAGAAAATCAGGGAACACAGCAAATTCCGCAGCCGATGATGGAGATATTGCAGGGCCTTCTGCAGGATGAACGCAGACTTCAGCAGGAGTGGCAAGCTGAAGACCGACGGCTACAGGGTAAGCTGACAGCAGTGCATGAGGATTTGGAAGGGCTGCCACATGAGTGGCTGCGAGAGCAATTGCGGCAAAGGGTTGACGATGTGCTCGGGAGACAGCTGACACGAGAACGGCTTCGGAATCAATTGCTCGAGTTGCGAAGCACTGTCCTTAATGATTATCGCGAGTTGGAACCGCAACAGAACCGACTCTCAGCAGAGTTTCAGGATGCCCTTGAGGAGCGATGGAGGTACCATGGTCATCCAGAGCAGGACCTCAGGATTATCTTGGGATATCTCACAGGAAGAGGGCCAGAACGCTAGGATATCATCAGGACGGGCCTAGCAAGGAGGCTCAACTCTTCACTTAAGGGGCCCAGGTTGCCGCTGAGCAGCCTAGCCTCATTACCCTTAAAGGGTGCATGTTGTATCCAACATGCCAAGTTAGTGCTATGCAAGTGTATAAACTCTGCATAGCCAACTTATCACTTAAAAGCGGTAAGTTAATGAATAAAAGGAGGTTTAACAATGGGTTGTATTGACAGATGCTTCGGACAAGATAAGAATGGAAGAGAAAAAGCAAATTTCTCTCGCGGGATGTCAAGCAAAAATAACAAGCCCGAAGTCTATAAAAACATGAGCGACGTAGAGAGCGCTATCAAAAATTCAAAGCACAGAGAAGACCGTATACGAATTTATGATAGTTACTTCGACCATTTAAGCAAAGAAATACCGCCCCTCATAGAAAACCTCAAGAGCTTTGAACATCCAAGGTTAACAGGGGAAAATGGATTTATAAATCAATATAAAAAAATAAAAGAGGATATTGAGTCAGCACGGAAAGAAGCACTGGCAGGAAAGGGTCATCTCTTCCATCGTTATGCTATGTTCCCATCTGTATATCACAGTAAAAGAGAAAATAGCGAGAATACCATTAAAAATCGTATTAAAGAACTAAGTAATTTACACAAGTATTTAGTCCAAGAATGTCAAATACCAGAAACAAAAGAAATTCATTCGGTAAGAAGCTACTCCCGCTATGAAAGGAAAGAGCAACCGGGTCTTCCTCCGTATCAGGATGAGAGTCAGATCCGTACCGATCAATGCCAAGTGAAGGATCAATCCAGGACTCATCAGCAGGATGGGCTAGATGAAAAAATACAGCAATTGATACAAAAGCGACAACAGATCATACCACGATTGGAAGAGATCGATAAAGCAAATGAAGGGTCTGAGGCAGTCACGATATCGATTGATTTATTAAAGGACATTATACAGATGTATGAAATGGACAGTGAAATTCATGAAACACGTCAAAAAAGAATACAAGAATATTTTGATTCTGGACGGAACAATTTTAGAAACGGGCAATTTGAGGAGGCACGGGATGACTTCAGTCGAGTGATTGCTCTGGATGGAAACCATGCTGAGGCTTTTGTGCGTCGTGGGGTAACGTATATGGAGCTGGGGCGTCATATCGATGAAGCTCTGGCTGACTTTACTGAAGCGATAAATCTGGACAAGAACTGTTTTGCAGCTATTCTACAGCGTGGAACGCTATATTCGAGCGATAGGGCAACACGAGGATGCCCTGGCTGACCTCACTAATGCCCTAAATATTGCACGGAATGACATTAAGGGTTTAGCCCTTGAGGAGCGTGGGATGACATATTGGAAGATGGGACGATACAGGGAAGCTCGGGCTGACCTCACTGAAGCGCTTAATTTTCCTCTTGATAACTTACAGCGTTGTTCGATCGAGGCATGTATTAATAAACTTAACCGACAAGGAAGATAGAAGAAGGCTGCTATAGCTCAAGCCACGACGCCTAACCACCAGAGTTAAAACCCTGCGGTTTGCGGACACAGGCTAATGATCTTTGACTTTTTAATCTGACAACTCTCTGTACGATTGTGGCCACACTAATTTGTCAAACATCATAAGCCCTGCCTTATCAACTACTTTTCTTTGCTATTTGGCTCAGTTGTGCTAGCAGCGCTATCAGCCTTAGCCCTATCTGAACTCGTGCTCCCTTCGACTTCCTGACCTGACAAACCAGGGACACGCTTCATTAGATCGCTCATGCGTGTTCCGCTGAGTAGTTCGAAAAGGGCTGGCACTTGAGCTGCTATGTTCGTGATATCATTGGTCAGACGGCTGGCACCAAGCCCATCCCCACTCCCAGAGCCAGTAGAGACAATCCTGATATCATTGACTTTAGACAGAGGCTCTGCAATCGCACGAACCACCTCTGGCATACTAGTGAGAAGCTTATCAAGCACAGCTGCCTGATTATATTCATGGAATGCTGCGGCTTTGACTTTCATGGCCTCAGCTTCGGCTTGACCTTTAGCAAGGATGACTTCGGCTTCGGCTAGACCTCGTGCTTTGACAATTTCGGCCTCCGCTAGACCTCGGGCCCTGGTAGCTTCGGCCTCTCCAAGACCTCGCGCCCTGACGGCATCGGCTTGCCCTTGCGCTTCATAGATCAAGCGTTGCCGTTCGGCTTCGGCTACGGTCTCGATGCGGCGTCGGTCGGCTTCAGCAGCTTTCTGAATGGTAGCTTGCAACTCTAACTCACGGCGTTGGATCTCAGCCTGTTGCACTTTGATCTGGGCATTCTTTTCAACTTCGGTGATGCGCACAGCTTCAGCAACAACTTGCTGTTGGGCTACATTAGCCTGGATGTCATAAGCCTTGTCGGCGGTTGCCTGTTGCTTCTTCACCTCAGAATCGAAGGCAGCTTTTTTCAAAGCCAAATTGCGTTGGGATTCTGCCTGTAATGCCTGGGATTCCATTTCAGCCTTCACTCGCTCTTGATCAGCCTTGGAACGAGCGATAGCAGATTCCCGGGATGCGTTGGCTTGCTGGATCTGAGTATCCCGTTGGCTCAGAGCTGCCGCAATGTCGGCTTGCTTCCGAATTTCTACAATCTGCGGGCGACCCATGTTAGAGATATAATCATTCTCGTCGCGGACATCCTTAATGGTGAAAGATATCACTTCTAACCCCATTTTATCCATATCGGGAGTGACAGTGCCGAGCATTTTTGCACCCACACTCTCTGGGTCCTTGACAAGATCTTCCACAGTAAGCTGGCCGACGATACCACGCAGGTGACCCTCCATTACCAAACGGATGAGGTTTTCACGGTCCTCCTGGGTTTTGTTCAAGAACTGCTCGGCAGATGTCTTGACGCTTTCTTCGTCTGAGCGCACTTTAATCTGGGTAACAGCCTCAACATTGACGGCTACGCCCTGACTCTGTGTACAGAGCCTGAGGTGGCGCTACGTCAAAAGACATTAGTTCAAGAGAGAATTCCTGGGCTCGCTGCAACAGGGGAATAACAAATTCTGCACCGCCTGTGATTACCTTTGTGCCTCCTTTGCCATAGACAATCAAGGCTTGGTTTGGTCCAACTTTCCGCAGGAGACCACCATAAATGCGAAAACAAACGATGAAGACGATCAATAGACCAATAATTCCTATTGGGATGAGTAAAAACATAGCAATTTCACTCCTTTTGTAGTTTTGTGCGTATATTATACGCTGTATTAGTATTGTCCGATTCTTTAAGTTTAAGAGCAAGGGTTGTTGCGTTACCACTTACTCAACTTGAGAATCCTCGGCAATATCTATGGCTTCCCGACTAACAAAATGGTCCCAGGTATCGACCTCGGCAATGCCATCTTGATAGTTAAGGACCACAACTTCTTGACCACGTTCTAGCCGCTGCCCACTCAGACTACGTGCCGGAACGCTCTTACGCGAGCCACCAGGGGAGATATAGCTGACTTCGCCGATACTGCTCTGGGGAATGGTCATGCTGACCTTGGCGAGTAAGCCTGTGCGGTCTGACACGTCTTGCACAGTAACACTCTCGCTCCCACCAAAGATATGGTTAAGCAATACAAGGAAGACAAGCGCAAGTATAATGCCTCCCACAATAGCTATCGCGAAGGTGAACTGGAGCGCAAGAGAAGCTATCGCATTGTGAAAGACATAGCCAAGGAAGCCAAACCCCACTAGGAAGATTGCCAGAGATATGGGGTTAAGAAAACCAAGCAGGGAAATGATACTCCCATTATTGACTTGGGTACCTCTCTGCAACTGCATAGAACCATGCCCGCTGGAAGCTGCACCACTTGTAGTCCCAACATGCCCACTTGCATGGTGGAGTAAATGCATATGCCCTGTACTGCCGACATGATGGGTAGCACCATGTCCGAGGAAGGAGGCGATCAGCAGAAAGAGTAATCCAATAAAGAAACAGCAGATAAACGCTAACGAAAGTGGATCAGTTGCCATGTTTCACCTCGTATGATTTCAATTCGGTGCGGCATTATCAAGCTCTCTGGTCTTAGTCAACGCATCAACGACTGCTTCGAGTTCTTCTACAGATAATTGCATTAAGTTACGAAAACATTGGAGATAGCGGCACGGGTCATTGGACTGGGCTAGAGATTTTAATAGCTCATGGAGTACAGGCAATGAGCGCCACTCTACCGTACTGGCGATGAGCCAGGTCTTAAGCCGATCTGTATCCTGTTCTACGTCAGCCAGTAAACCCGTGCTATAGTCGTCAGGTGGATCACTGACTAGGTAGCCAGGATGAACCTTGAAGAAGCGTGCTAGCAGGCTACGACTTGACGCGGTTAGATGGAGGCGCTTCGAGCTTTCTAATTGTGACAGGTATGCCTGACTTATACTTTCGCCCAACTCTTCCTGCATGGCCTTAACAACTTCCATCTGGGTCATCGCTCGATTTAATCCGCGCAGCTCACCCTCCATCTCGCGCAAGTGTTTGATTTTCTCTGCTAAATTCATCTTCACTTTCCCGTACAATAACAATTTGCTATAAACAGTATGACGTTTTGTTGTGTCATTGTCAAGGGTAGAAGGACCTCTCGCCCATAGCGACAGACATAATGAGATAAGCTTAAGTTTGATTGGAGAAGAAAAAGCGATATAAGTGGTAATTGAGGCTTTAGGAAAAGAGACAGAGAAATTTCCTCCACAACAGCATTAAGAAAAAACCACGCATGGCCAAAAACCCTTGACAGATTGCTTGTGGTTTTGTATACTCTCTTTGCGCCTAGTAGTTTCGTCAGCTTGCTCCTCAGATGGGTGCATACGAAACAAAGAAGCCAATTCGTTCGTTCGCTGGAGAGGTCGCATAGTGGCCTAGTGCGGCGGTTTGCTAAACCGCTGAAGGGGTTTCTCTTCCGTGGGTTCGAATCCCACCCTCTCCGCCGCTTTTGCACGTTTTGCAAAAGTCAGTTCAAAAGTAAATAGCCCTAGGGGTGTAGCTTAACTGGCAAAGCAGCGCTCTCCAAAAGCGACGAGTGCGGGTTCAATTCCTGCCACCCCTGCCTAGAGCGTTTCCCAGATATTGGAGATGTATCTTAACTGACAAAGTTGTAATCTCCAAATCAGCAAGGTGTGAGTTCAAGCCTTATTACCATCTCTGTTAAAGCCCTTGAAAATGCAGTAATCGGGGGCTTTTTATATGCTTTGCGGTGTGATAACTCAACATCATACTTTGCTTTGCTCATCTATGACAATAATATTCAAGAAAGCCATCAAAGTCATATTGGTAAATGCGTTTCACACTGATAGCCACTAATACCACACAAAGGTAAGAGAGTCAAGCCAGGGAGAAATCTCGCCGTGAAGAAGTTCTGCTCATGTTGCGAATTAGAACGCGATGCTGAGAGGGACTTTCGCTGGGAGTACAAGGGTCGTGGCATCCGTATGAGGCGTTGCAAGTATTGTCAATCAACACTTAGCAAGCTCCACTATCAAAACAACAAGCAAGCTTATAAAGATCGTTCCCGTGCATGCAAAGCGCAGACGCTTACTGAGAATAAACCCCGACTCTATGCATACCTTGCTACACACCCCTGCGTTGATTGCGGTCAGACAGACATACGCCTTCTCGAATTCGACCACGTCCACGGGCAAAAAACTGGTGAGATATCGGATTTGCTTAGGCAAGGCTTTAACTGGTCTACGATCGAGGCTGAAATAGTCAAATGCGAGACACGTTGTGCGAACTGTCATCGCCTTAAGACCCTCAAGGATAGCATAAATTGGCGTAGCCTCCAGCAGGATCAACAGCAAACCAGAAGTTATCAAATGATGCACATCTACTTATCAACTCACCCATGTGTTGATTGTGGCGAAATAGATATCCGTCTACTCGAATTTGACCACGTACGAGGCAACAAGATGGCTAATATATCCCGTTTACTCACTCAAGGCAGGAATTGGTCCATTATCAAGGCCGAAATAGACAAGTGCGAGGTTCGCTGTGCGAACTGTCATCGCCTCAAGACCTTTGAGCGCGACGGCGACTGGTGGCGAGCTAGAGAGGTTAAATAGTTGTATGGTCAATCCCTGCAACCATTCCTGTCTAGCAAACTTCTGAACCATCGATGGTTCAGAAGTTTTTACTCCCCATCGCTAAGTGGTAGCTCGACGAAAAAAGTACTCCCCTGGCCCTGTTCGGACTCGCACCAGATGCGACCTCCGTGCAACTCAATGATTTCCTTGGCAATCGCTAGTCCCAGCCCAAAGCCGCTGGCATGCGAGGCTTGTGCCTCAGGGGTTCGGTAAAACATTTCAAAAATACGTGACAAGTCCTCTTTCGCAATACCAGCCCCATGATCACGCACCTGTATAAGCACGCGCCCAGCACTCTGGTTTACAGACACCTCTACCACACTAGCTTTCGGCGAATATTTCAACGCATTGCCCACCACATTAATGATAACCTGAGACAGACGATCCGCATCTACCGACGCTTCTATCGGCAAAGCAGGCACATGCAATACGATCTCCCGCCCTGTCAGGAGACGCTGATCCTCAATAATTCTCTGGCACATTTCGCATAGATCACGCATTTTCCTATTCAAAATGATATTATTACTACCCATCTCATTTCTATCGAGCAAATCCATGATCAACATCGTAAGACGCGCTGTTTGCTCATCAATGCGCTGCAAGGACCGCATAAGAAATTCTTCGTCAATCCTGGCTTCCTTCTTTTGGGATAGACGACGTTGCATGAATTGAGCTTGAACACGTATGGTCGTAATAGGTGTCTTCAGTTCGTGCGATGCCATCGAGATGAAACGATCTTTCATCTGATTCATCACTCCTAATTCATTGGCTCGAGCCAGTGCCTCTTCTTGGGCTACTAGTGCCTTCATACGAGCACGCTCTTGCCTCGCCATGAGCCATATCAGCAGCAAGCCGACAACACCAGTAAGCAACAATTGAGACCTATCCATCCAGCTTATTGGGAGCAAGGCTCCAGAAGGAACTATCAAATAATCAAGACCACCAATAGCCAGGATCAGCATTACAACTGCTGGCCATGCCCCCCAAAGAAATGCCATTAGCACTAAAGCGAGAGATAAAAAAGCACCGGGAAGAACCAAACCTAGGTGTATCTGGCAGATATACATCGTTACAGCGATAAGGGGAAACATAGCCAGATAGCCAAAGGATTGCTGACGCCACCTCGGCAACTTGACCCCACAACGCTCATTCGCTCGCATCCTCTGCCGAGCAAATGCAATCCTATCTCTAGGTCCATATCTACTAATATTAATATCACTGTGAGCTGCTCTCATCACGCCCCGATTTCCCTCGTGAAAAGTAGTACAGTTGTCATGGATGAAGTCTAACATAACCCTACTACAAAATGCAAACACGACTGTTATTCGCTTGCTCACTTATATTGCAGCTCAGCAGTCGAGCAAGCCAGATCAAAAAAAAGCTCAATGGAAAACAGATCTTGAGGCACTCTCAATAAGAACAGATATTCAGTGCTCTTTCACGTTTGCCACAAGCCAAGTTTTCCGTTCAGCAAAAAAACCGCATGACTACTTCTCAAGAGTAGTCATGCGGACTATCATATTAGCCTTATAGACTCTGATCCTGCAATTGACCTTGCAAGCGTTCTAGGGGCCGAACAATGACCTTTTCGCCTCGCACCACCAGTTCTACTGCCCGCCCACTGGCGATCTCGTCAGCCAACAATGCATCAGCCAGAGCATCATCAACATAGGTCTGAATAGCCCGGCGCAATGGACGTGCACCATACTCTTCGTCGTATCCTTCTTTCAACAGGAAGTCACGTACCTCGTTAGCCACTACCAGCTCAATTTGTTGCTCACTGAGTCGTCCACGCACTTGATTCAACAGTAGATCAACAATATGGTAGAGTTCAGCCTTGCCCAACGAATGGAAGACAACAATCTGGTCAATACGGTTGATGAACTCTGGTTGGAAGAGTCGCTTCAAACCTTCCATCGCCTTCGATCGCATTGCCTCATGCTGGGCCTCTCGTGCCTCATCGCCCTTCTTTGCTAAAAAACCCATATTGGCTGCACGCTTGAGATCGGCACTCCCTGCATTGCTAGTCATAATTACAACGGTATTCTTGAAGTCCACGGTGCGGCCCTGACCATCTGTCAATCGCCCATCATCCATGATCTGCAGGAGAGAATTGAAAACCTCGGGATGTGCCTTCTCCACTTCGTCCAACAGAATAACGCTGTAGGGACGACGACGCACCTGCTCCGTCAACTGACCACCTTCATCATAACCGACATATCCTGGTGGGCTACCAAACAAGCGTGATACGGTATGCGGCTCCATGTACTCTGACATGTCGAGACGGATCAAGTTATCCACTCCACCAAATAGTTCAGCAGCCAGAGCTTTAGCCAATTCTGTTTTACCAACGCCAGTCGGTCCCAAGAAGAGGAAGGAGCCAATTGGCCGTTTCGGATCCTTCAAACCCGCGCGAGAGCGCCGTATCGCCCGTGCAACAGCAGCAATTGCCTCATCTTGGCCAACAACACGTTTGCGAAGATCATCTTCCAGCGAGCGGAGATTATGACGCTCACTCTCCAGCATCTGACTCACAGGAACACCTGTCCATGTCTCAACTACTTGTGCAATGTGTTCTGGTGTCACAATCAAGGAGATGACCTGCTTTCCATGAGAACGAGCCTTCTCCAGCTTCGTCAGCGTAAGCAATTCTTGCTGGCGCATGTGCGCCGCTCGTTCATAGTCCTCGGCACTCGCTGCTGCTTCCTTTGCAGCCTGGATACTAGCCAACTCTTTCTCCAGATCGGCAATCAATGTCGGAGTGACAATTCCTTGTTCATTTGCCTCAAGGCGCAGAGCTGATCCTGCCTCGTCCATCAAGTCGATTGCTTTATCTGGCAAAAATCGATCATTAATATAACGATCAGAGAGTTTGACGGCTGCTTGAATTGCCTCGTCGGTAATACTCACTCCGTGATGATGCTCATAGTTCAGACGTACAATACGCAACATCTCAATGGCTTCTTCTACAGATGGCTCATTGACTATGATTGGCTGGAAACGGCGCTCCAAAGCAGGATCTTTCTCAATATCTTTGCGATATTCATCGAGGGTGGTTGCACCAATACAGCGCAATTCACCACGAGACAGTGCAGGCTTAATCATATCGCCAGCACCAACTGCCCCCTCAGCAGCACCAGCACCAACAACGGTATGCAATTCATCAATAAAAACAATGACTTCAGGAGCTTGACGTAACTCTTCAAGAATACTCTTGACGCGCTGTTCAAATTGACCACGGAACATCGCCCCTGCAACCATCCCACCGATGTTCAACGAAACAATACGCTTACCACGCAGTGTCACCGGGATATCTCCTTCGTGGATGCGCCGGGCCAAGCCCTCTACAATAGCTGTTTTACCAACACCTGGCTCACCAATTAAGACTGGATTATTCTTTTGGCGACGCCCTAGTACCGTAATCAAACGGCGTAACTCACGGTGACGGCCCGCTGCAGGATCAAGCTTTCCCTCAGCTGCCTCCGCAGTAAGGTCACGCCCATATTGATCAAGAGTAGGAGTCTTACTATGTTTCGGTGGACGCTCGGCAGTTGCAGTATTCAGACTGCTTCCTACCCCAGCAGGAAATGAGGATTTGTTATTGGCCGCAAAACCAAAGGGAGTACCAGCTATACCCTGTCCATCAAAGCCGCCCACTTGACCCATTGTGCTCATTAGCTCATCAACACATGACTGGCAGAGGAAGTGTGAAACACGACGTCCCTCAATCAATTCATCAACACGCACACGGGCAGGATTCTTCTGGCAGCGTTCACATTTCATAATCTTTACCTGCTCCTCTATCTTTCTGCTTGACGCTTTTTTCTCTCTCTTCTTATCTAGCTCAAGCAAACTAACCAAGCGACTGCTAAATTATAGCACACCTCCCTTTCTACTGTCTAGCAATTGCCACTGGCGATTGCTAATCATAGGTAAAAACAGCGAGACGAACCTGATTATTCCCGCGTTACAGTTCTTTTTCTCTACTTATTTGGGCACGATTTTTACTTGGTGAGAGTTTCAACATGAGATTAGCCAGCTCGTACTCTCTCCCTCGCCACTTTGTAACTTTGCAACGTTGGTGTGGGGCAACTTGAGCCGATGTGCTATGCTATAATTGGATCATGTAGACATCAAGTAAAAACAGTATTTAGAGAGATTATGACACCATACGAAAATCAACAAGATACATGGAAAAGGCTAGTAGGCGAGGCCGCTGCCAGACTAGTCGAAAATGGTATGCGAATTGGACTAGGCTCTGGATCGACTGCCGGAGCTTTTATCCGAGCATTGGGCCAGCGTGTACAAGCTGGTTTGCATGTTGCGGGAGCGGTCGCTAGTTCGCCAGCTTCACGTGACCTTGCTATCAGTTTGGGTATTCCCTGCGGAGATCTTGACGCCTATCCCAATCTTGATCTCTATATCGATGGAGCTGACGAAATTGATCCCTGCTTGCAGCTGATCAAAGGAAGGGGAGGTGCGCTTCTCCATGAGAAAGTTGTCGCAACGATCTCCCGCCGCTTCGTCGTGATTGCAGATATTTCCAAGCAGGTAACACAATTGGGGCTGCATGCTCCTGTTCCCATCGAAGTGATCCCTTTTGCCCTCTCCCCTGTACGGCGGAAGCTAGAAGCACTGGGGGCTCGTGTAGCGTTGCGATACCAAGATGGGATGCCTTTTATCACAGAGAGCCACAACTTTATCCTTGACTGTACTTTCCCGGTAGGTATTAGTGATGCTCCTCGTTTAGATGCACAACTCCATAGTATCGTTGGCGTTGTCGAGACAGGATTATTCTTGAATATGGCCCAACAAGCCCTGATTGTGGGACCTGAGGGTCTACAAGTTCTATCTGGGTAATATGGCTTAAGCTTAGAACATCTTAAAATCGGTGAGAAATCTAGAACGGATTACCCATAAAGTAGGTAATATTTTATGGCGCTAAACTTTTTTGTAAAGAGCCAGATAGACGGTACATCCGAAACCAGATGGTGTATAATAGCCAGAGGCTCTATTGTATCCCCTCTTTAATGTAAGATCTATATATGTAACTCTTTCGAAAGGCGGCTAACAAATATGCGAGTAGTTCGCACAGTTGAAGCCATGGCGAAGGAACATGCACAATGGACTGGTCAAGTTGGCTTTGTGCCCACTATGGGATATCTACATGCTGGACACCTTTCTCTGTGCCAGCAGGCTCGCACGGAAAATCAGATTGTTGTCGTGAGCATTTTCGTTAACCCAACACAATTTGGCCCTCACGAGGATTTAAGCCGCTATCCTCGTGACCTAGATCGTGATCTGGATATGCTCCGGGGCGTCGGAGTAGACGTTGTATTTGTGCCTTCTGCTGCAGAAATGTATCCGTCTGATTTTACCAGCTATGTCGATCTGTCAGGCCCTCTCACGGAGCAAGGCGAAGGAGCATCGCGTCCAGGTCATTTTCGTGGTGTGGCTACTATCGTACTCAAGTTATTTCAGCTTGTTCAGCCGCACCTCGCTTATTTTGGTCAGAAAGACGCTCAACAGGTTGCAGTCATCTCACGAATGGTGACGGATTTCAATCTCCCAGTTCAATTGCGTATCTTGCCCACTATTCGCGAAGCTGATGGATTGGCAATAAGCAGTCGCAACAGCTACCTGGGTGCCGCCTCACGAGCAGCTGCGCCAGTGCTTTATCGAGCACTCCAGGCTGGCCGTGCAGCCTTTGAGGCTCATCTATCAGGAGACCCGCAGATAGTCACTCAGGCTATGATCGACGTCGTTACTGCGGAGCCATTAGCACGCCTAGATTATGCGGAAGTGCGTGATCCTGCAACGTTTTTGCCTTTAGAAACGCTAAAAGCTCCGGCGCTCTTATTAATTGCAACTGCTGTCGTGCCAGCTCGTTTAATTGACAATTTTATTCTGCACGCTGATGGAACTTGGGATACTGGGCGACTGGCCACAGATACCCTCAATACGCTGAAATAGCGCGTTCTTCTCCGTGCGAGCGAAAGAAAGGTTCTTATGGAGAACAAAGTTACCGTACCATCTATTTTGGCTCGCAAGCATGGTCCCAAGCTTACGATGGTTACGGCCTATGATGCTCCAAGTTCCCAGATCGTTGATCAGGCTGGAGTTGATATGATCCTAGTTGGTGATTCTCTAGCGACCACAGTGCTCGGTTACCCGGATACCTTGCCAGCGACCATTGATATCATGATCCATCATATAGCCGCCGTGACGCGTCCACAACCACGTGCCCTCGTGATTGCTGATATGCCTTGGCTCAGCTACCATATCACCATTGAGGAAGCTGTACGCAATGCAGGACGTCTGATGCGTGAAGGGCATGCTGGAGCAGTAAAGCTGGAAGGTGGTCGTAAACGATTGCCTGTGATTGAAGCGATACTTGCTACGGAGATCCCAGTTATGGGACATCTGGGACTGACGCCACAGTCTATCCATATGATGGGAGGGTATCGAGTTCAGGGTAAGAGCATCGAAGCAGCGCGTGCACTGATCGAGGATGCCAAGGCTCTAGCTCATGCAGGTGTATTTGCCTTAGTGCTTGAAGGTGTTCCGACAGTGCTTGCCCGTATCATCACGCAGGAGGTACCCATTCCTACAATTGGTATCGGTGCTGGACCTGATTGTGATGGGCAAGTGCTAGTATTTCATGATATACTGGGACTTCAGCCGAAGCAGCATATGCCAAAATTCGTCAGGCAATATGCTAACCTAGCAGAAACCGCGACAGCAGCATTGAAGCAATATTGTACAGATGTGCAATCTGGGAACTTTCCGTCTGATAAAGAAAGCTATCACCTGCGCGAAGATGTATTGCAGGCTTTAACAGTTGAAGATACAGATAGACTGTAACAATGGAATAGGGGATACAGTGCTCTATGCCCAAGATCTATTTTGACGCTGATGCCAACCTTTCAGTGCTACAAGACAGATGTATTGCTGTAATTGGCTATGGGAGTCAGGGACATGCTCATGCCCTAAATCTGCGTGATAGTGGTTGCCATGTCGTCGTCGGTCTCCCTGAACAGAGCAAAAGCCGCCAGAAAGCGATCGAGCAAGGCTGGCAACCAATGCTTCCTAGCGAGGCAGCTCGTCAGGCCGACATTATTATGCTGCTTGTTCCCGATCAATACCAGGGCAGGGTCTATCAACAAGAACTACAGGCCCATATCAAGCCTAGCAATATGTTGCTAGTTGCCCATGGTTTCAGCCTGCACTACGCTCAGATTGTTCCACCTCCTAATATCGATGTAGCGATGGTAGCGCCTAACGGACCAGGATATATGCTGCGTCAGTTCTATACCGAAGGGTCTGGCATTCCAGCTCTCTGGAGTGTTTACCAGGACACAACGGGTCATGCCGAAGCGATCACGCTGGCCTATGCGCGTGCTCTAGGTTGTACACGTGCTGGAGTTATGCCAACAACCATTGCTGAGGAGACCGAAACAGACCTCTTTGCAGAGCAAGTCGTTCTGTGTGGCGGGCTCACCACGCTTATTCGTACTGCTTTCGAAACTCTTGTAGAGGCAGGCTACCAGCCAGAAATCGCCTATACATGCTGTTTGCGTGAAGTGAAGTTGATTGCCGATCTGCTCTACAAGGGAGGCATTCACTATATGCACTCATCCATTAGCAATACAGCCGAATTTGGAGATTATATCAGTGGGCCGCGTATCATAGATAAGCATACGCGAGAGCAGATGCGTGCTGTCTTACATGACATTCAGGATGGTACATTTGCCCGCAACTGGCTTCTCGAAAATCAGGTAGGTTGTCCTAGTCTGCAAGCTTTGCGTAGGAAGGATGCTCAGCATCCTATTGAAGAAGTCGCACATAGAATACATCAGGAGAGTTCAGAAGGAAAATAACGTTCAAGCATATCTTCGCAATATCGGGTGTAAGTAGATCACTATTAGTATAGTGCGCCTTATAGCTACTCTGCTATAGATTGTTCGTTAGATATTCGCTGATATGCTTTTGTACTAGCTGCATTACTAATTTGATTGGAAAATAAGTCCATGAGATTTATGGTGGCTCTATGCAGATTGATAAATTCTTCGAGATCCATTACTAAATATTTGCCGTGAGCTATATGATTTCTACTTTTGAGAAGTGTTTCGTCAATAAGCTTAGCTTTTGTTGCATATTCTCCGTAATCAAGACCAAGAATATAGATTATCTCTCTTAGCACCTCAGAAGATAGGTTTGATTTTGTCTCTATTTCCGTGGGAAGATTGCACCTATCAGTAAGACCAGATGTGAGTAGTTCCACAACTTTAGTATAGATGGTCATCTTATTAGACTCTTTCGCATCATTTAATAGTCGTTTTGTTGCAATTGCAATAAAATTATTGGCTAATTCTGAGTAAGTGAGCCTTTGGGATGCTATGTAGGTGAGATAAGCAGTTCCTGCTGCTTTGACAAAACCTTCCCAATGGGCATAAGCAAGAGCTATGCCGCTGCGTATGTGGCAATTGATTATTTCTTCTGATGAAGACCTTGCAGTCACTAGGGATTTGATAACTGCTAGTTCCTTTTTACGCCATGCTAGCTCATCATTTAGAAGTTCCTGGAGCTGCTCAACAGTTCTGATTTTTGCCATAATCTAAATAAACAGCCTGCGACCTAGAGGAACAACTTTTGGTATTCGTGAGGCTGCTGTTCTACCAGAGCCCGCACTTTCTATAAATTCCTGTGTTTGCCATAATTGCTTTACTTTTTCTTCTATATTTATTTGTTGTTTGTTTATGCGATCAAGATTATATCCTATTCCTAGCGCTACTGCCTCAAATGCTGAGACTAAAAACCCGCCCGTGAATCTCCCTTTGATGGCATCATACTTCCTGAAACTATCGCGTTTAGTAGTTTTAGCAAGTAATTCGAAAGTTCCCTTAAAGTATGCCTCCTCTTTTTCTCTATCAAAATCTTTCGAGGTTGCCATTTCTCGCATCTTTTTTGTTAGAAAATCATCTAGGTCTCCTATATTCTTCCATGTAGTGTCATCTAGGGTACGAAAAACGAGGAACCTGAGAATCAACTCAAGATCATATTGTTCACTGGCTGCTCTGTCCGTCAATTCCACACAGCTTGTAAAGTTTTCGTCATAGGAAAGCTGTCTAAACCATCTATACATGTCATGGTTTAGAGACACTAATATACAATTGCGGAGTTCTTGACCTGATAGACTGGATCCACCAGTATTTAAACGTTGAAAAAAGCTCAAATTTATTGTTTTCATCACTCTCTCTTAAAATAATACTTACATGAATTTTAGCTCGTCTTATGAGTAATCTCTGAGTTGCAGTAAGAGTTTGAGGATGAAGATTTCCATCTTCTAATGGAAGCGTTTGTTGACTCAAGATATTGCCAGAGTCCCATGCTACGCCTTTGAGTGAAGGCAAATATTCTGTTCTTTCTAGTATGAGAGGTGGTTCTAGAGCGTTATCTTCTTTTCTTAGTATTCCGACGAATTGAAAGATTGTAGAAAGCCTTTGTAGACCATCTACAACATCCCAAACCCCATCTTTCCTTTGTGAGACAAAGATGGTAGGAATAGGAATACCAAGCAGGATAGATTCTATTAAACGTGATTTTTGCCAAATACTCCAACGAAAGAAGCGCTGAAACTCAGGATGAATATCAAGCTCTTTATTTTCGTATAAACTAATCCATTCTCCAATTGACATTGCGTATTCATCTGTTCTAATTTCAGCCCTTCTTGCATCAATTTCCTGTTGAAGATCCATCATAACTTTTACCCTTCTATTCCACGTTAATTGGTTGCTACTATTCGACGAGATGGACTTTAGATGAAAGAATTAGCTTTGACTATTTTAAGTGATCAATTTACGAATGTCAAGGTAGGATGCACAATTGACAATCGCCTTGCGTGACTGCTGATCTGAGCGGCCCGTTATAGCAAGCAAATATCATTTCCAGGAGCAAAACATTGGACTCCACAGATTATCTCATCAAACTCTATTTAAGCGTTGAAGCATTGAACAAGCGTTTCCCTGATGGGAATCAACCCTTCCGGATTATCACGCGTCTCTGCGAAGAGGCAGGGGAATTGGCACAGGTGGTCAATCATTTTGAAGATACCGACGCCAAACGTCAAAAGATGGGTGAGCCGAGCCGTGAACATCTGACCAAAGAAGTGTTTGATGTGCTGCGTGCCATTCTCAGCATCGCCTGTTATTATGGCATTGAGCAAGAACTACATGAATTGATCGACACCAACATTGCACGCTGCCGGGAACATGGGCTGTTAGAATAGAGGAGTATACTCACGTCCGTAGGCTTTTCGCCACCTTTGATATGATATGCTATAGCATATCATATCAGAGGATTGTCTGGAAAGGTCATAGGCTCAGAACGTGAGGAGAGGTATGCTATGAAAAACAAAGTTTTTTCATTTCTAGCGAAAACCATCTTAACCGCAAGTATGGTTTTTCTTGTGGCATGTGGAGGCATGCAATTACTGACTAATCAACAGCAAACAGTAACAGCTGCGACGCAAAATGCCCCAGGTAGTTCAGGAAATGTATCAACGAATGACCCTGCTCATGCAGTCTGTCCTGAAAAAAGTCTGCATGTTATGGCCTGTTATGACGAAAAAACAGGATGGAATGACTGGCAAAAACAGGGAATGTGGTTTATTACCAAAGATAATTACCTAGGTAATACGGGAAAAGGAGGTACTACCACTTCTGCAGCCCTTCTAATCAGTAAACCCTTGTCGCAGGTAGACAATTATACAGAAATCCTCTCAGTAAGATACGATAGCGGCAATGATTTCTCCTCATTAGGAGGGATTGTGTATTATAATCCGGATCGTGGATATGGATATTCTGCTGTCTACGGCACTGGTAGACCAGGTGTGAGCATCCAAAAATATGGTAGCAATGATCGCCCGCTTGTCTCCGCACCAACAAGAGTGATGAATATCAGCAAGTGGCATAGCTGGGTTATCCGAGGAGTAAACAAAGTTGTTAGTCTCTGGATTGATGGAGTCTTACAACTTGCTTATCCTATCGATCAGGATAATGGAACAGGAAGAGTAGTCGGCATCCTCAGTACTGGTTCAGAATTTGCAGTAAAGCGCGTACTGATTACAAATAGTAACGAACCACTATCATTTGACTAAGGCATCTCCTGCTCGCTCGAAACAGGCTATATCTCTTGGCGAAGTTGCTGCAATGTGTTATGGTTTATCTGGGTAAAGTTCCTCTTTCGAATATTATTCTCTCTGGAACTTTACCCCATCAACCTGTCCTCTGCAACCTTTGAGGTCCTTTTGTCTGGTTTGTCCAAATGTCAACAATAATAGCAATGGGTAAAAGATTGCTCAACCATCCTTGCCGCACCATCCCACACTCCTCACACCGCCTGCCACACAACCACCACCCCATTGCTTGTCCCCGATGCAATGCACGTGCCATCCGGCGACCATGCCACTCCATTTACAATAGCACCATGATCGTCATAGGTGTGCAGCAAAGCACCACTGACAGCGTCCCAGACCTGCACGGTATGATCATCGGAAGCGGATGCGAGACGACGGCCATCCGGGGACCACGCCACGGCATGCACAGAAGAAAAATGACCGTTGAAAGAGAGTAAGGCCTTCCCACTGGCGGCCTCATATGTTTACAGCTGTGGCATCTGCACGATATCTGGCTTAGCAAGCACCTGAATGCGCGGCAGATCCACCATCGTTGCTGACTCTGCAACATTAACCACTATCACGCTTACATTGTCCTCTCCACCACCATCTAGGGCAGCTTTGGTCAGCGCATAGCTCGTGACAGCTGGATTAGGAGCGGTTTTTTCGATCAGCTCTTCTATCTTTGGATCACGCACCATATACCACAAACCATCCGAACAGAGGAGTAACTTATCACCTTCTTGCAACTCGACAGGAAACATATCAACGTCTACAGCAGGCTTTTCACCCAGACTGCGATAAACATGACTGCGCTTAGGATGTCTATAGATGTCGTCGGGTTTGATAATGCCAGCCTCGACTAGACTGGCCACAACAGAGTGGTCATTAGTGATCTTTTTCAGCCCATCTGGTTCGCGATAGAGATAGGTTCGGCTATCCCCAACGTTGGCCACATAGGCAAGGCCATCAATAACTAGCGTCCCCGTCACCGTTGTGCCCATGCCACTCCGTTGCTCCATATTCCGCTGGTATGCTGCCCGATTGGCATACTGAATGCTCTCTACCAGCAATCCAGCATAATCCTCATTCGGCTGTGCCCCACTCTTAAGCAATCGGGGCAATATATGATCAACAATCGTCTAAATCGCCAGACAACTTGCATCCTGTCCATTAGCATGGCTTCCCATGCCATCTGCAATCACAAACAATCCATATGAATGAACAGTTGAGGCATCACCAATCATGCCCTGTGCAGCAAAGAGGCTATCTTCGTTTGGCTTATGTTTTATCTGGATGCCACGATCCCAACGAGTGCCAACCACTAATGAGAAACACTTTCTTCCATAGAATTCGTCTCCTGGTGCCAATTGGTGGCTTCTTGCTCGCAGCCTCCAAAGCCTCGGCAAAGGCACGCACGCTGGGGAAACGGTCCTGCGGCAGCTTGGCTAGCGCTCTTAGCACGACAGCTTCGATATCCGCCGAGATGGTAGGAACTGTGTCGCGCAACGGAGGCACGGGTTCGTGTGTATGCTGATAACCCAATTGGTAAATATCACCGTCGCCAAATGGTAGTGTGCCACTGAGCCACTGATAGACCATCACTGCCAACGCATATTGATCGCTGGCAAACACTGGCTGGGCAGTGAACATCTCCGGGGCCATGTAGGTGGGCGTTCCGAGGACTTCGTCAGGTGGTAGCACCGTCGTTCGTCCTGTCTGGAACATCACGGCAATGCCGAAGTCGCTGAGCAACAGTTCGCCTCGTTGCCCTACTAGCACGTTGTCCGGCTTAATATCACAGTGGACAATGTGGTACTCGTCATGCGCATATTGCAAGGCGTCGGCAATCTGTGTCACATACTGTACAACGGTTTCCAACGGCAATTGTTCGCCATCCGCATGACGTGTACGCAATGAGCCGTTGGGTGCATAGTCCATCACCAGAAATGGCGTTCCCCGCTCGATGTCACAGTCGAACAATCGCACAATCTGCGGATGCTTGAGCGCAGCGATGGTTTCGGCTTCGCGCTGAAACTTCTGCTGATCGACCTCTGTCAGGTGTAAGACCTTGATCGCGACCCGCTGCGTAGCTACATTCACGTGCTGCCCTAAATATACACTGGCAAAGCCTCCCTCGCCCAGTAGCTCGATGAGGCGATACTTGCCTAACTGCTGACCGATGGCTGGCTTACTGCTCGCTATCTCCAGGGTCTCGGCAAAGGCACGCACGCTGGGGAAACGATCCTGCGGTTGCTTGGACAATGCTTTCATGATCACAGCTTCGACTTCTGCTGCGATAGCGGGCACCTTGTCACGCAGCGGTGGCACAGACTCGTGTATATGCTGATAGCCTAACTGGATAACATTGCCCTCGCTAAATGGTCGTGTACCACTGAGCCACTGATAGGCCATCACCGCCAGTGAATATTGGTCGCTGGCCTTCTCCGGCTTACCTCTGAACATCTCTGGGGCCATGTAGTAGGGCGTACCGGCGGTGTCACGAGAGACTGAGCGCGTCGTGCGTCCTGTCTTGGAGATCACGGCAATGCCGAAATCGCTGAGCAGGAGCATGCCGCGCTGGTCAATTAGCACGTTGTCCGGTTTGATATCGCGATGGATAATGTTTTTGTCGTGCGCGTATTGCAAAGCATCGGCAATCTGCACGATGTACTGCACAACAATTGCCATTGGTAATTGCTCACCAAGAGCATGACGTGCATGCAGGGAGCCGTTGGGTGCATAGTCTAATATCAGAAACGGTGTGCTCTGCTCAATTGCAAAATCGAACAGGCGCACAATATGCGGATGTTTGAGTGCAGCGATAGTCTCAGCTTCTTGCCGAAACTGTTGTGTGTTGACTTGCGTGAGATACAGCACTTTGATGGCAGCATGTTGGCTAGTTATATGCACGTGCTGTCCCAGATACACACTAGCGAAGCCACCCTCGCCCAGCAGCTTGGTGAGGCGGTAGTTGCCCAGCTGCCGACCTGTGAGATGGATCATCATATGCTCTGTGTCTTTCAGATTGAGTCATCTGGCCAACCATGCCCGTGTTTGAGGTTGTCGCGACCGCTGAAGAGGGCGGCATGGTGGCTGTGGATCAGATAATGGGAATATAGCACAGATAGGGAGGTAGCGCAAGATTGTGGCAAGTGTGTTTAACTGGCTAGTTGCTTGAGACACGTCTCCCAATTTCACAGATCGAATTTTTCGATACATTCAGGGAGTGGGCAAAAACTGTCTGACTTACCTGCTCACGCTCACGGAGTGCTTGTATCTCTTCTGGAGTGAACTTATGAATTGGAGTCAGGCAAGATTCGTCGAATTGTCGCATAGTCTGCTTCCCAATGATCCCAGTATCGTAAAGGCCGGAAGCTATTTCATGAATGACCGCACAAGCCTCACTCTTGTATGTTTCAGCCATCGCAGGATATCTCCTTGTACTCACCTATGACATTATCATATGGGTCAGAAAGAAGAGTAATCAAATGTCCCAAGCATCACAACAGTCCCATAAGTCGCACTATCATGTAGCAGTAGTCTAGTCGAACGAGCAGTTGTCCTTAGTGCCCATGCCATAAGATCAGCATAGTCGTAATCAGTCCAATAGCTAGAAATAAGAGCAAGATGAAGCTGATCATAACGACCGCTAATAGCAGAGGAATCTGCAACACGCGTGCTGGCAGTACTCTGCGTAGGCTAGTAAGTGTTGGGATGCCTGAAAGCGATGCTAGCCTGATCGGTTATAGTTCTTTCTTTCCCTTTTCGCTTTGGTGCTAGCATTGGCGATCGATTGTGATCAACAGTCTGGTTCAGTATTGCTGTCTGGGCAGCAGTTGGAGAATGTGTAGCAATCTGCTTAGGATTCTTGATCACAGCTTTATCAACAGATGGTAAAGAGAATGTTGTTAACTCACGTGGCCTATTGATAGTAGAAATCTTTGCCCCTTTTTCATTTGGAGCTTGTACTATCTGATTTAATTGATACTGTCCTGCGCTCTCATGGGTATACTTTGGTGAAATAGAACACGGTCGCTGCATCTCCTGGGTCTTTCGTATCTGGAGAGCGGTCTGCAAAGCAGCATCATAGGCCAGGGCAAATTCCATGATGGATGGATGGCGTTGTTCCGGCTTTTTGGCTAGAGCACGCAAAAACACCTCATCTAACTGCTTAGGAAAAGACGGGTTGTAGGTGCTGGGAGGATCTGGTGGTGTATGATGATGATGATGTAGGAGTTGGGCGGCTGTCCCCTCAAAAACTGCTCGTCCGGTCACCAACTGATATATCATAACGGCGAGAGCATACTGATCAGCTGATGGTCCTACGTGTACCGAAGTAGCCAGTAGAGGGATAATCAAATTGCTCTGGTGCCATATAGAGAGGTGTGCCAACTGAACGATGCAACGAACGCCCACTGCGATAGAAAGCTGCCAGACCAAAATCTGCTAGCAAGAGATGGGGGCGTCCCTGAGGAAAGATCGTAGCGAGATAGGGTCGTGCATTTTTGGGAATGCCACGTTCGACACGAATCGAGGAAATTCGTTGGTTTAATGTCACGATGAATAACGCCATGATCGTGTGCATGTTGGAGTGCGGAAGCTGCCTGCAACAGATAATAGCCAGCCTCTTCAGCGGAGATAGGCCAACTAAACCCAAATTGCTGTGTACGTCGCTGTAACCAGTTCCACAGTGCCCCTTCTGAAAGATAAGGCATGACCAGATACGTGATCGGCAAACTCCCATCTTCAATCACTTCATCGCCAAAGTGGTAGAGAGGTAAAATATGTTTCATGGTCCAATTCGGCAACTGCACGTGCTTCGCGCTCAAACCGTAGAGCAGCTTGTTTACCTTCTGGAGTATTTGGAACTGAACGCAAATCTCCGCACACCACTTTGATCGCAACTTTGCGCCCAATACGCGCATGTTGGGCCAGATAGATGTCACCCATACCACCGCTCTCGATCAACCGTAAAAGACGATATCCACCGAGAGTCTTCCCCACCAACATGTTCATCGAGAATCCCTCATTTTATTTCTTAGAAGACAAGTGCATTTTGAGGGCAGAAAGATTATCCTTTCTGCCCTTCTACAAACAGTATAACCTCTCTAGAAAGACCTTAAAAAAGTCTGAGACAAACGTGCTAGCAAGGAAATCTATTGTCCAAGCTGACTAAGAGTATCTTGCCCAATAGATGCAAGTTCAGGACGCGTCTCGATCAGTTGCTGTAGAGTAGGAACTCCCTCATTATCTCGATAATGCACTACCAATTGACTCGCACTATGTATAATTGACTCTTGTGGGTCATGTAAGGCCTCCCGTATGGCAACGCGAGAAGCGTACATCTTCACCGCGTGGATCAAGACGTATGATTGCATCGAGGGCCTGACTACGCACATAGGGATCAAAATCGCAAGTAGCTAGCACCACACTTTCCAAGCACTGCGATCTCCTAGCAGACCATAGGCATGTATGATAGCGCCATAGACAATGCTACCGGGAATCTCTGGATCACCTGCTGGTAAGTTATCCTTAAGCTTGGGTTGATGCGTGCGTGAGGACACATGAATCGTGTGATCGAGCAGTTGTTGTAGAGAAGGTAGTGCTTGCACATGACCAAGTTGACCCAGGGTTTGGCACATTGCATCTATTGTCAGGGCATGTGAACGGTCTTTGAGTTCAGTGATAGCGTCCAGGCGTGTAATCAACAGCGATGTGGCGCGGGAATCGCGTAATTCGCCCAGCACTTTGATAGTTGGTATCAGGACCTCTTCGTCTGGATTGGCCAATGTGTTGAGCAGGGTATCACGCCCCTGCCCCTGCATCCAGGGCTCGATTTCAGTCATGAGAGGTGCGCACTGATAGATCTGATCAATAATGCGGATATCTTTTATTTTTCCCTGAGATATCTTCCTGCCAGTAGTGGCTGAGCACGAGGCTGAGATGATGAATGGCTACGGTATTCTGCCATAGTGCATAGTGTCGTGCTCCGCGAAACAATGCTTGTGCCAGGGTGGGTAGATGACGCTCGAAAATGACGGGAACTGCATCTCCTTCGGCAGTAGCTGGTGGAGGATTGGTATTATCTTGCAAGACCCGACTAAAGATCAGTGCAGATTGCTCTAGCAAACGTGGACTGACTTTGCCCTCACCAGACAAGTAATTTTCGAGTGGGACAACACGGTAGATCGGAGTTGCGATATAACTTTCCAAGCCGGAAGCGTTATCTAGTCCGCTTGCTATCAGCAGATCATAGAGCTGCTCTTGTTTCAGTTCCAGACAGGCCTCGGTTATGTCAACCTTAGCCCATCCCTTAGCATGTTTCAGAGCACGGATCAGTGCCTGTATAGCTGGCACTGTAGCGTGCTTGACGAGCGACTGGGTAGCATATAACGACGTATTAGGATCGATGGCCAGATCGCCTAAAATTTCTGCCACTCCCCTCTCGCTGCTAATGTTGCCATTTGTGGTTGATTTGGCGAGCTTAGATGTCTTTCTCAGACCAGCGATACCCATCATTTTGTAATTACCAAGCATGAGGATCGCAAAACGTCTGGCACGTCCTATTTGTGTTTCGGCTGGATTTACATCTTTAGGAAGATCGGCAGTATCTCCCTGCTCAATGACATTCAACCAAGCGGGAATTAGTGCTCCGCCGCGATCAATCTCATAGAGAAAGGGGATCAAGACTGCTTTCCATTGCTCTACAGGACCCACATTGAGCAAAGGGATCATGCTGGCGGCTATGTCTTCTACTGATTGTCCTCCCCATCGGAATTCTGTGACTAATCGGGTCCATTCGGCACGTAACGTAGCTAAGATTCGATTCATTTCTGGGGTCTCGGCATCGAGCGTGGGCATGGGACGTCGTGCTGCTAGATGTTCTGTGGTCCCTGTGTGCTCCTGGACCTGGGAGAAGCGTGATGTAGGAAGTTGAACTTGTGTTGATACAGCAGTTGCAACGGAAGAATCGGAGGCTGACATGTTTGCCTTTTCTGCAATATGTAATTGGCCATGTTCCGTTTCTTCATTTCCTAGAGGATTGGCTGATCCGATCCGGTCTTGATCTATTTCAGACATATACCGTTGGCCTTTCAAAGATATTCTACCGACTTCGCGCCAGAGAGCCCCTCGCAAAAGCTTAGGGGATGAATGGCGCTTCCTTTTTGGGGCTTGGGATGGGTGCCGCGCAGGCGGCGTGTGCTGTTAGGCACACTGCTGACTTCGCTGATAGCTGTATCCATCCATTTTATGCACTACTTTACAATATCTGTAGCTTGTATCGAAACGAGTACCATCCTTTCTATAGAGTTTGAAATTGCCTGTTTCACGTGCTGCAATGCGTCCAATATGCACTCCAGCATTCTTGAGATGTGATGGCCTCACAGCTTTCACGATATCTCCAGTCTGGAATCCATAGAAGACCTTGGCTTGCTTAGCCTCGCCGACTGGAAAGCCGTACTTATCGTGATTTTGGACTTGGCGACATCCGCGCCCGTGAGCACGGACGCGCAAGGGTTGTACGCCTCTTATATCCAGAACCTCTGGTGTGCTCTTCCCAATGCATGCCGCATCCAACCAGTGAGTCTTAGGCAACTTCCGGTTAGTCCGATTAAACTTGGTTAGGCCACCGGAACCGCATTCGATAGGCAAACCGAAACAGAGCATTCGTTCGAAAAGTGCGTTGCGTGTGGCATTGACGGCAGCGGCATCCCTAAGTGGTGCTTTGGCCTGAGCTAATATTTTGCGCAAGAGTTCGGGCTTCTTCTTCAGAAAATCCTCGATATCCTTGGTGCCCTTTTTCTTATTGCATGGCTCACAGGCTAGACAGAGATTGCTAACTCTATTTGAACCGTTCTTAGCCCGAGGGACGATATGCTCAACTTGTAGAGGAATATTGTCCTTGCCACAATATGTACACTTATGTTCCCATTTTAGCAAGAGATATTCACGGACTTCATATCCTGCTAAAGTATCTTGCTGATACTCAACACCGCTAATCTCAGAATTTTCTAAGAGTTGCATGTCGAATTTCACGCGCTCTAAACTGATGGCTGTGATGCGGCAGAGGCGTGAGAGCCTGGCTACCCACGTGAGCGTGTTGGCGATGCGACTCTGGAGCGATGGTGGCAACCAGCCAGCCTTCTTGTTGCGTCGGTTCCTCCAGCGTGCCTTGCGATAGCGCAGATTAGCTGTTCGTCTGCGTCTGCGAGAAGTGCGCCGACTGTCTAGGCTCTTTTTGATGATTTGCCCACGGTGCTCCAGTTCCGCAGCGAAAACGACTTTGCTGGAAGTATCGTCGATGACAGCTATAC
Organism: uncultured Chloroflexia bacterium; assembly: GCA_963727755.1. Classification (GTDB taxonomy): domain Bacteria; phylum Chloroflexota; class Ktedonobacteria; order Ktedonobacterales; family Ktedonobacteraceae; genus DASYAN01. The sequence continues at coordinate 123,507 of CAVSHN010000011.1, forward strand.
CCGTGGTTTTTGAGCCTGGATCTAGCTTGATGCGCAAATCTGGAATGTGCTGATACTCAACTGCACGCTTCAGAATGATGGTAAATGGGCGCATTCTAAAGATAGCAGCTTTTCCTGCATCTAAAAGTATTCTTGCTTTAGCCTCATGGCATGGAGCAAGCGGTACTTTGTTGGTGTCTAATACAAAAACTGACATTTTGTACATTTCCTTTCGGACCCTGGAAACCCAGGTGATGTTCGCCTCGACAAGGTTATGGGGTGGTTTTACGCTCGTAGCACTGATTTAACCCTTGTACATCTGTTTAACCATGAGCCGTAGAGGTTGGGGCTGGCGTCGCACCCCAACGTACCTAATTTCACCCCTAACGTAGTCCGATTGCTCGGACTGAGTCTGGTCATGTGAGCTTGTGAAACGATGCTAGCACCGCTTCACAAGCCCCTGCCCGCAAAGGCATGGGGTTCATGACTGCTGTCTGGTAAGTGGTGCTATGTTTGTTGCGGCCTCCATGCTTTTTTGTGGGCGGTAGATGACCTTCCTTAGAATTTGAGTTTCCTAATCGTGGGAAGGAATTTCCTATTGTGGGAAGTATATTCCTATTTCAAATGAGGTGTCAAGGGACCTCTGGTTCCTTTTTGTTCTTTTTCCGCTTTGATAGGGTTAAATCCAGTTGTGCTTGGTTTCACCAAAAAACCAGGATGCCCATGCAGCAAATTCATGGGCATCCTGGGCCTACCTTGTTTTCATTGTCGGTGACCAACACTGCGATCAATCTTGCCCTGATTATTCAGCAAAATGGCGCGAGCACGTGATTTGCGGCTGATATTGTCTGGATCGACAAAACGCAGGGCAACCACTGTACGAGTGTTTGGACTCAGTGATGCTGTAGCCTGATTCTGGTGATGCTGCCCGATATTACCGCGTACACGAGCACGTTGGAATGTTCCAAAAGGAATGCCTAAAACAATGCCGATTGCCGCACCAATCAAGAAAATCGTCACAGTATGTAGCGGTGGCAATGCAAAGGTAGCGACAAAGGTAAGGCCAGCGCCGAGCAGACCAAAGAGAATAACAAGCAGGGTGACCATTGCGGGACCTAGTCCTGTGCGTTGGGTTTGCAGAAAAAGTTCACTACGTGCACGATTAGGTCCATGTTCGCGAAATTGCCCACTACCAACGCTCCAGGCTGGGAGCTGATAAACTTCTTCGTCGCTAAATCCTTCTTTATGTAGTTTAGCTGATGCAGCGTCAGCCTTCGTTTCGTCTGGGAAGACTGCCAATAGGTCATAGTTAGGGGATTGTTGTTGTTGTTGCATGGAAAGAAGCTCCTGAGATAGAATGTTCCATCTTGTGTTTTCCTCTATTATACAACGGGCGTGGGGAAACTCCCGCTTCCAAAGATGGGGGTAGTAGCATGAAAAGCGAGGAAATTATGGCTGAATTTATCCAGGTGATGACCACTATTGACTCGAAAGAAGGAGCACAAAAGATTGCAGAAGCCCTTGTCGCGAAACGGCTTGCGGCATGCGTCCAAGTTGCTGGCCCTATTACTAGCACCTATTGGTGGCAAGGAGAGATGGAGATTGCCCAAGAATGGCTATGCATAGCAAAAACTCGCAATGAACTCTATCGAGAGAGTTGAGCAAGCCATTGGAGAAATCCATCCGTACGATACACCAGAAATCGTTGTGCTCCCTCTTATCACAGGAAACAAAAGGTATCTGGACTGGATCATTGGAGAGACAACGCAATAGCAAAAAATGAGCAGAGACATTTTTCTATGGCAAAAACTAATAGCAGGCAAACCTCCGTAGTATTCTTGCGACTTTCAGGCCTGTTGGCGGTAGAGTGTCTCCAGGATAGCTGCAATTTCCTGGCGTACAAAATCGTTCTTAGCCATTTCCGCTTGAACCTTTTCCCAGCCGTGCATAATCGTAGTATGATCGCGTCCACCCAAAGCGGTACCTATCTGGAGCAATGAAGTACTCGTCTCTTCGCGTATGAGATACATGGCTACCTGACGTGGCCAAACGATATCACGACCGCGATGTTTCCCACGCAGGAGTTCAACATCGACATTATAGTAACGGCAAACGCCTTGCAGCACTTCATTAGGTGTTAATGTTGATACAGGTTTTGCTTCGTAGATGTGTTCGAGAGCTTGGGCAGCTAATGCAGTGGTCATTGGGGCATCATGCAGAGTGGCATAGGCAATGACGCGATTAAGTGCTCCCTCAAGTTCGCGCACGCTAGTGCATGGTGGGCGTGCAATATATTCGATAACACCAGCTGGAATAGTAAAATGGAGCGAATCAGCTTTAGAGCGTAGAATAGCGAGGCGATGCTCATATTCTGGTGCTTGAACGTCGGCCAACAGACCCCATTCGAAACGTGAGCGTAGGCGATCCTGCAAGCTATTGATGGCCTTGGGTGGTCGATCGCTAGTGACTACAATCTGTTTGCTCGCATTATGTAAACTATTGAACGTATGAAAAAACTCTTCTTCAGTTGATTCTTTGCCTGCAATGAATTGGATATCGTCAACGAGTAGAATATCAATTTGGCGATATTTAGCCCTGAACTCCTCAGTCTTCTGAAAGCGAATAGCATTGATGATTTCGTTGGTAAATTTCTCAGATGTTGTGTAAAGCACATACAATCCAGCGGCCTCACCTGCATGTCCAATAGCATGTAGCAGGTGTGTTTTACCTAGTCCTACGCCTCCATAGAGGAAGAGAGGGTTATACATCCGCCCAGGATTTTCTGAAACGGCTAACGAGGCTGCATGTGCCAGCTGGTTTGATCTACCTACGATGAAGCTACTAAATGTATAGCGTGGATTCAGTATTCCTTCCATGCTCATTCCATTAGAAAATGGAAGAGTCAATTCTTGCATAGGCTCACTGGAAAAAAGGTCTAGTTTGGGCAATGGAGATTGAGATGAGGTCTTTTGTTCTGCCGTCCCAAAAATATTCTGCTGTGGCAGCTTGCTCTTACTGCTATGATATGCAGTCGCTTGTGATGTCATTGGAGCCAATGAATGGGCGGCAGTTGCCACTATTTCTGTTGTCTCTGTATTGCGCTTGCCTCGCGGACTTGTCGAAGGACGCTCTCTCTCCAACCTCTGAGGTCGCTTTGCTGTATCGAATATATCCTCCGGTTGTGAAGGAGGTGTTAGCTCTGTCTGTTCTGAGACAAATTCGAAGTGAATATCAATAGGTGTCCCGGTAATATCAGACAATATGGAACGGATTGACTCACGGAAGCGGCCTTCCAACTGTGTTTGGACAAACGGCGTAGGGACACCAACGATGAGCACTCCCTCTCGGAAGGAGAGCGCTGATGTGCCTCCAAACCAAGTGTTAAATGTAGCAGAAGCAATCCTAGATTGTATGCGTTCTAAAGTTGCTTGCCAGATTTGTTTTGCATTCACGCGCAATTACCCCTTTGGGGATGAGTGTGATAATAAATCGCTATCCAGCCAAATATATTACGCCCTCTGTGTGGAATCTGCGCACAGAAGCACTGGGATGGCCTATGTTTAGGGTATAGAGTAACTTTCTTGGCTGTACTTTCGTCTTGGTAAGGTGTAATCGTAGCACCAAATCAAAACACTGTAAAGTCCTCCTTTTGTACCTTTGTACTTTTGTACCAAAGAAGAGACTAGCTTCTAGGCTTTATCCCTCGTTATGCCGTATACTAATTGGTAAGGGCAGAAAGTGGACTGAAAATAGGTGCAGGTGGTAAAAAAACAGGCTTGCACTCTTCATCTGATCTCTCTCTTGGCATGTGGGTTGCAGTGTGTTAAGTTTAGTTAAGTGAAGGTGAGTATATGCATGGATATTTCTCGATTGACTAAGTGGTTTTGGCATGCTCTTGCAGTGCTATCGTTGGGTATTTTTCTGGTCGGCTGCTCAGGATTGTTTGGTGGAATTACACCTGGAACGAACTCTTCGGCGCAGTCGGTTGCGTTATCCCAGCTGCACTGGTGCAATAGCGGGCCGGATGCAACTTTCATGGATGATGCTGCTCCTGCAACTCCACAAGCAGCGAATCCATCCCCTGTTGCCGTCTCTGTAACTGGTGCGGCAACACCTGCGCCAGCTAGTGGGGGGACCCCAATTAGCTGGAGCGTCTTCAAGACAAATCTGGGATTTACTATTTTCTTGCCTGTCACGTTACCTAGTGGTTCTTGCCTACTGAAGCCATTTGGTTGGGTGCGCAATTCCGCTTCTCACAATAGTTTTATTATTACCTATGTGCTACCTGATCGAAACTCGCTCACTATTGCCCAAACTCTCCAAACTGGACCAAGTACACCTTTTCAGTGCTTTGTATCTCCAGACCCTTCGCATCCCGGGGGAGGAACGCCAACGGCAGTAGCTAGTACGAAGCTTATCCCAGTGCAGCTTTGTAGTGGAATACGTGGTAACACGAATATTACGTTTTCTGCACGATGGACACCTGAGCAGATGCAACAGTTCTTTAATGGTCTACAACCAGGAGTCGATTGGATGCCAGCTTCGTAGATACATTGGTCTTCTCAGTTCTCTAGAAACTCGACGCTTAACTTTGACATCTGGTATAATAGACAGGAGTTTTGAATGTGCGCATAATGCCAAATGATGCGTATAGATAAATGGGAGGAACTTTTTATGGACAAATGTCCCGCTTGTGGGGCTGATACTCGGCAAGGAGATAATTACTGTTTGAATTGTGGTCAGCGCCTATTTCCATCTAATCTCTCATCTTCACCAGTGAGTGAGCCTACTATTGCGGCTGCAGATGAGCGAGGGGGAGCAGGTGGCTTGTCGCCCAGTGGATGGTCTCCTGAGCAAAATGGTCAAGCCTTCTCTGTTCCCAACATTGCCTCACAGCTTGAGTCTTTTGCTGTTCCCGCAGCTCAAACGGTGTTAGATAAAGTTGAGAGGCCTGCACGTTTTATTTTACGCTCTGATACCGGTGAAGTGTTGCAGGAATATCCACTAGATAAGCCTGAAATTGTCATTGGTCGTGCACCGACCAGCGATATATTATTATCAAAGGATAAATTAACATCGCGTCGCCATGCTCACGTTCGTTGCGAGAATGGAAAATATCTCTTGTTAGACGAACATAGTGCCAATGGTACTTTTGTCAATGGAGAGCAAATTGAGGAAGCGGTTCCATATGTGCTCTATGATGGGGATCATGTTGGCATTGGTGAACATGAACTCATCTTCCATATTTACAATTCTTCTGGAGCTGCTGTAGAGGACTTACCAACCGTTGCTGTCAATTATGAACCTCCTCAAGAAGTAACATTTCGTACGCGTGATGATCCTATGGCCACTATTCCCAGTAGTGATGAATTTAGCACACGTGCAATGGATGAGAGCAATTCCTGCCAGCAATTTTAGACAACCAGAATCCCTAGAGGGGGTACGCCCTCCTTTCACTCCTATCCCAGACCCCGTCATAGGCTCTTTGGAGGTATCTATTCATCGTGATATTCCTGCTGAACCTGAGCCAGTGGCGAGTGCACCTGCTGTGAGTATGGAAAAGGCGGTCGTAGTTGTCTCACCCTTGTCTGAGAAAGCTGATATCAATGTAACCTTCAACCGTTTTGCTAGTATAGCGCAACCACCTCTACCTGACATGGGAGCATTAATGGCTGCTCTTTCAACGCTAGACGGCCAAGTAATGGCTTTGCAAGAGCAATTTAACAACACGCTGGAAGCGCAGCATAAGCATGACGCTGATGTTGCTGAGACTGCCAATCAATTGCGTGTTGGCATCCATCGTGTTGCAGAGCGCATGGACAGTACCATCGCTGATGTTGCACGCAGCCGAGAGGCTTTAGCTTGGGCCGAGCTGTTGCAGCTTATGGAAGACGTCATGAACAACCCTCGCGATATTGAATATGTGACGAAGCTAGCTCGCAAAGCGCGTGAACTTAACAAAGTCTTCCAACTTCACCAAAATGTTCTCAACACTATGGCTGAATGTAATAGCCTGTTGCGTAGCATGATTGGTGACGATAAATATTAGAAGAAACTAAGAATCAAGTCAAGGCTCAATACCCAGAGGGCAAATGGGGGTATGAGCCTGTCTTTGGCTCTTTTCATGTCCATGGAAGGCGGTAATCTTCACTCCTCAACGCCATTGGTTGGTTATGGCAGGTCCCTGGTAACTCTGGGAAAAAAGAAGCGAGGTAGTACAGTTCATGCATGATAGAGAAACAGAAACTCTTTCTCCCCACTATCGGATTACCGGTGGCAAACGGCTGCAAGGTGAGGTTGTCGTAAGTGGAGCAAAAAATGCTGTCACCAAGATGGTAATCGCATCTCTCTTAACAACTGATCTCTGTACATTGCGTAACGTTCCCTTACTTGGTGACCTCTACCTCACACTCAAGCTCTGTGAAGGACTGGGCTCATACACCAACCTAGATGGAAACACACTCTCAGTGCGTACAACCGACATCTGTGAAACAACGCTCTCAAGTGCGGTTGGCGCCTTGAATCGCATTGGTGTGCTCACAATTGGCCCACTCCTGCACCGTTGTGGGGAAGTCGTTATTCCAAGACCTGGAGGAGACCAAATTGGCCCGCGTCCCATCGACTTTCATCTCCACGGACTCCAGCAAATGGGAGCAAAGATTGTCGAACGAGACGGCCATTATCATTGCTCTGCCCCCAAGCCCTTGCAGGGTGCAAGCATCAAACTCCCATTTCCCAGCGTCATGGCGACAGAAAACTTACTCATCACTGCTTGTTTAGCCCGTGGAGTAACCATTATTGAAAACGCAGCTATCGAACCAGAGATCATCGACCTTATCAAACTCTTGCAAAAAATGGGTGCTATCATCGAACTAAAGGTTGACAGGCGTATCGTTGTAGAAAGTGTAGATCGCTTGCACGGAGCCCAGCACACACTCTTAAGCGATCGCATGGAAGCTGCATCGCTGGCCATAGCAGCCTACCTTACCAAAGGTGATATCTACCTGCGACGTGCCCAGCAAGACACACTGTTAACCTTTTTGAACACACTCTCTAAAATGAAGCTTGACTTTGAAGTTGATGATGAAGGTATTCGCTTTATTGGAAAGGATGAACCACCACTAGCACTGGCACTAGAGACAGATGTGCATCCAGGGTTTATGACCGACTGGCAACAACCTTTCACCATACTGCTCACCCAAGCCCAAGGAATGTCAGTTATACACGAAACCATCTACGAAGACCGCTTCGGCTACACAGCCGCGCTGCGTAAGATGGGTGCCCATATCGGTCTCTATACAAAGTGCTTGGGAGAGGTCCCATGTCGCTTCCGCGAAAAGCAGCATCTGCATAGTTGTGTAGTACGTGGCCCAACGCCACTTACTGGTACACAGCTTATGATCCCTGACATCCGTGCAGGTTGCTCCTATATTCTCGCAGCCTTATGTGCAGAAGGAACCTCAGAAGTTTACGGTATTGAGCATATTGAGCGAGGCTATGAGAAGCTCGATGCGAAATTACGCAGCCTAGGTGCACAATTTGAGCGCATCGCATAATAATACGGAAGAACCCTCCACAAACTATGGAATTTGCCACCAGAGTTTGATAGGCGGGTTTATCCTAAAATGCTCATTCTTCCATCCTTTAAGGATACTGGTGGCGAAATCTAAAATTGTGCTCATGTTGAATATGAATATTTGCTGATGCCAAGCTCAATCAACCAATTCGCCAACAGTATCCTTTAAGAATTTAGTTGCTTGATAAGCAAATACATACCTGCCTTAGCTCAACACGCTTGACCTCGCATCACGTAACTGCTCTGGAGTAAGAATCCTAAAAAGAATTACCAAATTTTCCAAGTCGTAATCCAAACCAATTGCATGTAACTCTTGCCAAATCCAACCCAGCGCACTAATCTGCGTCTTCGTAATCAGACCATACCCTATAAGAGTGGCAGCCAAGAGCTGATCTGGCGTAAGCAACTTAAACATCAGAAGAATTTCGCCCAATTGATAGTTCAAGTCCACGCCACGTAACATACGCTGAATATTTTGTGCAACCTCCAGGCGATCTTGTGGTACAAGGTGACCATCCAGCAACACATTGCCGAGTAAGCGAGTTGCTCTGCCATTGTGTACCTGTGGCTGAATTGCTTGCTCAACGTCTCCTGATGGGGTAGCTATTGCAGGGAAGGCTTTGTAAGATATCGAGAATGACAGCGTTGCGACCCTCCAGACTTTCCTCGGTGTCTTTATTCTGCGTTTCCTGTGTCAATTGGGCGGATCGGCGAAGTGATTCAATATTTTCTCGCAAGTTATCAGGCACTTCAGCAGGATTGGAATAGCGAGGAGCCTCAGAAGAGCCTCGCTGGTATGAAAGATCCTGTGCGCGGTTAGAATAGCGAGGAGCCTCAGAAGAGTCTCGCTGGTATGAAAGATCTTGTGCGCGGTTAGAATAGCGAGGAGCCTCAGAAGAGCCTCGCTGGTATGAAAGATCCTGTGCGCGGTTAGAATAGCGAGGAGCCTCAGCGTCCTCTCGGTAATGTGAAGGCTCTGTCGATGATGAAGCACTATCTTTTTCTCGTGAAGTTGCAGGGGCTGGCTCGATCACCCTATCTAGTGCAGACGGGATTGCATTGGGGGTTAGAGGAGACGGAGACCGATTTGCTGCTCCTGTTCCTATAGATGCTAGTGGTGGCTGTGATGCTAGTGGTGGCTGTGATGCTAGTGGTAGCTGTGATGCCAGTGGTAGCTGTGATGCCAGTGGTAGTTGTGATGCTAGTGGTAGCTGTGATGCCAGTGGTAGTTGTGATGCTGCTTGCTGTTGGTTGGGTCTTGGTTGGGTCTCTTTTGTATGTGAGATTCCATCGGAAGGCTTTGCCCCGGCTGGTGCTCCATATCCTCCTAGACCTGACTGGCTAACTGGCCGTTGGAGGGGGAGATCCTGGATTGGAGCAGCCCGTAGTTGATAGTCTCTATCTTGTGGAGAACCACCAGAGGGGGTATGATTGGCAGCAACTTCAATTTGAGAAGAATGTCCCTGAACAAGGCGTGAAAGTTCTGCCAAACCAGGTGAGGTATACATTTGTCCGTTGGCTAGTCGCTGGAGCATCGATATCCCTGGTGAGGATGCAGGGCCAGACTCCTGTGGCGCATGTGACCTTGCGGTGCCCCCTGTGGGGGGGGCTTCCTCGCCAGGGGTCATGGCTGCTTCGATAGGGGGAACATTCCGTGAATCATTTCCAGCTAAGCTCCAACTGTCTGGATTGGGTGAGTGCGAATTGGGATGGAGAACAGCACGAATTTTGTCGCTATATGCCTGATTTCCTCCTGGTAGTTGTGTTGCTGGAGATGGAGCAGGATAGGGTTGTGATGCTCCCAATGCATCATGCGGGCTGCGCGTCGTTGATGTGCTAGTGGTACTCGTTGGGGCGTGTGCTATCATCTTCGTTGCCAATTTCTGCTTGGCCGCACCGGAAGGTCTATTGTCATGTGTGGATTGGGTCTCAGCAGTACGTGGGATACGTGGCATTGTAGTTGCATTGCCCTCTGGACCTGGTATGCGTGCACGGATAGTATCGATCAGTTTCATTAGTCCGAGCATGCCATCGACTTCCATATCTGCCATCGAGGTCTGACTATAGCCATCGAGGTCTCGTGGACCGTAGCCTGCAAGGTTGTAGCAGTGAAACGTAAAGATCTGTATGCCGCTACCACGGCGCTGGGTATCTAGCGCTACCCAGAACTCTCTTCTGGATGCTGCTGCCTGCGCGAGATTAATAAGTACGAGCCGCACAGGAAAGCGTGCTATTGCATCAAAAACCTCCACAGCAGTACGACTACTGTGACACTCATAACCTGCAATTTGCAGCTCACTGGTAAGAAGTGCTGCTAATTGTTGATCTCGCTCAAAAATAATAATATGTGGCCCACCTGTGCTGATGTTCATAATACATGACTCCAGTCGTTACCCGCAATGTTGCAGTTTTCAAGGTACTCTACTATCTAGAACGAAGCATATTCAAATCTGTAACATCGAAATATTTCACCACAGTGGGATAGTATGAGGAAAAATAGCGATGTATCATGTGCTAACGAGCTTTTGGCTCAAGCTGCTACGCCTAACCGCTCGGATTAAAACCCCCCGTGGCTTGAGCCCGCGCCGCATGCCCTTTTCTGTCACAATTACCCTCTAGTGGCATCTTGGCCCTTCTAGGTATAATATTTGTATCATCTCAGAAAAGCGGGGCAAGGAGACAAAGAAGAGTAGTGGCTCTTCCAAGGGACGTCGCGCCCGCAGGAGACCAAGGCCTGATGCAGAGAGTATGAAGGTGAGAGGTATGCAAACCCACTCAAGGTCCTTGCTGCCACGAAGCGCCTAAGCCCATGAGCAGGGCCCGTTCAGGTAATCGAGAGAGGCTAGGCTGGGCAGGGCATGAGCTTGAAGGAGGCGATCCTGGAAATAGTGGAAGATATTGATCCCTAGCTTCTTGGCTGTGGCAACCAGCGTCTGAAAGGTATCCCAAGCGCGGATGCCATCGGAGGTGCGTGCCTGCAGACTCACATCGCGCTTGCGGACCCGCTGCCTAGCTCCTAGTTCAGCGGGATTATTGTGCAAAAGGATTTCAGGATGAGAGAGTACCATGAGCAACTGGTCTCGCTTTTTGAGCGTGCGTGCTTTGCACTCATCCAACTGATCATAACCACTCTTCTCAGTGAAGAGCTGCTCAAACTCCGCCTGCAAAGCGGCAGCCTGGACTAGATCTGGCTGTGTTCGATAGGCCAGCAGCTTGCGATAGAACTGCCAGAACGCTTGGCCCCACTTTTCTAAGGCCCGACGATGGTGCTCAAAACGTGGGATCAATTTCTTATAGTGACGAAACTCATGAAGCCAGCACAAAGCGATCCAAGGGGTCAACCAATTGAATTGGGGCGCATCGTCGCAGACGAGCAGATCGACAATGGGGTAGCTCGTTTGGCTGTGATAGGCCGCGATGGCCAGGGCATCCAAGACGTTCTTGCGCACCTGTGGTCCCATGCTTGGCAGGCTCGCATCCAGGATGGCCGTGATTTGCTCTTCTATCAAATCCACCTCAACTGGCAACACCGCTGCCAGCTGCTCAACCCATTTGGCACTTACTCCCAAGTGTGTTAGCAGCTCAGCAGCTACTGCCCGCATCGGAAGGTCAGAGGCGGCTCCCCCCAACAGGACCCACAGATAGCTTCTTCGGTCTTTGTTCGGCAAGGTACAGTAGAAACTAGAGAACTGGTTGCAGAGCACGTGGCAGTGCTGGTTGATCCCGTTAACCCGTGTCCCTGTACTATCCAGATGCTGCCATGGAGAACTCTCGAGACCTGCCTCGACTACCTCTGCGCTCTCCGCATGAAAGAGATCCTGGTCTTTGATCAGCAGGTTGGAGAGTTCTCCTGCACTGATCGAGAGTCCCATCGCGAGAAGCAGATCTTGGATCTTTGGTTCGCTCATCCCACTCTCATAATAGAGCGCCAAGACCAACACTCTCACCTTGGGTCCAAACTGACCGCTGTAGCCTGCTGGTAACTCTGCTACATACGTTCGCTTCATGCTCTTGGAATAGTATTTCTCTTTGTGGAACTTCACATTGTCGGTGTGAAATGCGAGGTCTTGAACCACCACTTCCTCATACCCTTTGAAGACTGCGTCGGCTGGCAGTCGTTTGCGGTCTACCTTGAGGAACACTTCTCTATCTATCTTGACCTGATCCTGTTTGCTGCTTTTGTCGTGTGGTTTGGACTCTCGGCGTTCTTTTTCGGAGGAAAGGTTACTGGCTTTTTTGTTCCCTCTGATCTTGGGTTTGCCCTGTTCCCCTTTGAGCCGATTGATCTCATCGCGCAACTGTTGATTTTCTACGGTCAGTTGGGCCACTTTTGCAGACAGGTTCTCTATTACATTCATCAGATCCAAGACTATTTGCCGCAGTTCTTCTTTTTCTATTGTGCTGGGATCTATATTCTCTACCATACTTCTAGTTTACACAGTCCCGTTCTTGGAGTCGCCCTTTTTGATCTCCTCTGGCTCTTTTTGGCTACTGAGCCATCGACACACACACTCTCTCTCTGCTCGTCTTGGGCCACTTTTTCCTCTCTCAAGCTACCCTACCCCACTTTATTGAAATGATACTAATATTTTATCAAACGGCCCGTAAAACCCCTGGCCTTTAGCCATGGGGATATAAGGGCCTACCTTTTGTGGGGCTTGGGCACAGGGGTACCTTTCGCCTATTCCAATGTACAATTTTCAATAGATCTGTTAGAATATATCTGTCGTAAAGCTGATTCGTCAGCAGACTAGTACCCTGGGGCTCAGGGGAATTCAGGCCTGTGGAGGCGATGTAAGACACCCAAGTCCATGACTTGTGCGCAATCCCCGATGAAACAGGAAGGCTTGCTCGTGAGTGCGAGAAGCCCATGCCCTTCAGGCATGGGGAGATGTCACCTATATTGATAGTGCAGACTATAGCGATACAGAATGGCAATGCGGCAACGACTCTTGATGTGCATGTTGGTGACGCTGGTACTTTAGTACTGGAGGGTTAAACCAGCATGCAGCAAAAGGGCCGCTAGTGGATGTCCCATCAACGGCCATAAATCCGTTATCCGAAACTTAGACATTTATAGACATTGTCTCTATCCGATGTTCGGTTCCTAATTCAACGAGAGTAGTTTCACTTGAGCTTTCACCCGAGCCAGAAGCTTCTCTCTCCAAAGGCGTGACTTCCCGTGTAACTCACGGTAGATGCACTTGGCATAGCGGTATCATACCACAAGCATACAATTCTGCCAAGTAGGATAGCTGTCTACAAAAGTCTATAGATGTCTATGAAATTGGAAACTAGATTTAGCCCCTGTTGCCCAAGTTGAGCAAGAGAGCCCATGCTGCTCGACTCTAAAAGGACTTGTTAGGGCTGTTCAGCCAGGATGTTCAGCCAGAAAGGTCTCGATTTGTCTGGCTTCGCTATTGCTGAGGCGAAACTCAGAAGCTATAATCATCTCTTCGATTTGGGCTGGACTGCGAGATCCGATAATCGCGCCAGTAACAGCTGGATTTCGCAATGTCCAGGCTATGGCAACGACACCAGCTGGGACGTTGTGAGGATAACCGATTTCGCCCAGCAGACTTGCCAGTTCCAGGTTACGGGATAGGCGAGGCTCATGAAACTCTGGGTCCTTTTTGCGCCAATCGTCAGCGGGCATATGCTCAATGCGTTCTTTGGTCATATTCCCACTTAGTAAACCTGATGCCATGGGAGAATAGACAATCACACCGATATCGTGCTCATGGCAGTATGGCAGAATCTCTTTTTCTGCATGAGGGTGGATGAGAGAATAAGGTGGTTGTAGTGTTTCAACGGGAGCAATTTTCTCAGCTCGGCGTAGTTGTTCTACATTAAAGTTTGAGACGCCAATATGACGTACCTTGCCCTGCCTTTTGAGTTCGACTAGTTTACTCCAGCCTTCTTCAATCTCAGGATCAGGGTCAGGCCAATGAATCTGATACAGGTCAATAGTCTCAATATCGAGACGCTTCAAGCTTGCTTCAACTTCGTGCTCAATCGAGGCAGCTTTCAGACTATGATAGGTCCTGCCCTCATTATCCCAGAGTAGAGAGCACTTGGTGAAGATATATGGCTTCTCACGTCCTTTGATAGCTTGGCCCACAATTTCTTCTGAATGTCCCAGTCCATAGATTGGCGCGGTATCAATCCAGTTAATCCCAAGGCTCAGGGCACGTTTGATGGTTGCAATTGAGGTTTGATCGTCCTGGGGTCCCCCAGGAAAACTCTCCCCGAATTCCGCCTATCGCCCAAGCTCCTAGGCCGATAGGGGTGATGTGCATATCAGTTCTGCCGAGCGGGCGTGTCTGCATAGTTAACCCTTTCTATTTGTCTGATGGTTATTGTTTTGCTTCTTTCTTCTACACGGATTACGCCCTGATTGGGAGACAAAACTGGGTTTGCTCTGTTGCCAATGTGCTACTCGATCTATTACAGAACCTCGGTTAAGGAAAGCCCCCGTCTGATCTATGCGGGGCTTACGCATCAACTTAAGGATGAGGGGACATTGAAAAAGGAAGGTCACACCCCTAAAGGGGCTAATTAGGAGACAAAAAGATGCTCATCTGGTATGATAAGCAGCGTCTATGCTTAATATGCATATATTGATCAGTACCAAATATTCTATAAGCTGGTCTCTTTCTTTATGTTCTTAATCAATCTATTTCTCTTCATGCATATCCGTAGGAAGCCAGACTGTTAAGGAGATGTAAGAGAGTTTCCTTGCGGTCCTCAGGAGTATGTGGCTGAAATTGGCTAGGATCTCCATTTGACCAAACTTTAGCAATCTTGCAACCTTCCTCGCATGGCTCTAGATGGACTTTATATATACAATGCCCTGTCCAACTTCGATGGAGAAAAAGCCAATCGTTTTCACAATAGATAAACCATCTGTCATCCTGATCTTGAGGAATTACTCCTTGTTGCAGATATTGATATTCCTTTTGCGTGAAGGTTCGATCCACCTCTAGTTCCACTGTTACATCTGGCATTGGTTTTGTCCTACATGAATCACGGATCGCTTTAGAGGCATTGTTACAAACCTCGACCGTGTCGTGAGTCGGTTTGATTGGAGTGACTTCCTCTGGCCCATGTGCTTCCAAGCGATCTCGTTCTATTCTCTCACTCTGCTGTTGCTCGTGGCGTCGGAACTGATGGGTTGCAAAATCGGTACTTGGCCTCTTGTTGGAAGATTTATTATCAAATTGACGTTTTTCTCCTTCGCTGGACGGTGATACCTCTTTTGGCATCATAACACATTTCTCCTTTTTCTAATATATAGAACATCTATACAAAAACAATGCCAAACAAGGAATCGATGTCAAGTCTACTCATAGTGTTTCAGAGGTTCCAAGGCAAATTGTTCCCTTTTATCAAGTAGTGAGAAGATATCTACCAAGAAATTAAGAAACAACATAATGTTTAACTGTACACAATGTATTGCTCTTTGTCAATGGAAGATGCATCCTGGCATCCTGCCGAAATTATAGACAAAGTGTACAACGTAGTACATCGTCAAACTTCAATCGACACTTTTTGTGATGGTGCAAAGCAGCCTGGAGAGCGGCTTTGATGGCTATGCAAAAGTATTCAATGAAGTTTGACAGAGTAGTAGCCCTGTCGGCCTTTTGAGTCTGGTCAGGTGAGCTTATGAAACAGCCTTGTGGCTCCTCACAAGCCCCCACCCGTAGATGCGTGGGGTTTCCCTGACGCAGGCAATTCCTTAGTGCTTATAGAAAGGCAGAATATCAAGGTTGCAACATTACAAAGAGCACAATACCCCCACCGATCAACATCAGTAGGACACATAGCAGAATGACTAGAGCGAACATATAGCTACGCGAAGTCGCCAGAATGTCTGGTACTACCCCGGGTAGAGCGGCGGTCAGGCCTAAGGGGTAACTCACGTTTTGCGGTCAGGGTCTTCAGTCCCCCGGTAGCGAGATCCCAGGAAGAGGTTGCAAAATCGATTGCATGCTCATGATCTGCCTTATGAGATTATCCATCTGTAAATGTAGGGGAAGACGGTGTAACCGCCTGTGGAGGCAGAGAAGGAGTAGTAGGTGCGTCCGATATCGAGTGGGCAGGACAGATGGATTTGGCTGACTGAGCATCAGAAGTTGGCAACGTCACAGCTTTTCTCCACTAGACTTAGGTACTTACAGACCAACTGCGTCTTTAAAGGACAGCTTACAACGTACACACTACGAGAAAGGTACCAAGGAGCACCCGGGAACCAGCACCGACGTTGCGGAGCCAAACGCTTCTGGACAATCCTCCCCTACCACCCTCGACCTCTGAGAGCCCCTGGCGAAAGCCTTGGGGATTTCCTTACAGAAATTGCTTTAACACTTCTAATTGTAGCCAAACTCCGCTGTTTGGCAAGGGAACTATGACTATTGGGTGATGTCTGGGGGTTCTTGACTGAGTACTGTAGAATGTTGGCGAGATTTTGCGAAAAGATTGTGGGATTGCCTTGCAATTGCAGACGACTTTTGGTATAATTAAAGCATCGAGTGGGGGTATGCTTACGTTCAGACGCTCATTGTTTTTGCAAGGTGGCGTACCTGCCTGCGGATATCGTTTCGTATTCTCGTTCTGTAGAGCCAACAACACGTTGTAGGGATATTCTAGGAATAACAAGATAGTTGCAGAAGACTAGAACGATAACCGCCTAAGCACTTCCTCCCTCATAAGCCCAAGTCCGATGGTACACTCCCCATGGTCCAGATATGTTATGCAGTCCATCTAATGTGGAACTTTGTGGCCTACAACAGCTGCGGTCCACAAAGCAAGGATGAAGTGGGTGTAGTGCCGTAGACGAGGCAAAAACCGTGGATCGAAGGGGGTTTACTACCCATGCAAGTACAACAGCACGGCGACCTTTCGACTAAGAAGCCAGCGGCAAATCTAATAAGCGGGCGGGTACAGATGATGACCGAAGCAAATGACTCACAAAGCAAACAAAACAATCACTCCGAGGAAATCGAGGACCTTAATCAAAATGAGATGGAAGCGTTGCTGGCAGCATCAACCGCTCCCACGAGTATTAAGCGAGGTGATGTAGTCGAGGGCGTGATCGTGCGAATTGACCAGGACGAAATCCTTGTCGACATTGGCCTGAAGTCTGAGGGCGTTCTCTCGACAAAAGAACTACCTGCCAGTGGTTATGGTTCTTTCAACGAGTTGCACCTCAATGATAAGGTCCTGGTTTATGTTATTCAGCCCGAGAGTTCGGAGGGACATGCCGTCCTCTCTCTCAAGAGAGCAAACACTGAGCGCCAGTGGCGCATTGCTGAAGAGCAGTTTAGAAGCAATGAACTCCTCAAAGCCAAAGTTATTGATTTCAATAAGGGTGGCTTAATCGTTGACGTCGCTGGTATCAGAGGGTTTGTGCCTATTTCGCAAATCCTCAATCTCAGGCGCGAAGAGGTGGCCGCTGGCGGTGAGAGCCAGGAGACGGCAGCCAAACTGCAAAGCATGAGAGACAAAGAGTTGCAGTTGAAGATTATTGAAATTAATCGTGCACGCAATCGCCTGATCCTCTCTGAGCGTTTAGCTGTTCAAGAATGGCGTCAGCGCCGTCGAGAAGAGTTGCTCGATGAGTTAAAGCCAAATGAAGTGCGTAGGGGCGTTGTCAGTAACCTTGCCAACTTTGGTGCATTTGTCGATCTGGGTGGCGCAGACGGGCTCGTGCACATCAGCCAGTTGGCTTGGAGCCGTGTCAATCATCCTAGCGAAGTATTGCACGTAGGCCAAGAAGTCGAGGTACAGGTTCTTAGTGTTGATAAAGATAAGAAGAAGATTGCACTCTCGATTAAACGCGCCGAGGTTGATCCCTGGACAACTGTTGTACAACGCTACAGCATAGGACAGGTTGTTACTGGTGTGATAACTAAGATTGCCCCATTTGGCGCTTTCGCTCGTATCGAAGATGGTATCGAAGGCCTTATCCATCTTTCCGAAGTGGGTACAGGTGTCGATCCCAAGGCTGTTTTGATGGAAGGTTCGCAACTCCAGTTGCGTATCTTACGTATTGATGCTGAACGTCGCCGCCTGGGTCTGAGCTTGCGCCAGGCCGAGGAACTAGAGAGCAAAGAACCTTCGTTGGAACAGTCGCAAGCTGCGGGTGGTGGCAAAGTGGAGGCTGTAGCTTCACAGGACTCCTCTATAGCTGTGCCTGCAGAAGCAGTAGCTGCTTCCCCATCTCTGGAGTCGCTCTCGACACATCAGGATCATGCAACGTCCAGAGGCAGAAGTGAGCGCCGCGAGCGTCAGGAACGGGGCAACGAGCACTCAATACTTCGTGGTTTGCCTTCTGAAGATGCTGGAGAGATGACTGCCATGGCGGAAGCTTTCCGTGCAGCAGCTCGACAGCGCTCTTCTAAGGAAGAGACCGAACCCGCCGAGTAATAGCAAGCAAGATATAGGTACCTACCTCCTCTTCCTCTGACATACAAAAGGAGAAGAGGAGGTATTTATTTTTGGTGTGAGTTCCCCTTGCTCTATTCTCCCAAGTATGCGAAAATAACTGTACCAATGCCATGGTTGTTACATAAACAAGTGGCCGGGGTCCCTTTCGTATGGAAACATAAAGGGCATCTGCCAGATGGCTAGCCGTTATTTGCTTGTGAAGGTATCAAAGCAGATTTGGAGGCGTATGAATAGCAATCGTTTCCATTCCAGTTACTTAGTCAGCCAAATAGCAGGCGCATTGTACATAAACTGATGATTTCACGACCTCTCCGCTGCATACTCGTCTCGGGGCGAAAGCAGTACGGGGTCGAATTCTTTCTCTAGTTATAAGAAGGTTGAGCGTATATTGACAGAGGGGAGGCCGCAGTTGTTATCCTTGACGCTGTATGATGGGTGTTGTATGATAAATCACAGAGCTTACCTGAGCGACACAGAGGGCTTGGTTCCACCTTCTGCCAATGAAAGGGGGGTGATACACCGATGAACGACAGAGATAGGTTTGATAAATTTACAGAGCGGGCCAGGAAGGTTTTAAGCCTTGCTCAAGAAGAGGCCCAGCGTTTCCAGCATAATTATATTGGTACGGAACATCTCCTTCTAGGTCTGGTACGTGAAGGCGAAGGTGTAGCGGCCAAGGTTTTAGCCAATCTCGGCGTTGAATTGAACAAAGTTCGTAGCGCCGTTGAATTTATTATTGGCCGTGGAGATCGGATTGTCCTGGGTGAGATTGGTCTTACTCCGCGTGCCAAGAAGGTTATCGAGCTTGCCGTCGATGAAGCTCGTCGTCTCAATCACCACTATATAGGAACAGAACATCTCCTATTGGGTTTAGTGCGTGAAGGCGAGGGAATTGCTGCTGGTGTCCTGGAAAGTCTGGGTGTCAACCTGGAGAAAGTGCGGACGCAGACCATTCAAGTGCTCAGCCAGTCGGGTACAACCCATGAGCGTGATGCCAAGCACTCTAAGACCCCCACTATTGATCAGATGGGTATTGATCTCACTGCTGCCGCTCGTGCAGGTACTCTTGACCCCGTCATCGGTCGTCATCAGGAGATTGAACGCGTCATCCAGATTCTCTCTCGGCGCAATAAGAATAATCCGGCGCTCATTGGTGAACCAGGCGTCGGCAAAACTGCTATTGTGGAAGGATTAGCCCAACGTCTGGTCACTGGTGAGGTCCCAGAAACGTTGGCTGGCAAGCGTTTGCTCACTCTCGATGTCGGCTCCCTGGTCGCTGGAACCAAGTACCGGGGCGAGTTCGAGGAGCGTTTGAAGAAAATCATTGAGGAAATCCGCAGTAGCCGCGATTGCATCATCTTTATCGATGAGGTTCATACTTTGGTCGGTGCTGGTGCTGCCGAAGGCGCTGTAGATGCTGCCAATATTCTCAAGCCTGCGCTTGCTCGTGGCGAGTTGCAATGTATTGGCGCTACCACGCTTGATGAGTACCGCAAGTATATTGAGCGTGATGCGGCCCTGCAGCGTCGCTTCCAGGAAGTGATTGTGCGCGAGCCCTCCGTTGAAGAGACTATTGAGATCCTCAAAGGTATACGTGAGCGCTATGAGCAGCATCACCGTTTGATTATTGCTGATGAGGCTCTTAAGGCTGCTACCGATATGGCTAGCCGCTATATCACTGACCGCTTTATGCCAGATAAGGCCATCGATCTGATCGATGAGGCCGCTAGCCGCGTGCGCATGCAAAATTCCCTCGCGCCTCTCAATCTTAAAGAGGCTATGAAGGGGCTAGAGTCCGTGCTCCGTGAAAAGGAAGCAGCGATTCAGCAGCAGGAATATGAATTGGCAGCAGAACTTCGTGATCGCGAGGTGAAGTTGCGTGATCGTATTGCCAAGCTCGAATCAGGTTGGCATCGCGAACGTGGAAATGAGAAGCCTACGGTTGGTGAAGAGGAGATTGCTCAAATCGTTTCCATGTGGACTGGTATCCCAGTGATGCGCATTGCTCAGGAGGAGTCCCAACGGCTCCTGCAAATGGAAGATGTTTTACACTCTCGGGTTATCGGTCAAAATGAAGCAATTGAGAAAATTGCTCGTGCCGTTCGTCGTGCTCGTGCCGGTTTAAAAGACCCGAAACGACCAATTGGCTCCTTTATCTTTATGGGTCCGACAGGTGTTGGTAAGACGGAGTTGGCCAAGGCTCTCGCCGAGTTTATGTTCGGGAGTGAAGAGTCCCTAATCAAAATTGATATGTCCGAGTTCATGGAGCGCCATGCGGCAGCTCGTCTAGTTGGTGCACCTCCCGGATATGTTGGCTATGAGGAAGGGGGTCAATTGACCGAGGCTGTACGCCGTAAATCTTACAGTGTGATCCTGCTCGATGAGATCGAAAAGGCTCACCCTGATGTCTTCAACATGCTGCTCCAGATCCTTGAAGATGGCAAGTTGACTGATGCCAAGGGACGCACCGTAGACTTCCGCAATACGATAATTATCATGACCTCAAACGTTGGCGCAGCACTGCTCAATAAAGAGGCCTCTATGGGCTTCAAGCAGTCGAAGGACAAAGCCAAGGCCCATCAAGCCGACTATGAGAGCATGAAGGGTAAGGTGCTCGGCGAACTGAAGAACACCTTCAAGCCAGAGTTCTTGAACCGTATTGACGAGGTCGTTGTCTTCCATTCACTGCACATGGAGGAGATGTACTCGATTGTTGATCTGTTGCTCAACCGTGTCCGTATTCAGTTAACAGAACAACAAGTCGAGTTGGTTGTGCCACAGGTCGCTAAGGACTTCCTGATCGATAAAGGCTTCGATCCTCAGTATGGTGCTCGCCCGTTACGTCGTACCATCCAACGCATGGTCGAAGATCCCTGGCCGAGGGTTTGCTGCAAGGCAAGTTCCATCCAGGTGATCTGGTTGAGGCCAGCGTAGTAGATGATGATCTAGTCTTGCAAGTGCGCAATCGTATTGAGCAGTTGTCTCCACCTGCAACTCCCGAAGCAGCCCTTTCGGCTGGTGGTGAGAGTAGCGGAAGTGCTGAAGTATAATCACAATCTCAGGGGGAGTGAACATTCACTCCCCCTTTTTCTTGGAAAGTCTTTGGAAATTATTGAGAGAACTAGAGCGAATTATCATGGAACTCGATTAATCATTGATAAAACAATGCAAGGAGGTTTGGTCAATTATGATGAGAGCTGACGGATTGGGTAGACTTTTTGGCGATGAGCCTTCTCATAAGGAAACAACTGAGAATTTCTGGAGAAGCAGCAAAATGTAGGCTTGGTCTGGGTCTGGGGCCGTGGTTTTATCCTAAAGACGTTAAAGTATCAGAAAATGAGCCTTCTCAACCATTCAGGGAGGAAGAAACTGGTCTTCTGGCTAGATCGAGGACAGAAGAACCTGCTTTGCACAAAGATTTTCAGACTGAAGTTGCCCCAAGATATTGAGATGAGATTCGAATTGTCTGAAAAAGGCCCTTCTAGGAGGAGGAGGAAGTCTGGAGAGACAAAAAAATCCAGTAGTAGTCCTGTGAACATGCTCGTGAAAGGTCTAGTAGGCTATCTAGCGTTGTTTGGTTCAGTCGGAGGTGCTGATGCTGCATTGCCAGGTTTTAGTGGAGGGCCAGCTCTAAATCAGACTAGAAATCCTGAATGGTTTCTGAATGCCTCTACTCAGCGATATCTTGAGCGAGGGAATTTCTGCAGAGGATAGGGCGTATTCGAGTGTAGAACGACAAGGTGTAGAGACGCAGAAGGTGCAGTACCCTGAAGGAAAAATTTCCTATCAGGAGGAACAAAAAATTGTAGAAACTGTTAAAGATGCATTTAAAGATGAAGAGTTTATGAAAGGATACTTGAATAGCATATCGAAAGGTGATGATCCTCTGAAAAAAATAGTAGACAATCCTCTGAAAAAAATAGTGGAAGATCATCAACTAGATTGGGAAAACCTTCAAAAAATGCTGAAGGATCCTGCTGTGAGACAAAAGGTAATGGAAGAACTACACAATGATCCTGGCAAGGTAGATGAGCTGTTAGCGAGTAAGGAAGTAAAGGAAGTGCTCAGTGCTGTTTATAAGGCCGGTGTTAAGAAGTCTGCTAACGAGTACAATCTACTAGCGTTTTCCTCGGCAATTTGTGCGTTGATTGTTATATCACTATTGCATGAAAGGCAGCAAATGCAGCAAGCAAGAGTACAACGAGTGCAGCTTTTTCGGCAAGCGCTGCAAGAGATGCAAGCAAGAGTACAACAAGTGCTGCAAGAAGGGCAACAAGAGCAGCAAGCAAGAGCGCGACGAATGCAGCAAGATTTGTAGCTAGAGCAAAAGCAGCGAATAAGATCGCGGCAACTACAAAGGGCGTGAAGGCAAATTAAGCAAACACAGATGAAAAATAAACACAGTAATGAAAGAAAATGATGCAAAAGATCACGTGGGACTGAGAGCGTCTATGATATCAGGTAAGTAAATGATACAACAGATCCTACAGTGAGAATTAGTACTAAAGGCTAAATGGGCGTGTCTACACATGAAAATGTGACTAGTAGTACGGCATTAGCTTTGTCTAGGAGCAAATGGCTAAACCACGCGTAAAATACGTTTGTCAACAATGTGGGGGTGAGCACAGCAAGTGGATGGGCAAATGTCCAGACTGTGGAACTTGGAACACACTGGAAGAAGTGCCCGATCTACCCCAAACTCCTGCCCAGCAACGCCGCCCAAGCATAGTGAATAATTCGGAGCGTGCTCAGGGCACGTTGTTGCCTATTGTTCTTCCAGACATCAAGCCACTGATGCAGCCTCGTATCTCTGTCGGCTATGCAGAGATGGATCGTGTATTAGGAGGTGGATTGGTTGCTGGCTCGTTGATCCTGGTCGGTGGTGAACCCGGTATCGGGAAATCAACTCTGCTGCTCCAAGTTTCTGGTATGATCGCACGTGATGTCGGACCTGTGCTCTATGTATCAGGAGAAGAGTCAATTGAACAGGTCAAGATGCGTGCCGAACGGTTAGGTATTACGGGTGAGCGTCTCTACTTGCTTGCCACCACTGAACTAGATGCCATTGGTGAGGCAGTCCAACGCCTCAAACCTTCCCTGGTAGTCGTTGATTCAATTCAAACCCTCAGTGCTAGTTATCTGACAGCAGCCCCAGGGAGTATCAGTCAGGTACGCGAATGCACCGTTCAGTTGATGCATCTGGCAAAAGGTTCGCGGATTCCCCTTTTCATTATCGGACATGTGACGAAAGAGGGTACAGTTGCGGGACCAAAAGCATTAGAACATATTGTTGATGCCGTGCTGTATCTTGAAGGTGAACGCTACCACTCATATCGTCTGTTACGTGGCGTGAAGAATCGATTTGGCGCAACTCATGAGGTTGGGGTATTTGAAATGCACGGTGAAGGTTTGGGAGAGGTTTTAAATCCATCGGCGATCTTTCTCTCGGATCGGGCAACTGGTGCGACTGGTTCCGCTGTAGTTGTCAGTATGGAAGGAACACGCCCCTTGCTAGTAGAGGTTCAGGCTCTCGCGACGCCAAGCAACTTCGGCTATCCCCGTTGTACTACGAATGGTATTGATCACAATCGGCTCCTCATGTTATTGGCTGTGTTAACTAAACGGGTAGGGCTCACCGTTGGCAATCACGATGTTTACGCTAATGTTGTGGGAGGCTTTAGCCTGGAGGAGCCTGCAGTTGACCTCGGAGTGGCCGCTGCAATTGCCTCTAGCTACCGAGAACAGCTTATTGCTCCTGATATGGCCTTAATTGGAGAAATTGGTCTCTCTGGCGAACTACGTGCAGTCAATCGTCTAGCTATGCGTGTGCGAGAGGCCGCAAAATTAGGTTTTAAACGTTGCGTTGTACCTAGCTCGGGAGGCGGTACAAAGGTTCATAGCGAGTTGACCGAGTCTGGTCTGCCAGATGATTTCAAGGTGATTACCGCTAGTACACTTGGAGTTGCTCTGGAGATTGCTTTGCAGCACTAAGCTTTGGAAAAATGAATAAACTGTAATTGGACAGGGCGAAGAGAACGTGGTAAAAAAGCGTTTCCCTGTTCTTGCTCCATTGGCAAAAGAACAGGTTGCGCTGATCGAGGATATAGAAACCATCCAAGATATGCTTGATGCCATCTATGATGCACAGAAAGTCGAGGAAGCTAGGCGTATCCTCAAAAAAGCTCATCCAAGTCGCAGTTAAATCTCATTGCATTTAAAAAGTAGATGAGACGAGAAAAGATCTATTTGATAACAAGATAGGTCTTTTCTCGCTTTATTCTGATTTTCAGCTAGAGAAGCAATAAGAGTATAAGTATCATAAAAAATGATAACAACTATTGATTCCTACATTGGAACGGTGTATACTGCATATTCGACACCCGAAATAATTTTGGTGCGGCAGAGAAAGAGGTTGCAGACTGCTAATGCTAGAGAACCGCACATTCTCTGTCAGACATTGTAGAGTGGAGAGTTAGTATTTGATACGGTATTCGTGAGGTAAATAATACCGTCTAGGCCGTTTTATTGTGTAGTAGGCGCGTTCATTGTTTGGCTTAGCAGGGCAAGCGACTTCATTTTTGTCATCATCTTTTCTTATTCTCAATCTTCATCACCGATTGACCCGCTTGCTAGCATGTTTCGCGCCTCTTGAGTAAATTTTTTGCGCTTTCTTGGCGCATAACTGCTTTGGAGGATGCAGGGATGTCTATTAATACGATCTTTCGTATAGGGGGGGCTCTTGTAGCTATTGGCACATTTGTGATGATTGCCTTGATCAAGAGTTTCGTCGCTCCTACCGATTCAGTATGATGTGGCTATCGCAGCTGCCAGTGCAATTATCGCCTTCATCATCACTCCGTACATCACCGTGATCCCATTCATATGGGTGCGCGATAAAATTCGTGTTGCCGCTGCCAGTGATCTAGTTGCGGCTGTTATAGGACTATTGATTGGGCTCGTGCTGTCCGCACTTTTCGCTATTCCTTTACAGTTATTGCCGTTTCCCTTTGGGCAATTGGCTCCTTTTGCTGTCGCTGTTGTCATAGGTTATCTGGGATTGACCGCTGCTGTCCAGCGTAAGAGTGATATTGCGCATCTCTTCCAGAGTTCTCTGCTACGCCGAAGTCGTGATCGTGACGAGGAGCGGGAACGTAATAAGAAGCGGGAGCCAGAGAAAGAGCAGCCGATACCTCCAGTTGAACCTAAGGTACAAATACTCCTTGATACCAGTACCATTATTGATGGACGCATCGCCGATATTAGCCAGACAGGTTTTGTGATGGGCACGCTAGTTGTTCCCCGTTTCGTCCTCAATGAACTCCAGCGTATTGCTGACTCTGCTGATACGATGCGTCGGAACCGTGGACGCCGTGGGCTTGAGATCCTTAACCGCTTGCAGAAGGATGCCACTGTCCCTATCGATATTGTTGACGCTGACGTCGACGGTATTGCTGATGTTGACGGCAAGCTTGTGAAGTTGGCACGCGATTTGCATTGTCCGATTATTACCAACGATTTTAATCTCAACCGGGTAGCAGAACTTCAAGGGGTCAAAGTTCTCAACATCAATGAACTGGCCAACGCGATTAAGCCAGTTCTCCTGCCAGGGGAAGATATTCACATTAAAATTATGCAGGACGGTAAAGAGCTTGGTCAGGGAGTTGGGTACTTAGATGACGGCACGATGATCGTAGTGGAAAATGGTCGCCAGTTTATGAACACCACAGTTGAGGTCACGGTCACACGTGTCCTGCAAACGGTGGCTGGGCGGATGATTTTTGCTCATCCCAAACAGGTTGCCAGTGCTGCCCAACTCCAGCAAGCACCCAGTAAGCCGAAGTAATCGCGGAGAAGCGATTCTTCTGCCTACAGTGTTTCAGAAGTTACAGTCGCCCGCCAGTAATCGAGCGTATGTTGGAGGGCGACTTCAAAAGGGATAGTAGGTTGCCAGTTGGTATCTGTTCGCAAGCGAGATGTATCAGCTTCTAGCAGAGGAACATCAACGGGACGCAAAAGTGCAGGATCTTCGTAGACATGGATCGAACAGGTAGTCAGCGTTAAAAGAAGATCCAGTATAGATCTGATTGAACGGGCGTGTCCTGACCCAATATTATAGGCTTTGCCTGGTTGTCCTTGTTCGGCAAGTGTCAGGTAGGCAGCTACAACATCCTCTACAGGGAGAAAATCTCTGCGGGCTTCCAAATTGCCGACAGGTAATTCAGGAGGTGCTTTGCCAGCTTCGATCAAGGCCACTTGGCGTGCAAATTTTGCGATCACAAATGTCGAGACTTGTCCTGGCCCAAAGTGGTTAAAGGATCGCGTACGTATGATAGGCAGGCCATAGGCGGTAAAGTATTGGTAGCCATAGAGGTCTTGAGTAGCTTTTGAAACGGCATACGGATTAGCTGGTCTAAAGAGGCAGTCCTCACGAATGGGATTCTCTTCGGGGCGAACAAGGCCATATTGTTCACCAGAACCAACTAGCACGATACGAGGAGTCAGATGTTCAGCCCGCAATGCTTCCAGCAAGTGAATAGTTCCCTCGCCATTCACCCTGAGGGTATTCTGTGGGTCCTTCCAAGAAGCAGCTACCGAAGATTGGGCTGCTAGATGAAGGATTAGATCGGGTTGTACTTGGGCAACCACTTGCCAAATCTGGTCGCGTTGAGTGATATCTGCTACTAGAAGCTTGACTGTGCTCTGACCAGATGGGATTGTAGATGGTACTGTGTGCCCGGCCAATCCAAATAAATCTGCTTGTGGGTAGCGCAGACGGCATTGTTCTGCGACATACTTACCCACAAATCCTGTACATCCTGTGATGAGAATACGTGATGGAGTTGACGATGCCATATTCTCTACCTTCTTTTGGCTGCTTGACGAGCAGCATTGTCGAGATCGCTTTCTATCATCATACCGATCAATTCCTCAAATTTAACACGTGGTTTCCATCCAAGATTTTGACGTGCCTTACTAGCATCTCCAATGAGTAGATCAACTTCGGCAGGTCGTAAAAACTGAGGATTAGTCTCGACATAGCGTTCCCAATCGTAGATGCCTACATGTGCAAAAGCGGTACGAACAAAGTCCCGGACACTATGGGTCTCGCCAGTGGCAATCACATAATCGTCGGGTTGATCCTGTTGAAGTATAAGCCACATAGCCTCAACATAATCACCTGCGAAGCCCCAGTCTCGTTTGGCGTCGAGGTTGCCCAGCACCAGTTTGTCTTGTAAGCCGAGTTTGATGCGTGCGACAGCCAGACTGATCTTGCGGGTCACGAATTCAATGCCACGACGTGGAGACTCATGATTGAAGAGGATACCAGAACAGGTAAACATCTGGTAGCTCTCACGGAAATTCACTGTGATCCAGTGCCCATAGAGCTTGGCTATCCCATAGGGGCTCCGGGGATAGAATGGCGTCTGCTCATTTTGTGGCACTGCTTGCACTTTGCCAAACATCTCAGAGGTGCTGGCCTGGTAGAAGCGAATTGGCCGATCTGCCAGTCGTATAGCCTCAAGCATACGGGCAACGCTAAGACCTGTGTATTCGCCTGTAGCAACTGTTTGCTGGAATGAGGTTGCCACAAACGACATTGCAGCCAGATTGTAGACTTCGTCGGCTTGTGACTTCTTTAGTGCCTGAATCAGGGAAATTTGATCGAGCAAATCTGCATCAATTAACTCGATGTCACCGAGTAAGTGACGAATGCGCTCATCGTTGAAGATGCTGGCGCGGCGTACAAGTCCGCAGACGCGATAGCCTTTTTGCAGTAATAATTCTGCAAGATAACTTCCATCTTGTCCTGTAATACCTGTAATTAGTGCATTTGGCATGATTTTCTATTCTTTCACGTGTACTGGTGTTTTCAAATCGTCTGAGAAGGTTGTCACGCCTTCGTAGAGTTGCTGGTAGACAGAAAGCATTTTGCCAGCTGCCTGAGGCCAAGTATAACATTGTGCCTGGGCATAGCCTTTCTGACGAAGATCTTCCCGTAATGGTTCATTTTCCGTAAGCTGAGTAATAGCCTGAGCGATAGCATGGGTATCGTATGGGTCTACCAAGAGTGCTGCCTCGCCTGCAACCTCTGGCAGAGACGAGGTATTGGAAGTGATCACTGGGGTCCCACATGCCATTGCCTCTAACGGTGGGATGCCAAAGCCTTCAAAGAACGAAGGAAAGGCAAAGATATCGGCTAAGCTATACAGTGTGATCAGTTCACTTTCACTTACACGACCGAGGAAGCGTACCTTATTCTCAAGTTTAAGTTCCGCTATCAAGCATTGTGTCTCCTCATACATCCAGCCCTTTCCGCCAGCTATGGCCAACATTGCAGGACCGTTCTTGTTCTTTTGTGCCTCATAAAAAGCTTTAATGAGACCGAGATGATTTTTGCGTGGCTCCAAAGTTCCAACGCTGAAAATAAACGGATGTTGTAACTCAAATTTCCGTCGGATCTCCTCTAAGCGAGTCTGATCGGTGATACATTGAAACTGTGGTCCAACCCCACATGGAATGACGGTGATTTTCTCGGGTGGAGCGTTATAATGAGTGATCAGTGCTTGCTTTGTCGCGTGAGAGATGGCAGCGACAACATCAGCGGCGGCAACTGCTTCTGGGACCACTTTGTTCAAATAGGTGGCCAGAGAGGGAACGGCGGTCTCTGGATGCTCTAAGAATGCAAGGTCATAGACAGTGACTACCTTGCGGACCTTCCCTTTGAGTGGGGGAAGGCCAAAGTCCAGTCCATGATAAATATCCGCTGGTCCCGTAAAATAGTTGGCATAGAGTGGGATGCGCCAGCGATACCACAGAACATTCAAATAGCGATCGGGAATCCCTACGCTACGCCCATGGACATTGTGAGCAACTGGAAACGAACGTTCCCGTGTTGGGCGTCCACTAGTGATCAAGGTATACTGGTTGCTGGTATCTTGAGCAAGCATTGCATCGACCAGACTGCGTACATACTGTCCGATGCCAGCTCCTTGCCGGATGCCAGCGGTATAGTCGAGCGCAATACGCATGAACATATCCTTAATAGGGTACGGCGAGCATGAAGTATTGATGCTAATACTTGGAACTCCCACACAATACATGATAAATCGCGTTGATCAGCTCGATTGGTACCTGAGTAGTTACTCGGCTGTTGACCTCGTCAAGTATAGCTGGTTGTCGAGTATCTGTCCAGAGGAAATGTGCCCTTAAATTGTCCCTCTTTCCTCAGCTGGGTGTATGGGACTGTAGATGCTTATAGGCTGCTTCCAATCCTGCGTGCGCAATAATCGCCTGGGCGGCAGAGGGCACATTGTCATCTGTAAAGACCGTGGTGTTAGTAACGTGGTCGGTCCAACCGTTTGAGTTGTCCGTATAATTCCCATCGGCAGTCAGGCATTGCGGGTCAAAGGGGTTCGGGTTGCAATGGAGCCAGTGCAACCCAACATGCTCAACCACATTGTGGGTCACTGTCCAGCTTGTGGAACCCTGATCCAGATAAATTCCGTGCTCGCTGCTGTTCGTGCAGAAATTGCCAGTGATAATCCCTTTGGGTTGCGGCCCGATATTGTAAATACAACCTCCATCTTTAAGCACCAACAAAACATGATGGACATAATTGTAACTGATTGTATTTTCTTGATTGATAGTGGGAAGGGTATCTAGCGAACTCCAACCCCAACCAATCGAGATCCCTGTGTAAGGAACATAACTCACCTCGTTATGGGAAATGAGGGTATTTCTCACATATCCCAGGAAAAGGCCAACCCCTTCCTGGAATTCGACCGCAACATTGCTCACGTAGTTATTAAGAATTTTCGTGTAGCCGTCAATCTGATTGGAATTTTTGGGATTAGGAGTGTTCACCGTGCCGAATTGAAGACCATTCCCAGAGATGTCGGTGAAGACGTTGCCCGCAATGACATCATATTGACTGCCTCGAATTCATATTCAAGCCAGCAGTTCCCAGACGGGTAAAGGTATTGCCCAAAAACTGGACATAGCGTGCAGCATGTGCCTCAACTGCGCCTGACATTTCGACCACAGAACCTCCATAGGGTATGCCATTCCAGGTTTTACCGCCCGTTGGAGTCACAAAAGCGCCAGCATTCCAGTTCTGAACAGCCTCTAAGCTAGTAAACATCTGATTAGCCTGACTCATCGGCAACCCGTTGCTCCGGTTTATGTGGAGCCCAGTGTAGGCAAACGTCAAACCCTGAAAGATAAGATGCCGCACAGGAGCACTTGGTTTGCCATTGAGTGTAATCAAGGTTTGTGTATTTCCGGCCTCGACATCGGCAGTCTTCAGATTTTCTCCAGGTCGAGGAATATAAGAAATTACATGATGCGTCGTGTCAATACTCCAGTCCCCAGGATTGGTCAGAAATTCATAGGCGTTTTCCAGATCGCTGGGAAATGTCATCCATAGTTGCCAGTACCAGGAGGTGACCATCTGGAAACAGGGGTTATTCACGGTAATCGTTGTTTGTGTTGATGTTGCTGTTATACTGGTAACACCACACCGCGACTGTGTCCAGGTATGAGTGTAGACGAATTCAAGGTCTTTGGGAGAAAGCAGATTGGCTAGGGCTGTATTGGGAAGCACATAACCTGTATCAGTTTTTGTGGTACCCTCAGGTAGAGCACCTCCCCGAGCGCGATGAGCACGCACGCCGTTAATATAGAGTTGGCGGGTATTAAAACCAGTGGGGATAGATGCTTGCCAGATATTTTTGCTGCTATCATGCAGTTTCCATCCGATGATTTTTCTTCCTCCGCTGAGCACTGGTGACTGGCCAGGGTAGGCTTTATAGATGATATTGTGGCCGTTGGTTCCCGAATCCTTTGGGCCAAACGTCAGCGATCGGGACAGGTGATAAGTTCCTCCGAGCAAGTAGACGACAATATCGCTGGTCATGCTAGTATTGATAGTCTCAACCATCTGGCGTGCATGGTCAAGTGTGGCAAACGGGTGGTTCCGGTCGGTGCCACTATTGCGATCGGAGCCAGTTGGAGAAACGTAGTAGGTGATGGCTTGGGCTGCCTTGGTAGAAGTGAAGCAGGGCACAACGGTCACCAGCATGACAAATGTTGCTAGCCCCCATTGTCCAATTGTGAAAAGTGACCGTTGCATCACACAAATCCTTTCTGGAACAACCAACACTGTTTTCAAAACCACCGAGCAGGAGTCCCATCATCCCCTTTTATGGGATGGGGAGGAATGCGAGTCCGAATGCCAGGGCTTGGCAGCAATGTTCCGCAAACACAGAGATAATTGTCATATGTCGGACTATCTTCTCAATATCAACTACCTTGGGTGTTAGCTGTGTTATGGGACTGTAGATGCTTATAGGCTGCTTCCAATCCTGCGTGTGCAATAATCGCCTGGGCGGCAGAGGGCACATTGTCATCTGTAAAGACAGTGGTGTTAGTAACGTGCCCCCAGGTGTGCGAGTTGTCCGTATAATTCCCATCGGCGACATTCGTGTCCGGCGGATCAAAGGAGTTCGGGTTGGGATTGAACCAGTTCATCCCAACATGCTCAAACGCATTGTGGGTCACGGCCCAGCCTGTGGAACCCTGATCCAAATAAATGCCTTGCCAGTTGCTATTCGTGCAGAAATTGCCTGTGATGATCCCCTTAGGTTGCGGCCCAATATTGTAAATACAACCTCCATCAGCGCGTACCATCATTACATGATGGACATAATTGTAACTGACTATGTTTCCGGTATCGGTAGAGGGGAGAGTATCTTTCGAACCCCAACCCCAACCAAGCGAGATCCCGGTGTAAGGGACATAACTCACCTCGTTATGGGAAATGAGGGTATTTCTCGTATACCCCAGGAAAAAGCCAACCCCTCCCTGGTATTCGACTGGAGCATTGTTCAGGTAGTTATTGGTAATCTTCGTGTAGCCGTCAATCTGATTGGGGCTTGTGGGGTTAGGAGTGCTCACGTCACCGAATTGAAGACCATTCCCGGAGATGTCGATGAAGGCATTGCCGGTAATGACATCGTGTTGACTGCCTCGATTCATATTCAAGCCAGCCGCTCCCAGATGGGTAAAGATATTGTCCAAAAACTGGACATAGCGTGCGGCATGTGCCTCAACTGCGCCTGGTGTTTCGACCGAATAACTTCCATAGGGCGTGTTATTCCAGGTCTTACCGCCCGATGGAGTCACAAAAGCGTCATTATTCCAGTTCTGAGCTGCCGCTACGCTAGTAAACATCAGATTAGCCTGACACGTTGCCATCCCTCGGCTCTGGCTTGGCTGGAGCCAGCCAGTGTAGGCAAATGTCAAACCCTGAAAGACAAGATGCTGCACAGGGGTACTTGGTTTGCCATTGAGTCTAATCAACGTCTGTGTGTTCCCAACCTCGACATCGGCAGTCTTCAGATTTTCTCCAGACCGAGGAATATAAGAAATCACATGATGCGTCGTATCAATACACCAGTCCCCGGGATTGGTCAGAAATTCATAGGCATTTTCCAGATAGCTGGGCAACGTCGCGCGTTGCCAGACCCAGGCGGTGATCATCTGAAAACAGGGGTTAACCATGGTGACCGTTGTTTGTGTGATACTGGCAACATCACACCGCGACTGTACCCAGGACAGGTTGTAAACGAATTCAAGGTCTTTGGGAGAAAGCTGATTGGCTAGGGAGGTATTGGGAAGCGTATATCCCGTGGCAGTTTGTGTGCTGCCCCCAGGTAGAGCATTCCCCTGAGCACGATGAGCACGCATGCCGTTAATATAAAGTTGACGGGTATTAAAACCAGCAGGGATAGGTGCCTGCCAGATATTTTTGCTGCTATCATGCAATTTCCACCCAGTGATTTTTTTTCCCCCGCTGAGCACTGGTGACTGGCCCGGGTAGGCTTTATAGATGATATTGTGGCCGTTGGTTCCCGAATCCTTGGGGCCAAACGTCAGCGACTCGTGATACGTTCCTCTGAGTAAGTAGACAACAATATTGCTAGTCATCTTCCTATTGATGGTTGCAACCACTTGGCGTGCATGGTTAATCGTGGCGAAAGGGTGGTTCCTATCGGAGCCACTATTCCTATCGGAGCCAGTTGGAGAAACATAGTAGGTGATGGCCTGGGCTGCTCTGGTAGAAGTGAAGCAGGGCATAACAGAGACTAGCACGACATATGTTACCAGACCCAATCGTCCAATAGTGGAAAGCGATCGTCGCATGATACAAATCC
The DNA here is from genome assembly GCA_963727755.1 of uncultured Chloroflexia bacterium. Lineage (GTDB taxonomy): Bacteria > Chloroflexota > Ktedonobacteria > Ktedonobacterales > Ktedonobacteraceae > DASYAN01. The sequence continues at coordinate 156,726 of CAVSHN010000011.1, forward strand.
TTTGATGGAAGTTCTATTTGCCAATATGCAACCGAAGAGTCGTACTAGTAGAGATTCTACCTGGAGGGGCAGGGAAGAACAAGGGGGAGAGGGGGACAAATCAGAAATTTGATCCAGTGAACGTGATGGAATCCCGAGGCCTATTCGTTGAGCCCTGGATAGGCAGTTATGATCTTTGCAGTTTGTAGGAGTGAGTTTGTAGAGCAAGGGACATGTTCAAGAAAACTGTCCCTTTTTTCCTGCAAACTGTCCCTTTTTCCACTTGAGAAACTCCTCAATGATTAGGCAGTCATGAGAAATATAATCACCTCCTCTCGGAAATCTAACCATTTTCCTGTACTGCGACGGAAAAATGGTTAAAGCCTAAAGAGGGCCCTTCCTCATCATTTTACTGTTTGCCTCCTACAACATATGGTGAGAAACATGCTGGGCCAATGCCCCAAGAGCGCTTCCAACCTGGAATAGGGCACTCGTGCATGGGGCAACTACCATAGATGAGCCATTGGGACTTGCCAGTTAAAAGTACTTGGCAGTTTCCTGTAAGGTAGGTGGTGGGAGCATTAGGACGCTGGAAGAAAAAATCCATTTCGAAGGATACTACCTCTTTTGTTGTATATACATTGGCTGGATCATCTGGATCATAGCCACCATATTTTTTGTCTTTGTGGACGTGGACAGAAAAGTGCTGGCCTTTTGGGTAAGTAGCATCTTTCCCATCAAAAGTTGTACATCTTATTAATGGACCTTGATTTTGCTGTTCAGCATCTTCTACTTCCTGTCGGAGTAGATCTGATGGATTTGTGCTATTTGGAAGGATATACTTCTGTGCCTGTGAATAATTATGGTGGACTAAAGCATTGCAATATCTAGCTACGACATTTGCAGCTTGTGGAATGCTTCCCACAATTGTAGGTTGTGAGTTCTTGGCAAAGAGGCGAGAGCCTGACCAGACCGTTGCTGCTATTATGCTAAGAATGAGGACTGAACCTATTGAAATGCCGATGATGTGTGGTCGAAGTCGCTGCGTGCCCCTTGTCTTCGTGCTTTGGATGTCAGAGAGGCCTCTGTTAACATCAGATGCTAATGTGTCTTGTTGATCATCTTGATCAAAGTTGTTGGTAGCCATAGTTTCCATACTCCTTTTACAGCTACAGTTGTACCGATGCGACAGGAATTTCTGCCTTTTGCTTTTCTGACGCTCTTGGCTGAGAAAAAGTTCCCTTCGCAATCCATTCAGGAAAGCTCTTTGTAGAAAACAACCTTTGAAGACCGACCATTGAGAAGAGATGGAAGCAGCTTAGCCTGCCGAGTTCACTTTTTGGCTTGCTGCGTGTATAATTATCTCAAAAATTGCAGGGAAAAAGAGATGAAATGTATTATTTGTGATATTGGAGAAACCGAGCCAGGGATGACAACAGTAACTCTTGAGAGAGATGGAACAATCATCGTTTGCAAAAACGTCCCTGCCGACGTCTGTCAAGTATGTGGTGAGGCATATACCGATCAGCAAGTTACGCGTCGCTTGCTTCAAATTGCCAACGAGGAAGCACAAAAAGGCCCCAGGGAAGAGTTTATCCAGTATGTTGCATGAGTTCGTTTTTTTGCTCTTCCCTCTGCCCTTGGGCTGCTCTGCCTAGACCATAATCACTTGTTGGTAAGGCTCGCCCTCGTGATGATCGCTGACCTGTATGGTTACTTTCCGTTCAAGCTGCTTGAGAAAGTTCAGTAACTTGTCTGTAGTGAAGCGGCTGAAGTGACCGTTCATCAAGTGTGACACGTCAGACTGTGCAATTCCGAAGACGCTGGCAATTTCTCGCTGCTTTAGCTTTTTATCTTCCAGAATTTTCGAACACAAAAAAGCCAATTTGCGATCGTGCGAGAAGTTCATCAGCATCTTCTATCCCTAAATCAGCAAGTATATTGCCTGAGCTTTTTTCGACTCCGATCTCATGATTTTTCTGTTTGCATTTGCTAACTCCTGTGCTTTTCTGTGGATATAGCATCGCATATTTCGCAATCCCACTTCAGAGAAGAGTCACCACAAGCCAAGCCTCATTAAGCTGTCTTTAATGTAAAGTTGTTTAAATCAAGTACCGCCTTGCAACTTGTGAGCATATCAAGCCCTATGATTGCTTCTAGCTCAATGCCGTAGTCCATAGCTCCGACTTGAATATTAAAGCTTGTGACTGCTGTTGTATCTAAAGATACAGAGTCTATTATTTTTTCAATGACTGTCTCATAACCGCCAATTCCCTGAATTGAATTAATAATATCTGTCAGCTCTGGCCTCAATCCAAGCTCATTTGCAATCGCATTAGAAATAACTGTAGCTGCTGAACCGGTATCAACTAGAGCATTCTTTATTGTTACCTTTTTGTTTCCATGCGTAAGGGTAGCATCTGTATATATCAATCCGTCTTTAAATGTAATATTAGCCATTATAAGCGTACCCCCATCCATTTTTTAACCCCAATATCCAAGATTTCATGGGAAGTATGGTAAATATAGTACTCCCTTTCCTTGTGGAGCTTATGGAGTTCTATATATCTTTGGAATGCTCTTTCTCCATCTTCTCCAAAGCCTTCTAAGACATCCATTTTCTCTACTATTCTTTTGTCATTTTCATTTTTTGCTTGAATAGCTTCTATGAGCACCCATTGAGAAGAGTACACCCTTTTTACATCATTCCAATTCATCAACGTCGGCCTGCGGAAATCCCTGCTTTTAAGCATGGGGAGGAAGCAGGCCCTCCTTTCAGTGTGGTTGGGACGGGGCCGCGTAGGCGGCGTGTGCTTGGCACACCGTTTTCCTTGCCCTTTTTCTTTGGTACGACTTTTGCGACTAACCAGGATCGGAATGCTACCCAAGTCAAGATGCGACAATCCTTGACTTTCGCTCCCTGTGTAAGTCGTTTATTTGTGCGATAGGCGTGCAAGCTGATGGTTTGCTTCTTGCGGTCGAAGCCCCCAACAGTGCACAATCCATATTTAGGATGTTTAACGAGCGTTCCACGCTTCAAGCCAAGACTGCGCGTGGTGCCATAGGGCTTTCTTTCACCGCCTTTGGATGCTTCTAAACGATGGATCTGCCTTCGATGGAGTTGCGCCCCAACGATGTAGGACAGCCGTGTACAGGTTGGCTGCTCTGCGCCACTGACTGATGCAGCCATGATCCAGCTATCAACGGCATGTGAAGAGAAATCTTGCTTGGACTTGTTCTTCGTTTTCTTGAGCCCATGCTTCTCGCGCAATTCTTTGGTTTGGTATCCCTGGCGTAGATGCACGTTGAGTCCCATACGCTTTAGCAAATTATATAAATGCTCTTTGCCTACTTGGATGGGACTGAACATCCCGTTCCACTTCTTGCTATTTTTACGCGTTTCTGCGCACACATCCTCTACCATCACATCTGTCAGTGGCAAGATGGTGAGCAGTTGCGCCATGATTCTCGCTTTGGCTTGCCAGCGACTACGGGTTGATGGTGGGATGCGCTTCTGGTTTGCGAGTCGGTTGTCGTTGCGTGCAGGTCTACGCCACTTGCGATATCTTCTGGCTCGTCGCATGTTTCGTCGTGCCTCAACCGTTTTCTTGACGTGATCAGGTGCTTCCACCATCAAGTTGAGAACCGTCTCTTTTCTGCCAGCGACGCTATAGCCCTCGAATTTGCTACCAGGATCGACACTTGCAACAAGAGTCTGATTGTTTGGTTCCTGTGTGTATGTGAGCTGAATGTAGAACAAACCAAGCTTGTTCCGCTTTGGCTTGGCTTTGCCTTCCTTGAGCAAGAGACGCGCTTTTACAGGCTTGCATGGCATCAGTGGTATCCCGCGTGCATCAACAACTGGTATTCTCACTGGCTTTCCTTTCTCTCCCTTGCGGGACGGGCTTTTTAGGAGAAAGCCCCGAAAACTCTTGCTCGAAGTCGAGCACACTAGGTCTAGGCCTAGGTGAAATGACCCTTCGTGGTTGCAGTACAGGCATAGGGATGATCCCGTCTGCTTCGGCGTGGCAGGAGGTGGTTTAGATTAGGGTGGCGTCCAAACGCTCTTTCGCTACTTTCCCTAGCACTTGAGCCTGGGATTTCGCTCTTTCTTAGCCCGTACCGCTGCTGCTCTCTCGCATGAGAGCCCACTAGACAGGAACTTACGTCGCGCTAGCCGTTTCGCAAGCCCCCGACTTTAGTCGTGGGGTTCCTGACACAATTACCTCCTGAATTTGTGCTATCTCTTCGTTGATCATGCACGCTCCCGCCAGATAGACTTCACCCATGCCACCGCCTCGAAGGAAGCATGTTAAGCGGTAGTGACCAAGTTGCTCACCATCTAATCGCATATATCTTCTTTCCTACATAGAGATACTACTCAGCAAACCTTGATGATTGGGAGTGCTTTTACTTTACTAGGTAGACAACGCCCATCCCTTCCTCCCTCACCTGATTTCCCTTGAATATGATACTCTTTGTAGCATATTGATGGTTATCTTGTCAAGAAGGGCAAATTCACAAATTCACAATTGCTGGCCACCCTAGTGACGAAATGAAACCAAAGACATTACATTCTTTCATAGTAGAACAAGCGCAAATGGATAAGAGCTACATACAAACTAGGAGAAAGAAACAATGAGGTATCTTGTCATTATCGAAAGCGGTCCTGACTCCCGTGGTATCATGAGCTATAGCGCATTCTCTCCTGATGTACTTGGATGTGTTGCAACTGGGAGGACATGGGAGGAGGTTGAGCGACGTATGCACGAAGCATTACAATCGCATATCGAATGGATGTTCGAAGACGGTGATCCACTTCCAGAATCACATACGTCTGCCAATGATCCTAGTTTCGCCAATGATCCAACCCTGATTCAAACCTATATGGATGTTCTCGTCCCAGCCTAAGCATCATCTCAAATGGTCGATGGCATCTTCCTAAGACGCTGGCAATTTCTCGCTGCTTTAGCTTCTTATCTTCCAGAATTTTGAATACAAAAAAGCCAATTTGCGATCGGGCGAGAAGTTCATCAGCATCTTCCAGCCTTAAATCAGCAAAGATATTGCCTGAGCCTTTTTTGACTTCGATCTCATGATTTTCTGTTTGCATTTGCCTCCTGTGCTTTTCTGTATCGTTGCTTGATCAAGTTAATGTCCAAATCATGATGGTTTGTTTACGTGTTTATACTCTCGAATGATATATTCTCCTAAGTATTCAATGGACTGGAAACAAGGGTTTAAGACGACTTTTTTACTATCTCGGCGTATAACTGTATACGTGGACTGATACTTCTCCGCCATTCTGATCTGATGCCAGGGAAAAACGTCGATCTTTTTGCCGTGAGTATAGATAAAACCATCTGAGCAGAGATACACGCGCCAATAATGGTGGAACTTTGGATACCATATAAACCATACTCCTCCCGCTAATGATACTATTGCTGCCAAAGATACTGCTGATATTATTAATATTAATAGCCCTGACGATACTACTAATCCATATATCGCTAATATTAGTATTGATCCTACCAATGTTAATACTGCTTCTGTTACTCCTGCTAACGACCCTGTTACTGCTATTGCTAATACTATTAACAATCCTGCTATTCCCGCTGCTTCTGATCCTACTGCTATTAGTAATCCTACTGCTTCTAATGGAAGAAATATTCCTAAGAAAATGTAGCTTTTCCTATAAACAATCTTAAACTCATCTAAAGGAGTGCCAAGTTTATAGGTGGTGGCCAACTGGTATGCCTGAGGTGAAAGCTGCCCTTTCTGTTGAGGAGAAATGTGTTGTTGTCTGGCCTCTGATGGCCTCGACTGGGGAGGCGTTTTGTGTGCCTGAAGAGATCTGTGCTGTGGTCTGGCTTGTCTAGTTGCTGCCTCTACTGGTTCATAGGACAAAGTTGGTTTTTGCATCTTGTCAGGTTGGTTGGCACTCGGTTTGAGAGCAGCCGCAAAAGCGGAGGCGAAATCTTTGACTGAGGCAAAGCGATCCTGTGGCTTCTTCGTAAGTGCTCGCAAGACAACTTTATCAAGTGCTGGAGAAAGTGGGGAGTTAACCTCACTAGGTGGCTTTGGATCGACATTAGCATGCATATGGGGAATAGCTTGCGGAAGTGTACCCTGAAACGGTGTTCGACCAGTCAGTAGCTCGTAGATCATGATGCCCAGAGCATATTGGTCGCTAGCAGCAACAGGCGTCCCGGCAAGTTGTTCAGGGGCCATATACTCAAGGGTGCCACGCACTGTGCCACTCAATTTGGATGTGGTAGCCATCTTGGCGACGCCAAAATCAGCGAGAAGCAGGTTAGGCAACTGAGATGGGTCTTGCTGACGACGCACCAGAAAGTTGGATGGTTTGATATCCAGATGCAGAACTTGCGGCTTCTGATCGTGGGCATATTGCAGAGCATCTGCGGCTTGCTGGAGAAGTTGCGCTACCTCGTCGGGTGAGAGAGATTGTGTGCTATGATAGTGGCGAATCCAGTCAGCAAGTGATCCTTCTGGACAGTAGGGCATGACCATGTAGGCGACGTTGTCGTGGTCAATCTGCTGTTCACCAGCCTCAAGCAGTGTCAGGATATGGGCATGGTCCAGCATAGAGATAGCTTGCATTTCGCGCTGGAAGAGGCGTGCTGCATCTTTGGATGCCTGAGCATTGGGATAGAGGACAGGCTCCGTTTTCATCACCTTGATGGCAACCTGACGTGAGAGGGTGAGATCTTCTGCGAGATAGATCTCGCCCATGCCTCCACTTTGAATGAAATGGGTCAGTCGATAGTGACCCAGTTGTTCTCCTTCTAAACGCATAGTTGTTCTCCTTATGTAGTAAAAATATTCAGCAAATCTTGGCTATTTCAGCACTCTCGCTAAAGCATTCAGCATGTCACCTGCCGTTTGATAGCGATCCTTGGGATCTTGGGCTACTGAACGATTGATGACAGTGGCCACATCCTGGGGAATTTGAGGACGACGTTGACGCAGAGGTATAATATCGCCGCTCAGAATAACCTTCACAGGATCTTGCCCCGGCTTGATGGGGCGGGGAAAACTGCCCGTGAGCATGTTATAGAAACTCGCTCCCATCGACCAAACGTCACTCACTGGTTTGACATATTTGAAGTTCACAACTTGCTCATGTGGCATAAATAAGAGTGATCCAGCATATCCTCCGCCCGTCATGGTCATTCCGCTCAGGCCAGCGTTGATAAAACTCTTAGCGAGGCCCAAGTCAGCTATTTTTGCCATCCATTGAGACTCGCTACCGCTCAGGAGAATATTTTGGGGTTTGAGGTCGCGGTGAACAAATCCCTGTTTGTGGGCAAATGCTAGACCTTCTAGAGCCTGAAGCATGATAGGTCCAGCTTCTGCCAGCGTGAGAGATCCCCCTCGGCGTTGCATGAGATCATATATGCTTCCGCCCTGACAATATTCCACCAGAAAATAAAAGGTACTCTTTTCCACGCCACTGCCTAGAAATTCAACAATATTGGGGTGCTTCAGAGCACGTGTATTGTCGATTTCACGTTGAAATCCTTGTTTGGCACTGGCATTAACTGCCACTTTTGACAACATTACCTTGAGTGCTGCTAGGCGAGCAGTTTTCTTGTGTTGAACTAAATACACAACGCCCATGCCGCCCTCGCCCAACTTCTTTTTAATGTCGTATTCTGCAAGGTGTATGTCTGCATTGGCGGGCTGTTGATTTACCTGTTGAAATAGTGCCAACAGTAAGGCCACAGGATCATCCTTAATCTGCTGCTGACATCGTGCGCACAGGAAATCGCCATCTTGCCCCAAGCCAGCTTCAGTCGTGACCTCTTTGCCACAGCGTTGGCAGCAGACGGCCTTTGTCGCATTTTGTGGTACAGTTACCTGCACGCGGAGTTTTGTCTTGCCGACTTGGATCTCATCTCCATCATGCAAATCCACTTGTGGATACTGTCGACGAGCCCCTTCTTCAGGCGTCTCATGCTTTTGACGACCTCCATATTTCACCCCATTAATAACAGTTCCATGGAGGCTGCCCAGATCACGGACACAGACATGGGGAGGGTTGACTTCCATGACGAAATGATGACGCGAGACGAGTTGATCATCGGGGAGACAGGCGTGGCAATCGCTCTTGCGACCAAAGAGGAAGACGTCATGAGTATCAAATCCAAAAGTTTTTCCCTGTGAGGCTCCAGCTGTCACAGCAATTACAACTTTTCCCGACATATGACAGGCATCCTTGTTCTCTATATTGTGTCTAGCCAGTTAGCAAGAGTCAGTCCTAGCTGATAACTCTTTGTAGCACACTAACTCCTCTCTTGTCAATTAAATAGCTAATGATCGTCAGGTCAATCACTTAGTTTTGCTTGTATCTTGTGGAAGTACTACATCTTCATCTGGCATCATTGGATATGATGCTTTGGGGAGGTGGGGTTCTGGAAGAGAAGGCCAATTAGCCATAATCATCAACTCTGTACAGTGTGTGCTACAATGTTGACTGAGTATGTACTCTTCACAGAGTAAGCTAGTTGGAGCAAAGCGATAAGGACACAATCCGTTGATACTACGCCCGAAATCGAGCGTATCCAGATTGCAAGAATACGCTCGTTTTCTCCGACCAGAAAATTTGCCTCTGTCCGTAATTGGACACATACACTCACTTCTGCAAACCTTCGTGCAATGCGCAATAGCAATGTGGAAACAAATGAACGTGATATCGCGGTACGCTTTGTAACACGAGAATATGGAGAGGCCCTAGCTGCTGATTTCCAGGCTAATCTTCGCTCTAGATCAGACTGGACTATCCAAGCTCCGGACCTTCTTACTGCACTGGTTCCTGTCATTGAGGCTTTCGATCGGTTGGGTGTAAAATATGCTCTTTCTGGATCTGTTGCGTGTTCTGTGTACGGGTTCCCTCGGGGAGTGCAGGATATCGACTTGGTGGCAGATCTGCGTGATGAGCATATTTCCCCCTTTGTTGCAGATCTGCAACATGACTATACTCTCAATGAGTTGGCTCTGCATAACGCTATGCAACAAAAAAGTATTTTTCACCTTTTGCATATAAAAACATTAATGAAGGTTGATATTTTTCTGGCGAAAAATGATTACCCATTTGATTCCGTTGTACTTGAACGAGCACAACAGTATTCTCTGGTAAAGGCTCTTATCCTTTTCTGGATCGCAGCTCCAGAAGATGTAGCATTGCTCTCGCTTATGTGGTACAAGGCAGGCGGTGCAGTTGCCGATGATCAATGGAATGACATTCTTGGGTTGTTCAAAGTGCAAGCACTCGCCCTAGATTTAGCATATCTTCAGCAGCAGGCAACACTACTTCAGGTTGCAAGTTTGTTAGCACAAGCCCTTATCGATGCGGGTCTTAACAATTACTTGCTAATCAGACGCCTACCACATCAGCTTCTGTGCGTACCGCAAAGTAGACTGCCTGTTGATGATGTACCACAATAGCTGCTGTAGTTTGCTCTGGCACGAACTGATAAGACTCCGTAATATCGACGCCAGTAGCGCTACGAATTGGCAGTAGCTCAAAGAGCTTCGTATGATCTTGTAGATCGGGAATGGCTGGATAGCCCCAACTATAGCGTCGTCCTCTGGCCCCCTCAAGTCCAAGCTCATGTTGAACGAGGCGATTAGCGTACTCAGCTAGAGCTTCGGCCATCTGAACAGATAAGCCATGGACAAAGTATGCCTCTGAATAATCTCCAGCCTGTTGTAGGCTTTGTACAGCTTCGCTAGGAGGTGTTCCCATTGTCACGACTTGCAATGCGACCACATCGACCTTGCCACTGGTCGTCGAAGCAAAATAATCAGCTAGGCAAAGGCGATCCCGTTCGCGCTGGCGTGGGAAGTGGAAGCGGGTAATCTCACATAATGTTAGTGATAAGTCTGTCCGTTGCTGAAATTTCTGAGGATCATAGACAATCAGTTCGTTGCCATTAGACTGACAGGGGAAGTAGCCATAGACTATCTTGGGTTGCAGGTAACGCAGCTGACGTGCTTCGCGTAGCATGCGTTCCATGCGTGGACGAAACTCCTGCTCTACCAGACGGTTAAACTCCTGACCATGGGCCGTAACTCCCCATCGTCCGCGATAGAGTGCATTAAGATCCATACATGCAGCCACATCCTCCAGACCGATGCATTCCAACACGCGTGGACCCCAAAATGGCGGTATCGGAATGGTAAGTGCAGGCTTGATACTTGCCGAAGGGGTTGTATCCTCCTCCTGGGTTCTGCCAGTCTCCTCTGTGTTCTTTGTTGCTTTCTTGAGACGTTCTTTCATTGCTTCTTGCTTGATATGCTCCACAAACGCCTGACGTGATTCGGTATTACTAGTAAGCTTATCAACAATATCCAAACCTTCGAAGGCATCGCGAGCGTAGAAAACGCCAGGCTCGTAAGGAAGTGGGGATGCTTCTGATGTCTGCTCGTCGACAAAAAGAATACGGCGTCCAAACGAGCGATTAATAGCTGCTCCGCCGATGATGACGGGGAAGGTCAAACCACGCTTATGCAACTCCTTAACACACAGTGGCATCTGCTTCGAAGTGCTTACCAGCAAGGCGGAGAGGCCGATTGCATCAGCATCTACCTCGATAGCCTTCTCCAGAATAGTATTAAGGGGAACCTGCTTACCAAGATCATAGACCGTATAGCCATTATTGCTCAAGATCGTATTAACCAGATTTTTGCCAATATCATGGACATCACCAAAGACCGTTGCCAGCACAACCTTGCCTTTCGTATAGCCATCCTGCCTTTCCAGATAACCCTCTAAGTGTGCTACAGCTCGTTTCATCACTTCAGCAGATTGCAGCACGAAGGGTAGGATAAGCTCGCCAGCGCCGAAGCGGTCTCCCACATATTTCATAGCGGGCAGCAGGACCGTATTGAGGACATTTACCGCTGCATCGTTGCGCGAGACTTGTGAATTGGTACGCTCGGCAATGACTTGATCGATGAGGGGCTCGAATGCCTTCTTTACGACGGTGGAGAATTTGCCAGTGGATACGTTCAGCTGGTTCCATGCCCTCAGTTGGATCAGCCTTGGTATTGCCATCATCTTTTGGGGACCATGTGCCTCAAAGTAGGAGATATAGCGTGTCAGAGCATCGGTACGGTTGAAAATCAGATCATCGGCGAGCTGACGTTGTTCTGTATCAATCTCAGCATATGGCGTGATGTGTATTGGGTTCACAATCGCCATATCGAGGCCTGCTTTGACTGCGTAGTAGAGAAAGACGCTATTAAGAACAGCGCGTGCATGTGTTTTCAGACCGAATGAAACATTGCTTACGCCCAGAAGAGTCATAACACCAGGAAGCTCGGCCTTGATGCGCCTAATGCCTTCAAGCGTATCGATGCCTGCTGTCTGTAGTTCTTCTTGCCCAGTAGTGATTGTGAAGGTGAGTGGATCGAAGATGAGAGCGTTAGGTGGTAGTCCATACTCATTGACACAGATATCATAAATTTTGTGTGCAATCTCAACTTTGCGCTCAACGGTCTTACCCATACCCTGTTCATCAATCGTGAGTGCTATAACAGCGGCACCATGCTCAATAGCTAGTGGCATCACGTTCTCGATACGTTTGCGGCCATTCTCCATATTGATCGAGTTAATAATACAGCGGCCTGGAGCAGTCTCTAATGCGGCCTGAATGACATCGTTCTCTGTGAAATCAATAACTAAGGGAGCCTCAATGCCCATCGAGAGCTGTTTGACAATGTGGGCCATCTGCTTCGCTTCATCGGTACGCTCCGTCATTGCGCACTGCACATCCAAAACGTGAGCGCCTCCTTCAACTTGTTCACGGGCCATCACAAGCAAAGCATCATAGTCATCTTTAAGCATCGCCTGCTTAGCTTTGCGGCTCCCTACTGCATTAATGCGTTCACCGACAATCAAGGGAGCTGGGTCCTGCTGCATCGCAACTGCGCGAATGCCGCTAGAGACAAACGGTGGGATGATCTGGCGGAAGTCTTTATTGCTCAAGTTTTCTTCGGCAATTGGTCGCAAGCGGCGAGGAGTGGTACGGCAGGCTTTCACAATCTCACGCAGATGTTCATAGCTACTCCCACAGCAGCCACCAACGATATTGACGCCAAATTCGGTAATGAACTCGCACAATGCAGTGGCCATAGGGCATGGTTCCATGGGATAGACGGCCTGCCCGTTGACATTGAGTGGGATCCCTGCATTCGGGATTGTCGAGATCGGGAGGGGACAATTTTCTGCTAGGAAGCGTACAGGTTCGCGCATATGCTCAGGTCCTGTGGAGCAGTTGAGTCCTACGATATCCACGCGAAGTGCGACCAGGGTGGTCATGACTGCTGCAATGTCCGTGCCAAGCAACATACGTCCGCTAGTATCGAGCGAAACTTGAGCCTGAATTGGAACTGCCCGTCCAACCTCTTGCATAGCGCGGCGTAGGCCAGTAATGGCGGCGCGGACCTCCAGGATATCCTGACTAGTTTCAATGAGCAGGACATCGACGCCACCCTTGAGTAAACTGGTAGCTTGTTCACAGAAAATCTCAACGAGTTGCTGATAGGTAATATTGCTCAGGAGAGGGTCATTGGACGAGGGCAGCATCCCTGTTGGGCCGATGGAGCCAGCGACGAAGCGTGGGTGATCGGGTGTACTATAGTGATCGGCTAAGCGACGAGCGATCTGTGCTGCTGTGAAGTTGATTTCATGGGTCAGGTGACCAAGCCCGTATTCATCCAGCTTGAGCCGACTAGCCGTAAAAGAATCGGGTCTCCAGCACATCGCAGCCGACCTCTAGGAAACCCATATGGATCTCCTCAATCACGGAGGGTTTTGTGAGGACAAGATATTGATTGCAACCCTCAGTGGCTTGGCCGCCGTAATCTGCGGCAGTTAGTTTGTAACGTTGTATATTTGTGCCTGTCGCGCCATCATAGATTAAGACACGCTGGGCTAATGTATCAAGAAATCGGCTCAAAGTTTCCTCACCTCTTTAACTGCTTGCTGAAATTAGTTGCTGAGAGCGGCAACAAGCTCTCGGCAGAATGCGGGAATATCATCAACAACGCGCCCCCAGACTCAAATTCCCATCGCGAAAAGCTGCTTCATTGACCCAAATACCGCCAGCGTTGATAATATCATCTTTGATGCCAGTTGAGCCAGTTGCTTTACGTCCTCGTATGATCCCAGCGGAGATGGGGACCCAACCGCCGTGGCAGATAGTTCCAATAATTTTGCCCTGTGCATTGATTGTGCGAACGAGATCGAGCACGCCTGGATTACGGCGTAGTTTATCGGGTGCCCAACCGCCAGGAATGACTAGCCCATCTAAATCCTCTGCCTTGGGGGCCTCATCGATACTGACATCAGGTGTCATCTCCAGGCCATGTTTCCCACGAACAGTTTGCTTGCTCAGCCCGATCGTAATCACTCTAGCCCCTTCTTCACGGAGCCGCATCACGGGAACCCAGTACTCTAAATCTTCAACTTCGGGGGCAACGAAATACCCAATAGTTTTTCCTTGTAAGCGCATAGCGAATTCCCCTATATTATTATCGATGTGTGTCTTGAAGTATTATAACATGGTGCGGCAAAAAGTCGCGAAAGCTGTATAGGTTTTTGCGTCTCCTGCAATAATGTGGTCATTGGGACGTTGTGGGATTGAGAAAGAAGATGTCTGATCCATCCAGTCTGAGAAGAGCGTGTCTCAAGCCAACTCAAGTTTCGCCAATGTTGAGTTGGCCTCAGACACACTCTATTAGTGGTTTGCTATGGTGGAACAATAGTCTGATGAGGGAATTATCTACAAATATTGTAAAGCGGTGCATATCGTGGGTCTTCCACTTGCGCAAATATGCTTTTCAGATCTTGCAAGTCGTTGTTCTCTTCCATCCCATTGTCTCCAGCTTTTTTGACCTATTGTATCACCTCCTCGCTCTTTGTTTTCCTGTGGATGGGATTATTTAGATGCGATTGCCCTGTATCAAGCATTACTATAATTGCGATTATAAATAATATCATGCTATAATATAGCTTGATATTATGGGTACTGTTTCAGACTATTGAGGAGTATGAGAATGAAGGTAAGCTCTACCACGAGAGGGCTGTCTACTCCTACCATGGCACAAAGCGTCACTCAAGAGCGTTTGTTGTCCTCCGAACAGCGGGTGAAGGAATTGTTGCCATGTGTCCTCTCTCGGCTTGATATGCTCGCACTCTTTATAGCCGTCGTCGTTCTGGATTCCCTGTCCCTCAGCGGTCCAAGTCTCTCTAGGAGTTGGCGCTGTCATCTATTACTTCTGGATCCTTGGCTTGGTTACCTTTCTTATTCCTGGTGCTGTCGTTACTGCACAACTCAACCACCTTATGCCAGCCGAGGGTGCCATCTACGTCTGGACGCACCGAATACTGGGACCCATTTGGGGCTTTATTGCCAGTTTTTGTGCCTGGCTTCCTGGAATTTTAGTCATGCATCTTGGCTGCAATTTTATCGTTACCCTTCTGCGGGAGATCTATGCCCAGCTCTGGAACCGCGAGCCAGTCTGGCTCACACTTCCTTGGCAACAAGGGATCATAGTCTTTGGCATTTTTCTCTTCGCAGGTTGGGCTGCTACTTTGCCCTTACCCCTTGTTATGAAAGTGGCCAAAGGTATTATCGCACTTTATGCTGGAGCAATCCTTATCGTTGGTTTCGCAGGAGTCTTCTGGATATGCAATGGACATGCGCTGCGGACCTCCATCAACTTTGGTCAGATCAAGTGGGGTGTCCAGAGCTTTGCCCTCTATGGAGCCATTGTGCTCCCCTTACTTGGCATTGAAGTTCCTCTCAATATGTCGGCTGAACTTTGTCAGGCTGATGCGGCCGGGCTTTTTCTGCGTTGGGGCCCTTTTCTTGCGGTGGCTGCTTATATAGTTGGCACATTTGGGGTAATGGCCGTTGAGCCCTCCCACGAAAGCGCGGTCATCCCAGATTCCCCCTTTATAGCGGTCGCCACGGTCTTTGGCCCTTCCATTGCAGCCTTGATCGGTGTTATTTTCGTTTCCTTCTTTGTCGTCGCCATGACCCTCTTTCAGGTAGTTCTTGCACGCATTTTGTTCGTCGCAGCTTTAGATTCTTGTCTTCCCAGAGTGTCTGCTACCACTAACCGCTATGCAGCCCCCTCCCGCGCTATCGCAGCGCAAGCCATCATTATCCTCACTCTTACTCTTTTTACCTATTTTATCGGGCCTTTCATCTTTCAACAGGGAGAAGCCTTATTCTCTTTGGTCATATATAATCTTGTGCCAGCCGCGACCACCATCATTTGGTGTATCTCTATGGACTGGATCTTTCTTGATTTGTTTGTTCTGCTCAGTCGCTGTCATAATGCTTCGGGAGTCTCGAATGGACAACTGATAGCGCCTCGTTGGGTATTGTATCTCTGTTGTCTGGTCGGATGGGTGGCGAGTATACTTTGTATCTGGACGATCACCAGTGTATCCTGGGACCGCTATCTCCTGTCTGATACGCAATGGGGAACCACGGTTGTCTTCTTTGTCTTGGCCTTTCTCTTCGTTGGCCTTATCGGTTTGGCCTATCCACGCCTTTTAGGTGCCCTTGAGGCACAAACTGCCTCTGCCCGAGAAAATGCACGCCTCTTTGAGAATGAAGTCAAACGGAGCAAAGAACAGCTTGAGACGATCTTTCAAAATATTGGAGATGGCATTCTTGTGCAAGATGCCAGCATGACCATTATCTTTGCGAACAAGGCTGCTGCTCAGCTGTGTGGTTTCCCTTCGGTAGAAGCGCTGCTCCACGCTTCCGCTCAATGCACTGATTGGGTGAGCTGCAAATTTATCTCCGCGGATGAACAAGGAGTACCTTTCTCGGTTGAGCAGTTCCCAGGGAGAAGGGCTATCAGAGAAAAGAAAAATATCGAAGAAATTGTGCGCTCTCGTGACATGGAAACAGGGCAAACGGGATGGCTCTCCATCAAGGCATATGCGATCTTCGATGATGATGGAGCCGCTCAATTAGCAGTCAGCGTCTTAACGGATATTACTGAAGGCAAGAACTTGAACGACGCAAAAATCTATTTATTAGCATGGCAAGCCATGAACTCAAAACTCCAGTGACGAGCCTAAAAGGCTTTACGTATGTGTTGCAACGTCGTCTCACCAAGTTGGGGGATGTCCAAGGATCGTATTATATCAACAAGATGGATGCGCAACTCGATCGGTTGACGAAACTTGTGAATGATTTGCTCGATATTTCGAGAATGCAGACAGGACAGCTTGTGTATAGAACCGAAACATTTGACGTTGATAGGCTTATCCGGGAGATGGTAGCAAATGTCCAGGAGATAACCCCTTCTCATCGTATTGTGATTGAAGGTTCAGTGAGCGCCCAGGTCATCGGTGATAAAGAACGCCTAGAGCAGGTCCTGGTGAATTTGCTCAACAATGCGAAGAAATATTCCCCTCATGCTGACCGCGTGCTCGTTTACCTCTCCCAAGACCAAGAGAACGTGATCGTAAGCGTGAAAGATTTCGGCATCGGTATTGAGGAAATCCATCAGCAAAAATATTTGAGCGCTTTTATCAGATTGCCGATCAGGAGGAAAGAACCTATCCAGGGCTTGGCATCGGTTTGTATCTCTCTCACGAAATTATCAAACGGCATCATGGGAGGCTCTGGGTTGAAAGCAAAAAAGGAGAAGGTTCAACGTTTTCTTTTACCCTCCCTCTTTTGTCAAAAAGAATAGAGTCGGTTCACCATTAAAGGAAGGACAAGGGGATATATGGAGAAAAAGCCAAAAAAAACACTGATTGTCGATGATGAGCGAAATATTTTGGAAAGTCTCACTATGGTCTTGGAGGAGGAGGGGTATAGCGTGGTGTCCACGGTCAATGGCGAGTAATATCTGGAGAAGCTGCAAATAGACGATTTACCAGATCTTATCTTGCTGGACATGTTACTCTCAGGCAAAGATGGTCGGGAGCTTGTCAAATATTAAGACGCAAAATGAAACAAGAAGGATTACTGTAATTATGATTTCTGCTCATCCAACGGCGACAGCAAGTGCCCTGGAAGCTGGAGCAGACCTTTTCTTGCAAAGCCATTCGATTTTAGTCATTTATTGGATAACATAGACAAATTTGTATGTAATACATAATCAAATGTAATGCATGTATAGGGATTGATCGAGCATCATGGTAGCCCAATAACTTTGAGGCCTTGGGGATGCTCAACAACGAACCGATACTCAATCTTCTGCTCACCATCTGCTTCGCTTCATCGGTACGCTCCGTCATTGCGCACTGCACATCCAAAACGTGAGCGCCTCCTTACAATTTGTTCACGGGCCATCACAAGCAATGCATCATCGTCATATTCAAGCATAGCCTGCTTAGCTTTGCGGCTACCTACTGCATTAATATGAGCATTCAGATGTTCTAGGGCTTATAGATAAACTTTGGTTATTGCATTAAGGTATCAATAAGATCGTCACCCAAATCTGAGTCGATCCAGGGTAGGGAAGATTGTACGCACTATACCAACTCTGATCTGCTTCAGGGTGTGGGCCTGATACTGCAGTTTTTCCTTTTCCGTACCTTGCGACCGCAACAGCAGCTTCGCCATTTGAGTATGTTGCCAGAACAGTGACACCAGCTGTTCCAGGGGTGAGAATGAAAGAGGGGCCATCCTGAAAATACATTCGCCGCACTTTACCAATCTGCCAGCGATGTAATAGGAATAACTGTATCTGCTGTACTTGTTGTTGATGCTCTAGGTTCATCAATATATTCGTTTGCCGGAACTGGAAACAGGCCAAAATCATCTTTGCCTGCAAGATATCCTCCCATGCACACCCCAAGGAAGCGTCCGCCATTTTTAACAAAATTTTGAATGGCAGGGATATTCCCTTTCTGTGCTGCAAGCGAGGTAGTATCATCACCGGTTGCACCGGGCTCTGCAAAAAATTTTGCATTAGGCATTGCCAACCCAGCTTGTACAGAAGTACGTTCGCTTGGTCCAACCAGTAATACTTTAAAATGCCACTTTGTATCGTTTTAAATCATTGTGGCGAGAGCTTGTGCACAGCAGTCTGTTGAGGCATCATGATAGACAAGTGCTATCGGTTGGGAACTTGGAGAAATTCGTGTTGTTGGGCATGGATTTGGAGAGGGTGTTGGAGTGACAATCTGTCTGTTATCCAAGCTTGCTCTTTGATGTCTTTTATGATGCCTTTGAAATGTCTTTTATCATGCCTTCTGAATTTAGATTGTGCACTCACTGTTCCGGTCGTGTTACATTGTACTTGAGAAAAAGGAAAACTAATGACGACTGATTGGGCCTCGCTTTGCTGTGGAAACCAAAGGGACACAAACAATATCACAAGAAAAAGCGTAATAAAAAACAATTTTTGTATACTAGACTTCAATATTCTCATGAAAAAATTCTCTGTATGAATATTGCTTAGCGGTAAAACAGACAGACTTTCTCGCATAACTTTTCTTCCTGTTCTTCCTTTCACAAAACGTTAGCTATTTCATAACGCTCAACAAGCTCTGCCACTTGAATTCTCTTCTCCACTCAGGATATCCAATGCAAGAGGGACTTTCCAGGGGGAAATAGGGACAATTTTAGCAAGTTTTGTAGGTAAAGCTTGATTTTCACACTTGATCTATTTCTTTCTCAAGCAACCCCTGCTAGATGGAGATGCTCCTTACAGTTAACAGCCCAGAAAGCCCCCGTCTTTCAAGCGGGGGATAGGCATCAAGCTAAGAATTGTAGAGCTTTGTAACAGAGAACGAAAGCGTTCGTTTTTCAGCTTACGACAGCAGAAAGCCTCCAGGGGAACGCGACCTTTGGAGAGTGAACGGTGGTCAAACATCCGCCTGTTAGTAAGCAAAACGTGCCTACCTTAAACTCATCCTTGCTTAGCTCGATGCGGATTCCCCGCTCTTTTCAGGCGGGGAGATCTCAGATGGCTATGATGTCGGCAACAACTCCCATATTAGTTGCCGTATTAGCCGTAAATTTCTTAAAAGAGAAGCTTTGTCTTATTCAGAGTAATAGACATAACTTTGGTAATTGCTTCCGGCATGATTACTCAGTATTTAAAGACAGATCAGCATTAACTTCTCTCTCAAAATGATTTATGAGCATCAGAGTAGCCCAATGACTTTGAGACCTTGGGGATGCTCAACGACGAACCGATACTCAATCTTCTGCTCACCATCTGCTGGCAAGGTAAATTTCCAGGTCAAAATCTCCAGTTTCGTATGTTCGGTTGGCTGAGGCTCGAATTTGCAAGATCTTGACTTTGATGCGCTCATGTTGCGACACAGGTAGATGATCCTGAATCACGATTTTCCTAGGTGCGGCGGCATAATTATGTACAGTGGTGAGATAGGCATAGGTGCTACGTCGCAGGTCATTCTGCAAGAGATTGCCCTTATCCACTGCACGTTCAATCAGTTCGCGCTTGATCTTGATTGCGTCGTCGATGCCGAGGAAGATCTGAAACTGCTATTGGGTGCTGCCATCTTCACTTTTGTCGTGCCAACATATTCATTGCTCAGGAAGATACTAGCGTCGCCTATGAGCAGGACGCGTTCTGTTATATTGGTAACCGTTGCACGTAGATGAGCATTTTCTTCCAAGGCTGGGGCACTCACATAATCAAATTCGCAGGGAAGATGATCTCTGGCAATAGTGGTCTTATGTGACGAATTGTCAGATGGGATATCGACGCTATGACCAACGACGGAAAACTAGCGCTGTTCCCGTCCGCTCGACGGTCGTCGTCGCAATTTCAGCAGCAACGGGAGGAGGAGGTGGTGCCGCCGCTTCTAGAGAGTAAAATGAGTCTTCGCTGAGCTGATTATTGGGTGCTGTTTTTGCCATGGCTCTCGTTGCTCCGAGCCTGGGCATACTTGCAGCTTGTGGTGCTGCGTAAGGCATAGGTGGTGGTGGTGGTGGTGTATAATCCTTGAGATACCAGGGTTTCAGCTCAGGAAGTACTGCGGCGAGGCTGGGCGTGCAGTTGAGAGGGCTAGAGTAACATTTTCCCATCGTTCGCCTGTAGCCTGCTGGACCATTCCCAGGTATGTAAGCTCTACCTTGCCTTGGCTCTGCTCATCGTTCATCTGGACGCGTACATCGTACTGGGGATGCCAAGAGGCCTTGCCAACGCGGTAGGAAATTTCCAGCATCACTTCGCCATCTGTTGGCAATTCAAGCGTAATTATGGCTGCCAAGCGATCAGTTGATGTGTTTCCTTGTTTCGCGTTTAACTCACGTTGTTTAGCATTGATCTCTAATTTCACCTGAAGAATTTGTTTCTCCAGCTCTAGCGATGCCTGTGCATCCTGCAGGGACTGGTCGGCCATGAAGCTAAAAAAGTCAGCGCAATCCTGTGGTTTCATCTGTCCTTGTGCCAGACCTTTAGCAAAATCGCGGGATTGTTCGCCAAGAGTGTGCAGCCATTGGAGGCGTTCTTGAAGGGCATTTTGCTTTGCTTGCAATAAATACTGTTTTTGCTGTAGCTGTTCCAGTTCATTCTGGATGATTTGTAGCTCGGTCTCGGGGGCGCGACTATAGAATGCAGTCGTGATATCGACATTTAGGATACGCATGCCTTGGGGACCTTGTCCGGCAGCCCGCAGGGAGTCGCGAAAAAACTGGGGGAGGTTATTGATACGCAGTTCGTGTTCGCCTACATCCAGATGGATACTGCCTCTGCGCGTAACCAGAGCGCAGTCGGTATAGACTGTCACTTCTTTGATGGGAGCTTCGAGATCAGACATGATTTACCTCCATGTACAAGAACGATTAGTGGCATAATAGCAAATTATATGCCCTCATGACAAAATACTGCTTAAATGCATCATAACGCTTATGAAATAAGCCTCTCAATATATCCAACGAATTGAGAAATCTCCTCTTCTGTATTGTAATAGTGTACTGAGGCTCGTACTATGCTGGTCAGTCCTCGTGCCTCCATATCGAGGTGGGTTGAAGAGCGGATGCTGACCGAAACGTTGATATGCAGTGCTGCTAATTGCTGCTGAATTTCTTCAGGATCTAATCCCTCGACAGTAAAGGTAACGATACCACATTTTGTGAGGCCGCGATCTTGTATGGTAACTCCTGGGAGTGCGGAGAGTTGTGTACGCAGTTGAGAGGCCAGAGTTTGAATGCGACTCCAGATCTTGTCTAGTCCCCATTGCATGCAGTAGTCGATAGCTGTGGCAAGACCGATCTTACCGGCGTAATTACGTCTCCCAGTTCTCGAAGCGGCGGGCATCTGAGCGCATTTCATAGCGATCGTGGGCAATCCAGGTAGCAGAGTGGAGATCGAGAAAGGGTGGTTCGAGGCATTCAAGAATCTCACGTCGGACATACAAAAAGCCAGTGCCGCGTGGCCCTCGCAGATATTTACGCCCCGTAGCTGAAAGCATATCGCAGCCAATCTCCTCAACATCGATCGGCATCTGTCCGACGGACTGGCAGGCATCCACAAGGTAGAGGATACCTGCTGCACGTGCAATCTTGCCGATTGCTGCTATTGGATTGACCAGTCCCCCGCTAGTAGGGACATGGGTGACGGAGATCAGTTTGACGCGTTTATCAATCATATTCCTGAGTGCTTCGATGGAGAGTTGTCCATGCTCATCATCGGGAATCGGCTCAACAATCGCCCCCATTTTTTGTGCCATTTGCAGGTAAGCAATATAGTTACTAGCATATTCCGACATAGCAGTCAGGATGCGGTCGCCGGAACGGAAGGGGATGGAATAGAAGGCCATATCCCAGGCACGAGTAGCATTTTCTACAAAAGCGACTTCATCCCGTGAACAGTTGATAAGTGCGGCGGCAGCATCGTAGGCATGTTCAATGGCGTTATGCTGGAGTGTGGCGGCCTCGTAGCCACCAATCTGTGCCTCGAGTTGCAAGTGGTCGATAGTAGCATCAAGGACTAGCTGGGGCATGAGAGATGAACCAGCATTGTTGAAGTGTATGACATTGGCGCAACCAGGAGTTTCCCAGCGTGCACGCTGAACATCGAAGGGCATGTATCTCTCCTTAGGCATCATATTGATAACTCTTTAACGAAAGCGACGCGGGAAGTCCCACCCCCTTATAGGGGGTCGGGATGAAAGCGTCGCTTGTTAGCATACAATTCGTGGCCATATTTCCGAATTTCATCCCCTAAATTGTAATACGATAATGTTACTTATTCAAATATGCTTCGTTGCCTAGAGTAAGAAACAAAAATAGAAAGGAGGTTCATATGGAAACAGTCCATATCTACCGGTTGCAGCCAAACAAAAAGTTGTTTGAGGCCATGCGAGATGCGCAGATGGAAGCGGCGAAAGTCTGGAACTTTTGTGTCGAAACGCACAAACAAGCACGCAGAGAGCATCTTCCGTGGCCTGGGCGCAGTGAGTTGCAAAAGGCGACCAAAGGTGGACGATTTGCATTGCACAGTCAATCGGTGCAGATGGTGGTACATGCTTTCCTTGCCAATATCGACACCACACGCAAGCTCCGTCAAACCCATCCAGAGATGCGGATGAACTATCCATGGCGCGAAAAACGCTTCTATCCGGTCAAATGGCCTGCTCAGGCTGTCACATCGAAGCCTGGACGCGTTGTTCTGCCCATGGGCAAAGGGCGCAAATCTATTACCCTGCATCTCGATTTGCTTCCTAATAGCGGTGCTTGTAGCTTGGTCTGGAACCACGGCTTTGAGTTGCATGTGTGCGTCGAAACATCCAAGGCTCCTATTGCACCTGGGGAAGTTCATGCAACTGTTGATCTGGGTGAAATCCACTTGGCAGCAGTCTCGACCGACACGGGAAAGGCGATGATCGTCACAGGACGCGGCATCCGCTCGCTCAAACGACAGAGAACCAAGATGCTTGGCAAGCTTGGAAAGCGACAGTCTCGCTGCAAGAAGCGTTCGCGTCGTTGGAGACGGCTGCAATGGGCCAAGAACAAGCAGTGCAGACGAGCAGAACGCCGCATCCGTGATCTGCGTCACAAAGCCACGCGCAAAGTGATCGACTTTTGCCGTAGCGCCAATGTTGGCTCCCTCTTCATCGGCAATCCCCATGGTGTACGAGGCAAGGATCGTGGGCGTCACCATAATCAACGGATGTCCTTGTGGGAATATGGCAAGGACATCGATTACCTCACCCATAAATCCGCACAAGCTTGCATCAAGAGCGCGACTCCCTCCGAACGAGGCACAAGTAGCCAGTGTCCGGTATACAAGCACAAACATAAGCCCAAGGGAAGAAATTGGGCATGCCGTAAATGTGGCTTCACTGGCCATCGCGATATTGTCGGCAGTGTCAATATGCATCCGCTCGCATTTAGTAAGCAAGTGTCGTTTCCTCGTTCCGTCACGTATCTACGCCCTGGTTTATCCAGGAGTAGTAGTAGGGCAGACACGCCCCTGGCATTATCTGATGCTTGTAGTCTATCTCAGTCAACGGATCAACCACTGCTCTTGGAACAGGTCCCTACGGGGGCAGGCCACACCGTTGAAGTGCGATAGAAGCTCGCCCCCTCAAAGGCGGGTTGAGAGTGTCACGGATAAAAGGTATCCTTGTCTTCTTTGGTGAGATTCCTGAGGAGTTAACGTTGCATTTTGAGAGGCCAATCGGCAAAATCTCAAAATGCAACAGAAACTGGCTTATTGTTTATACAGGGTAAGCACGGCTGGCAACCTATTGAGCATCATTAATCCTAATGGCAGTCCTAGAATTGTCAAACATAACGCATAGCCGAGGTATGCCCAAATGAAGCCGAGCCACCAACCAAGACAGATGAAATACACAGCTCGTGTTAAAAAGTTGACCTGCTGTACACCTCCAACATTGACTGTCACATTGCCACCACTCACTGTTACACTTGTCTGCTGGCTTACAGGCCGCAGTGTAAGCACTCTAGGAAGCCGATTGAGTACTACTAGACCGAGTGGGAGACCAATGACTGTCAAACAACAGAGATAGCCGAAAGTAAGCCACAAACCACCAAGCCAACAACCAATGAAGATATACCAGACGACACGCAACAGAAAGCTGGGTGGTTGCTGATTAATATTTACCGTAACGCTTGGAGCTTGCGGTGAATACTGAGGAGGGTATGGTTGTTGTGCATACTGTTGTTGATACTGAGGAGGGTATGGCTGCTGATATTGAGGAGGGTATGGCTGCTGATATTGAGGAGGGTATGGCTGCTGATACTGAGGAGGGTATGGCTGCTGATACTGAGGAGGGTATGGCTGCTGTTGGTATTGAGGAGGGTATGGCTGCTGTTGATACTGAGGAGGTGTTTGTGGTGGGGGGTATTGAGGAGACATTGGTTGTGAGGCCTGCTGTTGAGGCTGTGGTGGGTAATCAGGAGGATAGTTCGGCGGATATTGCGCTTGAGGCTGCGAATATTGCTGATAGGTGACGGCTGTTCAGGTGGATATTCAGGATTAGGTTGCAAGGTGAAAACTCCTTTTCAGAGCTAACAGACGAAAAATACCGATATCCATTTTAGTGGATAAGACAATAAAAGACATTAAGATTTTGTTAAGATTTTGTTGTGATTGTAGCTATTGGCAGAATGAGACACAAATTATACAGCTCATATTTCGCTGCCTCTTCTACGACCTACCATATCAAAACCTCTATTTGAGATATTTTAGCTGGTTGCTTATGGAACATCGGTCCCCTGATCAGATGATCCTTTTTCCTCCTTCCATTTTTCGAACTCTTCGAGCGTCCATTTTCCAATTCGTCATATTGCTCTTTATACTGCTCTCCTTGCAGATATTCATACATAGGTAAGTGGATCCCTTGTATATTACCTATTGTCGCCCATATCATTTCATTTTTGTGACTATTTTTTGGTCCTTGCCCAGGGAATACTTTCTCAGGATCACCCATAAGTGTTTCGGTTGCGAAATCTGATAGTAGGTTTCCTGGGATTTCCCTGCTTTTACTATTCCTAACCATTTCATTTCTTCTTGTGATACTACTAAAATTACTTATCATTAACAGATGATTGACAATCTTTTCTGCCAAAGCTCGGGCTGGGATTGGCATACGTCTCAGATAGCCATTAAGTGCAATCCTGATCTCCTTACTAGTAATTGTGAGAGAAGTTGACATGCTTTGTCTAGGGGGAAAGAGGGACAATGTTCATTTTGAAATGCCCCAAGCATCGTAGAGGATAAAGTAAGCTCAAAGTCTCGCCTCAAAGCTACGAAAAAAGGTGTGAAGTAACGGCCTTATCATGGTATACTGTTAGCCAAAACGACTAGAAAGTAAACGACAGTGACCCCTGCACGTAAGCAATACCTCGACATTAAAAGTCAGTATCCTGATGCCATACTTTTGTATCAGGTAGGTGACTTTTATGAAACATTTGATAACGACGCCATTATTGCAGCTCGTGAATTAGCGATTGTCCTCACATATCGTTCCTATGGACAGGAAAAGGTGCCCTTAGCTGGTATTCCTATTCGTTCTTTAGATAATTATCTTGGTAAGCTCACAGCTCATGGCTATAAGGTCGCTGTATGTGAGCAGGTGGGGGAGATAACCAAAGGTCGGGATGTAGTTGAACGTGCGGTAACCCGTATTTTGACAGCCGGAACCCTTTCTGAACCAAATCTTCTACCAGTGCGTCAAAATAACTATCTGGTAGCTATTGCTACTGGACGCACACAGACTGGTCTGGCGGCAGTAGATGTCAGCACAGGTGAATTCACCGTGACTTGGTTTGCTCCAGACGAATTGCCGATTGCACTGGATGCTGAATTGCAGCGACTAGCTCCGGTAGAATGCTTGCTTGTAGAGGGAGACAAGCATGCGTATCAGTTTCCTTCCAAGACGATTACCATTACACCCTGTCCTACTTATTTCTTTCAATATGACACTGCCCAGACTCGTTTGTGTCGACACTTTGGAGTGCAATCGCTTGATGCCTATGGTTGTGCAAATGAACCACAAGCTATTATCTCTGCTGGAGCCATCATTGCCTATCTGGAAAAGATGAATGCCTCCTTACTTTCCCTGCTGGCAGCACTTCGTTCGTACCGTACCACCAGCTACATGGTGCTCAACGCGCACACGCAGCGTAACCTAGAATTATTGCAGGGAACGCGTAGTGGTACTCCCCTGGGCAGCTTACTGAGCGTGCTTGACCGTGCCATCACTCCAATGGGAGCGCGTCAGATGCGTCGTACGCTGACACAACCTTTGCTAGACCTGAGCGAACTAGATGCTCGTTTGGCAAGTGTCGAGGAGCTTTACGAGAGTCCCGCACTGCGCAGTCGTTTGGCAGCCTATTTGCAAGACCTTGGCGATCTAGAACGTGTAGCGGGACGTATCCGTCAGGGGACGGCAGTGCGCAATGAGGTGCTAGGATTGCGCAACTATTTATGCATTGTTCCCCAATTGCAAGATCGATTGCAGGGCTGCAATGCGACACTCTTGCGAGAGTTAGCTGAAGAAATGGACCCATGTCCCCAGGTGATTGATCTCATCGATCGTGCGTTAGTGCGTGCCGACGAAGAAGATGAAAATGGTGATGATAGACACTTGATACGGGCTGGATATCATGTCGAACTTGATGAACTTTTCAATTCAATTCGCAGCTCCCGACGCTGGATGGTCTCTTTGGAAGCCCGTGAACGTCAACGTACAGGGATAAAGTCGCTCAAAGTTAGCTTCAACAAAGTCTTTGGCTACTATATCGAAGTTAGTCATGCCAATGCCAAGCTTGTTCCTGATGATTATATGCGCAAGCAGACGCTTGTGAATGCCGAACGCTTTATCACTCCCGAACTCAAAGAGCATGAAGCGCGTATCCTCAGTGCTACTGAGCGCATCGAAGAAATGGAACGGAGCATTTATGCCGATGTGCTCCGGCAGATCGCTAGTTTCTATCAAGAAATGGTGAATACAGCAGCAGCGATAGCCAGAGTTGATGTGCTACAGGGTTTAGCCGAAGTGGCTGCTCGTCAAGGCTATGTGCGACCTGTACTGGAGCAGGGACATCGTTTGGAGATTATTGGTGGACGGCATCCAGTCGTCGAATATGCATTAGACGGTGATGTATTTATTCCCAACGATACACATCTGGAAGCTGATGAAGGGGAACGCATCCGATTGCTCACGGGACCAAATATGGCTGGGAAATCGACCTATCTGCGTCAAGTTGCACTGATTGCGCTTCTAGCTCAGATTGGTAGTTTTGTTCCTGCCCGCAAAGCGCGGATTGGACTGGTAGATCGCATCTTTACGCGTGTTGGAGCAGAAGATGATATCGCATCGGGCAAGAGCACATTTATGGTTGAGATGGAGGAGACAGCGACCATCTTGCATCATGCCACGAAGCACAGCTTGATCATCCTAGATGAAATTGGCCGAGGTACTGGTACCTATGATGGCCTAGCGATTGCACGGGCTGTAGTCGAATATCTCCACAATGAACTAGCGGCAAGAACACTCTTTGCAACTCATTATCATGAACTCTCTGCAATGGCTGATGAATTGGAACATTTATGTGTTTATACCATGGCCATTAGTGAAGATGAGCGAGATGGGATCGTCTTTCTGCATCGTGTCGTGCCAGGTTGTGCAGGGAGGAGCTATGGAGTCCATGTTGCAAAGCTAGCGGGTATGCCAACCAGTGTCATCAAGCGTGCGGAAATGGTTTTGCAGCAGTTGGAGTTACAAAGAACTGGCGAGCATGTCATGTTGACTGCTGGAAGAGGAGCTGAGAGTGATCACCATGTTGCCGAGGCAGATGGGCAATATACTCCAGGAAACTGGCCTCTTACTCCGCAGAGAACATATGAATGGCAAAGTGAAGAGGCACATCTTGCGGCATTAGCCCTCGAACGGCTTGATGGCTCAGGGACAGATTTGGAAACCATAGACCTCTGTGCTATCACTCCGCTAGATGCGCTGAACTTATTATTCTTGTTGCAGAAGAGGAAAAAGAACTACGTGAGGCAAGCAAGATAGCACAATTCCCATGACCAACGTCGAGAATAATCAATTCAGGCAAACTTACCATCGGCGTTTCGGCTCCGGTGGTAGCTTTATATCTTCAAAAAAATGCCCCTGCCCGTGGCTCCTGCTGGCTCCTACAGCTCGCTCGAGAGTGAGGCTGGAATTGTCATATCATTGTGCTATCTACAAGTGTACCTCTTTTCCCCTCGACAAGCAACTTTCCACCGAATAAACTAGCAATAGGTTGAAGTGTTCACGATATAACCAAGGTAGTGCGTCCCTCCAACGACTTAGCTTGTCAACGCACTTTTTGTCGTAGAAAAAAGTTTCTAACGTTAAGCCATATAGTTTACTATATGCCCGTACGTCATTTACATTATCCAGTTGAATATTAGCTAGTGCTGACTCATCTTTCGTCAAAGCTTTGGAGAAGCTTTGATAACTCAGTTTTGGGAAGGAATTACAAAATAATGATGCATTTTTTTTCCCGACGTACTTTTGTGAAAGCTGCAAGTGGTCTTCTAGTAGGAGCTGGATTAGGAGATGCTGCATTTGGGATTTCTCATGCCTCCATAGCGATGGGAGCCCCATCTTTGTCATGCGCTTCATGGATGGGAGGCATACCAGACGACGTACTGCTATCGCAATTGACTATCCCTGGCACACACAAATCATGCTGTTTAGGAGCTGGAGGACCTCTAGTTCAATGTCAAAATTGGTCTATAACTGACCAGCTAAATAACGGGATCCGTTTCCTAGATATACGGGTACGGCGGTATAAAAGCGGTTTTACAATCCACCACGGACCCGTTTATCAAGGCAAGACACTTACCGACGTACTTAATGAGTGCATACCTTTTTTACGACAACAACCAAGTGAGTGCATTATAATCTCCATAAAAGCTGAAGAGGGCAATGGTGGGCTGTTCGATCCTCCCCCACCCTACAATCCTACTTATAGCACCATTGGGGAAACTTTCGAAAAGACGTACAGCAGGTGGTATTACGACAATGGGAATGAAGAAGTTCTTCTTTGGTACTTTCAGGATGATAATCCCCACCTGGGGCAGGTTCGTGGAAGAATTCGTATTGTTTAACCGCTTCCAAGACTACAAAGAGATTGTTGGCGTAGGTCCATACACTTGGCCAGATAACGCAACCTTTGATGGTCTCGGCTATAGTTGCAATTACCTAATCGAAGATGAATATAAAGTCCCCACCCCTTTTGATATTGGAAAGAAGAAAAAGATAATCTGGCGAAACATGAAATCGGCTACCGGAGGTGCGGAAATGAACAATTGGAGTATTACCTTTACAAGTGGATCTTCCCTAGTTGCTTGTCCTAAACTTGTTGCATATCAAGTAAATACATGGCTCCATAGTATTCCCAGCAGCCTTAACCCGAATGAACATAACAGGATTGGCGTAGTGCCAATGGACTTTCCTGACAATACTAATATTGGTTGGCTTATAAGCTGGAACTTGAGTATGCTGAACTCATGAATGCTGGTAGTCTTCCGCTCAAAAGGTGATGGTGAGAGCCAAGGCCCACGAGAAGCAGGTTCACCGGGTGGCACAACACTCACAGGGGAGACTACCTGATGGTGCCTATTTCGAAAAGTCTATAGGTTCCTATTTCCCTTCAGTGGAGATAGTTCACTCCACCGGCATTATATCACTCCAAGAGCTATTTGTCCTCCCCACCTAGGAATTTTGTTCGTGAATAGAGTATACTTTGTCTATAGTGACACTCTGCTGGGACTAGCCGTCCCGCAGCTTCTGACACCCCGATATAGTTGCTGTCCTGAGTGATTGTGGCGTAGCCACCACTCGGTGGGCCGTGTAGTGGATCGGTGATATCGCGAACAGGCTACAGGCTAATGCCACGACGCCTCACCGCCGCCGACAATTTGGCACGGCTTGCGGTGGGCTAAAGCCATTTTTTGTCACGAGAACAAGAGATCAGGGATACGGAAAAGATGTATGATAATTCAAAAATGCAACATGTCTCTACGATAGAGCGAACTGCTCTGCATGAGCTATCGCCGGACGTTGCAGAGCGCATCGCCGCTGGTGAAGTCATTGAACGTCCTGTCTCGGTTGTCAAAGAACTCATAGAAAATGTGTTAGATGCGCAAGCGAGTGAGATTCGTATTGATATCCGTGGTGGGGGATTGCGTTTGATTCGTGTCACTGACGACGGATATGGTATTGCCGAAGGAGATCTTGAACGCGTATGTCTGCGACACACCACAAGCAAGATCCATGCCTTTGAGGACTTGAGCCGTTTACAAACCCTGGGATTTCGTGGAGAGGCTCTTGCCAGTATCGCTGCGGTCTCAGAGGTGACCATTTTGAGTCGTGCCATTGAGACAGAAGGATTAGGTGAGGAGCATGCGGGTGTATTAGTTACATTGCGGGGAGGTGAGATAGTGGAACGTGGACGTCGTGCGCATATGCATGGAACGACAGTGACGGTACGTGATCTCTTCTATAATGTTCCAGCGCGTTTGCAATATACTCGTGCTATGCGGACTGAGAATGGGCATGTCGTGCAATTATTACAGCGCTACGCAGTTGGCTATCCGGGGGTGCGTTTCAATTTGATTGTCGACGAGCGAGAACTATTACAAACAAGTGGTAGTGGTGATCTTGTGACAGTATTGACCGAATTGTATCACCTCTCGCTCAGTGAATTGCTCCGAGAGATCAAGGTCTGTGATGAGGAGCACTACCGTATCCATGGTTTAATCGGCAATCGAGTCCTAGCTCAGAGTAATCGGCAGTATGTAACACTATTTGTGAACGGACGCTGGGTGCAATCACGCCCATTGCAGGAGGCTCTGGAGCAAGGCTATCGTGGTTTGTTATCGAAAGGCAAACATCCATTGCTTGTGCTCTTCTTGGCGGTTCCTCCGCATGAGGTAGATGTCAATGTCCATCCAGGCAAGCTAGAGGTTCATCTACTGCAAGAGCGGACCATCGTTGCAGCACTCACGCAGGCCATCAGGACAGTGATGGAGCAAAGTCCAGCCTTACCGGAGGCCGTCCAATTTCCTGGTCCTGTTCTGGCGAGTCAGCGCCGTCTACCGGGACCAAGGCGTCGAGGTTTGCACGTCTCTGAGTCAGCAGAAGGTTATCGTGTAGAAGCATCAGAGCCTAGCACAGCAGAAGTAATTGCCAATTTGAGGCCACTAGCTCAATTGCAGCAAGCGGTCATTCTTGCTGAGGCCCCTGATGGTAGTCTCTACCTTGTTGACCAGCATCGAGCGCATGAACGTGTGATTTACGAGCACTTACGTCGCACTTCTGCTGGAGTAAAGAATAGTGAGGCTGTAGACACGCATTTATTGTTGGAGCCTGTGATTGTTGAGATGAAGCGCTATCAGGCTGAACTGTTAGAGCAGCGTCTGCCCATGTTGCGAGGATTGGGTATAGAATGTGAACGCTTTGGTGGGCGTAGTTTCTTGGTCCGGTCGGTGCCAGCTAGCGAAGGATCAGAGCAATTAGTAGCTCACTTGCAGGAGTTGGTCGAGATGGCGGCAGAAGATAGCCCAGATTGGGAGGATAGGATCTTGATCGGCTTGGCCTGTCGTTCAGCGCTGCGACGTGGGCGTGTGCTGAGTGAAGGTGAGCAAAAGACCTTGCTCAAAGCACTAGCAAATGCTGTGGCACCTGCGGTCTGTCCCCATGGCAGTCCAATTTTGTTGCATTATAGCCGCGCTTTCTTGATTGATAAGTTTGATTGGTAAGAGGGCATTTCATAAAACGATTATAGCCCGGCTCTTAAATGTCCATCGGCTGACTGTGCGAAATTATGTTTTGACCAGAAAATTAAACCAAGATTAAGACTATTTTTCCCGCAACTGTAAGGAGTATAAGCATATGAGCGTATTGCAAGAAATAACAAGCAAAGTGAAGTTAGTGCAACATGGATTTAAAGAGATGAAAGAAGAAGCCGAAAAACTGGGCAAATTACGTAGTCCGCAGGAATTATTTACCATAGCAAAAGAGTTGTATGTGTCAGATGTATATCAGGTCCGTATGACAGCTACCTTTCTTTTGGTATGACTGCTGTACAAATCCCAGAATTGTTTTCATTTATGCACAAGAAGGTAAGTACTGATACTTCCTGGCAAGTTCAGGAGATACTTGCGCAAGCATTTGATAGGTATTGTAAAGATACTGGTTATGAAAAATCGTTACCAGTTATTAAGCAATGGCTCAAAGACAAAAATCCGAATGTTAAGCGGGCGGTAAGTGAAGGATTACGTATCTGGAATACACGAGAGTATTTCAAACAGCATCCTGAAGTTGCCATTGAGCTGCTTAGCCAATTGAAAGATGATACAAGTGAGTATGTTTCGCAAATCTGCAGGAAACGCCATACGCGATATTTCACGCAGAGAAAAAGAGCTTGTCAAAAAGGAGTTGGAAACATGGGACAGGAGTAATAAAAGAATCGCCTTTACGTATGCTCTTGCGAGTAAGCTTCTTTGACTGATACACTTACTATTGGACCAGTTCCCTCACACCAAAAGTTAGAGCCTGAGGATAAGGTTGCTGGTGGCTAAAGGAAACGAACAACAGCAGGATGGGAAAAGAAATGCACGTAAAACCGGGTTGATGGCAAGGGACAGTACTGCTATAATTTGAACATCTGTACAGAAAAAAGTCAAGGACAGAATAGGACGGACTCAGAGAAGCATGGCTGATGTTATTCTACAGGTTGAGAACCTTATGAAGAATTATGGCTCTTTTTGTGCAGTTGATGGTATTTCTTTTTCGGTGCCGAGAGGAAAAGCAGTCGGTTTACTTGGACCGAACGGAGCGGGTAAAACGACGACCATTCAGATGCTTCTAGGTGTAACGCTCAAAAATGGAGGAACGATCAAATATTTTGGGAAGGATTTTGATCGACATCGCCAATATTGCTTGCAGAGAATTAACTTTACATCAGCATTTAACACGTTGCTAGGTAGAATTTCAGTTTGGCAAAATCTTATAGTATTTGCAGGATTATACCAAGTTAAGAATCCCAAGAAAAAGATTATGGAATTGGCGAAATATCTTGAGATTACCGATCTGTTATATGAGCTTTATCAAAATCTCTCGGCTGGGCAGAAAACCAGAGTGAACTTTGTAAAATCTCTCCTCAATGATCCGGAGTTATTGTTGATGGATGAGCCAACTGCCTCTCTTGACCCGGACATAGCTGATAAGATACTATTTTTGATTGAAGACTTGAAGAAGTCGCGTAATCTAGCGATCTTATACACCAGTCATGACATGGAGGAAGTTACCCAAATCTGCGATGAAGTCATATTTTTAGATCGTGGCAAGATAGTTGCTCAAGACACCCCATTAAATTTGGCGAGAAGCATATCAGGTGCTCAATTATGTCTCACACTTGCTGATGGCAAAGAGATAGTGGATGAACACCTCAAAGCATGCAACTATAGTTATACATTTATTAATAATGATGTAGTTATTATTGATGTAGAAGCTGATCTTATCCCAAAGCTCCTGATGGGTATTAGCAAAACGGATGTTGAGATAAGGGATATTGAAATTAGAAAACCAACACTTGAGGACGTTTTTTTGCAGATTGCCAGAGGAGGTAATCATGTCACTTCGTAGAATACAAGCAGTTTTACTGCAAGAAATTTATATTACATCGAGATCAATGGAAGTGATATTTGATATATTCGTTTTTTCTCTCATTTCGCTTTTTCTCTTTGGTTTTTTGTCTCTCTATCTCGTTGGAGCCCGAAACACGTTAGCTGCTCAATTTCTCTTGCTGGGCATGCTTTTGTGGGACATTATACGCATCATACAGTACTCCATATCGATAGGCAGTCTTTGGAACATTTGGGCAAGAAATCTTTGTAATATGTTTATCGCTCCTTTGCATGTTAGTGAGTATCTTTCAGCCCATACATTGTCAGGGATTGGTAAAGCAGTCGTAGTGTTTGCATTAGATTCAGTAATAGCAATATGGATATTTCATTTCAACATTTATCGAGTAGGATTTCTAAATCTCTTCATTTTTTTCCTGAGTCTATCTATTTTTGCTTTTGTAACGGGTATTATTATTTTAGGTTTAATTTTTCGCTACGGTATGAGAATACAAGCATTTGCCTGGGAAATCATTCCTATCTTGCAGCCATTAACAGCTGCTCTTTTCCCCGTAAAAGTATTGCCACCTCCATTACAAGTATTTGCTTATCTCTTTCCATGTACCTATGTATTTGAGGCTGCTCGCTATAGTTTGAGCGATGGAAAGAGCGATTGGTATGCTCTTGAGATAGCCTTTTCCTTGAACGTATTGTATGTGATTCTCTCAATTCTGTTTTTCATGATGATGTATCGTAGTGCCAGAAATTCCGGCCAATTTGCTAGAAACAAGTCATAATCAGTGTCTTACGACGCGAACTATTGCCTCGGCAATCAAAATGAAGAACAGGTCGAGGGCGAGCAGGACGAGCAGGGCAAAGTCGACACGCGAGGCTATCAGTTCTACAATTGGCAGCATTGGCATCAGGTATCCGATGTACCAAAGGGCAATCAAGACCACAATCAGGAATACTGATAGATATATCACGAACCAAGATGCTCCACGCCAATCCTGTCGGCTGGGCCACAGTTCGGAGGTAATAGTGAAATCAGGTAGGGTGCAAAGATGAGTGTCCACCATGGCCAGCCAGGGCGGATGAGTTGCAGATGTTGATGCGCATCAAGAGGAAAATTCCAGAGGGAGTAGCCAGTTGCAACCCAATAGAGAAAGATGAACATCACAGTTCCACCAAAGATGGGAGCAATACCACTAAGGCCATCGCCGACCTCGCTCATAAAGCGTCCCTTAGGTCGTACATACTGAACTTCTCCTAGCTGGAGCGATGTAGCTCCTCCTTTCCGCATCGTCTTGCCTTGCGACTTCTCCTCTGAATTTGTCTTGATGCGAAAGAGTGTGATCCTAGTGATACGAAATCCCCAACCAGAAAACAGGTAAATTACTGCTGCATGACTTAATTCATGCACCATCACCCCGGGGGCATTGAGCCAGAACCAGATGTACAGTCCTTTTTCTCCCATAAGTCGGTAGCCTATCTCGTCCACACGTCGTCGTAGTAATTTGCGCGTGAAATGCAATGTGACGAAAAGGACAATCACTCCTGCACCAACTAGCCAGGGCTCGTATGGCGCTAATTGCCGCATAAGCTGTATGTCTGGTTGCATGACTTTTCTATTGTCTCCCTCTGTCCCTGATACAGGAACTTCTGAACTTGTCTATGCATCTTGCTGGTTGTCTTACTATCATCAAAATCTGGCAAGGATACCCCTGCATTTATGCATGGGGAGGAATGGCCTCCTGCACGCATGGGGCGTGGGGAAGACGGTTAGCCAGCTTGTCTTGGGCTACCGCACTCTCTTGCCTCTTCTTTCTGTTCTGTCCCCTTACGGGGAGCCGTTTTTGGAGGGAACGGCTAAACCCAAAGTGCCCTTTCGGGCTCCGGTTTCCCGGCTAATGTTCGCCTCGACAAGGTTATGGAACGGTTTATGAGTCAGCAGCACTGGCTTAACCCTCGTAGACCTATTTAACCACTGACCGTAGAGCAAGGGGCTGGCAACGCACCCCTTGGTACCTATGTATTCGCTCCTAACGTAGCCCCGTCAGCCTTGCGACTGGTGGCTGAGTCTGGTCAGGTGAGCTTGTCAATCGGACGGGCAGAAACCACCCCCTATTCACAAGCCCCCGCCCGCAGAGGCGTGGGGTTCCTGACTGTAGAACTTTGCAGGCTTATCAGTCAATTGTAGAACTTTGCAGGCTCATCCGTCAATGAGCCTGCAAGCTGAGTTGGCAAGCTAGGGTGCTAATTTGCCCGACTTCGATAACGCAAACTCGGGCTTTTTGTCTTCTTCGAGTGGAGATTGATCTGGATGCTTACGTTTATAATAGATGTTCCAGATGCCGAAAGCCAACTCGCATGCGGCCATGACATAAAGTACGCGATCAATGCCGATAAGATCAGAGAGCATGCCAACGAATAGGATAATCGGGATAGAGCAAGTACTATATAGCACAATCTGCAGAGCCAGTACACGTCCTTTGATCCAGTTAGGACTAAGTTCTTGCATGGCTGTATTCGCTGGGATATTAACTAAATCCAGAGCGATACCTGCAATAAACATAAAAAAGCCAACCGCAACAGTTAGCAAAGGGTTGCTATTCCAGCCATGGGGTTGCAGGAAGTCTTGCTAGCCAGGACAATGGATGGAATAAGTAGCGTTGCAATTGTCATAACAAGAATGCCTGTAAGCAAGGTACGCAATTTCCCCAGCTTGTGGGTAATCGGCGGCGTGATGAGGGAGCCGAGAATCAGGCCAATACCAGCTGGTGCAAAAACCAAGGCCAGCGCATTTGTAGGCAGGTATAACAATTGAGTAACGATGGGTGTTGCTAATAGGCTAATCACAAGGATTAGCACTGCCTGCGAAAGAGAGTTGGACGACTGCCTGGAAAAGTTGCTTGTTGCTGCGTACAAATCTCCAACCCTGCTGCATTTCATCCCATACGTTGTTGATGATGCCAAGCGTCTGGGTAGTAATTGGTGCTTTAGTGTTGGGCACTGACCCAGGTGACTTAAAGTTTTTTGGGGGAATACTGGTGATCAGCAAAGCGCAGACTAGGTAGAGAAATCCAACAATAATGTATAATTGTAAAATTGAGTCGATCGTGATGTGGAAGATTGTAACCGTTGGTAAGATACTCAAGAGAACAGGCGCGAAGATGACAAAGCCAAGTGCCTGTGAAAGCATAAAGGTAATATTGAAGAGTGAGAGTGCTGGCATCAACTCATCTTCGCTGACCAGCATAGGAATGGTAGATCCTTCAGCTGGTGTAAAAAATTGTCCAATCGATGCAATAATAAAGGTCAGCAAGTAGATGGGTAGTAGGGCATTGCGGTCTATCAATAGTGCTAGCACAAAGAGAAATGTTACGATAGCCCTTAAGCAGTTGCTGACCCACAGTACACGCCGTTTGTTCAGACGATCCACAAAGACCCCGGCAGGCCCACCGAGCAAAACTGCTGGTAAGCTGAAACTGATAATCGCAAGGCCAATCAAGGTTGTTGAGTGGGTCGTGTTTTCTATCAGAAATCAAGAGGGCATAATTCGAGGCGTTAAGAATCGTCATCGAGATCAATTGAGCGAGCCAGAGGCGCAAGAAGTTCCTCTTCTTGAGCAGTGTCAGAAAGCCTTCGCTCTGCCGCGCTAGTGCCATGAGAGCAGTCCCTTTTTCATCATGTGTTTGTCTCCTTTCGGCAATACAACTGCACTTCTACATATATATATACGTATTTCTAGGTGTTCTCGCTACGATTGATTGCTTGCTGCGGTTATTCCTCTTCGGACAAGTTGTCCTCTGTTTTCTGAACGTGTGGAAGTACTTGTTTGATCCTACGTTCAACTTCCGAGCGTGGAAGTAACACACGACGTCCACACTTCTCACAACGGAGACCGATATCAGCTCCCAATCGGACAACTTCCCAGTCGAAATTTCCGCAGGGATGCTGTTTGCGCAAGCGCAGGCGATCTCCTAATTCAAATTGCATTGGTGGCGTTGGCATAGATATTTGGCCTTTTTTATCCTTTATGACTCTAGTTTGCTCGGTAGAGACCATGCTCCATAATATAACATTCAACGGGTTCCGGGGTCTGGTACTTAATAGGCCTGCCCTCAGCAACCCGACGGCGCAGATCGGTAGAAGAGATAGCCAGTTGCGGCGCTGGTACCACGACGAGACGTTGCGTGATTCCTGGTAAGCGTTTTTCCTCTTCAGTATATTCTTTCTCTTCCTCATATCCTGGACGTCTGACAGCAACAAGGCGTGTCAATTGAGCCAGAATATCTGCGGCCCTATACCAAGTATGAAATTCCTTCAGGCTATCCCAGCCGATCACAAAGAATAGTTCCGTATTCGGTCCCCATTGATCATGCAGAATACGCAATGTATCGACGAGATATGATGGTCCCTGACGATCGATTTCCACCCGTGAGAGCCTGAAGTGTGGATTTGAAGCGATCGCTAGCTGCACCATTGCTAGCCGATGATAGGACTCTGTATGCTCCCATCCTAATTTGTGGGGAGGTTGTCCCGCAGAATAAAGACCGTTTCTGTAAGGCCAAGGGCGGTATGTACCTCCTCCGCAACTGCAAGGTGAGCATAATGGATAGGATCAAATGTCCCACCTATAAGCCCTATGCGCTGCTTGTCTGGTAACGGTGTATGTCTTTGCAACGTTTATGTACTTCCTTTTTGGCTTGAGGTAGTACTCTTTTCGCTACAGCTTTGTTTTATCGTTATGATCTAGGCCAGACAAACTGGCTCATGAACTGCTAATTCTGCATTTGGCAAAATTTCGTGCAATGCGTACATAGCGTCTGATATGTTGACTGCTTGGTTGCTAGGAACCCAGAAGCGTGCAAGCAGAGTAACCTTTCCATTTGTTAGATCACTAAAGATAATAGTGGGCTCAGGTTTTGGCATAATGGTCTGGATACCTTTGAGTGTGTGACATATCTGATTTTCAGTCTCTTGCGGCTCAAAGTCGTCCATGGGTATTGTGACTGCGACTGTTGCTCGTCTCTCCTCGAAGTATGTATTATTGATGATTGTGCTAGTGAAGACAGTAGCATTGGGGATACTTACTTCTTCGCCGCTGATAAGACGCAATTTGGTCGCTCTTAGTTCCACGTTTTCTACCTTGCCGATGTAAACTGTCGGTGCGATGGTAATGCTGATCTGGTCACCAATCACAAAGGGTCGGGAGAGTAAGAGGTAGAAGCCTGCAACCAGATCTTTCAGAATATCCTGGAAAGCGACCGTGATTACAACGGTAACAATACCAATGGCTGCTACAGGGATGCCAATGGGAATCTGCCAGATGGAGAGAATGCAGAAGCTTCCTGTTATGAGTACACTGATGTAGGCGATTCGCCCGAGCAGTGCCTGAGTATTAATGTTGATGTAGCGCTGCCCTAGTCTACCGATGGCCAGTTTTTGCACTGTGCGTGCCATACCAATGCTAAGTGCAATCAGGATCAAGGTTGCGACGAAGTTCAGTCCAATCGCGTAGATATCAATATTGTAGCTAGCTTTTAGATCGTGGATCAATGAAAAGAGGTTATTCCAGATAGCCAGAGCTACGATGCCCCCTATGATAAACGGAGGTATAGTCACCAAGATGCCCAATGTCTGTACTAGCCCAGTTATCCAAAACTGTTTTCTGGAGATGGTGTACGCATATTTGGCGCAAGAGCAGCCCCAGTGCTAAGGCAACTACTATGGTACCGCCGGTGAGAATAATATTTAAGCTTGTATCGACTGTCCCTTGAGTAACCACTTGCACTTGCTGGAGTGAAAGGTTGGTGGCTGTCAGGGTTGGTGTAGGAGTGACTATCCCTGTAGTCGCTGTGGCAATAGGAGTTCCTGTCCCTATTAGGGAAATAGCGTTGCTAAGCAAAGACATATGTGCGTACAATTTACTCCTTTAACGAAAGCGACGCGAGAAGCCCAATCCCCTATCAGAGGGGATTGGGATGAGAGCGCCGTCTGTTGGTACTCTTGTATGGTCATGATAGAATGACAATGGTACTCGTAAAGCTACAATTAGCTTGTGATGGCTTCAAGGCTACAAATTTTGCAGCTTCGAAGCCATTATAGCATATTGTTGTTGATGGAGTCAGGAACCCCATGCCGTGATAGGCAGGGGCTTGTGAGTAGCTGAAAGGTTGAACATTGCAAGCCCACCTGACCAGACCCAGCCAGGGTCTCCGCGAGCTATCGGGCTACGTTATCAGGAAGTGTCAAAGTTCTTACCTACGGGTGCGATGCCAGCCTGTAGCTCTAAAACCTCCAGGTTAAACAGTAATGCATTCGGTTCCCATACAACCTTTAAGGATGGGGAAGCGAATGCATTAAGTACAAGGGTTAAGCCAGTGCTTGGAGGACGTGCCGCCTGATAACATCGTCGAGGCGAACATTACCTGGGAAACCAGCGTTGGTTTAGCCGTTCCGACCAAAAACGGCTCCCCGCAAGGGGGCAGACAAAGCAAAAAGGAATGCAAGAGAGTGCTATCGCACAAGTCTAGCTGGCCTCAGATCGCCACTAGCCTTCTCCTCCACCCATGCTATCTAGTGCAACAATTCCTCCCCATGGCTAAAGCCAGGGGTTTCCTTGCACAAAACTGATGAATATTTTAGCAAGCCCTGCTGTAAATTTTGGAATTGCGTGGGCGGAATTTGGATAATTAAGTGGGTGAGTCATTTGTTTCTTTTACATAGCGATATAGAGTAGCACGAGATATCCCAAGTATCTCACAAATTTCTGGAATAGAATGATTATGATCGTTAAACAGTTGTCTAGCCAATGCAACTTTTCCGCTTGTTTTCAGCTTTTTTGGACGTCCCCCCGTGACGCCCCCTCGCTCTGGCCGCGCGCTAACCCGGCATTCGTGCGCTCACGAATGAGATCGCGCTCCCATCAGATGGAAGATGAGTTTCCCTCCCGGTGTGGTGGTGTCGATCTTTTCTGTCAAACTGGCAAAGTTCACTTCACGCTGACTCAGCACGTTGAGGGTCTCGATGAGATCTTTGAGTGAGCGACCCAGGCGGTCCAGCTTCCAGACCATTACCGTATTCCCGAATCTCACAAAGGCGAGAAGCTCCTGCAACCCTTTGCGCTCAAATTTTGCCCCGGTACCCTGATCGGTAAAGAATTTCTGGCATCCAGCCTCTTTCAACGCATCCATCTGTAATGCCTCGTTTTGCTCCTGTGTGGAGACGCGAATGTAGCCGATCTTCATAAAACCTCTGCCTTTTGTCTCACTTACTCATCACCCGTTCCGGCTTTTGAGAGCTTGATTATGACATGACTTGTGAGATAGGACTATGGCCAAAGGTCCGCAGTTGTTTTTATTGATAAGGGTGTCTCAAAAAAGGGCCGCTTTTGAAATTCTTCTATTTATCACGAAATTAGAGGGAAACGAGACAATAATCGATGAACTTCTCATTTACGAATGCTTAACCAGTAAATTGTTTGCCCAAACGCTCTTGCAAGTAGGTATAAGCAACATTAAAAGGCTCCTCAAGAACAATAATTCATCTGGCGTCTCTTCGCATTTCCCTTTTTCATTGCTTTGACGCCAATCAAAATCCAAACGTTCTTCCTCTGACATATGTACAAGTAATCTCGGTATCTGCCCGCTCTTTAAGTGAGTGAGCTTCATTTCACGTGTGCGTAACAAGGCTTTATAGATGTATACTTGATTTATAAGCACGCGCCATAGCACAGGCCTCGTCTTGGGATGAAAGTCCCTAAAAAGATCAATAAACGCCTCGAAGTCAGTGGTCGTTTTTGAAGGTTTGCAGATTTCTTCGAATTCCCCAAAGCTCATGCAACGAGCAACTCCATTAGGATCAGTGACAATAAGAGCTTCAACTGCCTTATCAAGTACTCCTGCGAAGATCCCTTGTCGGTAATACTTCTTTGGATCACTTTCTTGTTTTTTTCTCCATTCCTTTTGATTTTCCCCACGATTCGGAGCATACTCGAGACAAGGTGCAATCCTTGCTAGCACAAAATCTGCAGAGAAAGACAAATACAGCCTTTTGATAAGTATGTATTGGTTATTAATATGCGGATCAACTGTTAAATCAACAAGGGTTAATAGGCGCTGAACAAGCTTGATAACAGCAAGAGGTGCCAGTAGTCGGTAAATTGTTGAGGCCATGTAGTAATCGTAATAATAGCTATTAGAGGTTAACCAGCCTGTACGATCGGGGCGAAGATTATTGTCTCTAGCAGCTTTGGCCAAGCCTAAAATCCGTCCCAGTGCGCTTTCAGATAGTTCAATGAGTTGAAAGAGGAGCGGTTCATATTGCTGATAAAGTCGCTTCCGAGCTTCATATTCATAATCCCTACGAGCATTTTTTTCCGCTTGTTTTTCGGCGAGATCAGCCTTTAAAGACTCAAGATCATGTTCATTCTTTCTCGTAATCAGGTAACTTATTACTGATATAACAAGAGAAGAGAGCGCCGTCACGACAGACACAATAATACTAAAGGTGTTAGAGTCGTTCATATGATATGAAGTTCCCCCTTAGTCTTTCTCCTAGAACTGGAGAGGTGTCACTTTACAGAAGAAAGAACCTAATTCTACAGTCGGGTTATGTTTTACCCAATCAAGTTTCTCATACTTATGCCTTTTATGGATAATCCCAGATATCAATGGTATTTGTTTCTCTTCTGCTTTCGGCATGCTAACTGATTATCAGCGATCTGCTGGATGAGCAATACTACTGTCCCAAAAACCGAACGCTTTTGCGACTACTCATCAATGGAGCGGCGCTCACTCTGGCCCAATGATGAGATTCTGACGTGCCGCTTCCACTACCTCTTTTGTTACTACTTGGAGCTGATTGGCGACGAGCACATGCTCCACCTGCATCATGAGCCGTTCGATCAAGCGAATATTCCCCTTTGTAATACGCACAAGCGCAGCGACAGCTTCCTTGTCCGTGAAATCATCTGAATAGGCCTTGACCCGATGACTCCAGCGCTTCTGGAGGAAATGGCAGGCCTCCTCATTGGATAACGGCTCGATCTGCTGAGCAAAACCAACCCGCGAATAGAGTTGGGGAGCACGCATCAGGCGTTTTTCCAGGCCAGGCATGCCAAGTAACACCAGACCAAACTCCCCACGATCCGCAAAATCACGGATGAGTTCTAATCCCGCGTCTTTGAGTCGATTGGCTTCATCGACGATCAACAGCTCAATCAAATGCGAAAAGCGGCGCGTCACCAGAAACTCGCGCTCGT
This sequence comes from uncultured Chloroflexia bacterium, assembly GCA_963727755.1. Lineage (GTDB taxonomy): Bacteria > Chloroflexota > Ktedonobacteria > Ktedonobacterales > Ktedonobacteraceae > DASYAN01. Next base: position 199,612 of record CAVSHN010000011.1, read on the forward strand.
CCTGGTGGCGCTGGTTGGCGGCCTCCACCAGATAGGAAAATGCTGCGAACACGGTCAGCACCTCTTTTTCGATGCGTGAGACCGAGGCCGAAACTGGAGGCGTGTAGAACACGGTGCGACATTCCTGAATAGGAACTCCCAATGGGGTAGAAGCGAAGGTAAAGGGCCTGTAGGGATAGAGGCCGTTTGCCGCACTACGTCCCGTAAAGGTGATCAAGGGTTCAGGCAAGAAGGGTTTGAAGAGGCCCCACTGCGCGTACTGTTTGGCCGATTCGGTTTTGCCCGTGCCTGGGGAACCATACCCCAGACCGACCACACGACTACGCCGACAGGCATCGCACATCTCGGCGAAGCGTCGATAGCCTTTGGTAACCACAAAGCTGGAAGGCTTTTCCTCGTTGTGATTAGTCATTGATGTACCTCTTGAGTCGTGGTTGCGCTTCGACTGCCACGGGTTCCGCCACCACTGTCTTTGGTGTAGGCGGCAACTCCTGATGCACCTGCACATAGCGATCGATCATCGCCGCTCGCGTACTCAGTCCAGTGCGAACCTGCTTGCGGCGCTCTGACCTTGCCTTTTCGATATCTTTCAAGCTCACTTTTCTGTCGCTGAGTTCGGCACAAATAGCACGACAGAGAAAGCGGTCCTGGTGAAACACCCTAATTTCGGCGAGGTCAGCAGGGTCATATCTGATCACGACCTCTTCTTTGATATAGCTGGCCAGTGTTGTATCAATGTAGCGATACCCCTGGAAGCGGATACCGTCCTGCTGGACACGACGCGTCTTGGCCACTGTTAAAAGCAGCAAATCGAGCTGTTCGAGAGACTTGGGTGTCCGTGGCAAAAATCCTCCCGCTTCCCACCGCTCGGAGGGTTTGCACTTCGTTTCGACATGGACACGATGCTGATAATCTTCGAGCAACCAGACATGAAAGCGTTGCTCAAAGGCGGCTAATGTCAGGGTTGCCTTCACCCCGGTTGCACCTTTTGGAGCATATCCCGGCGTGTCTTGCAGCAATAGCTGATCTACGCTGCGGAAAAAGCGCTCAACTTTGCCGCGACCGCGAGGAATACCCACCCGCGAGAAGACCAACTCCATTGGCAGATCAGCGGCCACCTGCTCCATGTGCTTGCTGGTGAAATCGGAGCCGTGGTCGCTATAGAAGACTGTCGGGATGCCATAGGCATGCCAGCGGGGATCTTCTTTGCGACAGATCGCTTGACGAATGGTGAGTGCCGTGGTCAGTGCGGTCGGTTTTTGAAAGCTGAAGCGATAGCCAACGATCATACGGCTGTAGTCATCTTCAATCACCGTGAGCCAGGGCTTAGCAGGGGTGCCCGCTTCACTGAGCAACAAGATATCCATCGGGCTGTGATCGGCCTGCCACATGGCATTGGCGTGGGAGGCTTCTCGCCGATAGAGCAGGTCAAACTCCTCGCGGTAAGCGGCAGCTCCCTGATGGGCCATTGTCACTAACGCCGGGTCGAGGTTCTTGATAATCTGGCGGACGCGGTCATAGCTGGGAGGTGTCCACCCCTGTTCTTGGGCAATAGTTGTCACTTGGCGATGAATGGCAGCCATCGAACGTTTAGGGGTTTGTAAGGCCAGTCCCTCAATGAGGGTGATGGCCTCAGGGGGTAAACGACGAGACTTTCCTTTGTCCGAACGCGTCTTTGCATCTGCCAGACCCGCCAGCCCCTTTTCACGGTAGCGCTTAACCCACCGCTGTACCGTGCTCGGAGCAATATTGTGGGTGCAAGCCACCTGAGCCTGAGTGACGCCGTCTTCCAGAGCTGGACGGATGATCGCAAAGCGTGTCTGGGCCTGTGCTCTTTGGTCCTCTGAAAGAGCCGTAAGCGGTATAGGTGGTTCTGTCATGACAAGCGCCCTCCCAAGCAAAAGGAACCAATAGCACCATCTTCCTCATCAGTTTACCTCATTACCCACAGAATTGTCAAAATTCCGCCCACATAATTCCCAAATTTACACCCTGCAAGCTCGATTGCGCCAAGTGATAGACCTTTTCTACTAGTCCGCTGCTTGGCGCTAGTTGTTCCATAGGACAACTCAGCCTTGTATCGATGAGGCTGACGGGCTAATTGGGCAAGCTTGAGTTGTTAAACCGAACCAGACAGGAATCTGGTTTCCTACCGTTACGCTAAGTAAAACAATTATCAGCCCTACTATGGCTTCTATAATGGCCTTATTGGATTCGGAAATTCTTCGTTGATCGCCAAAAGCCAAAATGCGTGTTAGTCCTGCCATAACAATGCCATGTACTGTGGCTGCAACTCCTAATGTTCTAAGAACACCGATAATTGCAGTTAAACCAGCTTTAACGGTTATGACAAGGAAATCGTTACACGGAGCAGGAATAATAATAGGGGTAAAATCTTTCGAAAAATGTGTAAAAGCAATAAAACCCATTGTATTGCTGATAGTGGGAACAATTGTAGTCTGTACTTTTATATGGGTAATATATAGTAGAAGGTTCATCTTTGATCCTTTCTGAAAGAACTTTAACGAAAGCGGCGTGAGAAGTTCAAACCGCTGGAGTGAGATAGAAGCTCACCCCCTTGTTGGGAGTAGAGAGTATCACACACAATAACCTATTATATGATAACATTTTTAATACAGTTGAGTCTAGGAAGTTAGAGGACAATGTTGCTTGCAGTATCAGAAACGATATGCCACTTGCATAGAAGAGCGGGCTTGCAGGGAGTGGAAACGGAAACTGCAAGCCCGCTATAACTAGAATTCAGCGAAGGGTTGTCACTGTGGACTAAGTTGTGCAAGCCCTATCTGTCCTGCGGTCAGAATAGATCCGCAAGCAATCGATAAAAGCTGCCCATTAGGCCCTTGCATATGAACGCTGAAAAACAAGTTCTGAGAGAGTTTAGGATCTTTAAGATCACTAAATGGCATGATTGCATTTATATTACCCCCAGCGTTAGAGGTGGTTGGTATCATAAAGAGTGTTGGTCCTGTGCAACTTCCTCCTCCATGAATGTCTAAGCCCAGAGAGGTGTTGGGTGGAGCACCAACAAGGTGGGCTAGGACATTTAATGTATGTTTAGCTGCATTCAAGAAAAGCACTGCTAGGCCCTGTGTCATACTCTGCCCTGTCGGCACTGTTGGTGTTGGTGTTGTCGATGACGGCGTTAGAGGTGTTAATTGAGCTGGGCATAACAATGCATACGCTATTTGATCTGACGGATCGGCAACCTCAATAGGAGCGCAGGCAATGGATGAGGATTGCCCATTAAGCCCTTGCTTCGTAGGAACATCAACGCTGAAGAACAAAGTCTTGGGAATGGTGATGTCCTGTTGGTCATTGGCCGTCGTAGTTAAGGATGCATTACCTGTAGAGTCAGATGTGACCTGCATCGGCAAGGGTATGGTAGATCCTGTGCAGCTTGCATGATGAATATTCATTGTTAAAGGTGTATTGGGTGGGGCGCCGAATATATTGGCTTGGATGGTCAATATGTGTGTATTAGGATTCAACTGCAGTGTCGCCAAGCCTTCCGTAGTGCTTGGTCTTGGCGTTGTTGGATTCAGGGTAGCTGTTGGTGTTGGCTCTATCTGGCTCGGTTGAACTGGAGCTAGTCTTGCAAAAGCTATCATTGGGTCTATCGCCTGAACGGGGCCACAGGCAATGGATAGGGGCTTTCCATCAAATTCCTGCCTCGTCGTGTCGTGAACGTTGAAGAACCAGCCGCTGGGGATCATAAAATCCTGCTGATCATCAAAGGTCATACTTGCGAATGCGTGGCCTTGGTTATCGGATGTAGCTTGTTGCGTGAAGATTACTGGTCCAGTGCAACTTCCGCTTGCATGAATATGCATGACTAAAGGTATATTAGATGGGGCTCCGAATATGAGGACTTGGACGACTAGGGTATGTGCAGCAGGATTCAGTTGGAGCATTGCTAGTCCTTGAGTCGTACTCTGCGTTGCCAGATCCAGCCCATCCTGTTGAACCGGCTCCAATTGTGTCCGTCCTGTGAGCCCTGTTGAATCTACCTGAATAGCACCACAAGCAAGGGATAAGTTATTTCCGTCAAAAGCTTGCCTCGTTGTGTCATACACATTGAAGAACCAATTATTATCAATTGTGGTATCCTGCTGATCGCTAAAGATCATAGCTGTGGATGCATAGCCCTGATCATCAGGTGTGGCTTGGAGATGGAAAAGTTTGGACCCGGTGCAACTTCCGCTGAGAATACTCATGGCTAAGGGTGTATTGGGTGGAGCATCAGATATTTTGGCCTGAACGGCTAGTACATGGAGATCAGTATCCAGCTGGAGTGTTACATGACCATGCGTGGTGCTTTGTGACGAATTTGCGTATGTTCGCAGTTGATTACCAATCAACTTTGGAACAATAGCTGCTCCAGCTGCACCTATGAGTATCACAGATCCTAAGATGCCAAACAGCAAGCGAATAAACATTGGTCTGGTTCGCAATTTCTTACGAAAGGGTCTATCGGAAATAGTTGACCAATCATCAATGGGTTCTTGCATACGAATCTCCTCTTAATCATAGAGATGACATCACAATATGACATCATGATCTAAATTGACACACTTTGAAAATAGTGGGCGAAGTCGTCGTCCCATCAGGCCCAAATCATGGCTACCTTTTGGGAACAGGCCACTGTTGGACTGGCTCAGAAGTTCACCCATTTTCTGGGAGAGTGTGTTCGCATACACTATAGGAGAAAGTTCTGTGACACTCTAGGGGGAAAGAGGGACAAATGTCACTTATTTCCAGGCACTTGATATTGTCTGCAATCTGGACAACTTTTGCTTGTGCTTGCCTCTACTACCTGAACTGAACGATTGGGATATACCTGAAATTCGGCTAAAAGGGCAACGAGGGTGCATAGTGGAAGCCCTACGACATTGAGATAGCAATCATCTATCCGTTCGACAGGCTGAAATGCTGTGTTCTGGATGCCATAGGCCCCAGCCTTATCCAATGGATCTCTGCTAGCAATATAGGCGGAGATCTCTTCCTCGCTATATCGTCGCATCAGAACAAAAGTAGTGCAACTGCCGCTTCGCAGATGTATTTGACCATCTATCAATGCACTTACTGCAACTCCCGTCACAACCCGATGCCTGCGCCCACGCAAGGCAAGTAGAAGTTCACGAGCATGTTCTTCATCGCGTGGTTTGCCAAGTACCTTGTCATCGAGTAAGACGGTTGTATCGGCAGTGACAATGAGGCGGTTAGCCGTCTCTGGTTGCATGAGCATCATGAGTGCCTTGTGAGCTGCGAGCCATGGGGCCAAGCCATCGATTGCCCCTTGGTAGGCACTTTCCATGGCCTCCTCATTGGTTGGAGAGACTCCAACCGTAAAGGGAAGTCCGAGGGTAGAGATGATCTGTCGCCTGCGTGGTGAGGCGGAAGCGAGTAACAATGGAAGAAGTGAACTCATCCTTGTGTGTGCTCCAATATTGCTATACATTCGATATGCGCAGTTTGTGGAAACATATCTAGTGGCTGCACAGAACATAGGTGATAGACAGGATGTTGATGGCAAAGAATATGCAAATCACGTGCTAGAGTCGATGGATCGCATGAAACGTAAACGATGCGTGTGACTGGGTGCTGGATCAGCGTCTCTAGCACGATTGGCTGGCAACCTGCGCGAGGCGGGTCGATGACGAAGCCATCGATCTTTGATGAAAGAGTGGGCAAGATGTCCTCAACTTTGCCTTTAAGAATCTCTATGTTATCAAAGCCACGTGCATTCCACTGTGCGTCTTTGATGGCGCTAGCAGACTCTTCGATGGCGATGACTTTGCCCACATGGTGTGCAAGGAGCAGGGCGAATGTCCCAACTCCGCAGTAGGCATCAACAATGGTGAGAGAGGCGGCAGGTGCCATGTTTTGATCGTCAACTGGGACTCCTACTGATAGCGATGAAGCGTGATCAAGGCTAGTGAGCGGGGAGAGCAGTCCATTGAGTACGATTTGTGCCATTTTCTCGGCTTGGCTCGTATTGGTCTGGAAGAAGGAACTGGGACGAATGCGGAAGGTTGCTCCAGCGAGTCCCTCCTCCATGGTTTCTGTGTGTAACTCAACTCCTATCTCAGCCAATTGCTCGCCAACTTGCTCACTTGGAACTGGCTGGATGAGAACCTGATTGCTGGCAGTTGCACAGCGGATTAAGGCCTGTGGCTGTGGGTTGATATGCTGGATGATTACTTGTAACACACGATTAATTTGTTCATGCGCAATTGGGCAATCAGTCAACGGAAGTACACGATGAGACCCTCTTGCTGTCAGGCCGGGCTGCCCTTGGCGGTTGACAGAGAAGCGCATGTGGTTGCGATAGTGCCACGGGATATCGCATGGTACAGTTAGTTGTACTGGTGGGGCCTCGAAGCCGCCAATATCGTGTAAAAGTTGCTGGACGACTTCTTGCTTCCATTCCAGTTGTGCCTGATAGTGCATATGCTGGAGCTGACAACCACCACAAGTGCCGAAAACTGGGCATCTCGCCGCTATCCGCAGAGGCGATGCCTGATAAATCTCGGTAATCCAGGCCCGTGGAGGTCGTGGCTTCCCAACGTCGCCTCCGCCGTCCCGAGCGGGGTTGTGGTGGTGCCTCGACTGCGATGGTGACGCGTTCTCCTGGTAGTCCTGCTGGCACATGGAGCATGCGAATATGCTGGTGACCTGCTTCATCCTGCTCGTTAACTTCGGCCAATGCATGTCCTTCTCGTGTCAAAGCACCAAGCGTCACCGTGTGATAAGTAACAGCGCATTCTTCTTGTGCTAATGTCATTTCTTCTTTTTATGATTTCTAGGTGGTTGATTCTTGTTTGGCTTAATGATCGTGCGCTGCAGACTTCTACGATCGTTATATAGGGCGCGTGCTTTTTTTACTAGCTCATGTTCGTCGTCAATGTCTTCAGCCTGTTGCAGGTATTTTTGGGCTGTGCGCAGATCATTAATCCGGGTATATACTATAGAGAGTTGAGCCAGTAAATCGGGAGCTTCGGAGTCCCACTGTAATCCCTCTTGTAGTACCTGGCGAGCCTTAGTAGGATTATTTTGTTTCATATGGATTGATGCAAGCTCTACGTAAGCCGCCGTTTGCTCTGGACTGGTTTCGATATTGCGCTTCAAGCTAGTAATAGCCTCTTCGTACCGCCCGAGCTGACTCTGCAGAACTCCGATATTATACCAGAGAGCTTCATAATCCGGGTTCAGTTCGGCGACGCGCTGGAAGTGCTTCAGAGCCTGCTCAGGTTCTTCTTGCTTCTTGCAGATCAATCCCAGCCCTACTTCGATATCGGCCAGTTGTTTGTGTTCTGTGCATAACGATCGGGCCTCTTGCAGGAGCCTCTTTGCCTCGTCAAATCGATCCTGTGCAAAGACCAGTTTGGCCAGTGCAACGTATGCTCCGATGGATTTATCTGCGTTGATAGCCGTACGTAGGGTTTTTTCGGCAAGTTCTTTGAAGCGTTGGCTCTCATCTTTATTCTCTTGATTTTCTTCCTCGTCATCCTCATATGCCTGGGCAATACTGTAGTATGCGAGTCCCAGTTGCTCTTGCGCTTGGCTTCGCTGTTCTGGGAAGTGCTTGGCCAGTTGCTGCAAGTAAACTGCCGCACGTTCCATGTCATTGGTGACCATAGCCTGCTTCACATTTTGCTCATAGGGCTCGGGGTCTTCGTCAGGTGACTGGGCTATCAGTGCATCGTTATAATGTGTGCCCTTTGTCATGACACGAAAAGCCTCTTCCATTTCCAGCAGAGTGTCCATGAAGCCCTCGTCGTCGAAGTCCTCATCCTCGTCCTCATCGTCGAGGTCCTCATCCTCATCGTCTTCCTCTTCTGTCAATGTATCGAGCCGCTGTGAGGCGAGTTCAGCAATGGTATCGAGACGGTGCTCAATTTCGGCGGGAGTCAGATTGAGCGTTTTGGCACCTTCATCGATCATGCGGTCGATAAGCCACTCGTCGTCCTCTTCGGTGAGAGTATAACGTGTCCAGAACCAATGTCGTCCAGTTTCTTTGAGGATAGCTGTGGCAACGGGAAGCTCCGGCAGTCGGTTGGCGAGAGGCGTATCTACGAATTGAAGCGACCACCCAACTTCTACCACTGGTCGTGTAAGCGTGTCTTTATCTTTATCTTTATCTTTATCTTCGTCTTCATTGGTCAGGCCTTGCTCAATGTCATCAATATCTTCGGTGTCCTCAATGAAGGCAATGCGAAATCTAGCTGGGTGAGCTGCTGTACTCCATTGACGACGTCGTGCTTCCCATTCTTCGCTAGAGAGTTCCTGACGTAGGGGACTCGTACTGGCAAGCTGTTCATAGGCGGCTTGATAATCCCCATTGGTGTAGCTTTCTAGAAAATCGCTTACAATGTCAAGGTATTCTGAGGCTGGGAAGAGTTTGTCTGCAGCAGACAAAAAAGCTTCGAAGTCTGTCATGGAGGCTTCGCTCTTCCCATTAGGTTTGTTATTATGACGCTTGTTTGGCATGTTTGTATCCCTTTTTTAACTACTATATAGTTTATTTTCGCTTCGCACTATGAATATGCTGTCGCACTACCTGCACTATCTCTAATTCTGGGTCAATTTGTTCCGCTTCGGCTAACTCTCGTTGTGCGGCCCGACGCTCTCCTTGTTCAAAGAGGAGCGAGGCTAGCAGGGCACGCAAGTAGGCCGACTGGGGATTGGCCTGGACACCTTGTTCTATGATAGCACGGGCCCGAGCTGGCTGGCTATTGTCGATATAGATGGCTGCAAGTTCGGGGTAAGCACGGACATCACGAGGGGCGACCTCGATAGCTTGTTGGTAGTATTTTTCGGCCTCTTCAAGTTCGTCGAGATGTCTATGGGCAGATCCGAGGTTGAACCAGATACCAGGATGTTGTGGGTTGTTTTCCACGACGCGCTTGTAATGAGGAATAGCATCACTCATTTGCTTACGTGCCATTGCAATGTCCCCAAGTCCTGCTTCGATGATTGTTTCTATGCCAGTTCCTGGTTCTTTTTCCAGCGCTATGTACAACTCCGCTTCGGCCTTATCTATCTCCCCCTTACGCATAAAGACTTCACCATAGATGAGATGGCTGAGAGCACTATCATCTATGCCGATTGATTCCCGTACTGTTTCGTCAGCACGCTGTATCAGATGCTTTATGCGTTTAGGCATCTTTTGTGCATCATATTGATGTACCAGATCCAAAAGCGTCGCACTCAGTTTGCACAAGGCATAGGCTCGTTTCTCTGGAAAATGCTGTATGATGAGATCCAGATAAACAATCAGACGCTCAAGGTCTTTTTCTAGGAAATGTGCATAAGCATAGGCCTCCTCGTGAATTTGGTAATCTAGAGGCACAAGAGTAAGCAGCACATCGTAGAAATAGAGCATCTGAGTAAAGCGCCTAGATACTTCATTTACTACAGCCTCTTCCATATTGCTATGCTGTTGCTTGGTAAGGCGTTCTGTGATTTGTTGGTACTCTTTGATGCGTGACTGCAATTCTTGAATGGACAGGCCTTGTAGTGCCAGTCCCTCATCTATAATCTGCTGAATGCGCCATCCTTCTTCCTCACTCACAACGGTATAGGTTGTCCAGAACCAGTGTCTGTCAGTTTCTTTATTGACAGCAGTGCCGATGGGCATTTCTTTGAGTGTCCCACTCAGTGGTGTCTCATTCAGTTCAACTGACCAGCCAATCTCAATGTTTTTACGTGAAGATGAGTACAAGTTGACGGAGGCTGGCAACCAGAGCGGGCTCTGACCTCCTCCTTCACGCTCATGAACAAATCCAAGTCTTAGACGGGCGGGATGTGCTTCCTGGTGCCAGAGACGATGGCGCTCAATCCATTCATCGCGTGATAGGCTATCATGTACACTGCTATCGTGAGTCAGCAAATCGTAGGCCAGTCCATAGTCACCATACGACCAAGCACCGAGGAAGTTGATAATCACTTCCTCATCCTCTAGCTCAGGAGTAATGAAGGTGTGACCGCGATCCTCACCAAGATCAGGGGCCTGCAGGATGAGCTTGTTGATGAGAGGGAGCTGGTTACGATAGCTTTTATCTGGAGCATTGTCGTACCATTGGTTGACAGAGAGGGCTTCCTCGATCAGGCGCTTAGCTTCCGCGAGCGTGCAATCAACCAGGGTAACATCATCTGGTAGGTTGGCACGCATTTTGTTGATGAACTGGTCGAAACGACGCTTAGGCATGGTCTCAATATCAACGCCTGTAACGCCGCTTCGCCAGTAGTTGAGCGTAAACACGATCACGCGGACATCATTATACTCGTAGCCTTCCTCCCAGCAGAGGACAACCTGGATCTCACCCTGATCCCGAGATTGAGTGACAAGTCCCTTCCAGAAATGGGGAGTCTCACTATGCCGTAGTTGGGCTGCAGGTTCGTGGATGGTATGTGGCTTCCACTGGGCATATGTTTTTGTCGCTTCAAGCCGAATGAGCCCACGGCGAGCCTCTTTCCGGACATCTTTGTGAGTGCCCAATGTATGAATGGCAGTCAGAACATCTGCCGCGCCGGTAGTATTCTCTCTGGCTAACGTTTTAACCAGGACGAGTTGTGCTGGTGCTGGCAAGACCGCAATATCAGCCAGAGCTGCTTCAGCTTGAGCTTGATCTGTACTATTGTGTAACCGTTCAGCTATCTGGTGATATTGTGAAAAGAGATCTTGTATCTGCTGATGACTCTCTTGCGAAAGCTGGGTACCAGTTTCTTTTTTCTGGGACATAAGACTCTTCTTTCCGCGTGATAACTTAATACCTTGTATCGATTGTACCACGAAGTGAGTGAAGAGTCGAGAACAAAAGTATGATCCAGACTAGAATTGCCAAAAGTCCCAGCATTTACACGCTCACTGGAGAAGGCATACCTACACTCTCGGCAAGTTTGCGCAGCCAGCTAGAGACCAGCGCACGGTGGGAGAAGGACTCCACCTTTGCCATCATCACAATAAAGATAGGGAAGGCTGCACAATAGAAATATGACGAAAGGCTTCTCCAGGCCAAGAACAATGGTAAGATAGCCAAAAGCATCGCCGCTTCTGGCTGCTTACGACAAATGCGCCAGTAGCAGACCAGCGCGAGAAGCATGGCGACCGCTTCGAGTGCTGTATAAACCGTCTCGGGAAAGTAAGGCAGAAGATGTGTCTCGCTCAGATTGATCAATCCGACACCCAAAGGAAACATCGGGTCTGCAACAGGTGTCATCACGCCTGCTAGCCAGGACCTCCAATCCCACATAATAAATGGCAGATTAATCAGGAGTCCGATGCTACTGGCAATAGCTGTCCGGTGCATCGCTTCCTTAAAACCATGTTGGCGCCAAGTCATAATCAGATAGAAAGGCGTGAAGTACCAAGCGATTTGTTTGGCGGCCAGTGCCAGCCCGAAATATACGGCAGAACTTTGGTGGTTGCGCAACCACCATGCCAGAGTGACAAGTAAAATATAAAGGATATCGACATTACCTCCCCTGGTAGATGCTAACATTGGTACGTTAGCAATAGCTAGCAGGAGCACCCATGGGCGTATGTCAGGATGTGCCAGCTTCCAGGCAAGCGCAACGAGTAATAAATAGCATAGAAGATAAAATGGTAGCACATTGTAGTTGCCAGCCATGACAAAGGGCACAAGGGTTAGAAAAGATAGAGCAGGATAGCTTACTTTGGCTTCAAACTCTGGAACATCTCCAGCTTTGAGAGAAGTGTTGAGAACGGATTGTAATTCGGCATTGCTTGGATAGTCAAGGCGATTTGCAAATTGACCCTGGCGTAACGGCGTTGTCCAAGTAGGAATAATATAAAACCGTCGCAACAATTCTGGCATATTTGAGTCAGTGTAAGGATCTTGTCCCTGCAAAAGCAAAATAGCGGCATTCGTGTCGAGAGACGTGCCATCATTGGTGAAGAGTGGTGACATGCAACTATTCACAACTGTGAAACCGAGTTCTGCAATCCCTCCAAGGGTGAGTACCATGGTCAGGATCAGGACAATCCGTTGCCAGAGCCGTGGCCGCCATGGCATTGCTCTCTTTCCCTCTGGATCGGATTTGGCTGGACGCATTGCCATCCATAGAGCATAAAAACTGCCCAAAATAGAGTAAGTGGAATCAGAGATGAAAAACGACCCAGGAATGCATCGTATGCATGGTCGATCTCGTTTGCAGATTGGAGTAGGAGGGCAAGAGCAATCCAGATAGCTCTCTGTTGCCATTCGATAATCCGACAATTCGGAGCTAACTAATCTTCACTAAAAAAATACCTCATCCATTTATAGGTGAACAAAGTGCCTTTTTGTTCTGATGACGTTGTCTGTGCGAGTACAGATTGCTGTGCCATAAATCTGTGCGCTCTATCTAATGCTTGTTTGTATCAGCCTTAGACTTGTAGCCATAAGCTGACACTAACTGCGCATGAGACTATGCGTTCTTTCCTCCTATCAAAGTACCGAGAAGTTTATATATAGATTAGTTAGATATTCAGGAAGAGAATTCTCTCGGTCTAATGCTTAGAACGAAAGGAAAAAAGGCTACGTCACAAATGGGACCGGGTGGATAGGAGGGTTTACAGAAAATTGAGGATTGGCTTTTACCTTTGTAGTTTTTCAGCCTATGACAGTTTCAGTCGATAGTAGATTTCGCGATGTTGCACTTCAAAACTGAGCGCTTCGTAGAGGTGGATCGCGGGCAGATTCTTCTCCCAAACGTGCAAATCGAGTGCTACCAGTTTATATTCGCTACGGGCGTGGGTGATAATCTGAGTAAGGAGTTGCCGTGCTAAGCCTTTGCCCTGAAAGTTCGGGTGAATCACAACACGTTTAATATAGCCAATTGCATTCGTTGTATTCTCAGGAGGCAACATCAATTCGGCTTTGCCTACAGCAACATCACCAATCTCTAGGAGAAAAATGGCAGTGCGCTCATGCGTAGAAGGATCAACTGAGCCAAAGTATTTGTCCAGATCTCGATGAATGTCTCGCGTGGGTGACTTACCGAAACTATCAAGATAGTCAATTAGCTCAATATCTTCAGGCGTGGCAAGGCGGATAACGAATGCTGGTGCGGGCTGCTGATCACACATGGGTTATTGTTCCATTACTACAAATTGCTGGCATTGGCATTAAGGTTGATTTTTGCGTGGTAACATCAGAAGGGCTACTAGTGCAACCAATGAGCAGCCTAAAATCATCAATGAATAGACAATGCTTTCTCCATCTTTTACTGGTGCATTGAGATTGGAAGTTAGCATTGCCAGTCCCCACCACAGAAAGCCGATAAAGACGGCAAATAACAGGATTGTGCTAGTCAGTTTCTTACTCATCGAAATTCTTACTCGTTTAATTGGTGCGATCGAGAGAGACAAAACAAAATAGATGTCAGTCTCTCTTGTTCGTGCCCTATTATAGCATATCTTGGCTAGAAATGCCTTTGGATAGGATCTCTCTACGCTCTTAGCCCAAATGTTCAAGACTTGTAAGGACTCTCTGCTCAAGTCTGTAGAGCTTCCCATGCGAGCCGATGGATAATAGCTCGGAAGTGTCCCCAATCTTTCCAATTGCCATCGATCTGCGTGCTGTACTGAGCACTCACCGACTCCAAGTTATTGGCGATGGCTAGCAGTTCTTGTGGCTGGACTTCTTGGAAATCTTCTATCTGTTCATCTTCATCCTGTATTTGCAATGTCCCGCCGACTTCACTGAGGAGGAAGGCAAAGGTATAGAAGCTAGGATAATCCTGGTCTGGCATGTGATAAGCAACTGCCGCTAGGAACCGTTCTACACTGACCTGAAGACCTGTCTCTTCCTGTGTCTCACGCAGCAGAGCATCAATCACCGATTCGACAAGCTTAACGCCTCCAGTGGGTAGCCGATAAGCTTTGGGCGGATAATAGGTCTTGGTCATTGTTAGCAGACGACCGTTTGGCCGACGGATGACCATGCATACTTCGCTATAGCGATCAGCCTTATTCAAAGGGTTGAAACGCCTTGGGCTGACAAGGCCGATAGTTTCTACTAGTGGCTGACCATAACGTCGTGCCAGCTGGTGTAATTCATCCTGGATGTCGTGAGGAAGTGAGGTGAACATATGCTATTTTTTTACTGCCTTTCAAGCCGTATGTTGGCTCAGCAAGCTACGTGTCCAGTTCTGTTTCCAGAAATTGGTATGATCAAGTATCTCCTGAGCACTCTTAACTGATAGTTCACTTACATTGCCTCCCATGAGATGAGCAAGTTTGCGTGCTCTTTGCTCTGGACGCAGTTCGTTAACAATCGTAATCGTGCGGTTGTCAAAAATTTGCTTATTGACATTGTAGTGAGTGTCGGCAAAGGAGGCAATCTGTGGCAAGTGAGTGACGCAAATAACTTGGTGATCTCGTGTCAACTGCCACAACTTCTCGCCGACAACTTGGCCGCTGCGACCACTGATACCCGCGTCGATCTCGTCAAAGATCAGAGTTGGGGTAGCATCGGCTTCAGCGAGAATGGTCTTAAGTGCCAGCATCAAGCGGGATGTTTCACCACCTGAAGCGATCTTTGTGAGCGGTTTGAATGGTTCACCAGGATTGGGAGCGATCAGAAATTGGACGCGATCAATCCCGGTCAGGTCGCAGGCATAGGTGTCTTCTGCTTGCCTATTGATGCTAACTGGAACGCCCTGTTTGTCGGCTACCTGCTCGATTTCAACTTGGAAGCGAGCATGTCGCATATTCAGATCATTAAGTTGTTCTTCCATTGCTCGGGCGAGCCGCTGAGCTGCTTCATAGCGACGTTGTGAGAGCTTCTGGGCTAGCATACCAATTTCGTGCTGGAACCGATTATCCTGCTGTTGCAATTTGGTAATCATTTCGTCGCGGTTGACAATCGTATCCAATTCAGCTTGGTTGGCTACTGCATGCTTGGACATTTCCTCAATAGTGGCTCCATATTTGCGCTTGAGCTTGGAGAGCAGATCGAGGCGTTCCTGTATTTCTTCAAGGCGATGTGGATCATCCTCGATGTCGGTCTCGTAGCTACTGATAGCACTTGCCACATCTTCAAGCTGGTAGATGGCCTCGGCAAGCATTTCGGCATACTCTTCCATCGTTTTATCGAGTCGTACCAATTCATTGAGACTGTGCTGTGCGTTACCCAATTGGTCGAGGGCTGGCTTGAAATCATCGCTGGCAAGTTCGCTACCTTTGATTGAACCATAGATCAGTGTGCATAGTTCCTGCAGGCGTTCGGCATTGCTGAGAATTTTCTGCTCTTCCACCAGTGCCTTTTCCTCGCCTATACGCAAGTCTGCTTTTTCGATCTCTTCAATCTCATAGCGCAAAAACTCAGCTCGACGTTCTTGTTCGCGAATATTTTTTTGCAGTAATTGTAGCTTTTTGCGTGCATTGCGCCATTGATTGACTTTCGCGGCCAGCTCTTCACGTAAGGGCAGTGTTTCGGCATAGCGATCTAGAAAATTGATGTGTTGTTCCGAGCGCAACAGGCTAATGTGTTCGCTCTGACCATGGATATCGATGAGCCAGCTAGCGACCTGTTGCATCACTTGCTGAGGGAATGCACGTCCATTGATGCGTGCTACTGTTCTGCCTGAGCGGAAGATATCGCGCGAAAGGATCAGCTCTCCATCTGTGGACTCAATGGCATACTCGTGGAGCAATGATGCCAGCGCAACGCGGGCGTCAGCGCTATTGGCATCCAAGTGGTGTTGGGGATGGGAGCGATGCTCGACATGCTCGATAACATCGAGAAGAGTATTTGCGCTATGCCTAGTGGTCTCGGTCGTCGTCTCGCGTAGTTGCAGTGTATCGTTGATAGGTGGAAGTATTCCGATCGAGAAGACGCCTTCGACTGAGGCGCGTTCACAGCCTGCGCGGACAAACTCGGCCCCGATCTTGCCGCCAAGCAAGGCATTAACAGCATCAATGATAATCGACTTGCCCGCCCCTGTCTCGCCTGTAAAGACATTGAACTGGCGATTGAGGCGTAAGTTCAGATGATTGATAATCGCAAAGTTTTTAATCGTTAATTCAAGTAGCATGATTGTCACTAGCTGGTGTGCTGCTATCTTTTAATTTTGCGCTGATAATCTGGTAAAAATGCGTTGGCGGTCGGCGTCTCAGGAACCTAGTGACAAACTGGCTTTTCTGGACGGTGACGATTGCGCCATCTGTAACTTCACGGTTCAACTGCCCGTCGGCAGAAAAGACTCCGTGCTGGTCATGGGTAAAAATTTGTAATTTGATCTTTGCCTCTGGTTGCAGGATCAGGGATCGGTCAGAGGCAAGGTGTGGAGCGATCGGTGTCATAACGCTACTGCGCACCTGTGGATGTAGTAAGGGGCCTCCCACTGCCATATTGTAAGCCGTTGAGCCTGTCGCAGTCGAAATAATGGTGCCATCGGCAAAGCTAGTATTGTAGTAGTAGCTATCAACCCATACCTTGATCTGCACAATGCGGGGCCATGTCCCGCGAGCAATTACGATATCATTGAGTGCCAAGAACTCTTCGCATTGTCCATTCTGCTCTAGCGCAGCATGCAGCATAGTCCGTTCATCGACCCAGACAGAGCTATCCCCATTAAGATAGTAGTGCAGATGGGTTGTAACCTCTTCAGGTTCCAGTTCGGTCAGAAATCCTACCCGTCCGAAATTAATCCCCACAATGGGTACCCCGAGACAGGCGCAGAGACGTGCAGCATGAATAATCGTGCCATCGCCGCCGAGGACCAGTGACAGGTCACAGCCCTCGAACTGCGAACTTGTGCATTCCTGACTTTCCCCTTGGATATCGATGGCCCGCACATGATGGCCTTGCATTCTTAAAGTGGACATCAGCTGAGATGCAAGGATGGATGTCTCTTCTTTAAGTCCCTGATAGAATAAGGCAATCGTCTTCACACTTGTCTCCATTAGGCAAACAAGGGCGAACACAACGTGCCGCCCCTACTTGTTTAGGGTAATGGTACGCTATGGGGTGGGACTTGTCAACAGGATTGGTTAGGATGGATGTTCTCGAATCAATGTAGCTTGAGTCCATCAATGGCACGATAGTCGGCTATGTTTCTGGTGACAACTGGACGGGCGTCATCCCGCTCTTCCTTGATGTCTTTTTTGAGTTGCTCTCCATCGACAAGATCTTTCCATACACCTGCTGTGTTACGAACGGCCTCTAGGATAGCTTCCGGGCGATGCGTCCGATGATGGTGCTTCTTCATAACAGGCATCGGAGTTAGCGTAGCCACGGGCTCGCTATCTTGCTGGAGCACGAGAGCACGCGGTTCTTTGGTTGTGCGCACTTCCTCTATCACTTGGAGCAACTCTGTCAAGCTGAGTGTACTGACGTTGATGTTTTTTGTAGCTTCTTGTGCCATTGTTTACGCCTTCTCAAAGGGATATTTAAATTCTGTCATAGTGCCTATCGCCATTATGCCATATCTTCTGTCAATTTGTATCTTTTCTCAATATTTCGGGGTAAAATTGCTGATGAGCTTTTGTCATCACGCATCTGTCCTGAATATTTTCAATCGGATCAGCCCCGGATTTTTGAGATGATCAGGGCATTTGGGAAGCTCGCGTAGCTGCTCATCAAGAATGAGACTGCACGTAGAAATTTAAGTTAAAAGAGGGCGCTCTGTCCAAATCTAGATGAGCGAGATTTTAGCTTGCCTATACCCTGATGATACGTCAATTCGCAAGAAATATTGAACAGGGGTCAGAAAGTCATACTCATCCATCTCCCGTACGGCCCGGGTGAGCAGTTCGACTGTGGGTTTCTTCATCGCTGGCAAAAACGCTAGGTGCACCCCCATAGTACCATAATATTGATGTATTGCAATACTTGCGTATAATCAGGTATGCTCCTGTAGAGTCACTTTCTCATAGAGAACTTGGGGACGTCTGGACCGTCATTGATTTGGAAGCTTAGATCTTGAAAGTAATTTGTGAGGGAATGTTGTGTCCCCTTGAAAAATGAGCGAACCATGAGTCAAAACGTCAGATAACTATTTATCAGCAGGAGAAAGGCTAACCATACATCCGTTCCTCCATTTGCCTGATTCATACTGATAACCGTACTATCGACTTATCATCAATAATTATAGATAAAGTAACCACTTGACAAAATCGATGAAAATCTATCATAATCTTCATATGAGGAACGAATTGGAAGGCTCCTATCTCCCCACCTTTTGCAGCCATCTGTGAAATCCTCGCAGCAAACAGCCTGATGTCTCTGAAAATCTTCATAGTCTCTTTGAAGCTTGCAGGAAGGACTTGATCCACAAGAGCGCAAAGAGCACAGTGGGCTAGAGCCTGCTCTTGGCATGGTCCGTCGCTCTCAATGCGCTCGGCCCCGCGCAGGTGAGAGAAACAGGCATGTCCACATACGAGAGCATTGAATGCTCTTGATCTATAAATTGGTAATATAATGTAGTGCAATCTTTGATGTCAGTCATGTTAACAATCGTTGAAACCACATATGATCACCTTAATAGGAAAAGTAGAATATGTGATGGACTCGTGTAATGGATATAGCTGGTTTTTAAGTGGATTTGACGCTTGTCTAAAGGAATAGAAGATGCGAAAAGAAACGTCATCGTCGCATGAAGGAAAAGATCACAAATCTGATGCGCCAACAAACAATGTTGCTCTGTCCTCATGGCAAAGTACGGGATTTTGCCACCCGTCAGCAGACTTATCGGTATACCAAGGATGATTTCTTCACATTGCGCTCTGGCGAACGAGTCCCACGCTTGCGGGGGAGGAGAATTTGATGATTATGGAGATACCTATAACACAGGATGGAACGACGATACCTATAACACAGGATGGAACGATGATTCCTATAATACAGGATGGAACGATGATTCTCTATAACACAGGATGGAACGATGATTCCTATAATACAAGATGGAACGACGATACCTATAACACAGGATGGCACAGAGATCCCTCTGATTCAGAAGGATACGCAAGGAGATCCCCCGGGAGAGATTGGTACGACCAACCAGAAGAATGGAGAGAGAATGCAGGGCGAGGGAGAAGTCTCTCTCCAGAACGAGATCCGATCGGAAGGGAGATCCATCCAGGAGAGTGGTCAGGTGAGCAAGATGGCACAAATGTAGATAAAGATGAGCAAGAGCGAAGAGATGAGCAAAAACGAAGAGATGAGGCTGAAGCGTTACTGAAAGAGGCTGCGAAGTTCATCCAGCTGTTGAGGATGAAGGATCAAGGGTATGTGAGGCCACATAATGGTGGGGAATATGACGGCGGGCAGGGTGATGGCAATGGTGGTGGGGATGATGGAAAGCCTGTCGGGTACGATAGTAGTGGTGAGAGTGATACTGGAAGTGTATACAGTGCAGACGGTGATCCAGAACTACGTGCCACGAGGCGGCCTGTCTTTGACTCTGGAAAACTGATGGTGTTGCAATAGATGGTCAAACATTCATCCTACATCATCATGCCTACAATAGCCTGTTCAAATCTGATAGAAGGGATATTATGCCAGACGATATCACCGACGCCCTTTCAACGGAGCCTGGACCAGCTAACCCTGGTAGCGTTAGATACCTTAATCCTTTTACAGGCACAAGAGTATACGTGAATCTGACTACTAGCACAATCGTTGGGATTTCGCCGATTGATTTTAAGTCTCCTGATAGGAGGTCGCAATGATCAAATTGATAGGATTGCAGTCTATTATTACGACAATAGCGGCATATAGGTCCACAGAAGGCGTATATGATATCGAGTCAGGGAAACTGTCGGATGACAGTTGTAGGGGGCACTGACGTAACTACTTACGCGGCCATGATGTGGGTAGACAGAGAGGGTTTTTTTTGCGAGTTGGAGTGCATCACCCCACGCGTGGAGGAACAAGCATGTTGTCATTACCCATATAATCTTGTCCTCTGCTACGGCTTGCCACAGCTTAAAGTCCTGTCAGACGACGGTATCTGCGTTGTTCAGGATCAAGGAGACAGTTACACAATCTGGCTCTCCAGAGATAAAACAATCGATGATGAGATTGTGTTTGAAAGCATCCATTTCTTGTTTGCTGATGGTGAATTGGTGGGGATAAAGGCCGATCAGATCTCAATTCGAGCCCTCCGGCTGAATACTTATCCAGGGAAGCATTGCTATTGGGTAAATGAGTTGATGATGAGACCGCCGATTGAGGTGCTCTCGGCGGCCCCTGTGTGGTCAAGACGAGAAGCACGATCTTATTACGTTTGAGTCTGAAGCAGAGGGAGAATGGCAAGACACATCGCTCTAACTTCATACGTATGCGGCTTTCCTCAAACGACTGAACGTGATTGACATAACTGGTTGAGCACTTTTCGAGTTAACCAACGAAACGCTAGGTGTAAGTCCAGCACGATGGACATGGAGGGATCTCCAAGGTGAATAACATCATGAAACTATGGCACTATCTTCCAGACTCAGAGAAATGTTTGTCTTTCGTCCGTCTTGTGGAAAGCGAAGTTGATTGCAATGAACCGATGGTTGCTGCCAATGCGGTTTGCACGGTGCTGTGGTCAGTGGTGCGCCCGCTTGCGGTGACATTTTCAATGGTTGCGAGGCCGCGTGAAGTCCCCTTTCTTGAATACAAAATCCCTGTCCCGATTGAAGATTGGCATCTACTTGAAGTAGATGTTCCTGCTCATGTTGCTATTGCCAGATGGGCCGGATGGGTAAAAGATCCTAGCAAGTATAGCGAGGAGGAGATCCCTGAATTGACGCCGCAAGCCTTGGCAAACAGGTTGGCACGCGCTCACTATCGCAACAGCTTCCAGAAGGGTATGTCCCTGTACTGGATACCCTTGAGCTGCACTACACACGGGCACGTCTTCTGGAGTACCAGAAACCCTATGCCGAACTGGCCTGGGGCCCAGAAACGTATGCTATTCGGCATGTGTCAAACGCTCCCCGATTTGGGTTAGGATGGAAGTTCTCAAAGACGTTTGGGATGAAACGTCTCTTCTATAAACCACCAAGCCTCTTCTTTAGAACGAACATGCCCTTCAGCTTGCTGCTCGGCGATAGACTCCAACACTTGTCCTACCAGTGGTCCAGGTTCAAGATTGAAGCGCTGCATCAGTTCGCTAGCCTAAATCAGCCTTGGTGGGAGAATGCTCTCGCGTTCGCGGATATAGCGTGTCAGCAAGAGGCGAACAGTTGCTAGATGATGCTGCCAGTGCTCGGTGAGTGGTTGGGGGCCACGCATCGCCAGATGATCTGAGAGAGAGATCAAAGCTACGATGATCCCAGTAGGTCCCAGGTCTACGAAATAGCGGCGGATAGCACGTGCTGTCAACTGATCATGCCTCAACTGCCCGGGTCGCATATGGTGGGCAACGATTTGCTGTACCAGACGGCGATCGTGCGAACTGGCGTGCAAACGCTGCATGATGGCTTGTGCTAGTGGGATGCCTCTCTGAGGATGGTGGTAAAAGGTGATGGTACCCTCTTCATTGATGGCATATGTGATCGTTTTGCCGATATCATGCAGAAGAGTTGCTAGCTTAGTTGCTGGTGCCGTTAGCATACTGAAGTTAAAGAAGCCTTGTTGTTCTGCTTCACGGAGCAACTGCTGTATCGCTACAAGATCTTCCTGACTACTGGCTAATGGAGAGTGTTCTATCTCTGCTGGTGCTTGTTGGAGCAGTGTAGCTAATCTTTCGAGTGCTCCTACGCTTTCTAAGGAATGTTCTAGCACATCCCAGTGGTGCAGGGCTGGTTGGGGCATGCCGCGTGCTGGGATAATTCGGGCATTAGTGCTGTCAGCAGGCCATGGGTATCGAGGAAGCGCAGTCGTGCAGTTGCTCCATCCGGCTGTAGGATGCTGTAGAGTTCTTCGTGGATGCGTGCGCCTGCAACCTGTGGTAAGAGTGAGGCATCGCGGCATATCATCTGTTCGGTTTGGCTCTCAAGAGTGAGCTGGTAGCGTGCTAGAAAGCGGATAGCACGCAGCATACGTAGCGGGTCGTCCTGGAACACCTTGTCGTTGACAGAACGCAGGATGTGTGCTTCAAGATCGGCAACACCGTTTAGCGGATCTATCAAGGCAAGCCCTTCATTTGTTCTGAGATGCTGAACCATATTATCTAAAGGGACGGCTATAGCATTGAGCGTGAAGTCACGTAACAGCAAATCAGCCTCAATGCTATCACCTTGGAGGGGTGAGAGATCGATGACAAGTTCTTGTGGAGTCTGCTTGAGTACGACACGACAAGCTTTCTCATGCATGGGCGCATAATAGCCTCCCAGCTCGTAGGCGAGTTGGCGGCCAAGTTTGAGGTAGTCGCCATCAGTAACGATATCCCAATCGCTCCAAGGTTGTTGGAGCAACAGGTTGCGTACCGAACCTCCTACTAAGTAGGCTTGGGAGCCAGCATTGTGAAAAAAGTGAACTGTCTGCTGTAAAATGACCTCCATTTTCCCCTCCTAACCCTTGCTATCGGTGTCCCCCCCCATCAGAATTCGGATTCTGGCGAGTGCTGGATATAGGTGCTCAGGTAGTTCAGACGGCGCCCAATCTCTGCTGCTTGCTGCTGGAGTGCCCAAGTATCTGCGATCAGTTCAGCTATTTGCTGATCAACGGATGGTGAATGTGAGAGCGGTCCTGATACAGTATTCGATGGTGGCAATGGTACGGTCTCGGAGGGGATGCTTAGTGGCATCTGCGTCTCTGGAAAAGCTTTAGCGGTAGGTTGCTGCTGGTTGGGAGTAACTGGTGCTTGTATCTGATCTGTTTCAGCTTGTTGAATTGGTGTTTGGATTGGTCGGATCTCATGAACAGGTGTTTGGATGATAGGTGCATCCTGTACTAGCAATGGTGTCTTTGTCAGTATATGTGTTTGTGTTGATGCGGAAGGCTCTGCAAGGGTCACCGTTTGCTTATTGACTGTAGAGGTAGGGAAAGGGACCTGTGGCGCAGGAAATGACACTTGTGTCTTGGCAAGTTCCAAGGGATCTGCAAGGGCCACAGTTTGTTTATTGACTGTGGAGGTAGAGAAAGTCCTACCTGTGGATGTATCGTCGGCCCTAGGGGGGGCCACAGTTTGTTTATTGACTGTGGAGGTAGAGAAAGTCCTACCTGTGGATGTATCGTCGGCCCTAGAGAGAGCCACAGTTTGTTTATTGACTGTGGAGGTAGAGAAAGTCCTACCTGTGGATGTATCGTCAGCCCTAGAGAGAGCCACAGTTTGTTTATTGACTGTAGAAGTAGGGAAAGGGACCTGTGGCACAGGAAATGATTCCTGTGTCCTAGTCGGTGCGGAAGGCCCTACAAAGGTTGCAGGTTGCTTGTTGACAGTAGAGTCAGGGAGTAGTACTGCCTCTGTCTTAGCTGATGCGGAGGGCTCTGTAGAGGTCACAACTTGCTTGTTGGCTACGCGTTTGACATCGCCTGCTGGCTGGTTTCACCTGTTTTTGCCTTATTATCTCTAACTAGGAAAAAGGCTGCTATCAAAGCAAGGATGCCTATGATAATAAGTCCTGCTACAATAATCATAGATCGCTCCTTTTGCTCAATGTAGATGGATAGTCACTTCTGCGCTCATGCCCGGAACGAGATCGTTGCCGCCATTGCCATCCAGCGAGATGATGACGGGGATACGTTGTCCAACCTTTGTGAAGTTGCCATCAGCGTAGTCTGTGGTTGGCAACAACGAGAACTGACCTGCAGTAGACTGAACAATTTGCTGAACCGAGCCACTGTAGGTCGTTCCGCTATAAGCATCAATATGAATGTCAACCTGTTGGTCTTTATGCACATTGTTGATGGTACTCTCATCAATATATGCTGTGATAGAGGGGCTGTCGAGATTTGCAACCTCAACGAGTGGAGTGCCTGGTGTTACAAACTGTCCTGCTGTCGCGAAGACTTGGATGACAATTCCCTTGATGGGGCTCGACACATCAACTTGGTTAATGCTAAGTGAGTTCGTAGTATTAGTTGTGTTGGTTGAAGCAGGCATGATAGTACCGATAGCTTGGTGCTCACCGACAGAATCACCGAGTTTGACGTTAAGAGTGAGTTGGCCAGTTCCCGGACTGCTGATGTTCACTGTCTTCCCAGCTACCAAGGCATCATCGGTGGTGTAATAGATGTAGTTATTGTAGATCCAGTAGCCAACACCTGCGGCAATTGCCAGGATGCTGACTGAAATCAGTAAAGAAACGAAAATCATCCGGCTCATGAGTGCATTTATTCCCTTCGATAATTGAACATACTAATTATGGAAATAGACAATCTGTCGGTCGTTAGCTACCGATTATAGCATCCTCGTGTCTTCAGTGTGCTCGATAGCGGATTGACTTATTCGAATGTTCTATGACTTTCTAGTCATAAAGTTACCAGAAAGTCACCGCTTTTGTCAAGAGGGTGTCCATGATGTTCATGATGCTTGATTTTGGGGTGGTCTGGTAGCTTGGCTGGAGCATGGTCGCATTGCTACAATCTTACTTGCCTTCCTCGTTGGTCTCGGTTGCTTTTACTCCTGTGCATAGTTGCTCGACACTCACAGGCAAGTTAGGCAATAGTTCCAAGAATTTAGCGAATCCTAGACTTTCGGGTTTGGAGGGGAACGACGATCCTCTCAGGATGCACTACTAAAGACGCAAGCGCCTTATTCACATCCTCTATCCCATTGCCTGTAAAGGCGTTTGGGAGTGCTTTACGCATGATATTATAGCTGCCATTGATATCTGCGTTAAATTTACGCCCATTTGAGGCCTTGTACATGCCACGTTTCACGCGTCTGCCACTGAATGTTGCCTTGTCAGCATCTTCTTCACCAAAGCTGGGTATGGGATCGCGATCCAGAAAGCTGGCTTTGCTGGTATAGCTTTCCTCTTGCACAAGGACCTCTATTCCAACGAGCTTAGCTTTATAGGTGAGCATATCAATGAACCTTGCATGTGGCAATTGCACAAAATGCAGGTTATTCCTTTTGCTCATGTTGGACTCTTGCTTCCAACCTGGATTTTGCCGATAACCAACGTGCCAATGCCTTCTGCAACCAGCAAGTCGATGATACGCCTAGAGACTGTGTGCAGGTAGTGATCTATGCGCCTAGTTCGTTTGGCGGCAACACGTTCTAGCGAGCGACTAGTGTGATGGTTGCTGCTCATGTTCTTTTGCATCTTAGACATATGTTTGTTGTAATATTGGTTCACGCTCTTAATCGGACGCCCGTTAACAAGGCGAGGAACTAATCCTCTTTTGTTTGATGTTAGCGCGACAAGATTGTTCACCCCAATGTCTATCGCTGCAACGAGAGAAGGATTGACATCTTCTTGCACTTCGACTTTCGTATAGACAACTTCAACGACATAGCATCCACGGATCGACGGCACAATGCGAACCTGATCAATGTTCCGATGTCTGGTTCTGATCTCGATGCCAAGCTGAGATGGCTTGATGATGCCGTTACGCAGTGCTGTTTGAGAAATTGCCTGAATAGTGTAGACAAGGATATTCCTCCCTTCTTTCTGTCCTTGTATCCAGGCAACTTTGGACGGCCTAAGAACTTGGATGGATCTTCCTCATAGGTGCGTGTAGCCTCGAAGTACGATTTCCAATTCTTATCAAGCAGCTTGAGCACCTGCTGAGACACTTTGCGAGGAAGCGATCGATAGGCTTCATGCTTCTGCATGCGCTTAGCCATCTGGTTGTAGTTTAGGTATTTCCCGCAAAAGATGAAGTGTTGTCTCATCTCATAGAGCGCCGCATTGTAGAGATTTTTGGAGGCGAAGGCTGCACGATCTACATCCGCAAAGCGAGCATCAGTTTTCTTGATCATGTGCTTCTCGACTAGCTGCATCTTCATCCCCTTTCTCTGTTAACTCTGCTACAATTTTCGCTGTCTTGCGTTTAGCTCTTCTTTGCCCATACAGCCTTGCGCAAAAGCTGTAGATGATTGAAATCAGATCTGACGGTAAATCTTCTGTGCCGTTCTCTGCCGTAGTAACGACCTCTATTTCACGCCCTTGTCCTTTGAGAAGAGTCTCGATATAGCGAAACCCAAAACGTGTTCCTCGATCTTTGTGCTCAACTACAATCAATGTTGTTGATTGATCTGCCAGCAAAGAGAGAAATTTCGGACGACTATCATTGACTCCTGATCCAATCTCTTTGACTACCTTCGCTACCTGATAGCCTTTAGCGGTACAATAGGCCACTAATCGCTCAGCTTGGCTATCCAGATTGGACTCGTTCTCCGTAGAAGAAACCCGTGCATAGATAGCAACTTTTTGAGCGGTGCTAGGCTCTTGCACATCTTCATCAATGAGGATGGTATGCTTGCCGACTCTACGCCCTTTGATCTTTCCGTCCCGAAACCACCTCCATGCTGTCTCGTAACGGACTCCCTGTTGTTTAGCATAATCACTTAACTTCATGGATATATGATAGCACAACCATGTAAAGATTGTCAAGGATAATCATGGATACGCTATAATTTCAATGAACGTTTCCAATACTTGAGAGGGTAGCTTAGCGGAGCCAATAAATAGGCCGAGGGAGCGATATTCACTTCCGTCTAAAATCAACAACTCGATTGTCAGTTCCTCAGGAGTGACAACCCAATATTCAGGCACACCTGTACAGGCATAAGCCTCCCATTTCTCGCCATAGTCATGGTTAGCAGTATTAGAATCGGTAATCTCAATGACTAGATCAGGAGCGCCAATAATATGCGTTTCCGTAATGCGATCAAGATGCTCATTTAGAACAACAAGCACGTCTGGCTGGACCACGTTCCGACTATTGAGTTCTACGTCAAGTGGTGCCGTATATACTCTTCCTAAATTATTAGCCTTCACAAAACTACGTAAGTAGCCTATAAGCTCCACGACAATCTCCTGATGCTCTGGGCCTGGAGATTGTGACATATACAGCACACTCCCCCTATCACTTCGTAGCGATGGCCATCCTCTGGAATTGCTGCATAATCCTCATAGGCCCACTCTCCTTGCTTGGGACCTGGAATCCAGCAGGAATAACTACAGGCGAACTCTCGGTTGTTCTCATTATTGTTGCCATGATTTCTATCTTGCCTTTCTGTAGAGATACTTCTTCCTCTGACCTTTAAATAGCCCTGAGAAGAACAGCCCATCACCCTATTGTGCATAGTATAACATATTTGCTAGCACTTTTAAATAGAAATTTATCTATATACTATCCTGCACTCAGAAGTAACAAAAAAGTGTATTGGAGAAGAAAAACCGCTCCAATACACTTATGTAGTATAGCTACTTATTCCTCTTTCAGAAGCTTGCGCAGCACTGTTGGCAAGATGCCGCCGTTCTGATAATAGGTAACATCAATGGCGCTATCCAGGCGAGCAAGTGTCTGGAAGGAGAAAGTTGAACCATCTTCGCGTGTTACCTTCACTATTACCTGCTGGTGCGGCTTGAGATGTTGCTCAATGCCTACGATATCATAGGTCTCATGGCTTGTCAGTCCCAGTGATCTTTATTCTCACCCTGGCGGAACTGTAGTGGCAAGATGCCCATCCCTACCAGATTGCTACGGTGAATGCGCTCGAAACTTTCGGCGATCACAGCCCGTATCCCTAGTAGTAGTGGACCTTTAGCCGCCCAGTCACGCGAACTACCGGAGCCATACTCTTTGCCTGCAATCACCAGTAGTGGCACACCCTCTTGCTGATAGCGTACAGATGCATCATAGATTGTCATCTCCTCATCATCGTGGAGAGTATAATAGCCTTCCTTGCCCTCAACCAGACGGTTACGCAAGCGGATATTGCCAAAGGTGCCACGTACCATTATCTCATGATTACCACGACGTGCGCCATAGGTATTAAAATCACGCTTCTGAACGCCTTGTGTGATCAAATACTGTCCCGCAGGACTCTTCTCAGAGAAGCTACCTGCTGGCGAGATATGATCCGTAGTAATCGAGTCATCGACCATCACCAGGACGCGTGCGCCGTGAATATCCTTTACCGGGGCAGGATTTGACGACATATCCTTGAAAAAAGGTGGCTCCTGAATATAGGTCGAGAGAGTATCCCACTGGAAGAGTGCTCCGGTCGAGTTTGACAACGAGCGCCAGTGTTCATCGCCCTCAAACACATGTGCGTAGTTCTTAGCGAAGACCTCAGGTGTGACTGCCTGGGCTACAACATTGCGAACCTCTTCCTGAGTTGGCCAGATGTCGCATAAGTATACTTCCTCGCCGTTGGCATCAGTCCCAATCGGCTCTGTGGTTAGATCAATATCTACCGTGCCAGCCAGAGCATAGGCCACGACGAGAGGTGGAGAGGCCAGGAAGCTTGCGCGGACCTGAGGGTGAATACGACCTTCAAAATTGCGGTTACCGCTCAGGACAGCAGCAACTACGAGATCATTCTCTTGCACTGCCTGTGCTACGGGCTCTGGCAGCGGGCCGCTATTCCCGATGCAACTCGTGCAGCCAAAGCCCACGAGATGGAAGCGTAGTGCCTCCAGGTATGGCAGTAGATTTGCGTTTTGCAGATAATCGAGAACTGCTCGTGATCCTGGGGCTAGACTAGTCTTGACGATAGGATTAACGGAGAGCCCACGTTCAACAGCCTTCTTCGCTAGCAGGCCAGCTGCAATCATCACTGACGGATTAGAGGTATTCGTGCAACTAGTGATGGCAGCAATAGCAACTGAGCCATCTGTCAGATGTGCCTGTACCTTACCGATTTGAACCAGAACATCATGAATATGATCATTAGCATGACCATTGTTCTCACCTGCATGCTGTTTTAGCTGTGCCTTCCCATTCTCCACTTGAGCCACAGGATCAGGGTCGGCTTTGCCACCTTCTGTTCCCAGGCGAAGCAAGCCATTCTCTGTCTCGACATTCTCAGCTAAGGCTTGGAAACGATCGGCATACGTTGTACGGAACGTGCGACTCAATGCACTCATCGGTACACGATCCTGAGGACGGCGTGGTCCAGCAAGACTGGGCTCGATGGTGCTGAGGTCGAGTTCGAGCAAGTCATCAAAATGTGGTTCGGGAGTATCATCTGTGCGGAAGAGACCCTGCTCCTTGGTATAGCGCTCAACCAGATCGACAAGCTTGGGGTCTCGTCCTGTATCGTGCAAATAGCGTAGTGTCTCAGCATCGACCGGGAAGAGTGTGGCAGTGGCACCAAACTCGGGTGACATATTCGAGATCGTTGCACGATCGGCCAATCCTAACCGGCTCAGACCGGGACCAGTGAATTCCACAAACTTGCCCACGACGCCTCGTTTGCGCAGAATCTGCGTCACAGTCAGAACAAGATCGGTCGCGGTGGCACCTTCTGGTAAGCTCCCTGTTAGACGCATACCAATCACCTCTGGCGTGAGCAAGTAAACGGGCTGACCAAGCAAAACAGCCTCTGCCTCGATGCCACCGACACCCCAGCCTAGCACACCAAGGCCATTAATCATTGTCGTATGCGAATCGGTACCCACCAGCGTATCAGGGTAAGCCAGTGTCTTGCCATGTTCATCCTTTGTCATGACCACTGAGGCTAGATATTCGAGGTTAACCTGATGCACAATGCCTGTGCCGGGAGGGACAACGCGGAAATTACTAAAGGCCTGCTGTCCCCAGCGCAAAAGAGCATAGCGCTCGCTATTGCGCTCATATTCGCGCTCGACATTGCGCGAGAAAGCTAGCGTTGAGCCAAAAGCATCGACCTGTACCGAATGATCAATTACTAGATCAGCAGGAACCAGTGGATTAATCTTCTGTGGATCTTTATGCATACGAGCGACGGCTGAACGCATAGCTGCAAGATCAGCAACTGCGGGAACACCTGTGAAATCCTGTAGCAGAACACGCCCAGGCAGGAACGGATATTCCCTGACACTCGTTGTTGCCTGACCGGGAGCCCAATGTGCCAGCGTAAGAACATCATCCTCTGTCAGGAGTTCACCATCGGTATGACGTACGAGATTCTCCAGAATGATCTTCACAGTAAAAGGGAGCTGCTCAAGATCTTGCACACCAGACTTGGTCAGCGCTGCTAATTGAGCATAGAAAACTGTGCCATAATCACTTTTTAGCGTGGCACGCGCTCCAAATACATCTTTGTGTGTAGCCATAGCTTATCCTTTGGGAATTGAGTAGAGTAGGAGCAGGGGATGTGTAACTGTGCAAAGCAGTACACATGTTGATCCTACGACCTTGTAACTACCCAAATACCAATTGAGGTAATCAACGCAATTCACTGCGCGAGTGGGGCGGGATTGATAGTGTTCGCCTTACCCCTGAGTAGTTACAAGACTTTTAGCAGATGAGCGTTTGGTTCTCATTATACAATTACAGAGCGGGTTGGTGGGCGGTGAACTGAGGAGAATGAGGCATGTATCTCTACAAGCCACATTCTTGCGTTGCAGATCTTAAAGACTTTGTAGCACTATTATGCGCTAGCACTCTGCTGGTTTGGATCGACAATCGCGCCCACAAACAACAGCGTGCCAGTCACATCATCACGTATCGCACAGAAAAATGGCCGATTTACAACCATATTGAAGTTATCCGGAGATGGAGCAGCTGCCCCTACCATTACAACCGAGGTAACAGCAGCAGCCAGTGTTCCATATTCATCGACCTTCATCGTAGCCTTATGCTTAACTTCACTAATGCACACAGGCTGACCTTTGATCATGCCAGGGAAGGTGGCCTTATGGGGATCAAACGCCAGCCCCATACCCAACGCAGTCAATGCATCTTTGAGTCCCACCTCATAGGTTACGGCAAACTTTGGCAGATGAATCGTGCCGAATTGTTGCGTCAGGGTTTTCAGCAGTGCATTCCAGTGGGTTGCATCGAGACTGCTCAACAACGCCTTCAGGTTGCTATTTTCTGCAGGCAACACAATATACATACTCATATTTCCAGCGCCATAAGGAAGCTTAATCATTTCGGTGGTGTCAGATCGTGCATAGAGGAATGAACCCTCTTTGGACATCATCGGTATGGTAATGGTTTTTCCTGTGCTGGTGGTGAAATCGCTAGGTTGTGTAGCGCCTGTGGAGAATGGTACACACCACGGAGCCTTGAAGTAGAGCGCATTGATCAGATACATCAGTGCGGCCTGATCAATATTTTTGACGATGGATGGAATCAAACCGTGTGTTTGCTTATTGACCCAAGTGTTGATAACGTCTGGCGCTTGTGGATTGCTAAAGTCCAGATTGTACAGCACGGCGCTATAATAGGTCTGGAGTGCCGTGATAAAGCTGGGCACAGCTACTAAGCCTTTGCGTAGCCAGATTGAGTCTGCAATGCTCAGTGTGATCTTGGGGTCGCGTTCGCGCAGCCCATTAAGTATGCTAAGCATTGCTGCATTGACGTCAGTCTGACTAAGAGCCTTGAGTCCCAGCGCTGTTGCCATTGCTTGTCTAGTCGTGCCAGTTACACCGTTGTAGACCATGTCCAAAGCAGTTGAGATGCTTAGTGGGGAGAAGAAGAGATTCTCAGCGCTGTTACTCTTGAGCAGCACATCTTGCAAGCGGAATCCAAAGTCGAGATTAGCAGCAAGTAGAGCATTGATGATGGCTGGATTGGCGATTACCGTACTGGTGGAACGCGTTTCCTCAGCTTTGGCATGAGGGGTAGAGTCCGGCATGTCGTTAAAACATGCCGCCAGACTGCTAATTCCCCATGCCGCCAATAAACCTTGGCACACGAGTGCTCTGCGGGTATAACGGAACGCGGTGGGTTGTTGATCTCTGATCATCTGTTAACTCCTTTAGAAACCTTGCATCAAGGTACGATGGCCAGATACTTGGCAACTAGGCCCCAACCTCTCTAGCCATCGCTGTCGAACTAGCATTTAATCATATGACGCTATAAACTGATCAATAGTTCCCTAGTGCTCACCATTCGCGTAAGAGGGTAGTCAGGAACCGAGAGTCTCACAACATTAGCGACCCCTTATCTGGGGATTGAGCACAGGAGCAAACATCTGGCCGAGCAACCAGACGTAAGGCAAGTTTGATAGTAGCATTGTCTGATGGACAGCCGTACAACTCTTTGATAAAAAAGGGCTTGCCAATCGGCTACGTCTAATCGTATCGTTTTGGCTGCATTTGGACCAGTGTTATTGCATTCAGCTGGATGTGGTTGCCAGAGGCTATGGTGGGAAGAGGCCAAAGAGTTCGCTTACCGGGGAAAAGCTCCTGCGGTGATGAGGGGTTGCGCCATACTTATGTAACGCCGCCAGATGTGCAGGCGTACCGTAGCCCTTATGCTGATCAAAGCCATAGCTTGGATATTCCTCGTGAAGTTTCAGCATCAGGCGGTCGCGTGTCACCTTAGCGATAATCGAGGCTGCGGCAATCGAGAGACTACGTGCGTCACCCTTGATAAGATCGCGTTGTGGTAGTGCCACATTCGGCAGGCGCAACGCGTCCAAAAGCAGTGCCTGAGGAGCTGGCGAGAGCTGGGTTAGTGCACTGCACATAGCATATTTCGTAGCCTGTAAAATATTGCGCTCGTCGATCATCGCAACGGACCCAATACCAACACCAACAGAAACGACATGCTGCATAATCAGATCATACAGACGTTCACGCATCTGTGATGTTAACTGCTTGGAATTATTGACCCCTACGAAACGCTGTGCCGTATCATCGGCAAGCGGAAGAATCACAGCAGCAGCAACAACCGGGCCTGCAAGGCAACCTCGTCCGGCCTCATCAAGTCCTGCCACAAAGGAATAGCCCTGCTCAAGCAGGGCCATTTCTTCCACAAGCGTTGGCGTACTCTTCATTTCAACCTTGTCTGAGCCTTATTCTTCTGTCCCGCGAGCACTCTTCCACTTATGCATTTGTCTCATTGCTAGCAGCAGCCTGGGATGCTTTGAGAGCCTTTGCTGCTTGCTTACTGCTCGGAAGAACCTCTTTTAGGCGAGCTGCTTTACCTGTCCGACCTCGCAGATAGTAGAGCTGTTTGCGGCGTACGCGGGCATGGCGTAGGACCTCGATCTTCTCAATACGAGGCGAGTTGAGCAGAAAAGTGCGTTCTACACCCACACCGTTAGTGATACGACGGACGGTGAAGTTGCGATTAACGCCGCCGCCGCGCAGGCGCATGACAACGCCTTCAAAAGGCTGGAGTCGTTCGCGGTTACCCTCGACGACCTTTACTTGCAGGCGAACCGTATCGCCTGACTTGATTTCAGGAAGACCTTTCCGTAACTGAGCGCTTTCGACAGCGGTAAGCAACGCCCGCCCTGCTGGCTTTGTTACGACCTGATTCTCTGCCATCGTTTTTCCTCCTAGTCCCATAGTGCTCATTATCTGAACAGTTTAGCAGAGCAATGGGCGCAAAATTTTCATCTTAAAGGTTAATTTTTACAGCACATTACATCACATTACTTGGCGTTGAGTTGCTTCATCAGGCGTGATTTGCGTCGAGCTGCATTATTCTTATGAATCACACCTTTTTTGGCTGCTTTATCCAGTTCGCTGACAGCGGAGCGGACGGCAGCTTCAGTAGCTTGCTCATCAATGACAGGAGTGACAACAGCCTGACGAGCTTTTGTGATTGCTGTTTTGACAATTGACTTGGTTCTGCGATTGAACACGCGGCGCTTCTGTTCCTGACGCATGCGCTTTTCTGCAGATTTTGTATTGGGCATGTAGGTTCTCGATCCTTCCTGGAATATCTATCCGTTAGCACGGGCTTGATTATACTGTCTATGGTCACAAAATGCGATTCCCTCAGCTTGCTGAACTCGCAATCTATGATCGTTGACAGTATAGAGTACATCTTTGCATTCAGAGACTTCGCAAGAGTCCCAAATTGACCGAACGCAAGGCAGAACAAAATATAGTGGCAGAACTGCCGCACTGAGTGCGGGTAGATTATAGCAGAGGACTCTGAAAAATGTCAAATGAATTAGTAAACAATCACAGGCGTGCCATAATCGACATTGTTATACAACCAAGCTGCATCATCTAGTGAGAAGTTGACGCAACCATGGCTACCATTGCCTCCATCGGTCTGATCGACGGAATCTGCATGAGGTAAATCGGCTCGGTGGTCGGGGCCATTACCGAAGACTCCTCGCCATTCGACATCGTGGAGGAAGTAGCCACCTTGGTGGAACTCTAACCCATATTGGACTGTAGTTGGTACATAATAGAATGGCGACCCTGGCGCATCAAATGACACAAAGCGTATTGGATGTTGCTTACTGAAGACCTGCGTAAAACCCGGAGGCGTTGGTCGAGTATATTGACCTGTGACAACCTGGGCAGAGTGAACGAGTTGTCCATTCTGATAGACACGTACGGCCTGTTCTATCTCGGAAACAACCACGACCGTTCCGCTTGTCACCTTATAGTAGTCCATTAATTGTTTATCAGTGGCATGTGGCTGATTCCAGGGTGTGGTGTCAAGATAGTTTGCCTGCATCGCCTTGAAATTTGTCTCTATATCCTGAACAAGGTTGATTACTCCCTGATAGTCTTCTGGAGTCTGTGCGCTATTCAAGGCATCGTCGATAGCTGAGCCCTCGCCGTAGTCGCCTGACAGCGTATCGTACGCGTTTCCTAGTTGATAGTTCTGACCATCAAAAGGGTTGTGGTAGACATTTGCGGTACGCCAAGTGGTCACTTGTTTATGATAGTCCTGTACAAAGGATTTGGCTTTAGCCTGCAATAACGGAATTTGGATCGCGGAGAGATCATTATCGATCTGGGACGAGAAGTTCAACCACTCCCCGATCGTGCGGGCGTTTTTGAGCATAGTGCGATCAGCCTGTAGACGTTGTTGGAAGGTAGTTGTATCTCCACCATACTGTTGCATTGTGCTGATTGCGTCTCTGAGTTCTTTGAGTTTGATTGTCCCAACATAAGGGATAGCCTGGGTTGAGAACGTGACTGTTCCCTGCAACTGAGCATCAAGCTGAGTAATAATATTATTGAAGTCACTTACAGTTGTTGCACTACGTAAAAGCTGAATGTCGTTGTTAGCCTGCTGATTTAGTGCGCTGGTATCCATGTTGGAGTTTTGCAATTGGCTAATAAGGTTCTGGAATGCTGTAAGCTTGTTAAAGGCTGTTCCCAGCAATTGGAGTGATTGTGTTGCATCTTGAGCTTCATTGCTGATATGAGCAAAATCTTTGGCAGACTGAGCCTGTACTAATTGCTTACTATAGGTGTGATAGAGAGTGGAGAAAGTTGGTATCTCGACAAAGCCTTGAGTCTGACGCTGTGTCAGAATTGCCTGGAAATTTTGCAAATTCTGCACTGCTTGGTAGCTGAATGTTTGTGTAACCTGATCTTTTAATCCACGTACCTGCACTGTTAGCATTTGATAACGTTTAGCAATATTCTGATAGTAGTCAATTGTGGAGAGAGTTAGTGGTGTAGAGGTCTGACTCAACATTTTTTCTTGATTAAGGATAGGTTGCAAGCTAGATGCGGGTATGCCAGCATTTCTGGCATCAGCAACCTGCGTGTCCAGCTTAGCTTTGCTTTGATCTGCCTGTTGTTCTGCCTGTGGATTACCGCATGCACTGAGCAGGAGTGTGAGCAAAGTGACGAGCAGGGCAAGGCTACTTACCCTGCTTATTGTTTTAGATTGTCCTTGTGACTGCGCTTGATAGTGCATAGTTCCAAAAATCGATCCAATACTAGATCTTGCTATGTGAATATGATAGCAGAATTGGCATGTAGTGGGCAAGAGGATGGACCAATGTACCAAAGATTGTCAATGGCCATTAGCCGTTTCTCCTCTGACATTAGTGTCACGATAATGCCTGATCTATATCAGCAAGCAGATCCTCACAATCTTCTATGCCAACGGAGAAGCGTAGCAAGGTATCACTCAAGCCGCGTGCCTCGCGAATATGGCGTGGAATAGCCCCGTGGGTCATGCTAGCGGGGTGGCAGAGCAGGGATTCGACCCCTCCCAGGCTTTCGCCGAAGGTAAAGACCTTAAAGCGGCGCACGATCTTCTCTATATCTGCCAAAGTTCCTTTAAGCTGGCAAGAAACCATACCGCCGAAGCCACTCATCTGTCGTTTGGCCAGTTCATGATCAGGGTGCGAGGGTAGACCTGGATAGTAGACTTTTTCGACTCGTGGATGCTCGGACAGGAAGCGGGCGATGGCATTAGCGTTCTCTGCATGTTGACGCATACGCACCGCTAGCGTCTTGACACCACGCAATGTCAGCCAGACATCGAAAGGTCCTGGTACTGCCCCGCCAGCGTTCTGATAGAATTTGATATTCTCGTAGAGTTCTTCATCATTCGACACTATAATCCCACCAACAACATCGCTATGTCCATTGATATACTTCGTTGTGCTATGCAAGACCATATCTGCTCCCAGATCAAGAGGTTGCTGGAAGTAGGGACTGGAGAAGGTATTGTCGACAACGACCTGTACATTATGGCGATGAGCAATAGCTGCGACGGCTTGGATATCGACCAGTTGCAACAGTGGATTGGTAGGTGTTTCCAGCCAGAGTAGTTTCGTATTAGGGCGAATAGCCTTTTCATAATCCGTGATAGCATTCGTTCTCACATAGCTGGTCTGCACGTTGTAGTGCCGCTTAACGTGCTCAAAAAGACGGTAAGTGCCTCCATAGAGATCATCAGAGGCAACTATATGGTCGCCAGTACTCAGCAGACTGAGTATTGCCTGCTCTGCCGCCAACCCTGAAGCGAAAGCCAGACCATAGCGGCCATTTTCCAATGCCGCTATACACGCCTCCAAGGCCGTACGAGTAGGATTACCTGTCCGTGCATATTCATAGCCTTTATGCTCACCTAGTCCCGTTTGAGCGAACGTTGCTGTTTGATAAATGGGAGTCATAATAGCTCCCGTTGTAGGATCAGGACCCTGGCCTGAATGAATTGCTTTTGTTGAAAATTTCATGGCTGTACTTTAAAACTCCGTAAGATTAACCTCTGCTTGGTGATTGAATTCGGATCAGTAAATGGGTCCGGATATATCACTGTTGTACTAGAAACGCAATAAAAATGGGTAGTAGCTCACCATGCCGCCGTAAAACACAGCATTGTAAAGTGATCGATACCATAAGTATAATCCAATGCTACAAGAGGCGTTGGCTACCTACGCCCCTCAGGGGTGTGCGGAGGATTGTTGCATGGAGGTGCCTATGGGAAACAGACGCGCTCAATCGGGTCTCTACCAAGGGCGCAATGAATAGCCTGATTTGCAATGGATTGCCTGATTTGTAGGGACCCAATTCATTGCGCCCGTTGCTCGTGGGGTGAGGCATTGCCAAAACGTTAGGTACACCCCGCCCCTCACATGTTTCGGCATGCGGGATTGCTACAGACTTGCCTAACAGCGATATTATTGCTCATCAAAGCGAAGCATTGTTTGCAGAACTGCAACTTACTCCTCTGTTAAGCCGTTGTAAAAACAACGCACTCACTGGTTTCAATACATGCCCGTTTAGACAGAGGTTGCTTATGGATGTAGCGTATATATCATCAGAAGGAATAGTTGCTGATCAGGTTGATGAGCAGTTCGGTATTGGCATTCTACTAGTTCATGGTTTGAATGGTAACAGATGTGACATGGAAGAGTTAGCAACCTTTCTTGCTGCTCATAATTTGTTGACTAAGAATATGTTGTTGCCTGGACATGGTGGAGATGTGCGGGATATGCTACCAATTGGCTGGCCAGAATGGGCACAGGCAGTACGGCACGAATTGCAGCAGCTTAAGAATCGTTGTGCGCAGACCTTTCTGGTTGGACACTCGCTGGGTGGTGCATTGTGCTTGCATGTTGCGGTCCACGAAGAGGTCGATGGTGTAGTGGCGATGTGCCCTCCTTTAGATATGTATTCATGGATGTTGCCTGTTGTGCAGTTGACAAAATGTTTTACCCCGTTGGTCCCAACGCTAAGAGAAGATATCCATGATCCTGCTGCTCGTCGCCGTTATGCCAGAAGGGTCTATCGCTGGACTCCTATGGCTCCGCTTGAGAGTATGCTACAATATTTACCACGATTGTACGACGAGTTGCCCACTGTGACGGTACCAGCGCTGATCATGAATGCTAAGCGTGATCATGTTGTGCCTGCACGAGACGGACAAGCCATTTATCGATTGCTAGGTTCACAGGACAAGGATATGGTGACCTTTCATCGCTCATATCACGTGATTATGAAAGATTACGAATATAAGCAAGTCTTCACCAAGACATTGGCATTTATCCAGCGCATTGTCAACAGCAAGTCGTCGGGCAGCAATGGGACAAGCAGCTAGTGTAGAGAGGCGCTTCATCTATCAGTCCGTTTTGCTAGCGAGTCGGAATCTTTTAGAATGGTGAGAATACGTTGACCCAGCAAACAATTCATCAGCCACAACAAGATCCCAGTAGTCCTAATTGGAATATCTGGTTTTTCTTCTTACCTGTTTTCTTCTCGGTAATTATATTTACCGGTATGCTGACTGGCTATTTCCCTCAGGTTGTACAATTGGCATGGTTGAGTTCGCGGCCGAAGCAAGGGTCCGAGGAAGAGCCCATGCCTCGCTCTGTAGTTTATGAGCAGAATAATCATCTCTGGATTGTTTCCTCGAGGGGTGGAACTCCCCAGCAGCTTTCAACACCGGGTTACATTTATAACCGTGGTGTGCCAGCTTTGTTTACACCATTGGGTCAGCTTGTCTATAGTGGGCATGGAGTCTGGCTAACCAATCCATTTTCAGGACATCCCAAGCAGATTGCTAGTCTGCCTGCGGGTCAGATAATCACCTCCCTGGTACTGAGCCAAGATGGTTCGCAGATGGCATGGAGTAGTGCACCTATCTCTGGCAAAGGGACTATCAATCTCTATGCTGGTCCATTAGAATCAACTGTACTTGTCCATCAACAGCCAGCTAATCTCTGTCCGTGTTTCCGAATTTTCTCTTTCTACCAGAGTGCTACATCTTTGAGAAATAAAATCCTCTTGCTAACTCAGGATTATGGTGCTCATAATGCAGTTCAGCATGGTTTATGGCTATTGAATCTGAGGCAGGGAGTGATGGCTCAGCCCCAACAATTGATGGCAAGTGATCCTCCGCAGGGACCCCTAGCACTTGCTCCCGATGATACTCATCTTCTCTATGCCACTTGGGAGGGTTATGTATCTGCGCCTACGGATGGTAGTTTGCCAGATGGTGATGAGGCGCTGAGCTATGCCAACGATTTGAACATGGCTACTATTAATACGCAAGTGCCGCAATTGACATCTCATCAGGTGATTGTAGACAACCAGCCTATGGAGGAACCTAATGCTATTGCTGCTTTTAAGTATCATTGGATAATGCTACCCCATTTCTCCCCTGATGGTAGCAAATTATCTTATATTGAGTTTACCAGTGATATATATAAAGGTCTTACTCGTTATAGTAAAATATATATTGTTGATGTTAAGCCTTCAGGGGCACAGGTAATGCTTGGTTTGCCACAAGATCTAATAGATGGCGATTCTGGATATTCCGAACTGGATGGTTGGTTTGACGATCATCATCTGATGCTATATTCTAATGGTGGACTCTATACCTATGATTTCCTCCAAAAGAAGTTGGCGAGAATTGTATTCACCAATGGATATGCTCAGATCATTGGTGCCGTAGCTCGGGGATAGCGAAGACATGGGGATGGGGATGGGAATGGCTGTGTCTCTACCAAATCTCTTTGGTGGAAGCCTCCGATGTTTAGCTTGATCAATCTGACCACAAAATTGTCCCTCTTTCTCCCTAGAAGAGTAGACGGATGTTGTCTACAATGTTCTACGATCCAAGGTTAATGCTGAGATGGATACACAAGCACAGCTAACAGGATCGGTTCTTTCGATGGAGGTTGACGGCTGGCTCTTGAAGAGTTATTGAATGAGTGTAGGTTCAAGTTTTCTCAAGACCGTTATTAAGTAAAAAGTACTGCAAGCAATGGAAGCAAAAGCAAGGGCAGGTCATAAGGAAGGAAGCTAGCCAAACTCTAATTCAAATACTAACCGAGAGGGATGAAGACAGCGTATGAGTAACATAGTTGGCACTAAGCGAATTCATGTCAGAGAGCGTTACCGAACTGCGAGGATTGCCATTGAAACGGCGATACGCAGCTTGGAGTCTGCCTTGCTTTTTCAAACTGATGGGGATATTCGATGCAAGATAAGTGTGTTGCGAGACTTTCACAGTGATCTAGCAGAGCGCCTTGATGAGGAGCAAGAGGAAGTATACAATGTAGCAGAGCGACTAGAAGCTTTGCGGAACAGAGCGGAGGAACTAAGTGCGTGGTGTTTTGTCGAGGTTCCTGGCCATAGTGGTATGTGGGACAAAGATCAGATTATGCGGTGCTTAGACATACTGAGTAACCGCACAGGTATGCTAAGTGAGAATGATACAGCTTTGTTGACTCAGGTCTCTAGCGCAATTGACGCAATAGAGAAGAAAATGAAGATCAAGACAGTTTTTCCACAAGTTGTGCCATGGGGACGATATTACCGATCTTTTTAGCTTGAATTCAGCCATCTCCTGAAGACAAAAACGACGGCGTACGAAACTAGCTTGGATCTAGTTTCGTACGCATTCTATCCGATCAGCCTGTCCAATTTATGGCAGAAGCGTTTTCTCCCTGACATTTTGAACACGAAGCGCTGTAATGGTCTAATAGCTGCTACTCACTCACCTTTTATTTTCGACAATCAACTAGACGAATATGCACATTCGCTGGATCAGTTCATGGAGTCGTTGGATGCTGAGCATTGAAGAGGATTCCGAGAAAACGTGCAGGTTTTAGGACTTCAACCACTTCATCGCAAAATTCTCCTTTTGCTTGGACCTGCTTTTTGTAAAATCTATTGTTTCTCTCCCTAAACTGCGGAATGTGGGATATACATGATGTGTATTGCAATAGCAAGCGACTATGCATCTAGAAAAGTACTACAAGAGCAAGTCTCCAAACTTGCTCTATTTTACCTGCTAAAGCCATTGACAAAAACAAATAAAAAATGTTAGTATGCGCATACAGTCGAAAAGCTGCAAATACTTTAGAAAGGGGGAAAGCGAATGGTTGAATGCCTCGCATGGGCAAAGTGCCCCGCCTGCAAGGGAAGCGGCAGTCACATGCACATCTGCAGTGCCTGTAAAGGTACGGGGATAATCATTACCAACGATGACGATGGCAATGAGATCGCCAAAACCTGCACCATCGCAATTGGTGCAGGTTTGGATGATACCTGTGAAACTTGCGGTGGAACTGGTGAAGTCTAGCATTGTGTTAGGTTAACCAGGGACTGTAGCGAGTCTCGACATCGCTACAGTCTGCTGCGAGATATTGTACCATTTCAGCCTGCGCTACTGCTCTCGAAACTAAGTCGCTTGTTCTACTTGCGAAACAAGTTCCAGTTGTAGGCAAGTGCTAATTCATTTCGCCTCATCCTAAAGCTGCCCAACCATTTGCATGAGGCGTGCCTCCTCAGCTTGAGGGTCTGCAACTACTATGAGCATAACCAATAATTCATCCAGGCCAGCCGCTAGCAGATCAGCAAGACGCGCTGCGATAGTGGCTTCATCTCCGAAAACGATGAGGTTCTCGATCAAGGCATCGGGTACTGTCCCATCTGGGGAGACAGGAAATCCAGCATCGGCAAACATCTTAGCGTAGAAGGGCAAGCGTGCATAGCGGCTACTAATCTGCTGGTGCCCTGCTGCTAGCACTGCTTGGCGATCCTGACTAAGTGCTACCGGAACATGAGCCACTAAGGGAGGTGCTAGACGTCCGCTCTTGGCAGCCCCGGCACGTAAAGCAGGCAGAGCCTTATCGAGTAGATAAGGGACGGGACAGATCCAAGAGATAGCGCCGTCCGCAACCTCTCCTGCCAGATGAAATGCACCTTCCCGCAAGGCTGAGATCAAGATAGGAGTGTGTGGTGTGCGTGATAGCTTAGTCTTGATAGTATAGAAGTTGCCATGATGATCGATGTTGCCGTCCCACAGGATTGCCCGTAGTACAGTCACGTACTCCCGTAAATGCTCTAGCGGAGCCGTCAGAGGAATCCCGTAGATATCCTCGATGATTGGGCGATGACTTGGCCCGACTCCCAATCGTAGCCGTTCGGGAGCAAGATCGCTAATTGTCAGAGCCTGTTGTGCCAGAGCCAGAGGATGGCGCGGGTAGGTTGGTACAATAGCTGTTCCCATGCGTATATTGGTGGTTTGTACAGCCGCTGCGGCAAATATGCTCAAAGTATCTGGAGCTGGTGTCGTCTGAGTCATCCAGACTTGTCGTACACCGGCGGTTTCTGCTGCTATAATAGTTGAC
Source organism: uncultured Chloroflexia bacterium (assembly GCA_963727755.1). Lineage (GTDB taxonomy): Bacteria > Chloroflexota > Ktedonobacteria > Ktedonobacterales > Ktedonobacteraceae > DASYAN01. Next base: position 241,939 of record CAVSHN010000011.1, read on the forward strand.
AACGATGCTGCTGCATTTCTGCCATACAATGCCAACCCGACTCGTTCTCGTATCAGTCGTTGAGTACTTGCGGATACTGTATCTCTATTCTGCATTAGATAAGTTCCTCTTTTCGAACATCGCTTTTACCTTCTCTTTTAACGATAGCACGGTCTAAAAAGGGGTGTCAATAGTGTTTGGATGAGAGAAAAGAAAGGAAGGAGCCGAGCGGGGGGGTAAAGGGCATGGATAGAATATCGCCATTTCCCATCTGCCGTGGTGGCAAATACAGCGCATGGCGAGCATCATGTGACTCGGCCGGGTCACAGCGAGATTGCAAGCTTGGCTCCCTTATTATTAGTGTACTGCTGGCTGCAAATGGCAAGCAATACTAAATTGCTTGTTTCCCCTTATTTTATTTTGTTTCCACCTATGTTGTAGTATATCTCACATAGCTAGAACATCGTGCGTCCTTTTGAGCGAGGCAGTAGCAAGAATGCGACCATCATACTCACACCTAGACACACAAGCTCTTCAATTACTGCTCCTGTCGAGTTAGAGCCTGCCATCGCCAAGTTGAGTATGAGCCAGAAGGCCCAATTCATAATCGCGCTGGTACCAAACGTGCCGAGAGAGCGACGATTAGCAATATAGAAAACCCCAATTGCGCCAAAGATGCCTAAGATGGCTCCGCCAGGGAATAATCCTATGCCATTCAATAGAAAGTAGCAGATGATCGAGCTACTGGTAGCCGCTAGCAGATAGACGATGACATAACGTAGTTGTCCATAGAAGATTTCGACGCCTCGACCAATGAAAAACAGGGAGAGCATACCGATTAAAAATGGTAAGAGACTACTCCCCATATCACCTGGTGGGTAGACAAAAACGCCTGTCAATAGACGCCAATATTCCAGACCTCTTACGGGATAGCCCAATATACCATACAGAGGAGGAATAATTTGTACAAGCAGGTAAAGAACGATATTGATAGCGATGATCACATTCGTCACAAAACCGGGGGTTCTGGTTCAGGAAAAAACGCGTACGGATCATCTGGCGGCGTCCCGTATTGGGGCGAGACCAACTTGGAATGTTCTCTCGTTCAGCTACCTTATCCCCATATTGTCTGTTGTAGGATTGCTCTTGTGTTGCAAAATCCTGGCTGGCTGTGGGGGAAGTTTCAAGTGCTGGGAAACATTTGTCAAAGCGACCTCCATAGGAGAGCCGAGTGGCGCGTGCACGTGCTAAATTGGCATCATAATCTTGTCCCTGAACTCGCAAGAGATAAGAACGGAGTGCATGGAAGTAGGCGATGCTGGGATCTTCGCTGATAGCGGCATCCACGCTTTGTAGGGCCTGTTCATAGCGGCGATCAAGCAGGTCAAGCAAGGCTTGAGCAATTTTTGATTCGATGCCGCCATAGGATTGTAGTTCGCAGACTTTATGGCATGCCATACGAACAATAGCATAGTCACCAAGTGCCAGATTTGCTTCTGCTAACCCCAGATGTATAGCTGGGTCATTGGGCTCGAGTTGTGCGCTATGTGCGTAGGCAATAGCGGCATCGCGTCCTTGTCCCTGAGCCAGTGCAACTTGGCCTTGTTCCAGGTAACTTTGGAGATCGGTTTGTGCTTCCACGAGTTATCCTCCCAGTGTAGAATCTCAACTATAGAAAATCGCATCACAAAAGCAGACTTCTGGCTACGATTTTGGTCCATTCAGATATAAAGCAGTGATTGCTAGCAATAGTGTACCTAAAGTTGTCAATAACGCCAAGGGCCAGCGTGCCGAGAGACGATGTATATCGGTCAACGTGCCATTCGTAGATACCTTGTAATAAGGCATAAACCACCAGCCAAGCCAGCAGCCGCTAATCAAGCCTCCAACGTGCGCATAGTTATCAATACCTGGCATAACTAGACCGAGACCAAGATTGAGACCGACAATAACGATCAATTCAATGATAGCTGGAATACCTTGCCATGTCATTGCTCGTCTATGCATAAGTATGAACATGCTATAGGCTCCAACTAGGCCAAACAGTGCTCCTGAAGCCCCAACACTCACCTCTTGAGGAGCAAAATAGAAACTAGCGATGATGCTTACCACTCCGCTAACGAGATAGATAAAGAACAAGCGTATGTGTCCTGCAAGTCTCTCTATATAGATGCCAAGGAAGATCAAATTGAGCATATTCAGCCCAACGTGTAGAGCATTGACATGCAAGAAAATGGGAGTAATAAAACGCCAGTACTGTCCCTGTCTAATGAGTGGATTATACTTGGCTCCATCGGCAAGTAGCACTTTAGTAATCGTCTGGTCGTCCTGAGGCTGGATCGTGATAGCGTTACGGATAATATACATAAGGATATCCTGTACGCTATGTGCTCCTGTTGCTAAAGCTGCTTGAGAGGTGGTGAGGACCCACACAGTAATTGTAGCAGAGATGATACTCCAAGTGACCCAACTGATCCGTATCAGCCCTTGTTGTCTGTCATGTTGAGCGAACGCTGCTTGATAGCTCATCTTTGCGCGTTGAGTAGGCCCAATGGCCTCTGCTTTAAAGGGGAGATTCTGCAAACTTACCCTCATCCATAGTATTTATTGCTCGTCAGGCTAGATCCCTGTCTTTATTCTACAACGTCCTTGCTTGGTAATACGTTGTAACTGGTCGAACGTAGCAGAATATGTGGTGAATTTCTCTTGGAGTCCTATGACCTATCCTAGAGGACTTTCCGATGGCCTGTGCCAGACAGATGGGAGCTTTGCATACGCCATACAAGTATTCCTGTGAGTGCGTTATAATGAGATAGAATTACTTCAAATTTACATTGGGAGGCGCACTATGCAGACGGCAAAGCGGTTTGCGCTAATTGTGTCGGTGATCCTGGGAATAGTACTCATTGTAGGTCTCATACTGGCGGCTATCTTCAAAGTATTGCTCAATGTCCTCTATGTTTTCTTAATCGTTCTAGCATTGCTCATGGTTGCTGCCACGCTCTTTCAAATCTATTCGATCATAGCATTTATGCGTACAATCAAAACTATGCGTGACGAGATGAGACCCCTGATGGCATCGGTTCAAGAGACCGTAGGGATCATGAAAAATACCATGCAGACGGCAGGGCATACAGTTTCGACGATTGGTCAAACGACAAAGTTGACCTCTGAATTCGCTCTAGCTCCTATTATTCATACAGTGGCAGCGGTAGTAGCTGTGCAGGGGATGATGCGTGTATTCCTAGGGAAAGGACGTGCCCGTAGCCGTGCTGAACGGAGGCGCGAACAACAGTTGGAGGCAATGCAAGAGGCTAATGCAAAAGGAGATGAATAATGCTAAATTTAGTGCTTGCCGCAAATTCCACCCTAGCGATGTTCGGACAGATTGCAGCCATTGTCATCGGCCTATTTGTGCTAATTTTTGTCCTGCTGGCGATAGCCTTTAATGTATTGATGTCATTTACGATGGCATGGATGCATGAGAAGGTGGACCTTATTAAGATGTTACGGCCCACGGTCGAGAGTATAAATAAAGCCAGTGAGTCGGTGAGCCAGGGAATAGCGCCAACTGCGAATGAGAATATCGTTGTCCGTAAGATAGCCTCTCTACCTGCAAATATGCATGTGGTTGATGAAAAGGTGCAGCAATCTACGGACAGGGTTGCCAATGCAGTGATCGAATTCCGTGCCCGTACAGTGCAAGTACAAACGGTGGTTAAAGCGTTTCTCTTACCAGGCTTGACGAGGCGGAGGCCTGTGATTCCAACTGGTGATGTAGCGAAGGACCTAAAGGTCCCCAAGCTTGTATGGTGATCGAAGAACCATCACCTCAAGGGGTAGAGTCAGCACCTATCAGTGCTGGCTCTACCCAATAATGTCGCTAGTGAACCAAATGCCTAAGAAGGAGACAGCTTCTCACTGTCTCCTAGGTTCTAGGTGCACAATCAACAGATTTATCCTGTTGCATTATCTTCTGCTCTAGATGTTCCCTCTCTCTTGTTCCGCCATGCAGCTCCTGGCAGGGTATTCACCCAATAATGCAGATAGCGTTCTAGGTACTCTTGACCATTCTCACGCTCAAGCCATTGATGAAGCCATGTCTCATTTTTCTGAGCCCATGCCGCACCTTGTTCAGTCTTCACCCACCGATGCAGGTTCCATTTTAGGTACGCTTGACCATTCTCACGCTCAAGCCATTGATGAAGCCATGTCTCATTTTTCTGAGCCCATGCCGCACCTTGTTCAGTGCTTACCCAACCATACAGATTCCATCCTAGGTAATTTTGACCATTCTCACTCTCAAGCCATTGATGAAGCCAAGCCTCATTTTGCTGAGACCATGCAGCACCTTGCTCAGTGCTTACCCAATCATGCAGACGTAATCTTAGGTACGCTTGACCATTTTCACTCTCAAGGAATTGTGGATATTGTTCATACCATGCAGCACCTTGCTCAGTGCTTACCCAATCATGCAGACGTAATCTTAGGTACGCTTGACCGTTCTCACTCTCAAGGAATTGTGGATATTGCTCATACCATGCAGCACCTTGCTCAGTGCTTACCCAATCATGCAGATGCAGCATTAGGTACTCTTGACCCTTCTCACTCTCAAGGAATTGTGGATGTTGCTTATGCCATTGCCCTCCTGGCTTGGTTCCTACAAAATCGTGGTAATGGTTTCGACCATACTTACCTCCAAGGAGTTCTTCCTCATAACGTTGGAATAAGCAATCTGCTACGTTATCAGGAAACCGATGAAAGTTCCTGACAAGCCAGGATTGCCCCGATTTCCTTCCCAGCCAGTCTTTAACCGGATCCTGATCTACAAACTGTTCCAACTTTGCTGGGGAAAAATCACTTGGTTTTATCTGTTCCTGCTCGAGCTTCGTGAAAATAAGCTCCTGAAGAGATGGAGATTTTCGCTCAGCAGTTATATATGGCTGTACAGCAAAATCAGATGTTTTCCTTTTTTTTGTCTTGGATGATGAGGCGCTTGCCTCACCATCATTTGCCCTTGACATTTCTCTTTTATGCATAGTTCCACTCTCTTGATTTTTGTCACAACTCAGGTTTCCTAGAAGCTTGCCTAAGTGTATAGTTATGCAAAACGGGATTTGCTAATATAATTATTAAGTAACGGCAAAATAGCACGCGCCAGAAAACGATGTTCCAGAGATGTCTCTCCTTTGGGCTCGTGCAGCCCATTGAAGCGCATTGTTTGACAAGCAAGGATCTGTCTTCTCACAGGCTTTCCTGCCAGAGCGTTAGTGCTTGCAATCACAGTGTAGTCTCATCAAAGCAGGAAAACAAGGAAGAAAGAGGGACAGCTTGTACTCTAACTGGCTAGAAAAAGGTAGGAGACGGCTCTTACCATCTCCTACCTTTTTCTAATGTAATGTATCTTTATAGTACTAGCTATAGTCTGACAATGTTTTGAGAGCAAGAGTCATGCTTTCCCTCTCAAGTCACTTATCAAAATTAGTCAAGCTTCGAATCGCTAGTATTAACATTTGCATGCTCAGCAGGGGAAGCTTGAACAGCCTCGTAAGCGTTAGCTTCTTCCTTCTTGCGAGCAATTTCGTGTTCCAGAGCTTCCAGCTCTGATCGTCTCTGTTCCAGCAAAATTTGCTCTTGAGGTATCTCCTTATCCTTATCCTTATCCGCGTTTTCTATTTCGCTCATTCCCTTTTTAAAAGCATTGATGCTTTTACCAATGCTTGCCCCGATTTCTGGCAATTTCTTAGGGCCAAAGATCAGGAGGGCTATGACCAAAAAGATAAGGAGTTCTGGTAAACGGGCACCAAATGGCATGATATGTATATCCTTTCTTACTCTTCTATGACCACTTGCTTAACAAAGAAGCGGATGAAAATGATCGTCAACTCATACAGAAACGACATTGCTGCACCCAAGATAAGTGGACTGTAAGGGTCTGCACCTGGTGTTGCAAAGGTCGCTGCTATCCACATAATGACGTGAGCTATTGCACGTTTGCTCTGCAATGTCTCTTTTGAGACTATGCCAATTCTGGCCAGGAAGGTCAGGATTAATGGCAATTCAAAGATCAATCCGAAAATCAGAATAAAGACAGCTACAAATGTAAAATAGCTATCGGCTGTTACCAGAGGTGTGAAACTATCAGATGCAAAATTAACCAGCCATTGTACAGGATAGCGCAAAACAGCATAGCCCAAGCTAATACCCATGAGAAAGAGTATAATGCCAATGAAGATGAATGGTATGGCATTCTTCTTTTCGTGCTCGTATAGCCCTGGTGCAATGAAGGCCCACGTCTGGTAGAGAAGTACTGGCAATGCTAAGATGACGCCAGCGACGATTGATATCAGCAGATAGGTCGTAAAACCTTCCGTCAGGCCAGTAACGATGAGAGGATGCCCCGTTTTCAGGCTTAAAGTGTTGGCGGTATCTGGCAGTGGTGCTTCTAGGAACCTGATAAGCCAATCCCTGAAGACAAAAGCGATGGTAGAACCAATGACAACCGCAATCAGCACTTTAAAGATGCGCCAGCGTAGTTCCTCCAGATGATCTATCAGAGACATCGTGGTGAGACCTTCATCATCATCATTCTCTTGCTGGCTGGTGCTATTAAGTATCTCTAGAGAATCTTGCGTATCCATCCTGTTCCTCATAAGACTAGCAGGCATTGCCTGAACTACTTTGTTTGCGCGTCTGTAGCTGTGCTCTTGCTGGTCCCCTCTACAGTATGTGTAGCTTGGTGGGCACTCAATTCAGCCTTTTTGCTAGCAATCTCGTGCTCCAGAGCCTCTAGTTCCAGGCGTCTAAGTTCTAATTTTCGCTCTTCTAGTAGCACAGCCGTATTGTCCGATTCTATTCCTTCTTTAGCCTCTTTAACACCATTTTTTAGTGATTTGATACTTTTGCCAATAGCTGCTCCTATTTCCGGTAGTTTTTTAGGGCCGAAGATCAAGAGTGCGAGCACCGAATAGATAATCAGGTCCGACAGGCGAAATCCGAATGGCATGGCGTAGTCCTTTCTCAAGTACGCATTTGATATGAAATGATTTCGTAAGTTGCAGCGCTATCTTCCTGAATATGCAATAAGTGTGAACAAACATATAAATCTTGTATCAAGTTAGGAAAGTGCAGATCGTGTATTATCTGTGCCCGACAGAGCGTGCTCCAAAATGTCCAGACCAGCGCCCAGCAGACCGAGGCCTGCGGAACTGATAGCGACCAACTTGACTGCACGGCGACGATTGATGCGATATGCGCGTATATTGGCAGCTATACGTTCTTGTTGTTGCCTAATTCTCATTTCGTCTCTTACTGAGGAGACAAGCTGCTGTTGCAGGAGCGTTGGTACTGGTGCGGTATGTCCGTAGTGACGGAGTAGCAACGTTTCGATTGTATCGTCATGCATAGTTTTCCCTTGCTATGAGTGGATATGTAGTCACCATTGTATCATTCTTCTTCGATTGAGAGCTGTCTCTACCCAGCCGGCTCATCTCAGTATTGCGATGGGGCTGAGTTCCCTCGCTTGTTACAGGTGTTGTATCAATGACGTGTTCACCGCTCTCGTAGTTATATATTTGCTGAAACTGTTTCCGTGCCCGTGCAAGCCGCTGGCGAACCGTAGCTTCTTTGAGATCGAGTAGCGCAGCAATTTCAGCGGTAGAGAGACCACCAACAATCGAAAGGAGCAAGCAGGCCCGCATAGCTTCCGGTAATTTTGCCAGTGTTAGATGTACAGCCTCTTGCTCAGCGATCAATTCTGCCGGGTCATTCGTTGTATGAACTCCATAGCCCTCAGGTTGCAGAGGAACAGCTTGTTCCTGAATAGCTTGCCAGTAAGTTCTCATTTCTGTGGTTCCCTGTGCATCCTGATGTTTTCTCTCTTGCATATATGAGAACGGAATGAAGCGAAACAGAACTTGCCGACGACGTTGCATCCGCACCATATTGAGAGCAATACGCAAAAGCCAAGCTTTAGCATGAAATTGCGTACCGCTGGTAGTGCGGGCAGCATCGATACCTTTCAAAGCCTGAAGAAAGGTATCCTGAGTGAGATCCTGGCTTTCCTCCCAGTTGCCAGTCAGGCCATAGATAGTATGGAAAACCAGTTTATAATATTCATGAATAAGTGCCTCTACAGCTTGATCTGCAGGCATAGCATCCACACGAGACTCTTTTCGTTCTTGCCGGGTATATTTTGTCTAGCCCAGCTCTGTTAATAAAGATGCATGGGGATAGCAGTTTGTGACAATGGAAACTGCTTTCATGACTACGGAGCTGCCCAACGATAATTTTTGTCGGGCGGTCATGAATAATTGCTATTAGCAGCAGTTATCATTTTACATTACTTAATATGTACAGAAGTAAAAAGAGATTTAGTGTGCATAGGGTAGATGAGGGGCGAGTGGGCGACCGCATGGTCGCCCAGTAGGCGCTCAAGAGAGGCAGCGTTGAGCGCCTCGTCAAGATATTGTTAGCGCAAGTGCTCTTCGATGTAATCTTCAGCCTCTTGCACTGTTGTAATCTTCTCTGCATCCTCATCCGAGATTTGCAGTTTGAACTCTTCTTCTAGAGACATAATAAGTTCAACAAGATCAAGTGAGTCAGCATTGAGATCTTCAACGAAAGAAGCGGTAGGCACGGCCTCGCTTTCCTCGACACCAAGCTGCTCAACGATAATTTTTTTCAGACGCTCATTAATAGTGGGCATTATTTCACCTCGCTTTCGGTTTTTGGGATGGGCTGCTGCTGGGCCCGATTAAATATTGTACCGAGGACCCCATTGATGAAGCGGCTAGAGGTTTCGCTGCCAAAGGATTTGGCAAGTTCTACTGCTTCATTAATTGCGGCCTTAGCTGGTACACTATTATTAAACAGAATCTCGTAGATTGCAAGTCTGAGAATATTTTTGTCGATGCGTGCCATTTGCTGCAATGGCCATTCCCGTGCTGCACTCTGGATGTGTGCATCGATATCTGCGAGATGATCACGCACACCCAGGATGAGTTCTCCAGCGTATTCTACAACCTTGAGGTGCAGGTTGCGCTCCTTGGCATGGCGCTGCAAGATCTCTGTTGGGGAATGGTTGACAATATCGTACTCATACAGTGTTTGCAGTGCGATCATTCGCGCTTGCCTGCGTATCCCTGGCATAGTTCCCTCGAATGGTTCCTGGCTATTGATCAAGTTTTGCCACAAAAGCAAAACCTGATGGCATATGACAACTATCGAACAGGTTCGGTGTGATCGCGGCCCTAGAGCCGCTTCTGGCTATATTGATCAGGCATACAGGTTACATTGCGTATCAGATAACATCCTGAACGTAGACATTAACTTCTCGTACTTGCATGCCAGTCATCTTTTCAAGTGCCGAAGCAACTTCTTCCTGGATAGAAGTTCCAACTTCGACAATGTTACTCCCAGCACTGACGACAATATACAAGTCTGCTGTAACAGTGTTATCTTTAACCGTCAATTTAACTCCTTGCCTAAGTGTTTCTCTTCCAAGCAGACGGGACCATCGGTCACTGGGTTGGGCGACGCGCACAACTCCTGGAATTTGCAAGACAGTATTAATCACGATAGTTGCAAGGACTTGTCGGCTGATGCGTACTATGCCGATCGATTGTGATTCTACTGCCATGAATCATCCTTTCTGGGGACCCAATCCCTAGAGGGATTAGGAGGAAAAGAAAACTCTGCTGCTTGACCGATCAACTCTTAAACAGAGTTGAGACCTTATCCCGTTCTCTGAATGGGGAGGAAACCCTGTATTCCTTTCTCTATCGCTGTCTATAGGCTTTATTTTGGAAGCAAGCTAGATTTCGGTGCTCCTGATTGCAGCCTTACTGCAAAGATAGGCCTTTTTTGGATTAGTGTCAAGTACTCTCTACTTTATTACCAGGACTTTTCAGTTATCCCGAAATACATCTTTTTTATTCGGATCGAGATGCTTGCTATGCTCATCTCGTCAATTCTGGAGGTATTTTAATGGTCTTTGACTTTTTAATCCGACAACCCTGTGTACAATCCTTGGCGGCTTAAATTTTCAAAGATCATGAAACCACCTCTTTACTCTAATCGTGCTGTATCTCGAACCCATGCTGCTGCTGTTTCGACTTCCGCTACATTGCCGATATTGATGATTTTTGCACCGCGAGCAATGCGCTTGATCATGCCTGCTAGGGCGCGGCCAGGACCGATTTCAAAAAAGGTTGTGATTCCGATGCTGGTTAAATATTGGATAGTGCGTACCCACTGGACGGGTGTCGCGAGTTGTTGGGCAAGTTCATTGCGTAAGGCTATGCTCTGGGTCAGTGGTGTGGCTGTGATATTACTAATGATCGGGATGGTAGCATCCTGAATATCTCTATTAGTGATAAAGTGAGCCAATTTGTCAACTGCTGGAGCCATGATGGGCGAATGAAAAGCACCACTGACGGAAAGAGATATTACGCGTATAGCTCCACGTGCTTTGGCCTGTGTACTGGCTACTTCCAGTGCACGCACATCGCCAGAGATGACGATTTGCCCAGGAGCGTTGTAGTTAGCAATAACCACTTCGCCCTCGCCTGCTTGTGTCACCGTACCAAGGGTGGTCTTAGTTAGCTGTGTAGCTTCCTGGCAGATCTCTTGCACTATCTCCTCATCCATGCCGATGATAGCTGCCATTCCTCCTGAGCAAGCCGTTTCGGCCTCATGCATCAAGCGTCCTCGCTCACGAACCAGCGAGGCGACGTCTTTAAGATTGGCCACTCCGGCGGGAACGAGAGCAGTGACTTCCCCGACACTATGCCCTGCGGTGTAACCGGGGGCCAGTGGTGACGACCAGGACGAGTCGTGGGGAGAGAGAGATTCTTGGAAGGCGGCAAGATAAGCTAAACTGGCTGCCACGATAGCTGGTTGAGCATTAATTGTTGATCGCAAGGTATCTTCAGGTCCATGAAAGCAGATTTCACTCAGTGGAAAACCAAGGGTTTCATCAAAGGTTCTAAATACACATCTAGCGGCCTCTGATGCTTCGTAAACATCTGCTCCCATCCCTACAACTTGACTACCTTGCCCTGGAAAAAGGAAAGCAATTTGTTTAAGCATATCCTATCTTTTACTTGTTTTTGCTCTTGGGTAGGAATACTTGGCGACCGCAATAGATACCGCAATTAGGACAAGCGTGGTGTGACAGCCTAGGTCGTTTGCACTGTGGGCAAGCGACTAATTGTGGTACTTTCAAGCGATGGTGTGCCCGTCGATTTCCCTGGTGGGCACGCGAAACACGTTGCTTTGGTAGTGCTCCCATAAGTTGTTGACTCCTCTTCTACCAGTCTTATATCCTGAACCTCAAGCAGGTTCTTGCTGGTTATGATTGATCGTGGTTTGAGTTTGACAATAAAGTTTTGAGGACGTTTAATCGTGTATCGACCTCAGGTTTACACTTGCAGGGACCGAGATTGAGGTCATGCCCGCACTGTGGGCATAGTCCTGCACAATCTGGGTTACAGAGTGTTACCATTGGAGCTGCCAACAGAACACTTTGTCGTAGTGCTTCGGTAAGATCAACCTGATGATGCTCATCGATTGGGAACACATCGTCTTCCTCAATAGGTGGGAGTGGTGTCCCAGTCAGTACGTCCACAGTTGGGTAAAAACGCTCTTCAAATGTTACATGCATTGGCTGCTCAATGCGCTTTAGGCAGCGATCACACATCTGTTCCAGAGTCAGATCCAGCCAGCCATCCACCAGCAAACCCTGGTTGACGCGGCGCATACGCGCATGGCCGACGAGAGGACTAGTGATCTTGAGTGTTTCATCAAGCTGAGCGTTGTCTTCTTCTATATCTGATGCAACCGAAGTTCCTACAGGAGACTTCATCAACTGTGCCACATTAAAGATCATAGAACTACTCCCTTTCTCCTTTGACATTGTTACCCTGCTTAATCAAATGGAAACGTACTTACATATTGATCTCTGCACTTCGACAGCTTGAGCATCTGCTCTGTTGCTATCCCTTGCGGGAAGCCGTTTTTGTGGAGGAACGGCTAAACCTATCTGCTTTCGCAGTTAATGTTCGCCTCGACAATGTTAGAAAGCGGTTTGTGTGTTCGCAGCACTGGCTTAACCCTTGTACACCTGTTTAACCACGAACCGTAGAGCATCGGGCTGGCAATGCACCCTATGGTACCTATCTATTCGCTTCTAACGTAGCCCCGTCAGTCTCTCGACTGGTGGCTGAGTCTGGTCAGGTGAGCTTGTAGCACCCCTTGCGGAGTGAACTACAAGCCCCTAGCTTTAGCTATGGGGTTCCTGACGCGCATCAGACGGTCAGAGGAGAGGATAGCACAGATGTAGAGATGCGTCAAGATAGTAGGCACACTTTGGCACACTTGCACCCTTGGCACCCTTGTACCTTATGGTTGCTTGAGGCCAGCCTCCACACGTGTACGCTCTAGCAAGTCGCTAACGCTAATAGATCGTGTTTTCATCGTTTCCTCCATTTTTGCATCTTTGACAGCCCTCAACGGTTATTGCGTAAGAATCTTACCGATACTCGGGGCCTGCACCCATAGTATCAGCGGCCAGCGACGAGCGGCGAGGGCGAGATGCCGATGGCAGAGGAGGAGGCGTATCCATCACATCTATCTCTTCTATAGATAATACTTCATCAGCGCCATCGTTGTCCGGCACGCCTGGACGGCCATCCAAACTTTCGAGCCCTTTTTCGATGCTCAGAACAGTGCGCTCGATCTCTGTTTCGATGCTCATCAGATGTTCGCGTAGATTGCGTAGGGTCTCAGTGGTATAGTTATCGGCGTCAACCTTGAGTTGTTCACTCTGCTCTTCTGTCCGGCGCATGATCATCTGAGCCTGTTCAGCTGCCAGTCGCAGCATCTCCTGGGAGCGCTCTTCAGCGGCATGGAGCAGGCCTTCGCGTTGCATGGTCTTTTCTACCTCTTCACGTACACGGGCCTGGATATTTTTTGCATCGGCCTGAGCTTGGGCGAGGATACGTTCTTTCTCCTGAATGACGCGTCGTGCCTGTTTAACCTCCTCTGGAATGGTGGTACGCATCTGATCGATGATATTTAACATATCGGCCTCTTTGATGAGCACCCGATTAATCAATGGCATGTGCCAACTACTGGAAACGAGGTTCTCGAGGCGGTCTATAATATACAGGATGTCCATGTTTTGCATACCTCCTTCCCCCAATCCCATCTTCCACGTATCTATCCTTCGTTTAGGTTAAACAAGCTATTTATACCTATAATGCGAGTTCAATAGGATAAGCCCATTTTACCAAACGTGGTTGTGTTATCTATCTTTAGTCCTCCAGTGGTAGTCATCTTTCTATTCTTGGAGACTTCCAACTGTAAGATTAGGCTTTGCCAAATTTCTGGTACAAGGCATCTACAACTGTTGCTGGCAACATATCGCTTACATCGCCTCCCAATCGTGCGACCTCTTTAAGGAGTGATGAACTGACAAAAAGTTGCTCAGGCTGTGTTAACAAACAGATTGTTTCGATCTCTGGTGCTAGCTTATGATTTCATCAGTCCCTGCTGAAACTCTATCTCAAAGTCATTTGGCGAACGCAATCCTTTGATAATAGCTTCACCGCCAACGGAGCGTACATATTCTATCACCAAGCTAGAGAATGTGTCGATGCGTACATTCGTCAATTCTTCGCTCACAATCACATCTTTCCATAGTGCGACTCGCTCACTAGTTGTGAAGAGAAGATTTTTCTCAGGAAAGGCATACACAGCGATAATAAGCGTGTCAAAGAACCTAGCAGCTCGAACGGGCAATATCTAAATGCCCATTGGTGAGCGGGTCAAAGCTGCCCGGATAGACCGCTATACGCTGATGCTTTGCCTGGTGGTTCATGAGAAAGTTCTCCTTCGTTGGATTAGCTAAGAGTACATCGACGAATCTTGAAAAATAAAAGGGTCCTTCGATGTTGAGTGTACCACATCCGTTCCGTTGTGTCACCATCACAATTCGATCATAAAAACTTGTGGCTTGAAACCTGAGAGGAATATATGGTAATTATGAACGTATAAATGGCGTGGTTCTCTCTCGGTAGGGAGGGAGTACGTTAATTTGAGGAGAAAAATGGGTATGGGATCTACTTCCCATCTATTCTGTATAAACTGTGGAGCTGCCAATCCACCACATGCACGTTTCTGCCCGGTGTGTGGACATGCTTTGGGTTTACAGAACACAGGCAGTGTTTCAGTTATGTTATCTACTGCATCTTCTTGCCCAAAAACGCCTATAGCTGTCACTCCTGCTGATGACGCTAAATCATCTGCTGTACTGCTCAAGCAGCGCTATCGTTTGCAAAAAAGAGTTGGCTCGGGCGGTTATGGCGATGTCTATAAGGCGCTCGATAACCAGTTTGATCGGCTAGTGGCAATCAAAGAGATGAGCCAGAATGGCCTTAGTCCACAGGAGATTGTCGAGGCAAGTGAAGCCTTCAAACGTGAAGCTTTTCTGCTAGCCGCTTTAACTCATCCAGGTTTACCCAGCATTTATGATTATTTTACGGAGAACGATCGTTGGTATCTAGTAATGAGCTTTATCGAGGGAGAGACATTAGAGGATTATTTAGGCAGATCGAAAAATAATCGTCTCATCGTTGATAAAGTGTTATATATCGGTACACAACTTGCTGCGGTCTTGAGCTATCTCCACTTGCGTAAACCCCCGATTATTTTCCGTGATCTGAAACCTTCTAATGTTATGCGTACATATGATGGGCAGATCTATCTAGTTGATTTTGGCATTGCACGTCACTTTAAGCCTGGGCAAGCCAAGGATACTACGGCTCTAGGCTCGCCCGGCTATGCAGCTCCCGAGCAGTATGGTCGATCCCAGACAACGCCGCAGACAGATGTATATAGCCTAGGTGTGATGTTGCACCAGATGATTAGTGGGTTTGACCCGGCTGATAAGCCTTTTAATCTCCCCCCTCTTAATATTCCTGAATATCCTCAACTGCAAATACTGATATCGTGCATGCTTGAGATGGACCCGAGGAAGCGGCCTGCCTGTATGGGCAATATCAAGCGAGAATTGCAGCGTATCTCAACCGGGCGTTCATCTATCCCCAGGCAGCATAGTCGTCCGACTAAGCAGATCCCTTCTATATTCCCAAACAAGATGAGCGATCGCAAGAGACTCTAGAGGCCTCACGGCTCTATGAGACTGCATCCCGTCATATCATCCAACATTCTTTAATGTATGCTAGATCATACTATTACTTGATCTATGCCGACAGTAGAATTTTCTTCTATACCTCATCCATTTGAAGATTTTCTGCATTTTCTCCAGATTATTAAGCTATTTTTAATAAAGATGTGATATAGTACGACAACAATGTAGATATATATCAGTTGTGCTTTCTCTCTATGGAGGTGTGTGTATGGCAGGCAAAGGGGTGCGAGATGACGCCACTGCGGCTGGTATGCCACTATGTTGGTATTTATCTCACTACTCGTACTGCGTTTCACCGATCCGTGGACGCCCCTGCCTTTCAAGGTTCCGCTCAACATCCATTTGCGTGGCAAAGATGGTGAAGTGCGTTACTTGCCAAGCGTTATACAACTAACTTGACAAAGCATCTCCTGAAAGCACGCCTATCTAGTGTGGCAATCGTATGTGAAGCAGAAGAGCGGGCTATAGATATTATCTTGACAGCAAACAGTCCTACGCGTGTGTATAGTGGAAAGCAACAACTAGATCCAGTTGTAGAGTATGTATTGAAAAATGCGCCATGTGAGGTACTGGTTCTCAGTCAAGGGCAGAGAACAGGTATTGCGCAGAGTGTAGGGAGCGTGGAAGAGCATCCCGCAGAGGTAGCATGAAGCTCTACCTTCGCTGAGCGTGTTTGGGGAAGTAAGATCCAACGGTGTTATCTTGCGGATGCTTGAATCCCAATTTTATTTAAAATCGATAATAGTGCTTTGATGCTAATAATGTAATCAAAGCGCTATTTATTTGCCACGCATTATAAAAATACTACTAATTGTCATACAGATAAGAAAATTCTAAGCTTTTGCTTTTTCGCTTTAGTTTCTGATTACAACTCTATTTGTAGAGTTTTTTATAACTAAAAATCTATTGTAATTATCGCTTGAAGAGTATATGCTAATACTATAAATGATGGATGCCAGCTATACTATTTACTCATTTGGAAAGGAGTTGCCTGTGCACACTCAGGAACATACACAAACTTTGGTGCCAGATATATCAGATGGAGTCCTAGCCCAGTTAGTCCTTGCTGGTGACCAGGAAGCGTTTGAAATGCTGGTGCGACGATACAGTACTCCCCTATTCAACTTTATTTGTCGCTTTTTGGGTGACTACGATCTGGCTTGTGATGTGTTACAACAGGTTTTTCTGCGTTTCTATACTTCTCTGCCCAAGTTGGGGACGGGAGAACCATTTAAATCCTGGCTTTTCCAGGTTGCACGCAATTGTTGTGTTGATGAGCTAAGACGGAGGCACAGGTATGCCATTCATTTCTCTCAACTTGAGATAGATAATGGAGATGGAGAGCTAACAGGTTTATACGACATTCCTGATCCTGGCCCCTTGCCAGAAGAGTTGATTGAGCGTCATGACCTACAGAACCTCCTAATGGAGGCAATTCAGTCTCTGCCGCCGAAGTTTCGATCGGTTGTCATTTTGCGTTACGTCTCGCAATTGAGTTTCTCTGAGATTGGCAAAGCCCTCTCTATGCCGGAGGCTACGGCAAAAACGTATTTCCATCGTGCCAAAGCGTTGTTACGGAAAATTCTCTTGACCCATCAGAGGTCCTCTGCGTGCATCTATGAGGATGAATGAAGAAGCATCCTTGCTGTGACACTCTGCTGGGGTTAAAACCCCGCAGCTTCTGACTCCCCAAGGTAGTCTGTTCCCTGGGCAAGCGTGTCGTAGACACAGCCCAATTGGGACAGGAGTGGCTTGGTGAAATCGCGAGCAGCCCCAGCCAACCCTGGGATACTGCTCTGGGCGGTGCCATGCCCGTTGTCGCTCTCATGCCCATCCCAAAGAGCTAGTTGGCTCACAGTTGGAACTTTGGCGTCTTGGAGAGCAGCAACACCTGAAGATTGCTCTTCCCTCTCTATCGCTAGAGGAGTTTGAGGCTTTTCCTGGAAGATGAGCCCATAGCGGGCGAAGAACTTGTTCCCGATCTGCAAACTGGCATTTCTGTCCGCATTATCGTTTCTTGCACATACAGTACACTTGCATAGTGCAGCACCCATCTGATAACCTTCTGGTTTTTCTCCCTCGTTATAGCGTGCAACTGGAGCACCACATTTCGCACAAGTATGACTTGTATCTCGTGGATTGACTCTGCTCGTGAGTATGCCCACATTGTACGCTTTGTACTTGCTATATTTGAATATGCGGCCTTTCATCCAGAAGGCACGTTTGCTATTGCCGCGCTTGCTATACTTGCCTTTCTCAGGCTTAAGGTTACCAAGGTGCTCGAACACGAGCACGCTTGCACTGTACTGCTGGGCAAACAGGACAATGCGGGCGGAAATCACGGGGTAGGTTGGGGGTTGTAACTGGGAATGAAATTCAGGTGTTCATGTCGGGATTGCTAGCCTCCTATTCCTATTCTTGAAGTAGGCAAACGACTGCTGCCAGCCCTGGTTGAGGCGCTGGCGAGCATCTGATCCTCTGATAGGACTATAGAGCAGTGCAACTACTACACCCAAGACGATTCCCCAGCGAAATGCTCTTTTTGCTCGTTTGCGTCTGAGTTGGCGCTGAATGGATTGTTCTTGCCATGACAGTTGCATCTCTTTGGCTTCTATTGTCGCCTGTTTTAAGTTGTCTCTGGCTGCGCTCGTGCTTTTACTGAGAGCTTGCGAAGTTTGGGCTAGTCTGGACCTTACATTGCTCTGGAGCGGGCCTTGTGTCTGCTCCAGCGTTTTTTGTGCCTTATTCAAGTTGTCTTGTGCTCTTTGCATGTTTTTCTGGAGAATTGGTACTACGATACTAACTGCAAGGGCCAGCCAGGTCAGAGTTTTATTCCAGCCTTGTCTCATGTTCTTCTCTACCTCTGCGTAGGCCAATTGGACTGTATCTTTGGCACTAGTGAGGGTATCTTGCGCACTATCCTTGAGATTCTTGGAAGTGGATGGGGCAACCTTGCTTGCTTTGGCCGATATCATTTTTGTAATTTTGCCTGCCTTATGGTTGCTTGGCTTGACTCTTTCATATAGCTTCATGAATGTGTCTCCTTCTGGTGTTGCTAAATCCATCAATGATCATGTAGTTGATCACTTTGCTTCTGCTATAAGCACGTCTGAGCAATTCAATGAGTTTCAACGAGATGCTCATGAAAGACATTCACTGTTCAGTGGCTTTGATATGCCAGCACTCGCGAGCAATTTCCCAATCTTCCTCAGTATGGACAACCAGGACCCGTACGGCAGATTTTGGGGTTGCAATATCCTGATCAGCAGGTGAAGCAGCATTTTTGGCTGGATCTAGCTGGAGGTCGAGGAAGCTAAAGGCTGCACAAGTCTTTGCTCGTACTTCTGGTGAGTTCTCGCCCACTCCTCCAGTGAATGTAAGCACGTCTATTCCTGCTAGCGAAGCGATCATTGCGCTGATGAAGTAGCGTAGTCGATAGACATACATCGACAGAGCCAGTTTGGCGCGTTGATTGCCCTCTTTGATTGCATGTAGAACCTCTCGCAGATCGCCTGACACACCGGAAATGCCCTTGAGTCCTGACTCTTTGTTAAGTATCTGGTCGAGTTGTGCTGCCGAGTAGCCGTATTCTCGCTGCAGGTAGAGCAGGATGCTGGGATCAACAGATCCTGAGCGGGTTCCCATCATCAGGCCTTCCAGGGGAGTAAAGCCCATTGTGGTATCGATACTCTGCCCAGCGCGGATGGAGGCCAGTGAGCAACCATTGCCTATGTGGCAGTTGATGATGCGCAGTGATTTGGGGTCTCGTCCTACAATTTGGGCGCTACGCCGTGCGCAATACTGATGACTGATGCCATGGAAGCCATAGCGGCGAATGCCCTGCTCAAACCAGCTATAGGGACCGGAGATATCATCGCTTCCGGTAAGAGGTGACTATGATAGGCTGTATCGAAGACAGCAACCTGGGGGATATTGTCAAGGATGCGTTCAGTTGTCTCGATTACACTCAGGTTATCAGGATTATGCAATGGCGCAAATGAGGCGAAGCGCCTAATTTCGGCCTTAACCTCTGGCGTGATGAGGACGCTCTGGCTATAATGTGGCCCTCCATGCACGACGCGATGCCCAACAATATCAATATCGGTAAGTTGGGAGATAACCTGAATTGGCCGTTCCACAGTGTTTGTAGCATTTGCTCGATAGTGTCTGAGCGTGCTTGGATTGGCCGTTCCTCTATGATCTTATGCCCGTTAGCTGTTATCTTAAGTTTTGCCACTCCTTTTTTTTGCGTCCAGTCTGCATCGGCAGCCCACAAAGGAGCAGGAGGAGTATCTGGTGTATTATCAATAATATCGTACAAACGACTTTTCTGGCTACTAGAACCAGCATTAAACACAAGTATTTTCATCAGTCAGTCCACACCCAATCTTGCACCTCTGGCATATCTTCGAAGTGAGTCCGTATGTAGCTGGCATGTTTGGTGAGTATGGCTTTGCATTCTTGGATCAGTGGAGGAACAAAATGTTGCACACGCTTCTGCATATCGCATCGCCATCATGCAGAGGTGATAGCGACTGATCCCATTGAGCACGACCATATCAAAAGGTGTGGTAGTTGTTCCCTGTTCATTAAACCCTCGCACATGGAAACGATCTGGGTTGGGGCGTCCGTGGACCAGTTGGTGGATTGCTCCTCGGTAACCGTGGAAGGCAAACACGACGGGCTTATCTTCTGTGAAAAGCTCGACGAAGGCTGCCTGCTATCTGGCCCGTGGGTGTACATATGGCATATAAAGAGTCATTAGATCGACAACATTCACGACGCTAGGGTTTTGAGTTGGGGATATGGTGACGTAACCACCATGCTGCGGCCACAGTCTCCATCGTCATCACATCGCCTGCGCAGGCCAGTACAACATCAGGCTCAAGATCGTCAGTATTGCTTGCCCAGTCCCAAGTGGAAAAGCCACGAGTGCAATGGTCAATGGCTTGTGGCATGGTAAGAAATTGTAGGTGTGGTTGCTTATCGACGACGATCAGATTGACATAATTGCGACTGTGCAAACAATGGTCTGCGACAGAGAGCAGGCAATTAGCATCTGGTGGAAATAGACGCGTGAGACAGTACCTTTTCTGAAGAGAGCTGTATCGATAAGTCCGGGACCTTGATGGCTGAAACCATTATGATCATTACGCCAGCAAGTAGATGTCAGGAGAATGTTCAGTGAGGCAATCGGTTCGCGCCAGGGAAATAGAATAGCCCCTTCTAGCCACTTGCCATGTTAAATCATCATTGAGTCAACAATCATAGCAAATGCTTCATACGTAGCGAATAGCCCTGTCGTCCTGTAAGCAGGTAACCTTCCAACCATCCCTCGCAGAGATGTCACTCACACCTCCATAACCCTTCCATAGGAGAGAGATGATAATCAATCGGGATAATTTTTTCCTCAAACGTGCGATTTTCTACCTCAAAAACATCTCCAAGACGGTTTGAATTAGTTTCATCGGGGCAGAAAAACGGAAATTCTGCTGTTTGGCATTTGGCAAAGACATCTCGCATCAACTCGGCCGACAAGCGGTCGAGTATTGCCATAGTACACTATAGCAGGCTTTTTCACATTGACGGCATATTCCCGAAAGTCGGGCATATCCAGATCGATCAGCAACTTGCCTCCATTGGCATGTGGATTAGCCCCCATTCTGCGATCGCCTTGCGAGCGAGTAGCGACTTCTGGAATAAACGTCCTTGCTGATCCAACAAGTCCTCTGGTTTGAACTCCGCATCCAATTCTTCCAATATTTGCAAATGGTTGGGATTTGTCTTGACTTCTGCTACAGGTACCTGATGTGAACGGAAAGTGCCCTCGATCGGTTGTCCATCTACTACTTTTGGTCCGGTCCATCCTTTAGGGGTACGCAAGACAATGGCTGGCCAACGTAGATTTTTTGTGGAGCCGTACTGACGTGCATCTTCTTGCACTTGGAGAATTTTGCATAGCATATTTCTAGTGTTTCAGCAAAGGCTTGATGCGTGGTCATGGGATTGGTACCCTCTACGAAGTGGACATCGTAACCATGACCTGAGAGCAATTGCAGAATCGATGTATCATCGGCACGTCCAAGAACGGTTGGGCCAGAAATCTTATACTCATTGAGATGCAAAATGGGCAAGACAGCGCCATCGCGGGCGGGATGTAAGAACTTGATACTTTTCCAAGACCCTTCTAGTGGTCCAGTTTCTGCTTCGCCATCCCCGATGACGGCGGCGACGATCAAGTCTGGATTATCGAAGGCAGCGCCAAAGGCGTAAGTAAGCACATAGCCTAACTCGCCTCCTTCATGAATTGAGCCGGGGGTAGGAACGCTCACGTGGCTTGGCACGCCACCGGGTGTTGAGAACTGGCGAAAGAGGTGGCGTATGCCTTCAGCATTCTGACCAATTTCTGGATAAATCTCGCTATAGGTACCTTCGAGATAGACATTAGCCAAGACAGCGGGTCCGCCGTGTCCTGGTCCGGCCAGATAGATCATATTGACATTGTGATCTTTAATCAGTCGGTTCAAGTGAACGTAAATGAAGCTCAATCCGGGTGAAGTTCCCCAATGTCCCAACAATCGTGGTTTAATATGCTCGGGTCGTAGAGGTTCTCTCAGAAGAGGATTATCCTGTAAATAAATCTGGCCGATGGTCAGATAGTTAGCTGCATTCCAATATCTATGAATAAGGTTGAGGCGTGTCTGATCAATTTTTGTCATGTTATGCTCCTTAATATGATTGATATCTACTCATCAACATTTAGCGTCAACACCTCTACAACTCACTAATATTTCGCATCAACTCATTGTAGCACGCCTTTTTTAGGCGTGCAAACTCAGGTACTAATTTCAAGGTATGGTAGACCTTATCTTAGTGTATAGCATGAAATAGATTTAGCTACCATTTTCTTTGTTGACCTTTTGCTGATTACCATTAAGAAAGGTAACACACCCATGATAGGACTAGGGAGGAATGGAGACATAAAGGCTTCATATATCACTATCCTACCACAAGGTAAGATAGAGAGTAATTCTCAGAAATACATTATCTAAGGTTATCTAGGCTACTCCATATATAACATTGCAAATTTAGCCTTACTCGCGAATGTATACTTTCGAGTTACTATAGTAACATAAAGCTGACACGGAAGCTATTCCATTGAGCCAGATTGAGCGTTTGGAGTGAAGGATTGCGGAATTGGGGAGGCATAGCTAGTTGACGTTTAGACAAACGGTGCTGTCAATCCAGTAAGCTATATCGGCTAATTTGGACCTATCAGTATACTGAATAGTAGAGAGGGTGAGAGATACCTTCCAGTCCACCCATCACCTCAGGCTTTCTTTTCTAACTGAATACAAAATCCCTCTCGTCCTCTCCTCATCTGCGCCCCATCCCCCCTATCCACCGTATTCGATGGAAGCAATAGAGAGTATCTAGACGTGTTTCAATCGCATCTGCGCCCCATCCACCCTATCCACGCCTTTAGCCGTGCCTATGGTCGTGAGATACTTGTGTTTCAATCGCATCTGCGCCCCATCCACCCTATCCACGTTGATATTGTTGGCATGATTAAAGTCCTTTCACATGTTTCAATCGCATCTGCGCCCCATCCACCCTATCCACCGCTCTCCCTCCACCTCAAGAATGGCATCAGGAGAAGTTTCAATCGCATCTGCGCCCCATCCACCCTATCCACCTCATATGGGTATAGAGCAGTATAGCCCAGTTTGGGTTTCAATCGCATCTGCGCCCCATCCACCCTATCCACAAGCAGTTTTACGCCCAACCAGGACGCCGAGAGCAGTTTCAATCGCATCTGCGCCCCATCCACCCTATCCACTTGTCCCTGATCACGCATTGCGCGTGTCTAATCCCCGTTTCAATCGCATCTGCGCCCCATCCACCCTATCCACTTGCTCCCTGATCACGCATTGCGCGTGTCTAATCCCCGTTTCAATCGCATCTGCGCCCCATCCACCCTATCCACGAAAGTTGCATAAGAGTATCCTCTTGTGTATTTGAGTTGTTTCAATCGCATCTGCGCCCCATCCACCCTATCCACCTGACGTGATCATCCCTTGCCCTAGCAGATACGTGTGTTTCAATCGCATCTGCGCCCCATCCACCCTATCCACTGATGCCGATGCTAGCGGTTGCTTCGCTATTGATCGTTTCAATCGCATCTGCGCCCCATCCACCCTATCCACCTCGCTCGCTACTATACCCACCCTAAAATTGAACAAATGATGCGCAAAGTTTCAATCGCATCTGCGCCCCATCCACCCTATCCACGTATCCTCTGGCGATTAAAACGAGCACTTCGATCTGTTTCAATCGCATCTGCGCCCCATCCACCCTATCCACGTTGGCAGCAATGAGGTCGAGAGAGAACCTGATGATCTGTTTCAATCGCATCTGCGCCCCATCCACCCTATCCACAGTCCGATGTGCTGTCCCGAGGTTGTCCAAGTGCTCGTTTCAATCGCATCTGCGCCCCATCCACCCTATCCACTATTCTCGACATGGCGTCCTACGACTCAGTGGACACGTTTCAATCGCATCTGCGCCCCATCCACCCTATCCACAAAGCTTTTGTGCTGCGTAGCATCAGAGGAAGATATGTTTCAATCGCATCTGCGCCCCATCCACCCTATCCACCTTCTCTATCATCCTCCTGATTCTTTCCCTCTTCAGCAGTTTCAATCGCATCTGCGCCCCATCCACCCTATCCACCTAAGACAGTATGCAGAGTATCAAGAGCGTGCAAAGAGTTTCAATCGCATCTGCGCCCCATCCACCCTATCCACCTGCCATCTGCTGACGTTGCACTGCGACCAGATGCTGTTTCAATCGCATCTGCGCCCCATCCACCCTATCCACACTGCTACTTTCAGACATTTCACGAACCATGTATTAGTTTCAATCGCATCTGCGCCCCATCCACCCTATCCACAGCGGGGTGCCTCGCACGGCCCCGGAAGCGGCTTCCGCTTGTGCTTTTCGAGGCAGATGGCTTTGTTGCCTCATTTCTGCCCGGTTTGCCTCTTCTTAGAAGAGTATAGCGCATCCTTCTCACTTTTTCAAGCCGCTCTAGAAGCACTGCGAGGCTCCTTTGCTTAGTTTGCGAGGCACTGAGCTTGGGATTTCCACCACTTCATGCCTCGCAGTCTTTTTGGACAAAATATCAATCATAGTTGGTAGATTGTGTCCTCCCTAGGTGCATCTCCTGTTCCCAGGACTTCTACCTTGGGGGCACAAGCTCCACACAAACCATAGATCCTGATGGTATCTTCCTTCTGGTAAATCTCTTTGAGCAATAGCTCCTCTATGAGGATACACTGCTTTCGAATTCTCGAAACATTCACATACACTCTATTGTACTCATGTGCAAAATCCTGTCAATGCTCTAGGGACACAAGTACCCCTTTTGCCATCGGGAATAGTAGAAGTGTGCGCTTTCTTTCATTTGTTCACTAGGACAGGATCAAGTGCCACATCTTCATTTACTGGGGCAGAAGCCTCCGCCACTTCTTCATACACTGGGACAGGATCATTTGTCGCTACCTTGGGTTGAGATGTTCGCCTTGTGCGTATATACCATTTCCGTCCTAACCAGGCAATAGCAGCAAGTGGGACAATATAGAGACCAAAAGCAAGTAGCCAAATGAGCAAGCTTAGCACTCCCTGACCAAAAGCTAGCGATGCACTGAAGGCATCACGGAAGATGTGTCCAACGGACCATCCATTATTGTTCGATGATGGGGTGGCAATGTCTAGCGGCTCCAGGCTAACCGAGACTGTATAGAATGTAACCTGACTGGCTAAACTATTGAGCTGCGCTTCATCGCTCTCGATCTGGCCTTCGACGTCCGTTAGTTGCTAATCAATAGCCAGAATATCGCTCAGACTCTGGGCATGACTGACTAAATCCTGCAAGCGTCCTTGCTCCACACGCAGGTTTTGCAAGCGCGATTGAGTATCAACATAAGTAGAGGTTACATCCTGAATTGACTCGTCGAATGTTATAAGATGCCCTCCGTTGTGTATTGCGTAATCCCTCAGGTAGCGATAGATTAGTGGATAGCGAGTTCGCCTGCACCGAGAAGGTCAATGATACATTGTAGAGATTATCATCCACTTGCTCATAGTCAGTCGCACTTCGTGGTTGCACGCGGGTCTGTTGCACCAATCCATGCTAGCAGGCTATCTGCAACCTTTCGTGTGTCTTTAACATGCAAATCTATATGGAGCGTCTTGATCAAGTATTGTGGACCAATATCCTTTGCCCGCGATGCGCCTATAGATGCTCCAGAATTCCATGTTGCCGGAGGTACTAGCCGCTACAGGAGCTACGCTTATAGCACTGATTGCTCCTACAGCTACATGTTTTTGAATAGTATGAGATGAGTTTAATGCTGCAGGTAACTCAGAGGTTCCAGTTAAGCTGTAACCTGCAAAGCTTCTGCCCACCATCAATCGGCTCATGACGAAACCAATAACGATCACAAGGATCACAACGAGGAACGTAAAACTCCCAAGCTTGAATAGGGATTGTTTCTTGCCTGTCTTGACCATCCATGAGTACTTCATAGCCGTCCTCCTCTTTAGAAATGTAAATTGAACAGACCAAAGGATCAAAAGATCGAAACGTTGAGAAGGTAGAAGTGCATCATGTGGTGGTTAGCTCAAAAAACATATTGTGAACTCAAAATCTAAGACCACCACTAGGTAGAATGACCATTCTGCGAAAATTCGCTGTCTTTTTCTCGCCTGAGCTTAATAAGCTGTAGATCCTCTACCCTCTCACTATCCTGACGCTCTAGACTGGTCAATAGTTCCCTGTTGCAATGGCAGAATAGGACTGATTTGCGATTTGGTATCTTAAACAACACTCGCCAGCGCTTTTGCAAAGTCTGCGATACTCGCGAAACGCTGTTGTGGATCTTTAGCCAGTGCCTTGAGCACGATTTGCTCAACTTCCTCGGGAATAGTAGAATTGTTCTCTCGTAGACTAGGGGGCGGTGAAGATAGATGCAGATTCATGATCTCCCACTCACTAGCTCCTTGGAAGGGACGACTTCCACAAAGCCACTCATAAACAACAACTCCAAGGGAGTATTGATCGCTGGCAGGTTGAGGTTTTCCCCGGATCTGTTCTGGAGCCATATAAGGGAGTGTACCTGCCATCTGCTGAGTGGTCATTGAATGCTCGCTATGGGCAATAACAGCAATACCAAAATCACTGAGCAGAATTTGATTCTGAGATCCTATCAGCATATCTTCTGGCTTGATATCCCGATGAATCAATTTGTTTTGATGTGCATAGTCTAAAGCTTGCCCAATCTGTTCAGTGTAGGCGATAACAGCTGGCAACGATAGCTCCCAAGCCCGTACAGAAGACTTTCTCGGAATTGTCGGGTTTCTCATATGTCACTAGCAAGCGGACAACAGAGACACCCGCACGCAAAAGATCCAGATTACCTGCTGGAGGATTCGTTAACTGGGCAGCGAAAGCAGTAGGCATTGAAGTGCGGAAGATGAGATATAGGGCAATAGAAGGTAATTGCAAGATTGCAAGAGTGAAGAGGCAAAATTTTCTTTTGATCTGGTATCGCTGGCGATCCGGTCTCATTGCAGCAATCAGCCCTAGAACTAATATTGCTACTACATAGAGTGGCAAGAGTATTGTAGCATAAATTGCCTAGGGCTGTATATGCAGTATTAACTTGGCAATGATAAGTTCAGCTATACACCCAATTCGCCAGTGGAAGATTCCCTCTGTTTACTCTGCAAATAGTCTGCACAGATGCGATACGTCTCCTCCGAAATAAGGCCCTTGGACATGTAGTGAGTAAGCATGACATCTAGCTTGAGAATACTGATCAAATTATACCCATGCCGATGCAAGCGCTCAGCAGCTCCGTGTTCGCGATCAATTAACACGATGACATCTTTGACCTTCAAACCCATTTCTTCAAGGAGAGAGGCCGTGTCGAGAATACTGCTACCACGCGTGATCAAATCATCGATGATAAGTACCGTATCCCCTGGTTGAAAGCATCCCTCGATACCAGGTTTGCCTGTTCCTTCTTGACGAATACGCGCATAGATCAGAGGATTGTTCGTTTCTAGCGAGTAAGCTGTCGCCAATAGGAGCCCACCTACTGGCACTCCGGCCACAAGTGTGAAGGGATGAACACGCGGACGACGCAATGATTGCGCTAAGTCGATTTCCTGTTGCATCAATTTACTAGCAACACGGAGAGCTGTTGGATTGCTAATGAGAACTTTGGGATTAATAAAAATAGGTGAGCTGATCGCCGACTCACTCACGGTAAAATTACCAAATCGAATTCCCCCCTAGGTCATACAAGGCTTGTGCCAACCAGAGGTTATCAAGAGTTTGTTCTTTTGCCACCGCAACGTCCTTTCTCGCAAAGAAGGATCTATTCTCTGAGACTCCAAGCATTTCTGCAAGGATTTCTAGAAACTCAGCTCGCTTCTGCAAGTATAACATAGTTTTCCGTCTAAGTATAGTTACTAAAGACAGAACAGACGTTCAATTAAATGTTTAGATGATGAGCTACAATCATGCACGAAATTGGTTGAACCAGTTGTCTATTCCTGATATACTACACCTAGCAAGATCCGAAAGGAGCAACACACATCTCTCTGTACCAAACCAGCTATTTGTGTGCTCAGATTGCATAATATAAGAAGGTCTACGACAGATCTCACTGCCTAGAAAGCTCAGGAGGAATTGGGTCCATGAAGGTTTACAGAGCGGAACAAATTCGTAACATAGCACTTATCTCTCATGTTGGAACAGGCAAGACATCTCTCATTGATACAGCACTCTACGATAGTGGTGCCGTGAGTCGGCAGGGGAAGGTAGATGAAGGCACGTCGGTTGTCGATTATGATCCAGAGGAAATCAAACGCCGCATGTCCTTGAATGCCAAAGTGCTACCAGTCGAATGGAAAAATCATAAGATTAACTTTATTGACACACCTGGTTACCCAGACTTCATTGGTGAAGTCAAAGCTGGCCTCCGTGTCGCTGATGCGGCTTTAGTAGTTGTTACCGCTGAGAAAGGTGTTGAAGTTGGTACCGAACTTACCTGGAAATATGCAGACGAACGGAAGTTGCCTCGCATCGTTCTGGTGAATAAGCTCGATCGCGAAAATACTTCGTTTGATCAAGCCCTAGAGTCACTGCGCCGACAGTTCGGCATGAAGATCGCTCCTCTCCAAATTCCGATTGGAGAGCAGGCTGGCTTCAAAGGTGTAGTCGATCTGGTCAGACAGAAAGCTTATACTTTTGAAGGTGGCAACAAGATCCAAGAAGTCCCTATTCCCGCAAATTTACAGGACCGCATCAATACCTATCGCGACCAGCTCCTTGAATTGGCTGTCGAAAGCGATGATGCTGTGATGGAAAAGTTTCTGGAAGGTGAGACACTCAGTGATGAGGAAGTGCTCACAGTGGTCAAGAAAGGGACAAGTAGCGGAGCACTTATTCCAGTCTTGTGCGCGTCTGCGGCAAAAAATATAGGGGTACAGACTCTGCTTGATGCAATCGTTGACTATTTACCTAGCGCTGCCCACGCTGTGCCAGCAGATGTCAAGCCCTTCGGCAATAATCTTTCGCTGTTCGTGTTTAAGACAGCAGCCGCACAGGTTGGTACTATTTCAACGTTCCGCGTCTATAGTGGCGCTCTTAAGACCGATAGCCACCTTTTCAATATCCAAACCGGAGCCGAGGAGCGTATTAGCCAGTTGATCATTCCACGTGGCAAGAGTCAGGAAACAACAACGGAGATTTCGGCAGGTGACTTTGGCGCAGCAGCCAAACTTGCGAATACACATACGGGCGATACGATCACTAGTAGCAAAGATAGCACAATACCTCTAGAACCCATCAAGTTTCCAGCTCCTTGCTATACCGTCGCGATTGTCCCAAAGAGTCAGGGCGATTTGGATAAAATGAGTACTGCGATAGCACGTATCCTAGAAGAAGATCGTACCATACGTATCTCTCGCGAGGCCGGGACAGGCGAAACCCTGTTATCGGGTATGGGTGAGTCGCATATTCAGATTTTGGTTGACAATATCAAACGCAAATATGCAACTGATCTGGATATCCACGAACCAAGCATAGCTTACCGCGAAACCATTCGTAAGAAGGCAAGAGCGAACGGTCGCCATAAACGACAGAGTGGTGGGCATGGGCAGTTCGGTGATGTCTGGCTGGGAGATTTGAGCCCCTACCACGCGATGGCGAGGAGACCTTTGTCTTCGAAGATCGTATTGTAGGTGGTGTAGTACCAGGCCAGTTCATCCCTGGCGTAGAAAAAGGGGTGCGCGAGTCACTCAAACGTGGTTTCATCTCTGGTGGTCATCCGATGATCTATGTCAAAGTTGCCTTGGTCGATGGGAAGTATCACCCGGTGGATTCCTCCGCTCAAGCATTTGAAATTGCTGCCTCTCTCGGTATGCAAGAGGCTATTCCACTGGCCAACCCGGTGATTCTAGAACCTGTCATGAGCGTCTCCATTAATGTGCCCGAAGCAAATATGGGTGACGTTATGAGTGACATCAATACCAAACGTGGTCGCGTTCAGGGTATGGAATTGCAAGAGGATGGGACACAGCTCATCACGGCATATGTACCACAGGCTGAAATGTTGCACTATGCTACGGATCTGCGCTCTATCACCCAAGGCCGTGGTTCCTTTACCATGGAATTTGCCCGATACGAAGAAGTACCGGCTAATATCCAGCAGGAACTGGTTGCCAAGCATAAGAAAGCTGACAGCGAGAAGTAGATAGGCTTCTCTAATCTTCTATCATATCTGCCCGCCCAGAGATCGGTTCAGCAGAATATGGTCTCTGGTCGGGGCTCCTTTGGAGCAAATCGTAATCAGGTTTTTTCCAATTGACATTGTAGCTCGAAATTTGTAGGAGCGGAACCCTTTGTGATTTATAGAACGTATAATAGATATGTTATTTTGTGCACTGCTGACAAAGCTTTCATTAGCCATGAGATAGTTGAGATATTAAAGGTTAGTGGATTTATGGAAGAGAGAAAGAGCATCTTGCACTCTCAAGAACAACCTGATCAAGCACCACCTGAATGGCATGCCAAGAAACATCACCATGTTAGTCTAAAACTATCTAAGTGGCGTGCTCCCCCTGTCGGCTATATCGTTTGTCCATTTATCATAGGCATAACACTGCTTATAACATATATTAATCACTTATTTACTTTACAAACGTACTTGACTGGTAGTCCGTTCTTTCTTGCAACCATCGTGATTGCTTGGTTGTGGGGAGTTGGCCCTGCACTATTGGCAATTATACTTGGCATAATTGCCCTGGACACTTTTATCATTACGCCTTGGGATTTGACTATTTTGCAGAATTGGAATGGTTTTGCGTCCTATACTCCCTTTATAGTTGCCCAACTAGTGGTGACCCTAATCACAGTCCTGCGTGAGAAGTCTCAACAACGTGCGCTTTTAGATGCTGAGCAAGAAGCAAGGGCACGTGCACAAGAATTGGCAGAGGCTAATCGGGCACTTGTCCAAAGCAATCAGCAACTTGATCAAGCCAATCAGATCAAGGATCGTTTTCTCTCACAAGCATCGCACGAGTTAAAAACTCCAGTTACCACAATACGAGGTCAAGCACAGCTTGCCTTGCGTCGTCTTGCCAAGTCCCAAAAGACAGCCTCCGAACAATCGTCTTGGTACACATGCCTGGAAAAGATTGATGCACAAACACATCGGCTGCAAGAATTAATTGACAGTCTTCTTGACATGAGTCGTCTAAGCTCAGGGAAGGTCCCATTGCGACTTGCGCCATGTGATCTCGGGAAACTCTGCCGTGAAGTTGTCGAAGATCAGCAGATGCTTTCAGGTCGTCGTCTGGGGCTAAAGCTTCCATCTGATCCTGTCATGCTTCAAGCCGATGAGCAACGACTCAGGCAGGTAATTATCAACTTGGTGAGCAATGCTGTGAAGTATTCACCAGAAAACACTATTGTTAGCATTGTTGTACAACAGGAGTTTTCTCATGTGACGCTTTCAGTTCACAACGATGGTTCTGTTATTAAGCAGGACCAACGCAAATATATTTTTGAGCCGTTTTACCGTGCTCCAGAAGCCCAATACTCCCCAATACAAGGATGGGGGCTGGGACTCTCGATCTGTAAAGACATAGTTGAGCGACACGCAGGGCAGATTGGGTCGAATCATCTGAGGAAAAAGGTACCACTTTTTTTGTACGGCTCCCTTACCAGTTTCTCTAAATATCTATATATAATCCTTTTCTCTCCTCATTCCCTTGTGATCTTATCTCCTTGCGCATCTCTGGATATCGAAATAATTTTATCAATCTTTTCTTGCAAAATATTTCTCACGGAAGGTCCTGTTAATGGATTTAATAGTTTAGGTAGACAACCAATATTTATTTTATCTTTTCCTTTTCCTCCTCCTATCACATGTATTATTACACTTTTTATCATTTCCACCTCTCCAGCACCAGTAATAGCGAGAAGAAGAGAATTTTTATTTTCTGTTTGAATAGAAACGATTGCTTCGTTTAATTCTTCTATCACTGTATTGAGAATCTCTTTCCCTTTATTCCACAATAAATAATTAACAAGATGATTTCCAAGTATTACCTTGCATATTCGACAGGCATCTTCCAATTCATTAGTAATAGTTTCGAGTGCTACGCGTTCATCGCAGCCTTCTTTTTTCCACTTAGCCTGTAGGCCTTCAGCCTGTTTTACCGATAGCGGTTCAAGGGCGTTTGGATTATTCTTCAGAGATTGTTCTTGAGCACGTTGTAGGGTATCTAGGTCTTTCAATATAAGCTCTTCCATCTTTTCACTGTTAAGCTTTTTCACTTCACTGTTTCGACTTGATGAATCAGAAACAACTTGGATTTCTCTTTCCAATTCTTGGATTCCTTTTTCGATATATTGGTCATACTTTTCTACAGCATCTAAAGGATCGCTGTGGGAATCAAGAACAATATGGGAAGAATCACGATGGGCACTATGGGAAGAATCTTTAGAGAATAGTGGTTTAGTGCTAAGGGAAGGAGATTCGCTCGTTGCAATATCGATACTTTTCTCTGTGCGTGTCAGTAGATTCGAAGTGCTACTCGGTGAATTGGCTTCTCGTGGGTCTCGGCTCTCACCGTCACCTCTTGAGCGGGGAACTACCGTAATATCATCCGATGTTTTTGGACGGGTGCAGCAAGTCCATATGGTCCGCATATTGGCAAGAATTTTCTTTTTGCTCCCTTTTCTGCAGTCACTAGGCCTCCAAAAACACTTCCTTTTCACGGACTTGGCCTCGGACAAATTTTGAGTAATCTCTGTTTTATGATCTACAGAATTATGTGTCACTGTGCGAATGTCATCTTGAGGATGCCTGATCTGCTCGTTCTGCAGGCATGCTATAACATCTCTGTCTTCATTGGTCTTACAAGAACCACATAAACCACATAGTAGTCTCAGCATATCAATCCTATTTCGCGATTTTGGCTGAGGGCCAGACTGATCTCCCGCATCTGAATGCCCTCTTTCTCCGTCACCCCTAGCCATTATGATATCTCCTTTTCTCTAAACAAAAACCGAGCTTGAAGAGAGTATAACGAGAGGTTGCCTATTTCAACAAGGGGGAAAGAGAGACAGATTTTTCAAACGTAGTCGCTTCCAAGCTGGCAAAGATCAATTATTGTTGCACCTGTTGCTATAAGATCATCGACTGTCTTGCTAAAGCGTGCATAAAAAAATGATCGACCCTTGAATGATTAAACGGGTAGAAACCTTCCACCTCCAGGGGTACAGATTGTCAATAGATCACCAGCCTGTACATCTAAAGTTACTTTACAGAACCTCAGACTAGAAAGCCCCTGTGATTTCATCCAGGGGAATAGGCATCAAGCTAAGAATTGTAGAGCCTTGTAACAGAGAACGAAAGCGTTCGTTTTTCAGCTTACGACAGCAGAAAGCCTCCAGGGGAACGCGACCTTTGGAGGGTGAACGGTGGTCAAACATCGGCCTGTTAGCAAGCAAAACGTGCCTACCTTAAACTCATCCTTGCTTAGCTTGATGCGTATTCCCCCGCTTGAAAGGGACTTTCTGGGCTGTTAACTGTAAAGTAGGTTGTGCAGGCTGAAAAATTGCTTTCAGGCGGATCGCGACAAGCTGGATGTCTTGGTCGGGATGACTATGGCCATAGCGCTGCTGATGGAGAATATGGAAGCTTGCTAGCGTTGCTTGGAGATTGCCAGCATCAGCAGTGGTCAATTCATAGGACTGACCACGATAGCGCAGATCCCAGAAACGTTGGAGCGTAATTGGCAAGGACTCTGACGACGAGGACAGGGCAGGAGTAGAGAGAACTATATCTGTGAAGGTTCCACCGATATCAACGCCAACAATCTCTTGTCGGGCTCCTTGTTGACTCTGCATAGATATCCTCTGCAAAGGCACTCTATCAATCACTAAAGTATACTATAGCGGAAAGATGCACTTTTGACAAGGGGAAAAACATGCAACTAGGCCAGAACAAGGTACTGTACCCTGTCTGGCCTTGCCATAAATCGCTCTTTCTAGGCAGCTATTCTGATTTCGTAGATGGGATGAATTAGGAACCTTGAACCTATTTTACCCACAAAGAAGATCAGGAAAGAGTTCCTGCATCTAAGGCACTTCAACCTGGAACGTCGTAAAGCTGACTTGCATTTCTTGCATGATACTTCTCATTTTTGAAGTGGCAGCTATGACTTCCTGAGCTAATTCTAGATGCAAGCGAGCTAATTCCTGTTTGGACATACTAGTAGTGCCTGACGTGAGCAGATTAATTCTCTTATCTAGAGAACCGCCTGATTTACCCATGGCCATGTCACCTTCAATTGTAGCCATAAGAGAGATAGCATTGGTAAGATTTGTCTGCAGTGTATGCATCTCTTGCCCCGCTTTTAGAAGCATCTGCTGAATTGTTGGTACTTCTGGGAGGGACCGGGTCTCCAATTTTTGAGTGAGACGGTAAGCACGTTCTATCTGTGCTAAAACAGAACTTGTGGCCACTTCAGTTCCCTGACTAGCTGACGTTTGCATGAGATTACGTACTTGGTGCAGACGCTTCAAAGTCTGAGGCGATGCAGAATGATGCCCTCTCGCTACCTCTGTAGGTTCAAGGTCAGAAGAAGAAAGAGCCCTTTTTGCCACTGCAATGGAACTTTCGGCATGCTTGATCTCCTGCCGGAATACGACATCAATCTGCTGCATAGAGGTGCGAGTTCGCAGCACAAGACGTCGGAAACGCCCAACTGTAAGGTTAAATGCATTAGCAAGCATTCCAACTGGATCATTAGTTACTGGTGCATTCACACGTAGGTCACCTGCACCTACTACACGCATATCAGAGAAGAGGCTATCTGCTGCAGCGGTAAGTGCATCACGCTGGTGCCGTGCTTCTTCGAGCAGACCAACGATAGTATTTAACATAGTATTGACTGACGCTGAAACCTGAGCAATCTCATCCTTTCCTTGGATAAATATCCACGCGTGTCAAATCGGCCATCTTCGACCGATTGGACGACATTACGTAGGTTTTGCAGACGAGGAACAATCGTCCCCGAAATAAACCAGCCAACGATGCCAACTGCGATAAACGCGATCAGGGCACTAACGAGCGTAGTAATCAATTGGCTCTGTTCGTCCGCACTCTCAATCGCAAGGATGGAATTAGCCAAATCCCCCTCTGATTGAATGAGTGCATTGAGAGCACTGAGAAAATCATTGTGCGTGGGCGTTGCTAGATTGGCATTGAACTGCTGGGCTGCGGGCAGATTGCCATTCTCAATATCGCTGATGATGCTATTTTGCGCGTCACGATAGGTATGCCAAGTTTGTAATGCACTACTGGCAAGAGTGTTTTGCCTCGTGATCGAATCTTGACTACCTGCCTCATCGATCAAAGCCTGTTGGTTAGGATTCTCACTAATAAGGCCGTGCTGTGCATAGTTTGTTAAGATACTATCATAGCTACTCGCCAGCTTTTGGATATTTGGGATAGTCTGACTCTGACTTGCTGAGGCAACACCAGATTGGGCTGCAATGGCAAGAACTTCATTCAAACTAGTACTCATTCGAGCTTGGAGAAAACCATCACCCCTGGTGAGCTGGGTATTGGAATTAACTAGGTCGCGATAGAAATTAGCTTGGTTCTGAAGGGTACTTGCACGTTCTATGCCTGTGATACTTGAAATGGAGGCAGCGATAATTGCTGCCGATAGAAATCCCAGCATTAACCGTCGTGCAATAGGCCAATTAAGCAATAGCTGGTGAGCTGGAGACACTGACTTGCTAAGTGAACCTACTCCAGCATCCCCGCTAGATGACTGTGAACTAAGTTGGAATGGTACTGGCTGCATTAGCTGTTGATCTGCAGAATTCATAAAGGTTCATCCTTCTTCATTGCTTATCAAAATCAAAAGTGATACGGCGTGGTCTGTTCCTCTGATTTTGCCACCAGGCCTCGGATTGAATACCCTCTTCAGAAGGTGAGTTTGGGCTGGCAGGCCTTTCTGGATGATTCGGGCTGGCAGGCCCTTCTGGATAATTCGGGCTGGCAGGCCTTTCTGGATAACTTGGGCTGGCAGGCCTTTCTGGATAACTTGGGCTGGCAGGCCTTTCTGGATAACTCGGATTGGCAGGTCTTGCCTGGAAAATTCGGGCTGGCAGGTCTTTACCTGATAACTTCGGATTGATGTGTCCGGCCTGATTTTGCTGCGGAGATCTTACTCGCAGAGACACTGGTAAAGGCTGGTCTAATTGAGGCGGTTGCCAAGCAGTAGCGGCGGGAGCAGCACCAGCAATACCAGCAGCTGACAAGTGCGGACTTGGTTCAGCATCTGGTGGGTAAGCGAGTCCACCCAACTCTGGTACGTCAAGTCCAGCAAGCTCGGTTTTAGCAGAGACACGAATGCCGAAAAGCATATCATATGTTTGAAGAATAGCCATGAAATGCCAAATACGTAGACAAAGCATGTAATAGCTCCAATAATCTGTGCCATCAGCTGCCCAGCATCTCCGAAAAATATGCCTTTAACCTGCAATCCACCATAGTTTGCCGTGCCGTCAGCAAACAAACCAACCGCAAGCTGACCCCACATCCCATTTACACCATGAACCGCGATAGCTCCTACTGGGTCGTCAATCTTCAAGACTTTCTCAATCAGACCCATAAAGAACACAACATTAAAACCTGCGATAGTCCCAATAATAACGGACCCAAGAGGACTGACATATCCACAAGGAGCAGTAATCGCTACCAATCCGGCTAGTAAGCCGTTGCACATCATGCCTAGATTCCGGTTTCTTGGCCCCAACAAGCCAAGTATAGATCATAGCCATGACAGAACCAGCACTCCAGAAAGCATGCTATTAACCGCAATCAGGCTAATGCGCAAATTCCCATTTCCCGAGGCCCCAAGGGTACTGCCTGAATTGAAGCCAAACCACCCGAAAGCCAGGATGATAGATCCTACAACGGCAAAAATCATGTTATGGCCAGGAATGGTGTTGGAACTACCATCAGGGTTATACTTCCCAATGCGAGGTCCAAGTACCATTGCCCCTGCAAGCGCACACCAACCACCGACGGCATGAACCACACCACTGCCAGCGAAGTCTACATAGCCTGCTCCTAAACCTACATTGCTTAATTGTGAAAGCCAGCCTCCTCCCCATGCCCAGTTACCAAAGACCGGATAAATTAGCGTAGAGAAAAACAATGCGTAAACACAGAACGCGAGCACTTCCAACGCTCCTCCATAGCTCCTGTGGGTATAGTTGCTGCCACATCCATAAAAACCAACTGCAAAGGAACATTACGGCAATACCTACATCATAGCTGCCATCATTGAAGAAGAAGCCCTTAAAACCCAGAAGCCCCAATTGACGTTGCCAATATGAATGCTAATCTCTTGATTTAATCCTGCAAGTCCTCCCAAGTTAGGGACACCGATAAGTCCCACACCTCCAAACTGGAAGGCAAAGCCTACACAAAAAAAGCCTATTATGGCAATGCCATAGACCATGATATTCATGGCTGCTGTGTGTGCTGCATTTTTAGCACGGCAGAACCCAACTTCTACGAGGAGAGAGCCATTGATGAACATGACTAGATAGCCAGTAATAAGAGTCCAAGCGAAATTAACGGCCAAGCGGTTTTCGTCAACATAGAGTGCCA
>CAVSHN010000012.1:0-153534 GCA_963727755.1 uncultured Chloroflexia bacterium
AGGCATGCGTCAAAGCAACTTGACAGTTTAGCTATGGAGTTATTTTTGAGAAAAAGGCATAAGAATAGAAGCCTTGCTAGATGAGGCGTAAAGCGCTGATAAAGTAGCAATATAGCCCAAATATGAGTTTAGGCGGCAATACTCTCAATCTCAGGTTCATGAGAGAGTTTCGAGCACAGTCGTAGCTCGGATGAATAGCCCAAAGCAGCCAGCCAATCAGTGGACTCCAAGCCACTGCGTATGAGAGGGCTGAGTCCTTTGTGCAAACCACGCGAAGCGAGCCGATGGTTGTGCCAAACAGCCAAGATAGCGAGCATATCAGCAGAGAGACTACGATGAACCGCAATGAAGGGTCGTAGGATACTATGCCAGTTCTCGACGGCACTGCTGGATCGTACAGCCTGATCCCAAGCGGCAAGTAGCTTGGCCGCCACAGGTTGCCAATCGGGGGCAAAATCAGCAACCAGTTGCTCGGTCTTTGGTCCTAGGATCTCCCGCTGTAGCCAGGCCCAGCCGATGAGATGGCAAGCCTGCGGCCCAAGCAGCGTGATGGCCTCAAGCTCGACTGCATCTAAAGCCGGGCCAAAGGCTAAAAGACCAGGAAGCGCTAAGTGCACATGACGGACCAGCTTCTTCACATGCGTGTTAAGGGGTGATGGAGTTACTTCATATAATTCAGTGAACAATTCTAAAAGCGTATAAATCTCTTCAGATCGTTCTTGACTTGTAAGAATACCATGATCTGTCAGCACGACAATCTCTAGCAACCGCTGGAGTTCACTACAGAGATAGCGCAAGCCTGTCGTTATATACTCCATATGCTGCACGTGGTAGGCATGCGCTTGCACGTCTGTTTGAGGATTACGACCCAGAGGTTTTTTACCTGCTTCCACACGCTTAGCATTGCGTTCTACCGCTGGAGTTCGTTGTTGTAATGCTTTCAATACCCTATCAGCTCTTTCTTGGACTTTTTGACCCTCATGTAGAACATGCCAAACATCCCGTTGATGAATGACCTTCGGGGTGATCTCGCGCACCGCATGCCCTATCGCTTTACCTCCATCGGAAACGACCACACGAAACTGCAGCCCGTTATCTTCCATCTGCAACAACATGAGTTTCCAGCTCTCACCATCCACTGCCACTGGAGGACTGCTGGCATAGACGAAGAACGTCTGCGCGTCCACTATATTCAAATATGCTTTTGCCCTTTGACAACTATATTGTTCGTCTATGGCAATATTTCTCATTCCTTGCGGTATGTGCCGATCTAACCAGTCTTGAGCACGTTTACCAGCTTCATGAATGATTGATGATATTTTCCCTGTGCTCACATGCACTCCCAGAAGCTCCCTTATACAATTCTGTATCCCCTCACGACTCGTATGGCCCTCTGTTAATAATATCAAGACTGCTCTTTCTACCAGCATCTTATCTTCTATGAATTCATATTTTGGTCTAAATGCCTTTTCCATCGCTTCGCGCCCTCTTGATTTCAATGTGTAGAGCGTCTGGCGCGATATCTTACTCTCTCTACTCAATTGACTTACAAAACCGTATTTTCTATGATATGCTATCATGCAGCTTGCTAGATCCACTTGTTGCGCTACTGGTGTACAATTATTGCTAGGCATTGCTTCCTCCTTGCAAGGTTTTTTCATTTCTTTTACTTTACCTCGTCAAGGGGAAGCTTTGCCACTTTTCACTCAACTGTCAAGTCAAGCCACGCTCAACTTGACGCACGCCTGCCCGTTTCGGGATCTATGACACCATCGATTTTGTCGTCGTGCTGATCGGATACTCGCTCAGTGGAGAAGCGACGCTCAAAGAGTTCTACGAGCGTTTACAGCCCTTCGCCCGGCCATTTATGGCACTGTTTGTCCGCAACAACCTCCCTTCGCGCTCAGCACTCAGTCGTTTTCTCGCCGCCATTGACCAGCCAACCGTTGAGACCTTACGGGCATGCTTCGAAGAGGAGCTGTTTGCGCGGCCTCTGACCCAGCAAGACGAGCACAATGCAGGATTGCGCGATCGGTGTGGAGAGTTATGGAAGGTGTTTGATGCAGATGGGACACGACAAGCCGCACGCCAGCGGGCATTACCTCACAGCCAAGAGTTGCCAAGAGCACACCGACGTATGGGCAAGGTCTGTGCGCCTGGGTACACGGGACGCAAGCGCGGAGAGGTCGTGCGGACACGAACCACGCTTCTGCTAGCACATACCCAACAGTGGTTCGCCACTTTCGGCAATGCAGGCAATGGAGAGTACCGTGGCGAACTCCTGCGTGTTATCAGCATCCTCACGCGCTACGCCTGCAAGCAGAACCTACCTCTGGCTCGCATCCTGTTGCGCTTAGATGGGCAATACGGAGATTACGCGGTGGTAATCGATCTAGTAAGCAGTGGCCTCTGCTTCCTCATACGTGGCAAAGACTATGGTTTGCTTGACTTGCCTGCTATCCAGGCTCGTCTGGCTCAACCTCCTGATCAAGTCATAACCCATCCAGAAAGTAGAACCAGCCGTGCACTCTTCGATTGTCCGCATATACCCTTGACAGGGACCGCGTTCACGATGAGAGTTATCGTCGCTACTCATCCTGCGACCGCGCAAGCTGCTCCCATCGGGTTGACACGCGACGGCCTCGTGTATGAACTCTTCTTCACGGCTTTGCCTCAGAGCGCCTTCTCTCCAGCTGATGTCGTCAGTCTGTACCTGCATCGCGGGGCTTTCGAGACGGTTCTCTCCGACGAAGACACCGAGCAAGATCCTGACCGTTGGGTCTCGCATACCCCTTCTGGACAAGAGTGTTGGCAAATCGTGTCGCAGTGGATGTGGAACCTACGGCTGGAGCTGGGACACCGCCTCTCTCCAATGCCCATGCGCACCACCACATTTGCGCCTGCCTGTGAGGAACCCCTTCCTGCATCAGCGTGCGATCATGTTTCTGCTGTTATCTACGGACCTCCTGAGTGGGCACAACCAGCACGCAAGGGCACTTTTGGTGGTGCTGACTTCGAGCCGCAAGCAGATGGCACACTTCGCTGTCCGGCAGGTCACCCCCTCTATGCACAGGAACGACGTAGAGAGCAGGATGACGCTCTGCGTGTCGTGTATGCTGCTCGGATTGCTCATTGTCGCCAGTGTCCATTGCGACAACCGTGTCAAGGGCACGGCAAAGACACCAAGGGACCTCGTCGGGTGAGTGCTGTTCTCCGACCCATTGGAACAGGCCCATCATCAGCTCTCTCTCCACCACCGCCTAAGGCTTCTTATCCCATTTTGTGGGGAGACTGGGGCCGACGAGAGACCCGACGTGCCTTCACCAGTCTGCTACGCACGCAAACGGTTATCATCACCGTAAGCGTTGCTCCATGCGTGAGTCCCCATCCGGTTCCACTTACCCGCTCCCAACGGGCACATTGGCGGATGTCGTGGGCACAGCGACTCGCATGCAATGCGACCAAGCCCTCTGGGCCGAGCATGCAGCTTCACCTTTTCGGGATTCCGAGCGCTTTTGCCAGATCTGTGGGGCTGGCTGCATAGACAAGCGGGGATGGAAAGCCTGTATCATACCTTGGGCAGATAGATGGGCTTCTGGGGCATCTTCTCATGCTCTTTGCATCGTGTGAGGATAGTTTGTCTTTCCTGTTATTCATATTAATTAGATCTAATATCTCTAATACATATAATCAACAATTATACTTATATACACAAAAATATGAAAATTATTTTTTTGATACCTACATTATTGATATTGTTTGATAACTGTCATATGCCGTGATATACCTATACATAGCTGTAATATAAGTATATGCCCATTTAATCCTATCCCTTCTTCCTGAGGTTCTCTCGTTGCGCACTTCGTGGGCTCGTAGGCCGTATCACAGGGCAAGGCTGAAAACCAGCGAGGAATGGTCCCCTGAGCGAGTCTGGCTGCGGCATTGCCCTGGCGTGCCAGTTCCTCAAGTTGATGAACAATTCCGCCATAGGCACGAGAGAGATTGCGTTTGTTGGCCCATTGTCGGACCTCGCAGAGATGGTTCTGTGCCTGTTTGAGCCTGTCTTCAGCTAGCAGATAGTGACCTTGAAGCGAAGCCAACTGGACTTGCCAATCGGGGCTTCTTGTCTGCTTGGTTGCCTCCTGGTAGGCCTTTCCGAGTAGCTGTCACCTCCTTGATCGCCTGTTGACATTGCCTTTCGGCCTCCCTGAGAGCCTGCTCCAGTGTGGGATCAATCATCGAAATCCCCTTGGGAATCTCCTTTTTCGGCGGCATATGTGCACCAACGTCGAGTACCGTCAGATACGTCAGGTCCTCAAGCAAGCCTGGAATGAGCTTGGCTGAGAGTCCTGGTGCCGGGATGGTGCTCACACGCACATCCGTCTGGCCCGACCCCCGGCGGGCATCGCTCTCATACTCTTTGGTCCATTGCTGCACTACCCCATAGTGAGTCAGCGCCTTCTCGCATCTTGCCAACCAAAGTCTAACCTGCGCCAAAAGCCTGGATGGTAGCGATACCAGTAGTGATAAAAACCAAGGATATCTCCCCCATAATGCGTCCCTGATGTCAATTGCCGTGTCTGGGCCGCAAGCATGGCGAAATGATGTGAGCGAGCAATATCCGTATCACGACCTCGGCCATTGTGACTCTGTCCACCACTGCCAGGGCCACACATCCCTTGAAGAAGCGGTAGAGATAGTCATACGGACTAAAACTGTCAGCTGGAGGGGTGCGAAAGTCATAGCTGGTCTTTGTTATGGTCTGCTTGCCCATGGTCGCATCGAAATCACCCGTGAGAGGCCCGCTCGTCTGACTAGCAATGGGCACGAGCCTGTGTCCCTGGTGTCCTAACGAATTTGCTGTAATCTTGCCTGAAAGATCTTTGACAGGATTAGACCCTCTGGTTCGATCTTGCCACGAGATTGATCCTTCTTCCACAACCACAAGACGAGTCCGTGCTCGTAGCTGATCAAGGCTATCCTTTCCGTTTGACTTGCGCTTGGTCTTTAATGCCAGAAACTGACTCTGGACATGGGCCTGTTCATAGGCTAAGCGGAAGCAGATGGCCTGCCAATCGACGAGTTCCCTTGTCTCCTCAACCAGTCGAGACAGGAGAGAGAACTGGAGTCACGCCGTGCCACATCCAGGAACAGG
Organism: uncultured Chloroflexia bacterium; assembly: GCA_963727755.1. Taxonomy (GTDB): domain Bacteria; phylum Chloroflexota; class Ktedonobacteria; order Ktedonobacterales; family Ktedonobacteraceae; genus DASYAN01. The sequence goes on from CAVSHN010000012.1 coordinate 5,156, forward strand.
GTGCCAAACTGGTCCCTGTTTTGCATGTGTAGATCTGTCACTATTGGTTCTACCCTCTCAACTAATGCCATAAGAGCCGTCCTGGCATCCTGATCGCACATGGCGACCTCAACTAGACGCAAGAGCAATGCCTTGTCACGGCGGATGTACTGGACAAGCTCTCTGGTTGATGCATGAGTTTGCATATGCGCTGCCTGCTCTTGCAGGGCTGCAACGGCTTGTGACCACTGCACAAACGAGACCTGTGGTAAACGGTTAGTAGCCTTTGTCCGATCATCCTGCCAGAGCGCAGAGCGCAGGGGCGGTTTGCCTGCTGAGAGACGCTCCTGATTTTGGCGACTCTGGCAGCGACACCAGCGCTGTTTGGTCGTAAACCAAGTTCGGCTGGTGACTGGCTCTTTGTTTTTGCCCTCCTCTTTCTCTTGCGCCAACTTGCCTGCTTCCAGATGTAACTTCTTCTCGCCTTCATCTGTGTCAGGCTGATAGAATCGTCCCGGTGTGGCCTCAATCCGTGCACCACAGTCGATACAAAAGAAGTGGGTCACCTTGACCTGTTTGGTCAAGAGCTTGCCGGTCGCCTTGCACCCATAACCAACGGGTTTGTGCTTGCGTCATCGTAGACCAGTTCCAACGCTCCCTTGAATGTCTGGATCAGGATCAAGCTTTGCACCTGGGTCTTGTAAACCTTTTCACGCACCGCAGGCTTCCACTCCCTGGCGAAAGGCACGCGTGGTTGAATGCGAGAAGATGCCAAAGACGACAGGTCGCACAACTGGTAGCGCAGCGCTCCAACCAGCGGTGCACATCTCGATGCGACTCAATGTGGACGACCTCAGCTTGTGGATAGGCAGCGGTGATCTCCTTACCGTACTCCTTGGTCACTTTGAGCGGTGTCGTGACGAGAACTGGCAATGCCTTTGGTCGAGCATCCTCAGGTGCGATAAGCTGGCCTGTTGCCAGTTCACGATAGGCCACAATCTGCCGTGAGGCTGGATCAAGTATCACCGCATCCTTCACACGCTGACCGTACACTGGTTGTAATCCAAGCATGGCAAGCGTCCTGGCATTTTTGAGCCAGGCTCGCCGCAGCTTCTTAATCCAGGCCGGCTGCTTACCCTGCTTGAATGTTTCGCTATTGCGATGTCTCCAGAGATAGGCTTGCCGTGCTGCCGTTGCCGTTGCCAACCGTGTTTTGCCAGTACCAGGTTCTCCTTGGATCGCCGTACGACCACGTGCATCAGAGACGCGACCCATTGCAAAGACGCGACGCATCTGTGGAACGGCAAGACCTGCGTGGGTAGCTTTGGGAAGGCGCTTATCGGTGCCAAACTGAGACAGCACACGGATTTCCCAATCAGCCGGATCGAGCTGATAGAGTGGCTTGCGTTTCTCGATCACTCTGCTTGCCAGTGTCGCCAGCCACGGCTGGAGGAAAGTGAAGACTTCCTCCCCCTGGTAGTAGCGTGTGGTTCCCCGCATGAGATTGAGGACTCCAAGGATTGGCTTATCCTCCAACTGTCTCATCTCCACACGGATACAGCCTTCCTGGGCCAGCTTCTCCTTGACTTCATCCTCCACTGGCCGACTCACCCACTCTTGGCCGACAAAGGCGGTAAAGAGGTGGGCCTCGGCATCCTCGCCAGTCCCTGGCCCATAGACGATCTCCCCATTGAGTCCTCCAATCATCACTTCTGCGGCAATGTGAGCTTCTCCGGTATAAGGCATGGCTGGAGCATCCAGATAGCCTGTCTCCGGCCAGGTTGTGGTCTGCTGCCACGCTGTTGAGAAGTGGGCTCCCGCTGTGGTGAGTGCAGAGAGCAGCGTTGCCTCATCCGCATTGCGTACCACCAGACGAGGCAGCTCACGTGAGGAGGGAACACGGTAGGGATCAGTAATGGGGATCTCAGGAATATCGGGTGGGGCTGGCTGATAGCGCCAGCCATCCTCTCCTGCTTTTTCAGAATGCTTCCATTGATAGCCTTCGAGCCGCCTCTTTTCCGCAGCGGTCGGATCGACTGGCAAGACGCGACGCACTCCCACAATGACGATCTGGGTATAATCCTCGAATGCTCCTTCTTGTTCCTGTGATGTGCGGTTGGGGAATTTCCAGACGCGTATCTGCTCATACCATTTGAGCCAGTGGTTAATCATGCGTCCATCCCGAATCGTGGCGTGCTGCCAGTATAGCAACCAAGACCCCTCCAGGTCGAGATGTTCACCTGCCTGGGCAATGATCCGCAGGGAAGCAAACTGGCCTGCCATCTTGGAACAGATAGGGTGGATCGACTAGGAGCAGATCAACTATCCCCGCACGCTTACCGCCTCAAACGCCGTCGTGAGAATGGTCGCATGGGGCCAAGCTGATCGTGTCTTCCTCGGCCCGCTGTGCACTGATCTCTGTCCCGAAGAGGCGAGCAGAGGGAACATGAGCACAGGCGTAAAAGAGGGACCCGGTGCCACAGGTTGGGTCCCAGACTGAAAAGGGTTCGCAAGGCAAGTGCAGGAAGTGTGCGCCCAATGCGGGTAGAGAGTAGCGGATCGGTTTGCACGAATGCCGAAGCTTTCAGATTTCTGAGCGGACGATTGGCGATGGCGTCCTCCGTAGAATGTCCATAACATACAATGGCCTGCCAGATTGCACTCCTGGAAAGGATTGTGGCTATCGAGGCGGGCCATAAAACAAAAAGGGAAGGAACAAGAACATTTGTTAGCGGGTCTGGGCAATTCCTGGTAATCAGATTGTCAGCTTCCAGGGCAACCAACCAGCACGCACTCCCTCTCCGTATGAGTCTCCCAGGCGACAAGGTTGTCGGGATAATCCAGGCCTTCATACCAACAACCTCTTTGAGCGGTACAATGAGCTAGATTTGACCTTCGCTCCCAGATCTCCTGGCTCAGATATGTGACCCAACTCTGGTGCTCATGATCTCTCGTGGAGAAACAGGACGCGCATCCCATAGAGCGTACCAAGAAAGGATCGCTCGTGAAGGAATATCGCGGACTCCCAATTGCCCAGCACAAAGCGCGTCCGATCAATGGTCGGGATGGGGGGAGTGGCAGCTTGGGTTTGTTTGGAACACCTTGTGCCTCATGAGCTTCTTGCTTGGGAGGGCTCGGCAGGTCAGGAGGATGCAAGATCCCCTGGCAATGTGTGCAGAAGTGGGCACGGCAAGAGCATGAACTTCTTTGGTATCTGGAAGCTGCACGGAAAATTGCTTATAGGCCTCGGGCCGCCGTTTTAAGTTCCGTGGACCTGGCCATTCCACATCCTCATCTGGCAAGAAAGGCACCGACTTGCGTAGCCAGAGAGAGGCGAGAACAGCGCTTACGCTGGTATCGTAGCCAACGAGCGAGATGGCGACGATATCCCCTTTATAACAGGCCAGACCTGCTACCCGTGGGTGTTGCCCATCGGCTTTGACCGTGCCGAAGAAGCGCTCCGCGTGCATGCGTACTGGCCAGGTTCCCCAGCATTGGCTCGTGCTTGCAACTGTGGTCATGATACCTCCTTTGCAGCAAAAAACGTCGCTGGCATCTCCTCGTGCCAGCGACGAGATTGCTCTATCTAATCTCGACAAGCGATCACTGGTGCCCATTCTGCTGAGCGGCTTGCAGTTGACCAACGAGCGCCCGGAAGTGACTTATACGTAGCTGTTCAAGGCGAGACACGCCGAAGTGTGCACAGACCTTGCTGATAGTTAGCTGGTCTGCTTGGCAGTACTGGCGGACGATCCAGGTGACTTGCGGCTGTTGGACCAGTGGATTTGCTGCCTCCTGCACACTCCCGGCAGGGCAAGATTGGTCGCTTGGTTCATACAAGGCCAGTCGCTCTTCTGCCCTACGCGCCCCTGATCCATCCTCATCGACTCCTCAATCGACCACACAATCGCTTCATCGAGTATCTGCTCACGAATGCATTCGATGAGGTGGGTTGGGATCAGGTGATGCTTGAGATAGGTCTTGTCGATCACCTCAGGCACCCGAGCCGTAATGGGATAAATCGCCCCTTGGTCAGGCGGCTCTCCGACCATCTTCATGGCTCCCGGAGCCGTGGGGAGCGAAAACAGATAGAAGGGAGCTACCGCATTCTTGCCCTGGGCACGGCGATAAGCACTGTAGCATTCCAGCACACGATACTGCTGGGCTAGTGCATCAAACACAGGGTCGGTACTATATCCGCTCAAGGTGACTGGAAACCACTTATAGTACCCATGCTGGATGAGTTCATGCACAAACACGCGCATCTTGAGCACCGTCTGCCGCTTTTGTTTTCCTCGTTTATTGAAAACAGGTTTGCCCTGCTCATCGTGAACAGGTTCCCAGGCATAGGCTAACCCGATGCGATCATGCAGATTACGCTTCATCTCCAGGGGAGACTGCAAACGCCCAGCGATGATGATCAAGCAGGCCTCACGCAAACGCCAGTAGGGTTTGGGCTCGGTCTTACCATCTTTATCAGGTCGCTTGTGCTGCACGAGATACTGATGTACCCCCATGCTTTTCAGTGTCTCGTCAAGGGACGGATTGATGCCAGCTTTGATGTGCCAGCCAATGGCCATGGTGTCAGTGTCTGTGGGAAGCCCATTAAACCACCAGAGACGAGCTTCCTCCGTGATCGGCCTGTCAGCTTGTTCTCCTTGGGCGAAATCAACGTCGAAGGCATCAAAGGCTTCGTCGCTGTAGGTCGCATCAGGGATAGCAATGGTGGAGGGTTGTTGGTTTGTCATCATAGGTTGATTTTCCTTGGTGATCTGACTTTTGGGTCGAAAAAAGCCGCTGCGCGGGTTATGCGAGCGGCAAAAGGAATAGTACAGGGAAAACACGCATGTTGCTGGCGACTCTCGATGATCCTTGGCGCGATGGCTAGCACGAGCGAGGAACCATGGCAGCGAAGACTGATGTGAGCAGTCCTAGCTTGAGCAAGTGCTGTGCGCTTTTTGTTGTGTTCAAAGGGTTACCAAAGGCGACATAGCACCATGGTGCAAGCAGGGAGGCATCTGTAACCAGATCCGGTAGAGTGTCACATCCACGGCCTTCCTCTGGGCTTGCAATCGTGCATACGGACGACATCTTGAGTGATCCTCATATTGCCTTGTTGTAAGTGAGCGCGTTGCTCATGGAAGAGCCATGATTAGCGAGGTCGCGTGCTGCGGCACGGAAATCTCCTCCAAAGTTGAGCAGGGCATAGGCCGCAAACTTGGAGTAGCCACGCTTTGGCTCGAACAGTGTGGAAGTGGAAAACACGTACAAGAGATCGCTGCCATCCCAGTTGGTGGTCGCACTGATGCCCCGGTCCTGACTTGCCAGGTCGTCGCCATTCCCCTTTGTCTCCCACATAGCGCACCAGTTGCCAGTCGTGGAGACTCAAGACCTCTTCCCATGAGGCCTGCTGATTGAAGAGGTCTCCTGGGCGCAAGCTGTCACTGCTAGCTCCAGAGCGGGACGGCTTCCTTGCCGCAGGAGGATGAACTGCGGGTATCTCATCGAACTCCCGTGCGACAGAGAAGAGCAACGCTTGCAGGTCCGCTGTGATCGTGCGGATTGATGACACTCCCCCTTGTAGTAACAGATAGGGCTTGCCACTGGGATGAACTCGACCGCACGAGGGAGCGATGATAATGAGGCCACCTTCGCCACGCGTTTCGATGAGGGTTTGGCGCTTGTTACCAGCCAAACGTGCGGCCAGTTTCTGGTTGCCCTCGATGCGATCACAGCGATAAAGCAGGTGCCTGCCGCCCAGCTGGGGTAGCTTCCAGATAGCCCCAGGCGAGATGATTATACAAAGCGCAGAGGGCTGCGTCGCGCTGGACTCGCTGTAGCCAGGTCTCAAAGGTCTGGTGGCAGTCGAAATTGAGCGCTTCCAGATTGCCACTCACCGCTCCGGTGACCAGAGCAAGGCCCTGATCAGCGGAGCTAAACCAATGGTGCAGTTCCAGTTCACTGGCCAGACGTCTCTGGTACTCCCGCCATCCTGAGAGAGCGGGCTGTTTGGTACCGTCAGTGCGGATCGGGACCACACTGATACCAGAGGCAAAGGCTCGCCTTGCCGTGTGGTAGACGGGGCTTCTGGGGGCAAATGTTGGTGCAACGACAGTCATACACGCACCTCATCTTGTAGAGACATGGTGGGCATATTCGTCATCAGACTGCTGGATAGATGACAGAGAGAGATGCCCTTCGTCTTGAGACGAGACCAGCACTGGTGCGAGGCTCCCTCACACCAAGCGTCGTACAGGGTTAGCCAGCGAGCTGATAACAAGATCAGGGTGACTGGACATACAATGCAACATATCATAGTCAGGACGAGCTGAAGCATAGACAATCCTCCATCAAGAACGCTGGGCCAGCTCTTGATCAAAGCGCAGCATGATTAACAAACAAGTGGTCATCGGTTGTGGTTCTGCGACCATCAAGGGAGCAGTGAACGATTAGTGATCTCGTGCTGTAAAGGCCAGATAGCTGTAGGCTCTCCCCGTAGACGAAAGAGCATGACAGTACTCTGCAATGAGGAAGCAGTTTGAGGAAAGGGACGCAAAAACCACGCTACGCTACGGTGAGATCATCGTAACGCTCGTGGTTTGCTCCTCCTTTAGGGAACAGAGGAGGTAAGCGGTTGTCCCTGAACTGGCCGATGAGCAGAGAGCAGAGTGGGATACCACTGGCTCAAAGTCAGGAGCCAATCCCGTTGTTTCTGTGTTTGAGCGAATTGCAGGTGTCTCTGGTACTCATTAGCGAGCCAGATCCTGTTTGCATTGAGCGTAACCCGCTGATGGCGTATCAGTTGTTCCTGGTAAGCTATCCGCGACAGGTCCGTTTCCTCTTCCTTGAGCATCTGTTGGCGCAGACGCTCTCTGGCTTGCATCAGGAAAAGTTCTTCCTGATGGGGAGTGAACTGGGGTCTGCCTTTGCCACTTAGGACATAGAAGGCGTTGTGCCACAGTGTGGCAGATTGGCGTTGCTGCGACTCCCTGCGCATGCGGGCCATTTCCTGTGCGTAGCGCTGGTTTCTGGTCATGACCTGGGCCGGAAACCATTGTGCTCTCAGACGAGCAAGCGCTTGCTCTTCAGCCTGAACTTCGGCTTCCCGACGAGCGATGTCACCAGCTTGTCGTTGGAGCCACTGCTCTTGTTGAGAAGGCCGATAGTGCGGTTGTTGATGTGAGTGACGTTGAGTCATGGTGGAATCCCCGCCTGCATCGCATATGCGCTCTGCCAAAAAAGCTCAGGAGGGCCTCCCTGGTGTCTGGATGCACCTCCTTTCTATCGCGCGTGCGATGGTTTGTGATTGAATCAAATGGACGACGATAAACAAATGCTAGATGCTACATTGAGATTTTACGCAACAAAAATTGCTCGTTTGTCTTTCTCCGCGACTGAAGCACCGACAAGAAAGTCTGGTGAGCCTACCAGCATGAGAATTCCCGCGACGACGCCACCGACAAATCTCTTCAGGTTGTTGACCTGTCGCACGACTGTGGTATGGAGCATGGCCCATACCCAGCTCTCTCTGGCTACGACCACCAGCCGGTTCTCTCTGGACCCGGAAACACTCTACAATTACTGTATACGGCATCCGCTGGCCAAATACAAGCCAAAAAGCGGCAGTGCCAGCCCTGAACCGACAAAAAAGGGCTTTTTTTTCTTCCAGGAACAGCACCTCGTCCAACGAATTTGCCGCACAACAAGCGGCACGCGAGGGTCTCCAAGCGGATGCGGAAATTGCATCCACAGGAAGCTTATTGTCAGTGCCCCACCAGCGAGCGTCCTTTTACAGTGGCATTGATATGGCGAGAGCGTTTGTTGCCAGGAGTAATGATGACGCTGCCAATCCTGCTTGGACCTTCTGTCCTACCCGCTGGTTGTGCTAATTCCCAGATACGTCAGGCGGAACGAAAAGCAGCGGGGAAGATATGAGCACATCAGTGAGAGCATGCCAGCCTCACTCTCCATGAGTGAAAGAGGATATGAAAAGATCTCCTCTCTCACACTTAGGGGCCAACCATAAATAACTCCGTCATCTAGCCTGAGTATGGTATCGTATTAGGTACCATGACCAGAAAACAACTAAGCATAGAAGAAAAATGGCGGGACACCCTGCCAGAACTCAATGAGAAACAGAAACGCTACTACGCCGCCCGTGAGGCCAAGGCCTACGGCTTCGGTGGAGTCGCTGCCTTCTCCCGTGCCACGGGCATGAACCGTGATACGATCAACCAAGGTATCAAGGAGCTGGAATCAGGCAACACGCTCCAAGGCGACCGTATCCGCCGTCCCGGTGGTGGCCGAAAAAAACAGGAACAGCACCAACCAGGCCTGACCGAGACAATCGAAACCGCTGCCAACCCCAAAACGGACCACAAAGTCCTCGTCAAATGGACGAGTCATTCCATTGCTCACATCGCCGCAGAGGTAACCAAACGGGGCTTTACAGTAGGGTTAGAGACCATCCGCCACATCCTTCATGAGCAGGGCTTTGCCCTCAAAGCGAACAAGAAAGACCTGGAGGGTGGCAAGAATTATCCGGACCGAGACGCCCAGTTCAATCATATCAACATGCAAGGTCTCAAGGCCCAACTCCAAGGCTTTCCCATTCTGTCCATAGATGCGAAGAAAACCGAAAAGATAGGGAATATGAAGAATGCAGGAAAGGAATGGACCGCTCCTGGTGAAGACACAAAGGTAGATGTCTATGACTTTGGAAAGACCGATCCTATCAAAAAGGGGCGCATCATGAAGGCCATTCCCTACGGTGTCTATGATATCCTCAAGAAACAAGGGTTCGTGAACGTCGGGATTGACCACAATACTGCCGAATTTGCCGTCGTCTCCCTGGACAACTGGTGGCAGACCAGGGGGAGCAACGATTACCCCGGTGCAACCGACATCCAGCTCTTCTGTGATAGTGGGAGCAGTAATGCATCAAACAATAGGCTCTGGAAGTGGTGTCTCCAACAATTCGCCAACCAGACAGGATTAACCATCCACGTGTGTCACTACCCACCAGGTACCAGCAAGTGGAACGCCATTGAGCATGAGATGTTCTCCTTCATCAACATCAACTGGCGAGCGAAGCCACTCATAGCCTATGAGGTTGTCCTGGAGTACATCAGGCATACCATGACCAAGGGAGGGCTCAAGATCGAGGCCTGAGTTGATACCCATGACTATGCCACCAAGCAAAAGGTTCCTGACGAGCAGTGGCAGAGTATCAATATCCAGGGAGATGCGTTTCATCCAGAGTGGAACTATACTGTCAGACCACAGGTGTAGATGACGGAGTTATTTGTGGGTGATCCCTTAATCCCCTCCCTCAAAATACGAGGAGTAAAGCGGCGGCACAGAGCTTTTTTGGATGCGAAAATGGCATCCGAGAATGCATTATTTACCTCTTTTGCTTATTTTGCTACCACTGAAAAGTTGAGTTGGGGAAGACAGAGAGACACATTCGTACCTGTTGGATCACATCTGATTGATCACCACAGTAACCGCTGCTCGTTTTTCTCTACGAACAGCTGGGCAAAGAAATTCTCTTGCAGAATGTATTGAAGAGAGGCAAGATCACCTGTACCAAAGTATCATGAGGGTAAGATTTCGTTTAGGACCCCTGGTTCCAGATCTTTCAAGAGGGAAGGCGTTGCTATCAATCGCCATTTCTGCTCTCGTGGTAACCGTTTGATGGTGTGTTCAGCTCGCAGGGCTTCATTTTTGCTCTTGAATGACCAGCTAGCCAGCAGCGTCACAGGGAGATGAGATCGCGTATATCTGCCGCCTTTGCCTGCATTATGAGTGGCGACACGTTGCTCAACATTGTTGGTATATCCCGTATAAAGTGAGCCATCAACGCATCTAACAATATAGACAGAGTATCTCTTCTGTATGGTCATTTGTTCTATCTGCTCTTTGCTGACTTAATTATCAACTTTCTGTGTGAAAATCCGTCTCCAATCAAACATCTTGCAGCACACACTGCAGAAGATTTTGATCGTTCATCTATCTGAGGTTTGTTCATCGCACAGATATGATATCTGCTGCTGCTTTCTCTGTATGGGCCTTTTCTGTCACAGAGCAGACGATTGCCATCTGCCAGACTTGGACAAGCAGAAGCTTAATAGCCGTCCATTCCGCCCAGAAAGGCCATCAGGCAATCAAGGAGCTACTCATCCTTTTGAAAAACGGTTGTTCTCTGTTGTTTGATCAGACCTGTCCGACGCTTGGTTTGCAGTCGGCGTTCATGACTGGCTTTCGTTGACCGCGTTGGAATGCGTTTGGCTGGGTGGTGCTGCCATTTCTCCAGGCGCTCTGCCATACGCTCAAAGGCTTTCTCACGGTTGGCGTACTGCGACCGTCGCTCAGTGGCCGTGACACAAAGCCCACTTGGGCGATGGATCAAACGCACCCCTGTCTCTACCTTGTTACGATGTTGACCCCCATGTCCACTGGCAATAAAGAATGCTTCGGTACAATCACGTTTGAGCGATGCACGATCAGTTTGATACTCTTTCATTGCAATCACCCCCTCCTAGAAACTAAGATACCACAGACAGGATGTTAAGGGAAGGAATGCGCAAAAGAATCACTGTATTCAGCTGCACCATGTCTTATTAGTGAGACTTCTCACGCAAGATGTAGCCTTCACCGATCTCGCACCGAATTGTCAAGTACGGAGGAAGTTTTCGCCGTAGCTTCTGGATACGCTTGCCCAGAGTATCACGATCTCGTTCGTACTCAAATGACGGCATGAGGTCACAGAAGGAAACACACTCCATGGGATCTTGCAGAAGCCGTATGAGTGTCTGATATTCCACCTTTGATCCACAGAGAATCAGTGTGTGATCGATGATCATGGTATTGGTATCGTCATTCTGTTTGATCTCATGACCAACCCATGAGGGACCATCCACCAGCAAGAGCTGCTTGTGAAGAGATTCCGCATGCTCCAGTTGTTGATTGATCTTGGAAACAGTCTGCTGCGCCATTGATGAAGAACAAGTGTCCAAGAGTTTCACTCCCTAGTGCATAATCAGGCGACCTTTTTGGGCATAAACAGATGAGTCTTATAGGGATAATCCGCTTGCGGACCAGACTCACCTTTTTCAGGCATGCCCTAATGCCTCCTTTGGAACTGCACTAGTATATTCGATAGGCCTTTCGCTCTACAGTAGCCGACACAACATGTGTCTGTAAACACCATTTGTTACGCAATGAGAAATGGTTGTTGTTGGCAGATGCGACAACAAGTGCGAACATAGTCTCAACCGAGGCTATTTCTGCAAGCGTTTCCCTGGACTTTTGCAGCATGCAGAGGAATTTTCTTGTTGCCATGAAAAATGGGAGGGGAAGTTGTTGTGAATAAGACTCTGTTGTTCTACAGCAGTAACTCTCCATTGGCAGGTTCTGACTTTTAGAGATACGTTGAGTAAGAGCATGAGTAGTAGAAGAAAGACACGGAGGATCGTCTCATCTCAAGTCTTTGCATGGTCATCATCCCAGAAGAGAGCGGTCTCTTCCGTCAATGGAAAACCACATCGTTACGTCCCAAACCATCCCTCATTGTATGTACTTAGGTACTCTTTTTGATGGGTAAACCAGCTAAATACATAAGAATATGACAAAGTAGTATCAAGTAGGTACGCAGTGTGTTTTGTTAGGTACGTAAATTAAAGGAAATGCAGAAAGGATACCACGGGATGACACAACCGTCTTGGCAGCAAACAGGGTTTGTCATCTCCTTCGTCCAGTGCGAAAGATGCAACAGAAGTTGGACTGGACAAGACATCGGTGCTCGGGATGTATCTATGAGGATCGCCCGTTCGAACTCACGACAGGCCAACCAATTACTGGCGAGTTTGCCTCTGACCTTCCCACAACCACAGGAGTATCAACCATTCCAGTGATTGAGCTAGCCCTCGAAAATGGCAATAGTTCCACGCGCGTCATGGCTCTGCACTTTCTTACGCATCAGGCGGTGATTACTCAGACCCCATCGATCTATGAGGAAGAGGCTTCCAATCTCATCTATAGCGCAGGGGAACGAGGCGAGTTTCTGGGACATTGAGAACCTTGACGGCACGCACTCTGCTGTCTTCCGCATCGGCGAGTACGCCGACAACCAGCAGGATCTACCCATTGGCCAACGTTTGGGCGCTGGTCGGACCCATGTTTTATCAACTTTAACCGTGCCTGCATTGTTCGCACCTTGCGTGCCGCAGGATACAGACCAGGGACCCACTCTGTGTGTATCTGTCCAGGTGCACGCAACGAAGAAGTTTCTGTCGAGAAAGGTGTTGATCCACGGGTCCAGAATGCCTTCATGCAGGGTCTGCAGCCATTCGTGATCTGGCGCAATAAGATTGAACGCTATGATATCCGGATCATGGAGATCACTGCCGCCATCCCTCAGACTTTTGGTTCGCACTATGCCTTTGATACCGATATTATGGGCCGTTCCCTCAACCCGAATGTGCCGATGTGGAACTGGTTCGACGTTGGCTTTTATGATGGTCATGATGTCACTGTTCGGCGCATTGGCAAAAACATCCGGGTTTCAGGCGTCAAGGTTACCGACGGCATCTCACGGATTGTGCGAGAGATGGGAGCCCACCTGCGGCAGCCAGGCAACTTCCCCATGATGGATCCTCCTTCTTACGCTCAAGCCCTCGACATGATGAGAACGGGCGAGGTCAAAATCGGCGGCATGCCCTTAGATTATCCAGCGGACATTGAGCGGGGCCGACAGTTGATCAAGGCGTACAAGGATAAGGAGGGAGGACAGTTAATCCGGACCATGATGGCCAATCACCCAAATATCGATAGTGTCTTCGCTTTTACTGGAGGCGGAGCTATCGACCTGACCGAACAGATCAAGGAGCAGACGAGGCATCGCCCCAAGAACCTGACCAAGGTCCTAGCCCCTGAGGTAGCTCGGATCGCCAATGTCGCTGGTATTTACTGGCTCTTGAATCTCTCCAAGCGCAGACGCAGCATCCTGCGCAGCTCGTATTAAGGGGATGGTGATGGAAAAGTTTCCAGAAGAGATATCCACGGGGAATGAGGTGTCTGCTCAGACAGGCATCTCCCAAAGCTCACAAGAAACACCAGCCAATCAGTGGCAAGAAGCAGGAGAGGAAGAGGAGCCTCTCACCGGGCGTTCCAACCTGCCTCCGCGCAAGAAGAAGAATGAAGCGCTGGTCTTGAAGCATAACCGCCTCCGTGCTATCGATGTCAGGCAGACGGAGGCGGTCGTTGCCCAACGTGGCTCAGACATGGGTGATACTGTGAGAAAGCAGTACGAGCGGGGAGTCCATGTTGATACGGCCCTTGGTGCTCCGGGTTTGGATGGCCTCTACGGTCTCTACCAAGGAGAACGCTTGGCAGAATTGCTGCGTGCAGATATTGATGGCCTGATCAGTTTTGCCCTCCATCACGGAGTCGTTCCCACGATGCTTGCCGAATATCGTCGCATCATTGCCGGGCTCAATGAAACGATCCAGAGTGTACGAATACAGGCGGTAACGTTTCCGTCTGCTCCAGAAGCCACGTCGTTCTCCAACGGTCAGATGATGCAGACGGACCCGCAGCAGCCAGATGCGATCCAGTTCACTGCGGTGACAGAGGTAGCAGATGAAGCCGATGGAGTCCTTGGCATGTTTTTCGGCGACGCTGAGAACTCAGATCCTTTCTAGTGCTGCAATGACTGTTTCTATCGCTGCTTGTTCTCCAATGAGTCCCTCTAGCTGCTCATAGTGCTGCCCTAGTCGATCCATCTGGTGATTAATGATCTCGTGGCTTGCACTAGTCCGAAATCCGGTCATTGCTAACCTCATCGCCGATGTTTCCAGTTCGATCTGCTGCTTCAATCGTGCTATCTCACTCACACGAGGCTCCTTTCTATCGCTCGATCCGTCTTCCATTCAAGGAGGTAGCAACTCTCAAGGAGTCACTTCGTGCCGTTCACAAATAGGTTGGGAGTGGCAATACTACTAGAGTAGCATGCAATTTCTTTGGTGTCAAATTTTTGACGTAATTTTTTGCACTGAAAACTTTTGGGGAGTCTAATTTAGCCCATTCTTGTTACAATTGGAGGGAAAGGCGGAATCATGACGCGGATTAGACTGAAGGTTAAAGAAGTAGCACAAGCAAAAGGGATTAGCATGGGAAAGCTGTCCCATCTGGCTTTCATGTCGCTCAACACGATCCGATCTATCTACCAGAATCCTTATCGAACAATTAATACTGATACTCTGATCAGACTAGCCGATGCCTTAGAAGTACCAGTCTTCGATCTGATGGAAGTACTACCGGATGATGGAGCAGAAAAAGAAGAGGATGCGGAAAAATGATTTGCCACAAGTCTCCAGTTACGGTGAAGACCTACAGCCAAGGTCTCCTGCACCGAAGAAACTAACACAGATCCATTTGCACAACTGGAATTTTTGGTTTCCGATCGACAAAAGCATAATGGCATGAGTTGGAGTGCGCAAGGTTCAACAAGTTTAGCCACTTTGACCGCTCTGCGTCACAATGGAGAAGACAGGAATTGGTTGCTCGATCATCACATTCGCTTCCAGTTTGATGCTGCTACTCAAAAATCTGCTGCATGAATTTTTGGGCTGGCAATTTCACAGGTCGAAATTCCTTAGCTGGAACGTTATCGGAAGCTAGTCAATGGATAAGCTGGGTTTACTTCCGCTCGAAAGCAGTTTCTTCAGGTACTCCCACATCTCCTGTTAAGGTAAAATGCATTCCTTTGAGTACTATGCCGTCTTCGCTGCGTATATCTCTTATGCTTCCTACCCGCTCGAAGCCAAACTGCTGGAGATCATTTACGAAGCGTATTATCCCTTCGGACGTAAATGTTGATTCTGGCTCGACAATAAACAGGTGTCCGCCTCCTCGTAGAATGCGTCTCGCATGAGTAAAGTAGGCTCGCAAGTCGTCAGCTGTTCCATACAGAGAGAGGCTATAAATTAGAACGTCAGCCGAGGCATCAGGCAACGGCGGATTCTCCATTTTTCCTTTGATCTGATCAGGCAGTCCATGCCGATCCAGACCTGTCACATGGCAGGGAAGTTCGGCGAACGGATTGAGACCACAGCCCATATCAACAATATGAAGGTCTGGACGTAGCAGGTACTCAAGCTTGACTCGAAGCCATTGATATGCCAGTTGGGAAGCTGAAGAGGTGCGCAAGTGGTCGAGAAATGCGCTCGTATACTCAGCGCGAGCAAAGAGTTCATCAGCTTTGGCTGCGCTCATCCCCCGAAGACGGGCAATCTCCCCGCGCCACTTTTGAGCAGCACTCAGTTCCGCAGATCGAGGCTTCGCGACTAATGGCTCAACGCCAGTTTCTCTGATCTGTTTGAGCCAGCGATGCAATGCCTTGCGCACCTTCTTTGCTGCGTCGATTGCTGAGTACATACCATCAATGGCAACATCAGAGAGTTCACGTTTGCCGAGGATAAGATCCCAGATCCGTTGGTCAATTGTACGCAGCGGCGATCCATCATGCAAAAGCGCGTTTGTTGCTGTGAGCAGGACATCTACAACGACACGGTGTTTTTGTCCCTCACGGTGCAGGCGGGAGATTCCCTGGTCAAACTCAGCCGCTGTATAGGGAAGATCGGCAACAATAATTTCATGAGCTGTCTGCTCTTGGGCTGGATCAAACAGGGTTAATCCCACTCCAATGGTTCCAATCGTTCCTACCAGTATACGTAACCCATCTGAAGCACGAAAAGCGTCAAGAATCTCTTTCCGTTGCTCTTTTCGGAATAGTGCCGTTGATCTGGCCAACCTGCCCTGGAAAGAAATCGTACAGGTCGGCATATATGGCCTCTGCCACCTCATCTCGTAGGTAAGTTAGGACGAGCAGTTTCTTGGCTGACCTCGCACGTTTGCGAATAAACGGAAGTTTGGCCTCCAGCGCTATCTTCCGCAGTTCAGCTAGTGCATTATTCGCTTGCGCCCTTGGCCACATCCCAATGGTACGCGTCTGTTCTAGGAGATCATCTTGCAATGAGATCTCGACTGGCCGCACATCACAGAGAGGCAAGTGGAACAAGACATCTTTTTTACGACGTCGTACAATATGTGGCAGCACCGCTTCAAACACGTCAGCGATGTCGCTCATGCGGCGATTGTTGAGCCGTGTGTAATGAAACTGGGGATCGTTATTACTCAGTAGCTGCAAGAGAGACAGGGGTTCGGCCAGTTCATTGACAAGAGGCGTGCCCGTGAGGCCAATAGCACTTTGAGCCGCCGCTCCGTATCTTTTCCAGCGCTTCTCGCCGATAGGTCTCTTTCTGGCCCCCACGTTGCTTTACAAAATGCACTTCGTCAATACAAAGGCATTCGAAGCCCTCCTTAACAAGGCGATCTATCATTTCGTTGTTGAGTAACTCTTCATAGTGAAGGACGAAGAAAGCTGGAGATGTTCTAGAAGATGAAGAGGTGACATCCAGTGTCTCTCGAAGCCCTCTCACAATGGAGGCATGACTAAGACATTTCACAAGAATCTCACCACGGGCATCAGCCCATGTATCATCTGCCACTGTTTTGGGAGCAAGTAGGATGATGCGGCAAATCCCTGAAGCCGCGACTGCCGCAAGAAATGAAGCAGATTTCCCCATTCCAGGGTCATCAGCATCGAGAAGAAATGCTGAGTGCCCTTTTTTATCAAAATGTCTGCCATCCGACGAGCCGCATCCGCCTGATGCAAGCGCAAATGCGGTCCTGTCCACCCATATTGGGCAAGCCTCGTAGCAAAGTTGACTGCTTGTTCGACCTCCTGAGTGAACTTTGCTGCAGCCTGGACTACAAACTCGTTGTCCATCTGCCCTGCATACGCACTCAAAATGGCGGCCTGCACGTCATCGGTGGTCACCGTTTGTGTACTGGGCAGCGATTCCATACCAGATATAGAGCCGCTTGTAAAAGGCTTCCCAGAGAATTTTGGAGGAAAAAAGCCCAACACCTCGTAGAGTGGAAGCCGGATAGCACCAAGGGCCGAAAGCCCCCGAATAGCAACTTGTTCTTGGTGAAGGTCGGGTACGGTATCAGTTGAGTCAGCAGGTGAAAGTGGACTCTCTTCCTCGATTGGCAGGTCACTTCCTACCACGAACTCCAGTTCCGCCTCTGCCAGATCCTGCTGAAGCGTCTCTTCATCCTCTAAGGAGTCTACCGTTTCTTCTTCTGGAGCTTTTCTCAGTTGCGTTAAAGCTAGTTCAATAGCCTCATGTTTTCCATGGGTGAGACTGGCGTTGAGCCGCGTAATGCGTGAATTACGATAGTCAAGCATGCCTGCACGCCGCTGAATAATCATGACTTGTGCTCCACTCAGGAGATTGGACTCGGCTAGTGGTTGAATAGAACGAGCCAAGCGCTCAACACGGGTAGCTGTTTCAGGGGTGATAAGCTCAGGACCATTATAGTTCAGACCAAGACGACGGGCGACAGCTGGAAATCCTCCCGTGTCTGTTTACTCCCATAGCCAGGCTAGACTGTTTTGCCTTACGAAGTTCTTCAACTGTTGGCATAGTCCCATCTTTTCCTGAAGAGTGGATGAAAGCCAATAGCTCGCGCTCCACATTAGCAAAGTCGTCCCAATAACCATTTGGCTTAGTCGCGACATAGGTTAATCCTAGACGAGCCGCAATGGCAGCAAATCCGCCATGTTTTATGACAGCATCAGAGAGTCCGGAAAGTCTACAGCGTGAAGCTCATCTCGTGACGGCATCAGTCCAGCAGTTCCATCGGCGTTAATAAAATCTAGAAGCTCTCGCTCAACATTAGCGAAATCTTTCCAGTATCCCATCGCCCTTTTTGTATAAGACAATTGGAGTCCCATCCGCTCTGCAACAGCTACACTCCCTCCATGTTTTCCTAGTGCGATTTCAAGATCATGCCATCCTGCATCTCGCAGTTCGCCTCGTGTCGGCATAACTCCATGTGTCCCGTATTCTTCGATGAAAGCATTCACTGCTTGTTCAATATGGCTGAAATCGTCCCAATAGCCAGCAGGCTTCGCCGTGTATGTATAGATTAATCCTAATCGCTGTGCGACAGCTGGAAATCCTCCGTGTTGTGCTATAGCACTTGCCAAGGATGTTTGCCCGTTCATGCGCAATACTTGTAGAGCAGGCATCGTTCCCGGAGAACCATATGTAGCGATCCACAATTTCAACTCACGCTCCACGTTCGCAAAGTCCGTCCAATAACCTGGCTGCTTGCTAGATACACGCTGTTGCAATCCTAATCGCTGTGCGACGACTGTGAAGCCTCCATGAAATCGTCTAATAGCATTTATCAGATCCTGGCGGTGAGCTTGATTAAGTTCACTCTGAGTCGGCATGACTCCATTGGTTCCCTGTTCGTGTATATACTGACGAAGCTCTTGCTCAATATGGGTAAAGTCATTCCAATATCCGTTCGGCTTTACAGTTGAGGAATTTTTTAATCCTAAACGTTGGGCAACAACTACCAATCCTCCGTGTTTGATGATCCCGTGAAGGAGATTTCCGTATCCTGCATCTTCTAATTGTGCAGTAGTGGGCATAATCCCGATATTCCCTTGTTCTTCAATAAAAGATCGGAGTTCTGCTCGAACATGCGAAAAGTCACTCCAATATCCATCGGGACGGCTAGAAGAGCTTAATTGTAAACCTAGACGTTGGGCAACAACCCCAATGCCTCCGTGCTTCGCAATTGCACTTACAAGGTCGCCTTGCCCTGATTGTTTTAATTGTGCTAGTGTTGGCATTTTTTTAGGATTGTGTGAGGTGGCGAGGAAGCGTCTAATAGCCTCTTCTACACGTGAGAAGTCATCCCAGTATCCATTTGGCTTATTCCCCGAAGTGAGCTGGAGTCGGAGTCGCTGAGCTACGATAAAACTGCCACCATGTGTATCAATCGCGGCAATCAGATCACTTCTTTCTGCCTGTTTTAACTGCTCCCGTGTTGGCATAACTCCAGCTGTCCCCTGAGTGTCTATAAATGTGTACAATTCTTGCTCAACGCGAGAGAAATCATCCCAAGGCCCTGGACGTTTAGGTGGAGTGCGCAACCCTAAACGCTCTCTCACTGTCGTCGCCCCTCCATGTTTATGAATTGCAAATGAAAGATCTGATCGTTTGGCCGCGTAAAATTCCTGGTTGGTCGGCATGACTCCCTGTTTCCCATGCTCCTGAATAAAAGTGAGGAGTTCCTGCTCTAAGTTGGCAAAATCGTCCCAGTATCCATTTGGCTTTGTCTTAGTAACGAGCCCAAAGCGCTTTGCCACCACAGGAAATCCTCCATGAGCATTGATAGCTACTGCGAGACTATGTCTACCTGCATCGCGTAGCTCAATTGTTGTCGGCATTCTGCCCGATATCCCCTGAGCCTTGTTGAAGTCTAAGATCTCCTGTTGCACATTGGCGAAATCTTCCCAATAACGGTCCGGCTTCGCTGTATAAGTGTAAAGTAAACCGAATTGTTCTGCTAAAGCTGGAAAGCCTCCGTGATTAGTAATGGCACTGGCAAGATCCGTCCTCCCTGCCTTTTTCAGTTCGCTACCCGTTGGCATCACACCGGGCATTCTACGCGCTTCGTTAAACTCACGAATGGCAAGTTCAATATGTGCAATATCATCCCAATAGCTAGAAGGCTTTGCTGTAGACGGAAGCTGAAGTCCCAATCGCTCAGCAACGTGAGCAACCCCTCCATGCTTCTTGGTAATAACAATGGACAAGCTACTTTGTCCAGCTCTTTGTAGTTCAGAGTGGGTTGGCATCACGCCTGGAATTCCATGCTCTGCTATATAAGCAGAGAGGGCTTTTTCGACATTCGTAAAGTCATCCCAATGCCCCATTGGTTTGATCTTCGGTTTGAGGTTAAGGCGCTTGGCGACTGCTGGCGTGCCCCCATGCTTCTCTAAAGCTCCATTAAGATCATGAAGGCCCGCTTGACGCAAATCACCTCGGGATGGCATCACCCCAGGAGTGCCATGCTCGCTGACAAAGGCTAAAAGCTCACGTTCAACGTTCACAAAATCGTCCCAATAGCCGTTGGGATGTTGTGTATGGGAGAGACATAATCCTAACCGCTGGGCAACGGCATAGATCCCTCCATGGTAGTCGATTGCGTTAGCAAGACTACTTAGGCCGACCCGTGTCAAGTCGTTCTGCGTCGGCATTACACCTGACACACCATGTTCAGCAATAAAATTCTGCAGTTCGGATGTAACATTAGCGAAATCTTCCCAGTATCCGCGCTTTTTACGTTTATGGGATGGAAGTTGCAATCCTAACCGCTCAGCAACCGCTTCTATGCCCCCATGCGTCTTGATAATAGCCTTAGCAAGATCACCACGCCCTGCTTTGAGCAATTCTGCCTTGATCGGCATCACGCTAGGAGTGCCATATTCTGCGATGAAGGCTAGAAGCTCTTTCTCAACGTTACTAAAATCCTTCCAGTAATTGCTTGGTTTCCGCATGTACTTTAGAGTAAGGCCCCATTGTTTTGCGATCTGGTCGTATCCTCCCAATTGGTTAATCGCCTGATCAAGATCCCTGCGACCAGCTTGTCGTAATTCAGTAGAGGTTGGCATCACCCCAGGAGTGCCATATTCCTGAATGAAGTCGTAAAGGGTCTGCTGCGTTGCAACCAATTCATTATCAGAAACCGATGAGAAATAATCCTTCTGTGCCATTCAACTCTATCCTTTCCCCCTGACACTTCCTTCGCTTACATAGATATCAACGACGCTCTGTGCCGTAGCGCAAGCATACTATAACATCAACTATAGAATTAGGCTATAGCTGCTACTAGGTAAGGATCATCACCCATCGTGCTCTCGTCGGCTTTCTTTTATGTGCCGCAAGCTAACGTCGGCTAACCTACGCCTGCGTATTCTCCGCTACCCCACCGGATTGAGATGATACCTGGATAAAGGGTTAGAGAGACGTTGTATAAGTGCAGGGGAATGAGCAGGTTTCCTGTATGTGACCTTCCAGTAGTATTTGCGAAAAAAACGTCGATCTTAGGTTAAATCTGCTTGTGTTTAGTCTTAATGACCGTTATAACACCACATTTTTGCTGCATTCTTACCTATTGCAAGATATATACGGTTTGTATGCTTTTTGATGGGAACAGGAGTTAAAACAGAACAGTCAATAAAATTAATTGAAGTTCGTCGTTTTTTTCTGTTTGCTACCGCAAGGTCATTTTGCAATTAAAAATGTACGAGGAGACGCTGAGACACAAATCATATGGCACGGAGCGGTTACAGATCACTCCGGGCCATCTCCTGTGCTAGTCTGTTGATTTTAAAATCAACTTGTTGAATATTTTATCAACTTGTGGTATCCTGAAGAAAATTTTTTAGAAATGAGGGCAGAAATATGTCTTCTTCATTTGGCGATCTCCTGTGCCAGTATCGCCATAGTGCAGGCTTGACGCAACGAGCCCTAGCCGAAAAAGGCTTAGCTCAATTATTCTTACATCTCGAAGCTAGAGCATAACAGGGTTTCGTCTCCGGCAGCCGACACAATCGCCCTATTGTGTTCCATTCTTGGAGTTCCTGCCGATACATTACTCGCGTTAGCAGGCAAATTGCCCAGTGAGATCGAAGATACCATCAGTGCCAGTGCTCCAGCACAAGCCTTTCTGCGTGAAGCACAAGTGTTAAAAGATACACAATGGCAACAGTTGTCGATCCAGCTGAGCAAGATCAATCCGCAATCAAGGAAGAATATCCTGCCAATTCATGCGAGTGCGTATGATTTGGCGCAATGGGCAGGCCGCTACGATGCTTTCGGACTCCTGCCTGAACTCGTACATCGCTTGATTCGCGCCACCATCGCGGATATCGTCTTCTTTACTATGTCATCTAAAGAAGGAACGCGAGATGCTGGCTATGATGGCATTCTTGAGACGGAACATGGCAATGACTTTGTCCCAACTGGTTTATCCGTCTGGGAAATGGGAGTGAATGCCAAACCAAAGGGAAAGGCAGATGACGATTACAAGAAACGAACCGATAACCCACTTCACATTCGCCCCTCAGACGCGACATTTGTCTTTGTGACACCCCGCCGATGGCCAGGGAAAACGAAATGGGCAGATGAAAAACGTAAGGCGGGAGTATGGCACCATATCCTGGTTCTGGACGCAGAGGATCTCGAAGTCTGGCTTATCGGTGCCCCAGGCGTACATGCTTGGATATCGCGGCTTATCGGCAAGGATCCAGGAAACATCCGCGATCTAGGATCATTCTGGCATGATTGGCGGAATGCAACGAAACCTCTGCTCTCATCAAAGCTGCTGCTTGCCGGGCGCGATGCCGCTACACAGCAACTTACACAGCAGCTTCAGGGCCCACCGAACACCCTGACAATTCGGGCTGACACGCAGGAAGAAGCAGCAACGTTCATCGCAGCTGTCTTTGATCTTTTACCTGAGGCGGAACGCTCTGCCCGTTTGCTCGCGCCTTGATTGTGAGCGGTGCCGATGCCTGGTCGCAGATCATTCTTACACCTCAACCGCTCATTTTAATCCCTATGTTTACACCTATTGAGGCTGCATCGGCCACACGCAGAGGGCACCATGTGCTGGTGCCCGTAGGGCCTGAAATAGCTGAAACCTGCGGCATGGTTGTTTTACCGCAGCTCGCTCGTCGACCAGTAGAAGCCGAATTGTCGGAGATGGGTGTGAGTCAGGAAGCAGCAGATCTAGCGGCGCTTGCGCATCGCAGTCTCGTCGCGTTACGTCGACGGCTGGCGGTGAGCCCGGCCTTGCAACAACCTGCCTGGGCTGAACGAGGACAGGCACGTGCACTGCTGCCAGCTCTGTTGGCTGGAAGCTGGGATGCGCACCTTGAGGGCGATAAGGCTGCAATCGCAGCACTTGCCGGACGCTCCTATGAAGATGTCGAAGCGGATCTGATCGGCTATGCCCAGATCTCCGATCCTCCGGTAAGAAGATCTGGTACCGTCTGGCTCCTACGTCCAGAGAAGATGCCTGGCAGCTTCTGGCCCGCTTCCTGACGCAGAAAGATTGGGAGAGGTTTCGTCTTACTGCTGTCACCGTCCTGGCAGCGTTAGACCCGGCACTCAAGTTACCCGTTGAAGAGCGCTGGCTAGCTGGCGTCAAAAACGCCTCGCGGCCGCATTCACGCTTTTTGCGTGAAGGGCTGGCTGATATGTTAGCAATAATGGCGACTCAGCCGGTTCCCGACATGGCTGGAGGCAGTGGCAGCGACCGCTTGGCGGACGCAATCGTCAGGCAACTGCTACTGCAAGCAAATAGCGATCAATCCGGCGAGACTTGGCCTTCAATCGCTGATGTCCTGCCCTCATTGGCCGAAGCCGCTCCAGAAACGTTCCTGGATGCGCTAGAGTTAGCCACGAAAGGGCTAGCTCCGGTAATCAGACAGCTTTTTACCGGCCAATCGAGCAACTGGTTCTCAGCGCATTCTCCCCACGTTCATCTCCTCTGGGCACTGGAGCGGCTCGCTTGGTCGGAAAGCTACATAAGTAGCGCGGCTTTATACTTGGCCCGGCTCGTGCGGTTAGAGCTTCCATGCGGGCGCTTGGCCAATCGGCCTGGCAGTAGCCTGCGAGGCATCTTTGTTCCCTGGTGTCCGCAAACATCGGCCACCTTCGAGGACCGTTTACGCGTGCTCAACCTCCTCCGAAAGCATGAACCAGCTTCCTCGTGGTTGCTCATGCTGGCATTGCTGCCCCACCCCTATGATACAGTCGATCCCAACAACGCACCACGCTGGCGTGATTGGCAGCCAGAAAGGGATACGTCATTTACCTATGCTGAGCTATGGCGGATGGCGGATGAACTGCTGACGAGGCTTTTGGAAGACGCTGCCATGGATATGGAACACATCTGTAAGATAGAAGAGCGCATTGAAAACCTTCCGCCTGATTTACCAGAGAAAGTGTATCGGTACTTGGAATCGCTTGACCCTTCTGTGTTCGAGATGCACGATCGGGAAAAGTTTTGCGGAAATCTTCGTAAACAGATTGCTAACCATCGCCGGTTCGCACAGGCCCCCTGGGCGATGCCGAAAGAAGATCTTGAACGCCTGAGAGGGATACATGATCGCTTCCAGCCGGAAGATGTGGTTCGACAGGCAGCGCCGCTGTTTACTGGTGTCCCGCATCTATTGGACGCGCCCCACCTTACTACTGCCCCAGACATAGAGAGGCAAAACGAAGCGGCATACCAAGCGCAGGTTGCAGCAGCCCAGCGTGTCTATGAGACGAAAGGGCTGTCTGGGCTTTGGGCATTGGGAGAGGCAGCCGAGAATGCAGCTGTGCTTGGTTTCGTACTGGGCAAGAGCGGGCTTGCAGAGTCAGAGGAAGCTTCTATCCTCCAAGCGCTTGACTCGTCGGACAACAAACGCCGAGACGTTGCCGAAGCATATGTAGGAGAACGCTTTCTCGCCAAAGGCTGGGAATGGGTAGACCAGCAGTTAGCGGTGAGCGGCCCTCTCCAAACCCCTGCTCACCGTGCGAATTTCTTCCTCAATCTCGCGTGGCAGGTAGAAACCTGGGATCGCCTCGAACAAGGGGATGCAGAGACTGTTAGCCTGTACTGGACACGGGTTTACCCTTTAGTCAGGGAGCCAGCCGATTGCCTACGTGCGGCTGAGCGGCTACTGGCCTACGGGCGGGCATGGGATGCGTTGGAGCTTGTGGCGCATCACCTGGAAACAGTGCGGCCCAACACCAAATTCGTTTTGAAGCTTCTGGAGACGGCTCTAGCCGTACCTCTTCCTACCCCACCAAACCAAGCTCTTTTTTACGAAATACCACAACTGTTAACATACCTTGAACAGAATGCCGAGACAGACGAAACCCGTCTGGCGGTGGTTGAGTGGAAGCTAATGCCAATTCTAAGCCATGAACTTCATCTACTCAAGATACCTTACCAGCAACTGGCAACTGAGCCACAGCTTTTTGTAGAGCTTGTCTCAATGGTGTACCGAGCATCTGATGAAACTCCCTCTCGAACTGAGTGAGCAACAAAGAAATCAGGCGACGATGGCTTGTCGGCTGCTCCATGAGGCAAATGTGGTGCCAGGCATGCACGATGCAGGCAAGTCAATTCGATCCGATAAAACTTAAGGCATGGATCGAAGAAGTCAGACAAACCCTCGCTGAGCGGAAGCGGGAAACAGCGGGTGACCTTGCTATTGGACGGCTACTGAGCCACGCGCCACGAGGTAGCGACGATATATGGCCTGCTGAAGCCATACGTGATCTGCTCAAGAATCCGCAGCGAGGATATTGAGCAAGGGATGATTTTGGGGGTATATAACACACGAGGAGTAACCTGGAGAGGCGTATTGGACGGAGGTGATCAAGAACGACGGCTTGCAGGGGAATATCACTCTCAAGCTCAAGCGATACCAATTCAGTGGTCTCGCACTGCAACTATGCTAAAGAAGCTCGCGCAAATGTATGAAGAGGAAGCACGATTGCACGATCGTGAGTCCGATCTGAGACAAAGTGGTTGGTAGTGTGGTTTGACAGCGGTTCTGTCCACTCCAGTG
This sequence comes from uncultured Chloroflexia bacterium, assembly GCA_963727755.1. Lineage (GTDB taxonomy): Bacteria > Chloroflexota > Ktedonobacteria > Ktedonobacterales > Ktedonobacteraceae > DASYAN01. Next base: position 30,702 of record CAVSHN010000012.1, read on the forward strand.
ACGCATAAGCCGTCCAGCGATTGGCTTCCTACCTTGCTTCATAGCTCTGTAAGAACCGCTTCACCAAAAGTATGCCAGATCCCATGGGATGCGTAACGAGACGTTCTCTTTTGCGAACTAGCTCTGGGCCTGCTTCTAGCGATGTGCCACTTTTTGTCTTGGAACCATATCCAAGAAGTTGCCAGCAGACCGATGATCGTAATGAAGCAGCCTGCTGAGCCGATTGGCTCAATACAGTACCCTCGTTGCGCATCCCGTGGGGGCGTCGAACTTGGATGGGCCGACACCATGATGGATCTTGCAATAGGGTATGAGAGTGTCTCTCCAGCGCAGATGTCTGAAACAGATTTGAACACCATCCTGCTCAACCTCATTCCTCGTAAAGTATCCGCAACACCTGACCAAGCCCGTGAGGCCATTTGCGAGTTGCAGCTCTTCTGGACTTTCCTGCAACGCGAGTTTCATTTGGAGAATGCAACTGCCTGTTTGCACTTCCTCAATCAGAAAGGGACCGTTCGCCGGATGCAAAGAGAATTGGACAATCCTGAGAACTTCGGCATGGCGAAGTCGTTGATCATGTCAGGCATGGAACGAGGCTTCGACATGTCTACTCAGGAGGGATTAGACGCCTGGGTAGCCACCTATAACGCTGAACTAGCAACTGGAACTGGCAAGCCTCTTCCTGGAATATTCGGGATGCTCGGAATGCCTGAGACATCCCAACAAGGCAGTACAAGCAGCAGGAAGACTCAATCTGGTAAGGCGAAGCGCAAGCCAGCACAAAGCCGTCGAAAACCAAACCGTACAAAGAAATAGCTGATATCTCTCGGCAAGCGTCAAAAAGGGGCGATTTTGCTTGACAGTGTGGACCTTGTCCGAGCACAAAACTGTCAAGTGGGTTTGACGCATGCCGTATACTTTCTCCAGAGAGCCTGATCATACAGGTACTCAGACAACACGAGCACGAGTGGAGAAGTCTGTGTCATCACCATCAGAGGCTCCTCTGCAGCGGGATGCTCGTCCACCAACTGAGCACCTTCAGGGCATCGTTGAGAGAGTCACCTACCACGCCGAAGATTCGGGCTATACTGTGGTGCGACTCAAGGTCGCCGGAGCAAGTGATCTCGCTACCATTGTGGGCAACTTTCCTTCGATAACGGCAGGACAGACACTGCGTCTCACAGGCTTCTGGCGGGAACATCCTAAGTATGGACAGCAATTTCAGGTTACTCATGCGCAAGAAACAAAACCGGCTACATTAACGGGTCTTGAAAAGTATCTTGGCAGCGGACTCATCAAAGGCATTGGACCACAGACAGCCAAACGGATCGTCGCCCATTTTGGTTTGGACACTCTCGACGTCATCGAACACCACACCGAACGGCTCATTGAGGTTGCTGGTATTGCCCACAAACGGATTACCATGATCCAATCGGCTTGGGCTGCACAAAAGGCGATCAAAGAGGTTATGCTCTTCTTGCAGAGTCACGGCGTCTCAACCACCTACGCCATCAAGATTTTCAAGCAATACGGGAATGAAGCGATCGCCGTTGTTTCACGCAATCCTTACCAGTTGGCCGCCGATATCTATGGGATAGGCTTCATCACTGCCGATACCATTGCTCGCAACCTGGGCATTGCACCCGATGCCGATGCTCGCTATCAGGCAGGAATTTTGCATGTCCTCAGCCAGTCGAGTGAAGACGGTCACTGTTTTCTGCCCAAGCCGGAACTCCTGGAACAGGTGACAGAGCAATTGGCTCTTCCTGAGTTTCCTGTGGACCCGACACGGATTATTTCGCTGCTCGAACCATATGGCTGAAACAAAGGACCTCATCATTGAGCCTGGATTTGGGGATCTCGCGGACCAGCACGTCTGTTATGCTCCGGCGTTTTACTACACGGAGCAATCTCTTGCCACGCGTCTGTCTGCCTTTGCCAGAACGCCTGTCACTGTCGATCTGCCACGGGTGCAACGCTGGATTGACGGCTATACCCAGAAAAAGGGGATTACCCTGTCCGCAGAACAACGCCGGGCAGTGGAACTGGCTGCCTCTTCACGTCTGCTGGTCCTGACTGGGGGACCTGGGTGCGGGAAGACGTTCACCACCCACACGATTGTCTCCCTGTGGCATGCGATGGGGAAATCGCTTCTGCTGGCAGCACCAACCGGACGGGCAGCGCAACGTCTCGCGGAGATGACGGGGCGGGAGGCCAAAACCATGCACCGTTTGCTCGCCTTCGATCCGAAAACGATGCAGTTCCGTCACAATGAGGAGAACCCACTGTCTGCACAGGCCATCGTTGTCGATGAAGCCTCGATGCTTGATCTCTTTTTGGCGCACTCGTTTGTCAAAGCCATACCCCGTCAGGCACAAGTGCTGATTGTTGGTGATATCGATCAATTGCCCAGTGTTGGACCTGGGATGGTGTTGCGTGATCTCATCGTATCTGGTCAGGTCTCTGTTGTCCGTTTGACGGAAGTATTTCGTCAGGCAGCGCAGAGCCATATTGTGACTAATGCGCACCGGATCAATCAGGGTCAGTTCCCAACCCTCACGCCAACGACGAAGTTTGCGGAGTCCGATTGCCTTTGGCTGGAAGCTCCAGAGCCAGCAGTGGGAGCGGAAGGGATTGGTCATTTGGTGCAGGAGTTCTTACCCAAGCATGGTATTGATCCCAGACAGCAGGTGCAGGTACTCTGTCCTGCGACGAGAGGCGAGATTGGGACACGTCAGCTCAATACTATGCTCCAGCAGATTCTCAATCCACCACTGCCGGGGAAGGGAGAGCTTTCACGTGGAGGCTCGAACGCTCCGGGGTAGGGGATCGCGTGATCCAACATGTGAATGATTACCAGCGTGAGGTCTTCAATGGGGATCTGGGGACCATTCTCAAGATTGATCTCGAAGAGCAGGAGGTGGTGGTGCAGTTTGCTGAGCGTGAGGTACGGTACGATTATGCTGACTTGGGAGAACTCGCCTTGGCATGGGCCGTGACAGTCCACAAAAGCCAGGGCAGCGAGTATCCTGTGGTGATTTTTCCGCTGTTTATGCAACATTACATGCTATTAAGCCGAAATCTCTTGTATACTGGACTAACGCGTGCCAAGCAGCTGGCTATTCTGGTGGGACCAACCAAAGCCATTGGGGTCGCGCTCAATCGTATTATGGATCGGCGACGCTATACGGCTCTGGCGGATCGTTTGCGACAACCAAAGCCTCATATGCAAAGAGCGGGAGATGAGCAGTATTAGGGCAGGGAGAGTGTGAGCACTGGATAAAAAACAAAAGAGCCAAAATCTACATTCCGCAGTTTTAGTCTACAATAGCTTCCGAAGCAGCTGTACAAGGCTGAAGTTATGACTATCTCTGCAATATAAACTGGCTTCAGAGGCCAATTTCCAAAAATCACTGCGGAATGTGGGTTGCAATAAGGAGGACGATCATGGAAATCACGAAGAAAGCAAAGAAGCAGAGAGGCACGATGACTCTGCTTTTTCTCGGTATCGTTGTGCTGTTCTTGTCTGGGGCACTGGACTACATTCTCTCAATTTGGTTCAAGCTGCAACACGCATCAAAACAGGGCCGACTTGTCTCGGCAACTATCTCTGCCACCGATAATCCTTTGACGACCTTCAACCGTTCTGGCCATCCAGGTGACCCAATCAACATCGAGTTCTTGGCTACTGATGGGCAAATCGGCACCGCTTTCGCCGCTGCTGGTTGGTATCGTGCTGACGAGATCCGCTTCGTCACCGCTGTGCGCATTAGCCTCGATACTGTTCTCGGTCGAAAATATTCGACGGCCCCGGTGAGCAATCTCTACCTCTACGGTCGCAAGGAAGACATGGCTTTCGAGCGGCCAGGCAGGAATGTTCGCCAGCGCGACCATATTCGTCTCTGGAACACTGGCCGCAATGGGAGTGACGGTCGTCCTATCTGGATTGGCAGTGTGACGAAAGACACTAAGGTCGAGCTTGCCAAAACAAATCACCTGCCCACTCACCACATCTCCCCCGATGTAGACGCCGAACGATCCCTTGTCGTCTCTGAATTGGCTCAGACTGGCTATGTTGTCAAGGACATAAGCCGCCCTGGTTTCGGCAAACAGACCCATGGTCTCAACGGAGAGGGCGATCCTTACGTCACAGACGGTCTGGTTGCCGTGCTAACTCTCGCCAATGTAGCGACATCTCCTTTGGCTACCCAGGTGCGTAGCCCACTGGTTGCCCGCATTACCAATCAGGGTATTTGTGCTCAAAGGCCCGAAAAGGTACAATCAGCATGAAAACTCACGAGTTGCGCAACACGAAGCCGTGCTGTGTCAAAAAGCTTTACAAGCCATCTCGGTTTCATCGCTTGCCGAGTATCAATGTGGTGAAAAATCCCTTCCAGAGCAAAAGCTATAACAACCATGAAAAACTATCTAGAGCCGTTTCACCTGGATGAGTTCATGGCGTTGCGCAACCCGTGGGTTTTTCCATATATTCGATCTTATGCCATTGCTGCAATCTCACGTTAAAAACTGCTACCAGCACGGCCATCGCAACAATTCCAGATCTCCCTTGGTAAAATGTCTCAAAATGGGTAAACGCATCTTCACCTGATCTAGATGCATTTCATCTATTGCCATCACATCGCTGGCAAACGTGGCCAGCATCGCGTGTTGCTGGTAATATGCTTGTAGGGCTGGCTGCAACCATTGTGCTAAAACCTGACTTACCCGCTCAAATAACCGCGCCAATGGCTGCCATCCCTCTTCCTCCAGCCGCTTGTAGATTGCTTGATCTCCTACGGCGTACCCTTGCCTTACAAGCTCCCGCCAGACGGCTCGCATCGATTTAAATCCTCGCAACACGCCTATCAGCACCGCCATCCACAAGCTCTCACTTGGCAATATCACCGGGCGACCTGCTGGGTTGGATCGTTCCGTCTCTGCTGTCACGCTCTCTTGACCTATCAGACCTTGTATGACTGTTTTCAGGAAGTTTTCAATTTGCGCTACTGCTCCACTTGCACAATTCCTAGCACTTATGCTACTATCATTCATGGGACTATCCTTTCAGCATAACCCAATGAGGTTACTTTTACTTGGATTATCCCCTAATACTCGCTCCTCCGTAACTTGTACCCCCCAATAGTACTATTAGTTGGAATCAATGCATATAAATCGCCTTAATAATACGCTGAGGCAGCGATTTGATCGGTTTGCCAGAAAAAACACTTTCTTTCTCTAAATCAACTGTTATGCGCTATATATGTCTGAGCCTTTTTCTCCATCGTTACAATTTGGAGAGGGCTAGCATTCCGAATTGAGCCACTATCGGTTGATGATATCATGAGAAGCAGTAGTACGAAAACCAGTCATAGCTAACCTCATGGTCTCGCACTCCAGTTCAATTTGCTGCTCCAATCGTGCTATTTCGCTCAGCGAATACGTAGGACCATCATTATAAACCTGCAGCGGTCAGTTCTGCCTTCAGGGTGTGCAGTCTACTATGGCGTTTACGGAGCTGGGAGATATAGTCCATCCATTTCTCCACTTCACCAAGTCTCTCGTAGAGTGCTCGAAATTTTTGTGAGGTAGCTGCAAGCTGCTTGATAGTTTCCTCGCCCCCGTCCTCGTGCAGCGATAAGCCGTTCGACATGCTGTTGATAGAGATCAAGAGAGGCATGAGGCTGTGTCTCTTCAGCCAGCTCAGCAGCTTTGAGGGCAAGGTGAGATCCCAAGTCATAATTGTATATCCAGCCTTGGTCAGAAGATGGTGCACCTTTGAGCAACTCGAGTGCTCGCTCCACATCACCGTCATCAAGGGCAATTTCGACTAAGGTAGCGATATGCTTAGTCGTCTGCAGGAATGTCAGCAATTCTTGCCGCTTTGTTTCCCAGATCCCAAGTTTGGTAGCTAGTTCGCGCATATGTTGATAGTCTTGGAGCCGGAATTGTATGCGAAACATCACTTCAATAGCAGCCAATGCGGCATTGGTATCGTTTCTTGCCAGATAGTAATCTTTGAGCCACTCTGGAACGGAAATCCATTGTGTCTGCTGAGACCGTTCGTGTATGACTGGTAAAATGGCCCTATCCTGTCCATGCTGGAGAAAAAGATTGGCAAGCTTAAGTAGATCCCTGTCCCTGACTGACTGGACATCTTGGATAGCTTCATCGACTCGACCCAGTTCCAAAAGTCGGTTGACAACCTCATGAACACGATTGGTCTGCCGACCAAGAGAGAGAAACTCTTCGTCGCTTAAAGTCTCGGCTTCTAAAGCCAACAACAATCCACCGTATTTCTCACGATGCCATATCGCACTCTGATCCGCTCCCTGAATTTCCGAGAGAGCAGTTCGAACCCACTGTGCAATGGTACGCTTTTCCTCAGAGGTCGTGTGCTGTACCAGCTCGGGTGGAATATCGTTGGTGAAGCCATAGCCGCCCTTATCAACATTGAATCGATAAATGGCAAAGATCGTCTTGAGAATCCGTTGGCGTATGCTTTGGTCTTCTTGTTCACTGACCAGATAATGACCAAGACTTTTGACACAATCTTGAACAACAGTGCCAAGTGCGCTATCTTCGTCGTGATAAGACAAGTAACGTCCCAGGATTTCTCGTGCAACCACTTCATAGATAGCTACCGCATTAGCATGATCTCTCTGTTGAGCAAATTGATCAGCGATACACGTAATATGGTATAAATCAGAGGAGATCCCATAGACTGCATTCCATTGATGGCCTGCACGATCGAAAGCAACATCTATCTGACGGCGATAGGCTTCGATGTCGATAGACATGCTGCGTTTCATCTGCGGGAGTGGAGGCATCGTGAGATCCCATTCCATTTCGGGCTGCTTATGCAGCAATTGCTTAATGAGGAGAATGAGTTCGGCCTTCTCTCGTCGCTCAAGGATCGTATCCAGATCATCCATCTCAGTGAATGTTTCCGGTTGCTTGCTCCACGCCAACAGCAGTGCAGCAGCGTGTTTGCACCCGCTCCTGCCGTGGGTGGGTGTACCTACAGGACAGGAGCAGAGAGCAGTAGCGATGCCAGCATCATCACAGGTCACTTGAACGTGGTAAGGTTCAGGAAGTGAACCGTAGCAGTAGGCCTTCAGTGTCATGCCTTGCCGGACTGGATGAAGGATGGCTCCATTCTGAAAATACTGCAAACCTTTCGGAAAACTCTGCTCACCAATGAAATGGCGAATATCTTCCTCTACTATGGGTGGAATATGACTCATCTCTTGTTACCTCGCTAGTGGTGAGAAATACATCATTCAGATTTTACTATCCTATGCAAGCTTCAAGGCTTCCAACTCTACGTTTGCAATTTTTTTGAAAAAGATGCTCAAACGGCTTTGAATTCGAAAAAGAGCGCCAAAAGGCGTTTCTGAGAGAGACTTATACTCTTTTAACAGTTTGAGCACCTTCTGCGACGAAACCGCAAAGATAGAGCTTCCAATTTGAACTGCCAAATCAGGTGAATACAGACATCCAAAGTTGATGTTTGCAGAACCTAACCATCCTGTATTTTATTGCTGTGCAGTTTCCTCGTCAAAGCCATTCTCTTTCATCCATGCTCCCACAGCTGCATCTAGCTTCTGCAAGGCATCAGTCAAATTCGTATATGTTTCCTCTCCTTCCCAGATCATTCCTCCCTCAGTTAAAGCTCGGACAAAGGAACGGCTATAGACGTCTTGTCCGATTTCTACCCATCCATAGGTTGTTACCCACCTAGTCAGGTGAGGGAATGCCTGATCAGCAAACTGAGTCATAGGATGACCTCCTTTTGTGAAGTGAATATTCTATGCTACCGCGTTTGGTTTTTTTATACGTGTTGTGATAAGCCCACATTCCGCAGTTTGGAAAATGGCTTTTTAGAATATTGGTCAAATATTCTAATTAATGCATTTTATATTTGATTTGCACATATTGACCATAGCTGCAAAACCAGAGGGTTCAAATGTAAGTACCAAAAATAGATCACATGTTCTTTTTCTAGTACTTTTAGGCGTTGCAATGGTCGGGCAAAACAAGCAAAAAGAGCAATGATTAATATCCAAAAAGCCGCTTTTCGAACTGCGGAATGTGGGATAAGTGGTAGCTCACTTCATTATACAGACAAAGAAAGAACCAATGTCGCTCTCACTCGTATATCTTCTAGTGTCCTATCGATAGATCTAACAGAGGATGGCAGGGCTTTCCGAACTGGTCGCTCAAGAAAGCGGTAGCGATTATGCTTGCGCAGAGCAATCCAGAAGAAGATGGTAGATTCTGATCGAGCTGTTCTTCTCCCCTTTTCGCTCATGTTCACTCACCCACTCAAGAGGAAAGCTAGCAATCACCATTTCGTCACACAGAGATGCCTTCAGATATAAAATCTCCTGCTTTTTCAGAATTCGACTTCTGAAGCTGCTCTTTCCAATGAGAGAGGGTATGACTCTGTACATATCCGATCATGGCTGCTTCATCATACTCTGCTGCATAAAGGCCTTCCGTGAAGCATCCCATCCCTTCTGGACCTGTATATTTGCCTACTCCATACCCTTTTTCTCGTAATCGCTTGGCTTCAAAGATATATTCAGGGCGTTGTTGGTGAGCGCACCACCTGATCAAAATGTCGGCTCGTGGTCTGGATTTACCATGACTGCTCTGCTTTGGAACAGGCGCTTCTTCATGAACATCAAAATATTTGCACCAAGGAGGACTCTGGACTCCGCATCCAATCCCTGATAGCACTCACAAGAAACTCGGTAATCTCCTGCTCTTCATGGTCATCAGACTCGATATGAGAACGTCCTCTGGTATATCCCACTTCGATAAGAATATGTACTTTTTCTCTGAAAGCAACCTTCCACTTGTGGAAATCAGAGGAACGAGGCTTCATGCTTTTCACGTATCGTTTTATCTTCTCCATCTATCTTAGAGTGATGTGAGGACTTCCTCTAGAATATCGCCTGCATCATTCATTGCCTGAGTTCTCGTCCAATCGATCAGACGTGGTGATTTGTAGAGGTAAATACGTGGTCCATCAAAAAGACGCAAGCCTCGTTGGACATATGCCCACTGGCTGATCTGCTCTCTGAGACTTTCACTCAGCTCGGACAGCACAAGAGAAGACGTCAGATCACCCGATCTTATACTATTCGTATCAATAACGACTGGAGTATCAGAACTTGTCATTTCGATAAGACACTCTATCAGATCTGGAGAGTACGTAATCGTAACCCCATGGCGAGCATGGCCTGCCGCGAAACTGTCAAGTTCGTCTCTAAGTTCGCGTGCATAGTCTAACAGCTCCTGTTCACTTGGCTTGCGGGTGACGGTCTTCAATGCTGAAGGTTGATCAAGAGATAAGCGAATCTGGACGAATTCAGTCACTAGCAAACAAATATCGTCAGGTATGTTGAAGAGAGCAAAAATGGTTTCATCAATGGCTTTTTGCGAAGAGGCATGAAATGCTGAAATTGCTTTTATCAGGGAATTTTTCTGAGATGGCGAGAGTTTCGCCAACCTGTCTGGCATGGTGGGAGCCTCAGATGTTCTGAGTTGGTGACCATTGAAGAGTTCCATCTGCACACCTTTCACTGCTGCAAATGCTTCTGCAATTGTTTGCTTTTCAGCGGCAACAAGCTGTTGGTGCAGATCAACAAGCTTTTCGACTTGCGACAACGTGAAGTCTGGTATGGGGAGCTTTCTTACCTCTGTAAGAGAGACATATCTGGCCTGTCGAAAGACTCCCCATTCTTGAGCATGAAAGAACAGGTAATAGGATGCTAGACTTCGAATTCAGGTAAAGAGAAAGTGCACGTAAGAGAGGGGCATCCTCTTTTGGTCCTGCTATCCCCATGACCCGAGGCGGGATGACAAAATCATCATCGCTAAAGGTCATGAAGCTTCCCCAACCCGGAGAGAGAATAATGTGCGGTGCTCGTGTGAGAAGGAGACCAGCTTCTCCGCCGCGTTTGCGAATAGAACACATTTCATCGGGTATCTCTCTCAGAACATATTGAGGCACTGAAAAACGGAACAATGTTTTTCTCATGGCCTCGCGTTGAAAACTCTTTTTACCTTTTAAATCGTCTATATTTTTTAGTTCATATTTTGTTGAAATATTCCTATTATATAGCTCGGCTCCCTGAGAAAAGGACCACTTTCTTTTGGTACAGAGATTTTCAAGCGTCGATGGAAAAATTGCTTCAATCCGCTCAATCGCTCTTTTATCTTGAAAGGTCCCCCAAAGAGCAAGCTTCCAAATAAACGTTTCTCCGGTCTCCGCATCAGAGGCGTCTACCATCTGAATGTCTTGTTCGTGAATGGTAAGAGCCCACAGCTGATCGTGTGATCCAGAAATTTGATTGATGGAGAAGGGAGCACAATGAATAATCGGAAGCTTCTGATCTTCTGCATCATTAATATGTTGATAAACCATAGTAAAGGCAGGATAGTCATTCCTTGGGAAGAGCATTTTTCGCAGATGTGAGAAATTGGTTATTCGAAATACGCGATGCTTGACAAAAAAATGCTGACGATAGGTACGAGCTTCCAGATTAAAAAGGCTTGTAGCAGGCAGGATAAGACCCACAATTCCTTCAGGGGACAGAACATCAGGGACGAGCCAGCTAAAAGCTTCAGCAACACGCATCCCACTCACAGGACGTTCAGCTTTATTGACTGGATTGCTCATCCATCGCTTAGCTAGCTTATCTTCCGGTCTCTCCCCACTCAATTCAACCCAGGGTGGGTTTCCAATCACCCAATCAAACTTGAGGTTTCGTTGCCAGAAAATTCCCTCGGAGTGGGTGTCCTCCAGATCAAAGAAATCGCTGTGGAAGATGTGCCGATTGTGCAACTCAGGGAAACGAAACTTGCTTGTTTGCAACTCCCGCAGGTCTAGATAATTGAGAAATGTCAGAAGAAGGCTAAATTCAGCGACATAACAAGCATCGAGTTCCCGCTCGACACCATAGATATTGCTCAGCAAAGCATTGATCTTCTCGGGAGAGAGCTTGGACTCACCTCCTTTGGCCAGCTCAGCTTCGATCAGACGACGGAAAGCCAAAACCAGAAAAACGCCTGACCCACAAGCCGGATCAAGGATTTTTGTCTCTTGAGTCAGTGGCTTGACCGCATTGACCTCAGAAAGCAGGTAATCTGCCAGGATCTCGGGGGTATAAACAGCTCCTTTGCTTTTTGCATCCTCAATAAATTGCTCGTAGACGGCTGAGAGCATCTCGATCGGAATGTAGGCAAAGTCATAGGCTTGAAAATCAAGGTGCAATTGTCGCACGATTGCTTCCGTCTGTGAAAGGATGGACTCATCACCCATAAAGATCGAGGCCGTGAGTTGGACATGCAGATCGGTCGGAGCATCTTCTTGCGTAAAATCAATGGGGAAAATCTTGCCGTTAAAACGGCGCTCCAGGGCGGTCGTTAAGCGAAATAAACCGTCAACAGTGGCTGTCCGACTGAAAACACTTTCCTTAGATATCTGCTGGTGTTGCAACCATTCTTCTGTAAGAATGCCTCGATCCCATAGATAGCGGAAGTAGACATACTTGCCAATTAAAGCATGAGCAACCAGAGATCCAAGACCTCGATTTCTGAGTTCCTTGCCGAGTTGACGGAGGTTCTGGAGCAAGCGGTTGTCGACTCGTTGTCGCTGGTCAAGCTGGTTGTTATATCTGCCATGCTGCCAGATTCGCCCTGTATCGATAGCTTCAGATGAAAAATCTTCCAAGAAGAGACGAATATCATCCAGTGAGAAATCGTCTAAAAGTCCTTTTTGAGCGTCTTTTTGAGAATAATCAAAGCCAGTGTATACTCTAATCTGTTGAGGGAGAAGAACGATCAAGAATGGTGCGTATCCTAAGTTCCAGAGGCTCCGGTGAATTTGGCGTGCTTGCTCCTTATTTTCCGCTTGTGCAATGTAAACAGCCGGACGATCAGCAAGAACTTTCTGCGAACTATCGGGACTGGCATTGAAAACATAGATACCGCTCACTCCAGCGTTATGAGCAGCACGAAAAAGATGACTCACCTCTGGCTCAAATTCGCTGACGTCAGAATGATAGTGGGCAGACTGATCATAATGGAGTTCTTGGAGCATGGTTTGTAACAACATCGAAGTGTTTACCTCCCTTCATCGATGATGAAGCACCTCATAGCTTCATCTGGGAGAGTTGAAGGAGTATTTGCTATGACATCTTTATTCATCGTAATCTGTGCAAGGAGACCCATCCCCTTTTAGGGGATCGGGTTCCTGACACCCCGAAAATCCTTTTGAACTCTTCACACTACTCTTTGGTCCTTTATCATACTCGATTCTGTTATCAAAAGCAATGACCTGAGCAACATATTCTCTTTTCTCGCTAATCCTATGGGAGTGGACCGAACTCACTGGGGTCAAACCGATAAGAGTACACAGAGATCAGTACACCTCTCTCAGCAAGCTCCAGTCCATGCACGGGGCGACTGAGGTTTGACAGCAACCCTGACAGCAACACCGATAGACATCGGTAGATTTTGATAGTCTTCCGTAGACCATTGACCTTGTTTTCAAGCTCGAAATAGACATTGGTTAGACGGAATAGACAACCGGATACGAATTTGTAAACCGTCGGCCGTCGGTTCGATTCCGACCACCGGCTCCCTAGGTAATCCTCTCACTAACACAAGAGTTGAGGCTACCTGAGATGCATACCATCAATGACAGCACACGGGGTAAATTAGTGTAACCGTCTGTCTTCAATGCCTAAACCGTCTCCCTTCACAAACAATACTCGAAGCTGTCCCTCTTGTCAACTAAGCATTTAGTACACTACCTTCACACCTCTTGCATATTTGCGTATCCACAGCTATACTTATTCCGCATCGAGATCGTCGATGCTTGTTACACTGAGTACCGCTCTTCTGGGAATTCATAAACGATCTCGCAAGCTAGGAAGTAGGGACTGTCATCGTTACTAGAAATAGTTCTCTAGCTCATGCTGGTCAAAAAGTGATTGTGCGCAATCGACCAGCTTTAGTGCGTTCCATTGCCGAACACACTCATCCCAGTCTACCCGCCTTACATGAAGTGCAGGTTGACTCCATTGACAACTGGTCTCATCCTGATAATGACAGGTTGGTGTCATCAAGTCAGAACCAGCACAAGGTTTGGTCAGAAATGCCCTGATATTTGTCGGGACTGTGTTGCCAGATGGACGGTTGCCCTCATCCAGTCCGGTTTAGATATTTTAGTTCGTTCTCCGCTCATGTGATGAGCCGGAACGCTTCTTCAGAAAGGAATTGGTAATGATACTGGGAAATGCGCTCTCAAACTACTTACATTTTTTATTGGCTTTTGCTATGTCGATAGGCCTAGCTTTACTCTTTAAATACGTTATTATAGATAAAATTAAATACTTTGCATCAAAAACGAAAAATAAGCTAGATGATGTAATTATCTCGTTTATTTCATCTATCTCGCTTATTTTTTATTTTCTTCTCTCACTCTATATTGCGATCCAGTTTCTCGTCCTCAATGCCTTTGTCAGAAGCATCATCGATGCTGTTTTTATAACATACATTGTTTATCAAGTGATATTCGCTATACGTATTTTTATCGAATATTTTCTTGATAAGCGAGCAACGGAAGAGAATGGAGCGAGTATAGCGCATGTCAAAGATATTCTCCAGCTGATCATGAGGGTAGTTTTCTGGGCAATAGGCATTTTGTTCATCCTGTCTAACCTTGGCATCAATGTGACTTCGCTGGTGGCTGGCCTGGGCATTGGAGGTATTGCCATAGCGCTCGCAGTCCAAAATATTCTGGGCGATTTGTTCAGTTATTTTGCGATCTGTTTTGATAAACCTTTTATCAAAGGGGATATTATCCTTGTTGGCGATCAGATGGGAGTGATTGAAAAGATTGGCATCAAGACGACGCGTATCCGGGCTTTGCAGGGCGAGGAAATTGTCATCCCCAATAGCGAGCTGACCTCTTCTCGCATCCAAAATTTCAAGAAAATGGAGGAGAGGCGCGTTCTTTTTTCTCTTGGCGTGGTCTATGAAACTCCGCTGGCACATTTAGAAAGGATTCCACAAATCATACGCGATATTGTCTCTTCTATCGAGTTGACGCGATTTGACCGGGCACATCTCTCTGCCTTTGGCAATTCGGCCTATCTGTATGAAGTGGTCTATTATGTCCTATCAGCAGACTATCATCATTACATGGATATCCACCAAAACATTAATTTCCGTATTATTGAAGCGTTCACTCAGGAACATATTGAATTGGCGTTTCCAACCCAGACGCTTCATCTTGTGCGCAGATAGACATTGAACTCCTGGAGGTCGTCCACACCGGTTCGGGTTTCTGATGCTCTAATCAGGGCAATAGCGGGCATTTTGGGCTAAGCATTGGTATTCTATAGAGAACAGGCAATGGGTCTACAAGGAGGGCTATGACTATAACGTCTCTGGATGAAGGAGAAAGTCCTTTCCCGCAAACCTGTTATTTCCCTTATGCTCGCTCGTTGATTTATATACAGCACTCACCAGCAAAACACCAATGAACGCCAAGGCTGGACTAGTCTACATCAACTCATTGAGATATATTGCTCATAGCGCAGTACAGAGCATACGATGTATGAGCATGGCATCGTAAAAGGAGAAATATTCTATATGTCGAGAAGGAGGAAAAAAGGCGGAGCAAGCGGTACCTCTTCCGATGTCTCCACCTACTACCGCTCATGCGACTCATCCTGTTCCTCCAGTGGCACTTCTCATTGACACATGCCATCATCGATGCTTTGCCATGCTGTGTCTCGCTGAGATGACGCCCAATCACACGGCATGGTGATGCGAGGCCGTGTCTTGACAGTGTTGTCCCTGTTTCCCCAGGACCGAGATACGTGCAAAAATAGGACATAGGGGATACAATTAGGAGGGGTGCTATATACCAAGCAAGAAAGCAAGTGTGAGCATGGATACAACAAAGATTGACATATGCAATGAGCGCGAAGGTGTTTACCGGATTGTGTCCCTGTATAGTAGAGATAGCATTGCCATTACTTCGCAAGGGCTCCTAGAACTTGCGACATGGATAGAGGAAAACAAAGCGACTCTGGAGAAAGAGGCAGCTAGGGAGAAAGGAACAAACCACACATTCAGGAGCCAAGATAAGGCTGAACGCCCACACATTAAAAGTGAGAGGCACAGCTATCGCACTAACAGCGAGAGACCAGATGAAGATATAACTTAAAGCTATCCCATAGCAAAGATCAGGATGCTATTGCTAACGTCCTGATCTTTTTTTGTATTAAAATCATTCAGAGGCTGTATTCTGCTCATTAGTATATTTGTCTTGTTTGGGTTAGGCAATGCAGCTCGGCAATCTTTTGCTCACATGGCAATCGTGGTACCAAGCTCGCAATCCTCAAACAACATCATCTGCCCCGCAAGCAGCTTCCACTCACAACGGATCATGCATTCTGCTGCGAATTTTCAGCCAATTTCTCTTTTCTGTTCAGGCAAAATGAACTGACCTCACAGACACCCTTTCTTCACTCTATTCGTGACAAAGGTAGCGAGTCAGTCTGAAAAGAAATCCATTGTCTTGACCAAGTGATCAGGAATCCTTGATACCGGGAGAAACACGATGACAACAACACAAGGAACTCACGACTTCGACGCCAGTTCACTCAAAGCTCATTTGCGTGGAACACTCTTTCAGCCAAGCGATGAAGGTTACGAGGCAGCACGAAAAGTCTACAACGCTATGATCGATAAGCGTCCCGCCTTGATTGTGCGTTGTGCCGATGTAGCTGATGTTATCTCTGCAATCATCTTCGCTCGTGAGAAGGGCCTCCTTGTTGCTATCCGAGGCGGGGGGCACAACGCCGGGGGGTTAGGGGTATGCAATGATGGTCTGGTCATCGATCTCTCGCTCATCCGGTATACGCGTGTCGATCCGGTGGCAAGAACTGTCCGGATTGGAGGAGGCTGCACCTGGGGTGATGTTGACCATGCAACCTATGGCTTTCATCTAGCAGTTCCCAGCGGGATCGTTTCCACAACCGGCGTGGGCGGCTTGACCCTAGGTGGTGGGCTAGGATATCTCACCCGCAAATACGGCCTCACGATTGACAATCTGATCTCCGCCGATATCGTGCTGGCAGATGGCCGCTTCTTGACAGTCGACGAGCACCATCATGAGGACCTTTTCTGGGCGCTACGTGGCGGTGGTGGAAATTTTGGCGTTGTGACCTCCTTCGTGTTCAAAGCTCATCCAATCAATACTGTCTATGCTGGTCCCATGCTCTGGAACCTGGACAAAGCAACCGAGGTCATGCAGTGGTATCGAGAGTTTATCACGCAAGTACCCGATGACATCAGTGGCTTCTTCGCCTTTTTGATGGTGCCACCCGGGCCCCCTTTCCCCGAGCGTTTCCACTACAAGATGATGTGCGGGATAGTCTGGAGCTACACTGGCCCCAGAGAGCTGGCTGAAGAGACGTTTCAACCGATCCGAGAGTCTCTAATACCAGCCTTGGACTTGGTCAGCCCCATGCCATATCCAAACCTTCAGAGCATGTTTGACCCGCTCTATCAACCAGGACTCCAGTGGTATTGGAAGGCGGACTTTGTGAGCGAGTTGAGCGATGAAGTGATCCAGACCCATATAAAACATGGTTCCCAGCTGCCAACCCTGCTGTCGGCTATGCACCTCTATCCGATCAATGGAGCAGCACATCGGGTAGGCAAGAACGATACGGCGTGGAGCTACCGGGATGCGACTTGGGCTGAGGTAATCGTAGGAGTCGATCCTGACCCCGCCAAGAAGGACCACATCGTCAACTGGGCCAGGCAGTACTGGAACGATGTCCACTCCTATTCTAGCCAAGGCGCATATGTCAATTTCATGATGGAAGAAGGAGAAGAACGTGTCAAAGCATCGTATCGGGACAACTACCAGCGCTTGGTAGCTATCAAGAACACATATGATCCAACCAATTTCTTTCAATGCAATCAGAATATTAAGCCCACACAATAAAGTGTTGAGCAGCATTTACGGAATTTTCTCCTTTGCTTCTAGTAGACACTATTTTCCTTTGTTATGTGGTCTTGAGTTTTGAGGATTGGTATGATGGTGCTTGTGTTGTAGGAAGTGCGATGGATGGTAAAGAAGGCGAAGGGCTCTGTATCGCGCCACAATGCAAATTCTAGGGCTTTTATATTGGACAGAAGAAGAATTGATAAAATTAAGTGGAACTACTCAGATCCCCAGGCAACCGGAAAGAAAGAATCGGCAAAGACGGCAGTCATAGCCCCAAGCATAGAGCATCATTTTTTGCCGCCCATTTAATGAGCAAGTCTTTGTTGCCGCATTGCTTGCAAGTTCGTAGATTGCTATATGTGTCCATATAAATAGTAGAATGATCCATCAAAAATGGGGTTTGCCCATAGTTGGGAAGAGCCTTGATGCTTTGCGTATATATATGTGCAGTATTCATTGCAATAAAAATACGGGCTACTTTTCCTGGACTCAGCTCCAGAAGCTATCCCATTCAGGCTCATTACCCATTTTTATTGCACGTATATGCAAAGCATCAAATGGCCAAGTTTTACCTGTTAGGACGTTGGAAATACACAAAGTCGAGCTTAACCCTTTTTTGTTATGGGACACATCGAGCATAACCAGCTTGGAACCCTGCATTGTAACCAGCTTGATATCCCTCAGTATATTGTTGTGATGGAGTCGTTGGAGCGAAAGCCCCAATTGATGGTTTACATGCCACTAATCCGGCTCGAAATCCTGCGGGATATCCCTCACTATAACCCAAAGCTTGATAGGTTCTTGGAGGAGGAACTTGCTGTGAAGGGATAAACTGGTCTTGATATGGATACGTGTAACTTGTATCTTGTTGAGACGAAATTGGCTCCCTACCTGGAATCCACTGCTCAGGCGCAGCAAAAGCCCGCAATGGTATGCCCAACATGAAAAGGAACAAACCAAATAACATCACTAAGGGTAGTGTTATACGCATGATACGGCACATGTGTGTCTTTTCCCTTCTTTAGTGTTGAGTTACTATAAGCACTCCTAGAATGGTAAACATTATAATTGCTGAGAGCAAGAGGGTTATGCAAGTTTGGGCATTTATTGTCAATGTTGGGACTGTGAGGGTCTGGCTCACTGAAACCAATACATGAAGCCATTGGTCGAGAACTAAAGTGGGTATGCGTACAAATCAGCCGAAAGGAAGAAAGGGAAGCTAGCAGGGAGAAAGTTGCATTAGCTAACATAATCTTTATGTGGCTGTAGTGCTCTACCTGAAATTGCCCCGATGCAACCATACAACAAGAGCCGCTCCTGTCACTGAAGCGCCCCTATTGTGGTTGGAGAGTGTTCTCAGACGCGCTACAATGGCCGAGATTTTCGAGCCATCCAAAGAGATACTGATGATAAAATAAAACCGACACAGCGACCCACTAGGCCATGAATAGAGACATTGAAATCCTAGCCCAGCATTTTCAAAAACGTTGCAAGTCTGGACCATATTGCCGCCCGGTAAATCGTTGCCGATAGGTGGGGATGAGTGCCCAGGCCCAGAACCTAAGTGCATATTGTAGGTGGGGATATCCATATCTTATTCTGCCCGTTCCGGCCCGTCGCGCCCTCCGAGTGGTATGGGGCGCCAGGGTCCTTCGCCAAGATGGATAGGGTTTTAAGATTTGTCCCTCTTTCCAACTAGGAGTTTCAACAGATATTGAGTACACTTGATATAGGTTCATCGTTTAGTCGTGTTTTAAATGAAATGTTTTGTCTGTTTATTGTGAAAGGATAATGTTTATGCGTGATACACATTTGGGAAAAAGACCAATGGAAGATAATGAGAATATAGGATCATCAAATATTTTTGAGCGAAAACGGAAACGAGAAGAAGGTACACCATCAACAGGTTTTGGATCAGGTCCAGCAGGGAGAGATCATCTTCGCTTTACTGGTACAGCACTCCCTTCTGCGCAAGCACAAGAGCAACATAAATGGCATGAGAGTACCTCTGAGGTGCCAGCATCGCAGCAAGTCGGAGTAGAATACCTCCTCACACTTCGGAACCAATTGCAAGAGACACACCATCGGAGCCAAGCTGTTCTGGGAGGTCTGGATCAACACATAGCTCAGATGCAACAACAAGCAGGTTTCAGTGAGGTGCCAGTATCTACAAGTCACCAACAAGACACCAGAGCACTTCAGACCTCTTTGCATCCTCCTGCCAGAAACGAACAGAGCATGCTGCAACACCAGCAAGAGGAAGTTTTCTCCCTTGATGGCTATCCCGTCGATTGTCTTTCAGATTCTGACCATGAGTCTGACCGGAGAGATCCCTTGGAAGCTCAGAGACCAGCAGGAAGCCCTCCTGCCCGATCATATCAAATCCCCCCTGAAACATCACTAGATCATAGACCCGATCTCTCCATGAGACAGAGAGATATAACAGAAGGGAGAAAGCCATTCCGCAGTTACTTGCTAGAGTATGAGTATGGCGTTTTTAAATCAGCAAGGAGACTGAAGAGCAAAAAGATAAGCGAGACCGAATTTCCCCCTCAAGAGAGAATAATGTATAAAATATATAATAAATTTCGTAACGTAGAAAGGCTTACAAAAAACCATTGTACAGACGTACAAGTTCAAGATAAAATTAATATAATACGTCATACAGATGCTTATAAAGAAGCATTTCCTGGTACCCATGAGGAAATAAAAGCATTCTTAGTCAATAGAGGATATATCTCACAGCAACAGAGGGAAATAGTGATATTGTCTGATTCTGAAGAAGACGAAGAAAAGTCATCAAAACAGAAGCGGGCATCGGAGTCACAGTCCCGAGAAGGAGAAAAGCAGCGATCTGATCAAGCACAGGAAGATGACTCTACTAGCAAGAGGCCAAGAATCGATTTCGCTACCCGTCAATACCAACTCCATGAGCTACAGCAACAGAGCAAAGGAAAAGAGCTAGAGAATACAGACCAGCTCAAAGAGAGATCTGTTGATGAGCAGAGCAAGTCAGTTGAAAAGCAAATCGCCCAGTCAGACATGGATATGTACTCATATTGGGTGAGCTACAATACGTATATTTACCGGGAGAACATGGAATACCAATTATTAAAGGGATACAAAGAAGTTCTTGCCATGCAAAAAGCAGAGGAGGTTCGAAGACAACAACAAGACGCAGATCCAAGCCATCAAGCTGATGCTCAACATGAGTCTACATCTCAACGGTCCAATGTGAGACGACAAGATCCAATTGAGCAACGACAGGGCATTGCAGTACAACGACACGAAGGACAAAGACTGAGCAGCGTCCTCAAAGGAATTCTCTTCTCACCTGATTAATAACTCAGATCTCTCGCAAGCAGAGTATGGAAGGCTTACAATGACTGGCGGTGAGGTCTTTCCTAAGAGCGTGTCAGATTGGCTTGCTTATCTCTCCAGAGCATAATATCTCATGCTGTGCGATGCTGCCAGTTCTTCGATGGAGGTCATTCTGAACAAGACAATTCTCGGAAGAGAGATAGTCCGGGCCAACACTACAGCGGGCACGAACTCAGACCAACTTTACCGATCAAAATGCACAATATGTGTAAATTGTGCAGGAATAGTTCTAAGTGCTGTGCAAAAAAAACTGGGCATGATGGGGAGGTGTACAAGCTGATCAAGAGGATGCCATTCAAAGATCAGAGGCAAATCTGTCTCATCTTCGGAGACAAATGGCCCATCTTGCTGGCAGAGATAGCAGTTTGGGGGCAGTTTCATCAAAAAGTAGATGCCTACCTCATGGTCAGCCACTCCATCTTCCTCGAAGAAATTCTCAAGCAGGAATAGTGGGCGCTCAATGGTAACAGAAACATTGAGTTCTTCCACCATCTCGCGCCGCAGTGTTTCAGTAGCACTCTCACATAACTCGGCTCGTCCCACCCGGTAAGAACCAATAAGTCTTGCTTGGATCAACAGTGGCTTTCTGAAAGAGAACACGTTCTTTGTGAATGGTAATACCGCCAATGCGATAGGTGAACTTGACATCACCTTTTTTGAATGTGATCATTGTTCGTTCTGTTTGTATATCCATGAGTATTCCTTAATGCATAACTAGAGGTAATGCACTAGCATCTTGCATCGTTGAGTATCTTTTTCAAGGTGCTCTTCCATTTCCAACGAAGCTTCTTCAGATAGGTAACATCGAACTATTCCATCACAGTAGGATCGTATAAGAAAAAAGGGCGAGCAATCAGATGCAAATGCGTTTTTGGCTCAAGCCACAACGCCTAACCGCATAGGTTAAAAACTAGCTTACACCAAACGTTTAAGTCTCCTGGTTATAACAAAGATACCAGATACCCTATTTGTTGACAATCCTGGTCGCAAAAGAGTAAAGTTTGTTTATCTATTTCCGCATATCGAAGAGCAAAGAGTGCTTGTTGAGAGGAAACTAGGGTAACGACTATGAACGAACACCATCCGATCGCTAAAAGCGTGATTATAGAAGATGACCAATGGGATACAGCACTTCAGCGGGCCCTCGCTCAGGTTGAAGACATCCCTGCTGATCTAGTATTCCTATTTGCCAGTGACATTTATGCTGACCATTTCCCTGAGATAGTACGTCGCGTACGCAGTGCAACCGGGGCTCGCATCCTGATAGGCTGCTCTGGTCAGGGAATTGTTGGTGGGGAACTCGAACTCGAAGATGTCCCGGCTCTCTCATTGCTCACAGTCTGTCTCCCTGATGCTTCATTACAAGCGATACGGTTTACACCTGAATTAATTACCAATTGTACTGATCCCGAGGAGTGGCGTACGCGCATCGGTCTTCAGCCAACGGATGTGAATGCATTTCTTCTCTTTGCTGATCCCTTTCAGACAGATAGCGAGCGGTTAATTGAGATGCTCTCGCATGCCTATCCCGATGTGCCTATACTTGGTGGACTAGCTTCGGGCGACTTCGAAGAGCGACGCGCATACCTTTTTGGTAATGACGAGGTCTATGGGAATGGGGCGGTCGGTCTGGCGGTGGGAGGTGAATACACTCTTTTTCCCCTGCTGTCACAGGGTTGTGAGCCAATTGGCAAATCCTGGACGATTACGAAAGTGCGGAATAAGAACTTGATTACTACGATCTCGAATCGCCCAGCATTCGCATTGCTTGTCGACACATTAGAGAATTTAAGTCCAGAACTTCAGCGTCGTGCACGGCGTAATCTGCTTATTGGCTTGGCTGCTGATGAGTATTCCCCTACCCTTGAACGTGGGAATTTCCTGAATTCGCCAGCTTATCGGAATTGATCGACATACCGGTTCACTGGCAATTGGAGCTGTGCCACGTCAGGGCCAGACTGTTCAATTCCAGATGCGTGATGCAATGACGGCAGACCTAGATTTCCGTGAACTGCTCATTCTGGCAAAGGTCGATCTAGCTGGTAGAGAACCTGTCGCTGCAGTCCTATGCACCTGTAATGGTCGTGGCCTCAACATGTTTGGGGGAATCTCATCATGATGCCAGACTGATTACGCAAGAATTTGCGAATATGCCACTTGCGGGTCTGTTCTGTAGTGGCGAAATCGGCCCGGTGGGGAAACGTTCTTTCTTACATGGGTTTACTGCGAGCTTGGCCTTGATAGTCAAACGCAACTTTGTAGGCCTGTTCTGAGTTCTAAATCAATTAGCTGTCTTCAATTAAGGAATGCCAACTTCTATACCCATATCTCAAGAAAGGGGTCTTATATCGCTGAGGTGATGGCTGCCTGGGTTTTTGGGCGAGCAACAGCTGGGAGAGTGAAACGGAAACAACTACCCTTGCCTGGAATACCTTCACTCTCCACCCAAATCTGGCCACCCATCACTTCGACAAACTGCTTGCTCAGGTAAAGGCCCAAACCTGAGCCAGATACCCTGCCCGTAGCATCTCGTCTGAGGCGGACAAACCGCCCAAAGAGTTCTGGAATCTCCTCCGCTGGAATACCTGGCCCTGCATCCCTCACGCTGATGCAAACCTCTGGCAAAGATTGAGGCAACTGTACCACATTTCCATAGAGGTCTGCACTGATTTCAATTGGGGTACCTGCTGGCGCATACTTAAACGCATTAGAGAGTAAGTTGCAAATCACTTGGCGCATACACTGCGAATTTGCACGTACCACAATATATTCTGGAATATATATATGGATCGTATGCTCTTGTATTGTCTTAGGATCGAAGCGCTCAAGAACTTCATGTACAATGTCAAGTACAGCAATCTCCTCTACTAATATTTGCTTTTTTCTCTCTTTATAATTAATTGTACAGTCTAATACATTGTCGATCAGTAATTGTAATTCATCACAACTCTGTATAGCACGCTCAAGAAACATCTTGCGCATGGCAACATTCAACTGCTGATTGTGTTCCAGTAGCAACTCCAAATAGCCATAGATAGCAGTAAGTGGCGTTCTCAATTCATGGTTGACATTCTGAAGAAACTGATCCTTAGCATCATCTAAATCTTTCTGTTGATTATAGGCCGCAGCCAATTGCTCTTTAGCTCCATCAGCCAGATTGAAAGCATCACGTTGTGCACAAACGAGCAGACCGATAAATACCAACGAGAACTCACCAACAAGAAAATAGAGAATACTATACCATGGCCACCATACGATCTTATGGACCCCAACCCAATAAAGCCAGAGCACTATGGTAAGAGTGGCCAGAGCCACGAACAAGCCTTTTTTGTTGAACATCCAGGCAATCAAGGCTATAGGGATTGCAAAAACACTGGGATTTTGACCACCCCCTGCTAGGAATAGAAAGACAATCAAAAAAAACACAGTTGAGCCTATCGCAATGGCTAAACGTGTCGCTAAAGATAGACCAACCAAACAACGTGGCAAGGCCTTGTGGTTGCGCACCGCTCCTCTCCCTTCGCTACGATAGTACCTATCGTGAGATCTTCCTGCCTCTTCTTAACTTACACCCCAGAGCTGAACAAACCACTTAATGCGGCCTCTGGGTGCCCCTGGATTTCTCTATGGGGAGGAAAGAGGCCTATCTTATTCTACCACGAATCGTTTTCAATTCACCTGAATTGATAAATTGATAGACTTAATCTCTTTGTCTAGCTACTACGATGCGGAAATGCAGCAACAAATGTGCCAGTTACCTTCACATCACCATTCTGGTCAATAGCCTGTACTTTCCCTGCTACCCTTGCCTCTCCATTTTCCTCATATTTTTTGGTAATTGAACCAGAGCATGTAATGACATCATCCAGGTGAGTCATACCCTTAAAGCGTACTCCGAATGAACGTAGAGCCTCAGGTCCAATATAATCGCTGAGCAATTGTCCCACAAAGCCCATGATCAGCATACCATGGGCAATAATGCCGCCTGTACCAATCATTTCTCCTATTTTGGGATCAGTATGTAAAGGATTGAAATCGCCTGATGCACCAGCATAGCGTACCAGTTGAAGATGTGTGATAGGTGCTTTGACCAGCAAAGGGATCTCATCACCCACCTGTATATCCTCGAAATATAATTTCTGCGAAGTACGTAATTTACGTGCGTTATTAGTCATTATATTTTCCCCTTTTCTTATCGTTATTCGCGTACTACAAACATTGTTGTGGCATTCACAACTGGCAGGTTATCCTGATTGGTATAACAGGTCCGCAAGGTGATAATATCTATTGTGCCATCTTTACTGCGGCGTGTTTTGCCGTCGGTGATCGTTGTCACACCAGTAAGTGTATCCCCGGGGTAGACGGCAGCCAAGTACTCATATGACTCTTCACTATGTAAAATGCGCATCACGTTGATGCCGATGCTAGCCAACTGCTCACGAAAGTGGGTGTTGCCCCAGAAACTGAAGATGGTAGGAGCAGTGGGTGAAAGTGGCACATCCTGGTAGCCTGCGGCTTGAGCGGCTTCGGGACTATGATAGATAGGATTATTGTCACCAATAGCCAGAGCCAGCTCATGGATTTTGCAGCGTTCACACTCTATGATAAAGGGGAGAAAACTCTGGCCAATTTTACTGTGGTCAAACATATGAAGTACTCCTTAAAATAAGGTTTTGGGTCTATCCTCGTCAGCGATAACTCGCTCTTGCTGCTATCGCTGATTGTTCCTTCTGAAACAGTATACTATAGAGCAAAGGATCTGTATATTGCGGAAGTTTTCTACGATAGATAGTATCCAAAACTAGTTGACAAACCTGGAGGTTAGGTGTAATATACTTCGTGTAGTCCCTGCGCGAGAAGCCCTCGTGGCGGAATGGTATACGCAGCAGGTTGAGGGCCTGTGCCGAGAGGCGTGGTGGTTCGAATCCACTCGAGGGCATCTAGATTGGCATCCGACACACATATCCTCGATCGGATGCCAATTTTTAACGGGATGAACTATTCAATAGTATAATAAGGGCGACTAGCTCAGTTGGTTAGAGCGGCTGCTTTACACGCAGTAGGTCTGGGGTTCGAATCCCTAGTCGCCCATGAGAAGTCCCGTTCAGGTCACCCTAATATGGCCTGAACGGGATTTTGTGTGCCCAAGATGCCTTTTTTAGCGCTGCTGTGCTGCTGTGAATGTTACTTTTGATTGTCCTCGTTTCTATGACTGTTACCCCCATCGCTTGCGGTCTCGTCTTTATAATCGGTTTTGCCCCGCTTGTTTGCAATCGCTCTATGGCCGCTATTATTTATAGTAGACGTGACTTTTTTACTTTTTCCTGGATGATTGTTTTTCTTGTTTCTCTTATTTTTTGCGTTTGAATTGAGTCGATCCTGGGCAATTGGTAGACTGACTTTAGGCTGACCCGATGGGGGATGAGCCAAGGAAAGCTGGACCTTTTGTTCCCATTGCTTGACCGTATAGAGCGGATTGCCTGGATTAGTAACATGTGCCGCCAATGCAAACACGCCCGTTCCCAACAGTGAACACAGGAGCACAACAGCCATGCTGATGTATGCCACGAAGGGGCGTGAGAAGAACCAGTTTCCTTGGAGTTTGGTAGTTTGCTGTGCTTTCCCTGAAGATTGGTGTCCCAAAGCTAGATGATGCAAGAGCATGCGCTGCTCTAGTCGTCGGGCAAAGTCAGGATTGACTTGCAGCGGAGGTGCTGCTTGCAAGTGACGTGCTAGTGCAACCAATTTATCAACCTCAGGATCTTTCTCTGTGAGGAGAAAAGGACTGTAGTAAGGCTGGTCACTCTGCTCATTGCAGGGCCTGCTTGCAAGATGCTCGTGCAGTTGACTATTGAGACGTTCATGTTTAGGGTGTGGTCTCATCGTGTTTCCTCCTGCTGTAGCACTTGGTTCAATGGTTTTTCTCGCTGTGCTTTTTTGGCAAGTAAGCGTTCAAGACTATGCAAGGCCCGAAACTGTAAGGCCTTAATGGCATTGGCCTTCTTTCCAAGCATCCGGGCAATGGTAGCCACATCATATCCTAGAATCAGTCGGCTGACGAGGACTTGGCGCTGTTCTTCTGTGAGCAAATTGATGGCTCCAACGACGGTGCTCCATTCGTCGCGTGCTTCTGACCACCGGACAGGGTCGCTTGTGGGGTTGCTCTCCACAATGGCACTGTTCTTGTCATAGGCGAGACCATCTTGATACAGCGTTGACTCAAGGGAGAGTAGTGCTGGCTGTCTCTCCTGTTTGCGATAGTGGTTTGCGACAGTGATCCTAGCAATTTGGAAGAGCCAGGCTGTAAAACTAGCCTCATTGTTGGCTTTGATCCGGTGAATTCCTTCAACCATCTTGAGAAAGACCTAAGAGGTCAGGTCTTCGGCTGTACTGCGATCAGCCGTCCGTGACGCTACATAACCAAAGACTGCTGGCAGGAAGTGGTGATACAGCGTACTGAGCGCCTCTGCTTCGCCATTCCTGGCACGATCAAGGAGGCCATCAACTTGTGGCAATTGATCGCTAGCTCGATTGGAGGATAGCTTACCGGAAGATGGCTTCCGCAAAAACATCGGCTTTACCTCTTCTCCTTTAATATTTGCAATTTCTCTCTCCCAGACTGACAAGACTTTTCTTTTTGCTTATCTGTACTTAGCTAAGGATATCGACACGGTCTAGAACAATAGGAAAATTATAGGTAGGATCTGCGTTAGGGTTATGATTGCCAGTGACTCGCAGCTTGAAAGTATGTGTGCCGCCTGCTGGCAACATCGGACTGGTCCATAGCAGTTGATCTCCTCCATGTGCAGAAGCATAAAAGTCAATGTTCGTCTCAGCACCTCCGTCAAGAGAAACGGCTCCGATACCATACAGTGGGTCGATCACCCCATAGAATTTTATCTGAACACCAGTAAAGGATAGAGTCACATATTCGTTCACTTGATTATCCCAACTACAGGTATTGTCATAGGAGAGTGAAGAGGTAGAGCAATTGGGGCCTGGGCATTCTGTGCCGCTATGGGTCCAATGTGTACCAACATAGTTGAATTGGTTGAGGCCAGTTCCCGTGACATTATCATTGACTGTCGTTGTCTGGGGTCTAGGAGCAGGTGTCGGAGTAGGCGTTGGAGTAGGCGTTGGAGTAGGCGTTGGGGGAGTTGCAGTAGGACTAGACATTGTAGGTTGTGTAGTTGGGGTAGTGGAAGGGGTAGGCCCTTTCGCTTGGGTAGTCGCAGTAGTGGAAAGGTCAGATCCAGCAATTGGGGCAAGACTCTGTATGGAGACCTGGGTCGGCTTTTGGTAAGCAGGCATGTCAGGTGCACTTCCCTTCACTGGAAGAAAAGCCGTATTATTGTTCCAAGCTGCGATGACAAAAGTCACAATGAGGAAGCCAAGAGGTGCCAACCAGAAGATTTTTCTATGGCGCTGCAAAATTCTTTTCAGAGAACTGTTTCTTCTATCAGAACTTGACAACGGTAGAATCATCTCTGCCACTTCAAGATCATGTATTGTATCTTGATTATTTATGGAGGACTCAGCATTCTCTTGCTCGAGAGAAGAATGAGTGGGTGAAGGCGAAGCAGCAAGCAGACCAGTAAATAAATCCTCAAGTGAATTGGCAGATGGTGGCAAATTGGATCGGATCACTTCTAAGAACAGGGAGAAATTAGAAAACCGTTCGGCAGGATCTTTGGCCAGGGTCTTGAGTATAGCTGCTTCAAGAATAGAAGGGAGATTAGCCACATGCTTGGAGAGTGGAGCAGGCAAGCTATAGTTTGGCTGTCCTATCATGGAAGCGAGACTCTGAGTAGCGAAAGGAAGCCGTCCCGTAATCAGTTCATAGGTGAGACAACCTAGGGCATATTGATCACTCCTAGCATCTGTTCTTCCCGCAAATTGCTCTGGAGCCATGTAACAAAAGGCATACTCTTCTGAAGTTTGGTCGCGGATGATCGTATCCTTCTGGCTCACAAGATGGAAGTCTGTCAATATAGCCTGACCATTGGTATCGAAGAGAATGTTCTCAGGCTTGAGATTTCCATGAAAAACATTCTGCTGATGTGCATAAGCGAGGGCCTCTCCTCCCTGGAGTACAATATTAAGGGCATAGTATAGCTCTAGTTGCTTAGAAGGGAGCTGGTTGAGATAGCTGCGTAAAGACCCATTAGAAAGATAGTCGCGCACGACGAAGATTTGCTTTCCTTCTATGCCCGCATCCAGAAGGGGTAAGATATGCGGATGCTGAAGTTCTTTGAGACGCTGGGTCTTTTGTAGTAAGGCCTTGAGTTCTCTTAGGGAAGAGAAAAGAGATGGAGAGAACAGTATGACGATAACTTGCCGCTCTGGCTCATCAACATGAGAGGAGAGGTAAGTTGAATGTGAATATTTTTTGACTAAAGGTATTGTGAGGTTATAGTGGTCAAGTCTTCCTTGCATTTGTCATGCTCTCTAGATATTGATAGTTTTGGATGTTTTCTCTGTACTTAAGACGATTGGTCTCTGCTTCAATAACATAGGGGGCAAAATAGTCCTTTGGTCATCCCTCCATTCGACCCTACTTAAACAGTTTTGGAATAAAAGCCTAATAGAAGCCTAATAGAAGGCTAAAAAAATATAGACTAAAAGCATTGTCACTAGGTATGCTAAATACTAAAGAGGGCACATCCGAGATTACGAAGTTTACTTTGGAAGAGTAAGCTGTTTCACCTCGGAGTTGGATCATGCGTTAATGAAGGAACTTGATCATGAGTTACATGAAAGCCTCTGTGGTGATTAATAACCAGAGTTTAAGAACTGAGCGAAAACGCCGAGGATTGACCCAGGCCAAGCTCGCTCGAGTGCTGGGTGTCAGTACCAAAACTGTGGTCCGCTGGGAACAAGGACGTTGTGTGCCTTTCCCCTACCATCGTCAGAAATTGTCTATCCTCTTTGGCAAAACGGCTCAGGAGTTAGGCTTGTTCTGGGAAACTGATGAGGAAGAAGTGGTCGAGGAGATCTACCAAGCACAACTTTAAAAGTGGAACTTGCAGAAAGTTCAGTTTGATGAGTTTAATGAGTAGTCTTTTAGCCAAAGATCCATCTGAAGAAAAAGGGGAGCAGTTGTATGCAGATAGCACCAAGGATTGCAGGGGGGCTTTTCAGCACTCCGTTTGATATTAGCAAGTCATTTGTCCGGTTGCGCGAGGTCACTGATGGAGTGGCTGGTTTGGATCTTGGGCGCAAGCAGCTTGTCTATCGTGGCATACTCACAATTAACTGTGTCAATTTTGCTTTGATGTCAGAAAGAGAGCAAGATGCTGTAGTTGAAGGATTTAAGGGCTTTCTCAATGGTCTGGCCTTTCCGATTTAGATTTTGATCCGCAATCTGCCTCACAATCTGGATGACTATTTGCGGAAGATGGAGTCGGTGGAAGGCAATCTCGCGGAGGTAGCCCGCGATCATGCCCGCTTTGTGCGTGTGCTTGCCTCCCGTTGAGCCTTGGTCAAACGGCAGTATTATATTATTGTGCCAGCGGACTATCAGAAGGTCGATGATGCCACAGAAGCTTTGAATAATGCTCAGGCCGAACTCGAACTGCGGATGGACGAATTGCTCCAGCAACTTCGAACGCACTGGTCTCACGGGTAGGCGCTTAACGCGTGAGGAGATTGTCACACTCTATCAAAGCTGCTTCTCTCTACAAGACGACCAATTCCAACCCGTCACCGAAGCCATGCTTGAAGGCTCTCACAAGCCCATGCTATCTGCGGATGAGCGCAGCCGCATTGCTGGTTCTCTTTCGAACTTCATTGCCGAGACAAGCATCATTGAGCAAGAAGCAGCGATGTTCCGACCTTCTGCAATCTCTGCCAAGCAAAAACGAAGAGCAAGGGAACTCCTCATCGCCCTTGAAACGCATTCTCTCTATGATAGGGGATCAAGAAGAGCAAGAGCGACCGCGCTCGGGACTTTCATCGCTATTGCAAATCTTTCTGCCGAAAGGAATGAAACGAGAGACAGAAGCGAAGTGGACGGTTCCCAGCTTTGTGCAAGTTTCAGATTTGGTGACGCCCAGTTGCATCCAGATTTTTCCCTCTTATGTCCGCATTGATGGCGAAGTGGAACATGAGTATAGTCGCACGTTGACCCTAGTCAGGTATCCCAGGAGTGTGCATGTTGGCTGGTTGGATCGCCTCATTCAGATCGATCAAGCCCATGTCGATTTTAGTATGCATATTGTTCCTCAGCCTCCGGAGGTGGTCAGTGGTCGTCTAGGGCGCAAACTAACGCAGTTGCGCGGCTCAGTGCTTGTTTCTCAACGCGATGGGCGTTCCCCTGATCCCAACACGAAGCTTGCCATGGAAGACGTGGAAAACCTCAGAGAAAAGCTGGCGCGGGGAGACGAGCGGGTCTTTAGTATCAATATAGTCATTCGGGTACGAGCGCGAGATCAGCTAACTTTGCTGAAGAATAGCAACCGCATCATCTCTAAGGTCCGCAGCATGGATTTTCGAGTGTTACCTACCTACTGGCAACATCATCTGGGTTTGCTGAGTTGTCTGCCTGATGCCAATAATGCCTTGGCTAAGAGCAATATGTTTGGTACTAGGTCAGCAGGAACATTCTTCCCGTTTACGGTTGGTGATATTGGGACCGACGATGGGGTGATGTTTGGAGTACAAACCAATGGAGCCATGGTGATGCTGAACCCCTTCAATAGCAAGGTATTAGAAAATGCCAACATGGTAGTGTTTGCCAAATCAGGGGCGGGCAAAAGCTTCTTTCTCAAGACCGTCTCATGCCGCTTACTGTCGACCTGTAATGTCTATGTGGTTGACCCTGAGGCCGAGTATCAAGCATTGTGTCAGCAAGTCAATGGGCAATATGTACGCCTTTCCACTGAGTCGCTCCAGATCAATCCCTTCGAGTTGTATGGTGTAGCGGAAACACCAGAAGTTGATGAGGTCGTGCAAAAAGAAGAGGGGAACTTTTTCCGTGAGAAGATCTTGAACCTGATTACCTTGCTAGAGTTGATGTTGTCAGACGAAGGAATCCTTCCCCAAATGGAGAAAGCATTCCTGTATCAATGTTTGATCAAAACCTACGAGAACCGTGGGATCACGATGGACCCAGCGACCCACAATCGCCAGCCACCCAACATGCAAGAGTTCTTCGTGATTCTCTCAAGTGCGCTCCGCGGAGATGACCGCTTTGGGGTGAGCAAAGATACCTATGGACTGAGCCAACGTTTGGAACGCTATTTGCACCTGTTCCCAAATAAAACTCGCTTAGCGCTAAATAATCGCTATGTTGATTTCAATATCCGCGAGCTGAGTGAAACGCTCAAACCGATCGGGCTCTTTATGATCACGGAATTCTTGTGGACAAAGATGCGACAGGCACGACGCTCCAATATTATCAAGTCCAATACCATCATTTTAATAGATGAGGCTTGGTTGCTGATGCAGTTTCACCAAGGAGCCAAGTTCTTGGAAGAGTTTGCCAGGAGAATTCGTAAATATGGGGGAGGACTCTGGTGTACGACACAGAACTCCGACGACTTCTTAGGCTCGGATGAAGGCAAAACCATTTTGGCGATGTCAACGATGAAGTTCTTGATGAAGCAAGATCCCAGTACGATTAACTCCGTGGTACGTACGTTCAATCTCAGTCCAAAGCAAAAGTCCTTCTTGCTAGGGGCCAGACGTGGTGAAGGATTGTTCGCAACCAAGATCTGGACCCAAATGCAAGTTGTGGCCTCTCCCAGGGAAACAGAGATGGCCAATACCACTCTAATTTCTCAGGCTCAGGCTCAGATGCAAAAAGCCTTTCTTGAGCAGGACTTGCAGCAGATGGCGGAATTGAACAGCAAGCTGGAGGCTAATAAAACTGCTTCTGACAAGAACGGCTCACGAGGGAATTGTAGCAGTAATTCGCCTCCATCTCCTCACATGCAACAGGGAAGAGGATGACTAATCATGATCTTTGACTTTTTAGTCTGGCTATTGTCTGTACAATCATGGCCGCACTAATTTGTCAAACATCATCATTATTCCCCCAATTGGGGCGGACGGCGCTCCAACCGCCCAGGGACGCGACTACGTTGGGGTGTCAGAAGCTGCAGAACTTCAGTCCCCGTGGAGTGTCACTATCATTCAATTGAAGGGCGCTGAACTGGATGCTTCTTTCTGAGGGGGAGATCTCAGAGAGCAAGCTCAATTCAGGTGCCAGAGCAGGAAGAGTAGGAAAAACAAGAAAGCATGAGGAGATGTTTTTGCTTCACTAGTCAGGGCATTTGCTAGCCCTGTAGCTTCATACGTGTTCATCGGAGCTGTAGCTGCATCATAATTTAAAAATTTACCGTTTGCCAGTTCCACTGCTTTTGGTAAAGAAGGAGGATGTACGGCTAGGCATATCTCTCCAGCTTTCATTGAGCCTGGATAGGATGGCATGAAGGCATGAAAGCTTAGTATAGTTGCTAGTGAGATGACACCAGAAAGAATAATGACCAGCCACAACGATTTAAGATTTAAATCCAGAAATGACTTGTGGGGTTCTTTCGGAAGCGGTTTTTCTGCAAGGAGCTTAAAGTGATTTTCAGCTCTTGACGTGAATAGAGCCTTAATTGCGTCCTCCTCATTGGACTCATACTCTGAGTCTAGTGATGTCCATTTTCGCTGTGTGTTGCAACTTTCAGGTTTGGCGGCGTGTGCTTGCTGTATGCTGACCCTCTCAAGCTCAGCAGTTTGTGCTGTTAATGCATCCGGTTCCCATACAACCTTTAAGGATGGGGAAGAAATGCATTCGGTTTCCATACAGCCAATTTGGACTGGGGAAGCAAATGCATTTGAGGATGCATTACGCTGAACGTTGACGGTCTCATACCAACTTGCGTTCCGTGGGACAAATTCTATATGGGTAGTTTCACTTCGTTGTCCCTCGTTGGAGAATGGTCTCTCTGAATGCAGATTGGTATCAAGTTCAGCAGTTTGTGCTGTTAATGTATCCGGTTCCCATACAACATTTAATGATGGGGAAGTGGATGCGCTTGAGAATGCATTTGAGGATGTATTACGCTGAACGCTAACAGTATCAGGTTTGGCCGTGTGTCGGTGCTGAGTTCTACAACTCTCAGGTTCAGTAATGTGTTCTGCTTGCTGAATGCTGGCAGTCTCAGGTTCAGCAGCGTGTCGGTGCTGAGTTCTACGAC
Source organism: uncultured Chloroflexia bacterium (assembly GCA_963727755.1). Taxonomy (GTDB): domain Bacteria; phylum Chloroflexota; class Ktedonobacteria; order Ktedonobacterales; family Ktedonobacteraceae; genus DASYAN01. Next base: position 64,320 of record CAVSHN010000012.1, read on the forward strand.
TCTCAAGTTCAGGAATTAACCCGAGCTGTTCAAGGCTTTTCCCAAACAGTCGAGAGAGCTGCTGACGATAAAAAAGACTGGGAAAGGCGGTACCACGCTCCCATCTGCTTACTGTGTAAGTATTAGTTCCAAGCTTTTTGGCAAGCAGGGTTTGTGTCCATCCCTGAAGATTGCGTTCTTGCTTTAGTTGCTCATTCCATTTCATTGCTTATTCCTCTTTTGAAACGAATTAAGGATTGTACCTCTCCTGTCAGATTAATAGTCCTTGCTGTTTACAATAGTTATGGACATGAGCCATCCCAAATTTTGCGAGCTGATGTTCGATGTACATCAATCTAGCTGCTCGACAAACGAGATTCGAGGCGTTCGGTTCGCATACAGCCTGCTCAGGACTGGCGGACAGAATGTATTACAGAATGCCTCGTAGAAAGGGTGGCTTGCCCTTTTATGAGGTTGCAGGAGGGGTCCTCTGTTCCTTTCTTCCTTGCATTTAATATATCGCTGAGGGTGACAGAAGTGTTACAATTGCAGAGATGTCCCCTTTTTACTGACGTTTTGATATAAGGTCGAAAGTCATTGCACAGTGATGTCATTGCACCGTGATGGTATAATCAACCTCAGATTGAGCGTTTACAAGTGTGCTGAGACCACAACTCTTCGGGAGGAGGGATGGATGTCATCGCAATCAGGAGAAGAGTGGTTGAGTTTACGTGAAGCAGCGGAGTTGCTTGGTATGCATCCAGCGACAGTGCGTGTGTGGGCAGATCGCAACGAAATTCCCTCGCGCCGCACTAGTGGAGGGCATCGTCGTTTTCGTCGTGCTGATATCGAAGCTCGCCTGCGAGAAGAGACAGAGCCAAAACAAGATCCAGTAGTTCTCTTGCTGATCCAGAGTTTGCTGGGACGTATTCGTATTGCCTTTACTGATGGAACCATGAATGCGTTCCCTTGGTATCAACATTTCGACAGTGCAGCCCGCGACAGCTATCGCCAGTTAGGGCAGCGATTACTGAATTTGCTGATGCGGGCCCTTAGTAAAAATCAAGAGATTAAAAACACCCATCAAGATGATTTGAAAGAAGAGGCAGTAGAACTGGGAAGTGAATACGGCACTATCACACGCAAATCACATGTTCAGGTTGCAGATGCTGTTCGTGCTTTCCTATACTTCCAAACACTGGTAAATGAAGGGATATTTCAACTTGCTGAAGTACGCAGTGTTCACAGTCAGGATGTTTCTTGGATCGAGAGCCTCTATCAGATTCAGAATATTACCAACGAAATTCTCCCCGCATTAATCGATGCTGCCCTCCAACCAGCTGATCCGAAGAGTCTATAGAAGAAAGAATTGTATAGACATTTCCAAGTCGCTTCATTTGTCATGTAGTTGTCTGGTTTTTTCCTGGAAAATCCCTCTCTCATTGGGTATTGTTAGTGATATGAGTATACTACTACCTCAATCATCTACATCGTTGCGGGAGAGAGCGCAACGCTATCTGGAGCGTAAATGCGTGCGCCAGGAACGTGCCTGTGCAGGCATGCAAGTGAATGGAGCCGAGCCAACTCTTCAGCTCCCCGACTGCGTGCCAGATTTGCAGACTTCGATGCCTGCTCCTGTAGCATTGTCTCAGGACGAAGACCAGCTGCAACTTGTCACTGGTGGAGTTCTGTCTTTGTCATCTTTGTCTAGAAATCGTCAGTCTATCAATATGCAGGCTGTAACCTCTAGAGGGCAAAGGTCTGCCCAAAGACAGAGAAAGATCTCGCTGCATTACATAGCACGCAAATATTCACGGTGGAATTGATTGAGTAAACAACGTTCTTTCGAGCATTTCTGGGTCATCCTCTTGAGCGCAGTGGCGGCAGTGATGATTATCTTTCTGACCGCTATGAGTGGGAGTGCATTTATTGGTTACCGCTTTTATGTCTCGACACAGGAACAGTACAACTCACTGATACTTACTTTACGAAGCTTTGTGCCACGCGATAATCTCAAAATGTTCGACGTGAATGGCATCCCTATTGGTCAGTTGATGGATCGAGGCCTTCATACATCGGTTACATATGACCAAATAGCGCAAAATATGATCAATGCCACTGTCTCTACTGAAGATAAAGACTTCTGGACAAATTCTGGTATTAATATCCAGCGTATCATACAAGCAGCCTTACAAGACCTGGAAAAGGGACATGTTGTTGAGGGTGGTAGCACAATTACACAACAACTGATTAAGAATCTGGTCCTGCAAAATCAGGCACAGGACATTACTCGCAAGCTCCAAGAGGTTGTGCTGACACCGCAGATCAATAGCCACTATAGTAAACAAGCTATCATGGAAATGTATCTGAATAGTATCTACTATGGTGAACAGGCCTATGGTGTTGACACTGCAGCCAATGTTTACTTTGGACTGGAGGATCAGCCTGGAAAATCTGCGGCTTCGCAATTGGATCTTGCGCAGGCGGCTATGCTTGCAGGTCTTCCCAGTGCACCAAACGGGTATAACCCATGGGTCAACTTAGATGCTGCCATTGATCGTCTGACCGAGGTTCTCAATCTTATGCACAGGGATGGCTATATCACTGTCGATCAGGAACAGGCAGCACTCAGCGAGGCACGGAGCCCTGGTTTTCTCAAGCGTCCGACAGATCTGACCCAGCCTGCACCGCAGTTCTTTGACTTTGTGCTGGAACAACTGGAAAAACAGTTCCATATGACACGCGATCAGTTATCTCTCTCGGATATGCGTGTCTATACTACACTGGATTTGAAGCTGCAAAACCAAATTTTGAAGATTGCGCAGGCACAGGTTGCTAGCTTGCAAGGCAGCAATGTAACCAATGCCGCTGAAGTGCTGATTGACTATCACACTGGGGCTGTTCGTACTCTGCTGGGCAATGTTCATCCAGATACAGATTACTTCGATGTGGCGACGGATGGTTATCGCCAGCCAGGCTCTTCTTTCAAGCCATATGTCTATGTCACAGCCTTTGAGCAGGGTGTTTCACCTGGACAAGCCGTTGACGATACTCCACTCTCTATTCCCCAATCTGGTCGACCACCCTTCAGGCCTCAGAATTACTCTCGTAGCTTTTATGGTCATATGACTCTTCGCTGCGCTTTGCAGAACTCGCTAAACATTCCCACTGTCAAGGTCATAGAACATGTGGGTGTTCAGAATGCTATTAATACGATGCAGGAAATGGGCATTACAGATTATAGAGGTGATTTGAATGATACAGTGGCATTGGGGAGTTTGGCTGTTCACCTGATTGATCATACATCGGCTATTGGCACCTTCGCTGATGGCGGCGTCCACGTGCCATATTACACCATCCAAAAAGTAGAGTTTGCCAATACCCATCGGGTATTCGAGCATGCGCAGGTTCCAGGAACGCGTGTTATCAGCCCCCAGCTTGCCTATATGATGACTGACGTGTTGAGAGATAATAGTGATCGGGCCCCCGAATTTGGCTATTGCAACCCTCTCAATCTGCGTACAGATGGCACCTGTTACGGCCCTGTGCTACCCTCTGCGGCAAAGACGGGCACAACTGATAATTTTCGTGACACGTGGACAGTTGGCTATACCTCGGATTATGTCCTTGGTGTTTGGGTTGGCAATAATAATGATTTGCCAATGATCAATATCAATGGGATCACTGGTGCGGCTCCTATCTGGCACGATGCTATGCTAGCTGCCGAGGCAGGGCATTCCCCCCAGCCATTTACCAACCCGGGAGGTATGGTAAAAGTTGAGCAGCACTATTCGGATGGGGTAGCAACGGACGACTGGTATCTGGCGGGTCAGGTGCCTGAATCAGTGTTGAGTAATAAATCCTCATCAAAATCACTGGAGTCTAACAATGATCACCATCAGCAGCCAGCAACCGTACGGCCATATTGCGGTTCGTATACCTTTGATTCTCAACCCCCACCACCTCGTAGTCAGCCTACGGACGGGCACGTTCCTCCTGGTCAGGACTGGTGGTGAGGTTGCAAGACTTCCTGGTTGGCTTGTTGGTTACTATCCCTTCGTTTATCCCGTCTATATCTAATAGTGTCATTTTGCCTGTCTGTCTGCTAAGAAAAGTGTATTGGCTCGTGTACAATATATTTAAGTACAGGCAATTGATTAAGTATGTTGCGAATTCGCTGCGACAAATAATTTCACAAAGATAGAAAAAGAGGTTTAACAAATGGGGGTTGGAAATCATTCAAGGGATCTATCTTCTCAGCCGAAATTTGATGTGAGCGGGATGGAGATAACGCCGCAGGTGACCAATAGCCATGAGATCGGTTCTCCTCAAGCGGTTCTTCCAGCTAAACTGCCTCTCCATAGTCAGGCAGCTGTGGCACAGCGGCTCAATGATGTTCCAGAGAAACCCGTCGCTGGTCTCATGTATAGTGCTCCTCATCTTCATGTGCATCCTGTTGGCTGGCGTACGAAGCGGTATGCTAAGCGCAAAAAGCTGCGCCTCAATTTCATGCATGCTGCTGCTATGGATCGCAAAAGCACGCTTACCTTACGTCATCTGGCGCTTGGCTTACTTACGCTGATAGTGATCTCGTCCATCGCTTTTGCAACAGTTTCTAGCTTTATAGGGGCAACGCAGCAGCGCTTTGGCAACGACGTTGTGCGATTTGAAGACATTCTTCCAGGAGATAGCCTGCGCCTTTATGATATGCACGGACAGCTAATTTATGAAGCCACTGACCAGGGTTTGCAAATCAGTGTTCCTCTTTCTCAAATTTCGCATAATATGAAGAATGCCCAGGTCGCTATTGAAGATCAGAATTTCTGGAAAAATCCTGGCTATGATATTACGGGTATTATACGTGCAACTATGGACGATTTGACGAGTGGCCACGTTGTCTCTGGCGGGAGCACGATTACCCAACAATTGATTAAAAATACACTTGTTGGTAATAGAGAGACAATATTGCGCAAATTGCAGGAGATTATCCTGGCTCCAGATGTGACACGCTACTATACCAAAGAGCAGATACTAGACATGTATCTGAATACGACCTATTATGGTGAGCAATCTTATGGCGTTGAGGCAGCGGCACAGACCTACTATGGTTTGCAAGACACACCCAAAGCTATGGCTGCTTCTCAACTGGATATTGCTCAGTCTGCAATGCTGGCTGGTATTGTGAGTTCACCCTCAGCTCATGATCCATACCTTCATCCTCATGCAGCTCTGAAATCGCATGCAAGAAGTGTTGCACCAGATGTACTTGCAAGGGTATATCACTGCCACTCAGCGGGTCGAGGCGCTTCATGAGGCTGAACAACCCAACTTTCTTAAGCCGGGAACCATACCTTCTAATCTTGCTCCGCATTTCAACTATTATGTTTTAAAAGAACTGACTCAGGTATTACATGTTAAAATGGTAGATCTCTCACGCTCTGGCCTAGTTGTCTCGACGACGCTCGATCTGCCATACCAGAATCAGGTCTTAAAGATTGCGCAGCAGCAGATTGCGGCTTTGAAGGGGCATAATGTGAAAGATGCAGCCGAGGTAGCTATCGACTATCGCACCGGGGCTATTCGTACACTGCTAGGTAACATCAATCCGGATCGAGATCAATTTGATGTGGCCTCAGAAGGTTTCCGTCAGGCTGGTTCATCATTTAAGCCTTTTATCTACGTCACGGCGTTTGAGCAAGGTATTAGTCCTGGTATGCCAGTACTTGATGCCCCGATAACCTTTCAGATGTGCTGTGGATTGCCACCCTATACGCCACACAATTACGACAATGGCTATAAGGGGGTGATTTCGTGGCGCACGGCTTTGCAGAAACTCGCTCAACATTCCTGCGATTAAGCTAAATGCGCAGATTGGCTATCTAAATGGTTTGGCAACAGCCCAAAAGATGGGTATTACCGAGTACTGAGGGCACTCCTAACCTGACATTGGTGCTAGGATCGCTAGGCACCCATTTACTAGACGAAACGTCGGCATACGGGGCATTTGGGAATGCTGGTGTGCATGTTCAGAAGCACTCAATTGACACGATCAAGGATAGTTGGGGGCATCTCATCTACCAGTTCAATGTTAAGGCCAATAGTCAGCTAGTTATAACTCCTCAAGCGGCCTTTGTTATGACGAGTGTGTTAAGCGACAATAACGCACGTATACCTGATTTTGGCAAATGTAGCCCACTCTGGCTCTATAGTAATACCATGAGCCAGTGTTATGCAGGCAATCCTGGTATGGTTCGGCTAGCAGCAGCTAAGACTGGTACGACTAATGACTTCAAAGATAGCTTGACAGTGGGTTACACACCCGATGGCTATGTGATAGGTGTCTGGGCTGGCAATGATGACAACTCGCAGATGGTTGATGTGAATGGTATTATGGGGGCTGCGCCCATCTGGCATGATGCCATGCTCCTAGCTGAGCAGGGGTACCCGGTCAAGAATTTTCCTGGCCCCCCTAGTGGGGTCGTGCAGAAAACAGTGCACTATCCTGGTATCACGACCACGGATTGGTATATACAGAACTAATTCAAAGTTGTCCCTTCTAGTATACGAAGGCTTAAGTACATCCACGAGAGATATGTAGGGATGGCCTAAGAATAATTTGCTCTTTTGTGCAAGCTATTATCAACATAAAAGTGTTAAGTTAAGCCTTGGTCATTCCTACGCCCGCAAAAAAAACCTGTCCTAAGGAGAAACCATGCTCTTTTACGATCTTGGTGGTGATACCTTTTATACGGTCCTTTTACAAAGAAAAGGCGATAGCTTAGAGTATCTAGTCATATCAGCAGCAGATTGTGTGACAGTTAATATAAGAGCAGAGATGTATAAACTTTTCCCCAAGATATTGAAAAGATATCTACTAAATAAGCAACATGAGATAATATATCTGATAATATAATGCATACGAAAAGCATTAATTCTATGCGCTATACTGTAACTTATATGAATTATGCCTCGCGATCGCAGAGAAAATGCGAAAATGTCCCTTGAAAAGTGCGCTAACTTCTTCCATAATATTGTTATGAATATTGAATGCTGATTACTGGTGCAAGTCAAATTTAGTGCGATTTAAGAGTATTAGTAATTTTTGAGATCATTTTCTAAGTGTACAGGAGATAATTGATATGCCTGAAGGTACACGGCCACGCCCTGAGGGGGACCGCACTGGAAGCGAGAATGCAGAAACTCCCCGTTCTAAACCGTTTGATGCGACAAAAAAGCAATTTGATCAACAAAAAGCAGGCAAGGAGAAGAAGAAGCTTACTGCCAGTGAACGATTGGAACGGCTTGTCGAATCAAAAGTCGGAGAGGAACTTATAGGTAAGGATAAGAACGACTTAGGTCTTGGTTTTGACAAATACCTCGGCTTTGATGCTATTACAACTATCAATCTGACAAAAATAAAAGCAGGAAAACTTCGTGTTTTTACAAAAGGTGAAAAATACTATATTACTACTGAGGATAAAGAGAAGGGTTATCTTACCACAAAAAATGAATTCAAGTCAGAGACAATAACAGATGGATTGATTAATAATATTGAGTCGAATATTTATAAAGTTACATGGGATCTTCCAAATATCCATGCAGTTAAGAGAAATAATTGGAGAAATGATTGGAGAAATGATTTGAGAAATGATTTGAGAAATGTAAAGAGTGAAGACAAGAGGATTGTAATTACAGATAATACGAAAGATCTACCGGAAACTCTGACACGCCCAAAAGATGCTGCAACAATACAGAGCTGCGACGAGAACGAATGGAAGAGGATACTCCCCGGTACAGACGCAGGAATTGATCTGAGCGATAGTACTAGCGGTAAAGCACAATTATATGAACTCAAGTGTATTGCCTGTGAAAGACTGAAAAATTATGTAGTAAAAAAAGCAATTAAACCTTTAAAGTGTTGGTTGCAAAATCTTTTTCAGGGCAAGAAAATAGGGTATAGCATAAGAAAAGATGTCTATGTCTCTAAAGAAGGTCAATACCGTGTTAGTGATAAGAAGCCAAGAGAAGATGGCTGGGAGCGTGTAGATGTAGATAATATGTCTGTTGAACAGCTTAGGAAGATACGAGAGCGCATACGGGACAACCAGGGTAAAGTTGAGTGTGATCTAAAGGTATATGCGATACAACCAATGGATCAGGCCAGCAACGAGATCTTAATGACTGATGATAGCCGCCTTGTTACTACGAGGATAAACAAGGATTGGAAGATGGCACTGCCTGGGACACAAATTGGGATTGAATTTAGTAGCGATGAAGACAAAATTGAAGGACAGAAAAAAATTTATGAGGCATTTTCTGAAAAGCAGGATGTGTTTAGTAAGCTATTAGCGTCATGCGAGGAGCTGTTTAGTAAGCTATATCTCACCATTCGCACAGTCAAGCGGGGCCTTTTTGTAAATAGTGGAGGGACGCTCTCATAGTGGGAGTGGATAGCATGGGTGCAAATCGGATATGATAATGGCAGACTCCCTAGCACGTATGGGGGCAAGTAAACGCCCGTGAGTAAATAATTAGGAGAAGCGCCTGATGCAAGATATAGCCGTTGACAATGAAATAATCGATGATGTCGTTGTATTGATAGAACAAATCAAGCGTATGGGTTTACCCGCCCTGATCGACATCGTGTGCAAGAGGTATTGTGTTGGAGGGAGGCTAAGCTGGGGCTGGACACTGTGTATCTGGCTAGCCTACATGATCAGCGAAGGAGACCATCGCAAGCTACCAGTGCAAGCTTGGGTACGTGGAATGCATGACACTCTAGAAGCAATAACAGGCCAGAAAATTAGCGATACCGACTGCAGCGATGATCGCTTAACCATCGCATTATCATATTTAAGTGACGATAACAATTGGCACAAGACAGAGGAGATGTTAGCCAAAAATCTGGTAAAAGTCTATGATCTGCGTAAAAAGACCATGCATATCGACGCCACAACGATTTCAGGTTATCGAGAAGGAGGGGAAGGGAGCCTCTGGCAATTTGGTCACAGTAAAGATAATCCTGCATTACGTCAAATAAAGCTAATGATGGCAGTACTAGCGCCACTGGGTTTGCCAGTCGCACTAGATGTTTTGGCTGGGCAACATGCCGATGACCCGTTCTATCTCCCACTGATCGAGCGCGTCCATTCCTTCTTGGGTGAAGATTGCCAATTGCTCTTGGTCGGTGATTGTAAGATGAGCGCACTAGCAACACGGGCGGGTATCATGCGACTTGGGCATCACTACCTCACTCCATTAGCACTGGTGGGGGAAACAGCATCGGCCATGAAAACGTGGGTTACGATGGCTTTATCCATGGGAGAAGACAACTGGCAGCAAGTGGTCATCAAGGATGGAGATCAGGAGATAACCATCGCGAAGGGCTATGAATTCACGAGGAGCTGCCAAGACGATCACGGAGGCAGTTGGCAAGAGCGTGTCCTGGTGGTGTATTCTCCTGCCCATGCCCACAAGCAATCCCAAGATTTGCAGAAGCGGATCGAAAAAGCCAAAAAGCTATTCTAGCACTAACGCCAGCAATTGGTCCGGGCAGACGACAGCTTCGTGAGGAAGCCGTGCTCCAAGCCGCTGCGGAAGCGATACTTGTCAAATATGACGTTGTGGGTCTGCTGCATTACCATTACGTGCAGGAGACGTGGACGACCGAGAAGTACGTTGGCCGAGGACGTGGTAGCATCAACCGAGAAAAAGAGATCACCGAGCATTGTCGTTATCAGGTGACAGTAGTCGAGGGCATCGATACGGCCATCACGGCGCGGGCTGCCACCTTGGGTTGGCGGGCTTATGTTACTAATGCATCTGTTGCTTGCTTGTCTTTCCAAGAGGCCGTTCTGGAATATCGCCACGAATATTTGGTTGAGCGTGCTTTCGAGCGCTTGAAAGGAAAATACTTAGCTCTGGCACCCATGTTCGTGAAACGTGACGATCAGGTTATCGGACTGTCTCGCTTACTTAGTCTTGCGGTTTGCATCTTGACGCTTGTGGAGTTCACCGTGCGCCGCCAGCTTGAAGCTGAGCAGACCAAAATTGCTGGCTTATTCCTCGACAGTGCACGCAAGGAGACGGACCGACCAACTGCGGAGCGCATCTTGCAGTCTTTTCGGAAAATTATCCTGACGCGCATCACTTTGCCTAACCAGATTATTTATCATATCACACCTCTTAATCCGGTTCAGCAAAGACTTCTTGCTCTGCTGGGTTTTCCACCTGATCTCTATTCGCGACTAGCTCGCACGATACCTTCCGATCACCAACTGCTCGCAGGGAGTTCTATGGGATGACTCGATCGCACTGTAATTTCTCTTATCCCATCTGGATTGTGCGAATGATGAGTATATTGGAATAATACTGATAAAAAAGAAATAGAGAACTTGGAGAGAGCATATTCGGAAATTATGAGTAATTTGGTGGACGAAGCAAAACGGAAGCGGTCAATTAACTCATTTAGACTATATTTAGGTAAATATGTTGTAAATAAAGGTCTAAGTGCAAAGTATGCATCGGACTTAGCAACACTTAGCATTTCAGTCAAGCCTGAGAGTGATGCTCGGCAAGGGCAGACTTCCGGAGCGGAGGAACAGCGTCGAGCGGAGGAACAGCGTCGAGCGGAGGAACAGCGCAGAGCGGAGGAACAGCGTAGAGCCGATGAACAGCGTAGAGCCGATGAACAGCGTAGAGCCGATGAACAGCGTAGAGCCGATGAACAGCGTCGGGCTGATGAACAGCGTCGAACCGATGAACAGCGTCGAACCGATGAACAGCGTCGAGCTGATGAACAGCGTCGAGCCGATGAACAGCGTCGAACCGATGAACAGCGTCGGGCGGAGGAACAGCGTCGAGCCGATGAACAGTGTCGGGCGGAGGAACAGCGTCGAGCCGATGAACAGCGTCAAGCCGATGAACAGCGTCGAACCGATGAACAGCGTCGAGCCGATGGTAGAGATGGGGAAAATAGAGACCGAACCGAAGAGGAAGTGAAGCGTTTAATTACAGAGAAGATAGATAATAAACTTAAGGGTGTTCCCTGGGAAGGAGACGCGAGGAAGCTATTGATCAATAAGGTAGGAGAGTGTCTGAAAATAGCCAATCTTAATACTTTGACTGCAGACAATCCGGCAGTGGAAAAGTATATCAAAAGTTTTATAGGCAATCTAGCATTAAATTACGACGGTACTATAAAAATAGGAGTTTCAAAATCGGAAGCTTCAAAATCGGAAGCTTCAAAATCGGAAGCTTCAAAATCGGAAGCTTCAAAATCGGAAGCTTCAAAATCGGAAGTTTCAAAATCAGAAGCTTCAAAATCAGAAGCTGATTTATTAGAAGGAAAGTGTAAGTATACAGTCTCTGGCGATGGCGTGATTTGCCTGATTCGCGCTCTTCTTGTCACAGCAGGTTTTAAGAGGGGTGAAAAGTATTCAGAGGATCGGGTCAAGTTTGAGTGCATTGTTAGTTATGTGAGAATGGAATGTGGGAATTTAGAAAATGGGGAGCTAAAACCGCTTGGCGAGGCAGCGGAAAAAGCAGTAATTAATATCTTGCGTAACCTTACTATTGATAATAAACATGTTATTGATCAAAAACGTACTATAAATATGCATGAAGTAGATCTATGCAACAAGCTAAAACCGGGTAATAAATGCCTACATGCTGGCGAAGAAGATTTGCAACCATATCAGATAATATGTGAAAATATAACCAAATATAGAGCGGTGACTGAAGATAATGCGGTACTAGAAACAGCACCATGTGGACAGATGAAAATTGTAAGTAGTAGCTGAGATTTAGCTTGACACCTTGATGTATTGATAGCAACTTACAAGAAAAGGCAACTTATTCTCAGGCCATTCCTATAAATGCGTATGATACCAACTTGCTTTCTGAGAGGCAATTTTCAAGTGAATGAGTGAATTTGATGTATTGAAAGTTGCATTACAGAATGCAGATTGATATTAGAAAGGAAAAAAAGTATAATGTTACCTCGTGAAATCAGGATAGCTTCAGACGCCAATGAAAATCATAATCCAGCTCATAAGACAACCTCAAATAGTCTGGATCTTATCCGTCTCAACTGCAAAGGGAAAGGTCTAGCATCCTCTAATGAGACCGAGCCAAACGATGGGAGAGCCATTGGAGAGGATGGCAAGCCTCTCCCAAGGACTGTGAATATCACTGATAATCTGTATGCTAGCTTGCTGGGAGGGGCCAGGGGTGATCAAGCGAGTACGAGTGAGTATGTGTCACCTCAGGCCTTGGCTAACATGTCAGCTGAAGAAAAGATCGACTGGCTCCTAGAGGGCAACCTAGCCCAGGTCCTTGGACCAAACGGTGACCGTGCCTTTGTGCCTGTCATTGTTAAAGTACTACAAAACGGGATTATAAATAGTAGGTTACGTTATGGTGTAGCAAAGGCGCTTGGAACTATAGAAGCTGCACTCCATAACACTGGTATTACTCCAGAGTTGAAGAAAATACTGAATGACGGAAGTATAAATAGTAGGTTACGTTATGGTGTAGCAGAGGCACTTGGAACTATAGAAGCTGCACTCCATAACACTGGTATTACTCCAGAGTTGAAGAAAATACTGAATGACGGAAGTATAAATAGTAGGTTACGTTATGGTGTAGCAGAGGCACTTGGAACTATAGAAGCTGCACTTCATAAAACTGATATTACATCAGAATTAAAGAAAATACTTCATGACAGAAGTATAGATGGATGGGTACGCAGTAGCGCAGCAGAGGCACTTGGAACTATAGAAGCTGCACTCCATAACACTGGCATTACATCAGAATTAAAGAGAATACTTCATGACGAGAATATAGATGTAGATGTGCGCTGTGGTGCAGCAAAGGCACTTGGAACTATAGAAGCTGCACTCCATAATACTGGTATTACTCCAGAGTTGAAGAAAATACTTCATGACAGAAGTATAAATAGCAGGTTACGTTGTGGTGCAGTAGAGGCACTTGGAACTATAGAAGCTGCACTCCATAACACTGGTATTACTCCAGAGTTGAAGAAAATACTTAATGACAGAAGTATAGATGGATGGGTGCGTAGTAATGCAGCAAAGGCACTTGGAACTATAGAAGCTGCACTCCATAACACTAGTATTACATCAGAATTAAAGAGAATACTTCATGACGAGAATATAGATGTAGATGTGCGTTGTGGTGCAGCAAAGGCACTTGGAACTATAGAAGCTGCACTCCATAACACTGGTATAGCTCCAGAGTTTAAGATAATGTTGAGTGACGAGGATATAGATGGATGGGTGCGCTATGGTATCGCAGATGCACTTGGAGCTATAGAAGCTGTACTCCATAATACTGGTATTGCATCAGAGTTGAAGAAAACACTAAATAACAGAAATATAGATTACTGGCCGCGTTATGGCGCAGCAAAGGCGCTTGGTACTATAATTCAAGCACGTACTAAGCAACAGATTGATAACGAAATGAGAAAAGTTATAGATGAATATCCCCAAATGCAAGAGAGAGAAAAGATGCTAAAACAAGAAGTACAACAACTGCTGCAAGAGCGCAATCAGGCGCAGGGAGAATGTGATCGCCTGCAGACACAGCTCACAAATGCACAGCAAGAACATAACCGCGCTCAGGAGCAGATGATAAAGATGCAGCGAGAACTCAATCAAGCATTAAGGGGAGATTTGAGAGCCAATGATGCTTTGCCAACAACTGTAGAGGGCATGCAGGAACAGTTGGAGCGAGGACACAGGAGACAGCAGGAGTTATTCGAAAGAGTGTTCAAGCTCCAAGAAGCCATCCAGAGGACACTCTTGGAGCGAGGAGAGGATGTGCCGAGGACAGAACGGCTTAACGACTTGCTACGGCTGGGGATTTGGAATCTAGTGGGCTATCACCGTCTGGATGAAATGCTCTTTCCACGTCAAGAGTTTGGGGAGCTGCCTAGTATCAGGCAGAGAGTACGCAACTTCTATCTGCAGACGGTCAGTGAGTCTGCATCTCTGGGATTTTCACAAGGGCAAGTCGCAGGAGAGTTTACCGATCAACTTGAGGATCAACTGGAGGCGCATAGTCGACCAAACCAGGAATATATCGATACGATCGAAGATGTCCAAGAGGAGTTGACAGGAAGGAGGCCAAATCGCACACAGCGGCGTTAGCCATACCATCTAGACTTGCCCTTGCAAGGATGCTCAGATCATCCCACAAGGAAATACTCTTCTTACAAGATATTCAAGCATTATTCACCGTCTGATAAGTTGCTAACCTATTAGTCATACTTTGTAGTATATATGTTCCTCGTATGTAGTCCCGAATAGCACTTCCTCATTGATGCGCATGACTACAGCTTATCAAGAGGTAGGTAACTTTTGACGTTTTTTCGCTTGTATAACTTTAAAATAATATGTCACATTTGAAATGTGAAGAAAAAGGATATCTTCTCATGGGCAATGGTAAATCTACTGGCGGCGGTAACGACTGGTCAAATACGAACGATGGTGGCTGGTCATCATGGCAGAATACGAACGATGACGACTGGTCATCACGGCAGAATGCGGACTATGGTGGCTGGTCATCATCCCAGAATGTAGACTCCAGCGGAGGAGCATTCTTACGCCAATTGTTTGAGAATCGTGATTTACCCTCATCATCCATCAATGATCTGCGAGACAGATACAGTGACTTACCCCCATCATTAGATGATTTTTTAGACAGATATCGCCGCGGGCGGTCTTCATCGCGCACTCCTCCAACCTCACCCAGACGTCGCAGTTTGTCTCCACCGTCACCTCCAGATCGGTATGCAATAGAGGTCGCAGCGAGACACCCCCACCATTCTCCGATTGGCATCCAGACAGAGATACTCCACCACTCTCGCGGACCTCATCCAGACGTGACAGCTGGTCACCCCCACCATCGCGAACACCACCCAGAGGCCGCAGCGAGTCTCCACCATTCTCGCGGTATATCGACGTTGATCGATCCAGTAGTCCAGTCGAAGAAACGAGAAGCTCACCTGCTCGTAATAGCAGCCTCATAGGTCTGGGGATCAACCCACGAGACTGGCCAGAGCAGCCAGCTAGTCCAAGCACTCCTTTCCTCCTCGAAAGAGAGCAACTCATTGAAGAGAGGCAGATCAAGGAAATAGAGTTAAAAAGTTGGATTGATGCTGGCAGATGGTCCGTCTTCGAGAACACACGTGCAGAAAATCTGTCAGCCGAGCTGGATACAGCGGAAATGTTGGGTATTAAACCGCTGCATGTAGATGATCCAGACTTTGGGCAAGTGGCAAGTGTTGGCCCTATTAAATGGGTAGTAATGGAAAGTGGAGAACTACTCGTAGCTCAGAGTATCATAGCTCATACTGTGTTAACAAATGGTGGTGATGTTATGGCAGCAGGTGAGGCTTTGATCGCTATAGATGGCAATGAGCGTACATGCCTTGAGATCAATGCCAATAGTGATCACTATCAGCTAGATGAACGTAGCTTAGAAGTTGGAAGACAAGCTTTTGCTCAATTTGGCATTCAATTTGCGGAAGAAGAAAGACCGCATGATATCGGGCATGATGAAAGAAATAGTGGCATTGGTGGTTCGGATGCTGTGGTCCAAGAAGAACCGCGAGTCTTTGAAAATATGCGTCCAGAGGATCTGGCGGCTGAGCTAGAGACAGCAGAAATGTTGGGTATTCGACCCGTGCACGTGGATGATCCCAAGTTTGAGCACATGGCCAATGAACACGAAGGTCAAATCATCTGGGTAGTACTGGAAAGCGGACAACTGCTCACCGCACCCGATCTCGTGGCCCATACCGTGTTGTCAGCAGGTGAAGCTGTGATTGCAGCAGGGAGTGCTATCGTAGCTATAAATGGCAATGAGCGTTTTTGCATTGAGATCACAACCAACAGTAATAACTATCAAGCCGATGATCAGAGCTTGGAAGTAGGCAAGCAGGCTTTTGCTGCATCTGGCATTCAATTAGTGGAAGAAGCAAGGCCGCATGACGATGGGCGTGACAATGAGCATGATGATGGGCGCGACAATGGGCGTGATGAAAGAAATAGTCGCAATGGTGCTTCGGATGCAGTGGTCCAGGAGGAACCGCAAGTCTTTGCCAATACGCATCCAGAGGATCTAGCAGCTGAGCTAGAGACAGCGGAAGTATTGGGTATTAGACCCATGCGCGTGGATGATCCCGACTTTGAGCAAATGGCCAATGAACACGAAGGTCAAATCATCTGGGTAGTACTGGAAAGTGGCCAACTGCTCATCGCACCCGATCTCGTGGCCCATACCGTGTTGTCAGCAGGCGAAGCTGTGATTGCAGCTGGGAGTGCTATCGTAGCTATAAATGGTAATGAGCGTTTTTGCATTGAGATCACAACCAACAGTAATAACTATCAAGCCGATGATCAGAGCTTGGAAGCAGGCAAACAGGCTTTTGCTACATCTGGCATTCAATTAGTGGAAGAAGCAAGGCCGCATGACGATGGGCGTGACAATGAGCATGACGATGGGCGTGACAATGAGCATGATGATGGGCGCGACAATGGGCGTGATGATGGGCGCGACAATGGGCGTGATGAAAGAAATAGTCGCAATGGTGCTTCGGATGCAGTGGTCCAGGAGGAACCGCGAGTCTTTGCCAATACGCATCCAGAGGATCTGGCGGCTGAGCTAGAGACAGCGGAAATATTGGGTATTAGCCCAATACACGTGGATGATCCCGACTTTAGGCAATTGGCGAATGTTGGTCCCATGAAATGGGTCGTCACTCAAAACGGTGACCTGCTCGTCGCTTCCAGTGTCGTAGCCCATACGGTTTTAACCAATGGAGAAGCAGTCATTGCGGCAGGAGAGGCTGAAGTTGCGGTAAATGGCCATCAACGTGGCCTTGAGATCAATACTAGGAGCGATCACTATCCATCCGATGAGCGCAGTCTGGAGATTGGAAGACGAGCATTTGAGGCGTTTGGCATTGAGTTTCCGTTAGCAGCAGGCAACGTCGAGGGTGGTGATGGTGGCATTGCTGTTGCTGTCCAACCAGAAATGAGTCTCCATGCACCTCCCTCTCCACAGCGGGAAGGGTTGGATCAGCAGGCTAGCACAAGTGGCGCTTCTCCCTTCGAAATTGTGCAGGAGCCAGAGACTCAAGAGGTTGCCGATGGCGGGCATGGTGATGGAAATGGTGAAGGAAACAGTGGTGGTGATGGTGGTGGAGGTAATGGCGGTGATGATAGCTATGAAACAGGGGATGAAGAGTCAAGTAGTAGTAGTAGCAGTGATGAAGATGAAGATGAGGGTGATAGATTTAGACGTGCAACGAAAGAGATATGGCAGATGTTGGCGGGTAGAAGGCGAGCAGAGGGTGAGGATATATCGCAGAGGAGTGGTGCCCAGGTAGAGTATGAGCGAGGAGAAAGCTCTCAAGCACAATTGCTTGAGGGTGGAGCACGGCAAGGCAATGAAGGGACATCGCAGAGGAGTGGTGCTCAAGTAGAGTATGTGCAAGGGGAAAGTTCTCAGCACAATTGCCCGAGGTTGGGGCACGGCAAGGCGATGCGGAACCAGAAGTAGGAGAAGATGGGCGCTACATTATTCGCAGTCGAGAAGATCTTGAAAGGCTAAAGACTATCGAGCGAACAAAAGATAACCCACCTGCAGATGTGCTACCTGAGGAGAAGCCGCTTTGGGATGAGTATGTTGATTATTGGCATGAGCGTATCAAGAAGTTAGAAAGGGCGTTCAACAGGAAACTGAAACTTGAAGCGTCAACTGAGTCTCCTGATGGGTTAGCAGAAGCGTTCAAGGAAAAACTTAACCTTGAGCTGTCGACAGAGCCTCCACGTAATTGGGAATCCTACAAAGAGGTTCGTACAAGTGGTAGAAGTCATGAGGGAAAACCCTATCAAAAACACATCCTTGAGGTTCTCAAGTCAGAAAACGAAGACAAGGTTGTTGAGGGAGACGTTGGTGTTATTAAGGAGGGAAGGAAGCCTAAAAAGGGGCGGCTAAAACCAACACCGAAATTTGCTGATCAGCTAGCTGTAGACAAACAGGAGCTTCAGGCGTGGGTGGACACTGGACGTCCGGAAGGCCAAGTTCCCAAAATTGAAACGTATAGT
Source organism: uncultured Chloroflexia bacterium (assembly GCA_963727755.1). Taxonomy (GTDB): domain Bacteria; phylum Chloroflexota; class Ktedonobacteria; order Ktedonobacterales; family Ktedonobacteraceae; genus DASYAN01. Next base: position 82,436 of record CAVSHN010000012.1, read on the forward strand.
AATAAGAGCCGCGAATTCGCAGCGATGCTTACCAGTGAGGGAAAGATAGATAAAGATAAAATCGAAGATTGGGTGAGTAAAGATGTGAGAGAGATACTAAATAAATACAGTGGCAGATTAGAAATCAGGCGAGATGTTCCTGGAAGTGAACTAAACGTCATGCGAGACTTTACAGCGGAGGTCAAAAAGATGTATCTTGTCTATGATGGCAGGCCCGATTTTGTCACGCCAGAAGTCCGTCTGCTTATTGAAAAAACAGTCAAACGAGCTGCAAACGGAAACCCAGTGGAGGTTCAAATCCGACAATGAGTATGTATGATACCTTACAATGTGAGATGTACATTGCTGACAATCCCCTCACTTCAGGGAATGTCAGCATCGATCAGATCCTCAAAGTGCTTAGTTTACATGCCAATGAGTTCATGCCCCAGTGGATTGGCACGGGCAAGGCTCCGCGGAAGTACTCGCTGGAAGCTGTCAAACGTGTGCTAGCACGTCAAGATCCGGAAGATAACGCTCATTTCTCTTTGAGGCGGCGCACAGACCCCACAGTAACATATTCCTTTGATTTTCTTATATGGAAAGGTGCCCCCATTGGTATGTCGCTGGACATCGACCTTCCATTGGATCATTTTGATCATCCAGATCAGGGAGAGGAACATGTCCAGCATTTTGTCTTGCTTGTCACTGCTCTGGCTAATCTGCTCCACCCTCTCTATGGGTATGCACATAGTCTAGCTGATGCCGCGCTGGGTACAGATCCGCACGTCCGTGACCCATATGCCCCCATTGGGATCTATGAAATCCACTGGCTCAACATTTATGGGAAAGCGCTGGTCGATCAGCTCGGGCGTGATCGCGTCTTGTCGACACCCTGTTTTCGCTGTGAAGAGTTGGCTGGTGGTGAGGTCTTGTTCCTTTCACGATCAACCCCGCTTGATTATGCCTCGGATGAGGCCCGCGTGGCCCAGGCCTCAGCTCTGGCCCATCTGCGCTCTGACATCTCCTACGAACAAGCTCTGGCTATGTTGCGCGAACGCAGTGTCACCCTGTTTCCTACCAAAGAACACTGGGATCCTGATATCGCAGACCTGTTGGAGCTGACACAAAATTCTTTTTCATTTGAGGAGAGCCTGCACCGAGCGGTTCAACTCAATACTTATCGTCCTCCAGAAGTTTCTGAGTGGCTCCCCTTAGACAAGCTATTGCCATCCGACGTGGAAAAGGAAGGTGAGAGCATTGAGTACTATACTGAGGTCTATGCAAAGGGCTTTGTAAGGTGGTTCCACATCTCGGCAAAAGTGGAGATCAAAATCAGCCATGAAGCATTGCTACGTGTTGACAGCTACTTCTGGGCGAGGGGCTCGCTCACACCCAGCACGCGAAATAGCGAGCATATTCCCTTTGTTGGTGCTTATCTTGGTGAAATCATCATTCGTCACCTGGGAGGGCAATGGGTGCCACGTAAAAATATCGAGGAAGCACAAGTAGTTGTTGGTGATCGGGTCTGGTTGCCATTCTTGCGAGCTAAGCACTGTCTGCAATCAAAGGATGCAGCTCTCGATTATTCGCTCACCAAGTTCTATCGTACGGTAGAACGCCATGTGAAAGGGAAGCAGGCTTGAGAGGATTGTCGTCCTCTGACACTTTTGCCGTCAGTGCAAAATCAGCGTCCCGCAAGCTCAGATGAGAGGGCATTAGTGACGAAGAATAGTTGCTGTACTTGATCAGTAATCTGATGCTATAATGTGGTCTAGGAGACGTGCTTTAAGTAAGAGGAGGACTTGCTGAAGTGGCAGTTCTCCAAATTGAGGGAGAGCAAATGAATAACGACATACGGCCCCGACACAGTGGGTCAGATAGTTGTCAGTACCCCGGAGAAGAACAGCATTATGCTAGCGGAGCGTTAAAAATGTCATCATCGCACCCCGGAGAAGAACAGCATTATGCTAGCGGAGCGTTAAAAATGTCATCATCGCACCCCGGAGAAGAACAGCATTATGCTAGCGGAGCGTTAAAAATGTCATCATCGTACCCCGGAGAAGAACACTATTACGGGAGTGGGAAGCTGAAGGCACAACGCTCATTTGATCGTCGTAATGTTTGGAAAATATCGACCGTTGTTCTTGCAGTCGTGGTTGCGCTGTTACTGGTCAACGCTATGAGAATGGCGAAGCAAGACACACGCGTACAACTAGCTCATCCTAAGGGTCATACCACCGGCCTTGTAGCGAGAGCACCCAGACCTGTACCTGTACTTACCCTAGATAGCATCTGGCAAGGAAACTTTTATCAGCACGATTACCATGGTACCAACTGGACTCCCATGATATTACGTATAGACAGTGTGCGTGGCAACACATTCTTCGGTACGACAACTGAGACTACCTTTGCCAACGCCGTCACAATGACTCAAGGGACTATTGTTGATGATATAGGCAGGCTTGGATACATTGATAAAGAGAGGTTACAGGAACTTATCAACAAGTATGGCAGCGCAGGAACGTTGATAATGTTCACGGATACTGAGCAACTCAACGGCGGTAACATCGTCCTCCATTCTAGTGCCTACGCTCTTGTCACTCAGGATGGTATCTTGCATGGAGTTGATTTCGACCCAGATCATAATCCAGTCGATTTAAACCCTGATGGAGACTTTACCCTATATATAGTGAAGTAGGGTGATGGATTACTCTCTCAGGTACATGAGGTTCAGCCAACTCCCCAGGCGTCCTCATTTTTTGCTCATTAGTATCCAACTTTGGGCAACTCTACGAAAGTGGGGAATCATCATGGTCTTTTGATCTGGTGAGTGACTAAGGGGTTGATATCACATGCAGTTTCACCTATGAATACTTGCGATGCACTGTTGGTCTCTTCTTCAACTGCAAGCGCATGTCTACGTTGACGGATCTTTTGCACGAGTAGGATGGAGAGCGCGATAGCTATCAGCAAAGTAAGAAGAAGACCTGAGAAGGCTCCGAAGAGGCCTGCGACTTCCTCCCAGGTTTCTGCAAAGGTGTAACCTAAGCTGAGGGGGATAATTGTCCCGAGTGCTTCCCCGATCACATCCCAGAACAAAAAGTTGCGGTAAGGGTATTGTTCTATGCCTGCAAGTAGATTGATTGAGCCACCAAGAGCAGAGAAAAGAAATCGTGTCATAAAGATTGCCCATCCGCCTCTCCGCTTGAAGTAAGCCTGACTTTGTGCCAGAGCTGGCAATGTGATCCAACGAAAGCGTTTTTGTCGTTTGAGCCAAGCTAGTAAGATTGTCCCCACTCGTCGACCAATAAGATAGCCAAGATTATCTCCCACCACGGCTGCACTCCAAACGACCAGAAACAGAATGAAGATGTTGAAGTCGCCAAGGGCCGCAAAGGCTGCCGAAGCAAAGAGGACTAGTGAGGCGGGTATGGGAGCACCAGCGGCAGCAATGAAAATAGTTAACCAGAGGGCTGGATAGCCATATTGCTGTAGTGCATTAATTAAGAACGCGCTAAGATGTCGTTCTCCCTGAGACTGGTGAAAGAAGCTTGCTATTACTCTGTTGTTTGAATGCCATAGCTGAGTGCCGCTTACGGTAGGTCAAAATGGTGTTTTTGATGGTGTGTATCACTCGATCTACTGGTAGGCGTTTACGAGCTGCAATCTGATAGAGTGTTGCGTGACGGAAGGGAGTCGGGTTCCTGATAGTGAGTGAGCGATATAAGTAGTTTTCAGGCACATGGTAGACATGAGAAATCACATGGATAGTCATCCAGGGACTCACCGTACTCACGTTCCCTGCCTTGACTGCACTGTACTGTTGTTGGAAATTATGTGCGGCCTGAAAGGTCCTGGTAGCAGTGAAGGCCAGAAATCCCAGTATGAGGAGCAGTAAAAAGCTGAGCAGAGTCAGCTTAGTGCGTTCACTCAGCGTGTCCAACTGCTCTTCGCTCCTTTCTTTTTACGGTAGAAGAGGGCCTGAAGCATGGATTTTCTCTCAGATCTTATTTAGTGCTTGGCCCAACTTGGCATGGCATGGAACGACATGGTCAAATCGTCTATTGAGTATGTCACTAGGTTACATGCCTGCTATAATATTACCATACTAGAGCCAGGGACATCTAGTCGACGCTGAGCAGAGAATTATTGACATGGGATAAATACGCTCCTGCTTCGTTGTAAAGTAAGGAGTAATAAGGAGGCTTCGGCTTCTTATCCCTTGAGCCTGTCTGCTACCATTGGAAAGAGGGATGGCTTGTATGACAAGTTCTTGTGGTGGCGGGTCTTATTCTTTTTCTTGAGAGGTTTTTATAATGAATTACGATCCTAATCAGCCTAATCAGCCTAGTCAGTACCCTAATCAGGGCCAGTATGGTGGTGGATATGCTCCCCAGTCTCAACCCACTACCGATCCCTATAGTGGTCAGCAATATGGCCAGCCTGGTCAGCCAGGTTACCAACAGCCCTATGGTCAGCAGCAGGGCCCATATGGTCAGCAGGGTTACCAGCAACAGCCCTATGGTCAGCAGCAGCAAGGCCCATATGGTCAGCAGCCCCCCTATGGTCAGCAGCAGAATCCATATGGTGCCCCAGGGGTAACCGGATCGACAATGGGCATGGACCCAAACGTTGCATCGGGTCTGAGCTATGTTGCAGGCTGGGTGACTGGCCTTATCTTCTTCTTGCTGGAGAAGCAGAATCGCTTTGTGCGTTTCAATGCGCTGCAATCTATCATGTTATCTGGTGCCTATATCGTGGTTGTGATCTTCATCAGTATAATTAGCGGAGTGCTTCCTTTCTTGGGGTTCCTAAACGGCCTAGCCACTCTGGGCATGTTTGTAATGTGGATCATCCTGATGGTCAATGCTTTTCAGGGTAAGTACTTCAAGCTGCCTGTGATCGGTGATTATGCGGAGCGTTATGCTAATCCAACAGTATAGGCGTTCGGCATAGAAGATCGCGAAATAGAACGGTGGTTACGCCTTGCTAGGCCAACCACCGTTTTAATTTTTGTTGGGAAAGACGAGCAGGATAGTTCACTACCTCTTTCCTGCTTCTACTTTTTTTGCCTCACTAATACGCCCCATAGTTCTCAACAGTAAAACATAGTTTTTGCGTAATTTTTCTGTGCGAGGATGCTCAGATCCCAACTGTTGTTCACTGATGCTAAGGGCACGTTGCAGCAGTGGTTGGGCTTGTTTATACTTGCCCTGTTTGCGATAGAGCAGAGCTAGGTTATTGAGGCTTTGCGCGGTGTCTGGGTGATTAGGTCCAAGTAGGTGCTCGTTAATGGAGAGGGCACGCTGATACAATGGTTCAGCTTGTTCGTACTTGCCCTGTTTACGGTACAGCACGGCCAGATTGTTCAGGCTCTGAGCGGTGTCAGGGTGCTCCGCCCCTGACTGCTGTTCGCTGATCTTGAGGGCACGTTGCAGTAGAGGCTCGGCTTGTTGATACTTGCTCTGTTCCTGATAGAATACTGCTAGGTTGTTAAGGCTTTGTGCTGTAAGGGTATGCTCAGGTCCCAACTGCTGTTCGCGGATACCGAGGGCGCGTTGCAACAAAGGCTCAGCTTGTTCATACTTGCCTTGATCGTAATAAAGCATTGCTAGGTTGTTGAGATTTTGTGCCGTTTCGAGGTGGTTGGGTCCCAATTGCTGGATAGTGATGCTAAGTGCACGCTCCAGTAGAGGTTCAGCTTGTTTATATCTGCCCTGCTCGTGATAGAGGATGGCTAAGCTGTTGAGGCTTTGGACTATATCAGGGTGGCCTGATCCTAACTGTTGATCACGGATACTGAGGGCACGTTGCAGTAATGGCTTGGCAAGCTTCATCCTTGCCCTGTTCATGATAGAGAGCGGCCAGATTGTTGATGCTTTGTACAGTCTCAGGGTGCTTGGGTCCCAACTGCCGTTCGCTGAGGCTGAGGGCACGTTGCAGCAATGGCTCGGCGAGATCATTCTTGCCCTGTTCATGATAGAGGATGGCCATATTGTTGAGGCTTTGTACAGTCTCAGGGTGCTCAGGCTCCCCTAGTCGCTCCTGGCTACTGGCATTTGGTTTGGCTAGCTTATCTTGGCTCTGCTTGCCGGAGAGTGCTGATTGCTTTTGCTGCTGATAGAGTTCTGATAGATTGTCAAAGTTGATTGCTGTAGATGGGTATTCTGGTTCCAACTGTAACTCGTTGATGCTGAGATCTCCCTGGTATAATCTCTGAGTTCGCAATTGAGAGAGAAATGCATTCGGTTCCCCTACAACATTTAATGATGGGGGAGCGAATGCATTTGGGAATTCGGTTCCCCTACAACATTTAATGATGGGGGAGCGAATGCATTTGGGGAATTCGGTTCCCCTACAACATTTAATGATGGGGAAGCAAATGCATTTTTAGACAGAAAGATCAAGGCTCTCTAAGCTCTCCAAGCTCTCCAAGCTCTCCAATCTCTCTAAAATGGGGGGATACTCGGGTTCTAATTGCGGCTCATTGGGAGTAGCTTGATGGGGTGGTACATCAAGATCATGCAAATCTTGCCGTTGAGGGAGGCCTGCCAGAAGGTCGGGACTTTGGATAGTAGAGGGATACTCAGGCTCGACTGGTTGTTTGCTCTCGCTGTGTGGCTGATGAAGTTCAGATAGAAGGTCTAGGCTTTGCTTGGTGTCAGGATACTCAGGTCCCAATTGCTGCTCGCGGATAGCAAGGGCACGCTGTAACAACGACTCGGCCTGTTCATATTTACCTTGCTCGTAATAGAGCATCGCCAAGCTGTTGAGGGTTTGAGCGGTATCAGGATGCTCAGATTCTAGTTGCTGCTCGCAAATAGCAAGGGCACGCTGCAACAATGGTTCGGCTTGTTCGTACTTGCCTTGTTTGCAATAGAGCAGAGCTAGGTTCTGGAGGCTTTGCGCGGTGTCAGGGTGATCAGGTCCCAGTTGATGCTCGCGGATAGTAATGGCGCGTTGTAACAGTGGTTCAGCCTGTTTATACCTTCCCTGCTCGTAATAGAGCATTGCCAAACTATTGAGGCTTTGTGCAATGTCAGGATGCTCAGGATCTAACTGCTCTTCACGGATAGTAAGGGCACGCTGTGACAACGGTTCGGCATGTTTATACTTGCCTTGCTCGTAATAGAGTATAGCTATACTGTTGAGGCTTTGGGCAGTATCAGGATGTTCGAGCCCTAAATGCTGCTCACGGATGGCCAGAGAACGTTGCAACAAAGGATCGGAAAGTTCATATTTACCCTGTTTGCAATAGATCATGCCTAAGCTATTAAGAGTTTGAGCGGTATCAGGATGGTCGGGTCCCAATTGCCGTTTGCAAATCGCAAAGGCGCGTTGTGACAACGGCTCGGCTTGTTTGTAGTTACTCTGCTTGTAATAGAGCATAGCTAAGCTATGGAGGCTTTGTGCCGTGTCGGGGTGGTCGGGACCTATTTGTTGCTCACGGATAGCCAGAGCACGCTGTAGCAAGGGCTCAGCTCGTTCATATTTACCCTGCTCATAGTAGAGGATAGCTAAGCTATGGAGACTTTGGGCGGTGTCGGGGTGGTCAGGCCCCAGGTATTGCTCACGGATAGCAAGGGCACGCTGTAGCAACGGCTCAGCTTGTTCATATTTGCCCTTCCTGCGATAGAATACTGCTAAAGTATGAAGACTTTGAGCGGTATCAGGGTGATCGGGTCCCAAGTGTTGCTCATGGATAGCAAAGGCCCGTTGTGATGAGGATTTGCAGAGGTCATACTTGCCCTGCTTGTAGTAGAGGATAGCTAGATTGTTGAGACTTCGTGCGGTATCAGGATGTTCAGGTCCCAGGTGCTGCTCATGAATAAGAAGCGAATATTGTAGTAGAGGTTCTGTGGTTTCATACCTGCCTTGCTTGCAATAGAGCGTGGCTAAGGTGTTGAGACTCTGAGCGGTATTGGGGTGGTTAGGTCCCAACTGTTGTTCGCGGATAGTGAGGGCATACTGTAACAAAGGCTCACAGAGGTCATACTTGCCCTGCTCATAATAGAGCATGGCTAAGGTATGGAGGCTTTGAGCGGTATCGGGATGATCGTGTCCCAAGTCTCGCTCACGGATAGCAAGGGCACGTTGTGACAAAGGATCGGCTTGTTCATACTTGCTCAGCTTGCAATAGAGCACAGCTAAGGTGTTGAGACTTTGAGCAGTATTAGGGTGGTCAGGTCTCAACTGTTGCTCACGGATGCTAATGGAGCGTTGTAATAACTGTTCGGCTTGTTCATACTTACCCTGTTCATAGTAGAGGATAGCTAAGGTATGGAGACTTTGAGCAGTATCAGGATGGTCAGGACCAAGATGGTGCTCATGGATAGCAAGGGCACGGTGTGACAACGGTTCAGCTTGCTCATATTTACTTTGCTTGCAATAGAGTATGGCTAGACTATGGAGACTTTGAGCGGTATCAGGATGTTCAGGGCCCAACTGCTGCTCACGGATATCAATAGAGCGCTGTAGCAACGGTTCCGCTTGTTCGTACTTGCCTTGCTCGTAATAGAGCGCAGCTAAGCTCTGAAGACTTTGAGCGATGTCAGGATGGTCAGGGGCCAACTGCTGCTCACGGATCGTAAGAGCACGCTGGAGCAGTGGTTGGGCTTGTTCATACTTACCCTGTTCGTAGTAGAGCACTGCCAGATTATTAAGACTTTGGGCGGTATCGGGATGATCAGCCTCTAATTGTTGTTCGCGGATCATAAGGGCTTGCTGGAGTAATGGTTTAGCTTGTTCATACTTGCCCTGCTCGTAATAGAGCGCAGCTAAGCTATGGAGACTTTGAGCGGTATCAGGGTGATTAGGTCCCAAGTGCTGCTCACGGATGGTGAGAGCCCTTTGTAACAAAGGCTCAGCTTGTTCATATTTACCCCGCTTGCAATAGAGCATAGCCAAGCTGTTGAGGGTTTGGGCGGTCTTAGGATGCTTAGATCCAAAATGCTGTTCCTGAATAGCAAGAGCCCGTTGCAATAGAGGCTTGGCTTGGTCGTCAATGGTTTGTTGTTGAGCAAGATCGGAGAGTTGTGGGGTATCGGAGACCTTAGGTTGTATCAACTTTTTGATAGTGGAAGGAAGTAGGGACAAGGGTTCAGATTGTGAATTAAGAGTTGGCTGTTGAGCGAGATCGGAGAGTTGTGGGGTATCAGAGACCTTAGGTTGTATCAACTTTTTGATAGTAGAAGGAAGCAGGGACAAGGGTTCAGGTTGTGGATCAAGAATTGGCTGTTGATCAAGAATTGGCTGTTGAGCAAGATCGGAGAGTTGTGGGGTATCAGAGACCTCAGGTTGTATCAACTCTTGGCAGGGGGTAGAAGGAAGCAGGGACAAGGGTTCAGGTTGTGGATCAAGAATTGGCTGTTGATCAAGAATTGGCTGTTGAGCAAGATCGGAGAGTTGTGGGGTATCGGAGACCTCAGGTTGTATCAACTCTTGGCAGGGGGTAGAAGGAAGCAGGGACAAGGGTTCAGGTTGTGGATCAAGAGTTGGTTGTTGAGCAAGCTCGGAGAGTTGTGGGGTATCGGAGACCTCAGGTGGTATCAACTCTTGGCTGGTAGTAGAAAGAAGCAAGTTCCAGATTTCAGATTGTAGATCGAGAATTGGCAGTTGAGGAAGATCAGAGGTTTGTGGGGTATCAGAGACCTCAGGTTGTATCAACCCTTGACTAGGAGCGGCAGGAAGCCGGGGCTCGGTGGCCTCATCGATTGTCTCTTGCTCAGAGAGGTCAGATGGAACATCAGAGTTTTGAGGGATGAACAAGTTGTCAGGGAGCAAAGGCTGTTTACTAGGAGCTTGGTTATCGAAGGGTTCAACTAGTTCATCTTGGTTCTGGTGGTGAGAGAAATCAGGCAGATAGTCAAACTTATCTATGGTGAAGGACTTATTAGGCAGGAAGTCAGAGTCATCAGTAACGAAAGGAACATCAAGGAACAAGGATTCATTGCTGGGAACTTGGTGGTGTGAAGGGGTGGGAAGGTCGTGCTGGTTCTGATGGGAAGAGAGATCAGGCAGGAAGTCAGAGTCATCAGTAACGAAGGTATTGTCAAGGGACGAGGGATTCGTTGCTGGAAACTTGGTGGTGTGAAGGAGTGGAGAGGTCATGCTGGTTCTGATGGGAAGAGAGATCAGGCAGGAAGTCAGAGTCATCAGTAGCGAAAGGATTGTCAGGGAACAAGGATTTATTGTTGGAAACTTGGTGGTGTGAAGAGGTGGGAAGGTCGTGCTGGTTCTGATGGGAAGAGAGATCAGGCAGGAAGTCAGAGTCATCAGTAGCGAAGGTATTGTCAAGGGACAGGGATTCGTTGCTGGAAACTTGGTGGTGTGAAGGGGTGGAGAGATCATGTCGGTTCTGATGGGAAGAGAGATCAGGCAGGAAGTCAGAGTCATCAGTAACGAAAGGATTGTCGAGGGACAAGGATTTATTGCTGGAAACTTGGTGGTGTGAAGGGGTGGAGAGGTCATGTCGGTTCTGATGGGAAGAGAGATCAGGCAGGAGGTCAGAGTCATCAGTAGCGAAGGGATTGTCGAGGGACAAGGATTTATTGCTGGAAACTTGGTGGTGTGAAGGAGTGGGAAGGTCATGTCGGTTCTGATGGGAAGAGGGATCAGGCAGGAGGTCAGAGTCATCAGTAGCGAAGGGATTGTCGAGGGACAGGGATTCATTGCTGGAAACTTGGTGGTGTGAAAGGTTAGCTGGCTCGTTCTCATCCTGCTTGTGAGAGAGTTTGCGGAGATGGCTTAGTGTAAAGGCGTCTTCAATTTGCAGAGGTCGTGTGATGGGGGCTTGTTGATTTGAAAGTTTGGCCTCGTTGTTATTGTGTTCATCCGAAGGGTCTGGAGAGAAGATCGGGACTTTGTGTGGTGAAGAAGTCTAAATCCTCAAGCTGCAAAGGCTGCTCGTTAGGGGTCTGGAGGTAGGAAGGTGTGGGCAAATCATCCTTGTTAGGCAGGTAAGAGGGCTTGGAGAGAAGATCGGGACTTTGTGTAGTGACGGCATCCATATCTTCAGGTGTTAAAGGCTGTGTGCTCGGGGCTGCTTGATACGATGGCTCAATAACGTCATATTCCTCCTCCGAGTGATAGGAGAAGTCTGGCAGAAAGTCGAGGCTTTGTGTGGTAAAGGAGTAATCATGATTTGATTGAAATTTACGGGTAAAGGGAGCATGATTGTATTTTGGTAACGACGTGGCTAGCTTGTTTGTGGCCTGTTTGTGTTTGGTGGAACCAGTGGCCAGGAACCCCCAGCGCCCCAGGAGAGGAGTGAGCCATTGATCCAGCCCATAATAGCAGCCAGCAGAGACAAAAAACATGATAACGAAGACAAGTGCATAAGGAAGGGCAGTGCCGATATCCGTACTGTGACCGAGTACATATGGTCCGCCAAATCCTTCTGCTGTAGACCAGATGCCAAGAGACAGCGCGAAACCCATGACATTTGTTAGGTTGCTAAAGAGACCAAGGATCAAACAGACTGCGAGTGTGGTCTCTGCTGTGGCCTCGATACGAGCAAATAGTAGGGGATTGAGACTAATCAGGTTAATCCATAGAGAAAGCCAATCAGCAATAAACCCAGGTTGACCATCTTTGGCGCTAGAGACTAGATCAAGAAACTGGTTTTGAAAGGCTGGTTGCCACTTCAGCCAAGCAGCAACAGCCCATGTTAAACCGAAGACCACCCGTGAGGCCGCTAAGACCTTTTGTGGGCGGTTCTGTAACCAATGCAGGCAGGAGGTAATACTCCATATCAAGCCAAGAATGCTGCGTGAGATTGTCAGAACCCTTTGTGGCTGGTTTTGTGACCACTTCGACAAAATAGTCATCGCCCACTTCTCAACCTGCTCGGGTGTGAAAGGGCCCATCGCTAGGAAGTTCCAGCGTCCCAGGAGAGGAGTGAGCCATCGATCCAGTCCATAACAAGATCCAGCAGAGAGAGAGAATAAAATGATAAAGGTAAGCGCATAAGGAAAGGCAGTGCCGATATCCGTACTGTGACCAAGTACATATGGGCCGCCAAAGCCTTCTGCTATAGACCAGATGCTAAGAGACAACAGGAAGCCTATCAGGCAAGTCAGGTTGGTGAAGAGACCGAGGATCAAGCAGACTGCAAGTACGGTCTCTGCTGTGGCCTCGATACGAGCAAATAGCAGGGGATTGATACTGATCAGGTTAACCCACAGAGAAAGCCCGTTGGCGATCAGCCAGGGTTGACCATTTTTGGCACCAGAGACTTGATCAAGAAACTGGTTTTGAAAGGCAGGTTGCCACTTCAACCAAGCAGCAACGGCCCATATCAGACCGAAGACAACCCGTGAGATTGCCAAGGCCTTCTGTGGCAGATTGTTTAGTATGAGAGCATGGGTTGGATGTGACGAAGCATCTGTGGGCCGGGAAGACTCTTTTTTCGAGTTAGGGGCTCTTTTTAAATTAATAGACATATAATGTTGCTCCTCTTCTAATTATATCTGTTTGCATAGTTAGCGGTTGCGTCACTGATGCCACGGGGATTTTGTTACATTTTTGTTTCTACGAATATGCTTCCTACGAATATGTTTCCTACGAACATTGCTTGCGCACTGTGTACTACATGCGCTTGCTTGAGTCTAGGGGGAAAGAGGGACATTTTGGGGGATGCCACTACTAATCTCGAAATGCGTGTATTATATCTAAAATATCAAATCAATCTATTTTGAATATTTAATATAATTTTTTGCATTATATTAAATATTCAACAATTGAGTAATTCCTTCTTGATAGGCCCATTTCCCTTGTGCTTGCATTGTCTTAACTAAAGGAGTAAAAATTGTAGGAAGAGGGGTAAGCATTGCTAATTCACGTTCGCTGGCGGGAATGCCACCTGCTTGTACAGCCAGGGTATAAGCCTCAGCATCAATGTGCCAGGGGAAGCAACGTCCAGGGTAGCGCTCTATCAGGAAGCGAGCACTGGCAGATATCTTTGAGCCAGTTCCTGCTCATCTGTGGCCCTGTCATAATCCATTGGAAATTTTGCGAGACGAGGAACTCTATGATGCGCTGTATTTACCTGCCTTCTATCGGATGGCTCAGTTTAAGACTTTAGTTCTCTCTGCCGTGATCTATAACTATTTACTTCATCTGTTTTGGAAACCGGAATCTCCAAATCTGTTATCGTAGCTTGGCGTAGTTGATCATATTGACCAAAAACAGGAGCATTTTCTAAAATAGCTACTTCTTTTTCAGTAATCTTATCAGTTGATTTCTCTCTGTATTCAAATCCTGTTGTTGCGAAAACTTTCATCATCTCCTTAATATGTCGGGGAAGCATCGCCGATGAGCTTTCGTCGAGGTGCTTCTGGCCCTGTTTTACTAATGGCTCTGCCCCTGCTTTTTGAGATGATACAACTTTCGTGCCTTCTGGGTCCTGCTGCTGGTCCTTTTTGTCTGCGTCTTGATGATAGAGATGGATATGGATATGAGAAGGCAAATTCTTTGGATCATGGATAACTGTCCAGCCCTGAACAGCCTGATCTGAATAAGGTAAAGACACATTGGAAAAAAGCCGTTTCATAACATCTGATGGATCATTATCTCTGAATGTTTCATAAACAAGTGCTGTTGTAGCAATGCCTGCTGCTTTTGCTTCTTGATACAGAGTGAAAGCTGTATCATGCGCAGTTAAGAAATTGTTGAGTAATGTCATTCTCTCAATGCCTCCCTCAACGCCTGAATACTTTTCACACCATGATGCCCATGTGCTTAGAGGACCTCTGGACGTTACAATGACAGCTAATTTTTCTGAAGGATAGTTAGCACGTAAAAGGACTTTGAGTGGGTCAAGTTGCGATTCAGCAGGTGTTCTTGCTCCTATAGATTCTTTTACAAAAATAGCTGGTCCTGACTCTTCAACTGATGGAATCTCGAACAAACATTCTCTTCCACGCCGTAAGCCTTGGACTACAGCTTTGATATGATTGTTGTATGCTACTATACCAGTTTCTCCAAAACTGCGAAACTGTATTGTCGTTCCTGTTCGACAAGCACCTGTCAGGAGAATAATTCTCGGGAGCTGTCCCTTTTTAGGCAATCTAATACGGGAAGCAATGATATCGGAAGAGAATGTCACCTCCAGAGAAACATCTCTTCCTTTTTCAGTACCTTCCTCAGAGCGTGTTTGGTTCCCATCGTCATGCGATCCTTTCCCCTTATAGTGCTCTATTAAGACCCAATGTTGTACGACCTCTCTCGGGACTTCCTTGGCGGCTTGAAGAGGCTTCTGATGGTTCCATTGGCTTTCTAGTAAACTCACCTGGTCGCATAATGTATTTCTCCTTTATCGAAACATCAATTCTCACGGTTCGCTCATTTTTTTGTCAAATCCGCTTGCGAAGCCGAATGTCATTGATGAGTATTCGCAATTTTCACATGAACAAACTGGCTTGTGCGTTGGCTTCACAAGGAACTAGCGAACGGAGAGTCAATTCTCAAGGTAGGGTAGTACGAAAGGTCCCACCCTGGGATAAAATTTTGCTTGCTCTATTTTCACCTCTGAGGTATCGAAACCCTGCGCTTCAAACACTTTCACAGCGTAATTCAATACATGCAAAGGATCTTTCTTATCCTCGTCGACAGGTCGGAAGTGCCCAGATTGATCTTTAATCCTTAATAATTTCTTACCTTCGATCTCTACCTCGCCAGCAAATATGCAAGGATTACCCCTTGAATTTATTGAATGCGGACTCTTTATATCGAAAGATATAAAGTAGGGCTGTGCCAGGATCTCTTCCTTCTGTAATATATTGTTCAGTAATATGTTAATAATAAGTGTTCCATTCTTTCCTTGCTTCTTACGTTCCTGCATTTTTGTCGTTAGGTTTTCAAACTCCTCAGTTCCTACTCTCACTGGTTTGTGTCTTTCCTTAATTGCTGTTAGCCTTTCTTCAAAGTATTTTGCTGGAAACATGTTTGGGAATTGTTTAGCCTCATCCGGTTTAGGAGCAATACTGTCAATTAGCTTCTTACGAGCATATTTATGGCCTATTTTTCTCAATTTATTCTTTGATGTGTCGCTGTTGATTGAACCTTTCTTAAAGGCTTTATATATACCATCATAGTAACATTTACGATACTCCTTAGCTAAATTATAGCCTCTAATGCTCCATCCATATACCTCCCCTAAATTTCTCATTCACCTTGAAAACTCTTGCTGCAATTTCCATTCGCCTCTCCGAGCTTGGAACGCCCCCTTTCTCCGCTTGGTCGAAGTCTAAAAGGTGATCAATAGCACGCAATACAAGTTGAACAGGCTTTTTACGCTGCATAGGAAATTTCAACTGCCACTGATCTTTCTGATCCCCACAATTCAACTGCACCCTTTGGCTTCCTTCTACGTGAACAAACGTTACGTTATAATTCTGGTACTCCTTCATAGTCTCTGGGCTCAGTTTTTCAAGTGTACTCTTGATTAATTGTACGTATTCCTCGCCTGATAGAGGGTTCCCCTTACCTCTTTGTATGTATCTCTCTATCTTCTTCAATTGATCGAGAAATGGTTTCACCCCAGCAGGTAGATCTGGCTTCGCTTTTTCCAATATGTATGCCAATTGGAGAGACTTGTCGGCTTCTAGCTTGAGAGTATCCATAAGTTCTTTCTGGGAGATTTGTTCTGTTAGGGATATGTACTCTTCTCGTTTACGTTTAGAGGGGAGGTAACGCTGCGGCGAAGCATCTTGCACTAGCCCAACAGCCTCCTGAAAGAGCTGCTGCTGCCTGTATTCTCGCCCTCGTGTTAGTAGCCCAGGTCGTTTTAGGTCCTCAGCTAGCTCTGTGGCTGGTCCCTTGATCTTCTTGTGAAGGCGCGTCGCTTGCTGTTCTGACTCGGGTAATAACGATCTAACTACATCAAAAACTCTCTTTTTAGCAGAATTACTACTAGTTGTACATTTATCCAAATTTTTCTCTGGAGGCATAAAACCAACCTTTCTTACTTTTCAATTGATTTCAACTATTCACTTATGCTAATGCCTTGCCTACAGTCTCCATCAAGTTGTGGGCTTGTTTGGCCGTTATCTTGAGAGGAAGCAAGCGGGAGAAGGTCTCCCGCTGCCTCTTCAAACGTGAGTAAGTATCCAATAGCCTCTTGTACTCCTGGAGTCGTTCATCTCTGATCTATTCCCCAGACTTGATCAGAGGAGTTTTCCAGGCCTTCATCTTGAGAATACTACCTGTTTCTTTGCCCTTCCAATAATTTATGCATACCACAGGTTATCTGACGTAGTGTCTGACACACTTCGTGGGAGGGGGGAAGTGAAGGTATACAGCATTTATTGTAAACTTCTTTCCAAGGCTCACCGAATAATCGATCGTACATAGCTGGCGCAAAAGCCATCAGGCCGCTTAATGGGGTACCGGTAATTTCTCCAAAAAAGACTTTTTCTGGGGTGTCGTACAAATCTATGCGTGCAAACTCTATGCCTTTGCCCAGCTGCTGCGCAAGTTCTAGCATTTTCTCCAAATGCGGAGGGCGAGGAAGAGGGATGGGAAGACTTTCACGAGAATTAAATGTAATTGGCAGTTTATTCCACTGCGTATCATAGAAATCGACCATATGGCGTTCAAATCGGCTCACAGTGACTTGAATTTCTTGTGTCACGCCATTGTAGGTAAACAACTTATAATCATAAGGAGCAACCTCGCCTTTTCCATCATTGATATACTCTTCAATTATAATTTGTCGCTTAACATGCTTATAGTGCCATGAACCAGTTCTCTTGTAATAATCTTCATTTAACCACTTGTTGCCTTCCTCTATTATTTCTGGCTCATTAATTGTGGACTTATCCGTCACTATTCTGACCTGCCGACTGCTTGAGCCCTGTGTGCACTTTATGACAAATTTGTCTGGCAAATCCTTGAAAGGAATGGTGCTTGGATCGGTGGTCACATGGTATAGTTTCGGTAGGTATTCTTCTCCAATCCTGTCTTTAACGTATTCCCGAACTGCAAGCTTATCTGAAACTTGGATGCGTATCGGCCTGCGATCGAATAATTTTCTATGCAGAGCTTTATCATTAAACAATTGGGGATCACAGATATCAGGAAAACGCTTGTGAAACTTCATAAAATTCAGAAGAGTATTCACCCACCTTTCGGCGATTAGCCTTCGAGTTCCTCTAGTTATTACTAACTCTTCTTGCCCAGGTTTCACTGGAAGGTCTGTCAGATTTTCCTAAACTTTCTCAGTTCGGGAGCCATTTTCTCCGAACTGCTCCTTGTAAATGGGAAGGACATACTCATGCAACAACGCTCTTGCCTTTGCGGGCTTTTGCAGCATCTTGTAGATCTTGGCCAGACTCTTCATAGCCCCGGCAGTTCTGGGGTCATTTTCTCCGAACTGCTCCTTGCAAATGAGAAGGACACTCTTAAACAATGCTTTTGCTTCTTTATACTTACCTTGCTTCTCATAGACATCGCCCAGATCCTTCACAGCCGCGCCAATCTTGCGATCGTCGGGTTGGTGTTCCTGCATGTGATAGTCAATGACAAACTTATAAACTTCTTCCGCATCTCCATACCTTCCCAGCTTCTTGTAGACCTTGGCTAGGCCGTGCAAAGCCAGATCAATCTTGAGGCCATTTCGTTCAGGTTCCTTCGCGCAATTGTCAAGGATACATCTGAGCGCTAGTTCTGCCTCTTTATGCTGGCCCTGTGCATAGTAGTTATCTGCCTGAAGAAGAAGCTCGCCATCATGTGTCTTCTCAAGAGGCCCGAGCGCATTCATTGGTGACTTCTGGCTAGGAGCGTCATGATGGGAATTCGTCGACAGCGTTTCCTCAGCATGTTGAGGAGGTACATCAGGTCCTCCGTAGGTATAACTGATGTAATCCTTAAACAAGCGACTCTGAGGAATGCATGTGTTTCTTCTACCGTCGGCACCGAGAAGCTGTCGGCCAAGGTCAAATTGGCTGGATTGCCCTGCACCTTGCCCGCTATCGGGCTTCTGGGTTTGGTCAGGTTGTTTATCGAAACTGCGTTTCATAATTTTTCTCCTTTAATTGTCTTTTGCTGACATAAACTTGATAGGGACTATCTGCCGGATAAACATGATCAAGCGGAGTCCTCACTAATGAAGCTCTATTTTACATTTTTTACTATTAGGTAATGATAACAGTACCTAGTGCCTTGCTTACAGGTACCATCAAGATGGGATTCTTCCAGGCCTTCCTATTGAGAATATTACCTGTTTATTTGCCCTTCCAAAACTAATTTATGCATGCCACTGGTTATCTGACGTATTATCTGACACACGTCGGAGGAGGGGCAAGGTGATTGTACACTGCTTTTGTGGTAAAGTTCCCATGGCTCACCGAATAATCGATCGTACATAGCTGGCTCAAAATGTGCCAAGCCATTTGATGGGAGATTAGTAATTTCTCCTAAGTAGACTTGTTTTGGGATGTCGTAAAAATCTATGCGTGCAAACTTTATGCCTTCGCCCAGCTTCTGTGCAAATTCTAGCATTTGCTCCAAATGCGGAGGGCGAGGAATAAGGGTGGGATTATTTTTTCCCCCACCTTTCTCAATTTGCAGTTTATTCCACTGTGTATCATAGATATCGCGCGTTTGGTCTACAAGACGGCCCGTATTAACTTGAATATAGTTTGCCACACCATTATAGGTAAAAAACTTATAATCATTAGGGCAGATGCTTTTCCCATCATCAATATACTCCTCAACTATAATGCATTGAGAAGTATGCTTATGCACCCACTCACCTGATTCGCTGTAATAATCGCGAGATAACCAACCCTTGCATTCCTCTATTATGTCTGACTGATTAATTGTGGACTTATCAGTCACTACTTTGACCCAACCAGTGCCCTGGTTGGACTTTATGACAAATTTGTCTGGCAATGTCTCAAAAGGAATGGTGCTTGGATCGGTGGTCACATGGTATAGTTTCGGCAGGTATTCTTCTCCAATCCTGTCTTTAACATATTCCCGAACTGCATACTTATCTGCAAATTGGTTGCGTATCGGCCTGCGATCGAATAAATTTCTATGCAGAACTTTATCATTAAAGAGTTTGGGATCGCAGATATTAGGAAAACGCTTGTGAAACTTTATAAAATTCAGAAGAGTATTCACCCACCTTTCGGCGATTAGCCTTCGAGTTCCTCTAGTTATTACTAACTCTTCTTGCCCAGGTTTCACTGGAAGGTCTGTCAGATTTTCCTGAAACTTTCTCAGTTCGGGAGCCATTTTCTCCGAACTGCTCCTTGTAAAGGGGAAGGACATACTCATGCAACAATGCTCTTGCCTTTGCGGGCTTTTGCAGCATCTTGTAGACCTTGGCCAGACTCTTCATAACCCCGGCAGTTCTGGGGTCATTTTCTCCGAACTGCTCCTTGCAAATGAGAAGGACACTCTTAAACAATGCTTTTGCTTCTTTATACTTACCTTGCTTCTCATAGACATCGCCCAGACCCTTCACAGCCGCGCCAATCTTGCGATCGTCGGGTTGGTGTTCCTGCATGTGATAGTCAATGACAAACTTATAAATATCTTCCGCATCTTCATACCTTCCCAGCTTCTTGTAGACCTTGGCCAGGCCGTGCAGAGCCAGATCAATCTTGAGGCCATTTTGTTCGGGGTCCTCCGCGCAATTGTCAACGACACATCTGAGCATTAGTTCTGCCTTCTTATACTCGTCCTGTGCATAGTGGTTATCTGCCTGAAGGAGAAGCTCGCCATCACGTGTCTTCTCAAGAGGCCCGAGCGCACTCATCGGTGACTCCTGGCCAGGAGCGTCATGACGAAAGCTCGTCGACGGCGTTTCCTCAGCATGTTGAGGAGGTACATCAGGTCCTCCGTAGGTATAACTGATGTAATCCTTAAACAAGCGACTCTGAGGAATGCATGTGTTTCTTCTACCGTCGGTACCGAGAAGCTGTCGGCCAAGGTCAAATTGGCTGGATTGCCCTGCATCTTGCCCGCTATCGAGCTTCTGGGTTTGGTCAGGTTGTTTATCGAAACTGCGTTTCATAATTTTTCTCCTTTAATTGTCTTTTGCTGACATAAACTTGATAGGGACTATCTACCTGATAAATATGATCAAGTAGGATTCCCACTAATGAAGCTCTATCCTACATTTCTTTACTATTGTTGGCAGCATACAAAAACGGATAGTCTTGTTGATGGGTTCAAAGTGAGACTCAACGAGCCAGCTTCAGCATGTGCTGGTTCTCACCATTATCACCCTCAACAAAATACCTATGAGCGGATTTGATCCCGTGACATCAGAGGGGTCTCTTCCAGACTTTTCTCTTGAGAATACTGCCTGTTTCTTTGCCCTTCCACAATTAATTGATGCATACCATCAGTTATCTGATGTATTATCTTATACACGTCGGAGGAATGGGGAGGTAATGGTATACTGCATTTATGGTAAACTTCTGTCCAAGGCTCACTGAATAGTCGTTCGTACCCATCTGGCTTAAAACGCGCCATGCTCCTTCCTGGGACACTGGTAATTTCTCCAAAAAGACTTTTTTGGGGTGTCGTAAAAATCTATGCGTACAAAATCTATGCCTTTGCCCAGCTTCTGCGCAAGGTCTAGCATTGTCTCCAAATGTGGAGGGCGAGGAATAGAGATGAGATTACTTTCATACCTTCCTCTATTTATTGGCAGTTTATTCCACTGTATATCATAGCAATAGACCCTAAAGTCTTCAAAACGGCCCGTATGAACTTGAATTGCATGTGGCACGCCATTGTAGGTGAAAAACTTATAATCATAAGGAGCCGCCGAGGCTTTGTTTCCGTCATTGATATACTCTTCAACTAAAATGCGTGCAGTAAAATTCTTATAATCCCATCCACCTGATTCCTTGTAATAATCGTGAGATAACCAACTCTTGCACTCCTGTATTATGTTTGACTCATTAATTGTGGACTTATCTGTCACTATTATGACCTGATTATTACGCGAGCCCTTGCTAGACTTTATTACAAATTTGTCTGGCAAGTCCTCAAAAGGAATGGTGTTTGGATCGTCGGTCACATGGTGTAGTTTCGGCAGGTGCTGGTCTCCAATCCTGTTTGTAACGTATTCCCGAACTGCATACTTATCTCCAAATAGGGTGCGTATCGGCCTGCGATCGAATAATGCTCTATGCAGAGCTTTTTCAGTAAACAATTGGGGATTGCAGAGATCAGGAAAACGCTTGTGATACTTTGTATGATACAGAAGAAGATTCACACTCCTTTCGGCGATTAGCCTTCGATTTCCGCTAGTCATTTCTTGTCCAGGTTTCACTGGAAGGTCATATGTCAGATGTTGCTGAAACTTCCTCAGTTCTGGGGTCATTTTCTCCGAACTCCTTCTTGAAAATGGGAAGTACATACTCATGCAACAATGCGTTTGCCTTTGCAGGCTTTTGCTGCATCTCGTAGACTTTGGCCAGACTCTTCATAACCTCGGCAGTGGGGTATGTGTCTCCAAATTCCTTCTTGAAAATGTCAAGGGTACTCTTAAGAAGTGCTTTTGCCTCTTTATGCATTTGCCGCTCCTCGAAGACATCGCCCAGCCCCTTCATAGCCAAGCCAAGCATAAGGTCATTTGGTTGGGGGGGTTCAAGGATAAAATCATATACCTGTCCTATATCTTTATACCTTCCCTCGTAGGCCTTCGTGCGAGTTTTAAGGATAGACTTATATATCTCTATTGCATCTCCATGCCTTTCCTGCCTCTTGTAGACCTCCGCCAGACCGTATGCAATTAGCTCAATCTTGCAGCTATTTGGTTCGGGCTCATTCGCGCAGTTGTCGAGGGCACATCTGAGCGCTAGTTCTGCCTCCTTAAACTGGCTCTGTTCGTAGTGTTTAGCTGCCTGATGGAGAAGCACGTCGTCATCACGTATCATCATCATCGTCTCAAGAGTCTTGAACGCACTCATCGGTGACTCCTGGCTAGGAGCAACATCATGACGAAAGCTCGTCGATAGCGTTTCATCAGAATGTTGAGGAGGTACATCAGGTCCTTCATATGTATAACTGATGTAATTCTTAAACAAGCGACTTTGAGGAATACATGTGTTTCTTCTACCATCGGCACCGATAAGCTGTCGGCCAAGGTCAAATTGGCTGGATTGCCCTGCACCTTGCCCGCTATCGGGCTTCTGGGTTTGGTCAAGTTGTTTATCAAAATTATCTTTCATAATCTTTCTCCTACGTTAATTGGCTTTTACTGACCTTAACTCGACAGAACAACCTACCGAGTAGACATCATTAAGTAAAGTCCTCATTAATTTAACTCTGCCTACGTTTTTACTTTTGTTGGCAGCATACAAAAACGGATAGTCTTGTTGATGGGTTCAAAGTGAGACTCAACGAGCCAGCTTCAGCATGTGCTGGTTCTCACCATTATCACCCTCAACAAAATACCTATGAGCGGATTTGATCCCGTGACAATTGCATCGTAACAGCTCAGGGGTACAGTGGACGCGATGTATTGATAGTAACCCTTGGGGCCCCTACACTTGGGCAATACATTGCTGGATAGGCATGGTAAGTCGCGTTGATTGGCTAGATTGGTACCCGAGCAGTTACATGAATGCGCTAGTTGGTATCAGCTATCAATTGTCCCTATGGGACCAAGGGAGAAGCGAAGAGCGTGTATGCAAGCAATGTTCTGTGAAGAACTGTTGAAGGTCTTGTAGACATAGAAAATCTCCTTTAGGGTTGAACAAAAAAAACAAACATAGTTCTATTCAAAGATACAACACTTTTTTCTAGAAGGAAATTTATAAGATGGCAGTAAGAGTGGGGAGATAAGCCTTTCTTATTTATTCCTTATGATGAGATTATAATAGATTTTTATCGATTTTGTCAAGTGTTTATTTTACACATAATTGCAATAAATGGGTAGTCAAAAAGGCTTTAGTGATGAATGGGCAAAA
Source organism: uncultured Chloroflexia bacterium (assembly GCA_963727755.1). GTDB lineage: Bacteria > Chloroflexota > Ktedonobacteria > Ktedonobacterales > Ktedonobacteraceae > DASYAN01. The sequence goes on from CAVSHN010000012.1 coordinate 105,358, forward strand.
GGATGAACGAATGAGCAGCTGACTGCAACTATAAGGGAAATGATTTTAGTGATGAATGGGCAAAAGGAGGAAAGGATGAGCAACTGACTGTAACTATAAGGAAAATAACTTTAGGGATGAATGGGCAAAGGGAGGAAGGGATGAGCAATTTAATGAGACTGAAGACCCCTTGTGGTTGAGATTGAGATTTTTCCTACTTTACCACAAGCTGGGATCTCCAGTCCTGTTTTTTCCTCTTCCTTACATGTCCACTCGACCCTTAGAGAAGGAAGATCCATCCTTCTTGAGAATACTACCTGTTTCTTTGCCCTTCCAACAATTTATGCATACCACAGGTTATCTGACGTAGTATCTGACACACGTCGGAGGAGGGGGGAGGTGATTGTACACTGCATTTATTGTAAACTTCTTTCCAAGGCTCACCGAATATTCGATCGTACATAAGTGGCTCAAAACGCTCCATGCCATTTCCTGGGACGCTGGAAATTTCTCCTAGAAAAACTCCTTTTTGGGTGACGTAAAAATCTACGCGTGCAAACTCTAGGCCTTTGCCCAGTTGCTGCGCAAGTTCTAACATTAGCTCCAAATGCGGAGGTTTATCAATAGGGGTGGGACAATTTTTACCCACACCGTGAGTCATTGGCTGTCTCTCCCAATTCGTATCATGGAAAGTGCTGCTATAGTCTTCAAAACGGCCCGCCTCAACTTGAATGAAGTGTGGCACGCCATTGTAGGTGAAAATCTTATAATCATAAGGAGCCTCGCCTTTTCCATCATCGATATACTCTTCAACCATAATATATGGATCAATATCCTTATACCTCCATTTACCTGTTTCCTTGTGAGGGTCGTACTTTAACCAGCCTTCGCATTTCTTTATTATTTCTGACTCATTCATTGTGGACTTATCCCTCACTACTAAGACCTGGTTAGAGCACGTGCCATGGTTGGACTTTATTACAAATTTGTCTGGCAAATCCTTAAAAGGAATGGTGCTTGGATCTTTGGTCGGTTCACAGAGTAGTTTCGGCAGGTATTCTTCACCAATCCTGTCTTTAACGAAATACCGAACTGTAAGCTTATTCTGCAATTGGTGGCGTATCGGCCTGCGATCGAATAAATCTCTATGCCGAGCTTTGTCATTAAACAATTTAGGATCGCAGAGATCAGGAAAACGCTCATGACGTATTATATGCTTTAGAAGAGGATTTGCCCGCCTTTCGTAGATTAGCTTTCGAGTTCCGCGAGTCATTTCTTGTCCAGGTTTCACTCGAAGGTTTGTCAGTTTTTCCTGAACTTTCTTAGTACTGGGGTCATTTTCTCCGAGCTTATCCTTGTAAATGGGAAGGACAAACTCGCGCAACAATGCTTCTGCCTTTGCATACTTCTTTTCCTGCTTCTCCTGATCCTGACTAGTATCTGCGATCTTCTCGTAGACCTTGGCCAGATGCTTCATAACCTGGGCAGTCCTGAGGTCATTTTCTCCGAACTTCTCTTTGCAAATGTCAAGGACACTCTTAAACATTACTCTTGCCTCGTTATAAATGTCCTGCTTCTCGTAGAGAAGGCCTATACCCTTCATAGCCCCGCTAATCTTGCGGGCATCTGGTTTAGCTTCCTTCGTATGATATTCAATGATAGACTTATACACTTCTTTCGCGTCTCCATACCTTCCCTGCTTCTTGTAGATCTTCGCCAGACCGTGTGCCGCTAGGTCAATCTTGAGGCCATTTGGTTCGGGTTCCTTCACGCAATTGTCAAGGACACATCTGAGCGCTAGTTCTGCCTTCTCATACTCGCCCTGTGCGTAGTGTTTATCTGCCTGACAGAGAAGTTTGTCATCACGTGTCATCTCAAGAGGCCCGAGCGCACTCATTGGTGACTCCTGGCCAGGAGTCACATCATGACGAAAGCTCGTCGACAGCGTTTCCTCAGCATGTTGAGGTGGTACATCAGGTCCTTCGTATGTATAACTGATGTAATCCTTAAACAATCGACTCTGAGGAATGCATGTGTGTCTTCTACCATCGGCGCCTAGAAGCTGTCGGTCAAGCTCAAATTGGCTGGACTGCCCTGCACCTTGCCCACTATCGAGCTTCTGGGGTTGGTCAGGTTGTTTATCAAGATGGTTTTCCATAATCTTTCCTCCTACGTTAATTGGCTTTTACTGACCTTAACTTGATAGGACTACCTACCGAGTAGACATCACCAAGTAAAGTCATCATTAATTTAACTCTGCCTACATTTTTACTATTGTTGGCAGCAGACAAAAACGGATAGTCTTGTTGATGGGCTCAAAGTGAGACTTCGACGAACCAGCTTCCAGCATGTGCTGGTTCTCACTATCAACAGAATGCCTATGAGCGGATTTGATCCTGTGACAATTGCATCGTAACAGCTCAGGGGGTACAGCGGACGCGATGTATTGATCGTAACCTTTGGGGTCCCTACACTTGAGCAAATACATTGCCGGATAGGCGTGGTAAATCGCGTTGATTGGCTAGATTGGTACCCGAGCAGTTACATGAATGCGCTAGTTGGTATCAGCTATCAATTGTCCCTATGGGACCAGGGAAGAAGCGAAGAGCGGTATGTGCGAGCAATGTTCTGTGAAGAACTGTTGAAGGTCTTGTAGACATAGAAAATCTCCTTTAGAGTTGAACAAAAAAAACAAACATAGTTCTATTCAAAGATACAACACTTTTTTCTAGAAGGAAATTTATAAGATGGCAGTAAGAGTGGGGAGATAAGCCTTTCTTATTTATTCCTTATGATGAGATTATAATAGATTTTTATCGATTTTGTCAAGTATTAATTTTACACATAACTGCAATAAATGGGTAGTCAAAATGACTTTAATGATGAATGGGCAAAAGGAGAAAAGGATGAGTAGCTGACGGTAACTGGAAGGAAGTGGTTTTAAGAATGAATGGATAAAAGGATGAATGGATGAGCGAGTATGAGACCTCATACAGAAGTTCTCCCAAAGTCTTGTAGCATATTGAAAACCGTGCCTAGATTTGGTACAGTAGCGACTGCAAGATCCTCGAAGCGGATCGTAAAAGGGTGTAGATCTTGGGCTTCCGCTACATCTGCGTGTGAAAGATGAAGATACAAACTGAAAAGGTCAATTTTTGTACCTTTTAGGTACTGATTGTACATTATGGGGAGGTTATGATGACAACCGGGACTCAGAAAGAAACGTTAGGTTTTCAGGCTGAAGTAAAACAACTACTGGATCTGATGATCCATTCATTGTACAGTAATAAGGAGATTTTTCTCCGTGAGCTTATTTCAAACGCATCGGATGCCATCGACCATCTGCGTTTTGAGGCTCTTTCGGATGCCTCGCTCTATGAGAAGGATGCCGACTTCAAGATCCGCATCTCCTATGATAAAGAGGCACGTACCATCACCGTAGCTGATAATGGTATTGGTATGACCCGTGCTGAAGTGATTGAAAATATTGGTACAATCGCCAAGTCGGGGACGCACGAATTCTTCCAGTCGCTGACTGGCGACCAACAGAAAGATGCTAATCTGATTGGTCAGTTTGGTGTTGGTTTCTACTCGTCCTTTGTTGTTGCTGATCGGGTGACGGTAATGACACGACGTGCAGGGTTTCCTATTGAAGAAGGTGTCCGCTGGGAATCTGATGGTCAGGGTGAATATACATTAGAGACAGTTGAGATGCCGTCTCGTGGCACAGAGGTCGTTTTGCATCTGCGGGATGACGAAGATGATCTGCTAAATGGGTATCGCCTGCGCACGATCATTCGTAAGTATTCCGATCACATTATGTTGCCGATCGTGATGAAGGCCGAAGCGGAAGATAAGAAGGATGAGGATGAAGTTGTTAACAAAGCTTCTGCCTTGTGGACACGTTCTAAAAGTGAAATCAGCGAACAGGAATACAACGAATTTTACAAGCACGTTGCTCACGATTTTACTGATCCATTGGTCTATGTCCATAGCCGTATGGAAGGCACACTAGAGTATATATTACTCCTTTATATTCCTTCACGTGCTCCATTCGATTTGTGGACTCCTGAATTTCATCATGGTGTCAAGCTCTATGTCCGTCGTGTCTTTATCATGGATGATGCTGAGAAGTTGATGCCACGCTACATGCGCTTTGTACGTGGTGTCATTGACTCTAACGATCTCCCGCTGAACGTATCGCGTGAACTGCTGCAGCAAAATAGGATGATCGATACCATTCGCTCCAATTCGGTTAAGAAGGTACTGGGGCTACTCTCTGATCTTGCTGCTAACGATCAGGAAAAGTATGCGACATTCTGGCAAGAGTTTGGGCGTGTGCTCAAAGAAGGATTGCTCGAAGACCATGCGAACTATGAGATGCTGGTAAATCTGTTGCGGTTTGCTACCACGACCTCTGGTAGCGAGAAACAAGATGTCTCGCTGGAAGACTATGTCAGTCGTGTGAAAGAGGGGCAAGATAAGATTTACTACATCGTCGCTGATAACTATGCGGCGGCCAAGGATAGCCCTCTCCTAGAGATCTTCAAGAAGAAGGGCATCGAAGTTCTACTGCTCTTTGAACCCGTTGATCTGTTAATGACTTCCGAGTTGCGTGATTTCAAAGATTTGCAATTCCAATCAGTTTCGAAGGGCGAAGTTGACCTGAGTAAGCTGGAAGACGAGGAAGAGAAAGCAGAACAGCAGAAAAGTGCGGACGAAGCCAAAGATTTGCTTACGCGCCTCAAGACGGTTTTGGGCGAGAGGGTCAAAGACGTGCGTACAACCAATCGCTTGACAACCTCACCTGCCTGTCTCGTAGTGGATACATATGGAATTGATCCGAGCCTCAAGCGCCTATTACAGTCGGCGGGACAGCATGTGCCGGAAGACAAACCGATTCTAGAGATCAACCCGCAGCATCCGATTGTGCTCAGGATCAAAAATGAGGCTAACGAGCAGCGCTTTGCCGATTGGGCGCATGTACTCTTTGATCAATCGGTTCTAAGCAGTGGCGAGCAGTTGGAGAATCCGGTAAGCTTTGTGAGTCGACTCAATGATCTGCTAACGCATCTTTAGTAACGTAACGCCCACCTTGTTACAGTGTTTGGCCCATTGATCCCCGTCTTGATTACTAACGGGGATCAGTGGGCCCTAATGTTCTTCTTCGATAGATTTGGTTATTGGAGTATAATGGTAGTATGGAAGAAGCTACACTCAATTTTTTACATTTATGCGACGCAGCAAATATCGATAGTTTGGGAAAGATTAGCATTCTAGGCATTTTTGGGAAAATATTTGTTCCAGACCTTGCTCGTACGCCTGTCAAATTTACTATTGTGCTAAGTCTTATGCTTCAGGATCTCGATCCTGACAGAAGCATGGTTCAAATAAAGATATTCGGGCCGGACAATGAAGAACTGCGAACGCAAGAACCAATTGCGGTCGATCTTCAAACTGAACGCGTTATATTAGAGAAAGGAAGGGACGTTAACTTATTCCTCGACATCTCGAACTTTACGTTCCGCAGAGTTCGGGGAGCATGTTCTCAGAGTATACTTCAATGGGAAAGAGATTGGTAATCAGAGTTTTATAGTACAAGAAGGGAATAAGGGTGAATGACTATGGGCCTAGCATTCACATCCGCTACATCTGGTAAGCAGTATCCAGATATAAGAGATGTCCCGCACACGGATGCTATTCATAAGGATTTTAATGGAACGACAGAGGAACATAAGTCCTATCCTTCCAATACCAGTTCTACTGATGGCCCTGATAAAGAGGATAGAAAGCTTACTCTGCTAGACTTGGCAAAATGGGCTCAAGAACGACAGTGGAAGTGGAGAGGAAGTCCCGACGTTGGCACGAACCATGATGCCTATTTTCTTGAGGCAGCAGAAGAAGATTTAGTATCTGATAATGAAGATAACGAGGCTGATAAATCATTGGACGCAAAAAGATAAGGCTTCTTGTAAAAGAAAGGACAGGTAACTAACTATGAACCTAGCATTCACGTTTGCCACTTCTGGTAAGCTGTCTTCATGTCTAAAGAATGCGCAGAAATCTAATACTGTTCATAAGACTTTTGGCACAATAATAGAAGAACAAAAGCCTTATTCTCCCAGCACTAGTTCTATCGATGTTCCTGATGAAGAGAAAAATATACCTGGAACACTTGCTTTACTAAAATTAGCCAAGCTAGCTCAGGAAAGACAATGGAAAGGCAGTCCCGATCTTAGTACGAACCATGATGCCTATTTTCTTGAGGCTATGAAAGAAAGGCAAGAAGCAAAAAACAATAATAATGATGATGACGATAATTCATCTGCCGATGAGGTATTGTAATTGAAAAGACGAGATTTTGAATGAACACAATTATAGATACCGATGCGCTTTTAGGCCTGTTTGATATTACAGATAGTCATAATAAAGAAGCACAAAGGATTCTTGAAGAACTTAGAAGACAACAAGTAAACACACTTGTTCTCCCCACAACTTTGACCGAATTTACAGCTTTATTCGCTTATAAGATCAATATGAAAGCTGCGCAGCAAGCTACTGATGAAATAATTGAATTTGGTATGTCGATTATAGAAATTAGTGAAGAACTTATAATGCAAGCGATAGCAATATATAAAAAGCAGGGATCACGTAAAGAGACTCTTTTTGATTGTTTTATTATGGCAGCAGCGAAGATGTTAGGAATTAGATATATTTTTTCGTTTGATAAGGGCTATAAAAAGCAAAAGAATGGTTTCTCGCTTATCTCAGATCTCTTGTCATAACCTCAGGTCGCCTTAGTGTCCGTCCCTTGCATGTTTGATGCCTCTGTGATATATGTGTCTATATGCGCTGGCGGGTAACTGCTAGCTATTTATCTAGAGGAGAGGAGCAGAAACCGATGACAGATGTACAAGAAGTTGTGCTCTCAGTTCCCGATATGAGCTGTGAACATTGTGTCAAAACTATTAATAAGACATTAGATGTGATTCCTGGAGTGGAAACCGTCTCGACTGATCTGCCAACCAAGAAAGTGCATGTGCACTATGATCCTAGCCGAGTGACGGTGGATCAGGTTGAGGCCGCGCTGGATGACGCGGGATATACTGTGGCTCATTCATTATAATGATGACATGCTAGATCGTCAAATAGGGATTATAATGCACCAAATTGTCAGCTGATTTGGTGCATTATGGTCCCTATGCCATTCTTGATCAAATTTTATGATGGTAAAGACAACTAGATGCCATATAAAATTGCTGTCCTGGCAATCTCTCATGAGTGAACCAGAAACGCCACCCAACCCAGCAAACAGCAAGGACCTGAACAGTTATAGAAAAAATTGTAATTTTTCTCATTTACTGCCCCTCATGTCGAATGAATATCTTTTCATGGTTAAATATGGCAATTCATTACATTGTCATGACTTTGTGCTATAGTGATGTTATTCTATTTTGCTGTTCCATAGACGCTCTCTAGGTGGTACTTCTATCTTAATTTGTATCGCTACAGTCGCTGTCTGCGTTTCATGAACGTATACATGTTATCGTATTGGCAAGTTAGCGAAAGTACTGGAAAACATATGCTTATCAATTAAAAACAGTGAATACCTTCGATAAGGTAGATATTTTTGGCTTTAAAATGTTACAGTATTTTACGCGATATTTAGAGAATGCTTGGTTCTCAAGCAAAAATAGAGGTGTAAGGAAACCTGAATTTAGTGAAAGTACTTCCCACATCTTATATTCCATTACGCAAGCGTATTGCGATGCTCTGGAAGCGACTCTATTTGTACCCAGTACCAGAGTCGTTGCCATGTACACGCCTCTTTTGGGCTGCATTCAGCTTGGTAACGCTTGTCTCTTTGCTTTTCTGTGGCTACTTTATTTGCTATTCAATCAAATTACATGCTGCTTATGCTACTAATGCAGAAGATTTAGGCATTATGGATCAAGCCATCTGGAATACCATTCATGGACAAATCTTGCACCAGACTATTTGCAATCCAATCTCCGATACCAATTGTGTAAGTCCTGATGGCATTACGCGCCTTGCTATTCACGTAGAGCCAGTTTTGTTTCCAATTTCGCTGCTCTACTTATTCTGGCCAGATCCTCGAACGTTACTGGTTCTCCAAACGATCATTGTAGCGGTAGGAGCCTATCCAGCTTTCTGGTTGGCTCGCCTACGTTTGCGCAATGAACTGGCCGCAGTTATCGTGGCCATGCTCTATCTTTTCTATCCAGCGCAGCAACAAGCCACGACCTACGATTTTCATGCTGTGACATTGACAACCTCACTACTGCTTTTCACGTTTTATTTTCTCTATACGCGTTGTACTCTATGCCTATTTGTATTTGCATTGCTATCGATGGCATGTAAAGAAGAGATCTCACTGGTTGTGGCCATGTTTGGCTTCTGGTCGCTTCTCTTCCAGCGTCGCAGGTATGTTGGACTGGCACTTGTGCTGTTGGGGCTCCTTTGGTTCTGGCTAGCTTTTGATATAATTATGCCTCATTTTAGCCCTACAGGACAGCCATTACTTCTCTCGCGCTATAGTGATTTGGGCCAAGGACCAGTACAAGCGATAGTCACTATCTTCCGTGATCCTAAGACTTTTTTAGGACAGTATGTTCTCGACAATGGCCATTTGGCCTATCTACGTATTCTCTTCTTTCCTGCTGTCTTTTTGCCACTGCTTGCTCCGTGGATGTTGATCCTTGCAGTGCCTTCTCTGTTGATTAATATGACCAGTTCGAGTGCTCAAATGTATAGTGGGCTCTTTCAGTATAATGCTGAGATCGTGCCCATACTCATCATTGCTACTATCGAAGCACTTGTCCTCTTGCTCTGGCTTATGCATCTCATCGAAGCTGAGTGGAAACTCGTTAGAGCAAGAACTCGGCTGACAACCAAAGGATTTTCTCGGTGGTTATTTATCCAGCGGCCCTGTCAGGCCATTAGCAACTATATCCTGCTAGTACCGTTGGGGCTTGCCCTTTTTAGCTCTATTCGATATGATGATCTCTATCATGGGCACTTGCCCTTTTCACAGAATTTTCATTGGCCAGTGCTATCTGCACATCTGGCACTAGCTCAGCAATTTATTGATAAGATACCGCCAGATACGTCTGTCTCGGCACAATCGCAACTTGTTCCGCATCTTAGTCACCGCGCGGATATCTATTTATTTCCCTATGCAGCGAATCAATCGCAGTATATATTTCTTGATGTGACAAGTGATGTTTACCCGTACTATGGTTTTAATGACTATCTTCAAGGTGTGGAGGATATACTGAGCAGTGGTCAGTATGACATAGTCGCCGCTCAAGATGGTTACTTGCTCTTGAGGCATGGAGATCAAGCTGACACTGGATCTTGCCCAATGGAGGGACAAGGCCAAGACAATGATCCAGGTCTACTCTTGTTTACACTATTGGGTAATGTCTGCTCTCAATTATCTGCTGTTACTTGACATGCGCATGGCGAAACTGCGAAATCAAAAGATATAAATTGGGTGAGTAGCAAATGGCCTCAGATAGTATAGATAAATATATCCGGCTTGGGATTTTCAATTAGCTCGAGGGTTGGAAAGATGAATTTATAGCTTATGATAGTTGTGCCTTTTTGGAGGTCTTTTTTTAGCTTTTCTTCTAGTTTAGGCATGTGTGGAGGAAAGTTATAGATGAAGACAACAGTTGCTTCTGAGAGATTGGCTTTATGGTAGTTTTTCAGATGGACTGTGGCTCTTTTCCCTACTTTGTAGTGGTGTATGGCCAAACGTGTCCAAAGGACAAGAAAGGGATTTATCTCCCAACCTTTAGCTGTTGCACCCTGACGAGCAGCATGGATGAGCATCCTGCCGTCGCCTGAGCCGAGGTCGATGACAACATCCTTTTGTGAGATGTTCGCTATTTGGGTGAGTTCTTGATCAGAGACATAGGGGTTGGTATAAAAGGTGGACCAAAGAAGACGGTAAACAGGCATATACATCCTCCTATTACAAGGAGGAGCGAGATAAGTTCCAATATAAGTTCTAAGACAAGTGTCCAGTAGTATACCATGAGAAAGCAGTCCCCTTGACCAATGTATTTGCTGAAGTTATTTTATCACATTACAATCACACATCTTGGATTGGCTCTCAATAGGGTCAGACATTGGAGCTTTTCAACTGCGAAGATTGTCCCTATTTTCTCCTAGAGAAATGTGCAAATTTCTGCTATACTTTCCTTATGGGAGGTTGTGGTTATGTGTTGTTTAGGAAAAGTCATTTTCTATTTCTTCTTTCTATCTCATCTGGTGTTGTATATTGGCAATGCAGGTTAGGTACCTAACTATTGGCAGAAATGGAACGGAAAGAGGGAGATTATAGGTATGCAAAAAGAAAATTCGGGATCTTCTCAGAATTGCAAACAAGGAAGTATGAAGAAGCAACCTAAAAGCGGGAGTGGAGCCAGTCCTGATGTAGGAGGCAATGAGTATACTGCTGCTTTTATATTGTATTGTCAAAAGACCCTAGATAATTTTCGTCGTGTTTATGAGGAGGCTTATCTTCTCGAGACTGCTTTGGGCCCTGGATTTCCTCCTGGGCTTGGCTCTAGTTCTGGGTCTGGGCTTGGATCTACTCCTAATTCGAGATCTAGGTCTGAGTCTATAGATGATAAGGTTGGACGGAAGGAGACTAACTCTGGTAAAGATAAAGATAAAGAAGAGCTAGAAGAGCTTTCTAAGCAATTTGAACAGATGTTGAGGGCAAAAGCTCAGTTTGATGATGATGAATTGGAGGAAGATGATGAATTTGGAGTCGACTAATCGTAAGGAAAGAGAAGAGCTAGAAGGCCTTTTTGGGCAGTTTGAGCAGATGCTGAAGGCTGAATCTGAGTCTGGGCAGAAGTTGCTTGAATCAGGCCAGGATGATGTATCGAACCCCAACGATAGTAAGAGTAAAGAAGCTTTAAAAGAACTCTTAGAGCAATTTGAGCAAATGTTGAATGAAGATTTTGATTCTGAGGATGAAGAGCTTGAATTAGGGCCGGATGATCGATCGCGGTCTAATGGAAAAAAGGGGCAACCTGGGCAGGGTCAGAGGACGGCCCTGACCTCTGATAGTCCTGGTTCTTATGAGGAATCTCGTAATGCCGAGGGACCAGCTCCCTCATCGCATGGTGATGGGCTAAACGATGCAGAGATAGACGAAGCTCTATCTAGTGTTGGGGAAGTCATAGAGTCGGCTAAAGCAAATCTGGGCATGGTCGAAACATTTTGGGAGGAGGAAGACTCTAGAGAGCAATGCTGCTGGTGAAAGCAGAGGTAACGCAGGAGCTGTTTGAGCAGGTCGTTACTCGTGTTGGGTCACATCTCTATGATGTCAAGGATTGTCTTGAAGGTTGGGGTGATCTTAGCATGCTACCAGAAACCTATGAACAGCTTCTTCTGGCCAATAATGAGTTATCTGCAATCTTTCAGAAGATGTATGAAGGGAGGAAAGTTGAAACACAAGATAAGAGGAGAGGGTTAGTTTCTGAGGAAGAAGACGACTGGGAGGTTGAGGGTGACGACGAAGAGAGTGATTGGGCACTTGATGACGACGATTGGGATTTTGCTGGTTCAGACGAGGACGTAGATGACTAGTCGCGTTCATGAGGGGCTAGGTTGTAGATGGATGCATCGCATATAAGTTTTGGAGTTGCCTTTATTGCAGGAGTGACTTCCTTTCTGTCACCGTGTGTATTGCCACTGGTGCCAATCTATATTGCACAATTGGTGGGGCAGAGTGCCTCTCAATCTGCTGTTGGCCAAGATAGGTGGTCTATGCACTTGACCACTTTCTTGCATGCCTTAGCGTTTGTGCTGGGCTTTACGCTTGCATTTGTGGCGCTTGGTGCCACGGCCAGTACTTTGGGAAGTTTCCTGCGGGCTTATCAGGGATTGCTTCATCAACTGGGTGGTATTTTGCTGGTGATCTTCGGATTGCATCTAGCAGGTATTCTGAGGTGGTCAATCTTTTACTGGCAGAAGCGTATTGAATTTCATCCTAGCCGTCCCAGCTATGCAGCATCGCTGCTCGTTGGCATTATATTTGCTTTCGGATGGACACCTTGTGTTAGCTTCATTCTCGGGCCTATTCTGGGCATGGCCGCCAATGCAGCAACACTGCGTGAGGGTGTGACTCTATTGTTATTTTATGCACTTGGGTTAGGATTCCCGTTTCTGTTGATAGGTTTGGGCTTAGACCAACTATGGGGGATTCTCAAGTGGCTCAAACCTCATCTTGGCAAGATTGAAATTGCTACTGGTGTGGTGATGGTTGGGGTGGGGGTGATTATCTTTTTCAATCTTCTTTCCTATTTTAGCCGGTACTTTAGTCTCGGATTTAATGGCTGATGACTTTCTATTCATGGGGTAGGGTATTTTGTCTCCGCTATCGTAGCTCAATGCAAGGATCTTTGCAGAGCTAATGCTGGCCTTGTATCAACAATAGGAAGTTTGCAACCTTCGTGATATAATAGGGAAAGCTGAATTGTCTTTTATACTGAGCACTCAAAATTAGGATTTGTAAGGATCTGTTGGAAAGGAGAGTACACCCCCCAAACTAAAAAAATAGCCAGTGAAGCTACTGTGTCCAATAGCCTACATCTATCGGGCACCCTTAAGCGTACTGCGTATATAGAGGCTGCAAAGTGATGCTAGCTAGGTCAGTTGAGACTCCTCGACAGCAAGGCATGGATATTCAAGGAGGCAGATATGTACCAGCATAGGGACCACAAAGAAGCGCAAGAAATGTTGCGAAGAGCAGGCTTCAATCGTGCAGATATTGATCGGCTTACTAGCTTCCGTAGAGAGTTTGTCTTAGGAGAGATGGATCAAACATCTGCCGAACATCGTCGCCTTGAATTCGCCCGTTGGCTATTCCTTACTGGTAAGTTGACAGACCAAGTACGCTAGATTTTAGATTTTGGATTTTAGTAAGTGGGGTGGCTAGCGGTGATGATGACAATCTGTGCTTCGCCTTTAGACCGAAGCTAGGCGAGCCATGCTGCGATACGTACCTTTGTGAGTGTTAGTATCGGCTCCGGGCTTGCTCTATAATCAAATTCGTCTCCCCGTGTTTCTTTTTGCCTTCATGCTTGATTAAGCTAGGTCAAAATGTCCCTTTTTTCCTCTCTATTGTCCCTGTTTCCCCCTGTTAGAAGTATGTAGCTTGCTGTTACAATGTGCTCAATAAACGATCATCGTTGTGAATTGAGTTGTCAATGTACTACAAGATGTAGTATAGCATAGATGTCAATATGCACATATTCATCATACAGAGAAGGAAAATGAACATTCTTTTATGCAGGAAGATTTTCCCCTGTGCCCCAAATAAGGTTGGCCAGTTCATTCCCCGCTTAAAAGACGGGAGCTTTCCTGGCCGAGGTTCTGTAATTTGCTCAAAGAAATCATCTCTACAACGACCTGCTCAGGGTCATGGTAGGCGAATTAATCTTGCTTATCTTATCGTGTGGAGTGTCTTCTGCATTGTTACATTCTCATCTTGTGATTCAAGCCCATCAAAGCCATCAATGCCGGTGTTTGTTTGCCCAACAACCACTCCGAGCCAGATGGTATTGAATATGGTCTATGACGATACTGAAGAAGCTTGGATCAAAGATGTTGTTAATGATTTCAACAGCCAGAATATGAAGGATTGTAATACTTCAATTACTGTTAATGCAACTCCAATGGATTCAGGGGATGCCATGAAGGGCATTTTGAATGGTAAGCTGCAACCGGATATTTGGAGTCCAGCTGCAAGTATCTGGCTCTCATTGCTCAATATGCAATGGTACAAGAATAATAGCAGCGATTTGGTAAGTACCTCATCAAGCGCCTCACCAATTGCCTCATCAAATGCCTCACCTTCTCTGCTGACCAGTCCTATAGTTATTGCCATGTGGCAATCCCAGGTGCGGGCACTGAGTTGGCAGCCAACAAATTCTATTGGCTGGTCTACTATCAGTAATCTCATTGCGGACCCAAAAGGCTGGGCCTCCCACAATCATCCCGAGTGGGGTAAGTTCCATTTCGCCAACTCTAATCCTATATTCTCGAATGCAGGTCTAGATGCGATTATTAGTATGAACTATGCTGGAAGCTGTTACGAGAATATCACTCCTAACACAACTCCTACCTGTACGAAGAACCAACTTGCTAGCACCAGTCTGGAGGACAGCTTCGTTAATAAATTCGTAAGTAATTTCGAACAATCGGTCCCATATTATAGCTCTAGTAGTAGCTTTCTTGCGGATCAGATGTTTAGCCATGGGCTAACCTACTTGAACGCTGTACCGATGGAGGAGAGTCTTGTTGTTCAGGCTAATGAGAGGAAGAAGTACCCAAATCTGGCGGATAAGGTTGTTGCCATCTATCCCTCTGAAGGCACTATCATGAGCGATTATCCTTTTGCAATTTTGCAGGGTCAGTGGGTCTCACCGTTTAAGAATGATGCGGCTCAAGACTTCCGCAATTTCTTGTTGAGCCAGACCGAACAGGCCAAGGCCGTGCAATACGGCTTCCGTACTACACAACAACAGGTAGCACCGCTTGATAGTGACCATGGAGTAGATACAACGCAGCCAGGAGGCAATACATTGCCAATGCTTGATCCCACTGTGGTGCAGGAGATTCAGGCCAATTGGGTGCACCAACGACGCCAATTCGATGTAATGCTGGTGGTGGACACCTCAGGTAGTATGAACTTCCCAATTGACAATGTCACTAAAGTCGATGGTGCAAAGACAGGGTTGCATGCATTTGTCAGTGGTGAGTCATCGCCCTCGTTTGTCAATCTCATGCAAGACTCAGATCAACTGGGTCTCACTACTTTCAGTGACTCCATAGACGTGATTTCTAATGTCTCACTCCTTGGTCCTAAGCGCCAGGATATACTCACAACTATCAATGATCTCTCTGCTGACGGGGGGGCTCTGCTCTTTGGCACAATTGCGCAGGAGTTTCGGTATCTTCAGCAATTCCCGTCTTCGGCGATTAGAGTGATGATCGTGCTTAGTAATCAGAGTGATAACCAGAACAACATGACCCTTAATCAATTGACAGCTCTTGTCACTCCTCCCTCTAGCCAGCAGGATCTGGGACAGAATATCCGGATTTTCACGCTTGCCTATGGTAGTGGCGCTGATACAAATACGCTAACACAGCTTGCCCAGTTGACTGGTGGCCAGGAGTTTAGTGCCACGCCACAGAATATTCAGGATATCTACCAGCAGATTGGAGAGGCTTTCTAGCGTTCTAGTTTCTGCGCAATCTCAACAAAATACTGAATGGTCTGGGGGTTGCTCATTCCAGGAAACTTCAACGAGTGGATGACGTTCAGAGCGGAAGAGTAAAGCTGGTTGCTGGTCAGAACTCTTGCGAAAAATGTGCTCTGCATAATTGAGTTTGGCTCCAGGGAACCACGAAGCCCCAGGCATAGTGTGGGTTGTTAACACTGTCTTGTAGGGATGAGAAGCTTTGATGTGGAAGAAGTCCCAGATAGAAGCCCAGAAGTCTTCGAGGTGGGTTACGGACCACTGCCAGACCTCTTCACGTGTCTGGAAGTGTAGACCTTTTGTTTGCTCTAGCCATTGCAGATAGCGGGTGATGTTGGCCTGTTGTTTCGTCTCCTCAGAGGGTTCCCAGAGGGGTAGGTTGTTGCTAACCATAATAAATGCAACCCTTTCCCTTTCGGTTCTTGCGTGCTCACTTACTCTGATGGTCACAACGATCCACAGAGTTTGGCAACGTACTCTGCAATCATTCCTAAATTCAAGTGTACCCTCTATTCAAGCTAAATGCAATAGACGACCTTCATTAGCAAGTGTGTTGAACCTTTTGTAGATTGTGGCGTAATATAAGAAGGTAGACAGAAATTTCTTGAAATCAGGAGGAGTACTCCATGACTACAAATTCCAACCAAGGCCCACAGTCTGATCCTGTAGAGAGTTATGGCGGCTATGGCGGCTATCAACCCGCAAATCCTGTAGATGATCCCTATGGAGCTAGTCAACAGGGTGGCTTTCAACAAAGCGATCCAAACTATGTGTATGGGCAACACCAGCAGGCTAGTAGTGATCAGCAACAGCAGCAGTATACGTATGAGCCCCCTGAGAGTGTGCTCAGGGGACAGAAGAGAAGAAGTTCTGGATCATCCACTTCCTTCACATCGGCAGCTAGTCAGGGTCCAGTCACGAAAGAGGACCGCAAGTTTGCTCTTTATAGTTACCTCGGCTTCTGCTTTACGGGTATCGTTTTTTTCTTTCTTAAGAGCAAGCGCCCCTTTGTCCGTTTCCATGCTGCTCAGTCGGTTGTACTATTCGTGCCTGTAGCTGCTATTCTAATTGTTTTGAAGGTTATATCAATTGTTACGCTTATTCCATTCATTGGATGGATTTTAAGTCCCGTAATTAGCCTGCTAACTTTTATTGTTGTAGCACCGGTGTTTATTCTTTGGATCATATTAATGGTATTGTCTTACCAGGGAATCAGAGTGAAGTTGCCAATTATCGGTCACTATGCCGAGGCTCTGGTGGCACGTTTTTCTGCAAATAAATAAGGATGTGGAAAGGAGAAAAATATTTGTAACGGGATTGAAAATAGTATAAAAAGAGGAGGAGAGTCATTCGCGAATTTGTCAGGAGTGGCTCTTCTCAACGAGTTGGGCATGCTTAATTAGCGTCCGACGGCCTTAATGCGCTCGGGGCGGCGGAGGAAGTAGTAGAGTAAGGCACCAAAGAGGGGAACAAAGATGATGAAGATTGTCCAGGCCACCTTATCGTTGCCCTCGGATGGTTCTTTGCAAAGGCAGTCGATTAATGTCCAGATCCAGAAAATGGTTGCGAGTAGGACGAGCCCCTGGGAGCCATCCCAAAGGAGAGAAGACAGGTTGAACATAGTGATCTCCTTGCCTATGTGTAGGCACCGTTCTATACCTCTTAAAAAGTTGGTGTGTTCTCGGAATGCTTTCCATTCTGTGTTACGTTTAGCATGAGAATAAGTTGTTTGATTGTGGCGTGATACAACCTTTTCAATTCATGCTACAATTATATAGGACCAATCTACCGGGGAGACGGAAGACAGTCAGGAACCCCATCGCTTATGAACTTTAAGAAATTAACAAGGTAAATGACAAGCTTCGTATACACCCTATTTAAAATTTAAAGTTCATTAGCTATGGGCTTGTGAAACAACGTTAGCGCTGCTCACAAGCCCACCTGACCAGACTCAGTCCGAGCAATCGGGCTACGTTATCAGGAAGCGTTCAAGTTCTTACCTACGGGTGCGTTGCCAGCCTGTAGCTCTAAAATTTCTCGGTTAAACAGGTGTACAAGGGTTAGTCCAGTGCTGAGAGAAAAGTACCGCCTGATAACATTGTCGAGGCACACATTAGCTGGGAAACCAGTTCCGAAAGGAAATCTAAATGTCGGTTTTTGTATTAGACACTAACAAAACGCCTCTTGCGCCATGCCACGAGGACAGAGCGAGAAAGTTGCTAAAATCAGGGAAAGCGGCAATCTATCGCAGATTCCCGTTTACCATTATCCTGAAGCGTGCAGTTGAGAACCCGCAGGTTTCAGAATTGCGCATCAAGCTTGACCCAGGCTCCAAGACCACGGGCATAGCTGTGGTTGACGGCACTTCCGGCAAGGTCGTTTTTGCCGCAGAGTTGTCTCATCGTGGACATACAATCAAAGAAAGCTTAGACAGCCGTCGAGCTATCAGAAGAAGCAGGCGAGCACGCTACACACGCTACCGTGCTGCTCGCTGGCAGAACCGCAGACGAAAGGCGGGCTGGTTGCCACCATCGCTCTCCAGTCGCATCAGCAATGTGCTCACGTGGGTTGCTAGACTCTCGCGTCTCTGTCGCATCACAAATATCAGCATGGAATTGGTACGGTTCGATACGCAACTGATGGACAATCCTGAGATTAGTGATGTTGAATATCAACAAGGTACTCGTGCAGGATACGAGTTGCGAGAATATTTATTGCTCAAATGGGGACATAAGTGCACATACTGTGGCAAGGAAAACGTTCCTCTGCAAATTGAGCACATTGTCCCACGTGCCAAGAACGGCTCAAACAGAGTGAGTAATTTGTGCTTAGCATGCAAAAAGTGCAATCTAGCCAAGTGTACGAAGGATATTAAGGATTTTCTTAAAAAAAAACCTGAACTACTCAAGCGGATTCTTGCTCAGGCGAAAACCCCGCTTAGGGATGCACGCTGCGGTAAACTCCACTCGTTGGGAACTATTCCGGCGCTTGCAAAACACGGGTTTGCCTATCGAGTGCGGTTCCGGTGGCTTAACCAAATTTAACCGGACAAGCAGGAATTTGCCGAAAGCTCACTGGCTAGATGCCGCATGTGTGGGCAAGAGCACGCCGGGGGTATTAGACACGAAAGGCGTACAACCTCTTCTCATCAAGGCTTGCGGTTGCGGGTGCAGACAAATGTGCCATATGAATAAATATGGTTTTCCCCGCACATCTGCTAAGGCTGCAAAAATCGTGCATGGTTTTCAGACAGGGGATATTGTCAAAGCTATTATTCCCAACGGGAAATATGCGGGGACACATGTAGGGCGTGTGGCAGTTCGAACAAGAGGAAGTTTTGCCATTTGTAGCGGAAATGGCAAATGGTTCGACACTAGCCACAAAAATTGTGGAGCGGTGCACAAAATGGATGGGTACAGCTATCAGAGAGGTGAGCAGTGTGCGTAAGCCGCACATGCCACCTTCGCGGCCCCAATCCAAGCTACAAAAGGACGCGCCATTCCTCCCCCTAAGCTTTTGCGAGGGGAATCTTGGCGCGGGTTAGTTGGGCTTAATTATACGGAAGTTTTGCTCCCATGCAGTAAAATTAGGAGACATTATGAGTACTGAGCAGCAAAAACTACCAGATGAACGAGACGTTACTGCAAAGAGTATCTCTCGTGTTGTCACGCTGCCTGAGAATGAAGACCGAGATACCCTAGTACATTACTATTATCAGATGGTACTTGTGCGCCGTTTCGAAGAGAAGGCGGCTGAGATGTACAACAAAGCACGTATAGGAGGTTACTGCCATCTTAATTTGGGCGAAGAGGCCACTGTTGTTGGATTTTGCGCAGGATTAGGACCAAAGGACTATGTGTACACGAACTATCGTGAACATGGGTATGCAATCTGTCGTGGTATTACTACAAAATCGGTGATGGCCGAGTTGTTTGGCAAAGAGACTGGCTGTTCGCATGGACGTGGTGGTTCTATGCATCTGTTTAGCTTAGAGCATCGCCTGCTTGGTGGCTATGCGATTGTCGGAGGACAGATTCCGCTAGCCACAGGTGCAGCCTTTGCTATTGCTTATCGAGGCTCTGATGAAGTCGTTGTTTGCCAAATGGGTGATGGAACGACGAATGGGGGCCCGTTCTTTGAGTCCTTGAATCTGGCAAAAATTTATAAGTTGCCCATTGTCTTTTTTATTGTCAATAACCTGTATGGTATGGGCATGCCTGCAGAAAAGGGTTCCGCTGTTCCAGAACTCTACCGCAAAGCGCATGCGTTTGATATGCTTAGCGAGCGGGTAGATGGCAATGATGTGCTGGCGGTTCGTGATGCCATGCGGCGAGCAGCGACCGTGGCCCGTGAACAGCATGAGCCCGTGCTCCTTGAAGCTGTTAGCTATCGTTTCAAAGGTCATTCTGTTATTGACCCTGATCGCTATCGTGATGAAGAGGAAGTCAAACGAGGGCGTGCTCTAGACCCCATTGCTGCTTTTGCTAAACATCTACTGGAGGCGCAGTTGATTGATGAGCAGGGCATGGATAGGATTGAGCAACAGGTTGAATACGAGGTCGAAGAGGCTGTCAGGTTTGCAGAGGAGAGTTCTTTCCCGCCGCTAGAGAGCCTCATGGATTATATCTATGCGCCTGACAATATCGAGTTGGAGAGGAGATAAAGGGATTTATGGTTGACATTAGCTTTCGTCAGGTGCTGAACAACACGTTGCGTGAAGAGATGCATCGTGATGATAATGTCTTTTTAATGGGCGAAGAGATCGGCGTGTTTGAAGGATCGTATAAGATCACGGCTGGTTTGTTAAAAGAATTTGGTCCCAAACGTGTGGTCGATACTCCCATTGCTGAGAATGGCTTTGTGGGTATGGCGGTTGGTGCAGCTATGCTTGGCCTGCGCCCGGTGGTTGAGATCATGACTTTCAACTTCATTACGCTAGCAATTGATGAGATCTTGAACCATGCCGCGAAAATTTATTACATGTTTGGTGGTCAGACCCCCATTCCATTAGTCATTCGTACGCCCGGAGGCGGTGGTCAGCAGCTTTCTGCGACACACTCGCAAAACCTGGAAGTCTGGTTTGCTCATGTTCCTGGATTGCAGGTGGTTGCTCCATCAACGCCAGCTGATGCCAAAGGGCTGCTACGTACGGCCATACGTAACAATAACCCGGTCCTTTTCCTTGAGCATCTAGCTCTTTACAGTCACAAAGGCGAGGTCCCTGAGGGCGATTATACCATTCCTTTTGGTCAGGCGAAGGTCACAAAGGAGGGGAAAGACCTGACAGTCATCAGCTATTCGCGTAAGGCTGCAATTGCTCATGATGTGGCGAGCCGTCTTGAGCGCGAGAATAAACTGAGCGTTGAGGTTGTGGATATTCGTTCGTTACGCCCGCTTGATAGGGAGACGCTGGTCAATTCGGTCAAGAAGACAGGCCGTGCCATTGTCTTTGAAGAGGACTGGCGTTCCTATGGTGTTGGTGCTGAGGTTGTTGCAACTGTGCAAGAGGAGGCTTTTGATTATTTGGATGCTCCTATTATGCGAGTTGCGAGTCCTGAAGTTCCATTGCCATATTCCAAACCACTGGAATTGGCTGCCATCACTGGTGCACCGGAATTAGAAGCTGCAATCGAGGCTCTCGCGCCTCGTCGGAGGAGAAGGTAAAAGTATGGCTGAAGTAAATATGCCTAGGCTCAGCGATACGATGCAGGAAGGCACGATTACGCGCTGGCTCAAGCGGGTAGGCGATGAAGTGAAACGTGGGGATGTGCTTGCTGAAGTTGAGACAGATAAGGCCAATATGGAAGTGGAGGCCTACAATTCTGGCATTCTTGAGCAGGTTAGAGTTCAAGAAGGTCAGACAGTGCCCATTGGTGAGGTAATTGCCATTATTGGTTTGGGTGCCGAGATTCACCACGAGGTACAATCCAAGGGGCCAGTAGTAACCAAGCCATCAGGACAAACTCCTCCATTGGTCCCTCTAGTTAACAATGAGGGGACCGTAGTGAAGCAACCGTCTGTCTTGGTAAGCACTCCAGTGCAACAGAATGGGGTGGGTCCAAACGGGATATTTGTCAAAGTATCGCCCTTGGCTCGAACGTATGGCTGAAGAGTACAGCATTAATTTATTGCAAGTGAAAGGGACAGGACCAAGTGGTCGGATCGTGCGTGACGATATTGAGGATTTCCTCGAACAGCGTGCACAATCCCCTGCTGTGTTGCCGCAGCCTGTGGTAGCAGCAAGTCCAGAAGTATCGGTGGCAGATGCCGAGATCGTGGCGCTTACATCGATGCAGAAGACGATTGCACGTCGTTTGGTGGAGTCCAAGCAAACTGTTCCACACTTCTATGTGAGCAACGAAATTGACATGACTGAAGTCCTCAAACTTCGCCAGGAACTCAATGCTGCTCTCACAGAAGAAGGCATCAAGATTAGCGTTAACGATCTGATTGTCAAAGCTTGTGCTCTGGCATTGGAGAAGTTCCCGGAGGTCAATGGTTCCTACAGAGATGGACAGTTTGTGCTGCATAAGAGGATTAATATTGGTATCGCGGTAGATATTCCCTCAGGGCTGGTCGTACCAGTTATTCGTGATGCTAATATTAAAGGATTGCGTACAATCGCTCGCGAGGCAAAAACTCTGGTAGCGAAAGCTCAGGCTGGCAAACTAACTCCTACTGAGTTAGATGGTGGTACCTTCTCTGTCTCAAATCTTGGTATGATGGATGTAACTGGTTTTGTGGCTGTGATCAATCCTCCGCAGGCGGCCATCCTAGCTATAGCGGCCACGCGTAAAACCTTTGTACCCATTGATGATCAGCCTGTCATTCGTGATATGATGCATGTCACGCTATCTGCTGACCATCGCATTCTCTATGGTGCAACCGTTGCGCGTTTCCTCAAAGAAGTCAAGCGCCTGTTGCAGAATCCGTTTTTGCTCCTTGTCTAAGGCTAGTACAATAGCTAACCAAGCAGTATAGGATGTGGAAATTGTTTCCACACCCTATATATCTTCAGAATAGCCTTACCACTATCACCTTGTTAGATTTGAGTTGCTCAAGTGCTAACAACACTCCTAGCATGGAATCCACCGCTGATAATACGGAGACCAGCGATAGCGTTAATGGTGATACCACCCATGTCTGGGGTGTTCATTATCCCAGTCACCACCCCGTCCGTGGTGCCATCCTCCCCATCCATGGTGCCATCCTTCCCTTTCGTGGCCTCTGTTCCAATCATGTCCTGCATGCTCATGCTCATGCTCATGACCCTCGCCAAAAGCACCAGCAATACTTTTAAGTTGCTCATCAGTTAATTCAATTTCGTCAGACAAGACAACAGAGTTAGTTGTCTTGTTCTCAAATTTAATCAATTTAGTGTTTCCTTCCTTGTCATTGTATGAAACTAACCTTTAAATGATCTCATGAAAAGATCATCTAGAGTACAGTATACGACTATATACAATCGGTAATCTCTAATAGATGATATTTCGATTTAATGATATGCTGTGAGGAGTTTGTCTCAATCCTTTACAACAAATAAATATTTGCAATTGTTTATTTGCAAAGCTTTGTATACTAACAATAGGTGTTGCAGTTATGAGTTGGAAAGGGAAGTTTATATAGCGACTTTTAGTTATTGCTATCTTTAAATTCTGACCCTTTACGTCTTGTAACTAGACACTGGGTGAGAATAGTGGATGTGATTTACGACAAAGGAAGGAAATGTTCAAATGATCAATATTCTACGCGCTTGGCAAAAGAAAATGCACAATCAGAGTCTCTCTGCGAAAGAGCAAACCATGATACCTGCTGAATCTGCTAGATCAACCGAATTGGGGGATGCGGAGCTTGAGGCTGTCTATGGTGGATGCACTCAATATGGTAATGAGGGATATGGTTGTGGTCAATCCCATAGAGGACATCATTCAAGAAGAGGCTATAACCAACATAACAAGCATCATAGAAATTATGGTTATGATGGGTGTGATGGTTATGATGGCTGTGGCAGTTCTTCTTGGCAGCACTGTGGTCCCAATACTTGGGGTTGCTAATCCGTCAAGAGAAGGACCTGATGTCTTCCTATTTGGTTCTGATGGTCTGGGGAAGGCTTGGAGTTGATGCTCAAGCCTTCTAATTGGGGGAGTATTCAGGATTTCTGAAGAAGTTCTTAGCAAAACGTAAGTACGGCTAGCTATCACCGTAGCGCTCAGGAGTGGGTGGCACCTCGTGTACCTGACCATTAACAGACGATAACTTATATATTAACATATAGATCAATATTAAACATAAAAATTATATATTTGCCGCTATCAATTATGAGTTATGTGTATACTATTGTTAGGTGTTCGAGTTTCTAACTTAGAGGAATAACATCACATGCGTATTTTGGAATGTGATGTTATATGAGAAAAACCTTTAAGTTATCCCTTCTGAACACTATAGGTTAATAATCGATGTGACAAAAAAGGAAGGTAACGATATGTTGAAATTTTCACGCACCTTAGGGGAAAAAGACGAAGTTGAATTGACGGATGCAGCGCTTGCTGCTATCTCTGGTGGTTGCTCGGGTCCCCGCGGGGGTGGTCCCCGCGAGGGTGGTCACTGGGGTGGTGGTCGCTTCTACGGTGGCCCTGGATTTTATCCCTATGCTGGCTACGGATATCCCTATGCGGCAGATCCTGTAGTTGTAGCTCAGCCTATAGTTGTAGCCGAGCCTGCTACGGCTGTTGTAGCCCAGCCTGTAGTTGTAGCCCAGCCTGTAGGCTCTTGTGGCCTTGGTTTGGGGAGATGTTATTAAACCCCACCTCTGTGAGAAGAACGACAACGTGCGTATAGGCTCAGTCTTCCTAGCAACCGTTGTAGAGGATCGCTAATCTCATAGTTGCAAACAGCCTAGGTCGGTTAGCTTGTTTGGAGTTGAGCTGACCCAGGCTGTTTCCTGTTTGTCGAGAGCTGAGAGCAGGGCAGCTAAGATTTTGGCATGTCCTTGCAATACTCGATAGGCATGAGTTTGGATATGTTATTGTAAAAATAGATTATAGTAAATATCTGGATATTAAAATATATAAAATTTATTATCATAGAAACTATGTGATACTAAACTAAGCAATGAGTAACAAGTGTTTGATTATATATTGGAATATGGCTTGATATCATATCATAATGAATAATTTATTTGGTATTATCGATTATGAGGTGTATGTATACTATTGTTAGGTGTTCAAATTTCTAGCTTAGGGGATAATAGGCTTTGCATATGCATTTCTAAAATGTGAAAATGAAGAAATGTTGAAATGCAATAGTCCATTATGAAAAATCTTTAAGTTATATATATTTTGGGCACCAAGGTTAAAAGTTATACAACAAGAAAAAGGAAGGTTACGCTATGTTAGAATTTTCACCTATCTTCGGAATGACGGACGAAGTTGAATTGACAGATACAGAGCTTGAGGCTATCCATGGTGGACGAGGGCGGTACCATGGTGGGGGATACTTCGGTAATCCTTACGGTGGATTTTATGGGTATGGTGGGTATGGGTATCTACCGACTGAGGTTATTCTCTTGACTCCTACTACTATTGTACCTAGTGATGTCACTACGACGCCATCCACCACTGATCAGACGACTACCACGGCACCATCCACTGCCGCGCCGACGACCCCCACGGCATCACTCACTGCCGCGCCGACTACCACGGCACCATCCACTGCCGCGCCGACGACCTCCCCTGCTTCATCAGGAATCGTGATAGGATAGCACTAAAGATAGAACGACGAAAGAGAGTCCGGCTTTACGAGTCGGGCTTTCTTTATGTCCAAAATCGCGCCATGTTGCGATTTTGATGGCTTGATCCCACTGGTTGCGCAACGCGAATTTGTGCTGTGTCAAAAAGCTTCACAAGCCATCTCGGTTTCATCGCTTGCAGAGCTTCAATGTGGTGAAAAATCCCTTCCAGAGCAAAAGTCACAACAACCATGAAAGACTATCTAGAGCTGTTTCACCTGGATGAGTTCATGGCGTTGCGCAACCCGTGGGCTCGATACCATAGCTCTCTAGACTCGTCAATAGTTTTAGCATACTAATTTTAGGATTATCTATAAGTCTCAAATATTGGGCAGAATGTTTGACAACAATAGAAAAGTGTGGTATATAAATAGATAACAGTGCTAGATCTCTAGCCAATAATAGAAAGGAAACCAAAATGTCTGACCAAGACGAGGAGCAATTTATAACACTTGACGATGTAGCAGGACAGCTTAAAGTCACTAAAGGCACACTGTACTACTACATAAAGACGCTGAAAATTGAGACAAAGAAGTTCCCTCTTGATAGGCGTGCATATATGCCTAATGCTGATTTTGAGAAAATCAAAAAGCTGAAGGAACGCGCTAGTAGATGAAGCAGACAGCAAGAAATACAAACAGAAATGATCAAAAATTTCTGAGGAAGAAAGGACACCAGACATGAGTCAACCAGCAGAGGACCTGATCAAGCAAATCAAAGAGAGACAAGCAGAATTTGAGAAGCGCCTGATAGAAGTAGAACGTTATATCTCACCTATCAAATTCACACAAATGGAACTCGACTCAGGACGTATATTTAGAAGATTAGACGAGATACAAGAAAATACCAATACCACAAAGATCCAGATGGATGGTGCTAGGTCTGATCTCTTGAAAATCAGAGAGTCGCAGGTTGATCTGAGAGATAGGCTGATAGAGCATAGCGAAGACTTCAAAGCGGTCAAGGAAAAGCAGGAGGCTCACACAGAGATACTAGGACAGCTCATGAACTTTGGCGAAAGAATTGAGGCTACCATGGCAACCAAGGATGACATCTCGGACATCAAGGATAGTTTGCGAGAGATCCTTGATCGACTGCCACCTAAGCAATAACCGCATCATCACCCAGGCCCGTCGATATCTGCTGACGGGCTTTCTTTATGTCCAGAATCGCGCTATGTTGCGATTTTGATGGCTTCGCTGGGCAGAAGAATTGTCTGTTGCTGTGGTACAATATAATGCATCAATTGGCAAGGGCGTTGGCGAGTACGTGAAATGCAGCTTTTTGCATAATAAAGGAGTTTGTATGCCATCACAAGGATATGTACGTTTCCCTACCATTTATCAAGATCACATTATATTTGTTGCCGAGGATGATCTCTGGCTGGTAGCAAGTGAGGGCGGACGAGCCCAACGACTGACAGCAGGAGTCGGAGAAGTAAGATATCCGCGTTTCTCTCCCAATGGTGAGCAGTTGGCATTTGTAGGGCGCGAAGAGGGTCCCAGTGAGGTCTATGTCATGCCAGCATTAGGTGGCTCGGCCCAACGTCTGACATTCCAAGCGAGCAATTGTCGGGTTCTAGGCTGGACGCCTTCGGGTGAGGAAATTCTTTATGCCAGCAATGCTGGTCAAATCGTCTCGCGCTTTGATATCATCTACGCTATTAAACCCACTGGTGGTATGCCTCGCTCGCTTCCTTATGGCATGGCTAATGCGATTTCATATAGTCAAACTGGTAGAGGTGTTGTTATCGGTCGCAATATTAATGTGCGAGAATTCTCACATTGGAAGCGTTATCGTGGAGGCACGACAGGCCATCTTTGGTGTGATATCAATGGTGACGGGAATTTTCAGCGCTTGTTACAGTTGCAAGGCAATATTGCTGATCCCTGCTGGGTGGGTGACCGTATCTATTTTCTTTCCGATCATGATGGCATCGGCAATCTTTATTCCTGCACTCCTGATGGCGAGGATTTGCGTCAGCATACTTTTCATACTGATTTCTATGCTCGTCACCTCTCAACTGATGGGAAACGGTTTGTTTACCATTCTGCTGCTGATCTCTATCTTTTCGATCCGCAGGCTGAAAGTCTACGTCACCTTGAGGTAGAATTGCCCAGTATCCGTACACAACGCGGTCGAAAGTTTGTATCCAGTAGTGCTTTTCTTGATACCTATGCCTTGCATCCGCAGGGCTATGCAGTGGCTTTGACAACTCGCGGCAAAGCCTTTACGATGGGTAACTGGGAGGGGCCAGTTCTACAACATGGGCAGCCAGATGGTATTCGCTATCGCTTCCTTGAGTGGTTGAATGATGGCAAGCGTCTGGTAGCTGTCAATGACGCCGCTGGACGAGAGGAACTGATCGTCTTTCATCCCGAAACCGCTGCTGAGTCGACTACCTTTTCAGATATTGAGTTTGGCCGTGCCATCGAGCTGGTCGTCTCGCCAGTGGATGATGTAGTTGCTATTACAAACCACCGGAACGAATTAATCGTGGTAGATCTGGAGGCGGCGACCTCACGAGTTTTGGACCGCCAGCGAGGCCAACCGTATTCGGGGTATTGCTTGGTCTTCTGATGGATGTTGGCTGGCGTATGGCTTTGCCACCTCTTTGCGCAAGACGGCCATTAAGCTTTGCCATGTCGAAACGGGCGAAGTGCATCAGGTAACGGAGCCAGTGTTGCATGATATCCAGCCATCTTTTGATCCCGAAGGCAAGTATCTCTACTTCTTAGGCTATCGTGTTTTTCATCCTACTTATGATCATTTGCACTTTGATCTTGGTTTTCCGCGTGGTATAAAGCCATATGCAATCATGTTGCGTCATGATCTCCGGTCTCCTTTTATCCCTGAGCCCAAAGTCCCTAAGGAAAAGGATAAGGGAAAAGATGAGGAAGGCGAGAAAGAAAAAGATGATGCGTCTAAAAATGCTCATCGAGAAGGTGAAGATGATACAAAAGTTGAGGTTCAGCAGGAAGATGATGAGCAGAAGAGCGATAAAAAAGATCGGAGTAAGAAAAAGCCTATACCAATGGTGATCGATCTAGAGGGGATTAGTGAGCGTGTTCTTCCCTTCCCGGTTACCGAGGGGCGTTATCGTCTGGTGCGTGGGATAAAAGGTCGGGTATTCTTCCTTTTGCAGCCTGCTGAAGGAGTAGATGAAGACCTTTTATCGTCTGATGTCAGGGGTGTGATTGATTATTATGACCTTGAGTCCTACAAAACTGAGCGTTTTGTAGATAACGTAAATGATTTTGATCTCTCACGAGATAACAAGTCATTGATTTATCGGCAGCATCGTCGGCTGCGTGTCCTGAAAGCGGGCGATAAGGCTCCTAAGGCGGACAGTGGGGATCGTCCTGGGCGTGAGAGTGGTTGGTTAGATCTGTCTCGTATGAAGGTCTCGGTGCGGCCTGCAGCTGAGTGGAAGCAGATGTTTGCTGAGGCTTGGCGCCTGCAGCGTGAGCATTTCTGGGATCAGGATATGTCGGGTATAGACTGGGATGCTATTTATGCTCAATATGCTCCATTAGTTGAACGTGTCAGTTCGCGCTCCGAACTCTCCGATCTGCTATGGGAATTGCATGGTGAACTGGGTACCTCTCATGCCTATGAATGGGGTGGTGAATATCGTCCGGGGCCTAATTATCGGCAGGGTTTTCTAGGCGTCGATTGGAGTTACGATAGTGAAAATGATCGCTATCGCATTGCTCGAAATCGTAAAAGGTGACCCTTCTGATAGCTATGCGACTTCTCCGCTGACTGGACCAGGGCTAGGTGTGGTTGTTGGTGATGCGGTGCTGGCGATTAATGGGCAGCGTGTGGATGTGAGCCGTGGCCCGCAAGAATTGCTTGTGAATCAGGCAGGCAATGAAGTTCAACTGACCATCGAAGATAGCGAGACCAAAGAGACACGTGTGGTAGTGGTCAAGGCGTTGAGCAGTGAGGGGTCTGCTCGCTATCGTGATTGGGTTGAGAGCAATCGTCGCTATGTGCATGAGAAGTCGCAGAAACGCGTTGGCTATATTCATATTCCTGATATGGGCAAGAATGGATATGCAGAGTTCCACCGCTCCTATCTGTCCGAATATGATTATCCTGCACTGCTCATAGATGTGCGCTGGAACACTGGAGGTAATGTCTCAGGCCTGTTGCTGGAGAAGCTGAGTCGTCGCCGTATCGGCTATGACTTTTCTCGTTGGTTTTTACCCAATCCTTACCCAGAAGAGTCTCCTCGTGGTCCAATGGTTGCTTTGACTAACGAGCATGCAGGTTCCGACGGAGATATCTTTTGTCATAGTTTTAAACTGATGGGATTGGGTCCATTGATCGGCAAGCGTACCTGGGGAGGTGTCATTGGCATCAATCCTAGCCACAAGCTAGTCGATGGGACGGTGACGACTCAGCCTGAATATTCTTTCTGGTTCAAGGATGTTGGTTGGAATGTAGAGAACTATGGAACTGATCCCGATATTGAGGTTGACATTGCTCCCCAGGATTATGCTGGAGGTGCTGATCCGCAACTTGAACGGGCTTTGGCAGAAGCGCTACGTTTGGAGGAAGAGAGTCCAAGCTTGGAGCCAAAACCTGGTGAGAGGCCGCGTCTTGGTCGTAGCTTCAAGCGGGAAGTGTAAATGAGAACTCTTAGAAGGGCTTTAAAAGATGCTTAGCCTCACCTTGTTGCCCTATCGAACTGTATTCTTTTGCCCAGTCATGTGCGTGTAGCATGTAGAACTAAGGAATGGTTAGACATTTCTTACTTAGTGATGTATGGGTATTCCGTACTGACTAGCGAAATGAACTAGAAGGGGAGTGCATAATGCCACTAGCATCTTTGATTTTGGCACAGGTAACCCTAGGGGGTGTAATATGGTGGCTGGTGGTGGGGTTGGTTGCTGGCGTACTAGCTAGCCTTGTTATGCGAGGCGGTGGTTATGGCATCGTTGGAGATATAATTGTTGGTCTGATAGGGGCTCTCATTGGTGGCTTCTTGATGAGTCTACTTGGTCTGGGCGGAGGTGGTTTTGTCTGGACCGTCATTGTAGCCTTTATTGGTGCTTGTATCCTAATTGCTCTCCTGCATGCCTTCGCTGGAGGCTATCGCCGTCCAGTGTAAGCATGAGGGGGCTTGATTGTTGATTAGGTAATATCGCTCAGGAAATGTCCAGATTCTACAAAGAACGAGTCTGGACATTCTCCGTGTCTGTTTATTGTAAATTACATACTGTTAACCCCACAAAATCAAGCCATAGGCCAATTTTTACCAGATTATTTGGATGAGTCTTTGGGATCATATACTAATTGATAAGTGTCTTTGGTTTTTAAGCACAATGAAGTAAAGGGAACGCTATATGTATTCTCTGCAAGATAATTTTGAGGATCTCTAATATCCGCATATTCAATACCATTGACTTCTCTCACTCCGTCAATAACTATTACATGTCCTATTCTTTTTCCTTCATTAACAATTCTAAGAGCAATAGGTATTTCTTTTTTGATCTCCTTACGTAAATCATCCTCTGATTCAACTTTTTGCCCTGTATAGGATAACCCCATTTTATTTAATACTCTGAAAATTTGCTTTCCAGTTGTGCCATTAGTAGAATACTTATCTCGGAATAAGCTCCATTTTGCATTTTTCCCGCACTTATTAAACAAACGAGCAATTTCACAAAGTGTATCTTTGTCTGGATCACGGTAAAGGGGATTGTAATCGCTAGCTATTGTTGCAATGCTTAAAGGGCCGCAATCAACTATATTTTCTCCTTCATTTGCATTTAAAGCTCTAAGAGCCTTCTGGCTCTCTTTTAATTGATATGGTATCATTTCCTCTTGATGAAAATAGGGAGAACCACTATTTCTTATACCTAGGTGTAGAGTGATGTCATCTATATGCTTATATTCTTTTTCAATTCTTTCATCAAGCATTGATTTATAATCATGAGTTAACTTAATAAGTTTGCTAATTCGAGGAATAAACCTTCTTAAATCTTCATTTGTTTCTTGCTTGTTTATATGATCAAGTGTATGTTTAAGGGATTCTATATCTTTTCTTGTTTTGTTCTTTTGTTGGTGAAGAGTATGTATGTGTTTCCACACATGTTTATATTTTTGTTTATAAGTATCGCTAAGCTCTTTATGCTTTTCTTCAGCTAGTTCAAGTTTCTCTTTTAACCATTCATATTCAAATTTATCAATTGGCATGATTGGATGTCTAGATAGAATATCTTTAATCTCTTGAATATTTGACTGTCGACCAAACTTTGGATCTATTTTAATAAATTCCTTGTTAAAATAAAAAAATCTAAATTCCTTATCAAATTCTTCTAATTCCTTACTTTTCTCGATAATAGGATGATCTACTTCTTCATATTTTGATTTTTGATAACCCAACCAGAAATATTTTTGTAATATACACTTGCCAAAATCTTGGTAAATCTTATACTGCTCATTTTCAGGACATTTATTATTTTCCAATAATTTGTCTATCTTAAGACGAAAATCCATAATTTCTTTCATATAAATTTCAATTGATTTATAACGTTCGCGCCTATATTCAGAATTATATTTAGGAAAAAATCTTGTCAATGCTTTTCCCTTAGACTCTATAATTTCTTGTAATTTATTTTCTACCTCTATTTTGCTTTTCTCTAGATTACTAAACTCCGATTGAAGCTCTTCAAAACAATCTAAATGTTTAACTTCATTCTCGTTCATAAGTCTAGTAATCTCTTTAAATGCACTGTAAAATTGTTTCTTTAGTAAATTTACTTCTCTTCCTGATATGTTTACCTCTTGATGATCTATTTTTGTAGCTCTCCTTCGAATTTCATCATGATTTCTTGACGTATTTCCGTTATTGTCTTTAGGCAAAGGAGGCTCGTATTCCTCGTGACCTGCAATTTCTTTCATAATCAAACCTCACTTTTCAGATCGTCAAACTCTTCACTATTTTAAACGCTATCTTACTCTTGATACTCATCTTTCACGCTGTGGCGATATTCTTTAAGCAACTTCTGTACCTTTGGATCAATTACAAATTCGCAGTAAGGGACAAAACGGTTGCTATCATAATAATCCTGGTGGTAGTCTTCTGCCGCATAGAAATTTGTGAAAGGGGCAATTTCAGTCACCACCGGATTTTTGTACGTGCCTGACTTTTCCAAAGCTTCTTTCGCTGCAAGAGAAATCTGCTTTTGCTCGTCATTATGATAATAAATTGCTGAGCGATATTGTGTGCCGATATCGTTGCCTTGCCTATTGAGTGTTGTTGGGTCGTGCAGATGCCAGAAGATTTCCAGCAAGGTCTGGTAGGAAATCACAGATGGATCGTAGGTGATCTGAATTCCTTCTGCCGCGCCAGTTTTGCCTGAACATACTTCTCTGTAAGAGGGATTTGCTACTTGTGACGCGGCATACCCTGGGACAATGGATGTCACGCCTTTCAGCCTTTTGAAAATGGCCTCCGTACACCAGAAGCATCCTCCTGCAAGTGTTGCTTTTTCTGTAGCCATGATGTTTGTCCTTTTTGCCTTTTACTGAAGAATGGGCAATACCATCCTTGGTTGAGAACACGAGGAGATGGTGGAAATATTCCCGCTATGTTGTTAGCTAATCTTGTGCCCAGCCAAGAGAGCGTTCAATGGCACGCTTCCAGCCTGCGTAAAGATGTTCCCGCTGGTCTACACTCATGCGTGGTTCAAAAGTGCGGTCAATGGCCCATTGGCGAGCAAGTTCGTCTGGACATTTCCAAAAGCCAACAGCCAGACCTGCAAGATAGGCTGCGCCAAGGGCTGTCGTCTCTGCAATCTTTGGGCGTTGTACTGCGACACCAAGGACATCAGCCTGAAATTGCATGAGCAGATTATTAGTGGCTGCACCACCATCGACGCGCAGTGTTCTCAGATGAATGTGACTGTCAGCGGTCATTGCTTCAAGCACATCGCGTGTCTGATAACACATTGATTCTAGTGTAGCTCGTGCGATATGACCGATTGTTGAACCGCGTGTCAGACCTATAATAGTCCCACGTGCATGAGGGTCCCAGTATGGTGCGCCGAGACCTACGAATGCTGGGACAAGATAGATACCGCCGTTATCGGCCTCTGTGGCTGCTAATTGCTCGACATCCACACTTTTTTCGATAGCTTTGAGACCGTCGCGTAACCACTGGACAGCAGCTCCAGTGACGAAGATACTTCCTTCCAGTGCGTAAGTCAATTGTGGGGAAGCTGGATTGCCCTGGCCCCAGCCGATAGTTGTGAGCAGTCCGTTTTGGGACAGCACAGCTTTATTCCCAGTATTCATGAGCATGAAACAGCCTGTTCCGTAGGTATTCTTGACCATGCCCATTTCGTAGCAAGCTTGTCCGAACGTAGCTGCTTGTTGATCTCCCGCATCCCCAGCTATTTTGATTGGAGCGCCGAAAAATTCTGGATCGGTCTCTCCATAGATCATGCTTGATGGCATTACCTCGGGGAGCATAGAGCGTGGGATACCCAGTTCGTTGAGGATGACATCGTCCCATTGGCCTGTATAAATATTAAAAAGGAGTGTTCGCGAGGCATTGCTATAGTCAGTGATGTGAATGCGACCTTTGGTGAGACGCCACAGTAAGAAGGTATCCACATTACCGAAGAGTAATTCGCCATGTTCTGCTTTTTTGCGTGCATCGGGCACATTATCAAGAATCCACTTGACTTTAGTGCCAGAGAAATAAGCATCAGTTACCAGACCTGTTCGCTTGCGCAATTCCTGGTCAAATCCTTTTGCCTTCAACTCATCGCAGATAGGAACCGTCAAGCGGCTTTGCCAGACGATAGCATTGTATATTGGTCTTCCGGTGTTCTTTTCCCAGACAATGGCTGTCTCTCGCTGGTTGGTAATACCGAGGGCTGCTATGTCAGATGGGGAAGCGCCTGCTTTGTGAATAGCTTCTCGTGCTGTACTCAGTTGGCTCGACCAGATAGCCTCGGGATCATGCTCAACCAATCCTGGCGCGGGATAGATCTGGGGAAATTCTTGTTGGGCAAGACTTACAATCTGTCCAGAGTGGTCAAAGAGAGCAGCGCGTGCGCTAGTTGTGCCTTCGTCCATAACTAGGATGAAACGTGTCATAGAGAAATTCCCTCCTTATATTGGTTTGTAACTCTTTTTATTGCTCTAGACACTTTAAAATCTTTCACGGTCTCTGGGATATCTTTAAGCAGCTCTTTAAAAATTGCTGCTATAGCATCTGGAAGAACAAAATTACTCTGTGCGTAATCTGTTTCTAGAAAAGCTTCTATTCGCTTGAAATAGTCAGCTTTTGATTGCTCATGTAAACTATTTATCTGAGCCGTTAATTGTTGAACATATTTTCTGTATTCTGAATGTGCTAATTTTGCACTTTTTAATGCAATAAGCTCTTTTTGTAGATCTAAAACTCTCTCATTAGCATCTACATGCAATCTAAAATACTTTCCTGTTGGATGGACAACACACTTCTCTAATTGTGGAATTTCTACATCAGGGAGTCGCACTTGCTTGGTCGTTAGATTAAAATATTTGTGTGCATCTTGCGCACGCTTTATTCGATTGACAAAATAAGATCCTCCGCAACTTGAGCATACTAATGAAAGGTCTGGCCATGCCATGTCTGCGGGATAATATGAAGCTGGATCCAACATGCCATTTGTATGTGCCAATAAACCATTTTCAAGCCTTGCTAAATCACGCTTTTCAAGAAAAGCATCAAATGCTGCTTCCCCTCCAGACAAAATAGTTGCTGTTTCCTCAGAAGGTAATTGCAAAACTTCTGTTAAGATCCTTTTTTCTGAGGACAGTCCTAATATATCAAGAAACTTCTTTGATGGTTTAGTATTTTTAGCTAGTGTTGTATAGAGGCGAGGAATATTGAAAATAATCATAGGCATCTCTTCTTCTGAAGGTAGATCTCCTATCGTCCGTAACCTTGCAATTGTCTCAATCCATAATATTCTATAAAAGTCAGTTATAGAAATAGGATCTGCTATTTCCAATGTATTAGTTTCTTGCTTATTTAGTAATACTCGCCGATTGGCTAATCCGTCAATATGCATGCCTAAAGCTGCTTGATAATATGTTTGGAATTCTGTTAGCTTGGCCTCTTTACCTTCTGAAGAAGCTATTTGATAGGAACTTTCTTTGGTATAGTTTTGATTCTCGGCACCATGACTACTTATCACTTGTACTAAGACTTGTTCGCATCTATAGCCAGTTGCATCCTCAATGCGCGTTATTCTTGTAATTGAGCCGTCGTCATGTCGTATTCCGTAGGGGCGTAACTCTATTTGTGTTGTTTCCAATTCGCGCAGTATTTTTCCATCTGCTTGTTGTTTTTCTTTTATCCCGACTGGAAAATCAATTTTCCCAAAGGCTCCCCTTTTATCTCCATTTGCCGGATGGAATTTGTCCTGTGGATATTCTCCTACGATAAGTGCAGTGGGGATACCAGCTTTGGATAATTCAGAAAGAGCAAATGCATTTGATAAGTAATAATATGAGGGTTTTAGCACTTGTGTAGATACCATACCGACTAATCTGCCTTGAGCTTTTGCTTTTAAATAACCTTGCATCCCGGCCTCGTAAAGAATTTCTGGCAAAACGTCCTGTGGAATCCCATAGGCATTCGCAATAAAGTTGAATGTTCTTTCTCCAAAGGGATCTTCTGCCCAGTGCCGTATCGTTTCTGCTACTGTAGTATATTCAATAGCTCCGTGATCTTTTCTTTCATGGGGGGCATGGATTTTCAGCCCTAAATCCTCTAATGAATGAGCTTGCTGTATTTGTTTCTGAAAGGTTGTTTGTTGAAGCATGGCTACTCCTAGAATGTTTAGTTTTCCTGCGAAAAGTTTATGCACACCCTCTATAATTGATTTGAAAGGAGAAATATTCCAGAGGCTCTTCCTTTAGCTGGCAAATAGCTGGCAAATTTCTGGTGCTGTGTAGAGACTGACGATCGCTATAAGCGAGAATTTGAAATGAAATGGCTTGAGTCTATCAACTCGTTGGAGGTCGCGAACAATAGGCATCGAAGGTACAATGGCTAGTAAATCCAAGGCGTTGATATATCGATACGCTCATCGACTCTGCTAGTAGTATCCCCACTCGGTGTCCCATTGCTTGTGCCTCTAGGAGTGCGGCCATGGTGATTGCAGCGCCGATGCCTTGTCGTCTAGCGGATGGGATCGTAGAAACTTCATAGATGCCCGCAACTCCATGTGCGCAATACAAAGCTGCCGTTGCTACTGGCTCACCTTTGAGCCGAGCTAGATAGAATGGCCCGACGGGATGCTGATGATGGGGTACGCTTGGCAGCAGTTTGCGATAATCTGCTAGGACGTGTTCATCCATGACAAATCCGTGAGCATTTGTATGAACCCACTCCTGCATTGTTTGTTCATCCTGTACCCGTTCAATCACTAGACCATGAAGTGGTGAAAGGGTTTGATTGATGTTGTGTAGGTCGATGGTCATACCCACCTCTTTCCAACTGAGTGTCAAACCATGCGCTACAAGGCGACGTGAGAGGTCAGTTGGACGTGTAAGGGGGCTAATCCACCAAGCCATGGTCTGTTGACGCGATTGGAAGAAGTCCAGCAGTCCCTTAATTTTCAGATCGCATTCAGATGCATCTAATGATGTATGGATGACTCCATTAAAAAGTCTGAGAGGGGTTCCAGTAAAGACCCAAGTTTGTCCCGGCTCTTCATAAACCTCTCCATGTCCTGTGCGGACATAAGCACGAATAAATCCAATAAAGTTCTGTTCAATTGCAGCTATCAAGTCTTGAGCAGGAACCTCATGCGTAATGTAATCTTTCACTTATAGTCCTTTTATTCTTTATGGGCTCGTGAGACTTAGGCTAGTTGCTCCGTCTAATAGCTAGGATAGCCTGTTCTATAACCTATTCTATAACCTATTCTCTCAATAGATCAAGACCTCCGAGGAGAAAATTAGCTACATCAAGTGTATTTCGTTGCAAAGCATTTGGTTAACTGCTATAATTGAAGCGAGTATTGATTTTATTGGGCCAAGCTAGAGTAATTGTATGGGGGTGTAAGCAAACGCCGACAATATCAATGTTTTATGGTGTTTTGATTAGAATGTATCAAGAGATTAATGGTAAGCATAATAAGCCTCATTTTCATGCAAAATATAATGAGTTTGAGGTTGTTTTGGCGTTGGATGGAACTATTTTAGAAGGTAGTTTGCCAGTTAGGCAAATGAAGATCTGCTAGCGGATCTGGTGTCCATCATCTATAGCTTTTGTGCAAGGCTCTATGGGCAAAGACGAGCTAAACGCAAAACAGAGAAGATTGTAGCAGAGCTAGAGAAAGGAGACGAAGATGCAGCTAGTTGAGAAGCACATGATCAGCAAGACTGATGCTCGCTTTGCGGATGTAGATCGTGCAGCCTTCGCCTCCAAAAATCTCTCCAATGCGGCGCTCTATGAGATTAGGCAAGAGTTCATCTTTTGCGGGAAATACCTAAACTATAACCAGATGGATAAGCGCATGCAGAAACATGAAGCTTATCGCCTGCTACCCAGGAAAGTGTCTCAGCAAGTGCTCAAGCTTCTCGATAAGAATTGGGCGTCTTACTTTGCAGCCATCAAAGCCTATGAGGAAGATCCATCCAAGTTCTTAGGTCATCCCAAATTGCCTGGATACAAGGACAAGCAGGAAGGGAGGAATATCCTTGTCTATACCATCCAGGCTCTTTCGAAACCAGCACTGAGCCTCGGCATTATCAAACCGTCTCAGCTTGGAATAGAGATCAGAACCAGACACAGGAATATTGATCAGGTTCGTATTGTGCCCAAGAAAAGCGGGTGCTATATCGTTGAAGTTGTCTATACCGAAGAAGAAAAGCCAGAGTTGCTCAATCATTCTCTCGTTGCAGCGATAGACATTGGAGTGAACAATCTTGTCGCGCTAACATCAAACAAAGGGGGATTTGTCCCTCGTCTTGTTAACGGGCGTCCGATTAAGAGCGTGAACCAACATTACAATAAATGTGTGTCTAAGATGCAAAAGAAGATGAGTAGCAACCATCATACATCACGTGAGCTAGAACGTGTTGCCGCCAAACGAACTAGGCGCATCGATCACTACATGCACACGGCCTCTAGGTGCATCATCAACTTACTGGTAGCTGAAGGAATAGGCACGCTCGTCATTGGCAAGAATGCGGGCTGGAAGCAGGAATGTAAGATGAGCAGGAAGAACAATCAGCACTTTGTGCAATTGCCACATGCAAGGTTCATCGATATGCTCACCTATAAGGCGAAGCTAGTTGGCATCACGGTCTTAGTGCAAGAGGAGAGCTACACGAGCTAGCTTTCTTGATCTTGATCCTATACCCGTCTACGGGCAAGAAGGCGAGACACCGGTGAAGTTCAGTGGCATACGTGTGAAGCGTGGCATGTACCAATCAAAGTCAGGACAAGAATTAAATGCAGATGTTAATGGCAGTGGTAACATCATGCGCAAAGCACTCCCAAATGTCGTGAAGACTCATGGGATAGAGGATGCGAATGGGATGTTCCAATCCCTCGTAGTGCATCCTGAGAGGATAGTCATTCCCCTCCGAACACCTGCTCGTGGAACAGTTGTCCGTTGATTAGGTAACTATGAATCCAAGGCCAGTTGAAGCGGAGGCAATGGATAACAAAACATTGTTGATCAAATTCAGTAATGGTGAAGTAAAAAAAGTGGATATATCGGTATCCCATGTACAAGAAATTGAATGATTATAGTTTTTTGAAGCAAGTTAAAGCAGATGGAATGACAGTTTATTGGAATGATGATATAGATATTGATCCAGATTATTTATACGAGAGTGGAGTTAAATTTAATTTTTAAATGTATTTTAGAGTACAAATGATAGCATATCGCGCTTCCCCTTAGCAAAGACAAGAATGTCAGGCAGGAATAGTTTGTTCGCGATTCGGATGCGGCAACGCTCTATACCTGTGCGGTGATCGCAGATGGCTCACAAGTAAGGAAAGGAAGTATGAAAGTGCTGCCAGTGCAGAGATATAGAAACTAACGGGCAGATGACGCCCTGTACCCACAAAGGCCAAGACCAGTCCTCCCCAGGAAAAACTTAGTGCCAGGACAACCGAGAGAATAATGGCTGTCAGTGGCCGATGTGTCAAACGCTCAGCCGTCGCAGCTGGAGCAATCAGTAGCGAGAAGACCAGTAAAACGCCAATAACCAGGACGGCTTCAGCCGTGGCAAGCGCTAGTAGTAACAAAAATAGCATAGAGAGCAATCGGACAGGGATTCCTCTCGCTTGGGCTACTACTGGATCGATTGATGCAAAGAGCAGGGGGCGAAAGAGCAGCGCAATTATCAGCAGCGTGACAAACGCCGTTATCAGGCTGACTAGTACATCTGTACGTGTGACGCTCAAAATAGAACCGAACAGCACACCTACCCCGACTGTAGCATTAGCGCCATTTTGTGTATAAATGCTCAAGAACAACACCCCGAGGCCAAGTGCAAAGGACAACACCATCCCAATCTCAACGTCTCGCCCCTGGATACGCTTTCCTAATGCACCCATGCCTAATGCAGCTAGCAATGCGATACTCAACATGCCAACCAATGAGCTGACACCCAGCACAGCCGCTCCTGTGGCCCCTGCAAAACCAATATCCGCCAGAGCTTCCCCGGCAAAAGCTTGGGCACGCAACACCACAAAGTAACCCATGATCGCTGTAACTGTAGCGACAATAGGGGCTGCCAGGAAGGCATTTTGCACAAATTCATGTTGGAAGAGTGTTATCCAGTACTGTAAAAATATATCCACTATTCACCTCCTGTTGGGTACGTGGGCGCAATGGAATGACCCCGATGGGGAGATGTCACCCGGGTAACAGGGCTTTTGGCCAAAGTGCATGCTTGCCCACAGGCAATGAATTGTCTGTAGTGTAGGGACCTGATTTATCGTGTCTGTTGCTGCTCATATCGGTATCGTTTCTAGACTTGCGTCCAATCCACAGTGGAGAGAGGAGACGTACAGGGAGATAGACCCCAAACGAGAGCGATGTGATATAAACACTGGCTGGCCACGTGTCAGTTCCTCTAATACCGAACAAGCCATTTGCGGCGAAAAAGATACCCAGCCAAGTGTAGCATATGCCGAGCAGGATAGCGATGACAATAGCCCATAATGGGCGTTGAACGATACGTATAGCAGTCGCTGATGGCCCAATTAACAAAGTGAAGATCAGTAGTGCCCCTACTACTTGCACTGACATCGAGATAGCAATGGCGACCAAGACCAAAAGGTTATTGTCAAGGAACATACAGGTACTCCGCGAGATTCAGCTACAGTGGGATCGAGTGAGCTGAATAAGAGTGGTCGGAAGAGCATGAGAAGGAAGCTGATAGTGAGAGTACTGAGTACTGCTGTCAGCAAGACATCTGTTTGGCTAACCCCTAAGATATTGCCGTACAAGATGCTATATACTTGTTCGGCATAGCCCTGATAGAGTGAGATGAACAGGACACCCAGACCAAGAGTGAAGGCCATGATGATGCCAATGGCGATATCGCGCTCCCGTAGCTGTTTTCCTAGCAGACCGACGGCAATTGCAGCGCTAATCGAGAATGCAAGCAGACCAATCATAGGCTCTAGCCCCAGCAGTACCGCTCCTGCCGCACCCGCGAAACCAATATTTGGCAGTGCGTGTGCGGTAAAGGTCATGCCGCGTATGACTAGAAAATAGCCCGCGAAGGCAGCAATGATTGCCGCGAGTGATCCTGCTATTAAGGCATTCTGAATAGCTGTATAAGTTAAGAAATCAAACATAGTAAAGCTGTCTCTGTTTATTCCTGCTGGGCAGTTAGGAAACCGTTAGATCTCCGCTCCAACAACAAAGAGCCAACCCAGGGCATGCACGACCTCGACTGATGATCCATACAATTGGCTCAGGGTGGCACTTGTGATCACCTCATCTGGCACACCGATGGCGCTCTGACTATTGGCCATATAGAGAACACGATCGACGACTGGTAGCAGGGGATTAATATCATGTGTGATTAGCAGGACAGCAACATGGCGTGTCCGACAGATTCTGGTCACTAGCGAGACGATCTCTTGCTCGTGGCTGATATCCAGGCTTGCTAGTGGCTCATCGAGTAGAAGTAAGCGGGGATTGGTTAAGAGTGCCTGAGCGATCAGTAAGCGTTGTTGCTCTCCACCTGATAACTGCCCTACCGGGGCATCAGCGAAGCGGCTGGCGTCAACCTCTTCTAATGCCTGATCAATAAGAGCAGTACGTTTGTGACTTGGCCATCCTGGTCCCCAACGATGCCCGTCTAACCCAAAACCGACCAGATCACGTGCTCGTAAAGCCAGATCTGCCTCAAGCACGCGATGCTGTGGAGCGTAGCCGATCTCCTTATTGCCGCGCTGTGGAGGGCGACCGAATACCCGTACTAAACCTGCGCTAGGTTTAAGTAGGCCAAGCAAGACGCGCAACAGCGTGCTCTTGCCTGCGCCATTTGGTCCCAGGACGGCAACAAACTCTCCTTCATTGATCGTCAAGCTGAGATCCTGAAGAATTATCCGTTTGCCATACTGAATGCGGACATGTTCTAGTTGAACGATCGAATTGTTTTTCTTCTGTACACTTATCATGAACTTGCGTTGAGCTAGCCGTTTCTCAAGCCCAGCCCGTGATCGGGCAGGGGTTCTTGACCAAACTGGAAGAGGTCTTACAATTTACTTACTTAATAATGATACTGCGTATCGGTATCTATTAAACAAGCATAGCATAAGTGATGGACATCTGTCAATGAGATAGCGTCTCGTTAAAAACTAGGTGTCATGAGATTGTATCAATCAGCGCAGATTCGGTAGGATTATCACCCCGAGCGTAAAACCCATGCCTAAAGGGCATGGGGAGATGTCATCACTGCTCAAGACCAATCAGTAGGGAGTGTCTCTGAGGGGTTTACACAGCCACTCCAATTAGGGGTAGTTATGTTGTCAGGGTTGAACCAGCAGTGAGGATACACTGGCACTGCTGGAATAGGTAGGTCTACTGTCAGGAACATGCTTGATGGGTTACAATTCTTGCTGTGGAAGTATTGTAACCGTGCGTTCTGTCCTGTCGGTATTTGGGCTGGGGTGCCTGACTGAGATAGCACATCAACCCAGTTTAAAGGTGAAATCGGCTGGCAGGATATGTGCTGTT
Organism: uncultured Chloroflexia bacterium; assembly: GCA_963727755.1. Taxonomy (GTDB): domain Bacteria; phylum Chloroflexota; class Ktedonobacteria; order Ktedonobacterales; family Ktedonobacteraceae; genus DASYAN01. Next base: position 147,669 of record CAVSHN010000012.1, read on the forward strand.
GCGTCTGACCATCAATTCCTATGTACGTTAGCGTAAAGTAATTGGTCACATTGGACTTATCATTATGAACGGTGAGTGTTACAAAATGGCTCTGACTCATACTAGATAAATTTGATAGAGTTAACTGCCTCGATGCTGCTGGTGTAGCCGGATATCTCATCGTCAAGATCCAGAGGAGACTGCTGACTAAGAAGAAGCCCACAAGAGCAGCTGCGAGCACGGTGAAGAGCGGTCGAGCTAAATTTCGTGGCTTGCTCTGCCGCCAGCTCTGCAAGGGAATGATGAGGCAATCATCTGCCTGTTTTTGAGGAGTCTGGAGGATTGGCTCTTGAGGAGCGTCCTGCTGTATGCTGTAGTGTTCTAAGCGCTCCCAGACCCGCTTGAGTGAAGCGCCATCTTCTTGCGAGATGGAGTGTAATTCACGGAGAAATTGTGAGTTTAGATCTGGGAAGATCAAGTGGCTTTCATCCAGAAGAAAGTCTATGTCGTCATCGATTGAATCAGGAATGAACAGCTCTTTGCTCCTAGCCATTGGATAGTTTCTCCTCACTGTTAGCATAGATAGTGCGCAAGACGTTTAAGACGCGGGAGAGCATGGTGCGAATGGCACTATCACTTTTCTGAAGTCGCTTGGCGATCTCAGGGCAACGCAAATCTTCAGCAAAGCGGAGGCGCAGGACTTCCTGCTGGATTTGAGGGAGCAAAGCGAGGTGAGAACGCAGTTGAGCATGTTGTTCACTTCCCACGGCCACAAGTTCAGGAGCATATTCGTCCTCGTCGTAGAGTTCATGCTGCAAATCTTGCAATGGAATGGACGTTTGCCGTGTACTCCGACGATAGAAATCAACAAATTTATTATGTGCTACGCGTCGTAACCAAGCAAGTTGTTCCTGCTGACTCAGGGTACTTAAATTAGGCTTTTCGAGGGCAGCAAGAAAGACATCGAGGAGGACATCCTCAGCATCCTCTTGCGTGGGGACATGGCGGCGTATGTACTGCAAAATTCTCAGGTGCAGAGCGTTGATAGAGATGTGCAATAAACGAGTGACTCGGTGGAGTCGATTGTTTGACCACCTGTCTCCTACTTCCTGAAAGACCTTTTTGAAGCATGGGTATTACAAACCTTGATTGAAAACATTACTCCAGGAATGCTTCTTGCCAATGATGTTTAACGAAAGCATGGTCTTGAGTATACTGTAGCCAATGTTTGTCGGATTCACTAGGGGGAAAGAGGGACAGATATTGTGAAAGGGTAGGCAAAGCATCCACATTTGCTGCCTATCAAGATCTCATACGCAAATCATCACCAACGCGATTTGCAACATGATGCGCACTTACTAAAACAGTCGGTACGCCAGTCCCTGGATGCGTACTTGCTCCAACAAAGTACAGGTTATGGTATCGAGAATGTCGATTATGAGGACGCAAGTATCCTAGCTGCATTATTTTATGAGAGAGGCCGTGTGTAGCACCCTTCAGCAAATTGTAACGCTTGCGCCAGGATAAGGGAGTATAGTTGATCTCAAACTTAATGTGGTCTTGTAAATCAGTAACGCCAAACTGTTCTAATCGACGAAACACCAGCTGCCTCGCCTTTTCCCTGATATCTTGCCAATTTTGTTCGCCGGTTCCATTCAAATGATCAACAGGTACGATAGCGATCAAGGAATCCTCCCCTGAAGGGGCTGCCAAGGGATCGAGCCGAGCGGGAGCGTGAACATAAAAACTGGAATTTTCAGCCAAGGGAATAATATGCTGAGTTATACTCTCAAAGTTTTCACGATAATTATCGGTCAGGAATAAGGTATGAGGTCCAAGCATAGGATAGGCTTTATCAACGCCCCAAAGAAACTGATAACTGAACAAGAGAGGTCTTTACGAGCTAGCCGTTTTGCATAAATCTCTTTGGGTAGTAGATCTTGATATATATAGGGGAGATCGGCATTCGCTACAATCGCATCTGCTTCTAGAAAGTCTCCACCCAAAAGCGCAACACCACGAACGCGCTCGTCCTTAACCTCAATTCGCGCGGCCTCGGCATCGAATCGAAATTCTACTCCAGATTTACGAGCAATGTCCATCAGCACCTCTACTATTCTATACATTCCGCCCTTGGGATACCATACTCCATGGGCCAATTCCGTATAAGGCATCATAGAGAAGGTAGAAGGAGCTTTAAAGGGACTAAGCCCCATGTATATATCCTGAAAAGTGAATGCTGCCTTGAGGTAAGGCTCTTTGAAGTAGGATGACATGTGACGGTAATGAGGTATAAGAGCTTTGATTCGGAGAAAGAGTAAGATGTTACTTAATGTGAAAAATTCGAAGGGAGACCGAAAATCTTTCTCTACCAATTTTTCCATGCCTAGATTATAGCAGTAGTCTCCCTCTCGCATATACCGCAGAAAACCCTGGAAACTCCCTTTTTCAATGGCTTCCAGCTGCTCCCACATGGATCTAAAATCAGAGGTAAGCGCAAGTTGCTTTCCGCTGTCAAAAATCAGGTGATAGGTGGGGTCAACTCTGCATAAGTCGAAAAGATCGTGAAATGATGCGCCTAATGATGCAATTCCTTCTCATAAACCAGGGGCATGACCAACAATGTTGGCCCTGTATCAAAAGTATGTCCATCACGAGTTATGCGATCACAACGACCACCCGGCCATTTATTCTTCTCAATCACTGTTACGCGCATTCCCTTCCTTGCCAAATGCGCAGCCGTCGCAATACCACCAATTCCAGCTCCAACGACGATAACAGAAGGCGTCTTCACTGTATTACTCCCTCACTCCTCAAGATACCTGCAATGATAAAACGAATTGTCTTTAGCCATGCTCTTAAGCCTTGTTGTTCTGGGTACTCCAAACGTAATTGATATTTCTCTCGCTCAATAATGTCGAGTATTCTCACGAATTGAGCCATATATGCGTAGCCAGCGATACGGCAGCGAATACTCTTTTCTTGTGCTAAATAGCGTACCCCCGCCTTAAAGAATGTGCGGGCAGTCTTTACCCTGGCTTTGACCCACATCTTATAGGCATCGCTCTGCACATCTGATGAGCCTATTTTATAAGTTTCAAGATACTCGCGAGGAATGTTGAAGTAGCCGTCAGCAATATCTTGGCATGCATCACGCAACATATGGGTAATATGTGCAGCAGTAACGGCAAGATAACGATCGTCACATAGCATACCAGATTGATCATGTCCTATGAAAAAGTGCATAGCTTCTGTTACTGCAGTTGAAAGATTACTTTGATACTGACACAGCTCTTGTTCAGAGATCAATTGCCCTCTTCGTTTAGCATCAAAGGCCATCACAGCCATCATATTAGTGATATATGTATGCTGCCCGCTATTCAACTCTCGATTTTCCCGGATCAAACTTACCAACATATGCTCTTCAGCAGACAAGTCATCATGTGGGTACTCGCCACGATAACACGCATCTACGAGGTTTATTTGACGTTCTATAAAGGCCATCCGCTCGGATAATCCCGATATTTCTTGATCAAGCCTATCATCGACCCAGCGGAAGTAAGCGTAAGCTCGGTAAGCATTTAGCGTTTGGCCCCGATCAACAAGAAAACGGATAGTATAATATGTTTGCTTACTTGCTGCCTTAGTAATAAAGGCTGGGAGAGTTTCGGCTGTCATCCGTATAACTTCTGCTCCTAGTAGATAAAAGATTTACCTTTCAAAAATAACTGTGGAATGCGAGTTGTTACCTTGTCCTAGCTTACATTGGTGCTTTGCTGGTGAGTGCTATGCATGAATAAACGAGTGAGCAAAGATGGAATAACAAGTTTGAAGAAGGGGCTATGTCTCGCGTAGCAAATAATGGCTAGCCCAACGACAGAGCGTCAGAATGGCAGTGTAGCGCTATAGAGGGGCATGGTGGTCCTGAGTTGAGATAATGATTCTCCATCTTTTACGATTGCAGCAAGGTTAATGCAAACACATGCAGACAGGGAATATACGGACTGGGTTGTGTAGTCGTAGGCAAGGTCAGCGAACTGGCTCTCTTTGTCCTATCCATCGTCATCTGTATGGCATAGATATGTACTGATCCTGATTTGCCTGATGGTGCGTAGCGATAGCTGGTATTCACGACACTAGGTGGGCCAATGCCCCAGTCAGGAGCCTCGAATGATCCTGAGGATGTTGAACCATCCGTATAGTGCACCACTATCTTGCCATCGATCGTGCCCCAACTGGTAGCAACCAGCAAGGACGCTTGTTGGTAGTTCCCTTGGGGAAGCGTGATGGTTTGTCCCAATGCCGCAACGTTATCATTGGTTCTTGGTGCGCTATTAGGGAACTGGTATGGTATTCCATTCAAGACCGTCTGACCTGCTGGTGGAAGTTGGTCTGCGGGATAGGAGAAGCCTGAGCCATCAAAGTTGGCCTGACCAGGTGCACTGCCAATGCCTTTGTTATTGAAATACGGGAGCAGTGAAATTTGCACAAAAGGTCCATCTACAACATTCCTAGGTGCTGCAGCTGGGGTAGCCGGATATCTCATCGCCAAGATCGAGACGAGACTGCCGACTAAGAAAAGGCCAGTAAGAGCTGCTGCGAGCACGGTGAAGATCGGTCGAGCTGGCTTTCGTGGTTTGCTCTGCCTCCCGCTCTGCAAGGGAATGATGCGGCAATCATCTGCCTGCCTTTGAGGAGTCTGGGGGCTTGGTTCTTGAAAAGCATCCTGCTGTCTGCTGTAGTGTTCTAAGCGCTCCCAGACTCGCTTGAGTGAAGCGGCATCCTCTTGCGAGATAGCATGTAATTCACGGATAAACTGTGCATTTGGATCTGGGAAGATCGAGTGGCTTTCGTCCATAAGAGTGTCTATATCATCATCGATTAAATCAGGAGTGAACAGCTCTTTGTCCCTATCCATTGGACTCCTCCTCACTGTTAGCATAGATAGTGCGCAAGATGTTTAAGACGCGGGAGAGCATAGTACGAATGGCACCATCGCTTTTCTGAAGTCGCTTGGCGATCTCAGGGCAACGCAAATCTTCAGCGAAACGGAGGCGCAGGACTTCCTGCTGGATTTGTGGAAGCAAAGCGAGATGGGAACGCAGCTGAGCATGTTGTTCACTTCCCACGGCCACGAGTTCAGGAGCATGTTCGTCCTCGTCGTAAAGTTCATGTTGCAAATCTTGCAATGGAATAGAAGTCTGCCGTGTACTGCGACGATAGAAATCGACAAATTTATTGTGTGCTACGCGTCGTAACCAAGCAAGTTGTTCCTGCTGACTCATGGTACTTAAATCAGGCTTTTCGAGGGGCAGCGGTAAAGACTTCGAGAAGGATATCCTCTGCATCCTCTTGCGTGGGGACATGGCGACGTATATACTGCAGAATTTCAGATGCAGAGCGTTGATAGAGACATGCAATGAGCGAGTGGCTCGGTGGAGTCGATTGTTTGATCACCTGTCCCCTACTTCCTGAAAGGCCCTTTCAAAGCATTGGTATTACAAACCTTGATTGAAAACATTACTCCAGGAATGCTTCTTGCCAATGATGTTTAACAAAAGCGACGCGGGAAGTCCCACCCCGATATCTGGGGTAGGGATGAAAGCGTCGCCTGTGAGCATACAATTCGTGGCCATATTTCCGAATTTCATCTCCTAAATTGTAATACGATAATGTTACTGATTCAAATATGCTTCGTTGCATAGAGTAAGAAACGAAAATGGAAAGGAGGTTCACATGGAAACAGTCCACATCTACCGATTGCAACCAAACAAAAAGATGTTTGAGGCCATGCGAGATGCGCAGATGGAAGCGGCGAAAGTTTGGAACTTTTGTGTCGAAACACACAAACAAGCACGCCGAGAGCATCTTCCGTGGCCTGGGCGCA
>CAVSHN010000013.1:0-56624 GCA_963727755.1 uncultured Chloroflexia bacterium
AAAGGCGACCAAAGGTGGACGATTTGCCTTGCACAGCCAATCGGTGCAGATGGTGGTACATGCTTTCCTTGCCAATATCGACACCACACGCAAGCTCCGTCAAACCCATCCAGCAGATGCGGATGAAATATCCATGGCGCGAAAAACGCTTCTATCCGGTCAAATGGCCTGCTCAAGCTGTAAGTCGTGAAAATGGACGTGTTGTTCTGCCAATGGGCAAGGGACGAGAGTCCATCGTCTTGCCGATTGAGCTTCCTGAGAACAGCGGTGCATGTAGCCTCGTTTGGAATAATGGTTTTGAACTGCATGTCTGTATCGAGACACCACAAGCTGAAGAGGCACCTGGAACGGTTCATGCAACTGTCGATCTGGGTGAAATCCATCTTGCAGCTGTTAGTACCAACACGGGCAAGGCTATGATCGTGACAGGCCGTGGCATCCGCTCTCTCAAAAGACAGAGAAACATGCAGTTGAGAAAATTTGCCAAAAAGCAATCTAAGTGCAAAAAGCGCTCGCGACGTTGGAGACGGCTGCAATGGGCCAAGAACAAGCAGTGCCGAAGAGCAGAACGTCGCATCCGTGATCTGCGCCACAAAGCCACGCGCAAAGTGATCGACTTTTGCCAAGAGCACCATGTGGGCTTCCTCTTCATCGGCAATCCCCATGGTGTACGTAATCAAGATCGTGGGCGTCACCATAATCAACGGATGTCCTTGTGGGAATATGGCAAGGACATCGACTACCTCACCCATAAATCCGCACAGGCTTGCATCAAGAGCTTCACTGGCTCCGAACGAGGCACAAGTAGCCAGTGTCCGGTATGCAAGCACAAACACAAGCCCAAGGGCAGAAATTGGGCATGCCGCAAATGTGGCTTCACTGGCCATCAGGGACATTGTCGGCAGTGTCAATATGCATCCGCTCGCTTTTGATGAGCAAGTGTCGTTTCCTCGTTCCGTCACGTATCTACGCCCTGGTTTATCCAGGAGTAGTAGTAGGGCAGACACGCCCCTGGCATCATCTGATGCTTGTTGTCTATCTCAGTCAACGGATCAACCACTGCTCCTAGAGCAGGTCCCTACGGGGGCAGGCCACACCGTTGAAGTGCGATAGAAGCTCACCCCCTCTTAGGGGGTTGAGAGTGTCACTAATGCTAGTGGTCTTTAGGAATAGTTGTCTCAAAAAGAAACTTTCCAGAAATTCGTCGAAAACCCCTTGACAACTGACGAGGTCTCTGGCATAATAACCCTCGTCGTCACGAAGACAGTGCAATGAGCCCGCCGCACTGGCAGGCCCAGTCAGGAGAAGCCTAAAAGGACCTCTTGACAAAGCGATGTCGCTGTGGCACAATAGGCAAGCACACTAAGGCAACCTCTTCGAACATTTGGGACGAGGTGCTCTTGTCTGGTGTGAATGGGTAGGTGTCGTTGCGGTGTGATGCGCTCCGTCCGAGGTCTTGCTTCCCCCCCTTTAGAGAGAGCCGGATACGGTTGTCTTCGCTGGGATGGGCAAGCGAAAACGAAAATCGGGAGAGCGAAAAAAAAGGGCCAAAACCCCTTGACAAAGCGCGGCGAACGTGAGATACTACCGAAGCCAAAGAGCGACGAGCGAAAAGTAAAGAAACGCTCGTGGTGAGCCAAAAGAGCAATGCACATGAACAGGTGTGTGGCTCGTGGCACCTTAACAACTCAAGAGTGGAAAGCAGAACAGTAACTGAGAGCAAGTACAAAACAGTTCCTGTCAATATGGTGCTAGCAGAAGCTCTGCTAGCGTAAACAATCTGCGAACAAGCCAAGTAATCATTCTTGGCCTGGATCGCGACTCAACAGCAAATCACGCTTATTCTGGCAACAGAGTAGGTGGAAAAGATATTGAATGGCGAGTTTGATCCTGGCTCAGGATAAACGCTGGCGGCGTGCCTAACACATGCAAGTCGAACGCGCACGGAGCAATCTGTGTGAGTGGCGGACGGGTGAGTAACACGTGGGTACCTACCCTGTGGTGAGGAATACCGGCGAGAAATCGCCGACAATACCGCATAGGTTTCGGAAACGAAACAAAGCTTCGCAAGAGGCGCCAGAGGAAGGGCCTGCGGCCGATTAGCTAGTTGGTGGGGTAAAAGCCTACCAAGGCGACGATCGGTAGCTGGTCTGAGAGGATGATCAGCCACACTGGGATTGAGAACGGCCCAGACTCCTACGGGGGGCAGCAGTGAGGAATATTCGTCAATGGGGGCAACCCTGAACGAGCAACGCCGCGTGCAGGAAGAAGGTTTTCGGATCGTAAACTGCTTTTCTCTGGGACGAGAACGGACGGTACCAGAGGAAGAAGCCCCGGCTAACTACGTGCCAGCAGCCGCGGTAATACGTAGGGGGCGAGCGTTGTCCGGATTTATTGGGCGTAAAGCGCGCGCAGGCGGTCGGCCAAGTTCGGAGTGACAGTTTCCGGCTTAACTGGGAAAGGTCTTCGAAAACTGGTAGACTTGAGAACTTGAGGGGGAGACGGAATTCCGGGTGGAGCGGTGAAATGCGTAGAGATCCGGAGGAACACCGAAAGCGAAGGCAGTCTCCTGGCAAGTTTCTGACGCTCAGGTGCGAAAGCTAGGGGAGCGAACAGGATTAGATACCCTGGTAGTCCTAGCCGTAAACGATGACCACTAGGCGTGGGAGGTATCGACCCCTTCCGTGCCGCAGCTTACGCAATAAGTGGTCCGCCTGGGGAGTACGGTCGCAAGATTAAAACTCAAAGGAATTGACGGGGACCCGCACAAGCAGCGGAGCGTGTGGTTTAATTCGATGCAACGCGAAGAACCTTACCAGGGCTTGACATGCTATTGCACCACCCGTAACGGGGTGTCCGAGCAATCGGCGGTAGCACAGGTGCTGCATGGCTGTCGTCAGCTCGTGTCGTGAGATGTTGGGTTCAGTCCCGCAACGAGCGCAACCCCTGCTGCTAGTTGAATGATCTAGCAGGACTGCCGCGAAGAACGCGGAGGAAGGCGGGGATGACGTCAAGTCAGCACGGCCCTTACGTCCTGGGCAACACACACGCTACAATGGTCGGTACAACGGGCTGCCAACCCGCGAGGGGGAGCCAATCCCAACAAAACCGGCCTCAGTTCAGATTGCAGGCTGCAACTCGCCTGCATGAAGGAGGAGTTGCTAGTAACCGTGGGTCAGCACACCACGGTGAATACGTTCCCGGGTCTTGTACACACCGCCCGTCACACCACGAAAGTCGGCAACACCTGAAGCCGCTGAGCCAACCCTTTAGGGGGGCAGGCGTCGAGGGTGGGGTTGGTGATTGGGGTGAAGTCGTAACAAGGTAGCCGTACCGGAAGGTGCGGCTGGATCACCTCCTTTCTAGGGAAATCATTCCATCCTGCACGGATGGAAAGTGTCCCAGGTCGATGAGGAATTGTCCGTCCTTGCAGCAAGGTTCTGACTGGTTTCCACTCTTGAGGGGTTGGGGGACCGCAAAGGTTCGTCACCCTGTACCTGAACAACTGAAAAATCATCTTTCTTCATTTTTGCTGAGCCGAGAAGGTCAGCACGAGTTGAAGCAGAGAAAAAGAGATCACCAAGGCAAACAAGCAAGTATGAGTACGAGGTGGATGCCTAGGCGCTTGAGGCCGAAGAAGGACGCGGAGACCGGCGAAACGTTCAGGGGGAGCTGCATCCAAGCTGAGAACCCTGAGATTCCGAATGGGGCAACCCCTCCAGAGTGATGTCTGGAGACCGCCTGTTCATGAAGGTGAGCAGTGACGGGGGGCAGCGGGTGAACTGAAACATCTCAGTAGCCCGACGAAAAGAAATCAACCGAGATTCCCGTAGTAGTGGCGAGCGAACCGGGAGTAGCCCAAACCAGTGGCTGGGCAACTAGCGACTGGGGTTGTAGGACCAGCAACAAACACGACCTGATCACTCCAACACGTTGGAAAGCGTGACCGTAGAGGGTGAGAGTCCCGTCAAGAACGATTGGGAGAGTGTGGGCTGGGATCCTGAGTACCACGAGACACGTGAAACCTTGTGGGAAGCAGGGGGGACCACCCTCCAAGGCTAAAAACCTCAAGCGACCGATAGTGAACAAGTACCGTGAGGGAAAGGTGAAAAGCACCCCGGAAGGGGGATGAAAGAGACCCTGAAACCACGTACTCCCAAGCAGTCAGAGGTCACTGTGGATCTGATCCACTTAGGACTAATGGCGTGCCTTTTGTAGAATGATCCGGCGAGTGCATCGCACGTTGCAGGTTAACCAGCGATAAAGCTGGGGAGCCAGAGGGCAACCGAGTCTGAAGGAGGCGAAAGTAGCGGCGATGCGACCCGAAACCACGTGAGCTATCCATGGCCAGAGTGAAGCGGATGTGACAGTCCGTCGAGGCTCGAACTCACCAGTGTTGCAAAACTGGGGGATGAGCTGTGGATAGGGGTGAAATTCTAATCGAACGTGGAGATAGCTGGTTCTCCCCGAAATGTATAGAGGTACAGCCACCTGTGAAAACCTTGTGGAGGTAGAGCACTGAATGGGCTAGGGGCCAAGTGCTGGTTACCAACCCCAATCAAACTGCGAATGCCACAAGAAGCGTGCAGGCGAGTGAGACGGCGGGGGCAAAGCTTCGTCGTCAAAAGGGAAACAGCCCAGACCATCGGCTAAGGTCTCAAAAGCGATGCTGAGTGGGAAAGGAAGTCAGGACGCCTAAACAGCCAGGAGGTTGGCTTAGAAGCAGCCATCCTTGAAAGAGTGCGTAATAGCTCACTGGTCGAGTGTCCTGGCACCGACAACGTAAGGAGGCTTAAGCATCGTACCGAAGCCATGGATTGTCTTCTTTGGAAGACAATGGTAGGGGAGCGTTCTGTTCAGCTGAGAAGCTAGACCGTAAGGACTAGTGGAGCAACCAGAAGTGAGAATGCCGGAATGAGTAGCGTAAGGTCTGTGAGAACCAGACCCACCGAATGCCTGAGGTTTCCTGAGCAACGTCAATCGTCTCAGGGTGAGTCGGGTCCTAAGCCGAGGACGTTAAAGTCGTAGGCGATGGCAAGCAGGTGAGATGTTCCTGCACCGGAAAGAGATCGTTATCAGTGATGAGGGGACGCGGTAGGAAAGCTGAACCCAGCGAATGGACAGGCTGGGCGTACTCTCTCAAGCGGGTCGTCGAGGCAAATCCCGATGACAGGACCGTGAGAGGAGCACCGAGCACTGGCGACAGTGCGGAAGTCAGTGGAGTCCAGGCCGCCAAGAAAAGCCTCTAGCGAGATCTCGTTCCGCCCGTACCGCAAACCGACACTGGTAGGCAGGGAGAAATATCCCAAGGTGATCGAGCGACCCTCTGTTAAGGAACTCGGCAAAATGACCCCGTACCTTCGGAAGAAGGGGTGCCTTAGTAGCGTCTGAGCTTAGGCTTGGGTGTGAGGAGGTTGCAAAAGAGAGGCTCAACCGACTGTTTAACAAAAACATAGGTCTCTGCGAACGCGAAAGCGGACGTATAGGGGCTGACTCCTGCCCAGTGCCGGAAGGTTAAGAGGAGTGGTGTTCGTAGCCATGAATCGAAGCCCCGGTGAACGGCGGCCGTAACTATAACGGTCCTAAGGTAGCGAAATTCCTTGTCGGGTAAGTTCCGACCCGCACGAAAGGAGTAACGAGTTGAGCACTGTCTCGACAGAGGACTCGGCGAAATTGAAAGACCCGTGAAGATACGGGTTACCCACGACAGGACAAAAAGACCCCGTGGAGCTTTACTACACCTTGGTCTGGAAATGAGGGACAGCGTGCGTAGGATAGGTGGGAGCCGGAGAACTCATCCTTGTGGGGATGGGGGAGGCAACGGTGAAATACCACTCTCGATGTGTTTTGTTTCTCACACGACAAAAACCGTGGACAGGGCCAGGCGGGTAGTTTGACTGGGGCGGTCGCCTCCCAAAGAGTAACGGAGGCGCCCAAAGGTTCCCTCAGGGTGAATGGAAACCACCCGCAAAGAGTGGAAAGGCAGAAGGGAGCTTGACTGCGAGGCGGACATGCCGAGCAGGGACGAAAGTCGGGCTTAGTGATCCCACATGGCCAAGTGGAAGGCATGTGGCTCAACGGATAAAAGCTACCCCGGGGATAACAGGCTGATCTTGCCCAAGAGTTCAAATCGACGGCAAGGTTTGGCACCTCGATGTCGGCTCGTCGCATCCTGGGGCTGGAGTAGGTCCCAAGGGTTGGGCTGTTCGCCCATGAAAGCGGCACGCGAGCTGGGTTCAGAACGTCGCGAGACAGTTCGGTCTCTATCCGTCGTGGGCGCATGGAAAATTGAGGGGAGTCATCTTCAGTACGAGAGGACCGAGATGGCTGGACCGCTGGTGAGCCAGTTGGGGGGCCACCCCCAGAGCTGGGTAGCTACGTCCAGAAAGGAGAAGCGCTGAAAGCATCTAAGCGCGAAGCCGACCTCAAGAAGAGTTTTCCCACGCGTGAGAACGCGTGAAGATCCCAGGAAGAAGACCTGGTAGACAGACGACATGTGTAAGCTTGGTAACAAGTGCAGCAGAGTTGGACTGATGATCGAGAGGCTTGTTAGCCAAGAAGTGATCGCTGGTGAAGCGCGTGCTGACTACTGGCTCGGCAAAAATGAGGAAAGATGGTTTTTCGGTTCGTTCTTTCACAAACAGAAATTCTTAGCTTGAGGACCTAGTTTAACATCTAGGTTCTTTTTTTGTTGCCTTCGACTTCATAATAATCTATACAATATTGTATAGATCTGTGTCTCTGATAGTTCTGCCGCCGTTCCATATATGAGAGGCAAGTGTTTCACAAGTGTATGGTAAGAAACATTTCTTATTGCCTATATGTGCAAAATAGTGTATAGTCATTTCCTGAGCATGGGGGTACGCAGAATAATTTAGTTGGAGGTACATGTTGTGACGGAAGACAAAACGACCACACAACTATTAGCGAATATTGGGGGTGCGCAGAATAATTTAGTTGGAGGTACATGTTGTGATGGAAGACAAAACGACCACACAACTATTAGCGGATATTGTGCAACTGTTGAAACCAGTTTCAGAACTCTCGCAGGAAATAGTTACTAGGGCAGATCTGCAAGGCTATACAGAAAACTTATATAACCAATTGGCCTCAGTAGCCTATGAGGGCTTAGATTTTTTAAGAAATACTGAACTTGAGCAAGTAATTTCTCCTGAATGGATTACAAAAAGGGACGAGATTGTAATTCGAGCAGAAAGGTTGGTTCTTGATGCACCTAATGCTCAAGGTCCATAGTGCAGATGTACAGTTTGTACAGCGTTCACTAAATTGGATTATTTAAAAGGTTGTGGTCTTAGCCCGGTGCTATCTTAAGGCAACTGAGCACAGTTTGCACAACATCCTGAGCTTTAAATGGTTTGGTCATATAGATATTGGCGCCTGCAATGCGACCACGAAGCTGGGAGATCATACCGTCCCTGCTTGTAAGCATCAGGATGGGAATGTGACGTAAATGCGGCTTTGAGCGTATGATACGTGCAAATGCATAACCATTAAGTTTGGGCATCATGACATCTAGTATCATTACATCTGGAAGTCGCTGGAGGTTAGAGGATGTCAAGGCCTGTAGAGCTTCTATTCCATCTGGGAAGGCTATGACATCCAATCCCACCCGCTTTAGACTAACCTCTAGAATTTTACGCACTGTGAGCAAATCATCAATAACCATTACTAGATTGCTCATGGTCCTTGCCTCCATTGTGATAGTTAAATCTTTTTGCAATCCTCATCTTATGGGGAGTTGGCGTCTCATTACCGAAGTGCAAAATGCAAAATGCATGTGGTTATTTTCCATTTTGAATAATACCTGAGTGTCTGACAGGATTGCAAGTCACACTACTTTTTGCTAATCGCTGGAGGAAATTTGCTCATCCGTTGGTACTTATGTGAGACTATTGCAGCCTCAGACTAAACTAAAAGACCCATTGTAAAGAGCTGCATTGTCTCTGGTAGTACTCTATGCTATACTGGCCTTATAAGATCAGTTACAGAAGTGGCCTCGTAAAGAAAGGGATTAGGTGATATGGATGCACAAATCATTACAGATCGCAAGGTATGGAATGACTTTGTTGGAGCGTCAGTCTGTTGTAATGTGACGCAGTCATATGAGTGGGGAGAACTCGCCCATTACTTGGGATGTAGTGAAGCATTGCGGGTTGGCGTTGTGGATAATACAGGACAGCTATGTGCTGCTATGCTGGTCTTGGTGATGCGTGCGCCTATTCTAAACCGACTCTATTTCTATGCTCCACGGGGCCCTGTTGTCGATGATCCTGATGGGCCAGCACTTTCTATCTTGCTCAACTTTGTCAAGGCCGAGGCTCGTAAACATCAGGCCTTTATGCTTAAGATCGAGCCGAGTGTTTCAGATGGAGACTCGCGGTGGTTACTGGCGCTCCAGAGACTTGGCTTTCGTCCTAATTCCTACGCGACACATGTGCGCCACGAATGGGTACTGGACATTCGTCCTTCTGAGCAGATATTGCAAGCGGATATGAAGGAAAAATGGCGCTATAATATTCGTCTTGCCTCGCGTAAGGGCGTAACTGTCCGTCAGGGTGAAGGTCAGGCCGATCTAGATGCTTTCTATCGTATCTATGAGACTACCAGTGCACGTGATCAGTTCTTCATTCATGATAAGGCTCACTATGAGGATATTTTGCGCATGTTTGGTGAGGGGAATCGCGGTATGCTCTTGTTGGCAGAGTATGATGGGCAGGCAATCGCGGGAACCATCACTCTCTCGTTAGGACGCTGGAGCTGGTATATGTTTGGAGCATCTGCTAACGAACATCGTGAGCGGATGCCGAATCATCTGTTGCAATGGACTGCCATCCAGTGGGCTCGATCGCAGGGCTGTTGGTACTATAACTTCCGTGGCATTCCCGATATTTTGGCGGAGGGCGAGGAATTGTGGGGAGTGTATGTCTTCAAGCGCGGCTTTGGTGGCTATCCCGTACGCTTCCTCGAGACGCATGATCTGGTCTATCAACCTCTGTTCTATGAGGCTTACAGGCGCTTGCTAGAGGTGAAACGGTGGAATGATCGGCGTCGCCGTAGGCATGTAGGTGCACAAGAAGCTAAACCGATACTAGAGCCGAGTAGGTGACTCTATAGCCTACTTCAACTCAACACTGGTAGATTCATTTTTTCGCCAGTTTAATGGGCATACTCAGGTAAATGCAACGGATCTGCGAAACATTAAATATCCTTCACGGCAACAACTTGAAGCATTAGGGGAAAAAATAGGGGATCAGTTCCCCATCCAATACGAATTAGATCAACTTAACAAAGAGGAGTTACCAGACCATTGCGAGAGTTGATTTTGTCGTTTACGAGGGCTACAATACAAATGTGCAAAAGCAATTTAAGGCATGCCTACTAGGTCGCTCATGGCTTATAATAAAAGGAGTTCGATACCTGTGAATAGTCCCATTGAGATCCGTAAGGTCATCATTGGTGTAGTTCTCACCATAATATGGGTATGCATTTTTCTCTTTTTCAATCCCAACCTTGCCATACAATGGACCGAGAGTACAAGCAACCTGACCTTTCTCAAACCGTTCGTGATTTTGATCTTTTTCCTCGTGATTGTTTTTTACCATCTCTTTAACCGAGCACACCCTGAGACCAACAAGCTCAGTTGGACTGCCATACTCACTATTTGTTGGTTGGCCTTGATCCTCTTCTACCCGTTCAAAGATCCAAACAACTACAATGCTGGAGCCGTAGGCTTCTTTACTCTAGTTGGAGGTCTGGCAGTCTCTGTACTCTGGGTACGTTTCTTCTCAGACGAAATCGCTTCCGCGTAAGCATTCATGTCTTATACGGTAAATCCCCATTAGTAAGCCAGCGAAAGACTGTATGGGAACATACTAGCTGTCCTTGGCTTGTTGCCCTTATATGTCCAGTTTACCTTACCATTATTCTTTTGCAAAGCACTCACGCCTGTAGAACTGGCAATATATAGGGTTGTTTGATCGCTAACTGCCTCAATAGGATTACCTGTATGAGTGAGGGATATGCACCACTGGCTCTTACCCGTTATTGGATCAAGTTGACAGAAATTAGGCACTCTGATAGAGGTGACGTACAATCTATCCTGCACAGATTAAATCTGGCTGATATTGCTCTCTTGCCACAGATGTCTTCCATTGTTCACATTTAGTGCAGCTAAGCCCGCATTGCTGGTATATAAGTATAATACATTGTTACCTACTATCGTAAATGGGAACCTAATGTTAGTCTTCTTAATCGGCATGTGTACAGATGTATTCCAAAGCAGCTTGCCGTTGCTAATGGAGAGAGCTTCAACTTGCTCAGGGGAGGCTTTACTAAATTGGCTAACGTAAACTGCTTTGTTGGTTGCTGTAAAAGCAATTGCCATATGCTGATTGTTCTGGTCCAGATTGGTGATATTGACTTTCCACAACAATCTGCCTTTCTTAGCATTGAGAGCATAGATGCTGTCGTGATTAGTATCTTGCCCTTTACTCGTAAACACAATCGCGTTGTTCGTAACTACTATCCGAGGAGTATTAAGAAGAGTAAATTCACTGCTTTTCCACAACAATGCTCCATTATGCCCATTATATGCATAAATTGTTTTTTCTGTCCATAGATAGATTATATTATTACAGATTGACATGCCATCTATAGAGCTGTTAGCTGGCGCCCGGATGCTCCACAGCTTTTTCCCATTATTCGCATTATAGGCGGTAGCTATATTTATTATATGACCAATTGCTGTTACTGTCCGGCCTCCTTGCTTTATATATTTGGGTATATATCCTGTAGCAAAGACATAAACGGTACCATTTGTTTCCTCTAGAGATCCTCGGATGGAAACTTTAAGAGTCGCAAATTTTTGCATCCAGCGTTGCCGACCATTAGTATTGACAGCAGAAATGTATAAAGCGTGATTAGATAATGATCGAGATAAGACATAAAGTATGTTCGATTTTGGGGTCAAGGGGATGGCACAGCCACTCGTCTCAGTTGTTACAATATGCTTTGGAGCTACTTGAGTGTGAAACACAAGAAGGCTTGCAATAACTAGGGACCCAACAATCAGTGTGGCTATTCCGCAGAGTACCAAGGCCAGAGTGTAGTGCTCAGATATGCTGTTTTTCATGCTGATGGAGACCTTTCTGCTCTTCATGTTTGGAGCCAATGAGAAATAAGCATGGTGAGGGATAATCGACGCGTTCAGGCTTTGATCTTAAGAATAGCTAACTGACGTGCTCTTTTCAAGGGGAACTGAGGGACAACTAGCTGTATCAAGGTTCACATAACCAGCAAGATCATCATGTGTTATCGCTGCTGAGGGTGCAGCCGTTGCTCCACCATCGCCAGAGTCGGGATACCCTGTGTTCCTAGTTGCTTGATAGAAAAAGCGGCTGTGCAGTTGGCGAAATCGACAGCATGAGCAGGGTTACCGTGGCGAAAGAGGTGAGCCAAGAATGCAGCTGCAAAGACATCGCCTGCCCCAGTGGGGTCCACTTCCTGAGCTGGATATGCTGGGAAGTGATGGATTGTGCCATGGTCAAAGAGCGTTGCACCCTGACGTCCATCCGTAGCGACCAGCAAGGGAACCAGCTTGCTCCAGCGCAACAAGATCGCATCAGCTTTAGAGCGGTTGTCATTAGCAAAAGGGAGGAGATCATCATGGCTGAGAATCAAAACGTCTAGCAGTGGAAGTATCTGGTCAGCATGCTGCCAAGGCATAGGCCAGATGCGACCATTGGTATCCCAATGGCGCAACCAACCCTGTGGTGTAGCTGCGCGGATCGAACTTGGCTGGTGTGGGAACAGGGTCACGAATGTGTGGTCCAGTTCTTGAGCGATAGGAGCGAACAGTACGATGGGAGCAGCCAACCAGTCCTGGGGCACATCTGTCAATTGGAGGGGGGCGCCGCGTGCATGAAGATATTGGGTGCGGAACCCACCCTGATAGAGATTAGTGAACGTCGTAGTTTGTTCAGATGGTTGTGTATGCAAAGCCACATTGGGAAGGTATGCTGGTAGCGCTTTCTGCAATTCTGCATCGGCACAGGTTACCACTCCAGCTACCAATCCCAGGTGATGTGCTACAAGAGCAGCAAAGGTAACAGTACCACCAATGGTGAAAGATCCATCTTGATGGATATCTCGTGTAACATGCCCAATAGCCAGCAACTCAGGAGCTAAGGAAACCATAGAGCGAAAGTACCTTCCCTTTGAAGCGCCTGGTGTGCTTGTGCACCCTGTTCATCGACTAGGACGCTTCAAAGAAATGACTACACGCCGCTCATCGCCTTCGCCGATGCTTTCTGTGCTGATATCTTTGCTATCGGAGAGAGCTATATGCACAATACGGCGTTCATAAGGAGGCATAGCCTCAAGGGCGATTGAGCGACGATAACTACGCACCTGCTGAGCTACCCGCAACGCTAGAGAACGCAGATTTTCCTCGCGACGCTGGCGGTAATTCTCCGCATCTACGACAATGCGCAAGCGATGCTTGGTACGATGGCTGACAATGAGATTGACTAGGAGTTGGAGAGCGGCCAGCGTTTCACCACGCCGCCCAATCAGCAAGCCGAGATTCTCATTCATCCCGTGGATATTAACGGTTAAGGGGCTGTCCAAGCGTACTTGTACTGTTGCATGGATATTCATGTATCGTAGAATATGCTGGAGCACATCCACGGTGACTTCGATATCCTCACGGGAGGCATTCTCCACGTCTTGCAGTTCTTGCCCTGGTCCCTCAGTGCTTTGCGTCTTGAGTCCTGTTACAAGAGGCTGGTTCGCGAATTCAGAAGAATGAATAAATGGCAGAGACTTATCCTCAAGTCCTTCCTCGATATAATTCTCATTCTCCTCATCAAGCAATTCCTCTTCATCTTCATCAAGCAATTCCTCTTCATCTTCAGGCAAGGGAACTTCGATCTCATTGGGGCCAAGAAGAGCATCTGCCATCTCGGGTGTAATGACCGCGCCCCTTGTGCTCTGACTAGAAGTTATACTTGTAGAGCGTACTGTCACGCGTACTCGTGCTTCCTTGCTGCCTAGGCCAAAAGTGCCCCGACTTGCATCTTGAAGAACTGTAATCTCGACTTCGTTGCGGCGTTTTCCCAAGCTTACTAATGCCCGGGCGATTGCCTCTTCAACACTTTTGCCACTTGCCTCTATACTTTCCACAGTTTCTTTTCCCTGCCTTTCAAAATGTAGTAGAACAGATTGATTCCTGCAATCATCCCTTTTTCAGGCGAAAGTTTGTCTCCGTTGGTGACAACCAAATTAGCGTCGTGAGCGGTGTGAACTTCCACGACGGCGAGCAGATGCACTTCCTCCCCGCATGCGTCGAGAAGGTGAATTGTTCCCGTTGGTTCTCAGCTGTGAAGTCGTAGTAGAACGGACTTTGCTTGCGACTGAGCCAGAATGTGCGCCTTCTTCTTCATTCTCATCCGCTCTATTGTTAGCCCGTCTCGCTCTCTGAAATCAGCTTTTTCGCGCACAGAATCATTCACATTTTTTGTGTTAGTCGTGTCATTGTTAGAAGATGCATTCCCCTCGCTCTTGGGTATAAGATTTGGTACGGTTAGCAAGGAGCCCCAACCAGTAACAAAGTACTGCTGTACGGCTTGGAAGCCGGAAGAAACAATCCAGTACAGAACTAAGCCAGAAGTGAAATTCCAACCAATAAACAGAATGAAGAATGGCATCACGAACTGCATTGTCTTCATCGTCTGCATACTTGGGTCAGGTTGTCCTGATTTATTGTTGCTAGCTGCTGGCGCGGGCTTGGGTTGTGAGATGCGCAATGATATGAATGTTGCTATTGCCGCCAAAACAGGCAGAATATGGGATGGATCTGGTTGTACCAATGAAAGCGTCCATGACCAGTTCACGTGCAAAATGGGATTTAAGAAAGACAACCATTGAAACCAAGTCAGATTCAAGCTAGGAAGGTGGTGAAATGGCTGTACAAGCGGCACATAAAGGAGATCGTTCAGATTATGAACACTATGTGCCTTTTCAGCATTTACTACTGAGAAGAGCGCATAGTATAGACCATAGAGGACGGGCAGTTGCACTAGCATGGGAAGACAACCAGCTAGCGGACTCACATTATACTCTTTATAGAGTGCTTGCAGTGCTTGCGCCTGTGCTTGTTGGTCCTTGGCGTACTTCTTACGAAGCTCTAGTATCTGTGGTTGTAGTTGCTGATTAGCTTTCATGGATTTAAGCTGTTTCAGGGTGAGAGGGAAGAGGATCAGCTTGATAATCAGCGTTAACACCACAATTGAGAGGCCAAAATCGCAAAAGATGATATAGAAGCATGAGCCCATTGAAAATGGGTCGCATAAAAATTTGCTGAAATAGGAAACCTATCTCACCGAAAAAGTTCACAGGATTCTCCTGCCTTCCTTGATCTCATTTGCCCAGGTTCTCTGGGACAGGATCATACAGGTTGCCGTGATAGAATGGGTGACAATGGCCAATACGTTTGATTGTCAGCCAGCTACCGCGAAAAAAGCCAAAACGCTCAATGGCCTCATATCCATACTGCGAACATGAGGGTATAAACCGACACGATGAAGGCAGGATCACCGACAGCGTGTGCTGATATAACCATATCAAAGCAAGTGCGATATATTTCACGTTTGCAATCCTTGTGCGTGTTCAGTCCTTGTGGTGGGGTCGAGGAGCCGCGCTCAACGTAACACTATACGTAAGTTGTCTACAAGATCGGATAATTTCACGCCAATGATTGGGGTTTTCGCACTGATTACTAAGTCCCATCCTGCTGGAATGTCAACGAGAATAGGCCGAATTGCCTCGGAAAGTAACCTTTTCACATAATTACGTTCGACCGCGCTTTTGGAAACACGTTTACTGACCACGAAGCCAATACGTGGTGTTGCGAGATCATTTGGTGCAAACGTGAGGATAAGCAGCCGGGATGTCATGTTACGTCCCTGCTGCCTCACACGTTGAAAATCTTTACTTTTGCGTAAGCGTAACGCACGTTTGAGTGCCATGAGAGTTATGATTAGACCGTTAAGCTCCAACGCCCTTTGGCGCGGCGAGCTTTGAGGACACGTCGACCATTGCAAGTGGCCATCCGTTTCATAAAACCATGTTCACGTTTGCGCGGGATGCGCTTTGGTTGCCAAGTACGTTTCATAGAACCTCTTTTTGCCTCCCCTAGGGATATCTCGTAGATTATAACGAGTATAGTGCGAGCTGTCAATTCTTCATGTGCCGAGGTATTCTATTCTTTCTCTCGCGCTGGGGAAATGAGGAAGGGGAAACATTGCCAAAATTCACCTGAAGAGTATCCACTTAGAAAGTGACACCTAAGTGACTAAAGTATGTAACAGTTTTGCTACCCCAGCGATATAGTTAGTGAGAGGGGATGAGAATGCGGAAGTTTGCCGAAGTCATTGTTGGACTCACCGTACAATGGGCAAGTTTATCAGAATCTCATCTATGTTGAGGAATGGAGGCTCTCTCATCTATGGGAAGGAGATGGCCGCATTGTGAAATGCTCTCTAGAGTTCATGCGAGCCACTCTGTCTATCATTACATTTAGGCATATTGTCAATTCATCATGTTGTTATTATCATTTGGTTTCCATAGAGGGCATGGTTCTCCTTTAGAACTGGCTAGCTGTGGACATTGCAACAAGGAAGGAATACAGAAATGAAGAACCTCTTGCTACAAGTTTATATTAAGTTGGTGTTAGCTCTCTGCCTCGTGCTTAGATTGCTAATGGCCGCAATCCAAGTTGTTTTTGCCGACGATAGTATTATTATTACAGGATTAACAAACTTTGATGGTGCATTTGTTCAACAGGGACTCTCCTCAATATGTGACACTCCGCATAGGCTGAAGCCCGACAGCTTCTGATACCCCTAGATAGTCGCGCTTCGGAGCAATTGTAGCGTCTGCTCAGCGATGACCCTGGTATGGGACTTTCTGCCCATACCAGGGTCAGCAATTCATCAGCAAAGCAGATTACAGCCTCAGAGGCCCATCCACTTAGCCAGCAATAGAAAGTACGATGCGCCCGCGCCCATGACCTTTCTGACTGCGTTCGTGAGCTTGTTGCGCTTGGTTCAGGGAAAATCTCTCTCCAACAAAGACCTTGATCTGTCCCTCGTCTATTAACTGAGCAAAGGTACGTAAGAGGTCACTGGAAACCTGAGCTGAAAACGAAGCTACGCGCACACCCCGTTCCCGCACTTTCTCCTCTGGTGGCTGCCCCGCTATGGTGACCAGCGTTCCTCCACGCTTGAGCACACGCAATGAAAATTCAAGTGTATTGCCACCAACCGTATCGAAGACAATGTCTACATCATGGACAACCTGCTCCACTGGCGTGGAAGTATAATCAATAACCGTTTCGGCACCCAGAGAACGCACAAAGTCGACATTAGCCGTCGAGGTGGTACCGATAACATGCGTCCCTTTCCATCGGGCAAACTGGACCGCGAATAGGCCAACTCCGCCTGCTGCACCCTGAATCAGGATACGTTGGCCAGCTTGCAGTCCCCCCTGATCAAAGATACCCTGCCAAGCAGTTGTTGCCCCTATCGGTATTGCAGCAGCCTCATCAAAACTCAGCGTCTGGGGCTTAGGCGCAAGCTTTTCCACAGGAGCTACAGCATATTCAGCGTACGCTCCCTTTGGACTCTGGCCGAAAACAGCCTGCCCTTTTTGAAACGCTGTCACGCCGGGACCAATCTCCTCCACTACACCAGCTAGATCAAGGCCAGGTGTATAAGGAAATTGCACTGGTATAAATTCTTTCAACCATCCTGCACGGATTTTCCAATCTATCGGGTTTACCCCTGCCGCATGAATGCGAACAAGCACTTCGCCCGCTTGTGGCTCTGGACGCTGAATCTGCTCCAGCTTGAGTTCCTCTGGCCCTCCATATCGGTGAACACGTATGGCTTGGATTGTTTGCGCTGACATGGCAAAATTTCCTCTTTTCTCTTTAGGCTACGTATCTTGACTATTAGAGACATAGTCACGCATGAACATGCTATGCTAGCATATCCCTTGTATTTCATTAGTAACTTTACTTTAGATAGTATAAAATCATTGCCCCTATGTTGTCAAGAGGGAAACCAGACTAAATTTGCTAGAGGAGTTAGAGTCTGATGCCAAAACACCGCATCCAATTGGCCCATCTCGCCCGCAGTATTTCCGCTTTCATTGAAAACCACAGTATATCTATAATCGTAGATTGTTTTTGTCAGTCGTATAAAGTTAGCTGAGGAAAGAGGAAACAACAATTGGATATCCAAAAGTATGATATATTGCGTGACACATGGATCTACCAGGAAATTCGACAACAAGTCCAGACAGAAGAGCAGCAGCAGTATCTTCTAGAGCAACGCCTGATGTTACTAGATATCGTACAAGCTCGTTTTCCACGGATCGAGCCACATGTTAAACGGATTGTGGAACAGGTGAGCGAACCGACACAGCTACGCAGCTTGATTGTGAAGGTTAGCATTGCTTCCACAGAAAAACATGCTAGGCAGGTTCTGCAAGAATTTACCGATGATTCTGTATAGGTCGCTATTAGATCATTAATCATTAATAAGGTAGAGATGGATGGAGGTATCGATTATGTTACACCTTTCGTGGCAAGACTGTTCACTGGAGAAACTGCTCGTAGAGCGCTTTCATATTATGACTGGATTTCGTAGTGGACAGCGTACAATTATCGAACAACTCGTACAAGGCAGACGAATATTAGCGATACAGCAAACAGGTTGGGGAAAATCGCTATGTTATCAGATGGCAAGTCTTTATTACCCTTATCTCACCATTGTTTTTTCCCCATTGAAAGCTCTTATGCGTGATCAGCGCCAGCGCTGCAATGACGTTTATGATATTCCATCTGCAATTGTGAGTTCGGATTTCAGTGAGGCTGAGAATGATGCAACATTGAGACAAGCTGTGGAAGGAGAGATCAAAGTGCTCTATATTGCTCCTGAGCGCTTGAGCAATATAGTTTGGCAAAACTACGTTTCGCAGATGCGTATCAGTATGATCGTCATTGACGAGGCCCACTGTATCTCAACTTGGGGGCATGATTTCCGACCGGACTATCGTCGTATTGTGCGCTTATTAGATGCTATACCTAAAAGTACAGCCGTGCTAGCCCTCACCGCTACTGCAAATAAGCGTGTTGAGGTGGACATTCTTCAGCAGATGGGTATAGGTGTACAAGTATTGCGTGGGCCAATGCTGCGTTCAAATCTACATCTACATGTCGTTCATGTACAGGGTGATCAGGAGAAACTGAGTTGTTTAGCAGAGATGTTATATTACACTCCAGGAACAGGTATCATCTATACTGCAACTAAGCGAGACGCCGAGATGGTCGCAGCATTTCTTCAGTGTCAGGGTCTGGCAGCTGAGTATTATCACGCTGGTCGAGATAACGACGTTCGGCAAGAGATTGAGCAAAAGTTGATGGCAAACCACTACAAAGTGGTTTGCTCCACAAATGCTCTGGGCATGGGAATCGATAAGCGCGATATACGTTTTATTATTCATTATCATATCCCAGGTTCTCCCATTCAGTACTACCAAGAAATAGGAAGGGCAGGTCGTGACGGACAGGTTGCTCAGTGTATTTTGCTCTATGATCCAGAAGATTTGCGTATCCACGAGCATTTTATCAATCAGGCTAAACCTGCAAGCATGCAATATGAAACCATTTTATCGCGCCTTGAAGCAAACGCTGGAGGGTTAGGTCAGAATGAGATTATGCGCATAACAGGTTTCTCGAAGAATGCTACGCGCACTGTTTTGGGGGATTTACAAGATCAAGGTTTCATCGAGCGTGGTGCCAAAATCGCTACTTTGTAGCTCTTGATCGCCCTGGACAGATAGATTTTTCTGATTATGACACCATACGCCAGCAGAAATTGCGCGAATTAAGTGACATCCAAAATCATGCACTTTATCAAGGATGCTATATGGCCTATTTGACGATGTATTTAGGCGATACCTTTGGATCAGCTTGTGGTGTATGTGGACAGTGCCAGTCAATTAACTTGTCTCCTATGCGGGTGTCAGAGAGTGTACAAGAAGCTGCCATGCGCTTTCTTGAGGACGAGTACTTGCCACAGATAGAAAAGCGTGGCACGATCAAGACTCCTGCCCATGAGGCTGGGTGGGCACTGTCAAGTCATGGAACTAGCAGGATTGGGCGGCTTGTCCGTGCCTGCAAGTATGAGAATGCTGGCCCTTTTCCATTATCCCTTGTTGCACGTGCCGTTGACGTGCTACGTACTCGCTATCCAATTGCTGAGATCAATGGAGTAATAGGCATTCCACCAACCAGAAGTGGTACATTAGTAGAAGATTTTGCTAGGCAAGTTGCTGCTGTGGTCAATAGAGAGTATCTTCCGGTTCTCGTGAAAGTACGGGATACACTTGAACAAAAGTCCTTGAAAAATCGCTTGCAAAAAGAAGATAATGTTAAGGGAGCGTTTGCCGTACAGTCGCCTGAGCTAGTAGCAGGGCGAACCCTCTTGCTGATCGACGATATTTACAATTCTGGAAGAATGTTGCAGGAGGCTGGACGGACTTTAATGCGGGCCGGGGCACGTGTTGTTTACCCTCTGACTATCACCTGTACGCTTCATTCAGACGATCAATAAAACCTCTAAGGAGCAATACATGATAAAAGATCCGAGAGAGCAGGCATGTTGGTTAGCACTGGTATTTGAGAGTCAGCTCACTATTCGTATTGTCAACAATATTCTGGTTATCTGGTGCAAACAGTTGAACCGGACATTGCAGGACTTCTTTGCGGCTGACTTTCAGGAATGGGAAGCAACCTGTCAACTCGATACCAAGGTCATTGAAAAACTTAAACAGGCCAAAGAAAAGCTCGTCGCACAGGCCTTCCTCATTGAGCAATTGCAGCATGCTCATATTTACCTCGTGACCGTGCTTGATCCTGAATATCCCCCATCGTTAAAGTCTGCACTCGGTCGTAGCCATATACCGCCTGTACTCTTCTTTATGGGCGATCTAGATATCCTCAAACGCCAAACAATTGCCGTTATCGGCTCACGTAATGCGAGCGATGAGAGTCTGGAATTTACCAAGGCCGTAGCTGGCTATCTGGCTGAGCATGATATTAATGTCATCAGTGGTCATGCTCGTGGCGTTGATCGGGCCGCATACGAAGGTGCCATGAGTACGAATGGGTGTACAACTGTAGTATTGCCTGAGGGCATTCGTAAGCTGAGTAAAGTACAAATGTGCGACCTACAGCCAAGGATTGAGGCAGGTAAAGTTATGTTATTGAGCCAATTTCATCCTGATGCCTCCTGGTTAGTGAGTCGAGCAATGGAACGCAACAGGGTTGTTACAGCTCTGGCTCAGGTCATTATTGTCGCAGAGTCGGATACGAAAGGCGGCACGTGGGAAGGCGCAAATGGTGCTTTGAAACAGAAACGCAGTTTGTATGTACGCAAATTTGAGTCACTTGACGCGTCACCTGGAAATAAGTTGTTGCTTGATAAGGGAGGACATCCGCTGGATTGGCCAGTCAAGGACCTTGGCGATCTCCTCCTTCCATTGGTGCAGAAAGGTGCAGTAGTGCACACGAAGCAGAGCATCGATTCTGCTCCACCGAGTCAACTCTCTCTCTTAGCCGTTCAAGCTGAGTAGCTGAAAGCGGCAATTTGTGGTATCTTCTAGCTGTTGAGGAGGATTTTTAATGGTAGCTCAACCATCACAACCAAGGTTCATGAGCATCGAAGAGTTCCGTGCATTAGAGCAGGCCGATCCAGATACCAAGTACGAGTACATTGATGGGCAGGCTTATATGATGGCAGGCGGAACTGCCGATCATGCTCGTGTCAGTAGCAATATGGTGCGTGCTCTAGAGGATGCGCTAGGTGATTGTCCTTGCCTAGTATACAATTCTGATCTACATGTACGCATAGGTCTTTCACGCCTCACCTTGCCAGATGTAACAGTAACCTGTGATCAACGCGACATGGGAAAAGTCACTGAAATACGGTCTCCCCGTGTTGTGGTTGAGGTACTCTCAGATGGCACAGAAGCGTATAATAGGGGCGCGAAGTTTGCATTGTATCGTGCTTGCCCAACCGTCCAGGAGTATGTGCTCGTTGCCACAAACTATCAAGCCGTTGAAGTCTTCCGTCGCACATTAAGGGTTGTAACTAGTTTCTGATTCCAAGGACATTTGTTGCCTTTCGTAGCCATCTATGGACTTGACCTTTATGGAGAGATGTGATACAATCCTCTATATGGAGAACAAACAAATCACATCGCTCAAAGTCTGGAAACAGACGCAAGAGAAACTGAAAATCTTAGCAGCGCTTAAGCGCAAAACCATGCTTGAAATACTGGAAGAGATAATAGACAAAGAACTGAAGAAAGCAGTGAAGAGCAGTGAAGAGCACTAGAGGCTATAAAACAGAACTAGACTTGAATAAGGCTCAAATTACTGCTTGTCTTCAGCATGCTGGTACTGCACGCTTTGCATATAATTGGGGGCTCCGCCGTTATCAAGAGGAATATGCAGCTGGCCGCAAAACTCCAACAGCCATCGATTTGCACAAAGAGCTGAATGCTAAGAAGAAGACAGATTTCTCTTGGATGTACGATGTCTCAAAATGCGCTCCACAAGAAGCTTTGCGCAATCTGGAGAAAGCATTTAAAAACTTCTTCAACAATGTTAAAAAGAAGAAGCAAGGGAAGCATAAAGGCAAGCTGGGCTATCCTAAGTTCAAGACAAAGAAGAAAGGCATTGGAAGCTTTCGTTTAACAGGAGCAATCCATGTGCACGAGAAGCATATTCAACTGCCGAGACTTGGATTGCTGAAACTCAAGGAAGCCAACTACATTCCAACTTCTGATGTGCATATTTTGTCTGCTACGATCTCTGAGAAAGCTGGGCGCTGGTTTGTTTCCGTCCAGGTTGAGGAAGAAGTAGCTGATCCTGTTCTCGCGACGGGTTGTGTGTTAGGTGTCGATTTAGGCATCAAAACGCTTGCAACCACTTCTGAAGCAGAGGCGTTCGAAAACCCGAAAGCCTTGCGCAAGAACTTGAAGAAGCTTGCCAGACTTGGTAGGCGCGTATCACGTAAGAAAAAAGGTAGCAAGAACCGAAAAAAAGCTGTTCGTCGTCTTGCTCGTCAACATGCAAGAATTGCCTGTGTTCGTGCTAATGCTCTCCATCAAGCGACAAATGCTATAGCGAAAACCAAGCCTAGCATAATTGTGCTTGAGGATTTGAATGTCTTGGGCATGATGGCTAACCGCAAAATGAGCCGTGCCGTTGGCGATGTAGGCATGTACGAGTTTAAGCGTCAGATCACCTACAAAGCTGAGAAGTATGGCTCAACGGTTAATGCTGTGAGCAGGTGGTTCCCGTCCTCAAAAACTTGTTCTTGTTGTGGATGGGTAGATGAAGATCAAACACTAGAAGACCGTGTCTTTGTCTGTGAGAGATGTGGATATGTCGCAGATAGAGATTATAATGCGGCCAAGAATTTTGCTCAAACCGAGCTGAATTTAAGTCGATCAGTGCTGCCGCTAAACGTACCGTGAGTTACACGGGAACGCAACGCCTGTGGAGAGAGAAGCTCTGGCTTGTCTAACCAACAAGTGAAACTGCTCTCGTCGAAGCAGGAACCAGACATCACATATGGCCTGTCCATATTTGTCTCAGTTCTGGATAACGGTCTGGGAGTATCAAGCGTATGGCCCTGCTGATGAAGTGGAGTTGACGAGCATAGGGGTTCGCTTCCCAGTTGCCGCACTCTACAGGCGTACAACAGTGCCAGGGAGATTGAATGCTCTTGAAGGAGAAGTATAAGGATTAGCCGCAATGATTTTACCTATGCAAAATGAGAATAAGAAAACAGACCTGCTCGCGTTCACTCTCCCCCAACTTCAGCAATGGTTGGTAGAACGAGGTGAGGCAGCTTTCCGCGCCAAACAAATATTTGGTTGGCTCTACCGACAACTCGTGACCGATTTCGCCGCGATGACTAACTTATCTACATCTCTGCGTCAACGTTTAGCCGAAGAGGCGTGTATCGGGCCAGCGATCGTACGTAACGAAATCCATTCCAAAGACGACCGTACACGCAAAATTCTCTTAGAGCTGGCCGATGGCAAGCGTATCGAGTCTGGGCTAATGCTCTATCCTCCACTCGGTGAGAATAGCGCACGTGCAACCGTTTGTGTCTCCAGTCAGGTTGGTTGCGCCTGTTGCTGTACCTTTTGTGCAACGGGTCAGATGGGATTTTATCGCCATCTGAGTGCAGGTGAGATCGTTGCTCAAATACTCCATTTTGCCCGCGAACTGCGAAATGCTCCCTGGACCGCTAGTGGATTGCCGGGCAGTGCAGCTATTGATCATATTACCAATATCGTGCTGATGGGCATGGGTGAGCCGCTGCACAATTACAACAATGTCTTGCAAGCGCTACGTATCCTCAACAGTCATGATGGTTTCAACCTCGGTGCACGCCATATGACCATTTCCACTGTAGGATTAGTTCCTGCAATCTATAAGCTCAGCCAAGAAAAACTCCAGGTGAACCTAGCAATTTCGCTGCACGCACCAACTAACGAGTTGCGCTGCCAGACGATGCCGGTTAGTCGCAAATATCCGATACAAGATCTGCTAAAAGCTTGCCAGGACTATATTGCAGCCACTGGACGACAGGTAACATTTGAGTATATCTTGCTCGCTGGGGTAAATGATACACCGACTCATGCGCGACAACTGGCAGAATTGCTAGTTCCTCTGCAACAATTTGCCCATGTCAATTGCATCCCGGTCAATGCAACTTCCGCCGACTATAAAACGCCGGGTCCTGATGCGATTCGGAGTTTCCGCAACGTTCTTTTTGAGCACGGTGTTAGTAATAATGTGCGAGCTGAACGTGGCGATGATATTGCAGCTGCTTGTGGACAGTTACATACACGCTTTGAGGATGATCGCAAAAAATTGACCCTATCCTCGTCAACTTAGAGGAAAGGGTCTTATCCGGTTGATCATGCATATCTGCTGTATCCCGTCTTAGCGGGCTTTTGGCAGCTTATTCATTGTACGCAAGCAGCGCGTACATATGTTTACCGTGCGCCGAGTTCCATTCATCATGAGATGACGGCGCTGGACATTCAGAACAAAGCGACGGCGTGTACGATGCTGCGAGAAAGGAACATTGTTTCCACGCATCGGCTTACGTTCACACACCTCACAACGGCCTGCTGACATATTTACCTCCCAATTAACTAACACTGAAGCGGATACAGGGTGGACCGTTCCAATAAGTGTGGATCGTGGAACCGACTTTACTTGATTCTCGTAGGGGTCCTCTGGTATACTGCTTCAAGAAACTTGTGCACTGGTTGGATTATCCAAACACGTTATGCGAGTATAAACGATCCTTGCTATTTTGGCAAGAGAGAGACACATGCACATGTCAAAAGCATCTGCCATACAGCCGCAATCCAGCTCCGGTCCACGCGGCAAAATCGAGGTCCTACCCAATGCTGTCCATTCAATCGCAGTTCAGGCTACCTGTGAGTGTTACGGAGTATTAGGTATTGCTTCCCCTTACCTACGCAATGGACAAGCTGTGATTCTTCCTCCAGAACGCTTTAATCAGGGAGTACGGGTTTCTATTCTCAACGATCAATTGATTGTTGATGTTTACGTTGCGCTGGAATATGGGCTACGTATCACTGCAATCGCGCACAGTATTATGGGCAATGTGAAGTATTCTATCGAGAAGCTGCTTGGTGTACCAGTCACACAAGTGAATGTGAATGTGCAGGGACTTCTCCATGGGCCAACATCTCTAGATCAAGCAGTAAAGGACCAGAGGTAGCAAGACTATAATGGAGAACGTATCATCGCGTAAAATGCGTCAACGTCCTAGGCGTATTAGTATATTTGACGGGCAAGATTTTAAGAAAGCTATTCTGGCCGGAGCTGCATGGCTAGAGGAACATCGTGAAGCCATTAATGCGCTGAACGTTTTTCCTGTTCCTGATGGTGACACAGGCTCCAATATGGCTGCTACTATGAAGTCTGCGATTCGCAATATTGTTGATTGCAACGAGACTTCAGCGGGAGTTATCGCTGCAAAAGTTGCCCATGATGCATTGTTAGGTGCACGTGGCAATTCAGGCGTTATTCTCTCACAGACACTACGAGGCATTGCCATCGGCCTAGATGGGAAGCAAACATTTACAGCCCAGGACGTTGCAGCGGCACTTCAACAAGCGGCTCAGCTCGCCTATCGTGCTGTCATTAAGCCTGTTGAAGGTACTATCTTAACAGTTGTGCGCGAAATAGCAGAAGCAGCCAAGCGTAGCGCCAACCAAAAAGATGACTTGATCGCCCAGATGCAGGAAATCGTCATAGCTGCACGTCAAGCCGTTGCCCGTACTCCAGAATTATTGCCTATCTTGAAACAAGCGGGGGTGGTCGATGCTGGAGGACAAGGCTTATGCACTATTCTCGAAGGTATTTTTCACTATATGCGAGGCGAGGCCACAATTCCTATCGCTACGTCCACACAGCTCGTAGCATCTGAGTCTGCTCAACAGACCGCCCATGTGAGAAAAGGGCGTGTCACCGTTGAGGAAGACTTTGGCTATGAAGTCGTCTTTCTCTTGCGTGGTAAAGGGCTGGACGTTGAGAAAATCCGGCAGACAATTATTGACATGGGTGGTGTCTCTACTGTGGTAGCAGGCGACGAGAATATGCTCAAAGTGCACACCCATACACCGACACCAGGAAAGATCCTCGACTACGGTGTCAGCCTGGGTAGTCTGCTGGATATCAATATCGAAAACTTGCAAGAGCAGAGCCTGAACTATGCTGCTGAGAGCGCTGCTGAATATGCTGGAGAGACAAGGAAAGAAGTAAATACATCAATTTTTCAAATTGCTACTGTAGCGGTAGTTTCTGGTAAAGGATTTGAAAAGGTATTTCAAGGATTAAAGGTTACCACAATCGTTTCTGGTGGTCAGACGATGAATCCGAGCATTGAGGAGCTTCTTTCGGCGGTTGAAGCGGTGCCAATGCAACAAGTTATCATCTTGCCCAATAATAGCAATGTCGTTTTGAGTGCGCAGCAAGTAGTTGGGCTGACACAAAAAGAGGTCTATGTTGTTCCCAGTAAAACTTTGCCTCAGGGTATTGCAGCATTAACCAGCTTTAATTTTGAAGCTGATTTTGCCAGTAATTGTCAGGCGATGACTCAGGCTATCAATAGTGTCCAGACGGCTGAGATTACGATAGCTGTTCGTTCCGTGCAACTGGGGGGAGTGAGTGTGCGTGAGGGTGATTTTATTGGTGTCATCAATGGTCACTTGGCTGTTGCTAGCCAGGATATGCAACAGGTTGTCCATGACACGCTGAAGTGTATGCACATTGAGAACTACGAAATTGTCACACTCTATTATGGTGAGGATGTCACAACTGAGCAGGCTGAGCAGATGGCAAAAGATATCAAGACCCACTATTCACAGCTTGAAATCGAGGTTGTCGATGGGAGCCAACCTCACTATGCTTATATTCTGTCGGCGGAGTAGTAATAGAGATACGTTTTGAAAGGCAGGCATGCGAGATGACTATTCGCATCGTAACAGACAGCACAGCGGACCTTCAACTAGAGGAAGCAGAAAGACTCGGAATCACTGTTGTGCCACTCACTGTCTTTTTTGGGGAAGAAGCCTATCTTGATAATGTAGAACTAGACAATGCCAAATTCTATAGCAAATTGCAGACCAGCAAGGAATTACCTCGCACTTCGCAGCCTTCTCCAGCTTCATTTCAGGCTGCATTTACTCGCCTGATCGAAGAAGGTGCCGATGGCATTATCTCGGTCCATCTCTCCTCCAAGCTTAGTGGGACCTATCAGTCGGCTTGCACAGCGCGTAACACACTGCCTGAGAGTCTCCGCAAGGTCCCCATCGAGGTCATCGACTCACGAAGTATTAGTGCTGGAATGGCCCTCGCTCTCAAAAGAGCAGCCGAGGAAGCTCGTCAGAATCTCAGTCTGGAAGATATAAGGGCTCACCTGATGGATCAATTTCTCCGCACACGTATTGTTGCCGTACTAGACACTTTGGAGTTTGTGAGACGAGGAGGTCGCATTGGTAGTGCTGAAGCCTTACTTGGAAACATGCTCAGCGTCAAACCAATCATTGCTTTAAAAGATGGAGAAGTCGTGCCACTTGAGCGACCTCGTACGCGTGGAAAGGCTTATGCTCGTCTAGCGCAAATTATTGCTGATATGGGTCCATTACAGGAATTAGCCATTGCAAATCCAACCAAGAGGTGGGTTTGCAACTGGCTGGAGCATTGCGGAGCGTGTACCAGGGCGAGATATCACACCACAAGTTTGGTAGTGTGCTGGGTACTCATACTGGCCTTGGCACTGTTGCTGCTGTTGCTGTGTTAGCTCATAGTTAACTTATTTTCGATCTCTATACAACAGGGAGGTGTATCTCAATGCCACAGAACTATGTTGTACCCAATATCTATCAGGACATGAGCGACCAGAATCAGGGCTATTTTGCTTTTCGCTTCATATGTCAATGCTGTCACTGGCAGATAGACACCACGCCTATCCGTTCAAAAGTCTCTACAGCTACCAATATCATGGATGTTGGTATTGGCATGCTCAATGGTTTCTGGGGACGAGCAGCCGAAATGGGCGAGAAAATATATGGATCGAAATGGCATCAGGAACTGGCTGAAGCGCTACAAAAGGCTTGGGCAGAAGTGCAGAGCAACTTTCACAATTGTTCTCGTTGTCATTATACCGTTTGCATGCGCTGCTTTAACATCCAGCTGAATCTCTGTACTAACTGTGCACCAGATTTGAGAGCGGACGGAGCCCGAGTCCAACATGAGTTAAACATTGAGGCTCAGCGAGAGCAGATCCAGCACAGTTATCGGGCACCTCAATTCAATGTCGCAGCAGTCCCTTCGGCTGTGACCCCTGATCTTGTGGTACCATCACAACAACCAAGCCTACCTCAAAGTGTATCTGACCAGCGGGGACAGGAACTAACGCTAGCTGCTATCGCGGGTTTCAGCACGCCAGGTTATCCACAGACAGTTATCTGCCCCACTTGCCGACGTGCAGGCCCTCCAGGCAAATTCTGTCAGGATTGTGGGAGTAAACTTCCTATGCCAGATCTCTTTTGTTCACAGTGTGTCTCACCAGTAGAGAACAGTGCGCGTTTCTGTGCTGAATGTGGAGCAAAGCTGCATGCGGCCAACTAATGCTGGCTTATCTCAGACTTAGACGAAGGCAGGTTTCTGGCAAGGCATGCTTCATGGCATCTATTTGAGAGATACATTGACAATCATTGACCTTCTTTGACGCTCGAACATCGTAATAGGCATTGACTATCCCAAAACTGTCACGTACAATAGTAGTAGCAACTGAAAAAGTCAAGCATATACCAACTTAATACATTCATACAACGTGCGTCGTCTTCTGAAGCTCAGGTCTAGCTTAGGTTACTGGATATTCATCAGTAGATGTGCGCACAAGGAAATATATCTCTAGAGATGTCTCCTCACTGTACCCTGTAGTTCGTTTATTATGTAGGCGGGCTACCGCTATGGGGCCCATGTAGATGTCCGCTGGGAACAGCCATCAGAAATGTGGCATAGACTACGAAGGAGGAACGACTGTGGGAATGTTACGGGTGATGTCACGGCGCGGAGATGACCAATTCACCTGGCCAGATCTGAAGCGTGATTCCGATTTTCTGGAGTTTGCTGACGAGCAAAAACGAGCAGTTGAGGAGGCAGAACGGATATTCGCAGAAGAGCGTAAAAAGGGCGCGACAGCCTTTCTTGTGGAGGCAGGAAAACCTGCCCAACGTATCGACGAGTTTGACCCGTTTGCTAAGGAGATAGTCTTAGTTCCACGAGTCGTCGGCGGATGAACTTCAGCTTTCAGGCACTTACTAATCGGTGGTGGATGGTGATTGGGCTTGCAATAGTAAAGAGGAAGCATGTAATTGTGCCCTCTTTACTATTTCCGAGCTAAATTTCCTATCTGGGCTAAATTCCCTATAAGGTGGAGACTCCTACCAATTGGCGATCACCTGAAGGTGACATAGTAGATTGTGGGCACTGATCTCGATTGGTAGCTGTTCTGGCTTCTTCTCTCGTATCCCCGTGTAGGATCATAGCGTTTGCGCAACGGTTCTCCTGCACAATAACGTCGCAGGTTATCCCCATTCATCAAGGCACTGTATGAGATAGGTTGCCGTTCTGTTCTATTCATGCCAGTTAGATGATATTTATATGTTACGTCTTCTATCCATTGGTGCCAATTTCCTTGTTATACAACCCTGTATTCTTTCTCTTATCTTATCTTAAGAATAAAATGAGCAAACTTATGATTTTTTAATACACAAATCAGCGATTTCATGTTAGAATACACTTGTGTTAACTGATACTATAGATCGAAATGGATAGTGTTTAAGAGTCTGTTTGAAAAGTGCTCATTGGGGTGATGTTATCTTGGCTTCTCTAGGTGGTGGGTAGAACTTTTCAAACAGGCCCTAGGGGGGGTTCAAAATGAGAAGCAAGCGAGCAACAGTCCGTCTTGTTCCACTAGTCCTCAATAATAATGCTTCATTCCAGCCCAGTAGGGGTCACCAGCAACAGGTAATTATCTCCCAATTACTGCAAATGATTGGTAATGTCCGACACATCGATGAATTATTTCACTGGCTTGCACGCATACTCTCAAAGAGCCTTGGTATCGATGTTATCCAGTTCTGGACATTGCAAAACTATGCCCATGGACAAGCAACTCTCGAGCTACGTACTATGGTTTCCCGGAACCTTGAACTGCCTCAAAATATTGTTATCAATCCAGATGTGGTTGGACAAATCAGGCATGTATTGAAAAAGCGCAGTGGATTGATGCCATCGCCTGTAAATATTGTCTTCTCTCAGAGTCAAGCAAATCTGTTCACCCACAATAAAATCAACTACTATGCGTGCTACTTTCTCTGCAATGGTGCACTTCTTCCACCTGTAACTAGCCAGCAAACGGACAGTAAGAAAGTGCATACTCCACTTATAATGGTTGTATCACTTTTCATGCAACAAACCCCCGCTCCACGGCTTTTGCCGACGGTTGGCCACATTCTAGAACAGACTGTCCTCATTGCAAAGAAGCGTGGCTTGTTAGTCTCTGGCGGTCAACTCTCGTGAGATCCCTTTCCTCATCAACGATCGAGGGAACTCACAGGAGATTAGGAGTGAGTCCGTCCCTAAAAGGGCGAAGAAAATATTCATTTGCAGTTGTCCGTGAAAATGTTGAGCTAT
This sequence comes from uncultured Chloroflexia bacterium, assembly GCA_963727755.1. GTDB lineage: Bacteria > Chloroflexota > Ktedonobacteria > Ktedonobacterales > Ktedonobacteraceae > DASYAN01. The sequence continues at coordinate 30,419 of CAVSHN010000013.1, forward strand.
GATAAGCTCCCTGTGATTGATAAAAATATTGAGCCATCAGATTGAGTGAACCAATGCCGCCTATGCTGGTTCAAGCTTTCTGAAGACCTCTGTAATATTGTACAGTAAGTATATGGAAAAGTGCAAATCTCACGACATCCAATGGCTACGCACGACAATTTTAAGTAAATTTCCAAACTTGTCCCTTTTTCCCCCTAGCTGTAATACTTTTCTAAGGCAATAATAAAGTATCGGAAAACTTTGACAGCACATCCTGTTGTAGTGACGCAGAGCTTCGGATCAAAAACCATTGGCATTCCATAATTGCCTGTAAGGACGATATATGCAAAGATCGATATCTATTCATTTGTCTCGCTTTATCATCTTTCTTGCATGTATTTTATTGCTACTAGATCTAGCTATCCCGAATGCTTATGCGCAATTCACTACGTTCGCGCGTCCATGGATGAATACAAACCAGACACCGGACCAGCGTGCCGATGCACTTATTGCCCGCATGACACTGAGCCAGAAAATCGCTCTCCTGCATGGTCTTGGTAGCGCTCAGTTCAAACCATATGCTGGCACGATTCCTGCTATTGATAGCCTGGGTATTCCGGTAATCCATCTGGCAGATGGTCCGATGGGCGTGTCAAATGGCATGAGAGGAGTCACTGCCTTCCCCACGCCTGTGAGCATGGCGGCTAGTTGGGATACCTCGCTGATGATGCAGTATGGTCAAGATTTGGGCGCTGAGGAATATGGTAAAGGTACAAATGTGGTGTTGGCACCAACCGTCAATCTTTTGCGCAATCCGCTATGGGGACGCAGCGATGAAACCTTTGGCGAAGATCCCTATCTGATTTCACAGATGGCCGTCGCGGATATTCGGGGTATTCAGAGCCAGAACGTCATTGCGACCGTCAAACATTTTGCGGCCAACAACCAGGAAAATAATCGTATGACGGATAGCTCAAACGTTGACGAGCGTACTCTACATGAGATATATTTACCTGCCTTTCAAGCCGCAGTTAAGCAAGGTAATGTGGGTGCTGTGATGTGCTCCTACAATAAGGTCAATAATATCTATGCATGTGAACAGCCTGATCTGCTAAAAAAAGTGCTTAAGACCCAGTGGAAATTCCCAGGCTTTGTGATGTCTGACTGGACTGCAACTCACAGCACCGTGCAAGCCGCGGCTGCGGGTCTGGATATGCAAATGCCAGATAAATCTTACTATGGTGATGCATTGCAAACTGCTGTGCAGAATGGTCAGGTGAGGATCTCGACCATCAACGAGATGGTGCATCGTATTCTGCGCACCATGTTTGCCTTCGGTCTCTTCGATCATCCGTCCAGTGGCGATTCAGGCAAGCAGGTAACAGATCCAGAACACGTACAATTCGCCAAAAAAGCAGCAGAACAGGGAATTGTCCTGCTACAAAACAAGAATAGCATCCTGCCGCTCAGTGCTCGTTCGCTCAGTTCAATTGCAGTCATTGGTCCCGATGCTTCAGATGCACCAACCATCGGGCCGGATGATGGAAGTACTGTCAATGCATCTGTGGTGAGTACACCGCTAGATGGAATCACCAAGCGTGCAGGATCAGGTGTGAAGGTCCAATATGAGAAGGGTCTAGATGATAGCCACAACGTGACCAGCCAAGCGGTGGCTCTGGCGAAATCCTCCAGTGTAGCTATCATCTTTGCTGGTGATCGGGAAGGTGAGGGGTTGGACCGCAGTACGTTGAGTTTGCCTTTTAATCAAGATCAGCTCATTGAGGCGGTGGCTCAGGCTAACCCACACACGATTGTGGTGCTCAATACTGGGGCACCTGTGCTGATGCCATGGGTGGCTAAAGTACAGGGTGTTTTGGAGGCTTGGTATGCCGGTCAGGAGGATGGTGATGCCATAGCAGCAGTGCTCTTTGGCGATGTCAATCCTTCTGGCAAGCTTCCAATGACCTTCCCGGCCAGCGATAGTCAGGGTCCCCTGCGCACACAGGCGCAATTTCCGGGCATCAACAACGAGTCAGAGTACTCCGAAAAGCTCAAGGTTGGCTATCGCTACTACGATGCTAACAATTTGACGCCGCTCTTTCCCTTTGGTTATGGGCTCTCTTATACAAAGTTCTCGTATAGCAATCTCTCCATCCGGCCTAACTCTGGTTCCCCTAAAGGCACTGTCACGGTGAGTGTGAAGGTCACGAATACGGGCAGGCGTGCAGGATCGGACGTAGTGCAACTCTATGTAGGTTTCCCACCGAGTGCTGGAGAGCCACCTAAACTGCTCAAAGGCTTCCAGAAAAATCACGCTTTCAGCTGGTCAGTCACAGAGAGTGAGCTTTAAGCTTAACTCCAGTGCCTTCTCGTATTGGGATACCACGGTCCACAACTGGATAGTGCCATCGGGCACATTCCAGATCTTTGTGGGTAACTGCTCACGCCATTTGCTGTTGCGGGGGAGCCGGATTAAGATGCCCTCTTAGTAATTGACAAAAATATTGAGCCATCAGGTTGAGTGAACCAATGCCGCCTATGCTGGTTCAAGCTTTCTGAAGATCTTCGTAATATTGTACACTAATTATATGGAAAAGTGCAAATCTTACAACATCCAAACGGCTACGCATAACATTTTTACTTGGAATGCTCCTTGACATTCCCCTGAAATCAATCATTGGAGCTTTCCTAACCGAGGTTCTGTAACGATTCGCCTGCTCTTTTCGTATCCAACCTTGTGTATAGTATTTAAGGAATAAGACAAGAGGCGCAATGAGCATAAACAATTCCAATGCTTACAAGCAAGATCTAGCTTCAAAATCTCTTCCATCAGTGGAGGAGACAGGTCAAGATCTTGCAAAACAACATGATCGTAAACGTTTTCGACTATTTGGAGATAGAGGACAAACCACTTCCAGCTTGTTGCCCTGGTGGCGTTCCTCTCTGATAGGCTATCCAGCGGGTTTCCTCTTGGTTGCAGTCACCCTGGTGATAGTACATTTTTACACCTTAGTTGTCTCTATCCCCTATTTCACAGGTGCTCCGTTTTTCCTTACTACTGTACTAGTTGCCTGGCTATGGGGGACGTATCCTACGCTCTTTGTTATTCTGCTTGAGTTCGTAGGTCTGGAGATCTTCATTGTTTCTCCTACGAATTTTTGGTCATTTGCCGGTTGGATCAATATCATACTGTTTGCGCCATGGCTATTATGTCAGTTTGCTGTAGCTCTTATCACTATTCAACGTGAAACCACTCGGCAACGTCTCAAAGCTGCTGAGCAAGAGTTACGAGCACGTACAGCCGAACTTGCAGAGAGTAATTCCCAACTGGAGCGAGCCAACCACTTGAAGGATCTTTTTCTCTCGCGAGCATCCCACGAGTTGAAAACTCCTATTACCGTCATACGAGGACAAGTATATCTCGTTTTGCGCCTCCTCAGCAAACACGCGACAGAAATATCCACCGAACTGGCCCCTTTACATACGCGGATGGAAAAAATTGATGCGCAAACCAATCGTCTCCAGACATTAATCAGCGATCTTCTTGATTTGAGTAGTTTTCAGGCTATGAGCCTGCCATTGCGGCTTACTGAGTGTAATTTGCAGAGTCTGTGCGATGAAATTGTCGATGACCAGAGTGCTCTTTCAGGAAGGCATTTTGATCTAGAAATGCCTTCTCATCCTCTTATTTTCCAAGCTGATTGTCTGCGTATCAGTCAGGTCATTACTAATCTGCTCACCAATGCTATCAAGTATTCGCCTGATGACTCCGTGATAGGTATACGGGTTAGTCAGGAGCAGTCCTCAGTGCTCTTGCAGGTGCATAATGATGGTCCTGCCATTCCTGAGGAGGAACAAACCACTATTTTTGAGCCGTTTTATCGCCTTAACAATGCCCAGTCTTCGTCCAAAAAGGCTCGGGTCTTGGACTTTCGATTACCAAAGAGATTGTCGAGCGGCATAAGGGACAAATTTGGGTAGAGTCATCGGAAGGACAAGGTACGACCTTTTTTGTGCAACTTCCCTTGTGAGCAGGCCTCTTAAACCCACATTCCGCAGTTTGCAACAGCAACAGCATCAGGATATTGTATCTTTGGCTAAGGGTTGGCCTTCCGAAGCGAGAGTTTCAAGCTCAATTCTCGGTCACGAAAAGCCGCACCCTTAGGGAAGGATACAGTACCAGCTTCAGACTGTGCTCAGGTATCTGGATATTACGCTATTTTTATGTATTCATATGCTCATAAATCTATAAAAAAGTTAAGAATAACGTAAGAAGTTTTACGATTCTCAACAAAATCTTTATCATTTCCCAACTTATATAAGAGGTTTGCAGAGTATACTTGTCACCAACGAAGATGGTATACCTGTGAAGCAGAGAATCTTTACCGGGTAAATTGTAGAAGTGTGTTTCATAAGGAGGTTCGAAATTTTTCTAAGTTAAGATGCGTTAGCGGAAACAGTGTCTCTCTGGTTGTGATAGTGAAGTGCTGGTGTATGGCAATGTAGAATTTGTTTCTACATGTGTTAAACAGAGCAGGCATTCACCAAGCTGCTGTCGTTTGTCGCGTCTGCAGTGGAAGGGAAATTACTACAGGCAGGAGTGTCCAGGAAGTGCAATCCTATTGGTGCGGCAATGTCAATCTGTTTCTTGGGTGTTTGTGGGGTTGTGGTGTATGAAGTGAGACGTGGTCAGTGTGGTGTGATGTGGAAGTGGTGGTTGACTGCGGGGAACGTATTGACGTGTGGAGTTTTTGAGGGTGTGCAAAGTCTGGAGCCCAGTGGAGGAGATGCCCTGGTGATAGTCTCACTGGTGGTCTGATTGTTTTGCTGGGGTGTGACATGCCTCTGTAGTAAGGGATGATGGGTGTGGTGTGTGGATAGTCTGTTCTACACTAAGTACTGGAGTTTGCTGGTGTTATGCCAGCACTTCAATATCACGGCAAGGATACACTGTTTTTGCTGTGCTGGAGGAGGTGGGTGGTGAGTAGGGGGGACATTGAGCAGAAAACGGACCAGTTTTTTAAGCATTACACTGATGTTAGCAAGGCCGTCTGGCCATCCAGTCTACATCGCTATTTTGCTCTAGGGAAAGGCCGACGTCGCTTTATGCTCTTGAGGCGTCTCTTGTCGCTTTATAGACGGCATTTCGACTATCTATTTGACGCGATGCAGGTCTTCTCTAAGCGTCTGTTCGCGACGTGTTCATGTACAGTCCACGTCGTTGTTGTAGTCGTGGCTAGTGATATCATCAAGTTCTTGTGCATGCTTTATCACCGGCCAATCCAACTCCTTCTGACTATGATCTGTACCACAACTACACTGATTGTAGTATGTCTGGCATCCAGTAACATCCAAAGGAAGCGGGAGTATACTTACCTCTTCAAAAACAAATTTAAAATGATAGGGCCAAAGAGAGAAGAACGCTGTCTGATCGAATCCAAATTAGCTGATTCTCCTCTGGCATCTATTTCCTATATAGATCACGAAGACGAGGAGTTCGGGCATCAGTCGGTGCTTATCTCGTTTCCATATACACCAATGCCAAATACACCGCTTGTTCGTGTGATGGAAACAATTAATCTTTCATCTGGTAGTGTGGAGCATTTCCCCACTCAGGATCTATCGGTAACGCAACCTGCAAGAGAAGACCAGTGCCAGCAGCCGCTACAGGAGTAGATCTGTTATGGCATGTATGACCTTAGGGTAGTATTGTTGATCTTTCCACCTAATAGGGCTATGATACGGTCTAAGATAGGGGAGCATGGCATATTTTGAGTTCAATTGAACCCAGTGTGGCTTGGCTCGAAGTGATGAGTAGACTATTTTGATATAGTATCTAAAGAAGGCAGGCGGTGATGAGCGATCAGCAAATACAGAAGGTGAAAGTCAAGCATTTGGCTCGCGTAGGTCTATGGTCCACAGATGTAGTAACGCAGGCTCGGTTTTATTGTCAGGTTCTCGGTCTTGATCTACGTGCAACATCTGAGGTTATGGCAAATCATGACCCTGAGATGGGCGAGGCCAATATGTTTCTAGGGTTAGGCGAAGAGCAGTATTGCCTGGGTTTGTATAATGATACCCGACCAACTACAGGCAGTGGACGCAATCCTGTCCGCTATACGTCGTTGCATCACCTTACCTTCGAGGTCAGTACTGCTGCCGAACTGGCGGCATTAGCGGCTCGTCTCAATCTCTCTGATGTGGAATTTACCCTGGGCACAAGCAATGATGGCTTGGATATGAGTGACTCACTGTGGTTCAATGATCCTGATGGCAATAGTATTGAAATTGCGGTGGCCTCAGATGATCTTCTTTTGCCTTCAGCAACAATAACATCTCCACGGGGACGACGTAATGTGCTGCGGCCATTCGGCATACAAAACATTGCTCTGTATACACCTCGTTTGGATATGATGGTCGAGTTCTATACAGAGGCGCTTGGCTTCGATATCTCCGACTGGCTCTTGCGAGAACGAGCATGGTTGCGCTGTAATCATAATCATCATACGCTGCTATTTATTCAGGGTGAATCAGGTGTTGATCATGTGAGCTACAATGTTGCCGATGGAGTGGAATTGCTGCGCTGGGCCGATTATTTGAGTAAGTATCAGATGCCTATTTTGTGGGGCCCTGGACGGCATGGTGCAGGCAATGATCTCTTCTTGCGTTTCGCCGATCCTGAAGGCATTCATATTGAGCTATCAGCTGAAATGCAGCAATATTATGATGAAGATGTGACTATTCCTCCTCGTCTCTGGCATACGCGAGTTATGGCTCTGAACCTATGGGGAGCAATGCCCTCGTGGGTTCGTGAAGAAGCGAAGTCTAGTTTATCGAACGCGCCGTAAAACCCCTGTCCTTTAGACATGGGGATAGAAGGCGCTTCCTTGTTTGGGGCTTGGGCACAGGGGTACCCTTTCTGTATGAAAAAATGTTCACTATCATCTCCTGTAGAATGAATATAGGTATATTGACATATGTGGTATGAATATACCTATATTCGTGAAAGGAAGAAGGCAATGAGCAAGACGAAGCGAGCATACAAATATCGCATCTCACCGACCCAGAGCCAAAAGCGTATTCTTGCGCAAACGTTCGGATGCTGCCGCTTTGTCTACAATTGGGGACTCAGTACCCGCAAAACTGCCTATTTCCAGTATGGGCAAAAGCTGACCTATGACGATCTCTCGGCTCTGCTTCCCGCTTTGAAGAAAGAGCATCCCTGGCTCTCTGATGTCTCCTCTGTGCCCGTTCAGCAATCCCTCCGTCATCTGGATCGTGCCTACAAGAACTTCTTTGAGGGACGCGCCAAATATCCCACTTTCAAAAAAAGACGAAATACCCAAGCGGCTACCTATGCCTCCAATGCCTTCACCTGGAAAGATGGTCAGCTCACCCTTGCCAAAATGGATGAACCTCTTTCTATCACCTTTCATCGAGCCTTGCCCAAGGATCTCAAACCGTCCTCGGTCACTATCTCCAAGGACTGTGCCAACCGCTACTTTGTCTCGATGCTCGTTGAGGAGGAGATCACACCTTTGCCAGTCGTGAATGCACAAGTTGGCCTGGACCTGGGCTTGAAATCGATGGTGATCCTCTCCACTGGTGAGGCTGTGGGCAATCCTCGCTACTACGCAAAAGATGAGAAGCGACTGGCAAAAGCCCAACGTCGGCATGCGAAAAAGAAAAAAGGCGGAAACAACAGAGAGAAAGCACGTCGTAAGGTTGCACGTGTGCACGCTCGTATCCAAGACCGTAGGCGAGACTACCAGCACAAACTCTCGACACGCATCGTTCACGAAAACCAAGTGATCTGCGTGGAGAGTCTGGCCGTCAAGAACATGGTCAAGAATCATTGTTTGGCAAAAGCCATCAGTGATGTGGGATGGGGTGAGTTCGTCCTCCAACTGGAATATAAGAGCCAGTGGTACGGACAAGCCCTCGTCAAAATCGATCGCTGGTATCCATCGAGTAAAACGTGCTATGACTGCAAGCATGTCGTGGAAGACCTTCCACTGGATGTGCGTGAATGGGTCTGCCCAAAGTGTGGCGTCTGGCACGACAGGGATATCAACGCCGCAAGAAATATTCTGGCCGAGGGACTCTCGGTATCGGCCTGTGGAGGAGGTGTAAGACCCGCTGTGGTACGCAAGGGCAACCCCCAACGAAGCAGGAAAGCCTGTTCGTGAGAATAGGAAGCCCCTGCCCGCAAAGGCATGGGGAGATGTCACCTAGTTAGTGCTGTTCGCATCACTTCCAGTGGTGCAGGCTGGTTTGTCCACCATGTAAATGACAATGCTCCCTGGTGCAAAAGCATCGAAAGGCCATTGGCTGTGCGAAATCCCATTGTACGGGCTTGGCATAGTAGATAGGTCTGAGATGGATTATAAATCATATCATAGATAAAGGTGTTTGGATCAAAGCGGGCCAGTGCATCTGCTGGCAATGGGCTGACGTCGCTATGCATTCCCAGAGGTGTCGCATTAATGATAATCGACCCTGGATGGGAGATGAGAAAGGATGGATCGTTCAGGCTGAACGCAGGCCTATCGTAATACAGCTGTACCTCCTCAGCTAACAATTGAGCACGTTCAAGGTGGCGATTGAGAATAATCAGGCGTTCTACCCCAGCTTCTGCTGTGGCAAATGCAGCCCCTCGTGCAGCTCCACCAGCTCCAAGTAGTATGACAGTATATCCCCGTAGTGAGATCTTACCGTCTGCCTGTAATGTGCCTAGGCCATGCTCATGTAATGCATTTATGAGCCCTGGAGCATCTGTATTGTAGCCGTGCAGATAGTTATCGCGATGCACGATTGTATTGACTGCTCCTATCCTCGTTGTCAGCGGATCGACTTTGTCTAGCAGCGGGAGAATGGCCTGTTTGTGGGGCATCGTCACGTTGGCTCCTAGGCAATCTTTTGTACACAGGGAGCGTACACGTTCGACCAGCTTTTGGGCAGGTGTATGCCAAAGTTCGTAAGAAGCCCAAATCTTGAGAGCATCGAACGCAGCTTGCTGTATACGCGCAGAAAAAGAATGGGCGACTGGATCTCCAATCAGTCCTACCCGTAACCTAGAGGTGGTTTGTAACAATTTGTCATTTCTTGTAGACATTCGTGCACCAATCTCTATGTTTTTGTGCTAGTCCAATCGTTGCATTACTATTATAGCAGGAAACTTCTATCTACTGAATGATATCGCGCTGGTTATGGACAACTGTTCCTAGGATCTTTCAAAAAAGTCAACGTCGTCGCTTCTTACTCACTGCCTTGGTCGAGAAGCTGAATTTACCCCCCTGGTGCTCCATGAAGGCTTGAAAGTGAGCATCAAACTCGTTGCGGTCCTGCATGGTAATCACTGATACGGCGTCAGCGGTTTCGATCGCATAGGGATAGCCATTGCCTGCAATAACTTCAGCTCGTACAACATCAAGCACGGGGTCTAGCAGTCCTTCATCGAGCAGCCAGCGCGGAAACTCTAACCGTGAAGGGGGACGTTGTCCAGTTGTTTGCAGGTAGCAGAAAGCAACACTGTTGCGATAGGTCCCATACTTCTCCAGAATATCATTGCGTGCACAGATCATGGCTGGTGTGCGGTCACCCCAACGGAGATGTCCCTGCCAGAGCAGCGCATCATGAATCTTTTTCGTCTCGCGTAATACAGGATGTTGCTGGACCGAGTCTAAGCGGTACAACATAGTAATCATATCACGAGCATAGCTGGTATCAATATAGCCAATCAGCGGTACACGCAATTCCTCCGAAGTTTTCAGTAATGATACTACTGAGTTAATATAGCGGTCACGATAGGGATTAGGCATGCTTAGGGCAAAGGAGACCACTAGTGATCCATCAAAGAACACGACTGGACTATATACCGGATCATCCTCGCTCCGAGCCTGAGCCAGTTGCTCCATCAGGCTACATAACGTCTCAATTTCTAGCAGATAGCGACGCAACGTGACTTGCATATCAGAGTACGGATAGCTATCAGGTTCGCTCGCCTCACTCTTAGCCTCCTCCATAATGTCATCGGGGGCAAGCACTTCCATATGTACATCTTTAGTATAGGGCCGTCCCTGCATATGCGGATTGATGAAGAAGCCGACCTGAATCAGAGCAACGGGAATAGATGCATCACGCCAGGGAAGGAGTTGGCTACCATCTACAGCCACCGTGGTTGCACCCTCGATACATTCGGCCCACTGACGAGCCTGCTCGTGGTTAGCAAATTCGCGTCCAAAGGGGAAAAGCGGGCCGTGATAGTCCTGATGCGTGGCATCTACCAGCCAGCGATCGAACTCAATGCTGGGACGAGCCCCAACGGATGGCATACCAGTCTCATCGGGAGGCAAGGCATGCTCAAGTTGAGCACTTGATGTATAATGATCACATAATGATTCGAGTGTGTGCTGATAGAGTTTGAGTTGCTCTCCAAATGAGTTATCGTGACGGGAGAATTGTTCCCGTTTGGCGTTGAGAGCAGCTTGTAGTTTGCCTTTGTGTAGCATTGGTTTATTCCTTCTTTGTTTCCAGTTTACCATATCGCATCCTTTCTCCCTCGCTAAGTACTCCACAAGTCATCCTTCGACGCTTTTCGGGGCTGTTCTCCTCACATTAGCATGTGCTCTACTCCCATAATCATGTCATGCTTACTAACGCTTCTCATGTCGGATATGCGTACAAGATATGATGAATAGCCATTTTTGGCTATTTTTTGTCCCTACATCCGACGCACATTTTGTTACTTTTATGTTATACTCAGAATAGATAACCGTTGGGTCGTCTTTGATACACTCTCCCTTGTAGCCCGTCTCTGTTTTTGTAGATTTGTCTATAATAATGCATTTTCGTATCACTGTTCCTGTATCGCTCCCCATACTACCATAACCTATTCCACATCCTCTTTTGCACAGAGCAGAAGAGTCAGTATAAAAGGAGATCTAGACCATTATGGAATCCAGAAATGTAAAAAGAAATGCAGATGCAAAAAAAAGCACCTGAAGTAGGAAATCAGAGTAAATTAGAAAAGAAGAGTGAAACCTCTGAGCAGCGACTTTGGAGAAACACTCGGTTCTTAAAGGCTGTTGGCACTGGACTCATGTTGGGAATGGCAGGGATGGTCGAAGCGACGAGTGGAGAGAGCCGCAACCAAGTAAAGGAGTTGGCTGACCAACATTCTTCCAACAATCCCCCAGAAATTTCTCTCCAGCAAGCAATGCAAGAGGAGAGGCGGTTCCAAGAAAAAATGAGCAATTTTCCCTTCCGCTTCAATGGCCCCAAAGAGGTCCCATCGAGCGAAGAGACATCTCAATCCATGATGGAGACCCATCAGGGAGAGCAGGACAAAGGGAAGGAGCCTCTCACGTCGGAAGAGGAGAAGACGACGAGTTTGCAAGCTCGGAAGGAGGAGGTCAAAGCCAATCGAAAGGTACTGGAGCACGTGATGAAGCTGCTTGCTGAGAGACGGCTGCTGAGAGAGCAGGAGAGCAGTGTTCCCCGACGAGAACTAAATTCTTCTGCAACGGATACCACAAGCATTGTATTCGTTCATGGCATGACAACAGATGGCAATGGTGATAATTGTGCAGATTACTGGGGCGATGCAAAGAATTTTCTACAAGGTAAGGACGGTAAGAACTGGAAAGGAGATTTACGTACTATACAATACTATACTGCTGATAAGGGGTGTGACGTAAATCTCTTGGACTCTAAGTATCGCAAACCCTGTGCCAATTATCAGGCAGATGCAAAGTCGGAAGGTACAGATAATGAAAGCATATACCATATTAGTTGTAAATTAGCTCAGTACTTGTATCAAAACTTTGGTCAGTCTAACAGAGATGTTGTACTCGTAGGTCACAGTATGGGAGGAATAATCGTTCGCGAAACAATGTATCAGATGCAAAAGCCCAAATCTCCTTTTCCAAAGACAATTGGCCATGTGACTGATGCTGTTACGTTTAACGCGCCTCATTCAGGGACAATTCCTGGAGGTGATCTTACATGTCAACAATTGCGTGAGCTGGACGAATTCAGTGGTTTAATGAGTGATCTGAAAAATCATGGGCAAAACCCACAAACATCAGGAGGATTTACTCGTTGGACAGTCATTGGTAGCGAATGTGATACCATGCTGCGAGACGCAAATCCTACTTTCTTAGGAGGAACAGGAATAGTAAGTGCTGTAGATATGCATGCCAGCCACGCTGTAATTTATAAAAAGGATAGTACAACCACTACATGCTATGACCATGGGGGAGCGATACATGCTTGGGAACCCAAAAACTGGATGCTCATCTCTATTACTGTGATACAAGCGATCCAAATAATTCTCCATGTGGCACAACATACAATAAAGGAGGTGAATGGAAGCATACGGGTAATGGGCCCCACGGTCTATTGACGATGTATGATGAGATTACAGGCAAATTTCTTTAAATAGTGTGTATTGCTTAAAAAGAGTGGTTTAATCCGCTCGCAAGGCTCAATGATACGAGCAAGAAGAGGGAGTCCTGTTTTCTGAGAAGAGGAGGATTTCTCTCTTCCAATTTGGTAAGTAGAAGCATGTGTTTCACTGGTCTCAAGTGATTGTGTGTTGCCTCCGGTGAACTGTTTTTGCTTAGCCGCAGAGGAGGTGAGATATGAATGCTAATGAGAACCTTGAGAAGAAGAGAAAAAACGCCAGAGCCATAGTTGAAATGGGAGTCGCTTTAATGAGTAGCAGTATCGTATTGTTTTTAATAATCAGTTTTTCCTGCTATACAATAATTCTTCATGTTATTCATGATCCTCCATTGGATGGGCTAGAAGCCTGCGTTATCATAGCTATTCCTGTTTTGATTGAAGCACTGATTTTTGTGCTTGGTTTTATCCTGCTCCTTATTGGTCTGCTAGTTGGTCTAATTGGTCGGCTAAAAAAACAGGAAAGTCTTTGATCATGCGGTGTTATATCACCATCGAGGAAGTTTTTGCTCAGCTGCAGAGGAGATAAGACATGAATGCCAATGAGAACCTTGATAATAAGAGAAAAGATACCATAGCCGTAGTTAAATTTGGCGTCGTTTTAATGATGATAAGCATGATGCTGCTTTTAATACGCTCATTTTATATCTATGTAATCCTCATTTCCGATCATCAGGTTCCTGCAATCAACCCGTCAGGCTTCTTTGGTTTTCTTCCCTTTGAAGGGCTGATTTTTGTGAATGGTTTGGTTGTGTTCCTTATAGGTCGGTTTATTGGTCTGCTAAAAATGCAGAAAGCCAATGAGAACCTTAAGCAGAAGAGAAAAGAGATCATAGCCATAGTTAAATTGGGAGTCATTTTAATGAGTATTGGTATTATACCCCTTATTTACTTCTATGCAATATTCAATCCCATTAGGGATCCTCTTAACGGGATCCCTGACACAGCGCTTAATCCTCTTTTCTTTGGAACAGTACTTTTTGTGCTTGGTTTGGTCGTGGTCCTTATGATTGGTGTGATAAGTCTTGTCCTGTTCCTTATTGGTCGGCTAAAAAAACAGGAAAGTCTTTGATCATGCGGTGTCGTAGTAACATCTAGCAAGCTTTTGCGCTGCCGCAATATATGGTGCCCTATACACGGCCTACAGCTAACAACTGCATATCCATCCTTCCATGATGCGTTGGATTGCGCATCCTCAACAAGGTATCATGGATCAAGAGCTGATAAATCTGGTTGATATGTGCCGTCTGTGAACAAACCGACTCTGACACCCCAATCGATCTAACAAGCTTGACAGTCATCGTTCAGCCACGAGGAGTACGCAACGGCGGTGAGACTCTAGTCCTGTTTTGCATCGAGTTGTCACCTCTTTGCTATTTTGTAACCTCTTTGCTATTTTGTAACCTCTTCATCTCTTTTTTTGTCATCTTGATTCTGAGCTGGAATGAGGTTATTATTATGTTGAGGGTGAAATTGAAGGACAGCCACTAACTTGGAAGATACTCCTCGTTGGGTTGTTCTTGGTCCACTAACGCCCTCGTAGCCCGTCTCTGTTTTTGTAGGTTTGTCTATAATAATGCATTTTCGTATCACTGTCCCTGTATCGCTCCCCATACTACCTTCACATGTCACAACAGTGCACATGACTATCAAATACTCTTTCGCACTGAGCAGAAGAGCCAGAACAAAAGGAGTGTTAAATTGGAAAATAGAAATACATTTAGCAAAAAAGAAACTGTAGAAAGTCAATCGGAGAAGAAAAACAGTAGCAAGTCACAAGATAGTAGCAGCTTCTATGACCGCATGAAGAACGGCCTTGGTGTTGCCTCGGCAGGCGCATGGGCGGCATTGAAGGTAACGACAGCAGTTTTTGCTGTGCAATCGGGCTTTGGGATAGGCCGTGTCGAAGGTTCCTCAGCCCCAGGGAATGGCACGGAGCTGCAAGCACTTTGTGACTACAATCTCAGCAAAGTTCCAGAGCACTTCGTTCAAAAAGATCAGCTAGATCATAATGAGAAGCAAATGCAAGTATTGCGAGATGTGGCTGCCAAGGCCAAGGAGAATCCTAAGTTTGCGCGGAAGCTGCTTGAGACGTGGAAAGGAAAAGAGCAGAACGAAGGGACAGAGCGTCTCACACCGGAGAAGATCGATCCTGAAGTCTGGAACAACGTTCGAAAGATGCTGACAGAGAAGACGCCGATCTCAGATCAACATAGCAATACACGACGAGAGCTAAATGACAATACAAATACTCCCGTGATCTTAGTTCATGGAATAACAGGCATTGAATCATATGGAAGCGATGCAGGCTCTAACTGTGATACAAACTACTGGGGTACTACGATCAGTTACCTCACTAACCAAGGATACTACGATATCCGCACAGTTCAATACTACACTGGCGATACAAACTGTGATGTTGATCTCCACGACTCAGCGTACCAGAGTCTCTGTGACAACTTCTCTCCAGGATCAGCAGGGACCAACAATGAGGATCTCAACCATGTGAGCTGCTTGCTCGCCCAGTACTTGAACCAAAACTTTGCAGGAGGGCAGAACGTGATCCTTGTTGGACACAGCATGGGAGGGATTATCGTTCGCAACACCATGTACTTGGCAAAAACACAAGGCGGACAACAGGGCATGCCGAGCGATATCGGCTACGTGACTGATGCCGTGACGTTTAATACTCCTCATGCAGGTGTTAATGATGACGGATTTTTGGATGCGGGGGCTGCACACAGATAATTCAACTGGCAGCCGATAGCTCATTAATGAAAGAGCTAACCGCAAATGCTCAAAACCCCCAAACATCCGCAGGTTTCACGCAGTGGACGGTCGTGGGCAGTGAGTGTGACCCCGTCGTCGGCTCTTCTCTTAACCCAGACGGCCCTGCAAACGCGGTCGCGATGGACGCCAGCCACGCCATCATGTACTCTAAGGAGGACTCCGCAACGTGCTATAACCATACGGGAGCCTTGGGTGATAGTAGTACAGCAAATGATGCCATACTCTATTATTGCGATACAAACGATCCAACAGGTAGCCCGTGCGGAACGGACTATCAGAACCCCGCCACTTGGGATGAAACCACCACAGGGGCTCACGGGCTCCAAACTTTGTACGAAGCGGTGGAGCGATGAAGCTGCGAGAGGTGCTAGAGGGGCCAATTTACATTGTGGTGGGGCTCTTTACTCTGGCCGTGTGGTTTTACCCGATCTACTGGCTTGAGAACGAGTTCCTGGGAAAGCCAGGGCGGAGTATCGCTGACCGCAGCCCTGCAAATTGCTCTCGGCAGCTTTTTTCAATCGCCATGGAGCTGTGTCGCTGCGGTGGGGCTGTTCTCATCAGCATTGGAATATATCGCCTTGTTCGTTCGCAGCTTCGCCATTGGAGGGGACGTTGACAATAGAATGGGTATTAGCTCGAGGCATTCCGCAGGGTTGCGAAGCCCTGCGGAGTGTCAGTAAAACCAAGAGGTGTTTAATCAGACAGTGTTGCAGTTTCTTCAAACGCTTGGATAGGAGCATTAGGACTTTCATTCTCGCCTTTCTTCTCTCTCTTTACTCGCAAACAGAAGGAGCGTGAAAATATTATGCCATTAAAAGAAACAAAGCCATATGATCCTCGCACTATCATCCTCTATCCAGATAAAACGGAACTCTTCAAAGAGGTCTGGCCTTCGCTTCTTGGTGCACTTCTCGTTTGTCCTCTCCTCATCGCTTGGCACAGTGGAAACCCTTGGCTCCGCTTTGCCTCGCTGCTTGTAGGCCTGCCGCTATTCCTCTGGGAATCGATGTATTTACCCGCATGTTCCCGCTTGCTCCTTCCAAAGCCAGTCATCGTCGTTAACGAGACAGGTATCGCTTATGATCCAGTTACTCCTTGGTTCGCTCCCTTCGGCATGCACATTCACTGGGAAGAAATCGCGGCCATGTTCCTCTGTGAAATCTCCATGCGCAGCAAAAAGGGGACGCGTTTTCTCGCGATCAGACCGAAAGATCGCATAAATTTTATGATCCAGCACAAACTGCTCCATCGATTCCCTTTCGCCTACATATCATTTCCAGGTATCGAGACGCCTTTTCTAGTGTATGAGACAGTAATCTCTCCCTTCTCCCTTGACGAGTTGCTTGCCCAAATACGTGCGAGATATCAACATGAGATCGAAGCCAATGGGATCGAAATTGACGAAGAGCGCAAGCTCTCGATCGGATAAAGGAGGATGTGCAATGCCGCTTCAAGCTAAGACTCAACGAAAAAGGCGAGGCATGAAGGCCAATGAGGACCGTCAGAAAAGAAAGACGATAATGTTTATCGCCTCTGGCGTCTTTTGCTTGTTTTTATGGATATCATCTTTGTATTGCATATTTTACTTTTTTCCCCTCTTCAACGACTCCCCTGGTGGAAGCCTGCCTCCGTGGTATCCGTTGATCTTTGCCGTGGAGACGTTGCCATGCCCTTCTCCGTTCTCGATTATAGCTGAAATAGGTTTCATTCTGATCTTCATTGGCCTGTTTCGCCTTGTTCGTTCGCTGCTTCACCATTGGAGGGGGCGCTGACAATAGAATGGACTTTAGGCCGAGGCATTCCGCAGGGATTCGCAACCCTGCGGAGTGTCAGGGCCCAAGTTTTGCCTCTAGCTCCTCAATCCTTCTTGAAAATTCAAAGGAGTGTTAAATGATGAATAATGCCATACTCTTGCTCTTGATCTCCTTCACTACAGCCAACTTCGTTTTACACACTACATACTCGATCTCCTATGCCCGACCCACAGCCACCAATTGCATATCCATGTGAGCTACGCTACCATCCTCATCAGCAACCGGACGCGTTTCACCATTCACCTTATTCAAGCGGACCAGACTATCCAAACCTTGCTCAAAAGTATCATCGTGGCTAATCACAATCAGCTGATCGAAGCCACGCACACGGCGGATCTGATCGGCTAGGTTCATACGCCGTAGTTCGTCCATATTCTGGGTTGGTTCGTCGAAGATAGCAATGTTGAGTGTCGAGAGCTTTTTAAGTAGGGCAAGGCGTACTGCTAAGGCCGCGCTCATCTGCTCACCACCGCTCAGTTGTGCAAAGCTGCGATCAACTCCTTGTCGACGCAGCACAATCTCGTAATCGTTGCGCCAGGAGAGATAAGCGCTACGATCACCCATTATCTCGCCAAAGATGCGATTGGCCTCCGCAGAGATATCTGTCAGCATTGCCTTGAGTACATGTGGAGCTGCCTCTTTAATCAGCTTGCGAAACTGTTCGATCATTGTATGTAGTTCGTTTAATTCCTGATATTCTTTTTTTGCTGATTTTCAGTTCGATCAGGCGCTTATCAGCCTCAGCAATCTGGGCTTCGAGCTTGTTCATCTTTTCCTGGTTATGGAGCATGGTCTGGCCCAGTACAACTAGCTTTTCGCGTAGATCGGTTATAGTGAGTCGGAGGGTCTGCAATTCTTCCTCATCAAATGCTGCATTAGCTTGGAGGTAGGCTTGTTTCGCAGCTTGCAATTGTCTCTCAGTCTGCTCGACTGCGGTTAGTTGCTGTTGATAAGCATCTTCATATTCGGGGAGACGTTGCGCCTCCTGCTCATTTTTCAGGTAGAGGCGATAGCTATGCTCACATTGTTTGATCACTGTCTCCTGCCGAGCTATATCTTCGTCCAATGAGGTATAGACGATGATTTGCTTATCAAAGTCTTGGATCTTGTCTAGTATCTCTTGCTGGCGTTGTTGTTCTGCCTGGAGTTGCTCTTGATAATAGGCTTCTTTTCTGAGGATGGACTGTTGCGTTTTACTCTGCGAGCGCGGATCATTCAAAGTAGCCAGCTCGCTTTCCATCTGAGCAAGTAGTGCCTCACAACCTTTGAGTTGTGCAGCTTCTAGTCGGCGTTCCTGGAGGTCGGTTTCGAGCTGCGCAGCTTGCTCCTGCAATTGTTGCCTTTGTTTGGAGAGCCCTGGAGAGTTCGTGCACTTTTGCATCGGCACTCTTGCTCTCATTATATGCAGTTTCTGCTTCCCTCATGCGTTGCTCTACCTCTTTAAGGGCCTCTAGATCTTGCGTCAAACGTGCTATGTCGCTCTCAAGGCGAGTTATCTCGGTCGTGTGGCGCTCCAATTGTTCGGCCAGCGTGTCACGCCTTTCGATATACTGAGCGATTTTATTGAGTGCATCGGCATACTTTTTGATCTGACCCATCCGGTCACTAATTGTTGTTTGCTGCTGGTGTAGCAGCTTGACCTGGGCATGTTCAGTGCTCAGTAATCCATCAAAGTAGGATTCCAGACTGGCAATGCCGCGCAGCTTGATGTTGAGGCAAGTCTCGTTGAGGAGTGGACACTGACCGCCTGCTGACTGTAGTCGCGATTTGACATAGCCCTCGATATTGCCTTCGAGACGATGCAATTGCGCGGCAAGCTGCTCATATTGTTCTTGCAATCCAGGCATCTCTTCTGCTTCCTGGCGGTGTTCTTCTATAGCCTCGACGTGACGCTCTGCCTTGCGTAACTTCTCTGCATCCTGATTGTATTCCTGTTGTTTGCCGCGTAGGGTATTGCACTTTTCCTGCAGTTGGCGCTGGATACTACTGCGTTCCTGTGCTCTGGATGCGCAACTGGACTAGAGCTTCATTGCGTTCCTGTAAAAGATCCGCAATGGGCTTGAGGGGCTCTATTTCGGCAATGCAGCGCTGGCATTTCTCCTGGTCTTCTACACACTTGGTGAGCTGCCTATTCAAACGTTTGCCTTCATCTACAATCTGTTTGTAGCGTGCCACTTGTTGCATAGCCTCATCGCGTTTCTTCTCAAGTTCTGTTTGTTGGTCAACAAGGGGTACAAGTTCAACAATTTTCTGGCGTGCGTTGGCAACCTCAGCTAGACGTTCCTGCCAATTATGGACTTGGGTCTCAATTTTTGCCAGTATATTCTTTTGTTCAGCACGTTGCTGGAGCAGAGTGTTGCGCTGCTGATCATCGCGACGCAAGCGTGTTAAGATCTCTTGTGCCTGAAGATAGACTGTGTAATTTTCCTGGTGCTCTATGACAGCCTGATGAGCGTTACGGGCTGTTTGAAGCTGGTGTTCGCGTTCATGTAAGATAGTGTTAGTATTCCCATACATTATTTGGCTGGCCTCAAACTGCTGCTTTAGCTGCGTTAGTTGGGTCCATTGCTCACTGAGTTTACCTTCGCGCTCTTCATATTGGTTCAGTTGCTGACTCCAAGCCACATTTTGTGCTTTCTGCCCCTCGTCAAGTTGGCGGATCATCTTGAGTTCATTGCGGTTATCTTCTAGTTTGCTAGTCTCAAAGGCAAGTTGCTCAATACGTCCTTTCTGTTCGAGCATCTGCTCTTTATAATACTTTTGTGTATCCAATAGGTTATCGGCGGCGGTTTTATAATCCTCAATTTGGAGTAAAGCATCAAAGGTCTGCTTGCGCTTACTGGTGGGTTCCAGGAAAATAGCGGTAAACGTGCCCTGAGGAACGCCAAGTGCGTCACGGAAGAGTGAGTCGAGTGGGCGTTCGCGATCGATGCCGAAAAGGTCATGCAATCGGTCTAGTACATCGGCACGCTGCTCAAGGCGCAAATTGGCCTCTTGATCGTAGAGTAGCCAGCGAGCACCGGAGCCACAGCGTCGTTCAACGGTATAGGGTCGTTCGTCGCTGCCAATCAGATGCACGATAACTTTGCCATGTTTCTCGCCTTCGCGCACAAACTGATCCTGGCTATAGGGCAGATAGCCGAAAAGGGCATAACCGATGGCCTCGACAACAGTTGTTTTTCCAGCCCCATTTGAGCCGCTGATGGCAGTTGTACCCCGCCGGAAATCGATAACGATGTGACGATAACTTTTGATATTCTCCAACTCAATACATGTGATAAGCATAGTGCTATCTATCCACCTTCCCAACAAATACAAAAATAGTGCACTCTTCCAAAATCTCTTTTCCGCCTTTGAGAGTCAAAAGCGGAAATCCCCTGCCGCATTATAACACGACTGGGGACCAGCCATAGCACTTCTATCCTAGATGGTTATCGAAAAGGTTAAGCCTACTTGCACGACTTCGTTTTTGTGGCCAATATGGTTCAACACTTCCGCCAACCCCTCTGTAAATAGCAACCACCATAATGGTGCATCAAGGCAAATGAGTTAAATCTAAGCCATGCGTCAAATCCACTTGACGCATGGCTGAATTTCTCAACTCTGTGACCTACTTCACACTCCCTATGTTACACCCATTCCCCCTTCCTCGTTTCTACATGATAGATAGTCTCATCTTGATACCCATACACTTCGATTTATCTGTCTTAAGGAGGGAAATTATGAACTGGGATTGGATAGATATCCTCTTCGTCGTTACCGTTGTGCTTCTGGTTCTCAATGGCTTGCGAAACGGAGCACTTTTTAGTCTTATTAATATAGTATCGATTCCTGTTGCTTTTATTGTCGCATATCTCTTTGGCCCTCAGCTTGTAGTATTATTAGCTGCTAAAGGCTTCCCTGCTACACCAGTTATTGCATATGTCGCACTTTTCTTAGGAACTGTGCTAATATTGCATATTATTGGCAGTGTAGTACGCAAAACTATGAAATTTATCCCACTGTTTGGTCAGTTAGATTTATTGCTGGGGGGCGTGTTTGGTTTTGTGGAGGCATGGCTGCTCTGGTTACTGCTATTGTTTGTGCTAGGAACCTTCCTTAGTACAGTGCAGAGTGGGATTGAGAGTGGTTCAGTCATTTTTCAGGGAATAAATTGGCAAGATTTACATATCAGTTTTCTCACGTTCCAAAAGTGGCACGATTTCTACAATCAGGCTGTAACAACTAGTTTGTTCGCTAAAGTCAATGGCTTTTTTGTGGCGAAGTTGCCTGCACTTCACTTGAAAGCACTGCAGCCATTGCAATAGAGGGATATGTAGTTATGAAAGGCTCTCAGGTGGACCATATACTCGATAAAGCTTTTTACCGAATTTCCACCCGAATTTGCCACAAATGACTACTGCAATCAAAGCGACTATGCTCATTAGAATACGAATGACGACACTTAAAGATCCTCCCAGAGCTTGTGCCAGCTGATCTGCATAAAAGCGGCTGATGATGGCTACACTCAGGCTTAGCAGCAGTCCAACCATGACGCCGAGGCAACAACCGAGTGGGCCACCATTTGTCTCATCTTGTGCTTCTGGTGATACTTGAGTTGGCTCCTCTGTGCTAGATTGCTCTTGCTCGGCAGCAGGAATCTGTGCCTCTTCACTAGAGTTAATATCGTTATTTTCTGGTGGCGTAGGATCTTGTGATGTAGACACAACTATTAGTCCTTTGTGTTATACTCATCTAGAAGTAGAGGCAACATTGGTTGACGCTGGTGTTCAATGCGCTTTAAAAGTTGCTTATCTCCAGTAGGAAATTGTATCAGAGTTAGCCGTAGGCGTCGAGTTTGTATGTTATAATCGATGCATGGTTATTGGCGTCTGTCAAATTACTCTGCATTTGCCGCAGAGTCACTCTTTGAAGGAAAAGCGGCAAATCGTCAAATCTCTTATCGCTCGTGTGCATAACCAGTTTGAGATTGCAATTGCTGAGGTAGCGAACAATGATCTCTGGCAGATTGCAACTCTCGGCATGAGTTGTGTCAGCAATAGCCGTCAACATGCGAGCGAAGTGCTGGAGCGTGTACGAACCTATATCGAAGAGACGCGTCCAGATTTGATTATTTCCAACGTGGAAACAGAAATAATACCGTGGTAAATGTATGGTGAACGTGTTGAATGTCTCTCTCGTTGAACAACCACCCTCGGTCTATGTGCTGGGAGTACGTGTAGATCGTGTAACTCAGCAACAAGTCCTCGATCGTATTGATTCCCTGATTGAACGGTATCGTGCTAGCCAGGGACAAACTTCATGCCAGCAACTTATTACTGTCAATCCTGAGTTTGTCATGGCTGCACAGCGCGATCCTGCCTTTCGCCAGTGTATCAATGAGTCTGCGGTGGTGATGCCTGATGGCATTGGTGTGGTCTGGGCGGCACGCTATCTTGGCAAGCCTACGCCAGAACGTGTAACGGGTGTAGATATCCTGGTCGAACTTGCCAGACGCGCTGCAATAAAGGGATATCGTTTGTATCTGCTGGGTGCGGCTCCCGGAGTGGCGGAAGCCGCAGGTGAGCGTTTGCAGGCACTAGCACCTGGATTGCAGATCGCTGGCACTTATGCTGGATCACCTGCTCTTGCGGAAGATGACGAGATTATCGAGCGTATTTGTAGAGCACAGGCCGATGTACTATGTGTGGCATATGGTGCGCCTGTGCAGGATTTGTGGATCAGGCGCAACTTGGCCCGCTTGCCCATAGCTGTTGCTATGGGTGTTGGTGGATCTTTTGATTTTCTTGTGGGTCGTCAACAGCGTGCACCCAGGATGATGCAAAAGTTAGGTTTAGAATGGCTCTATCGGCTCTATCGTGAGCCATGGCGCTGGCGTCGCATGCTGGCGTTGCCAAAATTTGCCATCAAAGTTGTTGTGAAAGGGCGCAAAGCTTATGAGATCTAGGGATTCTCATCTGCAACCTGTGCGTTTGCGTTCTCTGATCCAGTTATTTAAGGGCAAACGCGTACTGGTAATTGGTGATATGGTCGCTGATGAGTATCTGATCGGTCGTCCGACACGTATCTCTCGCGAAGCGCCTGTCCTCATTCTCGAATTGGATCAAGAACGGATTATTCCAGGTGGTGCCACAAATGTGGGAGTTAATGCTCGCTCGTTAAGTGCTGAGGTCTTCCTCGCAGGTGTAGTTGGTTACGATATCGCGGGCCAGAAACTGAGGCAAGCTATTGACGGCTTGCAGATGTGCCAGGAAGGTTTGATTACTGACAAGACTCGTCCAACTTCTACGAAAACACGCGTGATGGCTGGGTCGTCACAGATCGTGCAGCAGCATGTAGTGCGTATTGACCGTGTAGATAATTCTGAGGTAGGCGAGCCCATTAAGGGACAGATTATCAATTACATCGAACAGATGGTGCCAGATGTGGATGCCGTTGTTCTCTCTGACTATGAAAACGGCGTTATCAGTTCTGACATTATTGAAACATGTCTTGCAGCTGCTCATGCATCGAATAAGATCATTGTGGTTGACTCACATGGTTCGCTATTTCGTTTTCAGGGTGTTACAGCTCTGACGCCAAATCAGCCAGAGGCAGAGTTGACGTTGGGTATGACTGTCCGTACTCAGGCTGATCTGGAGGAGGCTGGTCAACTCCTACTGCGTAGGAGTCATGCCCAGGGAGTGCTTATCACGCGTGGTAGCGAGGGCATGAGTCTATTTGAAGCGGGCAAGCCATCCCGCCATTTTCCCATTTACCATCTACCATATGCCAGTGAGGTCGTTGATACAAATGGCGCTGGTGATACGGTCGCGGCAACCTTTACCTTAGCACTAACCGCCGGAGCTAGCATGGCCGAAGCGGCTTATCTTGCCAATGTCGCTGCTGCTCTCGTCGTGCGGCGATTAGGCTGTGCCAGCAATACGCCAGAAGAGATAATGAGTGTTATACATGAATAATCTACAAGATATTACTCAGCAGAAAATATTGAGCTGCGAGCAATTAGCCATAGAAGTGCATCATAGGCAGCAAACAGGTGAACGTGGAGTCTTTACCAACGGCTGCTTTGACTTGTTACATTTGGGACATATACGTTATTTAGAGCAAGCACGTCGCCTGGGTAATTTTCTGATAATGGGTTTGAATAGTGATGAGAGTGTGCGTAAACTGAAGGGACTAGGGAGACCGTTGGTGCCAGAGCAGGAACGGGCGGAAATTCTGGCTGCGCTGTCCTGTATTGATTATGTCACAATCTTTGATGAGCCAACGGCTGGTCCACTGATCGATCTATTGCAGCCAACGATCTATGTCAAAGGCGGCGATTATGCTGGAGCGCAGGATGGTGTGCCGGATATGACACGTCTCCCTGAAGCTAAGCATGTGCAGGCTTATGGAGGGATCATTCGTCTTATACCGTATTTACCACATCACTCAACAACTGAATTAATTGCAAAGATTAAACAATTGATGTGAACAAAAAAGATTATTTTGCACAAACTTCGGTCCTAATATACTAGACATGCGCATATATCTATTATATCGTAATCGAAATGGCAGATTTTTTGCCAGAAGAGATTTTTGGTCGAGGGGAAGCGGTACTCTTGCCATTTGTGCCTTTGACCAGAGGAGGGGTTGTCACATTCATTTCTGATTCCAAGGACATTTGTTGCCTTTCGTAGCCATCTATGGACTCAACCTTTATGGAGAGATGTGATACAATCCTCCATATGGAGAACAAACAAATCACATCGCTCAAAGTCTGGAAACAGACGCAAGAGAAACTGAAAATCTTAGCAGCGCTTAAGCGCAAAACCATGCTTGAAATACTGGAAGAGATAGTAGACAAAACTGAAGAAAGCAGAGAAGAGCAGTGAAGATCACTAGAGGCTATAAAACAGAACTAGACTTGAATAAGGCTCAAATTACTGCTTGTCTTCAGCATGCTGGTACTACACGCTTTGCATATAATTGGGGGCTCCGCCGTTATCAAGAGGAATATGCAGCTGGCCGCAAAAGTCCAACAGCCATCGATTTGCACAAAGAGCTGAATGCTAAGAAGAAGACAGATTTCCCTTGGATGTACGATGTCTCAAAATGCGCTCCACAAGAAGCTTTGCGCAATCTGGAGAAAGCATTCAAAAACTTCTTCAACAATGTAAAAAGAAGAAGCAAGGGAAACATAAAGGAAGCTTGGCTATCCTAAGTTCAAGACAAAGAAGAAAGGCATTGGAAGCTTTTCGTTTAACAGGAGTAATCCATGTGTACGAGAAGCATATTCGACTGCCGAGACTGGAATTGTTGAAACTCAAGGAAGCTAACTACATTCCAACTTCTGATGTGCATATTTTGTCTGCTACAATCTCTGAGAAAGCTGGGCGCTGGTTTGTTTCCGTCCAGGTTGAGGAAGAAGTAGCTGATCCTGTTCTCGCGACGGGTTGTGTGTTAGGTGTCGATTTAGGCATCAAAACGCTTGCAACCACTTCTGAAGCAGAGGCGTTCGAAAACCCGAAAGCCTTGCGCAAGAACTGAAGAAGCTTGCCAGACTTGGTAGGCGCGTATCACGTAAAGAGAAAAAGGTAGCAAGAACCGAAAAAAAGCTGTTCGTCGTCTTGCTCGTCGGACGCAAGAATTGCCTGTGTTCGTGCTAATGCTCTCCATCAAGCGACAAATGCTATAGCGAAAACCAAGCCTAGCATAATTGTGCTTGAGGATTTGAATGTCTTGGGCATGATGGCTAACCGCAAAATGAGCCGTGCCGTTGGCGATGTAGGCATGTACAGAGTTTAAGCGTCAGATCACCTACAAAGCTGAGAAGTAGGCTCAACGGTTAATACTGTGAGCAGGTGGTTCCCGTCCTCAAAAACTTGTTCTTGTTGTGGATGGGTAGATGAAGATCAAACACTAGAAGACCGTGTCTTTGTCTGTGAGAGATGTGGATATGTCGCAGATAGAGATTATAATGCGGCCAAGAATCTTACTAAACCGAGCTGAATTTAAGTCGATCAGTGCTGCCGCTAAACGTACCGTGAGTTACACGGGAACGCAACGCCTGTGGAGAGAGAAGCTCTGGCTTGTCTAACCAACAAGTGAAACTTCTCTCGTCGAAGCAGGAACCAGACATCACATATGGCCTGTCCATATTTGTCTCGTTCTGGATA